>NZ_JAINZY010000019.1:0-143681 GCF_019890715.1 Nocardia coffeae | reverse complement strand
CTGCCCGAGGAGGCGATCGCCGCGCTGGGTGCGCAGGTGCCGCATCCGGCGCGTCTGGGTGACCCGGTCGAGTACGCGGCCCTGGCCCGGCACATCGTGGAGAACCCGATGCTCAACGGTGAGACCATCCGCCTGGATGGCGCGATCCGCATGGCGCCGCGCTGAATTTCACGCCGATTCGTCGGCGATGACGCGGGGCCCGGTCCGTATCCCCACGGACCGGGCCCCGTCTGGCGTGTGCGAGCGCGGGATACCTTCGCCCGCAACGTATCGGAAGAATCAGGCGACGACGGGCTTCACGCCGGCGACCAGCTCGGGACGCAGGATGTCGGCGAGCCGCTCGGGCGGCAGCAGCCCCTTCTCCAGCACCAGCTCGGCCACCCCGCGGCCGGAAACCAGTGCCTCCTTGGCGATCTCGGTCGCGGCGAGATATCCGATATAGGGGTTCAGCGCGGTGACCAGACCGATGGAGTTCTGCACCATCGCACGGGTGACCTCGGCGTTGGCGGTGATCCCCGCGACGCACCGTTCCGCGAGGGTGCGGCAGGCCGCACCCAGGTGCACGATGCTCTTGGACAGCGAGTGCAGGATGATCGGCTCGAATGCGTTGAGCTGCAACTGCCCCGCCTCCGCGGCCATGGTGATCGTCATATCGTTGCCGATCACCTCGAAGGCCACCTGATTGACCACCTCCGGAATCACCGGATTGACCTTGCCGGGCATGATCGACGAACCCGCCTGCACCGCAGGCAGATCGATCTCGTTGAGCCCGGCGCGCGGTCCCGAGGACAGCAGTCGCAGATCGTTGCAGCTCTTGGACAGTTTCACCGCGATCCGCTTGAGCACACCCGAAAGCTGCACGAACGCACCGCAATCCTGGGTCGCCTCGACCAGATTGGCCGCGGTCACCAGGGGCAGCCCGGTAATGGCGGCCAGGTGGCCCCGTGCGGCCTCGGCGTACCCCTCGGGCGCATTGAGCCCGGTGCCGATCGCGGTGGCGCCCAGATTGATCTCCTCCATCAGCACCACCGCCTCGGCCAGCCGGCTCTGATCCTCCTCCAGCATCACCGCGTAGGTGGAGAACTCCTGGCCGAGCGTCATCGGCACGGCGTCCTGCAACTGGGTGCGGCCCATCTTGAGCACGTCGTGGAACTCGGTCGCCTTGTCGGCGAAGGCGTTGCGCAGCACCGTCATCGACTCGAGCAGCTCGTGCACGGCCAGAATCGTCGCCACCCGCACCGCGGTCGGATAGGCGTCGTTGGTGGACTGGCTGAGGTTGACGTCGTCGTTCGGATGCAGGTGCGCGTATTCACCCTTGGCGTGTCCGAGGATCTCCAGGGCCCGGTTCGCGATCACCTCGTTGGCGTTCATATTCGTCGAGGTGCCCGCACCGCCCTGGATGACGTCCACGATGAACTGATCGCGCAGCCGACCCTGTTCGCGGATCTCCCGGCAGGCCGCCGAGATGGCCGCGGCCTTGTGCGGAGCGAGCAGACCGAGTTCCTCGTTGGCTCGCGCGGCGGCCTCCTTCACCGCGGCCAGCGCGGTGATCAGATGCGGATACGCGGCCAGCGGGGTGCCGGTGATCGGGAAGTTCTCGCTCGCGCGCAGGGTGTGCACACCCCAGTAGGCGTCGGCGGGAACGTCGCGGTCCCCCAGCAGATCGTGTTCGCGGCGGGTCACGGCGGTCGTCATCGTGCGGGCATTCCTTCACTGGGACGGGATGCGCCGTGGCCGGAAGGGTACCGCGGGCCGCGGCGCATCCCCTAGGTTTCGCGCCGGTCGGCGCCCGGATGACCCTACGCCGATCCAGTGGTATATGCCACCATTTACTGGCATATACCAAATTTCGTTGGCCCATAGGCAGGTGGTGCGGCGGAGGGAACTACTGCTTCGGCGGCCCGGGGTGGCTAGGGTGGTGGCCATGTCCACCGACTCACGTCCTGCCGCCGCATCCGGAACCTTCACCCTCGGCGGCGATCTGCCCATTCACCGCCTCGGTTACGGCGCCATGCAGATCACCGGTTCGGGCGTGTGGGGCGAGCCGAAGGACCCGGACGAGGTGGTGCGGCTGCTACGCCGCGCGGTGGAACTCGGCGTCAACTTCATCGACACCGCGGACTCCTACGGCCCGTTCGTCAGCGAGACCCTCATCCGCAAGGCCCTGCACCCCTACGCCGACGACGTGGTCATCGCGACCAAGGCCGGTCTGACCCGGCCGGGCCCGGACGTGTGGCTGCCGCTGGGACGGCCCGAATATCTGCGCCAGCAGCTGGAATTGAGCCTGCGACACCTCGGGCTCGAGCGCATCGACCTGTACCAGTTGCACCGGATCGATCCGAAGGTGCCGCTCGCCGACCAGATCGGCGAGCTGGTGGCGCTGCAGAAGGAAGGCAAGATCCGGCACATCGGCCTGTCCCAGGTCACCGTCGCGCAGCTGGAGGCCGCGCGCAAACTGGCGACCATCGTCTCGGTGCAGAATCTGTACAACCTGGCCGACCGCAGCTCCGAGAAGCTGGTCGACCACTGCGAGACGAATCAGATCGCCTTCATCCCGTGGTTCCCGATGGCCACCGGTAAACTCGCCCGCTCCGGCGGCCCGCTCGACGAGATCGCCAAGAACCACGAGGCCACCCCATCCCAGCTGGCCCTGGCCTGGCTGCTGCGCCGCTCGCCGGTGATGCTGCCGATCCCGGGCACCTCGAGCGTCGCCCACCTCGAGGAAAACGTTGCCGCGGCGACGGTTTCGCTGTCCGACGAGGACTACGCGGCGCTGTCCGCGGTGAGCGCCCCGCCGAATTCCTCGGGCGGCGTTTCCCGACTGTTCAAGCGACGCTGAGCCGAATTATCCTTGCTATCAACGCAATTCGGGCTGAGGCAGACCAGACACCCGGCTGCCACAGCCCGAATTGCGCGTCCCTACAGCGGCGTCACGTACGCGCCCGCGATGCCGCCGTCGACCAGGAACTGTGACGCGGTGATGAACGAGGAGTCGTCGCTGGCCAGGAAGGCCACCGCGGCCGCGATCTCCTCCGGCTCGGCGAAACGGCCGATCGGAATGTGCACGAGGCGACGCGCGGCACGTTCGGGATCCTTGGCGAACAGCTCCTGGAGCAGCGGAGTGTTGACCGGTCCGGGGCACAGGGCGTTCACCCGAATTCCCTGACGGGCGAACTGAACTCCGAGCTCGCGGCTCATCGCCAGCACGCCGCCCTTGGAGGCGGTGTAGGAGATCTGCGAGGTGGCCGCGCCCATGACCGCGACGAAGGACGCGGTATTGATCACCGATCCCTTACCCCGGGTCAGCATGTGTTCGATGGCGTACTTGCTGCACAGGTAGACCGAGGTCAGATTGACCTGCTGCACCCGCTGCCAGGCGTCCAGGCCGGTGGTGAGGATCGAATCGTCTTCCGGCGGTGAGATTCCCGCGTTGTTGAACGCGATGTCGAGCCCGCCGTAGACCTCCACCGCCGTCTGGAACAGCGCCCGCACCTGCTCCTCGTCGGTGACATCGGTGCGCACGAACCGTCCGTCGACCTCCGCGGCGGCGGATTCGCCCGCGGCATCATCGATATCGGCGACCACCACCCGCGCACCCTCCTGCGCGAAGCGGCGGACGGTGGCCAGGCCGATACCGCTGCCGCCGCCGGTGACGACGGCGACGCGATCCTGTAAGCGCTGCACGATGACTCCTCTGCGAACGAACTCCGGACGTTCCGGAGCGGGGAGATGTGAATGCGATGGTGCCGGACGGCTATTCGGTGGCGATGAAGACGTTCTTGGTCTCGGTGAACGCACGCGCCGCGTCCGGACCGAGTTCACGGCCCAGACCGGACTGTTTGAATCCGCCGAACGGTGTCCAATACCGCACGGAGGCATGCGAATTCACGGACAGGTTCCCGGCCTCCACCGCACGCGAGACGCGCAGCGCCCGACCGACATCGCGGGTCCAGATCGAACCGGACAGCCCGTACTCGGTGGCATTGGCCAGCGCGATCGCCTCGGCCTCGTCCTCGAACGGCAGCAACGCCACGATCGGACCGAAGATCTCCTCGGTGGCAATCCGCTCCGACGCGCTGCCGGGCAGCACAACCGTTGGCGGATACCAGAATCCGGGCCCGGACGGATTCGTCCCGGTGTAGGCGACCGTGGTCGAGGAGTCGACGAATCCGGCGACCCGCTCGCGGTGTTCGGCCGAGATCAGCGGGCCCATCTCGGTCGACTCCTCGGCCGGATCACCCACCCGCACCGCCCGCACGGCCGGTTCGAGAAGTTCCAGGAACGTATCGAAGACGCTGCGCTGCACCAGAATCCGCGATCTGGCACAGCAGTCCTGACCGGCGTTGTCGAACACACCGGCGGGCGCGGTGGCCGCGGCGGATTCCAGATCGGCGTCGGCGAAGACGATATTGGCGCTCTTACCGCCCAGTTCCAGCGTGACGCGTTTGACCTGCCGCGCGCATCCGGCCATGATCTCGCGCCCCACCTCGGTGGATCCGGTGAAGACCACCTTGCGCACGGCCGGATGGGTCACGAACCGCTGCCCCACCACGGAGCCCTTGCCAGGCAGGACCTGGAAGACATCCGGAGGCAGACCCGCCTCGAGGGCGAGTTCGCCGAGCCGGATCGCGGTCAGCGGGGTCAACTCGGCCGGTTTGAGGACCACGGTGTTCCCCGCCGCCAGCGCGGGCGCGAAACCCCAGCCGGCGATCGGCATCGGGAAATTCCACGGCACGATCACCCCGACCACGCCCAGCGGTTCGCAGAAGGTGACGTCCACCCCGCCGGGCACGGGAATCTGGTTGCCCAGCAAGCGTTCCGGCATACCCGCGCAGTAGTCGAGCACATCGCGGACGTTCCCGGCCTCCCAGCGCGCATTACCGATGGTGTGCCCGGAATTGGCGACCTCGAGCCGGGCCAGATGCTCCAGATCGGCATCCACGGCCGCGGCGAAACGACGCAGCAGCCGGGCCCGATCCCCCGGCGCGACCGCTCGCCAGGACGCCGCCGCCTCGGCCGAGCGCGCGATCGCGGCATCGGTCCGCGCGAGATCGGTCGATTCCACCGTTGCCACGGGCTGTTCGGTGGCGGGATTGATCACCTGCACGATTGTCACCGTCGACACTCCTTTCGCCTCAGAGCCGTTCGAAACCGCGCACGCGTTCCCAATCGGTGACCGCGGCGTCGAAGGCGTCCAGTTCGACCTGCGCCGCGTTCCGGTAGTGCCGCACCACGTCCTCGCCGAACGCCGCCTGCGCCACCGTGCTCTCGCCGAACAGCTGCGCGGCTTCGCGCAGCGTACCGGGCACGCGCGGGCGCTGCGACCGGTAGGCGTTGCCGTGGAATTCGGGCTCGAGCGGAAGGTTGCGCTCGATGCCGTACAGGCCCGCCGCGATCAGTCCGGCCACGGCCAGATACGGATTCACATCCCCGCCGGGGACCCGATTCTCCATGCGCAGCGACGAGCCGTTGCCGACCACGCGCAACGCGCAGGTGCGGTTGTCCCGGCCCCACGCGGCGACCGTCGGCGCGAAGCTCCCGGCGACGAATCGCTTGTAGGAGTTGATGTTCGGCGCGTACAGATAGGTGAACTCACGCAGGCAGTCCAGCTGTCCGGCCAGGAAGTGCCGCATCAGCGCCGAGGGTTCACCGTCGTCCTTGGCGAACACCGGCCGGTCCTGCTCGTCCCGCAGGCTCAGATGGATGTGGCACGAATTCCCCTCGTGCTCATCGAATTTCGCCATGAACGACAGGCTCCGGCCCTCCTGGGCGGCGATCTCCTTGGCGCCGGTCTTGTAGATGCTGTGGTTGTCGCAGGTGTTCAGCGCCTCGTCGTAGCGGAAGGCGATCTCATGCTGGCCGGGTCGGCATTCCCCCTTGGCCGATTCGACATACAGTCCCGCGCCGGACATCTCGCCGCGAATGCGGCGCAGCAGCGGTTCGATCCGGGAGGTGCCGAGCAGGGAGTAGTCGACGTTGTACTGATTGGCTGCGGTGAGATCGCGATAGCCCGAACGCCAGGCCGACTCGTAACTGTCGTCGAAGACCAGGAATTCGAGCTCGGTGCCGACATAGGCGCGTAATCCGTGCTCCGCCAACCGATCCAGCTGCCGGCGCAGCACCTGCCGCGGCGACACCGCGACCGGCACACTGCCGGATCTGCCGGTCGCGTCGACATGGGCGATATCGCAGAGCACCAGCGCGGTGCCCGGCCACCACGGCAGCAGCCGGGCGGTGCTCATATCCGGCCGCAACGCGAAATCGCCGTATCCGGTGTCCCAGGAGGACATCGCATAGCCCTGCACCGGTGTCATCTCCACATCCACCGCCAGCAGGTAGTTGCACGCCTCGGCGCCGTGCGCGAGCACCTCGTCCACGAAATACCGTGCCGAACAACGCTTCCCCTGCAGCCGGCCCTGCATATCGGTCACCGCGACCAGCACGGTGTCCAACGTCCCCTCCTCGACCCGCTCCACCAGCTCGACCACACTCAACATCCCGGTGCGCATCCCGAACCCCTCTCAGCGTCGACCAGCTCACGCTAGAGGAACCCGCGCACTTCGGCCCGTCGAACACGCAATCGCAACCCGGTCAGGGCATGAGGACGACGATGTTCAGGCCGTGCGCATCGGCCGCGGCGGACAGGGCCGCCGCGGGATCGGCCAGGCCGACCACCGTGACGTTCAGGACCGACAGGTCCAGCACACCGTGCCGGATCATCGACCACACCTCGCGCACCGTCGTGTCGTGCGCCATCCACGAGCCGCGCACGGTCAGCCGGCGGTGCATCAGGTCGTGGTAGGGAATGGGCAGTTCGTGGCGCACGCCGCCGACCAGAACCCAGGTCCCGTCGGTGCGGATCGCGTCGTACCCGGCCATCGTCGGCTCCGGCGAGGGCACCATGCCGAGGGTGTCGACGACCGCGTCCAGCGGCCCGGCCGCCGCGCGAATCGCCCGAGCGTCGACCTCGCGTTCACCGGACAGCGGCACGGTCAGCACGCGCGGATCCAGAGCGGCCAGTGCGTCGAGCGACGTGCGATTGCGGCCGACCGCGACCACCGCCGACGCACCGCGCGCGAGCGCCAGCAGAACCGCCGCCGAACCGAGCTGCCCGGTCGCGCCGACGACGCCGACCGTGTGACCGGGGCGAACACCTGCCCGCTCGATTCCCTCCCCGGCGATGCCCAGCCATTGCAGGAAGGCCAGCCGTTCGGGCGCCGGATAGTCCTGCGCGCCGGGCAGCGCGACGAGCGTGCGTTCGGGTTGCAGTGCGCGTTCGGCGAACAGGCCGTCCCGCCAGATCTCGCGCATCCGATCCGTGGTCGGGGTGGGCCGCCCGTCGCCGCCGATCCCGGTCCAGCTCAGCAACACCTCCTGCGGGTCGTCGGTGCGATTCGAGCGGAACATCGCGTTGGCGGCGACGATGTCGCCCGGCTGCACCGCGAACACGTCGTCGGCGGCTTCGGTGACCCGCGCAATTCCGCAGGGGCCCAATACGATCGGTGTCGGGAACCCGCCGCGACCACCGGCCACGAGCTGCCCGGTGTACGCGGGGATCATCGAGGCGAGCACCTCGAGCGTGGCCCCGCCACCGCGCAATCGCGGTTCCGGGACGTCCGCGAGGTTCAGGCCGCTGTCGAGTGCTGTCATCTGCCATGCCTTCATATCCCCAGTCCACTACCGACCCGTCGCGCCATCCAGAATCGCGTGATCGTGGAACCGGGAGTACCAGGCTGCCCGGTACACGGTCACGACGGCCGCGGGCGAATTCGGATCCGGTCGCCGACTGCTCCGGGACCTGCTCGACGTGGTATCCAGAAGTACGTGATCGCGGAATCGGAGATCGTGGACAGTGCGGGGAACGGAACACAGCGGCCGGCGACGCTGGCCCGCCGCCGCGAACTCGGCGCATTTCTACGTGCCCGCCGCGAACGCACCACTCCCGCCGAGGTGGGGCTGCCCGGTTCGGACCGTCGCCGCACGCCCGGCCTGCGGCGCGAGGAGCTCGCGGTGTTGTCCGGGGTCAGCACGACCTGGTACGCGTACCTGGAGCAGGGTCGCGATGTGAACCCGTCGGACCAGGTGCTCACCGCCATCGCCGACGCCCTGCGCCTGACCCCCGACGAACGCGCCCACCTCCGCACCCTGGCCGACGACACCGCCGGATCGACTCCCCCGCCTCCGAGGGAAATCCTCGCCCCCGAGGTCGCCGCCATCCCCGCACTGCTCTCCCCCGCCCCCGCGTACATCACCGGCGCGACCACCGACATCCTGGCCTGGAACGACGCTGCGGCGGAATACTTCTCGGGCATGATCGACCGATCTGCCTGCGCCGCACCGAATCTCGCACGCTGGGTCTTCCTCGACCCCGCCGCCCGCCGAATCCTGCTGGACTGGACCGAGGTGGCCCAGTCCGTCCTGGCCCGCCTGCGCACCAACGCCGGTCGCCACCCCGGTGATCCCCGATTCGCTCGTCTGGCGACCGAACTCCGGGAGGGTAGCGCCGAGGCCGCGGCCTGGTGGCCCCGCTACGACATCGCGACCAGCCACTCCGGCACCAAACGCCTGCATCACCCGACGCGCGGGCCGCTCACCCTCACCCACGCGTCGTTCGCCGTCACCGACGCCCCGGACCAGATCCTCGTCGTCTATTCCGTTCCCTGACCGCTCGGTCCAGCGGCGCATCCCCTGGTGTCCCGCTGTCGACGGCTGACTACCCGGACAACTGGGCAGATCGACTCGTGCGGCCGGATCCGGCCTTGATCCCATCCGGCATTAAATCCGATGCATGCTCGGCCTTCCCTGTGAAATAACTGTGCCCCATCGAATTTCAGATGAGAAGGAGACAGAGCATGACATTCAGGACAATCGCCGCCGCAGCGATGACAACCGCCGCTCTGACGGGGGTCATCTCGTTCGCCGCCCCGGCTCAGGCCGCGACAGGCTACGACCGGTGCCCTACCGGTAATTTCTGCGTCTTCACCGGGGCCGGCGGCGGTGGCGCGATCGCCTACTTCAAGGTCGGATCGTCCGATCTGCGCCTGCAAGGCGTTGACGGACATGTGCATTCGGTCTGGAACCGCACCTCGCTGGTATGGGACGGCTTCACCGGCTACAACTACACCGGCGGCATGATCATGCACGTGAACGGCGGTTGGAAAAGCGACTTCCCGGCCGCCGACTCGCCCAATCTCCACTCACTGAAGCACGAGTGATTCGGTCGGGGCGGTCCGTCCGTCTCCGACGCGCGGACCGCCCCGTCGCCATGGTCCGGTGGCCGAAATGCCGGGATGAGACCGCGGTTCGGAAACCCAGCCGAGAAAAGGCGGCGATCACCGATGAATTCGGCGAACGGACGCGGTCCACATCGATGACCCGCACGCTGTGGACCGTCAGGGAGGACCCCATGAGTACCGATGCACTGCCACCCGTCGTCGACGCCGAGACCTGGCAACGCGAACTCGACGCACTGCGCGTCCGGGAGAAGGCCGCGACCCGCGAGCTCGACGCGATCGCCGCCCAGCGCCGCCGCCTGCCGATGGTCGAACTGCCCGACTACACCCTCGAGGGCGAGCAGGGTCCGGTCCGCCTGGCGGACATCTTCGACGGCCGATCACAGCTGATCGTCTACAACCACATGTGGTTCGAGGGCGAGCAGTGGCAGTGCCCCGGCTGCACCGGATTCACCTCGCAATTCACGCGTTTGGAGTTCCTGGACAACTACGACGCGCGTTTCGTCATCGTCACCCAGGGCCCGATCGACGAGGCCCTGGCCTACAAGCGCCGCGTCGGCAACAAGATGCCCTGGTACTCCACCGCGCACAGCCCGTTCGGCGCCGAGGTCGGCGCACCCCCCAACAGCGGCTTCGCAGTCAACGTCTTCCTGCGCCACGACGACACCGTCTACCGCACCTGGCACACCAACGGCCGCGGCACCGAACAACTCAGCCACACCTTCTCCCTCATCGACCTGCTCCCCTACGGCCGCCAGGAAGAGTGGCAGGATTCCCCCACCGGCTGGCCCCAATCCCCCACCTACACCCGCTGGACCAGCTCCCAGGACGTAGCCGCCGCCTACGGCGAAGCGGACTGAAACTCGGACCGCGAGTATCGAATCCGATCGCGGTGATCGGATTCGAGCTCGTCACACCCCGTTCGAGGAACGGTTACCGGCGGGCACTACTGTGAGCGGCGTCTCGTCGTTGTCGTCAGGAGTGCCGATGCGTGGGATCTCTGGAATGGCTCGACTCGTCTCGGTCCTGGCCGGGACGGTGATTCTCGGTGTCGCGGCCGCCTTGGTCCCGGCCACCGCGTCCGCGGCCGTCCCGAGGTTCGATCACATCGTGCTGGTGATGTTCGAGAACGTCGGATTCGATTCGATCATCGGCAGCTCGCGAGCGCCCTATTTCAATCATCTCGCCGACAGCGGCGCGCTGTTCACCGACGCGCATGCGCAGACCCATCCCAGCCAGCCGAACTACATCGCGTTGTTCTCCGGCAGCACGCAGGGCGTGACCGACGACAGCTGCCCGCACAACCTCGGTGGGCCGAATCTGAGCACCGCACTCGCCGCGACCGGACACTCGTTCACCGGCTACGCCGAGTCGATGCCGACGCCCGGCTACACCGCTTGCACCGGCAGCAACGGCCGGTACGCACGCAAACACAACAGCTGGGTGGACTTCGCCGACGTCCCGCCCGCCGCGAACCAGACCTTCGCCGCGTTCCCCAGGGACTACTCGCGGCTACCCACGGTCTCGTTCGTCAGCCCGGACATGTGCAACGACATCCACGACTGCCCGGTTTCCACCGGCGACACCTGGCTGCGCAACAACCTCGGCGGCTACGCCGACTGGGCCAAGGCGAACAACAGCCTCCTGGTGGTGACCTTCGACGAAGACGAAGGCACCCGCGCCAACCACATCCCCACCATCTTCTACGGTACAGGCATCAACCCCGGCCGATACAGCCAGCGCATCGACCACTACTCGGTCCTACGCACCCTCGAAGACGCGTACGCCCTCCCACCCCTGGGCGAATCCGCGCACGCCGCGCCGATCACCAACATCTGGGCACCCACCCTCGGCGGCATCCCTCTCCCGACCGGCTCACACTGAGCGCGCTCTCGCCGACCGACCGTCAGATCAGCCGCACCCGACCCTCGTGCGGGATGTGACGGCGAACGATCGCCATGCGCAGCAGCCACAGCGAGTTTGCTCCGGACGGCTCCCGGTTCAGCTTCGCGACCCCGGCAGGACGGCGAGCAGAGTCGTCGCGACAGCCGCCTCGTCGTCGCTGAACAACGCCGGACACCCGCAATCACGGACTGGCCTGATTCCGAACTCTTCGAAACTTCCCATACAGCGTATGGCTAATTCGGTCTCGGCGCGCTACCGTTACTAGCCATACACCGTATGGGAAGTTTGAGTCGGAGGAGCTGAGAACGATGTTCGGTGGGGCAGGAACGATCGTGCTGGTGGTCGTCATGCGAGTGCTGATGGCACGCGCCTGGCGGGAAGGCATCGGGCTCAGCCTCAAACGCCGGTTGATGCTCCCGGCGATCGCGCTGCTGCTCGCACTGGTGACGCTGCGCAACAGCGGCGGACACGTATTCGCCTCCTCCACCATGCTGCCGGTGGTGCTGCTCGGCATGGTGCTGACCGCGGCCGCGGGCGTGGTGCGGGCCCGGAGCGTCGACTACTCGTCGGTGCCCGAGACGGACTCGCATCCGGGCGGAATCTGCATCCGCGCCCGGCAGATCACCCTCGCGGCCGACGTCGCCGCGGTGGTGTGCTCGGCGCTGGTGATCTTCCCGGTCGTGCTCCCGGCGGCGGGCATATCGGCCGCGGCGGGATCGTGGACGCTGACGGTCGCGATCGGCGACATCGTCGCCTCGGTCCTGCTGGTGTTGCGCGGCCGTCCGGCCTCGCTCGCGCGGTGATCAGCGATGTCGTTCCGGTCCGTGACGTCCGGGCTGCGGTTGCCCGGCACGTGGTCGCCGGGGCAGCGCACCCGGTGGGACCTGACGAGGTCGGACCCGTCGGGGCGCGGAACCCGATCACTAGAATGGCCAGGTATGTCGACCGGCGAGCGCACGCACGGCTCTGTGTGGATACGTCCCGTGCGGACCCCGCGCGCGGCCCGGGGGCAGGCCTTCACCCAGAACGATCTGGCGAACACCGCGATCGCGCTCGCCGACCGGGACGGGCTGGACGCGTTGTCGATGCGCCGGGTCGCCGGTGAACTGGGCATCACGGCGATGTCGCTCTACTGGTACGTCGACACCAAGGAACAACTCGTCGAGCTCATGGTCGACCGGGTTTTCGCCGCACAGCAGGCTCCCGTCGGTGACACCTGGCGGGAGCGGCTGCGTTCGATCGGACGCGACACACTCGAGCTGTACCGCGCGCACCCGTGGTTCGTCCACGCCCTCGGGCGTCCGGGGACGTTGCCCGGCCCCGGGCAACTGAGCAACTGGAACGACCACGTGCGGGCGCTGACCGATCCGGACATCACCCCGCGGCTGGAACCGCAGCATGTGACGCTGGCCGTAGGCACGGTCAAGAACTTCGTGTTCGGCTACGCCGTGAACCCGGCGCCCGGCGTCCTCACGCCCTACGCCGGACATCCCGAGATCGATCAGTACCTGCGCGACACCGTGCTCGGCAACGAACTCGAGCATCTGCGTTCGCTGGCCGGGATACGGCACCAGTTCATCGAGGACCGCTTCGACAGCGGACTGGACATCGTCCTCGATGGGCTGCACGCCCGCATGTTCGGCAGCGCCACGCTCTGACCGGCGCCAGAGCGCCAACCCCGCACATACGCGATCCGCACGACGGGACGAATCGCGCTGTCCCCATGCCCCCTGTGAAAGGCCGGACACCCCATGACCGAGTCACCCGAAGTCCTGATCGTCGGAGGCGGCCCCGCCGGGCTCACGATCGCCGCAGACCTGTTGCGCCGCAACATCAATGTTCGGGTCGTCAGCGCAGCCGACCAAAGTTTCCCCGGCTCCCGCGCCAAAGGAATCCAGCCCCGCACCCAGGAGATCTTCGAGGATCTCGGCGTCCTGGACGAGATCATCGAGCACAGCACGAACTACCCGAAACTCGGCATCCATCTCGGCCCGTTCGTCCTGCCCCGCACCATGTTCGACGTGCGCGAGCCCAGCGACGACGTGCCCTACCCGAACACGCTGCTGGTCGCCCAGTACGACACCGACGCCGCCCTCCGCCGCCGAGTCGAGAAGCTCGGCGGGCTCGTGGAGTTCGACACCCGGCTGACCGCTCTGGAGCAGGACAGCGACGGTGTCACGGCCACCCTCGAAACCGCGACCGGCACCGAACAGGTGCGCACCCGCTATCTCGTCGGCGCGGACGGCGGCGCGAGCAAGGTGCGCGCGGCCTGCGGGATCGAGTTCGCCGGCAGCACCGACGACAGCGACCGCATGATCGTCGCGGACCTGCTGGTGCGCGGCCTGTCCCGCGACCACTGGCATATCTGGCCGGCCCGCAAGGGACGGTTCCTGGCGCTGTGCCCGCTGCCCGGCGACGACGAACGCCTCTTCCAGCTCATGGTCAAACTGCGTCCCGGCGAGGACGCCGACACCGGCCCGGAAGCCATCGAACGCCGGATCCACACCTATGCCGGCACCCGCCGCCTCGCAGTCGACGCCGTGCGCTGGAAGTCGGTGTGGCGCCCCAACATCCGCCTCGCCCACCACTACCGCACCGGGCGGGTGCTCCTGGCCGGCGACGCCGCCCACGTACACCCACCGACCGGCGCACAGGGGCTCAACACCGGCGTCCAGGACGCCTACAACCTCGGCTGGAAACTCGGCCAGGTACTCGCCGGCGCACCCGACACCCTGCTCGACACCTACGAAGCAGAACGCCGCCCCATCGCGGCACGAGTATTGGGTCTGTCCAGCGAGCTCTACGCCGACACCAAAGGCCGCCCACTAGCGGCCACGACCCGCGGCGACGAGGTACGCCAACTCTCCCTCGGCTACCGCGGCGGCCCCCTGGCCCCCGCCGCCACGACAACCACCCCAACCGCCGGCGACCGCGCCCCCGACCTCCGATGGCACGACCCACACACCGGCCCCCAACGCCTCTTCGACCACCTCCGCGGCCCCCACTTCACCCTCCTGGCCATCGGCACCCCCGCAATCACCGCCCTGCCCGAAATCCCCTGGCCCACAACCGGAGCCCCCCTCCACCGAGTCCCAATCGAAGGCCCGGACCAATCAAAGGTCGCCCAAACCTTCGCCTGCCCCTCCCCAGCACACATCCTGATCCGCCCGGACGGCTACCTCGCCTACATCACCGACAAGGAATGGACAACGACCGCAACACGTTTCGCAACACTCACCGTCCCCGCCCAACAGACCTGCCAGGCCGAACACGAACCCGCACAGCAAGAATTCATTCGCACAATCGAGAAGGGAGAACTGGACCGATGAGCCACGCACGCTGGAAGATCCTCCGGGAACGCAAACTCGCAGAGGGTTACACCGAACCCGACGATGTCACCGAGGCCCGCCGCGAAATCCGGCTCTCCATGGCACTGGCCAAAGCCGTCTACGACCGCCGCACCGAACTCGGACTCACCCAATCCGACCTCGCCGAACGCGCAGGCCTGACCCAAGCCAAAATTTCGCGCACCGACACAGCCTGAATCCACCACAGCTGCGACGAGTAGCAATCAAAGGCCCGGACCAAACGAACGTCGCCCGAATCTTCGGGGTCGCCGACTAGAAACATGTCAGGTAAAGGAACACTTTCGACGTGCCATCCTTGCGGTCCTCGACAGCAACCCACCTCTGAGGTGGCTGCTCTACGTGCACGGACCGGGTCGAGCCCGGATCTGCGGTACGCAGACCGGATGCCCACTCTTCCTTCTGCCAGCGGCCGGGTCGCAACCAGTCCTGCGGTATACCCGGGGTGAACTGTGGAAGTCCCGACATCGTAATGAAGTCGGAGATCTCATTCGTCGGAACCTGTGCCACGAATGCCACCAAGGCATCACCGTTCCACGTAGTGTCCCCACTCGTGGACAAAATCTGCGGCGGATGTCGAAACTTGATGTGGCCACACTCCGACGCCTTGTTCAGAGCCTGATCCGCCGGCGTGGAATTCGAACACCCCGCAACTGCCAGTAGAAGTACACCAGCAATCGTGGCGATTACCTTCCCCATGACCACCTTCGGGTTGATGTTCAGCATTCTTCAAGGAAGAGTTTCCGACCTGCAATCTATGTCTGCTTCACCATTCGCTCTATAGCTGCGCGCACTACCGGCCTCTTCGAGCCAGACGCAAGCACGATCGAGTTCCGCACCCATCGTGCCGCCGACAGTACCATGGAAATAATAAAAGTCGCTGACATACAGCCTCGACGTAATCAACGCCGACAAGGCCGATCCGTCATCGGCGGGCCTCGCAACAACCACATCCGCGCCGACGGACATCCAGTAATGCCCGAGAGCATTATGGACATCTTCGTTGTCCGAGGGGCCTGCGGGAGCCCAATCGGTCGTGATCTCCATAGTCATGCCATAAAGAAGCCGGTTGGCCAGAACGGCCCGCTTTGCGTTGGTTTTGATCTCGGACATAGCATTCTCGATACGCCCCCGCATATCACTCGTCGCCAGAACCTGACGCATGTCACGGTCGCGAATCGTATATCTGGTTCCTTCCTCATGGTTGGCCAGATAGAAATCGAGTTGATCTGCGGCGAAATCCCATCCGTGATGAGCGAAGTCCATACGTGCCGCGACAACCTCTGTCATGTAATCGTTTGTGGTCTGCCAATCCCAAACATTGGTTCTCCAGCCGTATCTCGGGCGATTTTCCGGTGGACCATAGCCGGGAGTCGGTCGTTCAGCAGGTGGATGCAAAAAAGCCCCCTCAACTCACCCCTGATCGATGAAGCGATCCGGTCTCGGAACGCCTTAAATCGCCTGGATCATACTGTGCGAGAAGAACTCTCGTCAAGACAAATAGTGGCGCCACCACCGATGTCGACCAGATCGGTTGTAGGGCAGCCGCCGCATCGACACTACCGCACAGGATACGGCTCCTGATACGATCGCGAGAGTGGTTGACGTTGGGGGACAGCGGAATCGGCCCATTCTGAAGGGCTCCGGATCCGACCTCCACAGGAGGGCGGGATCTTGTCGAACGAAGTAACGGTCACGTCGGCGGCCCTGAGCGGCTTCGCGAAAGATCTGACCGACGCCGGCGAGAGCCTGTTGTCCAACACGAGCAGGGCGACATCCGGATTGTCTCTGAAGACAGGAACCGGAGGCCTGCTGGCCACCATCGCGCCCTCGCTTCAGGACTTCAGTAGCGCTGTGTCTGCGCTCAGTTCGAAGAACAACGATCAGATCCAGCAGTTGGGATCGAATCTCACCACCACCGTTCGAAATTTCCAGCAGCAGGACACCACATGGGCGAGGGCGGTGAACTCCCTTTCGGGACTTTCGCTGCCATCCCAGGCAGGAACTTCCGCCGAAATACTCCGGTTCCGCGGAATGCAGTCACTGCACCTCCCCGACGTGCAGTCCGGTAGTCTGACATTGAGTGCCACCGTCACGGCCGTCCGCGACACGATCGCCATATTCGACGATCGCCTACAGAAGTCCATCGGGATCAAACCAGCGGAGAAGTACCTCACACCACTGATCGGCGATTGGGAGACTCTCCAGACCTTCGGACAATGGATCCGACACCTCGCCGGAAACGATACCCTTACTGCTGGCAACCTGAGCAACGGATCCCACTGGTTGACCTCGCAGTGGTCGGGAGATGCCGCCCGATCCTATTCCAATGCGATCAGCACTCTGCAGTCTTCGATCTTCGAGCGCGGCACCGACATGGATTCCATCGCCAAAACCTTGGAGAAGGCGGGCGAATGCCTGGAGCGACTCGTGTACAACCAGGCAGCCGGTATTGCTACGGGGTTGATGGAGCAGCTGTCGATAATGGGCTTCACCCTGCCGGTCGGCATGTGGGCACAGATTGTGGACCGACCGATGCCCGAGACGGCAAAGAATCAGATCACCGAGAAAATGGACGCCATCAGAACTCAGGCGGACTCGCGGGAGACTTCGATCGGAGAACTGGTCGACCGAGTCCGTAGCGCATTGAAGTACGAACCGGGAACCACCGTTGCGCAACCGGCAGGGAACCTCTTCGTGGTTCCCGGCAAGGTCGTGGCCGACTTGACAACTCTCCGGTACGGATTCAACGACAATGTCTGGTTCCAGCACAGCCTTGCGAGCGCTCTGTAGATCGGTGTGGGTCTCGCAAAAAGCAAGAGCCGCAGGTCGCTGACCTGCGGCTCTTGCCTCAGTGGAGCTGCCGGGAATCGAACCCGGGTCCTCCGCCGCTTCTCCAGGGCTTCTCCGTGTGCAGTTCGCGGTGTCTCTGCTTGGATCTCTCAGTCTTGCGAACGAGCCGAGATGACGATCCCAGTCGCTGTTGGTTGTCCCGTCCTACTCCGCGACCGAGCAGGACGGTGAGCCTTCTAGCTGATGCCAGGGGCCGGGCCGAAGGCGAACCCGGGCTGACAGACACGCTCTACTGCTTAGGCAGCGAGAGCGTAGTCGCGCTGATTGGAATCGGCGCTTATAGGGTTGCAGCGACGCTTACGGTGGTCTCTTGCCTGCACCGACACGCTTCCCCTGAATCGACGCACGTAGTCGAAACCGTTCAGCCCCGTACTTCAATCCAAGTGCCCGGCTGGTGACCGGGCTGTTCATAGTAACACCCCGCGCGCACAAGTCATTCCCTGCCACACCGGCGGGTCGGCGGTCCCGGCCTCGAGAAGCTACGAGTTCCGTACTATATGCATCTCGTACTTCCAGGCGTACGATCGGTCGCATGAACGCAGACAGATACCGCCGGACGACCAACACGATCAACAAGGTCATCACCGGGTTGCAGCGCCTGGGCATCGCCTTCGGGCCGATGCAGCTGCTGACCGTCACGGGTCGGCGGAGCGGACGATTGCTCACCTTTCCGATCGCGGTGAACGAACTCGACGGCGGCCGATACATCTTCCAGGCATTCCCGAAGGCCGCCTGGGTCGCCAACGTGCGCGCGGCCGACACGGTCACGCTGACTCGCGGCCGCCGGTCCAGCACGGCCCGCCTGGTCGAGCTACCCGTGGACCAGCGCGGCCCGGTCCTGCGCAATCTGGTCGCCACCAGCCCGTCCAGTGTCGGATCCCGATTCGTCACCACGGGGCTGGCGGACGAGGCGACACCCGACGGAGTCGCCGCCGCCGCGGACCGGATCGCGGTGTTCCGCGTCGAACCCGCCTGATCCGGATCGTTCCCGGGCGGATCGGTGCGGCGGCGCGGCCCGACGACGCGATACCGTATGAGTTTCATACGATCCGACGTGAGGACGGCAGATGGGCGACCGCACCCTCGGCGACCCCTCGTTCGAGGGCACCGGACAACCGAGCACTCGCGGGGCCCGCGCATGAGCCCCGACGCCGATCGGACCGCGACGCGACGACACCGTCAGCTCACCGTCGCGGTCCGGGATGCGTTGCGCGATCTGAACATTCAGCTGTCCCTGCTCAATCGACGCTTCGGGAACCGGGTCGAACTCCGCGATATCGATTGGACCTGTCTGGATCTGGTCAACCGGCACGGACCGCTGTCCCCCACCGCACTGGGCCGCCTGGCCGGAGTGCACCCGGCCACCCTGACCGGAATCCTGGATCGCCTGCAGAAGGCGGGCTGGATCGTGCGCGAGCGCGACCCCGAATCCGCCGACCGCCGCGCGGTCACCCTGCGCCCGGTGCGCGACCGCAATCCCGTTCTGTACCAACTTTTCTCGGGAATGACCCAGCGTATGGACGAGGTCTGCGCCGACTACACCGACGCCGAACTCGAGGTCATCGCCGACTTCCTGCGCCGAACCAGCGCAGCCGGTCACGACTCGGCGGAGGAACTGGCGCACTGACTTTCAGGCCGTGGCGATCAGCGCGACGGACCCCAGCGCCATCGCCATGCCGATCTTCTGCAGCGGTCCGGCCCGTTCGCCGAGCAGAACCATGGCCAGCAGAACCGTCGCCGCCGGGTAGAGCGAGCCGATCACGCTGATCAGGGACAGCAGACCGGAATGGAAGGCGTACTGCATGGCCACATTCGCCAGCACGTCCAGAACGCTGACGTAGCAGGCCAGCCGCAACGGCTCGCCGCGCGGCGCGCGGAACTGACCGGCAGCCAGCGCCGCCACCCAGACGACGACGGTCGCCGCGACACGCGAGAGCAGCACCGGCCACACGCCCGAGGACGGCGTGGTTTCGTGCAGACAGACGAAGGCCAGGCCGAACGCCAGACCCGAGCCGACCGTCAGCAAGGCGACGCGACGATCGAATCGCAGCTTCCGGCCGCCGGTGATCTCCTCGGTCACGTCATCGGGCGATTCCTTGCTGACCAACACCACCGCGATCAACGCACACGCGATCCCGACATACGCGGGCGGACTCGACCGCTCCCCGGTCACCATCCCGACCAGCACCGGAACCCCGGCAACCAGCACCGCCGTCAGCGGTGAGACCACCGCCATCGGCCCACTGGCCAGCGCCGCGTAGAACCACCACACCGCGAGCCCGCTCGCCACCCCCGAAGCCAGGCCCCACAGCATCGAAGCCGTATCACAATGCCCGCCGACCAGCGGCGCGACGACCAACAGGATCAGCACCGACAGCGGATAGGACACGATCACCACCCGCAACGCGGCAACCCGCCGCGACGCGACCCCACCCGCGAAATCGCTCACGCCGTAACCGACCGCCGCCAGCAGCGCCAGGAGAACTCCGATCAACGCATACCCTTCACGCGTCGACCGAGCTCCCGAGTCACCTCCCGCTCCATCGTGCGGCGGGCCAGATCCTGACGTTTGTCGTAGTCCTGCTTGCCCTTGGCCAACGCGAGCTCCACCTTGACCTTGCCGTCGGAGAAGTACATCGACAGCGGGACCAGCGTCTGATTGCTCTCCTTCACCTTGCCGGTGAGCTTGTCGATCTCCCGGCGGTGCATCAGCAGTTTGCGGGTGCGGCGCGGCGAATGGTTGGTCCACGTGCCGTGCCCGTATTCGGGAATGTGCAGCCCACGCAGCCACACCTCACCGTCGTCGATGGTGGCGTATGCGTCCACCAGCGACGCTTTACCCTCGCGCAGGCTCTTGACCTCGGTACCGACCAGCGCGACCCCGGCCTCGTAAGTGTCGAGGATCGCGTAGTTGTGCCGCGCTCGCCGGTTGGTGGCGATAACCTTGCGCCCCTGCTCCTTCATGTACACCCTTCTAGCACATCTGCCCTGGTGAGCGGCAATCGATTTATGCCCGCACCACCGTGCCACGCCGCGCTCCCCGATCTGCTCGAGGACGCGTGTGATCGAACCTCCCACGCACAACAACTCGCAGGTGCAGTATCTTCCGGCGCTTCGCGACCAGCACACACCCGATCTACGAAGCGATCAGCACGCCGGTCAACGCGATCGTCGCGACCCAGACAGTGGACAGGACCGCCAGGACCAGGGGCCGAGCGCCGACCTTCGCGATGGTGGCCGCGCGCACACCACACCCCAGGGCGAACATCGCGGCGGTCAGCAGGATCGTCTGCGCGGTCTTCGCATTGTCCAGAATCACGCCGGGCAGCAGTCCGGAGGAACGGAGCAGAACGCAGACCAGGAAGGCGACGACGAACAGCGGGACGAGTGGCGGACGTTTCACACCGGCGTCGGATCCGAGCCGATTGCGTTGCCGCACACTGAGAGTCAGCATCACCGGAGCCAGCATCAGCACGCGCGCGAGTTTCACCACCACCGCCACGCCCAGTGCCGCACCGCCGATCGCGCTGCTGGCCGCGACGACCTGTGCGACCTCGTGGATCGAACCACCCGCCCACAGCCCGGCGGTCTGGTCGGACAGGCCGAACTCGTGCGACAGCAACGGAACGACCGGAATCATCAGCGTGCCGAACAGAATGACCAGCGCGACCGCGGCGACCACCTCCTGTTCGTCGGCATCCACGACACCGTCGACCGCGGCGACGGCGGCCGCGCCGCAGATGGAGAATCCGCACGCGATGAGCAGTCGCTGCGTCCAGCTGAGGCCGAGAAGTTTTCCGGCGAACATCGTCCCGGCGATGCCCAGGAAGACGATCGCGATCACGACCACGATCATTCCCCAACCGAGATCGATGATATTTCGCACCATGAGTTGCAGACCGAGCAGAGCCACACCGACCCGGAGCAGTCGCTTGGCGGAGAACTGCAATCCGGGCTGAATGCGCTCGGGTATTCGCACCACATTCGTGAGAATTGCGCCCAGTACTATCGCGATCAGCAACGGGCTGATCGTCGGCAGAAAGTAATTCACCGTCATCGCGATCGCCGTGGCGAGGACGCACAGCGCCGAACCGGGCGCCAGCGCGGTCGCTGCGGCAATCGTGCGCGAACGGCGTGATTGCGCAACGTCCTCGACCACGCCAGCCGCGTCACCATTCACTCGAGTGCTCATGAATTCACAGTCGGGCATTACCGGGAGATGCGGAAGCCCGCTTTTCTACATGAGGCCATATCAGATGGACATACCCCTGCGCGAGGCTATATCGTCGACGCATGTCGAGGCGGTTCCCGGATTTCGGTGCATTGGAGCTGCTGGTAGGCGTCGACGACTACGGGAGCCTCAGCGCCGCAGGTCGCAAGCTGGGGATTCCGCAACCCAATGCGAGCCGCGCCGTCAAGCGGCTGGAGCGGCAGTTCGGCGTGCCACTGCTGGAACGCAAGACCAGCGGGTCATCATTGACGGCGCAGGGAACCGTCGTCGCACACTGGGCGCGGATCGTCCTGGCCGACGCGAACAAACTTCTCGACGTCGCCGAGGGATTACGCATCGGACATTCACCGGAACTCACGGTGGGCGCGAGTATGACGGTCGCCGAACATCTGATGCCGCGCTGGCTCGGCCGCCTGCGCGGATTACATCCGGAAATAACTGTTCATCTCCAGGTTTACAATTCCACCCAGGTATTCGAGCGGGTGATCAGCGGTGAATGCGGGGTCGGCTTCGTGGAATCACCGACGGTTCCGTCCGAATTGCACAGTATCGTTGTTGCCCGGGACAAACTCGTCGTCGTCGTACATCCCGAGCATCCGTGGGCTCGAAGCGGGAAGCCGATTCCGATTGCCGAATTGGCAGCGACGCCGCTGGTGGTTCGAGAACCCGGATCGGGTATGCGGAATACGCTGGACATGGCGTTGCAGGAATACGACCGGGCGGAGCCGCTGCTGGAATTGGGCAGCGCCGCGGCAATCCGCACCAGCGTATTGGAAGGAGTGGGTCCCGCCGTGCTGAGCACCTTGGCGGTCGGCGATCACCTGAGTTCGGGCGCATTGCGAACCGTCGAGGTCCAAGGCCTGGACCTGTCGAGACTGCTGCGAGCGGTGTGGCGCTCACCCCGGCGCCTCGCGGGCCCCGCGGGTGAACTCGTCGACCTGGCCTGCCGAGGCGTTCAGGACGGCGGCCTGGAGTAGACCGAATCATCGGTCGTGAACGGCGGCGAGTTTCCGCAGTCCGGCCGGATACAGACACCTGCCCGCCACCAGCGCGGCAATCGCGACGAGATAGGCCAGCGGTGCCAGCCGCAGCGCGGCGGTCAGGCCGCAACGATCAGCGAGCAGGCCGACCACGAAGGGCCCCAACGCCATTCCGAGCAGACTGTCGGACAGGGTCAGCATTCCCATCGCCGAGGCGCGGACCGAGGAGTGGGTGAGATCGGCGACCACCGCGGCGATCGGCCCCGAGGAACCGCCGGAGAACCACGCACCGATACCGATCAGAATCAGCTGCGCCGGGCCGGGCTCGATGCTGAACCCGAGCATCAAGCAGATCAGCGAGACCGCACAGAATGCGACCGCTGCCGGCCATTTGCGCGACAGATCGCGGCGGCCGATCCGATCGGCGACGACGCCGCAACACACCATTCCCGCGCCGACCAGCAGCACCACGCCCGACGCGGCGGCAGCGGCGGTATCGGTGGCCAGACCGTAGACGCGGTTGAAGAAGCTCGGCGTCCACGCGAGCAGCACCGCCGCGGTGAACAGCTGCGCGCCACCGCCGACGTAGGCGCACCACACCGCGGGGTTGGTGAACAACGTCGAGATGGGAGCCCGGAACCGACTGTGCCGCACGGATTCCGCCGATCCTCGGTCGACATACCGCGCGAGTTTCCGCTCACTGACCAGCGCACCGAACAGCGCGGCCAGAACCAGACCCACCAGCGCCATGGTGACGAACGACCAGCGCCAGCCGAGATGAACCGCGATCGCACCGCCCGCGGCGACACCGAGCACCGATCCGAACGAACCACCGGCCATGAACGCGCCACCCAGCGCGGCATGGACGCGCGAGCCGAAAATGCCCAGTACCAAGGCGATTCCGACACTTCCGTACGCCGCCTCGCCGACTCCGACCAGGAATCGAGCGCCGAGCATCTGGTGGTAGTTCGCTGCGACGGCACACAGCAGCGTCGCGACGCTCCAGAGCGTGGCCATCAGCACGAGGCTCTTGACCCGTCCCCATCGGTCGGCCAGCAGGGACAGCGGAAAGGTCAGCAGTCCGACCATCAGTGCCACCACGCTGTTGAGCGATCCGAGCCGTGAATCGGTCAACCCCCATTGAGTTTTCAACACCGGGAAAACGGCACTCAGGACCTGCCGGGACATGTAGTCGGCGAGCAGCAGGGCGAAGGTGAGGACGAAGACCAACCACGGATACATCCGTGTGCGCCCCGTATTTCCCACCGAGTCGATCGGACCGTCCGCCGCCGGTGTCCCTGGGGTGGTGTGCAACTGCATGGATGCTCCTACGAACCGAGGCGGCACACCCGCCGCACCGAGGCCTGTGACAGATACGGATTGCGCCGCAACGCATTTCGGGCACGATGCCGGACATCGCGCCATCCCGATGTGATGCAGACGACATTAGGCCGGAGTGACCCTCGGTGCTTTACTCTGGGGGACATGGATACAAACAATCCGGGACATCGAAGGCGGCCATGAAGCCCCTCGCGCGGTATGCGGCCTTGAACGATTACGTGGCTCTGGGGCAGTCCCTCGGCCTCGATCCGGCCCGGCTGGTCCGCGAGGCGGGAATGGATCCCGCGAGCCTGAGCATGCAGGATCGGTGGGTGCCCGCCTCGGCCGTCACCGAGCTGCTGGAGCGCTCCGCCGCCGAATCCGGCCGCGAGGACTTCGGCCTCCTGCTCGCCGAACGGCGACGCCTGTCCAATCTCGGCCCGCTCGGCTTGGTCATCCGCGAGGAACCCGATGTGCGCAGCGCACTCGAACTGATGGTCCGCCACCAGCACACCTACAACGAATCGCTCTACATCCGGCTCACCGAACGCAACGGCTTCGCCAGCGTTCGCCTGCATCTGGACGTCGGCGAGCGCCGCAGCACCCGCCAGGCCACCGAACTCGCCATCGGGGCGATGCACGGAATTCTGCGGGGATTCCTCGGACCGAACTGGCAGCCCGCCGAAACCACCTTCGCCCATCCCGCACCGCACGATCGGACCACCCATCGGCGGCTGTTCGGCCTGCAGCTGAAATTCGACCACGAGTTCACCGGAATGACCCTGTACACAACGGATCTCGACACCGCGAACCCGATGTCGGATCCGCTGCTGCGGCCCTATGCCCAGCAGTTGCTCGACTCGGTGAGCGCCACAGCGGAGACGGCGGTTCGCGATCGGGTGCAGGAACTCGTGGAACTGCTGCTGCCGACCGGACGCTGCTCCGTCGATCAGGTCGCCCGCAGCCTCGGCGTCGACCGCCGCACCGTGCATCGCCGCCTGGCCGACGAGGGGTGCACCTATTCGGAGATCCTGGAGAACACTCGCGTCGATCTCGCACGACGAGCGGTGGAGAACCAGCGGCGACCGTTCACCGAGATCGCCGACATGCTGGGCTTCTCCAGCCCCGCGAGTTTCACCCGCTGGTTCCGCAGTCGACACGGGTCCAGCCCGAGCCAGTGGCGGGCGGCGGCGGCCGCCGGCGCCGACTCGGTCAGCGCGCCCGCACCAGGTCGACGGTCTCGGTCAGCAACTCCCGGGCACGACTCCAGGGACCGAAACCCGAAGCGGGATTGAGATGCCCGACATCACCGAGGTCGACGAGTCGACTCCCCCACGCCTCCGCCATTCCCGCAACTCTCCGGAAGGACGCCAGCGGATCGGTGGTACTCGCGGCCGCGATACTCGGAAACGGGAGGCGGCCGCGCGGAATCGGCAGCCATCCATGATGATTCAACTCTTCGGTGGTCGGATATCCAGGGGGAAAAGCAGTTTCGATATCCGCTGGGGTAGCGAGTAAGGCGCTGTGGATATCCCGAGTCGGCCGCTGCGCCCACTGCACGGTGGTCATCACTCCGGCACTGTGGGCGACCAGCACCACCGGACCCGACACAGCGGACAGCACCCGATCCAACGCCGCCACCCGTGCGGCGAGACTGAGCCCGTCCTGCTCCAGCGGCGGCACGATTCGCACCTGTTCGAGCTCTGCGGCGAGCCTGGTCTGCCAGTGGTCGAGGACGTGATCGCGCAATCCTGGCACGATGACCACGGTCGGATCGATGGTGGGCTGCACTGTGCTGCAACTCCTTCGGTGAGTAGGTGCGCCGGAGCGACTGCGCGGAGCCGGGCCCGGCGAGCGGTGACGGCGGACCGCTCGCCGGAGTGCCATCCGGTCAGGCGTGGTGCGTGAAGCCGACCTGTCCCGGTTTCCGGTTCGGTGCGAAGCCGATCTTCGCCAGCGTTTCGTCGGCATCGCGGTACCGCTCGTCGAGTTTGTAGATCTGCCGGGCTTCCTTACCGGTCGCCACCTCCCGCCCCAATTCCTCGGAGATGCGGACCAGCTGCCGGATCTGCTGCACCGAGGTCATCTTCTCGCCCTTGCGACCCCACAGCGTGTCCTCATTGCCGCAGCGGGTGTGCAGACCCATGGCGATCGCCATGGTGTTCACCGGGAGGCAACTGCGCATGAGCGTCTCCAGCGTCAGCACCGCGCCGTCGGGAACACGGCGGATGAACTCCATCATGTTGTACGGATTCGGGCCGTCGAAGCCGCCGCCGATGCCGACCCAGGTGACCATCATCGGACCGGTGTACCTGCCCCGGCGGATCAGCCGCTCCACGGTCTCCAGCTGCGGAATGCTGGAGAGCTGGAAATGTGGCTGAATTCCCTTGGCCTGCAACCGCTTCAGATGCTCCTCGACCCAGCCCGGTCCAGCCGGAACGTACATCTCGCGGTACGCCTCGTAGACCTCCGGCCGCGTGAACGAGGTACCGGCGATATCGTCCTCGGTCATCAACTCCACGATGTTCATCTGGCTGGTATTGATGGCGATGGTGACCTGATCCGGCTTCGGATCCAATTCCGCCAGCATGTGGCGGGCATCGTCGGACAGCCACTTCGCGTCGGCTCCGTCGCCTTCCGGCGCGAACGAGATCGACCCGCCGACCTGCAGGATCATCTCCGGAACCGCCTCGCGCAAACGACCCAGCAGCTCGTTGAACTGCGACAACCGCTTCGAGCCCTTGCCGTCCAGCTCCCGCACGTGGATGTGCAGTACGGTGGCGCCGGCCTCGTAGCAGTCCACCGCCTGCTGGACGTGCTCGTCCATCGTCAGCGGCAGGTCGTCGCGGAAATCGTCGAGTTCCCATTCCGGACCGTAGGGCGCTGCGGTGATGACCAGCTTCTCCTGGTTCTCCGGAAACAGGGCGTCGTCGTGAAAGAACATGGCACTACTCCTAGCGAAATCAATTGTGGCGAAATAGTTTTCAGAACGGCTTGTCGCCGATGATGCCCGCTCGTTCCATCTTGCGAACGTCGGGGAAGTAATCCTGCACCGCGTAGTGCTGGGTGCAGCGGTTGTCCCAGATCGCGAAGCTGTTCTCGGTCCACCGCCAGCGGACCTGATATTCGGGGACGCTCGCCTGCCGGATCAGATAATTCAGCAGCTCGGATGCGCCGGGCGCGTAGTCGATGCCGAAGCGCACGTTCTGCGGGGTGTGGTAATTGACGAAATGCGTGGTGAAAGCGTTGACGAACAGCACTTTCTCACCGGTTTCGGGGTGCGTGCGCACCACCGGATGCTCGGCGTCGGGAAACTGTTCGTGCAGCCGGAGGCGTTCCTCGGTCGGCCGCATCGCACCGAAACTGGCCTCGATGGAGTGGCGTGCCCGCAACCCGTCGATCCGCGATCGCACCTCTTCGGGCAGACGCCGGTACGCCTCGGCCATATTCACCCAGATGGTGTCGCCGCCGACCGCGGGCGACTGCACGCAACGCAGGACCGATCCCATCGGCGGTGCCTCCCGCCAGGTCGCATCGCAGTGGAAGGCGTTCTCGTAGTGCTCGGGTCCGCTCTCGAGATCCTTGTAGATCCGCACCAGGCCGGGGTGGTCCGGATCGCTGCCGATCACCGGATGATCCTCCAGCGGACCGAAATGCTCTGCGAGAGCGACATGGTCGGCTCGACTGATGTTCTGGTCGCGGAAGAACAGCACCTTGTACTCGAGCAGCGCGCCCTTCAGCGCGGCGAACAGCGCCTCGTCACGCGCGACCTCACCGAGGTCCAGGTCGAACAGCTCCGCACCGATGGCGCAGGTCAACGGACGTATGCCGAACGGCGCGGACCTGGTCGAAATATCCACGGGGGCAGTGCTTGTCATGACAGCCCTTCCTGGTCCACCGTGAGTACCGACGAGCCGACGCTCATCCCCTTCTCCAGATCACGGTGTGCGGCAACCGCATCCGCGAGCGCGTAGCGTTGATTGATGCCGATGCGAATACGCCCCTCGGCCACGTGCGAGAACAGTTCTTCGGCGAGTTCGGCGCGTTCGGCCGGATCGGCGATGTAATCGGCCAGGGCCGGACGAGTGAGGAACACCGATCCATTGACCGCCAACTGCATGGCGTCGATCGGCGGCACCGGTCCCGACGAGGTTCCGAAACACACCAGAAGTCCGCGCCGCGCAAGCGAATTCAGCGAGGACTCGAAGGTCGTCCGGCCGATGCTGTCGTAGACCACGCGGACACCGGCGCCGTCGGTCAGCTCGCGAACACGTTGTGCGACATCCTCTCTGGTGTACACGATGACGTGGTCGCAGCCGTGCGCGCGAGCGATCTCGGCCTTGTGTTCGCTGGATACCGTCCCGATCACGGTGATACCCAACAGTTTCGCCCACTGGGTGAAGATCAGGCCCACCCCACCGGCGGCGGCATGCAACAGCACGGTGTCACCGGATTGCAACGGATGGATGCGGCGAAGCAGGTAGGCCGTCGTCAGACCGCGCATGGTCATCGCGGCGGCGGTGTCGAACGGAATCTCGCGCGGGAGCCGGATCAGATGTTCTGCGGGCATCACCCGCTCGGTGCTGTAGGCCCCCAGCGGACTGCCGGTGTAGGTGACCCGATCGCCCGCGGCGAACTCGGTGACACCGGGTCCGACAGCCTCGATCACCCCTGCGGCCTCCACCCCCATCCCGGCGGGGAGTGGCGCCGGGTACAGCCCCGTCCGGAAATAGGTGTCCGCGAAGTTCAGGCCCACGGCTCGGTGTCGAATCCGCACCTCGTTCGGGCCTGGTCGGCCGACTTCGACCTGCTCCCACCGGAGCACCTCGGGCGCACCGGTCTCGTAGAAGCGAAATGCTTGTGCCACAGGGTATCTCCTCCTCCACCGAGCGAGGACGCTCGTCCCCGACGACAGGTGCCGCACAGTTCGCGAGTTGCCCGTTCATCGGGCAGGTGGCGAGTCTCGGCTCGCCGACCGTCGCACTGCCTCTGATGCAATCAACGGTAGGCATCCGAATGGAGACTTTCTTACCCCTGCGGGACATTCTTCTGTACATATCGGGACATGGCCACGGGACCGAGGCGTTCCGGACGGCCGGACTGACTTGCCCATTCGATTCAGCGGTCGTCCGATGCGTCCGCCGCTTCATACAGCGAATCGGGGAACGAATTCCGCTCACAATTTTCGCGGTTCGTTCCCCGATTACCGAAAAACTCGTATATCAGGCTCCGGCCTGAATCGGCTGGATATGAGCGGCGGTGGCGCCGGACGCTTTGTCTCCATTGTCGACCGGATTTCCGACGCTCCACGGAACCGAGAGTTGCGTGGTTTCGTTCGGCGGGGTGACCGACACCTTCGTCGGGGTCCACAGCGCCGCCGTCTCGCCCGGCGGAAGGCTGCCCGACGGGTCGATGTAGTAGATGACACTGTGCGCGCTGGCGCCGGCGGCGAGGGTCACGGGCGACGCGTTGCCGACTCGCGGCAGGGAGTAGGTCGAACCCGGTCCGACCAGATCGACTCCGGGGAAGCCGGACATGACGCAGGCATGTGCCGAGTGATTGGTGAAGATGAGCGGCAGATTGTAGTGCGTACCAGCGGCTCCCAGCTGTCCCTGAACGTTCACGGGGACCTTCTTCTGCGCGCCGAGCCGGGCCGACAGGTCTGCGGTGTGGCAGGGCGAGGCGGTATTCGACTGCTGCTCACCCGTGGCGGCAGGAGGCGCGGGGGACGCGGCCTGCTGCGCGGACGATGCCTGCGGTGTCGTTCCCGACGTCGCCGAACCGCTCCCCTGACAGCCCGAGACCGACAACGCGAGCCCTGCCACGGCGACAGCGATCCCCACCGAATGCCTGTATTCCACGCCCGCTCCCATCGATATACGAAAGAGGTTTCGCCAACCCCATGAGGTCCTGAATCCGGTGCAGACCTTACAGCCTCGCCACCACACCTGAGGTGCGACAACCTGTACTCGACGGAAATTCTGATATGCGCGATTTTTCACAGACCCGATCTGTAAACGCTGTGCGACTGCCATGCGATATTGATCGGGGTCGCCCGCCATCCCCGTGCGGGCGACCCCGAGAAACCGGCCGCGCAATCCTGCCCTGTGAATGTATTCCCCTCCGAAACATCACAAGTGCAGTTCACCGTGGGCGCGGGCCCGACCACGCTATTCCTCGTTGGTCAACGCACATCCGTGTTGTCGGTGAAAGGATTTCGCTATCGGTATCAATTTCTACTGGTTCCCAAGGTGCTTCGAGACGGCTCCGCGCACGCCGAACCGGCGGGCGAGGTTGTGCTTGTTCGAAAACGTTAGGCGTCGACGCGGCCGGGTCTCTACCGTTTTCCGGCAAAGTTGCGACGTTTTTCGGCAAGCCCTACCTCGTCGTTGCGACGTCGGCAGCCGAATTGTGACGTGCCGCACGAGGATCCGCGCCGGTCACCCCTCGGCGGCGATACCCGTCAGCTGGTCGCGCCACTGGGCCGGAGTCTGCCCGAAGTGCTGCCGAAAGCTCTCTCGGAACCTGCGGGTCGTACCGAAGCCCGTCTCGAAGGCGATTCTGTCCAGGTCCACGGGGAACGGGGTGGACAGCCTCCGACGTGCGCGGTCGAGGCGGATCGTGCGCAGCATCGCACCCGGCGCGAGCCCCTCGGCCTGTTTGAGCGCGTTGTGCAGTGTGCGCAGGGAGCAGCCGCACATCCCGGCGATGGCCTCCGGTGTCACCGTGTGGTCGCCGGCGTGGACCTCCATGAACGCACGCGCCCGTCGAGCGACACCCGAGAGATTGTCGGGCGTGACCGGCCGGACCGGGTCGAGCACGCCCTCGAGCAGTGCGAGTGCGCCCGAGAAAGCGACGGTGAAATCTTGCGCGGTCCACTCCTGACGGCAGGCGACGAGTTCGCGGACCTGATTCGCCAGCAGACGTACCAGCGGCCGCGTCTCGTCCAGGGCGAGCGGGGCGTCTGCGGCGCGGGCGAGGGTGACGGACTTTTCGGGAACGGTCATGATCAGCGCACGAAGCGTCTCGTCCTGCCGCATGTACATGGGGTGGCCCCAGTGGAAGAAGGCGAGTTTGCCCGGCTGGACGACCTCCTTCGAATCACCTTGTGCGAATTCGAATTTCCCTTCGAGCGGAATGAGTAGCCGGTAGCTGTTATCACCGTCGTCTCGCACATTTCGTTGCGAGCGTTGGTAATCCAGCGGGTCGGACTGGAACTCGACGACCTGGAGCGGGCCCACCTCCTGAGCGAACGCCGAGGAGTAGAAGTCGTCGCCGCTGTGGAAGGCCAGGCCGACCGATCCCTGTCGGGTACGAAGATAGTTGTGCCAGAGCTCAGCCCGGTCGGCTCTGGTCTGGACATCGTTCGTGGAGACGCGTTCTGTCCGGTACTCGGGATCGGTCACACGGACACCCTTTCGCGTACCGCTGCGAGGCTACAAGGGCTTTCAACATACCAAGGCGCCGAAGCAGACGCGCTCGGCCGAAATCCGAACTCCGTTGCGCTCGGAATCGGATCAGCCGGTGTGCACCTCGAGGTACAGCACCAACAGCGCGATCCACACGATCAGCAGGATGATCGTCGAAATCCGCGGATGCCCCAGATGACGATAGGTATGCGGACGCAACCAGCCGGTGTCGACGGTTCCATCGAGACCGCGGGCGCGAGCAGCGACCGACTCGGGCGCATCCGCCTGATCTCGATCGGAACCACCGGATTGGGAATCGCCACCATCGGAGTGATGGTCGTGATGAACCATGCCCAGAACGCTAACCGGGTGCGCCTGCGCACTCACGTAATTCGCGCGAATCGGAATGTGTTCGTGCCGTTGCCGCGGGCGCGTGCCGATTCATGCCGGGCGTATCTCCAGATACAGGGCCAGGACCGCGACCCACACCGACATGAGCACGAGGGTGGACACCCGGGGCCGACCGAGCTGTTCCCGACGAGGCCACAGCCGGTGCTGGCGGGAATGCCCCGCGGCACCCGGATGCGGCTGGGTGTCGGGTCCTGTCACCGTGAGGGTCGGCACCTCGGTGGGGCCCACGCCACCACCGGCCACATCATCGTTACCGAGCGTCATGTCCGAAAGTTACCCACATTTCGGGTTCCGATAAACGGATTGTTCGATGTCGCGCTCAGTACCCATCGTCCGGCGGCGGCTCGAAATCCCAGTCCGGTGGCGGTTCGCGATCCCAGGCCGACGCCTCCGAAACCGGCTCCCGAGGCGGTTCCGGCCGGGCCGCTGCGGCCCGGGGCCGCGACGCCGTGGGGGCCGGGCGCGAGGTCGAATCAGCACGGGAGCGAGCCGGGGCAGGGGGCCGGCTCGACGGCGCGGGGGCAGCCGGTTCGCCCGACTCCGGCTCCCCGGCGACCGTCTCCAGCACGCCCTCGCCGTATTTGGTGAGCTTGTTCTCCCCGATGCCGCTGATCTCGCCGAGCTGAGCCAGGCTCGTGGGTCGGCGAGCGGCGATCTCGCGCAACGTCGCGTCGTGGAAGACCACATACGCCGGAACGCCCTGCTCCTTGGCCGTGGCCGCGCGCCAGGCCCGCAGCCGTTCGAACAGTCCGGCATCGGCCGGAGCCAGATCGGCGGCGGCGAGGCGAGATGCCTTGGCGCGCGGCGCTTTCGCCGCCTTGGCCCGTTCGGGCTCACGCCGCAGTGCGACCTGACGGCCCTTGAACAGCACCTCCTCGCTGGCCTCGGTGAGCACGAGGACGCCGTAGTCCCCGTGCACCGCCAGCAGGCCCTGCGCGAGCATCTGCCGGACCACCCCGCGCCATTCGACATCGCGCAACTCCGCGCCGACGCCGAAGACCTTGAGCTCGGTGTGCTTGTGCTGCAACACTTTCGGGTTGGACTTGCCGACCAGGATGTCCACGATGTGCCCGGCGCCGAAGCTCTGCCCGCGCTCGCGTTTGAGCCGCAGCACCGCGGAGAGAACCTTCTGCGCGGGCACCGTGCCGTCCCAGGATTCGGGCGGATTCAGGCAGGTGTCGCAGTTGCCGCAGGGTTCCCCGCGTTGGCCGAAATAGGCCAGCAACTGGGTGCGGCGGCACTGCACCGTCTCGCACAGCGCGAGCATCGCGTCCAGATGGAGGTTAAGCTGGCGGCGGTGCGCGGCGTCGCCCTCGGAGGAGTCGATCATCTTGCGCTGCTGGACGACGTCGTTGAGGCCGTAGACCATCCACGCGGTGGACGGCAGGCCGTCGCGACCGGCACGCCCGGTCTCCTGGTAGTAGCCCTCCACCGATTTAGGCAGGTCCAGATGGGCGACGAACCGCACGTCGGGCTTGTCGATGCCCATGCCGAACGCGATGGTCGCCACCACGACCAGCCCGTCCTCGCGCAGGAAGCGCGACTGGTTGTTCGCGCGGGTGCGCGCGTCGAGCCCGGCGTGATACGGCACCGCCTCGATGCCGTTGCGGGTGAGGAATTCGGCGGTCTTCTCGACCGAGTTACGCGAGAGGCAGTAGACGATGCCCGCGTCACCGGCGTGCTCGGAGCTGATGAAGCTCAGCAGCTGCTGATCGGCCCGGTTCTTGGGCTCGATCCGGTACTGGATGTTCGGGCGGTCGAAGCCCGCGACGAAATGCTTCGCGCCGGTCAGATCCAGGCGTTCGGCGATCTCGCGACGGGTGGCCTCGGTGGCGGTGGCGGTCAGCGCGATGCGCGGCACATCGGGCCAGCGCTCGTGCAGCACCGACAACGCCAGATAGTCGGGCCGGAAGTCGTGGCCCCACTGCGACACGCAGTGCGCCTCGTCGATCGCGAACACCGACACCTCGCCCTTGTCCAGCAGTTGCAGCGTGGAGTCCAGGCGCAACCGCTCGGGGGCGAGATAGAGCACATCGAGTTCACCGGCGAGGAACTGCTGCTCCATCGTGCGACGCTCGTCGGGGAACTGGGTCGAGTTCAGGAAGCCCGCACGCACGCCGAGGGCATTGAGCGCGTCGACCTGATCCTGCATGAGCGCGATCAGCGGTGAGACCACCACGCCGACACCCGAACGCACCAGCGCGGGAATCTGATAGCACAGCGATTTGCCGCCGCCGGTCGGCATCAGGACCAGCGCATCGCCGCCCTCGATGACCTGCGAGACGATCTCGTGCTGTAATCCGCGGAAGCTGTCGTAGCCGAACACACGCCGCAGAACCTGTTGCGCCGCATCGGGTTCGGCACCCGCGCCGGACTGATCGATCAGCGAATCGGCCACCGTCTCGAGCGTCTCCTGCGAACTCACCCCCGACATCCTACGGATCCCCACCGACCGCGCGAGCACTCTCCCGCAGCCGCACCCGCCGCAAACACAACGCACCCGCTCCGAACGCTGGAGCGGGTGCGTGCGCGTGTACGGGGTGCGGCGCTATTCGCGAACGTAGTAGCGCAACGTCCCGTAGGCCGTCGCCGCGGCGAAGACGATCCCGACCGGAACGATCGTCATCGCGACCAGCAGGACGTCGTCACCGGTGATGCGCGGGAACACCTTCGATTCGAACAGCGACCCCAGTGCCTGATCGATCACCAGCGGCCGCGCCACGAGCAACCCGACCACCGCCAGCACCGAACCGACGATCGCCGCGGCCACCGCCTCGAGCAGGAACGGCAACTGCGTATACCAGCGGCTCGCGCCGACCAGTCGCATGATGCCGACCTCCTCCCGCCGGGTGAACGCCGCAATCTGCACCATGTTCGCGATCAGCAGCACCGCCGCGAACGCCTGCAGCACCGCCAGGCCGAACGCCGCGTTGCGCAGACCGTCGAACAGGCTGACCAGGCGGTCGACCACATCCTTGTCGTTGCGCACGAACTTCACGCCGGGCCGGGCCTGGAACTTCTGCAGGATGCTCGGATACGCCCCGGCATCGGTCATCTTCACCCGCATCGACGCAGGCAGCGGCGACTGCGCGACGTAGGCGGCCAGCTCCGGCTGATCCTTGAACGTCTTCTCCTTCGCCTCGCGGATCGCGTCCGCGCGGTTGAGGTACTGCACCGACACCACACCCGAGGTGTCCTTCAGATCCGCGAGCAACGTCTTGCACGGATCCTTCGAGCAGTCCACGTCCGTGGCGGACACGGCGTCGTCCAGGTACAACCGCACCTCGAGCCGGTCCAGGAAGTACTGCTCGGTCTTGTCGGCCATCTTCACCGCGAGCAGACCGCCGCCGAGCATGGTCAGCGAGACCGCGGTGGTCAGGATCATCGCGATGGTCATCGTGACGTTGCGGCGCAGGCCGTTGAGGACCTCGCTGAGTAGGAACGCTCCGCGCATTACCGGCCCACCCCGTACACGCCGGTCGCCTCGTCACGGACCAGGCGGCCACGATCGAGCTCCACCACACGCCGGCGCATCGCGTCGACGATGTGGTTGTCGTGGGTCGCCATCAGCACCGTGGTGCCGACGCGGTTGATCCGTTCGAGCAGGGTCATGATGTCCTGACTGGTATCGGGGTCGAGGTTGCCGGTGGGCTCGTCGGCCAGCAGCACCAGCGGCCGATTCACGAACGCCCGCGCGATCGCCACGCGCTGCTGCTCACCGCCGGACAGCTCGCTGGGCAACCGGTCGGCCTTACCGGACAGGCCCACCAGATCCAGCGCCTCCGGCACCGCGCGATTGATGAACTTGCGGTTCTTGCCGATCACCTCGAGCGCGAAAGCCACGTTCTGCTCCACCGTCTTCTGCTGCAGCAGCCGGAAGTCCTGGAATACGCAGCCGATCCGCTGCCGGAGCTTGGGCACCTTGCGCCCGGCCAGGCGGTCCACCCGGAAGTCCGCGACGTGGACCTCGCCTTCGGTGGGACGCTCCTCCTTGAGCAGCAGCCGCATGAACGTCGACTTACCCGATCCGGACGGCCCGATGATGAACAGGAACTCGCCCTTTTCCACCTCGACCGAAACATTGTCCAACGCGGGACGCGTCGAGGTTTTGTATGACTTGGTGACGTTCCGCAGGGTGATCACGAGGTGCCAGTGTAGCCAGCAATGCAAGTGCGCTCTCCGGCACACACCCGGTAATTGCCTGGTGTCACATTCGGGTCACTTGGCCTGCGTGGATGAAATCACCGATTTCGGAATCGTATTGGCAATCGGTGAGAACCCGCTGTGATCCGGGGTAGCGGGCTTGACGAATACGTACAAAACGAACGTGGCGACCCAGACAGCGATCAGAGCCGCGGTGGATTTACGCAGTTTCACTCATGCCCTCCCGGCGTAACGCCGCAGCAACCCGTACCCTGAGCTCGCGGCCGACTTCGAACTGTTTGCCCGGCAGCGTGCGGGCAACCATGCGGATGTTCATCTGGTCCACGGTGAGGTCCTCGAGTCCCATCACCGTGGGCTCGTCCAGCAGGAGCGATTTCAGTTTCCGATCGGCGAACGCCTTCGCGCCGACATCGTGCAGGATCTCGTTGACCTTGGTGATGTCGGAGGTCGCCGGAACGGGGACGTCGATCGCCGCGCGCGCCCAATCCTTGGACAGGTTCGTGACTTTCACGATCTGCCCGTTGGGCACCGTGATCACCTCACCGTCCGGATTGCGCAACGTGGTGATCCGCAACGTGATGTCCTCGACGGTCCCTTCGGCAGGGTAGGTCTGCCCGGTGACCGCGATACTCACCACATCGCCGAATCCGTACTGCCGCTCGGTGATCAGGAAGAACCCGGCCAGCAGATCCTGCACGATGCGCTGTGCGCCGAAACCGAGCGCGGCACCGATCACCGCCGCCGGGGCCACCAGGCCGCCGAGTGGAAAGCCCAAGCGCTGCAACACTTCCAGCGCGACCAGGAAGTAGACGATGGACAGCAGCACCCAGGTGACCACCTGCGCCAGCGCGTGCCGGTGCTTGGCCGCCTCGGAGCGCACCAGCGAATCACTTCCCTGGAAGCCCGCATCGATCCGGCGGATGATCCGGTCCCGGACGAACTGGGCGAGCCGGCTGAACAGCATCGCGCCGATCACGAACAGCACGATCTCCAGGCCGCCCGAGCGCGCCCAGGCGCCGACCCCGGCCAGGGTCGAGCCGTCGGCGAGATTCACGGTCATCCTCTCACCTCTGCCGACCTCGGCCCACACCCGTCAAAATCTGCCATGCTGCCACCCGAACACACGTCCAACAGGTTACTACGGCGCGCGCACCGTTCGAAACGTCGTGATTGTGCCGTGATTGGCTTGCTTCCGGGCAAACCTCGGATTACTCTTCCGCACCCTGGCGCATCCGCCAACGGATTCCCTCTTCGATGAAGCCGTCAATCTCACCGTCGAGTACTGCTGTCGGATTGTTCACCTCATAATTGGTGCGCAGATCCTTGACCATCTGATAGGGGTGCAGCACATACGAACGCATCTGGTTGCCCCAGGACGCGCCCTCGGTGGTCTTGAGGGCGTCCATCTGGGCGCGCTCCTCCTGCCGCTTGCGCTCGAGCAGCTTGGCCTGCAGCACGCGCATCGCCGAGATCTTGTTCTGCAGCTGCGATTTCTCGTTCTGACAGGTGACCACGATGCCGGTCGGGATGTGCGTGATGCGGACCGCGGAGTCGGTGGTGTTGACGCTCTGCCCGCCGGGGCCCGAGGAGCGGTACACATCGACGCGGATCTCACCCTCGGGCACGTCGATGTGGTCGGTGGTCTCGACCACGGGCAGCACCTCGACCTCGGCGAAGGAGGTCTGGCGGCGGCCCTGGTTGTCGAACGGGCTGATCCGCACCAGCCGGTGCGTGCCCATCTCCACCGACAGCGTGCCGTAGGCGTACGGCGTCTTGACCGCGAAGGTCGCGCTCTTGATCCCGGCCTCTTCCGCGTACGAGGTGTCGTAGATCTCCACGCCGTACTTGTGCCGCTCGGCCCACCGGACGTACATGCGCATCAACATCTGCGCCCAGTCCGCGGCGTCGACGCCACCGGCGCCGGAGCGGATGTTCACCAGCGCCTCGCGCTTGTCGTACTCACCCGAGAGCAGCGTGCGCACCTCCATCGCCTCCACGTCGGCGTGCAGGGCGGCACGTTCGGCGTCGGCGTCGGCGAGGGCCTCGGTGGCCGCCTCGCCCTCCTCGGCCTCGGCGAGTTCGTAGAGCACCGGCAGATCGTCCAGGCGCTGCCGCAGATCACTGACGCGGCGCAGCTCGCCCTGGGCGTGCGACAGCTCGCTGGTGACCTGCTGCGCGTGCTCCTGGTCGTTCCACAGGTCCGGATCGGCGGCCTGGTGTTCGAGCTCATCGATGCGACGGCGCAACTCGTCGATGTCGAGCACCGACTCGACCGTCTTGAGAGTCGTGTCGAGTTCGGCGAGATCAGCGGTGACGTCGGGATGCACGATGTCCCAATCTACCGTCCGCGCTCGGCACGATGAAATACGACGTCGGCGACGCTGTGCGGGGCGCGGCCCGCGCGGTGCGCGCCGATCGGATCGGCGGACCGGGAGCGCGCCGGATCTGCCGCGCGGACAGCGCATTCCGGATTCCGGGGCAGTCTCGCTGAGCGGGATCGAATCGTCTGCGGCGCTTGTAACCTCGCAGGGTGAAGGGCGTAAGCACCGTCGACGAGGAGGTTGTATGAGAGCGATCGGCACGGCCGCGCAAGGGTCCGGCAGCAGTGAGGTGCAGTCGTGAGCGTCCTCGCGGTCACCGGCAGCGCGTCGGGAATCGGCGCGGCGGTCGTCGCGCATCTGGAGAAGGCCGGACATCGCGTGATCGGCGTGGATCTGCACGACGCCGACGTCACCGCGGATCTGTCCACCGCCGAGGGCCGCGCCCACGCGATCGCCGAGATCACCCGCCTGAGCGAGGGCGTCCTCGACGGCTTCCTGCCCTTCGCCGGTGTCGCCGCCGCCACCGGACGCCCCGGTGATCTGGTCGTCTCGGTCAACTACTTCGGCGCGATCACCGTGCTCGAGGGCGTACTGCCGCTGCTGCGCAACTCCGACTCGGCCTCGGTGGTCCTGGTGTCCTCCAATTCCACGACGACGCAACCGAATTGGCCGGTCGATCTGGCCGAGGCATGCCTGGCCGGCGAAGAGGACCGCGCGCGGGAGATCGCGAACTCCTTCGGCGAATGGGGTGCGATCCAGGCGTATCCGGCCACCAAGGCCGCCCTGGCCTGGTACGCGCGGACGCGGTCGGCGGATCTGATCAAGGACGGTATCCGCATCAACGCCATCGCCCCGGGCATCATCGACACCCCGATGACCCAGGAGGGCACCACCGATCCGCTGGTCGGCGAGGGCATGAAGGGTTTCCTGGGCGCGACCCCGATCGGCCGGGCCGGACGGCCGGAGGAGATCGCCGAACTGGCCGGATTCCTGATCTCGGATCGGGCCTCCTTCTTCGTCGGCTCGGTGCTCTTCTGCGACGGCGGCATCGACGCGGCGTTCCGCGGTAAGGACTGGCCTGCGGTGTGGAGCTTCGAACAGTCCTGAACGTCCCCGGTAATCTTCAGGCCGTGACCGACCACACCGCCGACCTCGACCTTGCCCTGCGTCTGGCCGAGGAGGCCGACACGATCACCCGCGACCGGTTCGGGGCGCTGGATCTGCGGGTCGACAGCAAACCCGATCTGACTCCGGTCTCCGACGCCGACCTGGCCGTGGAGAAGGCGTTGCGGGCGACGCTGGGCCGGTACTGCCCGCAGGACGCGGTGCTGGGCGAGGAATTCGGCGGCAATGCCGAGTTCTCCGGCCGTCAGTGGGTGATCGACCCGATCGACGGCACGAAGAATTTCGTGCGCGGCGTTCCGGTGTGGGCGACGTTGATCGCGCTGCTGCAGGACGGTGTTCCGGTGGTGGGCGTGATCAGCGCGCCCGCGCTGTTCCGGCGTTGGTGGGCGGCCACCGGTTCCGGCGCCTGGACGAGCGTGATCGCCGCCGAGCCCGAACCGATCTCGGTGTCCGCGGTCGCCGAACTGGGCTCGGCGAGCCTGGCCATCTCGAGCCTGTCCGGCTGGCGCGATCTGGGACTGCGGGATCAGCTCGTCGGCCTCACCGACGAGGTGTGGCGGACCCGTGGCTACGGCGACTTCTACAGCTACTGCCTGCTCGCCGAGGGTGCGGTCGACATCGCCACCGAACCCGAGGTCTCGCTGTGGGATCTGGCCCCGCTGGATGTGCTCGTCCGGGAGGCCGGCGGTTCGTTCACGGCGTTGAACGGCACTCCCGGCCCGCACGGCGGCAGCGCCGTGGCGACCAACGGGCTGCTGCACGAACAGGTTCTCGCGCGCCTGGAGAAGTGAGCAATTTCCCGGGAAATTCGCTCGATCGAGCGAACTCCCGCAATAATTCACAAATATTCGCGTCGCAGGAAAGCGTCCATGTTGACGTAAATCGCGGCGGCAGGCCCGAAATTCGCCCCGCCGACCGGTCTTTCCGCGGCATTGTCGCTCGTAGCCGCCGCAGCTGACCTGCGGCCGGTCTACGACGCCGGCCCCGCGGTGCGGCGGCACGAGGATCCGCGGATCATCCGGCCCTCGGCCCGCTACGCCGGGCCGCCCGCGCCGCAACCGATCCCCTGGCCGAGCCGGGCCTCGTCGTCGCGAGCACGGAAGTTGCCGCGCGATCGCGACGGGGCCGGTCCCGGCCGGTCGGATTGTTCATCGCACCCGCGCGGTGGGTACGCACCGGCAGGGACATCACCCGCGTAACTGGTCCGGACCGGGGCGTTGCGGTCGAGATCGCGGTGCGTGTGCTCCCGGTTGGCGGCGTTCTTACTCTGGAGTAAGATAGACTTACTCTCAAGTAAGAAGCTGGGACCACCCGATCACCCCCACACCCCGAGAAGACTGGTGATTATGAGCACTCGAGACACCGCAACGAAGCGACGTCCGGATTCCGCCGTCGGGCTGAACCCGGTCAAGCGCGACTGGATGGGCGCGGCCATGCGAGTCATGACGACCATCACGGGCTCGGAGCTGGCCGAGAAGTACAACCTGCGCAAGCCCATCGAACGATGGACCTACGAGAGCACCAAGACCGGCTTCCGCACCCTCGGCGCGGCCACCCGCGCATTCGGCAAGGTGTCGGGGGGCGGTAAGCCGAAGCGGCTGCCCGCCAACGAATCCCGCGGCAAGGACTACTTCGACCTCACCCCGTCCGACGAGCAGCAGATGATCGTCGAGACAGTGCGCGACTTCGCCGGGGAGATCCTGCGCCCGGCCGCCCACGAGGCCGACTCCGCCACCGCGGCCCCGCGCGATCTGCTCGAGCGCGCCGCCGAGCTGGGCATCACCCTGATCAACGTGCCCGAGGAGCTCGAGGGCGCCGCCACCGAGCGCGGCGCGGTCACCAATTCCCTCGTCGCCGAGGCGCTCGCGCACGGCGACATGGGTCTGGCGCTGCCGATCCTGGCCCCGTCGGGCGTCGCGGTCGCGCTGTCCCAGTGGGGCACCGACGCCCAGCAGAAGACCTATCTGGGCGCGTTCACCGGTGAGAACGTCCCGCAGTCCTCGGTCGTGATCAGCGAGCCGCGGCCGCTGTTCGATCCGTTCGCGTTGTCCACCAAGGCAACTCGCTCGCCCAGCGGTTACCGGCTCAACGGCGTCAAGAGCCTCGTCCCGGCCGCCGCCGATGCCGAGCTGTTCATCGTCGGCGCCGAACTCGACGGCCGCCCAGCGCTTTTCGTCGTCGAATCGGACACCCCCGGCCTGGTGATCGAGGCCGATCCGAGCATGGGTCTGCGGGCCGCGGGCCTGGGCCGGTTGATCATGGACAACGTCCCGGTCGCCACCGACGCACTGCTGGGTGACGGCGATGCCGCGCAGCACGCCGAGGACTACGCCGACGCGGTGCGTCTGGCCCGGCTGGGCTGGGCCTCGCTGGCGGCCGGCACCGCCGGAGCCGTCCTGGACTACGTCAAGCCCTACGTGAAGGAGCGCGAGGCGTTCGGCGAGCCGATCGCGCATCGCCAGGCCGTGGCCTTCATGGTCGCCAATATCGCCATCGAGCTGGACAGCATCCGCCTGGTCACCCTGCGTGGCGCCTCCCGCGCGGAGCAGGGCCTGTCCTTCGCCCGCGAGGCCGCCCTGGCCAAGAAGCTGGCCACCGACAAGGGTATGCAGATCGGCCTGGACGGTGTGCAACTGCTCGGCGGCCACGGGTACACCAAGGAGCACCCGGTCGAGCGCTGGTACCGCGATCTGCGGGCCATCGGCATCGCCGAGGGCGTGGTGCTGTGCTGAATTGCCTCCGCTCCGCTCCGGCGGGGCCACGGCCCTCCAAGGGCCGATTCTTCCCTCCCTCCGCTCCCCCGCTTCGCTCCTCCGCTCCGCTCAGTCCAGAATCGACCCGGGCCGCGGCCTCGGAGCTGGTGTTGTCCGGGGTCAGCGAACCGGGTGCGACCCCCCACCGGTGTCGTGCGGGTAGTCCCGCGACCCCCATCCCCTTGATGGAGCCGAATCCATGATCAACCTCGAACTGCCCAAGAAGCTGCGGGCCAGCGCCAATCAGGCCCACCAGGTCGCGGCGGAGATCTTCCGCCCGGCCTCGCGCAAATACGATCTCGCCGAACACGAGTACCCGGTCGAGCTGGACACCATGGCCGCCATGGTGGAGGGCCTGGCCGACTCCGGCACGCAGGACATCTCCGGCGCGACCGGCGGCCGCAAATCGGAGACCAAGACGGACGGCGAGGCCGACTCGCACGCCACCGAGCTGCTCGGAAACTCCAACGGCGGCAATATGTCCGCGCTGCTCAACGCCCTCGAAACCTCCTGGGGCGATGTGGGCCTGATGCTCTCGATCCCCTATCAGGGCCTGGGTAACGCCGCCATCGCCGCGGTCGCCACCGACGAGCAGCTCGAGCGCTTCGGCAAGGTGTGGGCCGCGATGGCCATCACCGAACCCTCGTTCGGCTCCGACTCGGCCGCGGTGACCACCACCGCCACCCTCGACGGTGACGAGTGGGTGCTCAACGGCACCAAGATCTTCGTCACCGCCGGTTCGCGCGCCACCCACATCGTGGTGTGGGCCTCGGTCGACCGCAGCAAGGGTCGCGCGGCCATCAAATCCTTCGTGGTGCCGCAGGGCGCGCCGGGCCTCACCATCGCCCGGCTCGAGCACAAGCTCGGCATCAAGGCGTCCGACACCGCCGAACTGCGGCTCGAGGACTGCCGGATTCCGAAGGACAACATCCTGGGCAGCCCGGAAGTCAACGTGGAGAAGGGTTTTGCCGGGGTCATGCAGACCTTCGACAACACCCGCCCGCTGGTCGCCGCGATGGCCATCGGCGTCGGCCGCGCCGCGCTCGAGGAGCTGCGCACCATCCTGACCGAGGCCGGTGTGGAGATCTCCTACGACACCCCCGCGATGAACCAGCACGCCGCCGCCGCGGAATTCCTTCGGCTCGAAGCCGATTGGGAGGCCGCGTATCTGCTGGCGCTGCGCGCGGGCTGGATGGCCGACAACAAGAAGCCCAACTCGCTCGAGGCCTCCATGTCCAAGGCCAAGGCCGGCCGGATGGGCACCGACGTCACCCTCAAGGCGGTCGAACTGGCCGGCGCCCTGGGCTATTCGCAGCGCACCCTCTTGGAGAAGTGGAGCCGCGACTCGAAGATCCTGGACATCTTCGAAGGCACCCAGCAGATCCAGCAGCTCATCGTCGCCCGCCGTGTGCTGGAACTGAGCAGCACCGAGCTGAAATAGGCTGTCGCACAGCAAGGAACCGGCGCATGGTCTTCGTGACCCGCGCCGGTTCTTTCGCTGCGGAGTAGGTTGCGCCGATCATGATGCGTTCTCGGCCAACAGAATCCAGCGCCCGATGCGGTAGCCGGAGTCAGTCCGGTGACCGTATCGACGCGGAGTCATCGACCGGGCCGTCCACCGCTGTCTCCTCGGCGGCAGTCGAATCGGCGACGGACTCGGATGCCGACCGGGATTTTCGCTGCGCGATCGCAACGCCGAGCAGGCACAGGATTCCGCCGAGCAGGGCCAGGGCGGGCGGGAACTCACCGAGCGTGGGCCACGCCAGCGGCACGGTCAGGGACGGCACGACGTACGTTGTCGCGGCCAGGCGCCCCACCGGCATATGAGCCACCCCAATTCACCACTGCCGCAAGGTTTTCCGCCGAGGCATGACCCACGTCGGTCACCAACTGGCCGCTGCAGGGCAGGCAGGCGATCGCACCGATCGCACTGGCGTATGCGGTGACCTGCACGTACCGCGTAGCACAGATGCTCACCGTCCTCGGCGAAGACGGCGGGACCGTCGGTACCGGCCGGCACCGGCAGATCGGTGCGCCAGATCTCCTCGGCCGGAAAGTCATTCCCGCCGGCCATATGGGTGGTCAGACGTGGCGCGCGCGCCCTCACTGCGCGGCTTCGCCGAGCACCGCTCCGATGAGGCGGGCGGATCGGTCGGCGATCTCCTCGGGCGGGCAGGGGCGGTCGCGTTCGAGCCACCAGACGATCGATTGGACGAACATCGCGGAGATGACGCTGGGGACCAGGGCATCGGGTTGCCTGCCGGGGAGGTGCGCGGTGGACATGGCGGCCAGCGCCGAGCGCATCCGGTCGGCGAACCACGGGCTGCCCTTGCGCCCGAGCAACGCGCCGTAGAGCCGGTGGTAGGCGTCGATGTGCCGGAAGAAATCGGCCCAGCGTTCCCGGGACGTCCGGGTGTCGTCACCACCCGCGGTCATCTCGGCCATGGCCTCGTCGAAGATCTGCTCGACCAGCTCGTACTTGTCCCGATAGTTCCGGTAGAACGCGGCACGGCTGATCATGGCGCGCGAGGTCAGCTCCCCCACGGTGACGCGATCGAATCCGCGCTCCTCGATCAGGTCGACCAGTGCCTCCCGCAGCAGGGCGCGAGTGCGGCGCACGCGCACATTCGGTCGAGACAATTCTCGTTCTCCGTCTCGTTCGGGACAGTGTCGGTGATGTGGTTCTTGTGGGCCCGATCCTCGCGATCGGACACTGCACTGGTCGTTTCGAACGAGACAACCTGTCTCGTTCCGTACCGAGTGTAGGAGTAACGCTATGCGGGCTGTGCAGGTCACCCGATTCGGCGGACCGGAGGTGCTGACCATCGATGACGTCGCGGATCCGACGCCGGATGCGGGACAGATCCTGGTCGAGGTCGACCTCGCGGGAGTCGCCTACGGGGATGTGATCGTGCGCTCGGGGCGGTATCCGCTGCCACTGCCCTGGACGCCCGGACTCGAGGTCGGCGGCCGGGTGATCGCGGTCGGTTCCGACGCGGACCGCGATCTGATCGGCAGGACCGTCGTCGCGACCACGGTCGGACAACGCGGCGGATATGCCGAGCGGGCGATCGTCTCGGCGGACTACACGTTCCCGCTGCCGGACGGCCTGCCGCTCGATATCGCGCTGACGGTGTTCCAGGCCGGTGCGGTGGCGCGGGGCCTGCTTGCCGAGATGCGGGTCGGCAGTTCCGACATCGTGCTGATCACCGCTGCGGCGGGGCGTATCGGTTCACTGCTGGTCCAGTTGGCGAAGTCGGCGGGAGCCACTGTCATCGGCGCCGCGAGCGGTGAGAAGTCCGCTGCTGTAAGGGATTTCGGAGCCGATCATGCGCTCGACTACGGTCTCGCCGAATGGCCTTATCGGGTCCGGGAACTGACCGGCGGCCGGGGCGTGGACGTGGCGCTCGACGCGATCGGCGGCGAGACCGCCCAGCAGGCGCTGACGGCCGTCGCGGACGGCGGCGGCCGAATCGGCTTGTACGGCTTCGCATCCGGCCGCTGGCCGGACCTGGATGCCCGAACGCTCGCCAGTCGCGGACTGACGGTCTCGGGCCCGCTGGGTGCGGTCGTCCGCAAGTCCGATGCCGAACAGCGGGACGACGCCGCACAGGCGCTCGCGGCGGCGGCTCGCGGCGAGCTGACGCCGCGGATCCACGCTCGATTCCCCCTGGCGCAGGCCGCTGCGGCGCACCGCGAGATCGAACAACGTCACTCGATCGGCGCTGTGCTCATCACGGGCTAGATTCCCTTGTCCCGCAGGCTCTTAGACTGCGACGGGTTTCAGCAGCCGTAGAGCTTGCCGATGCCCTCGGTGGGCGATTTCTCGCTCAGGCAACCGAACGGGAGGATGCCCGCGTCGCTGATCCGGACCGCGGACTTGGTGGACTTGTCCTCGCAGATCAATCCGCTGGAATCCATGCGGCAGGTGTAATCGCCTGCGGCGATCCGTGATCCGTAGGGAAGCTGGTTACCGTAGCCGCGCACGAACGGGCCCGGATCGCCGTGCATGGAGCCCACCGATGCCTTGGTACCGGTGAAGTCGATCCAGTTGGCCACGAACTCGCCCTCGCCGCTGCGGGCCGGCTGGGCCGGCGGATTCTTCAGATCGACCAGGCAGTACAGGCCCGGCATACCTTCCTCGGAATCGCTGGTGCACTTGATCTTTCCGGTCGGGCTGTTGAAGGCGACGTCGCCGTCCTTCAACGGGGTGGTCGTACCGTCCTGGGTCGTCGCGGTGGCGTATTTCGCCGCGTCGGCGGCGCGTCCTTCGTGAACCCATGCATCGACCGCGGCGAAGGATGCCCCCTGCCCCGGCGCGTCACCGGACGACGCGGTGGTCGAGGTGGCAGACGAGGCGGAGGTGGCCGACTCGGTCGGCGCAACGGTGTGCGCGTGCTGATCGGTTGCGGTCGAACAGCCCGCCACCAGAAGTACGAGCACTGTCAATGCCGCGATACGCATACCGCCCACCCTAGGGGCACAGGACCATCCGCGCGAAAGCGCCGCGCGGCGCAGCGAAGCTGTCGTACCCCCCTGCCATGCTGGAGCGACCGAGGGGCGGCGGATCGAAAAGAGATCCGACACATATGGGTTCGGGAGACCGTTCGTGTCGATTTCGGGGATGTTCGTTCGACGGGTAGGTGAAGGGGCCGAAAGACGGCCGCACAACCGGAAGGACAACAGCATGCGCAAGCTCGTGGCGTTCGAGCATCTCACCCTGGACGGCTTCGCCTCGTCCAGGCAGGGCACGGGATTCGAATGGACCCACCGTGCCTACAGCGCGGAGCTCGCCGAGTACGCAGCTCATATCCAGGCCGATTTCGATACCGCCGTCTACGGACGCGAGACCTACCTCGGGATGTACGGCTACTGGGCGAACCAGCCCAACGAGGAGAGTTCGCCGCAGGAGCGGGCACATGCGGAATGGGTGAACGCGGTCGACAAGATCGTCTGCTCGACCACGCTGGAGTCGGCCGAGTGGAACAACACCAGGCTGATCACCGGACATCTCGCCGAGGAATTCTCGCAGCTCAAAGCCGAATCCGGCGATACGATCGCAATCTACGCCAGCCCGAAGCTGGTGCACTCGTTCCTCGATCTGGGCCTGATCGACGAGTTCCGGATCGTCGTGCACCCGGTGGTCATCGGTTCCGGAACTCCCCTCTTCCCGGACAAGACAGCACTGGACCTGGAACTGATCGAATCGAAATCGTTCGAATCCGGCGCGGTGTACCTCCGCTACCGGACCGCCTGAGCAAAGGACATCGGATGCGTCACCTACTTCTGATCCGCCTCGATCCGGCAGCCCAACCGGTCCAGGGCCCGGATCCCGCGCTCGCCGAGGATATGGGCAAGCTGATCGAGGAAATGACCAAGGCGGGTGTCCTGCTGGACACCGCCGGACTGCGGCCACTCGACGAGTCGACGCGGATTCGGCTCGCCAGCGGCGAACTCACCGTCCTGGACGGGCCGTTCACCGAATCCAAGGAGATGATCGGCGGCTACTGCCTGCTGCAGACCCGCTCGCGGGACGAGGCAGTGGAATGGGCCTCCCGGTTCCTGCGCGTGCACGGACCGGAGTGGACGATGGAGATCGAGGTCAGACAACTGGATCAGCAATGAGCCGACACCGACGATGAACAGTGAGCCCGCGCCCGCCCGACGGGCGGTCGAGGCCGCCTGGCGGATCGAATGGCCGCAACTGGTGGCCGGGCTGACCCGCGTCGTCGGCGATATCGACACTGCCGAGGAATTCGCCCAGGATGCCCACGTGGCGGCGCTGGAACAGTGGCCGCGCGAGGGCGTTCCGGCGAATCCGGGCGGCTGGCTCATGTCTGTGGCGAAGCGTCGTGCGATCGACCGGTTCCGGCGTGATGCGACCTTCGCCCGCAAACTGGCTCTGCTCGGACGAGATCTCCTCGACGAGCAGAGGTCGGGATTTCCCGGTGCCGACGCGAATATCGGCACCGGGATATCCGATGACATGGTGCGCATGATCTTCACGACCTGTCATCCCGCACTCCCCCGCCAGGCGCGCGTCGCGCTGACCCTGCGGATGGTCGGTGGCTTGACGACCGAGGAGATCGCGCGCGCCTACGTGGTGACCAAATCGACTGCGGCACAACGGATCGTCCGCGCGAAACGCATCATCAAGACACTCCGGATCCCCTACGAGGTTCCGGAGGAGAGCGAGCTCGCCCCGCGCGTGGACGCCGTACTCGAGGTGATCTATCTGATCTTCAACGAGGGCTACACCGCCACCTCCGGCGAGGATTGGATGCGTGGCGAACTCTGCGACGACGCCCTGCGCCTGGCGCGCATCCTGACCGCCCTGCTGCCGACCGAACCGGAGGTGCACGGCCTGGCGGCGCTGCTCGAATTGCAGGCGTCCCGGCTCGACGCCCGCAGCGACGCGGCCCGCCGCCTGGTGCCACTGCCCGATCAGGACCGCTCGCGCTGGGACCAACTGCTGATTCGCCGCGGATTCGCCGCACTCGGACGAGCGCATGCGACCGCCCGGCAACGCGGAGCGCCGCCCGGCCCCTACGCGCTACAGGCCGCCATCGCCGCCGCACACGCCTCGGCCCGCACCCCCGAGGACACCGACTGGCAGCGCATCGCCGGACTGTATGCGATTCTGGCCCAACGCTTTCCGTCCCCCGTCGTCGAACTCAACCGCGCCGTGGCCATCACCATGGTGCACGGCCCCACGGCCGGACTCGAACTCGTCGACGCCGTCGAAGAGACCGGCATGCTGGACAGTTACCACCTGTTGCACGCGGTCCGCGCCGATCTGCTCGCCCGGCTCGGCCGCAACGCCGAAGCGCGCCGCGAATTCATCCGCGCCGCGGAACTCACCGGGAACGCCGCCGAACAGTCACATCTGCGCGCACGCGCCGAGGACTGCGCGAAACCCGATTCGGGGTAGCTCTCCGCCCCCAGAGATCGTCGCCCTGCCGACAACCGGCGGCTCCGGTTTCACACCTGGCACAGTTGGCCGAATTTCTGCATCCCGCGCCAGTTCCGGCTGCTACCGTCCACAGCACCCGGTCGGTAGGCGTGCGGGTTCGCACGGTATGCGCATGGAGGTGGTCGCAGATGACTTCGGTTCTGGAACAGTTGCAGCGCAAGGTGATTCACTCGGTCGAGGCGATCCGCGGTATCAACGTCCTGCGGGAGCGCGGCATCATCGATATCGGCAATCTGCAGGAGACGCTGCGGACCGCCCAGGAGGGCGCGGTCCTGGGCTCGCAGGCGACCGCGGTGCGTCATGCGGCACGGCTGTGGCCCGAGCGCACGGCGGTGGTGGACGAGCGCGGCTCGATGACCTACCGACAGCTCGACGAGCAGTCCACCGCCCTCGCGCGGGGCCTGCAGGGAATGGGCATCACGCCGGGCACGGTGATCGCGATTCTGGCCCGGGACCACCACGGGCTGATGCTGGCGATGGCCGCGGCAGGCAAGACCGGTGCGCGGGTCGCGCTGATGAACACCGGTTTCGCCAAACCGCAGTTCGCGCAGGTGTGCGAGCGGGAGAAGGTCAAGGCGGTGCTGCACGACAGCGAATTCGTCGGCCTGCTCGACGCCCTGCCCCCGGAGCTGCCGCGGGTCCTCACCTGGGTGGACGAGGGCCACGAAATCCCCTCCGGCGCAACAACTATCGAACAGCTCATCGAGGCGAACCCGACCGACGAACTGCCGCTGCCGGAGAAGGTCGGCGGCTTCGTCATCCTCACCAGCGGCACCACCGGCCTGCCCAAGGGCGCGCCGCGCGGCAAGATCTCGCCGATGGCGACGGTCCAGGTGGTCGACCGGATCCCGTTCCCCCGCCAGGGCACCGCGATGATCGTGTCGCCGATCTTCCACAGCACCGGCCAGGCCACCTGGCTGGTCGCGGTCGCACTGGGCAATACCGTCGTCACCACGCGCCGGTTCGACGCCGAGGACACCCTGCGCAAGATCGCCGAACACCGGGTGCAGATGCTCGTGGCGGTGCCGACGATGTTGCACCGCATGGTCGAACTGAATCCCGAGATCCGCAAGAAGTACGACCTGACCTCGTTGAAGTCGATCGTGCTCGCCGGTTCGGCGCTCTCGCCCGAACTGACCGTGCGGGCCACCGAGGCGTTCGGCCACGTCCTGCACAACCTCTACGGCTCCACCGAATGCGCCGTCGCGACCGTGGCCCAGCCGCAGGATCTGGCGATCGCACCCGGCACCGCGGGGCGCGCGCCGGTCACCTGCGAGGTGGTGCTGTTCGACGACGACGGCCACCGCATCCACGACACACACGTCACCGGACGCATCTTCATTCGCTCCGGCTCACCCTTCGAGGGCTACACCGACGGGCGGCACAAGCAGATCATCGACGGCTACATGTCCTCCGGCGACGTCGGGCATTTCGACGAGCACGGCCTGCTGTTCGTGGACGGCCGCGACGACGACATGATCGTCTCGGGCGGTGAGAACGTCTTCCCGCAGGAAGTGGAGAACCTGCTGCTGGAACGTCCCGACGTCTTCGACGCCGCGGTGGTCGGGGTGGACGATGTGGAATTCGGGAAGCGGTTGCGCGCGTTCGTGGTCGCCGAGCCGGGCAGCACGCCCGACGCAGAGGAGATCAAGGCCTATGTGAAAGGCACGCTCGCGCGCTACAAGGTGCCGCGCGAAGTGATCTTCCTCGACGAACTCCCCCGCAACACAACGGGCAAGCTCCTGCGTCGTGAACTGGTCGAGTATCGGATCACAGAGTAGGCCCGGCCGGACCTGTTGGAGGTACCGTCGGTAACAGAGACGCTAACCACATACGAGCAGGTCTGCTTGCTAGTGTTAGCACGCACTGGATCTCGATGTTGCGGTCAGCCCGGCCCAGGTCAGGCGGGATCGCGGAAGGTTGTACCTATGTCAGCTGTCCTTCCGTCGGCAAGCACCACCCTCCGCAAGGTCGGGGATTTGGCTCTGGGGGCCAACACGATGCGCAGGCGCGGGCTGTTCAACCCGTTGCGCCTCGATCATGCGGTGCGCTCGGTCGTCGCGATCGGCAAGTACGGCCCGTTCGCGGGCGTGGTCGTGCATTCCGCGCAGACCCGCCCGAACTCCCCGGCGATCGTCGACGAGCGCGGTGAGCTGACCTTCGGCGAACTCGACCGGCAGTCGAATGCGCTGGCACGGGCGCTGACTGCGCAGGGCATCGGTGAGGGCGACGTGATCGCGGTGCTGGCCCGCGACCATCGCGGCCTGGTGCTGACGCTGCTGGCCACCGGCAAGTTGGGCGTGCGCGCGGTGCTGATGAACACCGGATTCGCCAAGCCGCAGTTCGCCGACGTGGCCGCGCGCGAGAAGGTCAAAGCGGTCCTGCACGACAGCGAATTCGTCGATCTGATGAGCGCGATCCCGGATTCCGTGCCGCGCATCCTGACCTGGTCCGACGAGAAGGACGGCGTCGACGCGTCGGTGCCGACGCTCGATTCGCTGATGGCCGATCAGTCCGACGATCCGGTGAAGCTTCCGGCCAAGCCGGGCGGGATGGTGATCCTGACCAGTGGCACCACCGGCACTCCGAAGGGTGCGCCGCGAGACAAGGTGAGCCCGTTCATCTCCGCGCAGCTGGTCGATCGGATTCCGGTGCCGCGCGACGGCACGATCCTGATGGCCGCGCCGATCTTCCACGCCACCGGCCTGTCGCAGTTCACCATCGGCCTGGCGCTGGGCAACCGAATCGTGTTCCAGCAGAGGCGCTTCGATCCAGAAGCGACACTGGCCAATATCGAGAAGTTCCGGGCCGAGGAACTGGTCGTGGTGCCGACGATGTTGCAGCGCATGCTCGATCTGCCCGCCGACATCCTGGGCAAGTACGACATGTCCTCGCTGAACGTCATTTTCGCGGCCGGTTCGGCGATCCCGCCGGATGTGGTCACCCGCAGCCTGGACTACTTCGGCGACTCCCTCTACAACGTGTACGGCTCCACCGAATGCGCCGTGATCACCGTGGCCACCCCGCCGGAGCTGCGCCGCGCGCCCAACACCGCGGGCAAGTCGCCGGTGGGCATCCGTGTCGCGCTGTACGACGAGCAGCGCAAGCGGGTCACCGAGCCGAATGTGACCGGCACGATCTTCATCGAGAACCCGCACTCGTTCAAGGCGTACACCGACGGCCGCACCAAGGAGACCGTCGACGGCATGATGTCCAGCGGTGACGTCGGCCACTTCGACGAGACCGGTCTGCTGTTCATCGATGGCCGCGACGACGACATGATCGTCTCCGGCGGTGAGAACGTCTTCCCGCAGGAGGTCGAGCATCTGCTCGCCGACCGGGCCGACGTGCTGGAGGCCGCGGTGATCGGCGTGGACGACCGCGAATTCGGAAAACGCTTGCGCGCGTTCGTCGTTCCCGGTCCGGACTCCAAGCGCGACGTGCAGGAGATCAAGGATTACGTCAAGTCGAACCTGGCTCGGTACAAGGTGCCGCGCGAGGTGATCTTCCTGGACGAACTCCCGCGCAATGCCACCGGAAAGCTGCTGCGCAAGCCGCTGGCGGAAATGGACGTCCCCGCCGAGTAGCACGGTCGGCGCCGCCTCACCGACGGTTCGGCGGCGCCGCCTCGGTATCATCTTCGGGTGATCCTCGCCCCCGGCCGATCCCCGGCCCGCGATTCGGCTGCGGCGCAACAGCGCCGGAGCGCGGTCGCGCGGCTGCGCGGGGGATCGGCCGGAGCCGTCTCCGGCGCGCTGGCCATCGGGGCGCACGGCTGGGCTGCCGGAGCCATGCCCCTGCAGTCGCGCACGCTACTGCTGCTCGTCGCCGCCTGCGCGGTGGTGGGCGCTCTGGTGACAGGTCTGCGCTCCCTGCGCACCACCCGAACCGGCCTGGTCACGGCCTTGATCGGCGGACAACTGCTGGGCCATGCGGCGATGTCCGTGGACATGCTCGACATGCCGCATCCGGGTTCGCTGTGGAGGCCGGCGATGCTCGCCGCGCACGTCGCGGCCGCATGCGCCGCATCCGTCGTGATCCACGGCGCGGAGGCCGCCTACCGAATCCTCATCTCCGCACTGTCCCGTGCACTGCCGCTGCTGGTTCGCCCGCCCGCGGCCGCTCCCCCGTCGCCGCTGCCGATCGCGCACCGCGACCGCGTCATCCACCGGATCTTCGCCGCAGACTCCTGCCGGACTCGCGGCCCACCGCTGCCTGCCTGATCCCACATTCATCCATACACCCGTGCGCGCGAACATCTTTCGCGCGTTTCGCAGCACACCGATGACCGACCGGCCACTTGCCGACGGCCCCGATCATCGTGTCGCAGGGTGAATCCTCGCACCACACAAGTGGATCGACGTACGTCGCACCGGATCGGTTGGCGGACAGACGCTCAGGCGTGCCTGGCACCCGCCGATCGACGCAGCAGCACCGCACCGCCTGTCGCGCGGAATCACCGACGGAATGCCTTGTCATTCCAAGTCGGTGGCTGTGGCGAATTCAGGACGGGCACTGTCGAATCGGTCGGATCATCACCTGGCAGCAGCAATGCCTGCCTAGTGAGATTCAACCGGAGTGGCACAGCGTGACGGAGAGTCCGGCACGACGCCGCCGCCTCGGACACTGTCCGGCGTGATCGTCGAGCATCCGCCGAGGCACCGCCGATCGGAGCTGTCGGACCGGAACGACCGTGCGTCGCGGACTTTCGATACGAGTCCGACCGGACTGCTGCCGAGTCTCGTCGATCCGGCGTCCCCCGGGACCTCGCCGTGTGGTGTCTGACGAACGTGCCTGCCGGAACGCTCATCAGAGGAGAAGGCGTCCGCATATGAGGGGCGGACGTCCTCGCACACCGAGGACTCACCCGGACAGCAGCGCATCCACGGGTGGCAGCCAACCAGGAGCAACGCCGTGAGCACCACCAATCCCCCGATCCCGGACGCCACCGCCGAACCACCGGCCGAGTCGACCGCCGGCACACGTGACGATCCCGAGCCCACACCCGCCGCCGATCCGCATATCGATCAGAGCGGTTCAGCCACCACGCATATCGGCATATCGGCCGATCGCGCGGGCAGGCCGCCGACCGAGCCGTTCGACGAGTCGGCAGGCGACAGCGCAATGACCACTACGGACGCTCATCTGTTTGCTACGCCGGACGTGCCATCGAGCGGATCGGCCGACGTCTCGAGTGCCGCATCACCCGAGCAGAGCTACGGTGCGCCGATCGGCGCCCGGGACGCCGAGCCTCCAACGCCCACGGCCAACCGAATACCTGCCGAGTCTGATCGAGTTTCGCAGTCGCACAAAGGAATACCTGTCGAATCGACCGAAGGATCGGTGACCGCACAATCCGCGGAGCCGTCGGCCGGGCGGTCGAACTCGCGCGGCGCGATCACTGCGCTGACAATGCGGTTGCACTTCTATGCCGGGGTGTTCGTCGGCCCGTTCATTCTGATCGCGGCGCTCACGGGGGCGCTGTATTCGATTGCTCCGACTCTCGAGTCGATCGTGAATCACGATCTGCTGCATGTCGATTCGACCGGACCTGCGCGGCCGCTGGCGGATCAGGTGGCCACTGCCGTGGCGGCGGAGCCGAAACTCGCTCTGGCGGCTGTTGATCCGGCGCAGCACGCTGGGGATACGACCCGGGTGCTGTTCACCGATCCGTCGTTGGGTGAGTCCGAGCAACGGGCCGTGTTCGTGGATCCGGCGACCGCGAAGTCGGTCGGCGTGAGCGTGGTCTACGGCAGTACAGGCGCGTTGCCGCTGCGGACCTGGATCGATCAGCTGCACCGGAATCTGCATCTGGGACAACCGGGTCGGCTGTACAGTGAGGCGGCCGCGTCCTGGCTCTGGGTGGTCGGGCTGGCCGGACTGGTGGTGTGGATGCGCCGAGCCGGCTCGCGATACCGTGGCCTGCGACGGCTGATCTGGCCTGATCGCAGCCGCCAGGGACGCCTGCGGACGGTGAATTGGCATGCTGCCGTGGGTATGTGGGTGCTGTTGCCGCTGTTGTTCCTGTCCGCGACCGGGATGACCTGGTCCACCTATGCGGGCGCGCACGTCGATGCGCTCAGGGCGCAGTTGAGCTGGACGACGCCGTCGGTGAGCAGTGCGCTGCCGGGATCGGGTGCACAACCGAGCAGTTCGTCGAGCATGCCCGGGATGGATATGCCGGGCATGGACATGTCCGCGGGCGCCCCCGCCGCAACGCAACTATCCACCGATCGAATTGCCCAGGTGGACAAGGTTTTCGCCGTAGCACGCGGTCACCACGTCGACGGCTCGGTCGAAATCACTCTCCCCACAACGGATCACACGGCATTCATCGTGAAGGAACGCCGCATCGCCGGCTCACTCACCCAGGATGCGATCGCCGTCGACGGCGTCACCGGCGAGGTCACCGGCACCGTGCGCTACGCGGATTGGCCGCTGATGGCCAAACTCGCGAACTGGGGTATCGCCCTGCACATGGGCATGATGTTCGGCCTGGCCAACCAACTGCTGCTCCTGCTGACCATGCTCGCACTGATCACCGTCATCGTGCGCGGCTACATGATGTGGTGGCGCCGCCGCCCGCTGCGCGCGAGCCGATTCGCCCTCGGCACACCGCCACGACGCGGCGTCCTGCGCGGCATCCACCCGGCGCTGCTGACCGGTCTGGTCGTGATCGCCGCGGCCGTCGGCTGGTTCGCCCCGGCGCTCGGCATCACCCTGCTGGGCTTCCTCGTCGTCGACATCATCATCGGCCTGGTCCGGCGTCGTCGCGCTACAGCCTGATCCCACGCGCTCACCGCTGTCGGCCAACCTCACCACTCGCGTATCCGACGGTGCATGGCCGATATCGACATGCGTGCTTCGAGGTGCACCTCGAAGCACGCATGTCGGGCTTCAATTGATTCACTGCTGCCGCGATGAACCCGAATCCGGTTGCGCCACTTTCCTGTCAACCTGAGTTCGCGCACCACGATGGCGCCCGAAGGTGATCATCCGAGCGCGCAATGCCGTTCCTGCATAGTCAGATTGGGTGTTCCACTGCCCTCGACGAGCCAATTCGCCACGGTGGGACATATGGCACGCTGGCCTCGCGCTGCAACGATCACGCACCGATGCGAGCAGCCAGGATCGATTGTCCTGAGCCGGTGAGTTCGCTCAGAACGCTGGGACGGCCGGTAATCGCCAGGAGTAGCGCTTCACCGGTGCCGACAACCTCCGGCCCGGTGCCGTGTGACCAATCGATGTCGTTGGCACGCAAGCGAAGTCCACGGATTCGATGCCAGGCGCCCAGGCGCGGGTTGGGGAGGGTGGCGTCGAGAACACGGGTCAAACGATCTGTCGGGATCTGCCGTGGGATGCCCAGGGGACGGCGGATGTCCTGGTGGTGGATGGTGCCGTCGACCAGCGCGATCATGCCGCCGAATCCGGCGGTCAGTCCGCGGGGCACCAGATGTGCGTTCAGGAATTGCAGCAGACGTTCGGGGCCGAGCGAGCCGAACTCGTCGACACCGGCCTGGTTGGCGCGCACGATCCGTCCCTTGGCGAAGCGCCGGAGCAGACCCCAGCGCCCCAGTTCCTCATAACTGATCATGTGCGCCACCACATCTCGAACCCGCCAGTGCTCACAGAGGGAGGGCTGCTCCCACTGGTCGGGAGTGAGGGTGGCGAGGAATTCGGCCAGGTCCACTCGCTCGAGGCGCGCCATCTCCATATCGTTCATGCGGGATCGCCTCCCGTGGAATGATTTTCGGCGGTCTTCGCGAACAGCTCGAGCAGGGTGCTCCATCCGCCGCCCCGCTCGGCGATGGTGTGCGCGATACCCTCGCCCGCGACGAGACGATCGATGTGACGATGTTCGAGCGTCACCGCGGTCTGACCGTAATCGTCTGCGGCGAAACGTATCTCGATCTCACTGGCTCGGACGGGATCCGGGTCGAACTGCCAGTGCCCGTTGACCTGCCAGGTCACCACCAGGCGATGCGGCGGCTCCCATTCCAGCACCCGGCCCCAATCGCATTCGGCGCCGTCCACACCCCGCTCGTACCAGCGCCCACCGATGCGCGGTTCCAGAACCACATCGGCCATCTCGGACTGCCCGATGTGATATGCCGCAGGCCACCAGCTGCCGAACGATTCGGTGAAGAAGGCGAACGCCCGGTCGACCGGTAGGGCGACTGTCGCGGAGCCCTGCAGGATCGGAACGGCGGGTGTGCTCATGAGGGATTCTCCTGTTCGGGTTCGGGGATAGCCGCATCGGCGGCCTTCTGGAAAGCGGTGAGCGCGTCGTCCCAGATCCGTTGGAAATACGCCTGAATCGCGGCGAGCCCCTCCGGATTTATCCGGTATATGCGCCGTGTGCCCTCGGGCGTGGCCACCACCAATCCGCCGTCCCGCAACACCCGCAGATGTTGCGACACCGCCTGCCGGGTGATCGGCAGCGACTCCGCGAGCTCTCCCACCGACGACGGCCGCCGAGCCAGACGCTCGAAGATCGCCTGCCGCATCGGATCACCCAGAATGGCCAGATCCACATCTCTGAAAGCGGACACGAACGTAAGTGTACGCTTTCAGAGTGTGATGACAAGGGGTTCCGTATTCCGGAACGCGCCTGATCAGTCGGCCGGACCGCGGCGGATGGCACCGGCAAGTTCGGTGAGCTGACGCTGGAAGATCTCGGCGTAGAGGATCGCCTGCGAGCCATGAAAAGCGCCCGGCCACTCATGCAGTTCGACCGACACCCCGGCCTGCAGCAGGCGCAGTGCGTAGTCGATGTCCTCGTCGCGGTTCGGGCAGAATTCCGCGGACCCGACGTAGGCGGGCGGCAGCCCGGACAGATCCGTCGCGCGGGCCGGGGCAGGCACCGGATCCCTGCGAACCTGTTGCGAGACAACGCCGATATCGCAGCGATAGACCGAATCGCCTCGCGCCATGAAGATCTCGACGCCCTCGATGCCTACTGCACCACAGGCTCGCTACGTCGAGCCGCCGACCTGCTACACCTGCACCACAGCAGCGTCGCCCGCCGCCTCGAAAACCTCGGCAGAACACTGGTTTTCGACCTCACCGCCCCCGCCGGACTCATGCGCGCGGGCCTTGCACCGACGCTCTGGAGGTTGCTCCACGACGGACAGGTCGCTGGCAGCGGCCGCTGATGACCGATCTCTGCGGCTGCACCTCCTCGACGAGTCCGGCCGTACGACCGACACCGGATCGGTCACTCCGGACTCACAACCCGACGCACGCAACATCATCGGCCCACGCGAGTACCCCCGGAGGTCGAATTCCCTCCGGGTTCAGGTCGCGATACCGCCAGGTTGGCGTCACGGCCACAGACCAGACCGCAGCCTCGTCGCATTGGCGATCACGGCCCCGGTTCAGGCCGCGACACCTCCTGGTTGTCGCTCACGCAACCAACGCCGATGCGCCACACGATCCCGCTCCCGCTCTCGTTCCCGACACCGGTGAATACCCGCCACAACCTCCGCCAGCAACTCACCCGCTCGATGACGATGGTTCACTCGCGGAGTACCAGTCGGATCAATATGCCCCGGCGCGATCCACCCCGTCCGGCCAGGGAACTGTGAACCCTCGTTCAGGACAACAGTTCCCCAACCCGTCTCGGTGTCGTTGATCAGCGAATGACAGTGATCACACGCCAACACCAAATTCTCGATATCAGTCGAACCACCCTTGCTGAAATCACGCACATGATGCACCACGCACAACGACGCGGGCGCATCACACCCAGGCCGCGAACAACCACCCAACGCAGCAATCAACGAAAACCGTTGCGCGGATGAAGCCAACCGACGCATCCGACCCAAATGCAGTGGTAAACCACTGTGGTCGAACACCGCCAGATACGGGCGGGACCGCTCCGCCAACCACAACGCCTCAGTGACCGCCACCGTCCCACCGGTCGCGGTCGTCGCCACCCCGGACAGGCGCTCCACATCCTGCACCCGCATCGTCAGCACCGTGGTAACCGGAATCCCTCGATGCGAGCCGAGCTTGTCGGTATCCACCAACTCACCCAGCAACAGAGCGAACGCGTCATGAGTACGTTGGGCGGCGGTGCGGGAATCACGCTGCGCCGCAGCAGCAATCAACTCCGAATCCATACGGTCCACATCCGCACCAGGACTGGTCGGATCGTCCGGATTCCCTACCCCCGGGCGCGCGTATTTCGCGAGCACCGGATCGAGTAACGCCCGCAGGATCGGATCGATCTCGCCACTGATCGGGGACATCCCATCCGCACGCTGTCGGCCGATTCGGATACCACGCATGCGCGCACGATCGGTCTCGTCGGTGACTTTTCCGTCCGGGTCCAGATACGCCAGAATGCTGTCGCCGACCTTGCTCATATCATCAGGAGACCCGGTCTCGGCGAATTCGGTCAGGATCTGTTCCGCCGCAGCACGATCGGCTTCGTCGGCGGCGCGGGGGATCCTGGCCATCACCGCCGCGATACCCCGCGCGTGCTCCACCGAAATATCCCCGGACCGCAACGCCGCTGCCGCGCACGGTAACTCGGGCTCACGCTCCTCACCGCACAAATCACGGAACGTGCCCACCTTCGCCGCCGCGCGTACTCGTGCACCGGCTTCGGCGTTCGACAGGCGCAAGGTTTCCATCAGGAACCGTTTGATCGTCTTGGCACCCGAATCCGCCGGAATCGAGCGGGAATCCACCTCGATCAACACCCGATGCTGCACCGCAGCCAACATGCGTGCCGCACGCTCCACACCGCGGAGCAACTCCACCGTTCCAGCGTCGGACAACGGGGTCAGCGATTGTTCGACCAACTCACCTACCGCAGCCAACAACGCATCGGCTGTCGACCCTCCAATCTCCCCCATCGAATCCATGTTCGAATTCTACCGAGAAAACCACCCCGAAACACCCCGCGAATCCATGTGAAATCAGAATCTTCACCCTGGACAACTGACCCAATCATCCACGCACACACCAATTTTCAGAGAACCGCTGATCAATTCCAGTCTACGAGGACCCATGATCGCAACCGCACGACAAAACACGCACCCCAACCCGAAACCACAGCAGCACCCACCATTGCCGACAGCCCGCTGTCGCGAGCACTTCTCGACGTTGGGCACAGCGCCCCGCCCCAACGTTGCCGCGTCATAGACAACGACTGCGGTTCGATTACGAAATCTGTACCCAGCCAAATCGTCGCCCCGGCCCAGTTCACCCACAATGACGGACAGGGGACTCGAAGATCTCAGGCAGCAGAACAGGACGGAATACCCGGAGAAGCACTCACCACGCGGCGGATCGGGCCACGTAGGCGATTCGCAGGATCGCCCCTTGCCCTTGCCCTTGCCCCTTGCCCGCGCCCGCGCCCGCGCCCGCGCCCGCGCCCCGACGAGTCTGCATCGTTCAGATCAGCACCAGGGTGTTCGACTCGCCGGCTCGATCACGGTCGACTCTGGGATTCCGCTACGGCTTGCACTTCGGCGAGGGTTCGGCGGGCGAGTTCGCCGAACTCGTCGTGGTTGGCCGGGTCGCTCCAGCGCTCGTAGGCGATCTTCCAGGCGATCCCGCAGAGTTCGGCGACGACGCGGGCGGTCAGGTCGGGGACGCCGCGGCGTTCCAGCGCTTCGATCATCGACGCGGTGAGGCCCAGACCTTTGAGCGCCTCGCGTTCCCGCAGTTCCGGGTGGGCGGCGATGACCGCTTGCCGCCGGGCGGCGAACTCGCGGCGTTCCGGCGGGAAGGCTTCTCTGCCGATTACGTCCAGGGCGTGCGCCACCGCTTCGAGCGGGCCGGCTTCGGCCGGGGCCGCGGTGATTCCGTCGACGAGCAGTCCGGTCATCGTGCCGCCGCCGAACAGCACCTCCCGCTTGTCGGGGAAATGCCGGAAGAAGGTGCTCTTGGTGAGTCCGGCGCGCTCCGCGATCTCGATCACCGTCGTGTTCTCGTAGCCGCGCTCCTCGAACAGTTCGAGAGCGGCGACGACGAGTCGCTGTGATGCGTTTGGTTGCCAGCGGGCCATGCCCACATCGTACCGGGACTTGGTCCCGTCACTGCGGTACAGTGATGGAACCAAGTCCCGTTACTGTTTCTCTGGAGGTCGCAATGAGTCGAGCCGTCATCTACGAGACGTTCGGCGGTCCCGAGGTACTGGAGCTGCGCGAGGTTCCGGAACCGCATGCCGGACCGGGCGAGGTCCGCGTCCGCGTCACCGCCGCCGGTCTGAATCCCATGGACTGGCTCATCGCCGCGCAGCCCGAGGCGGCGGCGCAGTTCGGCATCACCGTGCCGGCCGGATTCGGTTACGACTTCGCCGGCGTGGTGGACGAAGTCGGTGACAGCGCAACGGGTTTCGCTGTGGGCGACCGTGTCTACGGTGGTGCGATGGGTCGGGCCGCCGCCGATTTGGTGGTGGTCGATACGCGCGCCGGAGCGGCCGAAGGGCTCTGGCACACACCGGAGGGCATCAGCGACGAGGTGGCGGCCACGCTTCCGGTAGCCGGTATGACCGCGGCCGCCGCACTGACGGCGATCGATCTGCGATCCGGCGACACCGTCCTGATCGGCGGTGCAGCGGGCGGTGTGGGCGTGTTCGCCGTCCAGCTCGCGAAGCTCGCCGGCGCCAGAGTGCTCGGGACGGCGTCGGAAGGCACCTTCGAATTCCTGCGCGGATTCGGCGCCGAACCGGTCACCTACGGCCCCGGACTGGCGGATCGGGTGCGCGCCGCGGCCCCCGAGGGCGTGACCGCCGCCACCGATCTGTTCGGCACCGAAACGGCTGAAACCGCACTCGCACTGGGTGTTCCGCCCGAGCGGATCTCCACTGTCGCCGCAGGGCCCAATCCTCCCGGCGGTGCGCGCGCGACCGGCGGAATGAACGCGGGCCCGGACGACATGACCCGGATCAGCGACGCGATCCTCGCCGGAACGCTCACCGTGCCGATCGCCGCGACCTTCCCGATCGAGAAGATTCGCGATGCGGTGACGATGCAGGCCGGACGTCACGTGCACGGCAAGATCGTGATCACGCTCTGACCCGCACGGGCTCAGCGAAAGCTGTCCACCGCAAGCTGGACGAAACTGCGGACCAGCGGGCTCGGCGCAGCCTCGGATTGCGCCACCACCAGATGACTCGGAGGGCGATCGCGGAACGGGACGACGACCAGACCTGCGGGAAGGGGCTGATCGAGGGGCGCGAGAGCCGATGTCGCATTCCACAGGACTGATTGCAGGCATTCCTGGATGGTCCGCACGATCGGTGACGAACCGTCCGGCGGGCCGCCGGTCCAGTAGGCCGCCCACAGTGGATCGGCGTTGTCCGGGAGCCGGACCCAGCGGCGGTCGGTCAGATCGTCCGAGCCGATCGACTCGCGCCCGGCCAGTGGGTCGTTCTCGCGCAGAACCACGCCGACGGGGATCCGGCGCAGGACTCGGGTGCTGATTCCGTTGTCCTCGAACGGAGTTCGAGTCAATGCCACGTCGACCAACCCGGCGCGCAGCCCGGCGGTCGGATCACCGAGGTCGGCCTCGCGGATACTCACCTCGACCGACGGATGCTGCTCGCGGAATCGGGTGACGAGCGTTCCCGCGACGAGTTCGGCGGTATCCGCGAGCGTGCCGATCGTGAGCGTGGTGGCGCCGGCCGCGGCGGTCACCCGGGTACGAAGCAGGTCGGCGTGTTCCAGCAGCGCGACCGACTCGTCGAACATCACCGTCCCCGCGGGGGTGAGGGTGACGCCCTTCGAGGTGCGCTCGAACAGGGTGACGCCGAGTTCGTCCTCGAGCTCCCGGATCGCGCGGCTCAGCGGCGGCTGGGTCATGTGCAGACGACGCGCCGCGCGGCCGATGTGCCGCTCCTGTGCGACGGCCACGAAGTACCGGAGCGAGCGAAGGTCCACCGCAACACGATACCCACGCGGTATGGGACGTGCGGAAAGGGTGTTGGACGCACTGCGGCCGGGTCGGGAAATATCGAAATCAGCTCGCCGACAAAGGAGTTCGAAAGGAGTCGAGATGACCGACGAAACCCTCACCATAGGAACCTACCGATACGATACGACCGCGGCGCTGTTCGACGGCAGCGTCGGCCTCGACGGCACCGACATCGCCATGCGGACCGCGGCCACCCTGCCGGAGATATTCGAGCGAGCGGTGCGCAAGAACGAGTACGACATCGCGGAACTCGGCCTCACCTTCTACCTGCGGCTGCTGGAATCCGGGCTGCCGTATGTCGCGTTGCCGATCTTCCCGAACCGCGTGTTCCGGCATTCCTGCGTCTTCGTCAACACACACAGCGGAATCACGGGCCCGGCGGACCTGACCGGCCGGACCATCGGCGAATTCGGCACCTACGGCCAGGACTCGGGCGTGTGGGCCAAGGGAATCCTGATGGACGAGTACGGATTCGATCCCGCCGCGAACCGCTGGGTGATCGGCGGACTCGAATACGCCTCGCCGCCTTTCGATTTCATCCCGCACCCGCATCCTTCGAACGTGCAGGTGACCAACGCGCCCGCGGACGCGACGTTGAGCGAGATGCTCGATGCCGGTGAGATCGACGCGTTGTTCTCGGCGAACGTCCCGCAGTGCGCACTGGACGGATCCCCGAACGTCGCCCGCCTGTTCCCCGATTTCGAACCGCTCGAGCGTGATTACCACCGCCGCACGGGCATCTTCCCGATCATGCACACCGTCGTCGTCCGGCAGGACCTGCTCGACACCCGCCCCGACCTGGTCCGCGAGGTCTACGACACCTTCTGCCGCGCGAAAGACCAAGCCGCCGAACGCTACCGCCGAGACCGCAGGCTGTACCAGGTCCCCACCATGGTCCCGTGGATGAATGCCCTGATCGAACGCAACGAGGCTCAGTTCGGCCCGGACCATTGGCCCTACGGCATCACCGCCAACCGCGCCGCCCTGGACACCTATCTGCGCTACCACTACGAGCAGGGCCTGTCCCCGCGTCGCCTGCGGATCGAGGACGTCTTCGCCGCGCAGTTCCTCGACACCTGATCCAACGACTCGGCCGCGACGGCACAGTTGCCGTCGCGGCCGAGCGTTTCACTACCGCGTGAGCGTCCCGATTACTCTGCGGGACTGCTGGATTCGGTCTGACGCGGCACCTGCGTGGGCCGCAGGCGAACCCAGATCAGGAATCCGACGGCGATGACCGCCATGACGATCCCCGACCACAGATTGGTGTTCCAGCCGCCACTGCGCTGCAGATCCGCGGCGCTGTGGTTGACGGCCCCGACGATGATCAGAATCACGCCGTAGATGCCGAGCAACCCGCCGACGATTGTGCGGATATCGAAAAGCATTACGTCACTTCCTTATCCGAAGAAGATGTTCAGCGCGATGACCAGGACCAGGGAGATCCCCGCGAGCAGTACCGGACGCTGATACCACGGCAACGTGGCGGCGTCGGCATCGGTCAGGCTGGCCTTGGGGGTCTGCGAGTACACCAGCCCGACCAGTTCGGCCTCGGGTCTGGGCGCGGTCACCAGACTCACCACCACGCTGAGCACGATATCCACCACGAAGGCCACACCGGCGGCCAGGAAACTCGAGCCCTGACCGGACAGGTTGATCACCCCGGTCTCGCTCAGAATGAAGATGAAGATCGCGGACAGGGTGCCGAACACCAGACCGACCCAACCGGCCGTCGCGGTCATCCGCTTCCAGAACATACCGACGATGAACGTGGCGAACAGCGGCGCGTTGAAGAACGAGAACAGCGTCTGCAGGTAGTCCATGATGTTCGAGAAGTTCCCGGCGATGAACGCGGTGAAGACCGCGACCACCGTGGCGCCCACGGTCGCCCAACGCCCGACATTCAGGTAGTAGCCGTCCGGCCTGTCCTTCTTCACGTACTGCTGCCACAGGTCGAAGCTGAACACCGTGTTGAACGCGGAGATGTTCGCCGCCATGCCCGCCATGAACGCGGCCAGCAGACCGGTCAGCGCCACACCCAGAAGTCCGTTGGGGAGAACGTCTTTCATCAGGTACAGCAGCGCGTCGTTGTACGTGACATCGCCCTTGCCGGTCGCCTTGTACTCCGCGATCTGCGGCACGATCAGCGCGCTGACCATTCCGGGGATGACGACGATCAACGGGATGAACATCTTCGGGAACGACCCGATGATCGGGGTGCGCCGCGCCGCGGAGATCGAATGTGTGGCCAGCGCGCGCTGCACCTCGACGAAGTTGGTCGTCCAGTAACCGAACGAGAGCACGAAGCCCAGACCGAACACGATGCCGACGATGGACAGGAAGTTGTTGGAGAAGCCGCTGAGCTCGTTACCCGGCCAGGAGTGGATCTGCTGCGAGGCATCGGGGACCTTGGCGGCGATCTGGTGCTTCAACCCGCTCCAGCCGCCGACGCGATGCAGGCCGACCAGCGTCAGCGGCAGCAGCGCGGCCACGATGACGAAGAACTGCAACACCTCGTTGTAGATCGCGGCCGACAGACCACCGAGCGTGATGTAGGACAGCACGATCGCCGCGGCGACGATGATCGACACCCACAGCGGCCAGCCCAGCAGCACGTTCACGATCGAACCCAGCAGGTACAGGTTCACACCCGCGATGAGCACCTGGGCGATCGCGAAGCTGAGCGCGTTGACCAGATGCGCGCCCGTGCCGAACCGCCGGCGCATGAACTCCGGCACGCTGCGCACCTTGGAGCCGTAGTAGAACGGCATCATGACCACGCCCAGGAACAGCATGGCCGGGATCGCGCCGATCCAGTAGTAGTGCATCGTCGGCATGCCGTACTGGGCGCCGTTGGCGGACATGCCCATGATCTCGACCGCGCCGAGGTTCGCCGAGATGAACGCCAGACCCGTGACCCAGGCGGGCAACGAGCGCCCGGACAGGAAGAAATCGATGCTCGAGGACACCCGCTGACGGGCCAACAAGCCGATGCCGAGTACGAAGGCGAAATAGATCGCGACAAGGACGTAGTCGACGGGTGAGGCGTCCAGGCGCAGCCCGCCGCCTTCGGCCAATATTTCGTGTGCCGGGCCTCCTGCCAGCACCGATTCGACAATTCCTGGTGGCGCTGCAGCGGGTGGCATGCGGCCCTCCTGTCCGATAAATCCTCATTCGACCACTTGGTCGTGTCCGGATCTTAGCGGGCCGTTAGCGTTCACATCCGAGGTATGCACCGACCCGCCGACGGGTGTTCACGCAACCGGGGGTGATACGCGACAGATATGAAACGATGTTTTTCAGTTCCAGGAAGTTTTGCCGCAAGATCACCCTTCAAAATGCAACACTGGGATCCCCGGGGGAAGGATCACAGGATGCTCATAACCCACCGACACCACGGCACATTCGGAACCGGAAGTACCGCCCCACCCCGCCCCGCCGCGCTGACCATCGAGGTCGGCGCGGCGGTCGGAGTGGGGTCGACCAGAATCTCCGCATTCGACGCCGCGCTGCGCGAACTCGGTGTGGGAGAAGCGAATCTGGTCCGCCTGTCGTCGGTGATCCCGCCACACGCCACGATCGAGCGGACCCGCAGAGTGCGCAAACCCATCGTCTGGGGCGATCGGCTGTATTGCGTGTACGCGGTGGAATTCGCCGAGACCGAGGGCGCGACCGCGGCGGCCGGAATCGGCTGGACCGTACGCGACGACGGCTCCGGCGCGGGCCTGTTCGTCGAGCACGAGGCCGAAACCGCCAGGGCGGTCGACGAACTCATCCACGCGAGCCTGACCGAGATGACAGCGGCCCGCGCCGGGGTCTTCGGGCCGGTGTGCACCAGTACGATCGCGGCCACCTCCGACGGACGGCCGACCTGCGCGCTGGCCCTGGCGGCGTACAACACGGCGGGATGGAACCAACCGTGACCGAACCCGAGGAACCGGAAAGATCAAGTCGTACAGCGACTTCGGCTGCCGGCGGCATCCGGGTCAGCGTGGAGACCACGATTCCGGATCCGCAGATCGAACGCTTCCAACTGCTCTACGAGGACGCGTTCGGTCCATTACGCACTCGGGCGATCGCACGGCAGGTTCTGCATCCGGGCGAATTCCATCAGGAGATGACAGATCCGCGAATCCAGAAGCACGTGGCCCGCGCGCCCGACGGCGAACCGATCGGTCTGACCACGTTGACTCGTCATCTGGAGACCGTTCCGTGGATCAGTCCCGAATATTTCGCGGCGCGTTTTCCCCAACACGCCGAGCGTGACGCGATCTACTATGCAGGGTTCACATTGGTCGCGCCGGGCGCGCGACAAGGGGCCGCATTTCATGTCATGATCGAATCAGTCGTCCGGATATTGGCGGCGGAGCGCGCGGCCGTCGGCTGGGACATCTGCTCATACAACAACTCTCGCTTCTCGTTCGCCGACGCTCTGCGGACGGCGATCGGAGAACGGGCCACCGTCGAGATCGCAGTGGAGGATTCCCAGACTTACTACGCGGCACGGTTCATCGGGGACGGAGCGGACAAGGGGGACTGATGATGCTCAGCGAACAGCACACGGTCGACCTCCGGCATCTGGCCGGGCCATTGTGGCGCGCATTCGTGCCGATGATAGCCGCGGTCATGATCGCGCTCCCCCTGCTCACCGCCGCGGAAGCGGTCGTCACCACCGTCTTGGCGGCGGTCGTCGTGATGACGGTGGCGATGATCGCCGTCGGCGTGCACCGACATCACCCGCCCGCACCGATGCCGTGGTATCTGCTGGCCGGATCGGCCGTACTGTTCGGTTTCGGCATCACGCTGCGCGATCTCATACCGGCCGAGCAGTACCTGTTCGACGACATGTTCACCCTGTCCGGATATGGCGGCGTACTACTCGCGGCGCTGTTGTGGCTCGCGCCGCGCCGCGTGCACGGCGGCGGCAACGATCTGCTGCTGGACTCCGGGCTGATCGGCCTGGGCGCACTGCTGGCCTCGTGGACGTTCCTGATCTCGCCGATCCTGAGCAGCGGGCACGGGGCGAGCGCGGTGATCGCGGCCTGCTACCCGGTCATCGATGCGCTGCTGCTGACCGTGGTCACCCATTCGGTGGTCACCGCGATGCGCTCGGAAACCTCACTGCGCCTGCTGCATACGAGTCTGCTGGCGATCCTGATCGCCGATTTCGGCTACAACCTGGTGGCGGCCGGGTCGATCCACCCGCCGCTGCAGATTCTGCTGGTTCCGCTGCTGGGCGCGTATCTGCTGGTGGGGCTGGCGGCGCTGCATCCGACCATGGTCACCCTGGGCCAGCAGCAGCGCATCCGGCCCGATCAGTCGCGTCAGCGGGCCAGTGTCATCGCGGTCGCACTCGTGGTCGCCTCGCTGGTGCCGACCATGGGCCATCGGCCCGGCGTGGTGGATCGAGTGGTGGTCTCCACCCTGCTGGCCGGACTGCTGATCGGCGTGCTGGCGCGCAGCGAGCGCGCGATCGGGCGCAGCGCGCGCAGCGAGCGACGCGCGCAGTATCAGGCCGATCACGACATGCTCACCGGCCTGCTGAACCGCTCGGCTCTGCTGCGCGCCCCCGCCCGCAATCACGAGCGGTGGGCCGGGCGCACACTGTGCCTGCTGTTCATCGATCTGGACGGCTTCAAATCCGTCAACGACAGCTACGGCCACGCCATCGGCGACGAGCTGATCGCCAATGCCGCGGCCCGCATCCGCCGCGTCATCCGGCACGACGACGTGGCCGCCCGCTACGGCGGTGACGAGTTCGTCGTGCTGACCTGCGCGAACCGCTCGGACACCGCAACCCTCGCCGAACGGCTGATCGCCGCGTTCGACAATCCCTTCGAACTCAGCGTCGGCGCGGTCTCGATCACGGCCAGCATCGGCATCGCCGTGGGCTCCGCCCGCCCGGCGGGCTCGGTGCACGAGATCCGCGGCCACACCGTCCCATGCCCGGCCTCGGCCCCGGCCGAGGCATTCCTCGCACAGGACGTCCCCACAGCGCTCCCGACGGAGCCCACCCCCGCCGAAACCTCGGTCTACGACCTACTGCGCGAAGCGGATTCGGCCATGTACCACGCCAAGGAATACACCCTCGGCTACGTCTTCCACGACGAGATGCGCCACCAGGGCCACCCCGAATCGCGCCGAGTCTGGCGCCGCGAAAGTCACAAAACCCGCGAAACCGCCGTCTAGCTCGGCGGCTGCCACGGTTATCGAACCGGGCCCGTGGTGACGATTCGCCCGCAGGTTCGCACCTGCACCGAACGCACCGGGAAATCCATGCCTGCCGGGATCGCTTCGTGGTTCGTGGCCGTCACAAGGGCCAGCGCCTCGGCTCGACGACGCCTGCCGGACCCGGCGGAGCGTGCCGCGAGGACCGCAGCGACGACAGCGGAGGCGAGCAGGGCGATCAAATGCAGCAACAACGCGCACCCCTGGGCGATCGGGAACCTGTGCGACGCACGGTTCGCTGGTGGACAACTCACGCGGTGGGCGGCCGCACTCTGTCGCCGCCTCCCGCACCACGGTTCGATGACGCTGCATCGAGGTCCGGATCGCCGCTCGGTCCAGTTCATTCGATGCGACTGCACTGATCAGCGACCCACTGGCAGGGAATCCATCGGGGCCCGCGCGCCGGTGTTACGTCGCGGCTGTCGACGATCCGGCGGGAGCGGTCTCGAGGTCCTGCGCCACGGCCGCCAGCACGCGACGCAGGACCGGTGCCTCACCGTCGCCGAGGTAGCGGGCGAAATGGCCACGGACGCCGCGGACGTGGGTCGGCCATGCCGCTTGCAGGGCTCGAACTCCCTCGGGGGTGAGCGTGACCAGGGTCGCGCGCCGATTGGCGGGGTCGATCCGGCGTTCGGCGTAGCCGGATTTCTCCAGGCCGTCGACGATGCGAGTGAGTCCACTGGCGCTGTAGAGCAGCGCGGCGGCCAGATTCCGCATGTACATCGCCTGGCCCGGCGCTTCGGACAACTGCACCAGGGCGTCGTAGGTGAGCAACGTCATGCCGTGTTCGGCGCGTAGCTCGGCGTCGAGGGTGCGGGTGAGCAGGGCGTGCGAGCGCAGGTAGGACCGCCACGCACTTTCTTCGTCGGTGCTCAACGCCTCGACCTCCATACCCACGTCTCCTTCGTCGGTTTCGCATTCGGACAATACACCCCGCAAGACTCCATACGAAGATATTACTCATGCGAACAGTTGCTACGGAGAGTGTTGTGATGCATAGTGTTCGTGTTCGTAGCGATATGCGTCACATGGACGCCCCACATGAGGAGTTCTGCGAGTGATGGGTTTTCGGCAGTACCGGCAGCGACAGCGGGTCGTCGGCCTGTACGTGGAGCGGAATGCGCTCTTTGCCCTACGCGACCGCGACCACCCCGGTTACCGGACGCTGACCAGCGACGACGAGCGCGCGGCCTTCCTGACGCCGGTGCCGGTCGGACTGCAGAAGGCGGAGGTGACGCTCACCGGCGAGTCGGGCGCGAACGCCGACCCGGCGAGCGAGGAAGAGGAATTCACGCCGGTCGTTCCGGCCAACGCGAAAAATGTTCCGGTGTACTGGATCTCGGTGTACACCTGGGACGGCGGCGAATATCGGGCCTGGTCGTTGCACCCGCGGGCGGCATTACGCCTGCACCGGCAGATTCAGCAGCTCATCACCAGCGCGAACACCCCCGGCCGTGACGAACCCGCATCGGCCACGTCGCCACCGACGACAGCGCCGATCGTCGCGCCGCAGATCGGAGCCCTGGCATGACCGGCGCGACCAACGTCCAGCCCCTCGACGAACAGGTGCTGGCCGTGCTCGACCGCTACGACACCGCACTGGCGTGCGGCGACAGCGCCGCGGTCACAGCCGTGTTCGCCGAATACGGCGCGTGCTACCCCGCTGATGACAGCGCCGCATTCGGTACCGATGTCGACACGTACTACCGCCAGGTGTGCGCCACCGCACGTCCGGCACGACAGCGACGTGTGCACTACATCGCCTCGGGTGGGGAGGTCGTATTCGTCACCACCACCCTGACCCCTTCGGACGAGGCGGACAGTATCGCCCCGGCCGGTGAAGTATTCATCCTGCGCCGACGCGGGCAGCAGTGGGCGATCCTGGCCCACCTCGGATCACGCGGGCGAACCCCGTAATCGGCCGACGGCGTGGCGTCGAAGACTCGCTAGCCCGAGAGCTCGTCGAGGAGGCGACGCGCGTGTTCGAGTTCGGACTGGAGCTGTTCCACCTTGACGCGCTGGGAGTTTCGCACCGACTCCAGGACCGAGTCGACCACCTCGGCGACCTCGGGGTGCAGGAGTTTGGCGGCCTGGGCCACCGACGAGCCCGCGACGGTCAGGCCGCGCACGGTGCGCTTCTTGCCGTTCACGACGTCGACGGTCCACTCCCCGTCGGCGGTGCCGGACAACGTGACGGTGACCTCGGGGGTCTTCGCCTTGCGGGCGGGGGCGGCCTTCGCGGGGCGGGCGGGCTGCTTGGCGGCGGCCTTGCCGTTCTCGGCGGAGCTGTCGGACTCGGCGGTGGGCTTGGGCCCGGCGGGCTTGGCGACGGCCGGGGCCGGTTGCGCGGGGGCCGCGGTCTCCTGAGCCGGGCTGGGCGGCTGCGGCGACGGGGTGACGGACGACGGCATGCTCACTGGGGTGTCCTTCCTGGGTTTCGCGGTGGCCGGGGGCGCGGTGCGCCGGGCCGGTTTGGTCAGCGTCACTTCGGTGGGCGAGAACGACAGCACATCCTTGGAACCCGTGGGACGCACCTGGAGGAAATCGCCCTCGGCGGGATCACCGAGCGCGAGTACCTTCCCCGAGCGACCCTCGGGCACCCCGACCGCTTCCGCGGTGAACCACACCATGGGTGGGCGATCGGCGGCGAGGTCCGCGGCGATCTGCCGAATTTCTGTGTCGGACAACGGCTGCGGCTTCGTTCGACGCGATGACATGGTGCACTCCGGGCGGGTTCGTTGACGTCTGCGTGCCAAGAGCATGCCCCATAGCACCGACAAGTCCACATCGCCGGATGCGCCTCGACCTCGCCTCGAAGATCAGCAATCATTCGGCAAAACCCAGCTGCCGCAACCGCACCGCCACCTCCGACCCGATCCCGAGAACTCGACCAACCAGGAGAATCGTAGGGGCTGCGGAGAACTCGCGACGCCGATTGCCGCAACCGCACACACCGATTCCATGTCACGCAGCAATCTTCGGGTATTCCTCCTCGGCACGGACAGCCGGGCCGTAACCGGGTAATGTCCGGACTCCATGAGGAGTCCGGCGGTCGACGGGGCGATGCGATGAGTTCGGCACATCTGCCCGCGTTGCACGACGAGCGCCGCGCCGTGCTCGACTTCTGCCGCGACCTGAGCGCCGCGGACCTCGGCGCGCCCAGCGCGGCGGCGGGCTGGTCGGTCGCCGACGTGCTCATCCACATGACCACCGTGCTGCGCGCGATCCTCACCCCGACCGCCGCGGCCTATATGACCACCCGCGACGTGGAACGCCTGAATGAGCGACTCGTCGACGAAAAGCGTTCGCACACAACCAAACAGCTCCCCGGCGAATTCGAGACGTGGAGCCGTCGCGGCATTGCCGCCCTGACCGTGCTGACCATGCCGGGGCTCAACGCGATCCGCATCCCGTACGGCGAATTGGGCTGGTACCCACTCGAACTCGCGCCGGCCATGCTGGTGTACGAATGGCACACCCATGTGCGCCACGACATCTCCCCGGCGCTGGACCGCCCCACTCCGCCCACCGACCCGCGCCGGATGACCTCGATCCTGCGCTGGCTGACCACACTGCTCGAGCATTCGCACCGGGAGGCGTTGAGCTGGCTCGACACTCCGGTGGCACTGACCCTCACCGGTCCGGGCGGCGGCACCTGGCGGCTCGAGCCACGCGGCGGACGGCTGCGCGTGCGGCCGGGACGCGCCGCCGGGGCCACGGCCCACATCGCGGCGATGTCGGTGGAGTTCCCGCAGTGGAGCACCCGGCGCGTGCCCTGGCGCGCCTGCGCCGTCGCGGTGACCGGCGACACCGAGATCGGCACCCGCGTACTGGACTCGATCAACCTCGTGTGATTCCCGACGAAGTTCACAGTTCCGACTCATACAGCGCGGATAGCATGCAGATGCACCCGTCCCGGGGTGATCGGGTGCCGGACGACCCGCCGCGTGCGGGCGGTCGGATCGCGAATACGAAGGGGATTCGAGTGGACAGGCCGACGTGGGCGCCCGACGGCGTCGACATGACGAAGGCGAGCCCGGCGCGGATGTACGACGCGTTGCTGGGCGGCTCGCACAATTTCGAGATCGATCGCAAGGCCGCGGAGATGGCCAGAGAGCTGGTGCCCGATCTGCCGCGACTGGCCCTGAGCAACCGGGCCTTCCTGCGGCGGGCGGTCCGGTATCTGTCCGACGCCGGTATCCACCAGTTCCTCGACATCGGCTCGGGCATTCCGACCGCGGGCAACGTGCACGAGGTGGCCCAGGCGATCGATCCGCGCAACCGCGTGCTGTACGTCGACATCGATCCGGTGGCGGTCGCGCAGGCGCGGACCATCCTGGTCGGCAACGACCACGCCGACGCCCTGGAAGCCGATCTGCGCAAACCGGCGGATCTGCTGGCACGGGCCGCGGACAGCGGCTTGATCGACTTCACCCAGCCGGTCGGCCTGCTGCTGATCGCGGTACTGCATCTGGTGCAGGATCACGAGGGCCCGCGCGAACTGGTCGGCGAGTTGCGCACCGCGGTGCCCACCGGCAGTTATGTGGCGATCTCCCATCTGAGCTCGGCCCAGCGGCCCGGCGACGCGGCCCGGCTCGGTGATCTGTCGGCGAACCAGTCGCACACCGGCATCCGATTCCGCGACCGCGCGAGCATCACCGCCATGTTCGACGGCTGGGAGACGGTCGAGCCCGGCGTGGTCGAATTACCGTTGTGGCATCCCGAATCCGACCGGGACCTGCACGAGACGCCGGGGCGCTCACTCGGTCTGGCGGGTGTGGGCCGTAAGGTCTGACCGGGGGCGATTCGGACAGGGGTGTTCAGGTGGGTTCGCACGATCTGGCGGTGCGCTGGGCGGACGCGCTCGACGGCGTCGTCGCCCCCACCCTGACCCGGACGCAGATCGAGGCCCTGCTGGCCGGACTGTGCGAACAACTGCTCGCCGCGCTGCGCGGGGACGGTGGCCTGGACTGCGCGCGGGTCGCCGCCGCGGCGCTGGTCGCGGCCAACTACCGGGACGAGACGGCGGTCAGCCGCACCGTCTCGGTGATCTGCCGGGACATGGTTCGCGCCGCTGTCGAAACCCCCGATCCGCGGCGGGACGGGGCCCTGCCCGATCCGGAGCGGGTGCGCGAACGCGCGATCGACGTGGCCGCGGAATTCGCCGCCGGATTCACCGCGGCCCTGCGCGCGGCGGCGCTGTCCGAACAGGAGACGACGGTGGCCGCGGCGCTGTCGGCGATGCGGGAGGCCCAAGCACAGCGACAGTTGTCGCAGGCACGGTTCTCGGCCATCTTCGCGGGCGCCTCGGTCGGCATCGGCACCATCGACGTGCGCACCGGACAGGTGGTGGACGTCAACGCCGCGATGGCCGAAATGTTCGGCGCCCCAGCGGAATCCATCACCGGAATGCAGGTCGCCGACGTACTCGGGCCGATCAACATCGGGCCCGCCTACGCGCAGTTCCAGCAGTTGCTGGAGGGCGGGATCGACCGTTTCCGGCTGGAGACCGGGTACACCCATCCCAGCGGGTATCGCACCGCGATCGACCTGTCCATGTCGGCGGTCCGCGACGAGCGGGGGCAGATACGTTTCCTGATCGGCGTCGCGGTGGACATCACCGAGCGCAAGGCGCTGTCGGATCAGCTGTGGCACGACGCACATCACGACAATCTGACCGGCCTGGCCAACCGGGTGTTGTTCTTCGACCGGCTCGCCCACGCCACGCCGTCGATCGGTCTGTGCTACCTGGATCTGGACGGCTTCAAGGAGATCAACGACGCGTACGGGCACACCGTCGGCGACCGGGTGTTGCAGGCGGTGGCCGAGCGGTTGCGGGAGGTCGCCGAACCCGGCGGGCTCGCGGCACGGCTGGGCGGCGACGAATTCATCGTGCTGATCGAGAAATGCCGGGACGACACCGGACTGCAGATCCTGTCCCGGCGGTTGCTGGACGCACTGTCCGATCCGATAGCGATTGCGGGACATACGATCTCGGTAGGCGCGTCGATCGGGACGGCGCTGGTCGACGAACCTCCCGCCGCCATCGACGATCTCATGCACACCGTCGATACGGCCATGTACCGCAACAAGTCCGCGCGATCGCGTCCGGGGCTGCACACCCGGCGCAAGCGCTGAGGGGTTTCGCCCGCCCGACGATCGGCCCGACCTACTATTCTGTGGTAGCCCGGAGTTGACCGGACGGTGAAGGGATTCGATGATCGCGCTGACCTCGACGGCCGAGGATGTGCAGCGGGCCGCGGACCTGCTCGGCGTATTCGCCTTCGGGGTTTCCGGTGCGCTGCTGGCGGTCCGCAAGGACTACGACATGGTCGGCATCGCCGTGCTGGCCTGTGCGACGGCCTTCGGCGGCGGCGTGGTGCGCGATGTGGTGATCGGCGCGGTGCCGCCGGTCGCGCTGACCGATCCGTGGTACCTCGGCCTGCCGATCCTGGCCGCGGCGATCATCTTCCTGTGGCGGCCGCCGCCCCGGCTGGTCGCGACGCCGCTGGATCTGGCCGATGCGGTCGGGCTGGGCGTGTTCAGCGTCACCGGCACGGTCGCCGCGTATCAGCACGGGTTGGCCACGATGCCCGCGGCACTGCTCGGCGTACTCACCGCGGTGGGCGGCGGACTCATTCGCGATGTGCTGGCCGGTGTGCAGCCCAGCGTGCTGCGCCCGGATCAGGAGATCTACGCGCTGCCCGCACTGCTCGGCGCGAGTGTGGCCGCGGCACTGCTGCATTTCGGCGCGCTCACCGCCTGGACCGGTGCGGCGGCGTCGGCGGGTGCGGTCGTCTTCCGGGTGCTGGCCCTGCGCTATCACTGGCACGCGCCGCGGGCCCGCCGGCGACGGGGCTGAGCCCGCCGCCGGTCACCGGTGCAGCCAGGTGTCGAAGAACTGCAGCCGGGCCGAGGCCTCGAACTTCAGATCCGACACCGCCGCGGACGCCCCGATCGTCTGGGACAGCTCGATCGTGGGGATCCACAGCCCGTTGTCCAGGACCTGCTGCTGCGCCTGACCGATGAGCTCGGATCGCGCCGCGGTGTCGGTCGTCTGCAACTCACCCGACAACGTCCGGTCCAGATCCGGAATCGGGCCGCGCACATTGAAATTCTGGCCGTCCAGTCCGAAGACGGTGCGCAGGATGTCGCCGTCCGCGCGGGTGGTGTTGTAGTAGAGCGCATCGAAGTCCTTGCGGCTCTGGCGCGCCGCGTACTCCGCGTCGGACGCGGGTTCCAGGCGCAGGTCCACCCCGACGGTTCGCAGTTGCTGCTGGACCAGTTCGAGGATCGCCTGATTCCCGGCGAAGGCATGGCTGAACAGCACGCCGAAGGACAGCCGCACACCGTCCTTGACCCGGATGCCGTCACCGCCCGGCGTCCAGCCCGCCTTGTCCAGCAGCGACTTCGCAGAATCGGGGGCGTAGCCGAGGCGTTTCGAAAGATCCACGTACCCAGGGGTTTTCGAGGCCAGCGAACTGGTCGCGGTCTTGAACTGCGGCCCAAGCACGGTATCGACGAGTTCCTTGCGGTTGATCGCGGGCAGCAGTGCGGCACGCACCGCCGGATCGCCCAGCGGACCGCGGGTCAGATTCGGCTGGATACCGAACGGGACACCGGGATTCGGCGTGACCAGCAACCGACCGCCGGAGCCCTCGATCTGCGGGGCGTCCTGCGGCAGTGCATCACTCACCGCGTCGAGCTGACCGGAGGACAGGCTGCCGGTGCGGACCCCGGACTCCGGGATCACGGTGAATTCGATCCGGTCCAGATACGCCGCCCCGTGATGACCGAAAACTGTTGAGCCCCAGTTGTATCCGACACGCTTGGCCAACGTCGCGGAGGCGCCCTGCCGGTATCCGGCGTAGGTGAACGGCCCGCTGCCGATATCGTTGCCCAGGCAGCGTCGATCGGCGGGCTGGGCAGTCGTGGCGTCGGCGAGAATGCCCAGCTGCGGCGTCGAGGACGCCTGCAGGAACTGCGCATTGGGACGGTCGAAATCGACCTGTGCGGTGAGCGGATCCAGCACGGTGGTCCCGGTGTACCCGGCCAGATAGCTCGCCCCCAGCTGCGCCTTGGCGCCGGTGAGCGTGTGCACGATGGCGTCGAAGTTCTTCTGCACGGACGTCGCGGTCAGGGCGGTGCCGTCGCTGAAGGTGACCCCGGGCCGCAGATGGAAGGTGAACGTCCTGGCATCCGGACTCACCTCCCAGCTCTGCGCCAGCCAGGGCGTGATCGCGCCGGTCTTCGGATCCTGGTCGGTCAGCGAATCCACGATCTGCCGTGTGACATAGAGGGTTTGGTTGGTCCCGGACTGGGCCGGATCCGAGCAGGTCGGCGCGAGCGACAGGCCGTAGCGCAGGATTCCGCCGGGTCGTGGCGGTCCGGCGGCGTCACCGGAAGGGGTTCCGGAACCGCAAGCCGCGAGGGTGAGCGTCGCGGTGAGTGCGCAGAGGGAAGCGAGAAAGCGTTTCATGGTCGATCTCCGGGGAGGCTGTGCTGCAGGGGTCGTCGAGTCGCCGGGCTGCCCGGTCACGGGGCCTTCTTCGGCAGTCCGGGCGGATTGATCCGGCTCTGCTGCACCGCTTCGCCGCCCAGGCCCCAGCGGTCGAGCACCTTGCGGTACAGGCCGTGGTCGATGGCGTGCTGCAACGCCTGGTGCACCGGACCGATCAGACCGTTGTCCTTCTTGGTGAGCACCGCGATCTCGGCCTGCAACGCATCACCCGCACCGGAGAAGGTCGAGACGATCTTCGTCTGTCCCGTGGTGGCGACGTGGTAGGCCGCGTCGGGATCGGGGCCGAGGAAACCATCGAGCCGGTGCGAGGCCAGCGCCAGGTAGTAGTCGGTGGTCTTCTGGTAGTAGGCGATCTCGATCTTCGGCAGGCCCTGGGCCACGTTCTGCTGATCCCACTGCACGAGCAGCTGTTCCTGGTTGGTGCCGCTGCCCACGCCGATCCGCTTGCCCGCCAGCGATTCCCGGTCCTTGTAGGTCCAATTCGCGTCCTTGGGCAGCTCCAGCGCGAGCGTGTCCTTGCGGTAGGTGGCGAAGTCGTACTTCTCCTTGCGTTCCTCGGTGACGGTCACGTTGGAGATGAACGCGTCCACCGCGCCGGAATCCACGGCGACGAAGTTCTGCGCCCAATCCGCGGTCCGCGCATCGAGTTTCAGCCCGAGGATGTCCGCGACCAGCGAAGCGAAGTCCAGTTCCGAGCCGATCACGGTGCGGTCGTCGGTGGCGTAGAAGCGCAGTGGCGCACCGGCATCGGCGGATCCGGTGACGATCAGCGTGCCGCGATCGCGGATCGCGGCGGGCACCTGCGCGGCGATCGAATCCACCTTGTCCGCGTGTACCCGGCTCGCCTGTTGCGGCGAGAGATCGTAGGTCTGCCCGTTCACCGAGCGGACCTCGTCACCGGCGCCGTCGCCACCGCCGCACGCACCGGCCACCAGCGCCACGGTGCTGAGCACGGCGGTGAGCATCACGGTGCGCCGCCGAATTCCTGCCTGGACCCTCATCGAATCGCCTCGTCCTCCATCGAGCCTGGCGGTAGCACTGTGCCCGCGAGCCGGATCGTCGCGACGTCCGCGAGCCAGGTCTGCGCGGGTCGCCCCAGCTGGGCAACACCGACGCTAGGTGCGAACCCGTTGGCGCGTCTGCACTCTCGATCGGCGTGAATCGAACGCTGTTTCCTGCGCGGCGGGTGTGCAGTGCCTTCGGATCGGCTGTGCAGTTGCCCGAACGCACACCCGCGGAGTCAATCGGAGAATTTCTCCTCTTATCATTGGAGGCAGCAGTGTGCACCTCACGGGAGGCCCCATGGACGCAACGACGCGGCCGATGCGCGCCGATGCGCGCCGCAACTACGACCGCATCCTCGAATGCGCTCGCCAGACGTTCGCCGAACTGGGCACCGAGGCGCCGCTGGACGAGATCGCCCGCCGCACCGGTGTCGGCCCCGGCACCCTGTACCGGCACTTCCCGAATCGCGCGGCACTCATCGAGGCCGTCTACCGCTCGAGTATCGAGGCGCTCAGCAGGCGCGCGGCGGAATTGCTCGATGCGGACTACACGCCGCTGGAAGCCCTGGACCTGTGGGTGCGCGCGCAGGTCGACTTCGTGATGAACCGGCGCGGCCTGGCGGTCACCCTCAAGGCCGCCCTGGACCGCGACTCGGACACCTTCATGCTCTGTTCCACGATCGCCACCGAGGCCGCCGCCGCTGTGCTTCGACCCGCGCAGGAGGCCGGACTCGTTCGCCCGGAACTGGAACCGAAGGACCTGATCCGCCTCGGTCACGGCATCGGAGCAGCCTGCGAACAGACTCCCGAGGCCGCCGAGCGGCTGCTCACGGTCGTCCTCGCGGGGCTGCGCACATCACCCTGAGCACCACATCGGCTCGAGCACCGCGATGCCAGCCGGGCCGAAGCCCGGAAACCGGCAACCTCAGCCCGCGGCGCCGAGTGCGAGTTCGTAATCGCGACAGCGAGCCGAGAGGGCCAGGCCCGCCGTGGCCAACGCCGTGCGGACGCGCTGGTCGTCGTGCTCGAAGACGCGCAGCACCAGGGCCTGTGGCACCTGGTCGTGCAATTCGGTGATGACCGCGCCGACCAGTGCGGCCAGGCCGCCGGGATCCACGTCCTGATAGGTGAACCCCTCCCCCGCGTCGATGTACGCCGCGCTGCCCACGACCGAGGTGGCCACGCTGGCCACCGGATCCACCGAACCCGGTGTCAGCAGGGCGACCACGAGCGCCTCACCGGCCGGTTCGGTGGATTCGGCGAGGGCGTGCAGCACACAGTCGACCGGTTCGGCGAAACTCAGCGCCATCGGAGCCCGCCAGGTGCGCGGTTCGGCGGTCCACACGCGGGCGTGTTCACCGACCGCGACCGCGCCGAGCGCGGCGGCCGCACGTCCCTCGGGACCGATGTCGGTGCCGCGCCACCGCAGCACCCGATAGCCCAGTGCCCGCGCCTGTCCGGCCGCACCGGCCAGCAACGCCTCCACGACGGCCTCCTCGGCCGCGGTGGCCGGTTCGAAATCGTAGTGCCCCAACCGAATCCGCCGGGCATACCGCGAGACGTAGACGGCTTCGGTCAGTGCCCGCGCATGTTCGTCGCCGGTCAGCGCGGCCCAGCCGAGCAGTTCGCCGTCGCGCCGGGCGGCCAGGATCCCGAGTCGGCCGGGCGCAGGCCCGAGATCCTCGGCGACGGCCAGTCCGGCCGCACCGGCCAGCTCGTTCGCCAGGCGCAGACCTGTTCCCGGATGCCGATCCCATTCGAGCACCAAGTCCATATCCGCACAGTAGCCACGAAATTTGCTGTTTGATTACCAGACACGGTGCGAGGCGCCGGTGAGCCCACTTCGAGTCACATCGTTCTGCTCTATCACGATCCAGACTCGTGTGATACATCGCCAGCTCGAAGTGGTGCTAACGTTAGCGAACCCAAGGTTGCCAATCGGTAACAGGGAATGTAGTTCAGTCGGGCTTCAGCAAGGAGAATTGCGATGACAAGCTCACTGCGACTCGGCCGCACCCGTACCGTCGCCGCACTGGCGGCAGCCGCTTGCCTCGGCGGGACAGCCCTCGCGAACGCCATGCCCCTCACCGTCGATCCGCATCCCAGCGCGGCCGCCAATCTGGTGACCAACGCGAATTTCCACAGCGGACTCAGCGGCTGGTCCGGCCACGTCTATCACGCGAACGTCGGCGGCAGCGGCGCCAGCGTGCACGACAACGGCTACATCGGCCAGGACGTCCCGGTGACCAACGGGGCGCGGTACACCTATTCGGTGCGGGCCGGTGCGAATCCAGGCGGTTCGGTACTCGCCCTGGCACTGGATTCGCGGACCGGCGTGGCGTATGTCAGCCGCTCGGTGACCGCGCCGACCACCGTCGGCCAGACCTTCACCGCGGTCGGCCCGACGGTGTACATCGCCTGCCAGGCCACCGGCGCCGCTGCGGGCGGATGGTGCAACGACTTCAGTCTCGTCGCCGCACCCGGAGCGTCCAGCGGATCGGCCGGCACCGGCTCGGGCTGAGGCCGCGGCGCTCAGCCGAGCATGTCCAGTGCGGCCAGGTGACTGAACAGCACCGAGGCGCCGATCGGATTGCCGCCGCCGGGATACACCGTGCCGCTCACCGCGGCCATGGTGTTGCCCGCGGCGTACAACCCGCGAATCGGTTCCCCGGACGCGGTCAGCACCCGCGCCGCGCTGTCCGTGCGCAGACCACCCTTGGTGCCCAGATCCGAGATGCCGAAGGCAGCCGCGTGATACGGGCCCGCGCCGATCGGCACGAGCGGTGATTCCCCGTTGGAGAACGCCCGGTCGTACGCCTCGTCACCGCGCCCGAAATCCTCGTCGCGGCCGCGTTCGGCCAGCTCGTTGAACCGGGCCACGGTCGCGACCAGCGCCGGGCCCGGCACCCCGATCCGCTCGGCGAGCTGCTCGAGCGTGTCGGCGGTGTGCCACAGGCCCGCGGCCGCGTACTGCTCCGGCTCGACCGTCGGCACATTCGTCGCCTGCACCGGCGGGACCACGCCGGTGCTGTCGTCGTAGATCATCCAGTACGGCAATATCGTTGCGCCACTGCGCATCTGCTCGATGACCTCGCGGCCCACCCGATCGTAGGGCGCGGATTCGTCGACGAACCGCACGCCGTCCTGATTGACGAACAGACCGCCGGTGAACCACAGCGCGAAGGCCGCGCGCCCGTCCGGATGGATCATCCCGGGCGACCACCACGCCTGGTCCATCAGGTCGGTATCGGCCCCGATCGCGATCGCGGCCTCGTGCGCGCGGCCCAGATTGCCCCACGGGCCCATGGTGTCCCGGGCCGTGCCGGGCACACCGTACCGCTCGCGCAGCTCCTGGTTGCCCTCGAAACCACCTGCGGCCAGGATGATTCCGCGACGGGCGCGAACGGCGGTCCGCACGCCCTCGCGTTCGACGACGGCCCCGGTGACCGCACCGTCCTGCACGATCAGCTCGGCCAGCGCGGTGTTCAGCCGCAGTGCGGCGTTCGGAAACTTCGACAACGCCAGCAGGAAGCGGCCGATCAGGGCCCGCCCGCCGATCAGTGTGCTGGGTTGTTCCTCGCCGAGCCGGTCGGTGGCCAGCGGGCCGCGCACCGAATCGCTGAGCGCGCCGAGCCGATCGGCGGGCAGCGGGGTCGGGATGATGTGCCGATTGCCGTCCAGGCGCGCTCCGGGCGCCTTGCCGAAGTAGTCCGGCCAGGGGAAGACCTGGAAGGAGAAGCTGTCGTCCTGCTCGAGGTACTCGATCACCTCGCCACCGCGACGCACGTAGGTCTCCTGCAACTCGGCCGACGTGCGGTCGCCGACCACCGCCCGGAAATAGGTCAGCGCCTCGTCGAGGGTGTCGTCCACGCCCGCGCGCCGCAGCACCGGATTGCACGGAAACCACATGCCCCCGCCGCCGGAATACGACGTGGTGCCGCCGAATTTGTCGGTCGCCTCCACGACCAGCACGCTGTGCCCTTCGCGCGCGGCGGTGTACGCACCGCACAGCCCGCCGCCCGAACCCGCGACCAGCACATCGACTTCTTCGTCCCAGTTCACACCGCACCACTTCCGCCGGAAAAAATCTCCTCCGACGGTAGCCAGCGCAGACCTGCCCGGAAGGCAACTGTCCCGATCATTGGACAGCGACTTCTCAGCTACCAGCGTTTCGCCTGTCCCATTCGGGCGGTGCGGGTAGTTTTGACCGGGTGCGATATGCGCACGGAACCGTGGAAGCGATCACCGCATTCCTGGCGACCATTGTTGCCGGGCTGTCGCTGACGTTGCCGGTCGATTTTCGATGGGGCGTCGATTCCGGTCCTCTGCAGCTGAACATGCTCGCCAACAGTCAACCGCGAGCCATTGCCGCCGGGGCGATCGTCGCGGTGATCGTGGCGACTTTCGCCGCAACCGCGCTGAACGAGCTGGTGGCCTGGTGCACGGCGTTGTTCGGCATCGCGGTGCTGTTCGTCAACCATCTGCTCGGACAGTCGGCCGGGCCGGAATCCTCGCTGACCACCCTGAATTTCCTCGATGCGCTCGCGGGCGGTGTCCTGCTGGGCGGTCTGGCGGCGGCGGTGTTGCACCGGCGGATATCGGCGTTCGGGTGGACGGTCGGAGCGATCGGCAGCCTCGTCATCGTCGAGGCGCTGCCGGCCCCGTTCCGCACCGGAACGACCGATCACCACGTCCGGGCGAACTGGGTGCCGGGCAATTCGCCGCCGGCGTGGATGATCGGTCTGGTCCTGCTGTTGATCGCGATCAGCGCCTATCTGAACCGACGCCAGCCCCCGGCGAACCGGCTGTCGGTGGAGCTGCCGATGGCGCCGATCGTGACCGGCGTCATCCTGATCGCATCCCGGCTGTCCCTTGCCGGGTGGATCACACATCATGCGGACAGTGCGTTGTCCATCGTGGTCTGCGCGGCGGTCACGGTGGTCATCACGGGGGTCGCCGCACTGCTGCTGCCGGGTCGCGAGGGCATGTTCGTCCTGCTCGCCGCGGCCCTGACAGCCGCCGGGAACGCGGTGGAGCCCGCCGCCATCCCGCAATGGTCCGTCCCGTTCCTGATCCTGCTGTGTGCGGCCGGGGTGCTGATGGGGGTGCGGTGGTCGTCCCTGCCGGTCGCACTGGCCACGGCGGCGGCCCTGGCACTGGGCGCGGTGCTGCTGACCCACGTGCACAACTCCGTCACCGACGCGATCGCCGAGGTGGCGCTGGTGCTGATCGCGGGCTACTGCCTGGGCACCTCCCCGCCGAAGCACAGTGCGAGCCGGGTGCTGGCGATCGTGATCCTGCTGGTTCCCTCGGTGATCCTCGCACTGCGTGCCCGCCTCAGCTTCGGCACCTGCGATCTGGTCGGCGCCGACCGCGCGGTCATCTGCGAATTCGACGAACGTTCCTCCGCGGCGCCCGGGTGGACGGCCTTGGCGATGATCGCCGGATACGCGATCTTCGCCTACCTGATCAGCCGCAGGCCGATGGTTCCGGATACCGCGCCGGCAACGCCGCGAACGACCCCATCCTCCTGAAACCCTATGTCCGACAAGGAATGCGCAGGACTCGATCAGACCTGCGGTCCCGAATGCGGGAGCGGAATCCGGGGCTCCTGCGGCGTTCGGGGTGACGCGGCGGCGCGGTCGCGTTCGAAGGTGAGCAACAGATCCGCGGCGACGCTGACCGCGATGGTGGCCGGATCCTTGCCGGTGATCTCGGGCAGGCCGATGGGGGTGCGGATGCGGGCGATGGATTCGGGGGTGTGACCGCCCTCGGATTCGAGGCGGCGACGGAACCGAGCCCATTTGGCCGACGAGCCGATCAGGCCGATCGAACCGAAATCGCCGCCGCGCAGGGCCGCATCGCAGAGCGCGGCGTCCTCGGCGTGGTCGTGGGTCATGATCAGCAGGTGGGCGCCGGGCGGCAGTTCGGGCAGCACCTGTTCGGGCAGCAATGGCACCTCGTGCACGTGGATCCGGGCCGGTGCGTCGCGCAGGACGGACAGCCGCCGGTCATCGAGCATCTCGTGCCGGGTATCGATCAGATGCAGGTCGAGATCGTGGCGAGCGAGGATGCGTGCGAGTTCCAGCCCGACGTGCCCGACCCCGAAGATCGCGACGGCGGGCACCACCGGCAGCGGTTCCAGAAGCAGCACAACGGTTCCCCCGCAACACTGCACACCGTGCCGGTTGATCACCTTGTCGTTGAGCGCGAAATCCATCAGCTCCGGCTGCGGGTCCGGCGAGTCGATCAGCTCGCGGGCCCGCTCGACCGCGACCGCCTCGACATTCCCCCCACCGATCGACCCCCAGGTATCCGCCCGTCCCACAACGAGTTTCGCCCCGGCAGGCCGCGGCGCATGCCCGCGCACGGCCGCGACGGTGACCAGCACACCGGGCTCGCGGCGGTCCCGCAACCGCATGACCGCCGTCACCCAGGTCAGCTCAGCCATGACCGAGAACTCCCGTGCCGTCCGGGATCTCACCCATCGGCCGACGTCCCGCACGCGCGATGTCCGGCCGCGCGGCACCTCTCCCGTCACCGGCCGGACCCACCCCGACCGGAACCGGATCGGCGAACGAAACCTCCTGCATGGCAACCTCATCCGCGTGTATCCCGCGACGCGACCGCTCGATCGCCCAATACACCGCCTCCGGTGTCGCGGGTGAGGGCAGATCGATGCTGACCGTGGCGGGACCGAAGGCCGCGACCGCCGCCCGCAACGCCTCACGCACCGAGAACGCGAGCATCAGCGGCGGCTCACCCACCGCCTTGGAGCCGTAGACCGCGCCCTCCTCGGTGGCATCGGCCAGCAGTTCGACATTGAACTCCTCGGGCATCTCCGAGAAGCTGGGCAGTTTGTAGGTGCTGGCGGCCTGGGTCAGCAATCGGCCGCGGCCGGGTCCGTCGCCGGTGTCCCAGCGCAGATCCTCCAGGGTGAGCCAGCCCGTCCCCTGCACGAAACCACCCTCGATCTGACCGATATCGATCAGCGGGGACAGACTGTCGCCCACGTCGTGCACGATGTCGACCCGCCGGATGCGGTAGGCCCCGGTGAATCCGTTCACCTCCACCTCACTGGCCGCCGCGCCGTAGGCGAAGTATTTGAACGGCGAACCGCGCATACTCGCCGCATCCCAGTGCAATCCCTCGGTCCGATAGAAACCGGCCGCGGACAGCTGTACGCGCTGCCGGTAGGCGCTCCGCACGAGATCGTCCCAGGCGACGCCGTCACCGGAGACGCCCAGCGGCCGGGCCACACCGTCCACGATCCGGACATCCGCCGCACCGCACCCGAGCCGGGTCGCGGCGACCTGCGAAAGTCGTTCGCGCAGCTGCTCACATGCGTTCTTGATGGCCGCGCCGTTGAGATCAGCACCGGAGCTGGCCGCGGTGGCCGAGGTGTTCGGCACCTTGTCGGTGCGGGTCGGGGCCAGCCGTACCGTGTCCAGCGGGACGCCCAGGGTGGTCGCGGCGACCTGCAGCATCTTCGTGTGCAGCCCCTGACCCATCTCGGTGCCGCCGTGATTGATCAGGACCGAGCCGTCCTTGTAGATCAGCACCAGCGCACCGCCCTGATTGAACGCGGTCAGATTGAACGAGATGCCGAATTTGACCCCGGTGATCGCCAGACCCCGTTTGACGTGCCGATGCGCGGCGTTGAACGCCTCGATCTCCCGGCGGCGAGAGGTCAGATCGGCGTTCTCGTGCACCTGCTGCCACACCGTTTCGATCCGCTCCGGCGTGCGCACCAACTGCCCGTAGGGCGTGCACTGACCCGCGGAATAGAAGTTGCGGCGGCGCAATTCGGCCGGATCCAGACCCAGCAGCGGTGCACAGCGCCCGAGCAGATCCTCCATCACGAGCATGCCCTGCGGCCCGCCGAACCCGCGGAAGGCGGTGTTGGAAGTCTTGTGCGTCTTGGCGATTCGGCCGCTGATGCGGGCGTGCGGAATCCAGTAGAGATTGTCGACGTGGCACAGCGCGCGAGCCAGGACCGGTTCGGACAGATCCAGACTCCAGCCGCCGTCGGCGGTGAGGGTCGCGTCCAGTGCGCGCAGGCGGCCGTCGGCGTCGAATCCGGCCCGCCAGACGGCGTGGAATCCGTGCCGCTTGCCGGATATGGTCAGATCCTGAGTTCGGTTGAGCCGCAGGCGAACCGGACGTCCGGTGAGGGTCGCACCGAGCGCCGCGATGGCCGCGAACCCGTGCGGCTGCATCTCCTTGCCGCCGAAGCCGCCGCCCATCCGCAGGCACTGCACCGTCACCTCGTGGCTGCGCAACCCCAGCACGTGCGCGACGATCTCCTGCGTCTCCGAGGGATGCTGCGTGCTGCTCTGCACGAAGACCTGCCCGGACTCGTCCACCATCGCCAGCGCGGCATGCGTCTCGAGGTAGAAGTGCTCCTGCCCCGAGAATTCCAGCTCACCGCTGAAGATCCGCACCGATTCGGCGAATCCGGTGTCGATGTCGCCGCAGCGGATCTGCGGCTGCGCACCCTGGAAACTGCCGGCCTCGATCGCATCGGCGATGGTGATCAGCGCCGGGAGCGGTTCGATACCGACCTCGACGGCCGCCGCACCGAGCCGAGCCGCCTCGAGCGTCTCGCCGAGCACCCAGCAGACCGGATGCCCGTAGAACATGACCTCGGTGGGGAACAGCGGTTCGTCGTGCTTGACTCCGGCATCGTTGATGCCGGGCACGTCCTCGGCGGTGAGCACCCGAACCACCCCCGGCACCGCCAGCGCGGGTGCGGTGCGCAACGAGGACACCCGCGCATGCGCGCACATGACCTGCACGGGGTAGGCGTGCAGCACGTCCTTGGTTCGATGTACCAGATCGTCGGTGTAGAGCGCGGCACCCGTGACGTGCAGAGCGGCACTCTCGTGCGGCATCGGCACACCCACCGACGGGTCCTCCGGTCGTTGCGACAGAGCGCTCATACCGCGGCCCCCTCGGTGGTGCGCGCATACATCTCGCGCAGACTCTGCCCGAGCATGGCGCGGCGGTAACCCGCGCTGGCACGGTGGTCGTCCAACGGGGTGCCCTCGGCTTCGAGAACCCGCGCCGCCGCCGCGATGGTCTCGGGTGCCCAGGGTCGGCCGGACAACGCCGATTCTGTGTCGTAGGCGCGGACGGGAGTTTCGGCCACTCCGCCCAGTCCGATTCGGACCGAACGCACCACGTCGTCGTCGACGTCGAGCGCGAAAGCCACTGCGACACTGGAGATATCGTCGAAGCGACGTTTGGCGATCTTGTGGAATCCGGACAGTCGGGCGAGCGGACGCGGAATGTGCACGGCGCAGATCAGCTCATCGGGGCGGCGCACACTCCGCCGATATCCGGTGAAGTAGTCGGCCAGATCCACCTCGCGCTCCCCGGCCGGGCCCGCCAACACCACCGACGCGCCCAGGGCCAACAGTGCCGGTGCGGCGTCACCGATCGGCGAACCGGTGCCGAGGTTGCCGCCGAGGGTTGCACTGTTCCGGATCAACCGGGAGCCGAACTGCGGGAACAGTTCCGCCAGCAGCGGCACCTCGCCTGCGAGTCGCCGTTCGAGTTCGGTGAGGGACAGGGCCGCGCCGAGTTCGAACCGATCGGGTTCGACGCGCAGCACACGCAGTTCGGGCAGCTGATCGATGGCGATCACGTAGTCGGCTCGGCGGGCGCGGATGTTCACCTCCACACCCCAGTCGGTGCAGCCCGCGACGACGTCGGCGTCGGTGTGCGTGTGCAGTAACGTCACCGCCTCGGTCAGCGTCGCGGGCCGGACGAAGGTGCGGCCATCCTGCTCGAGTACGGTCGGCGCCGGTTCGGGCGGCGCGGCCGCACCGCGCCGGGCGAGCGGATCGTCGGCGTCCGGTGTGCCGATCGCGAAGGCGGCATCGCGAATCGGTCGATATCCCGTACAGCGACACAGATTTCCGCTCAGCGCGTGCAGATCGAATCCGTTCGGGCCGTGCTCGGAATCCGCCGGGCCATCGGCTGCCACCCGGTCGGGCCGGTAATATTCGGCGGCCATACTGCATACGAATCCCGGTGTGCAGTAACCGCATTGGGAACCGCCGCGAATCGCCAGCTCGCGCTGCACCGGATGCAGCGCCTCCGGCGTACCCAGCCCCTCGGCGGTGACGACCTCCTGCCCGTCCAGTGCGGCAACCGGAATCAGGCAGGCGTTGACCGCGATCCATTCGGTGCGCCCGACGATCCCGGGGCGAGCGAGCATAACCGAACACGCACCGCATTCCCCCTCCGCGCAGCCTTCCTTACTCCCGGTGAATCCCCACTGCCGCAGGAATTCCAGCAGAGTCGTCGTCGGCGCGGCCGGAGAAATCGGCATGACTTCTCCGTTCACCGTGATCCGCGCCGTTACCATGGCAAACCCTCTTTTCGCTGTCGATCGAATGAACGTGCGGTCGGGTCGAGGACGACAATCACCATTTTAGGCGGCTTTCTGCATCGAGCGTGCCAGGCGAATTCGGTGGCGCATATCGATCTGCGCCGGAAATCCGGAAGGGTGGACGACACCGTCCGGAACGAGACGAAATACCCGGTCAGCAACCGTGCGCGACGCGGCCGGGAATCCAGACCCGGCGGTGAGCGAGACGACGCAGATCGCACTCGACACCCATCCCGATCACCTCCTCACATCGACCGTGCAACACGCTGGAATTTCAACGTACTCACCGCTCGCACGACCGGTCAAGCATCGCCGCGAGCACTCCGCGCCTTTGGGATGATCCTCCAAACGACACAACGTATTTCATCGTTCCGATCGGATTATCCACCGAACCGGCGCGACAGGGGTGTTACCTCCGGTAAACATATCGTTGCGGCACGGCCGGGCATCGACTCGCGGCATTTACGCTTGCGCCGCGGGACGTTCGCCTGACGAATTTCCCGCGACACTTTCGCGCCGGGAGTTCCGGCCGTCGTCGGCCGGTATATCCGCTCGCCCAGGAGGCTTGCCATGTCATTGCGCTTCTCGCGTCCCTCGCGCAATCCCGACGACGGGCCGCCCCATCCGGTCGACGAGGTGCCGCCCCCGGCCCGGCTCGCGCTCCTGGGCCTGCAACACCTGGCGATCATGTACGCCGGTGCGGTCGCGGTTCCGCTGCTGGTCGGCGGCGCGCTGAAACTACCGCAGCACACGATCGGCATTCTGGTGAACGCCGATCTGCTGGTCTCGGGGATCATCACGATCGTCCAGTCCGTCGGCATCGGCAAGATTCTGGGCGTTCGACTGCCGCTCGTGGCGGGGGCGACGTTCACAGTCGTCTCACCGATGATTCTGATCGCCGAGCAATTCGGCGGCGGTGCGGCGGGACTGCCCACGGTGTACGGCGCGATTCTGGTGTCCGGCGTCTTCGGTCTGATCATCGCGCGCTTCTTCGCCACGGTGGTTCGCTTCTTCCCGCCGCTGGTGTCCGGTTGCGTGATCTGCGTGATCGGGCTGTCGCTGATCGGCGCGGATGCCGGGCTGATCGCCGGCAACGACCCGAAATCGCCGGACTACGGCCAGATTTCGCACATCGGCCTGGCCGGGCTGGTGATCCTGATCATCGTGCTGATCCACCGATTCACCCGCGGCCTGATCAGTCAGCTGGCGGTACTGCTCAGCATCGTGATCGGCACGATCGTCGCGATCCCCATGGGGCTGGTGCATCTGGCCGAGGTCGGTAAGGCCGGATGGTTCGGGATCTCGCATCCGTTCCTGTTCGGCGCCCCCCAATTCCACATCGCCGCAATCATTTCCATGTGCGTGGTGATGCTGGTGACGTTCACCGAGTCGACCGCGGACATCGTCGCGGTGGCCGAGATGGTCGACAAACCGCTCCAGCCGGGCGATCTGGCGCGCGGCCTGGCCGCCGACGGCCTGTCCGGCGTGCTGGCCGGACTGATGAACTCCTTCCCCGACACCGCGTTCGCCGAGAACGTCGGCCTGGTCGGGCTCACCGGTGTGCGCAGCCGATGGGTGGTCACGGTGTGCGGCGTGCTGCTGGTGGCGCTGGGACTGGTGCCGAAGGTCGGCAGTCTCGTTGCGGCACTTCCAGATCCGGTGATCGGCGGGGCGGCGACGGTGATGTTCGCGATGGTGACCGCGGTCGGCCTGCGTGTGCTGCACAAGGTCGAGTTCGACGGGACGCACAACATGCTGATCATCGCGGTGACGTTGTCGGTGGCGCTGCTACCCTCGGTCGCGCCGAACTTCTACACCAAGTTCCCCACCGACTTCCAGATGATCGCCGCCAGTCCGATCACCTCCGCGGTGATCGTGGTGTTCGTGCTGAATCTGCTGTTCAACCACTGGCGGGCCGGCACCCGGGCGGCGGCGAGCTGATCCGGGGAACCGCGCGAACATCCCCTGTCCGGGGGATGTTCGCTCACCTGCCGAGGTGACGATTTCGCCCCCGGAACTTCCTACCGTGATCGGTGACGGCGGCACAGTGCGGCCGGCTCGCCAGGAGGTAGGGATGTCCAACGGTCTGTTCCTGTACGCGTTACCCGCGTTCGTCGTGCTGATGCTCGTCGAATGGGCGGGATACCGGTTCGATCCGGATCGCCGCGGCGGCACGATTCGCGATTCGACCACCAGCATCTCCATCTACCTGCTGGGGCGGGTGGCCAAGATGTTCGAGCGTTTCCTGGTGCCCTTCTCCATCCTCGGGGCGGCGGTCGCGCTGACGCCGTGGCACCTGAATCCGCACGAGTGGTGGGTGTGGGCGCTGGGCCTGGTGGTCACCGATTTCTGTTACTACTGGGCGCACCGGGCCGATCACCGGATCCGGCTGCTGTGGGCCGGGCACAGCGTGCACCACTCCAGTCAGCAGTTCAATCTGACCACCGCGGTGCGGCTGCCCTGGCTCATCCCCGGGACGTTCATCCGCTCGGCCGCGTGGATCCCCGCCGCGCTGATCGGCCTACCGCTGTGGATGATCTTCCTGCTGCAGTCGATCGGCCTGCTCTACCAGTTCCCGATCCACACCCAGCGAATCGGCAAACTCCCCGCCCCGATCGAGTACATCTTCAACACCCCCTCGCACCACCGCGTCCACCACGGCTCCAACAACCCGTACCTGGACAAGAACTACGCCGGAATCCTCATCATCTGGGACCGCATGTTCGGCAGCTACGCCGAGGAACTCGAACCCGTCCGCTACGGCCTGACCAAGAACATCGACACCCACAACCCCCTCGAGGTCAACTACCACGAATTCGTCCGCATGATCTCCGACGTCCGCCACGCCCACACCTGGCGAGCCCGCCTCGGCCACATCTTCGCCCCGCCGGGCTGGACCCCGGAACCGGTCGCCACCCCGCACGCCTCGGAACTGGAACCCGTCGGAGTCGGCGATTGACGCCCGCGCTCGAAATACTCGCGGCGGAAGAATCCCACCCGCTCGAGATCGTGACGGGAGATCACGCGAACGAGCGACTGGTGGCGGTCGGTACCGGCAAACTCCGCTTCGGCTTCACCGTCTGGCGGGATTGTGGGAGGGCAGAGCGAAGCACAGCGCGGCCGCTGCCGCCAGTGCGACGATGACGGCCAATGTGGCTGCGGTGAAACCGGTTTCGTAATCGACGGTGGCGAAGAACACGCTGCTGAGGGTGGCGACTCCGATCGCGCCGCCGAACTGTTGGGCGGTGGTCCACAGGCCCGAGGCCGAGCCCGCGTAGCGCTGGGGCACAGTACTGAGGAACAGGGTTGTCAGGGGCGGCTGGACGAGATTGATGCCGACACCGATTACGAACAAGCCTGGAACGAGCAACCATGGACCGATTTCGGTTGCGGCAGTGTGGGATACGGCGAGTACCGCGAGGGCGCCGATCGCGCCCAGCAGCGTTCCGGTCACGACGGTGACGCGGCCGAATCGTACGGTGAGCCGTCCGACGAGCGGGGCGATGGCCAGCGCACCGAGGGAGAACGCCACGGTCACCACCCCGGCCCGCAGCGCGGAGTAGTGCCGACCGTCCTGCATCCAGAGCACGAACACCAACTGGAATCCACTGAAGGCAGCAAAGGCCACCAGCTGCACGATCAGGGCGACACCGTTGTTGCGTTCCCGAAGCAACTCCCACGGCAGCAGGGCGCCGTCGCGAAGATCCGCGCGGCGATGTTCGGCGACGACGACCAGCGCGACCGAGGCGACGCCCGCGAGGAACAGCAGCCAGATCCACACCGCCCAGTGATACGAATGCCCTTCCAGCAGCGGAAAGACGATCGCCACCATACCCGCGGTCAGCCCGGTGGCGGCCGGCCAGCGTGGCCGCTGCGCATCCTCGGCGCGGTTCTCCGGGATCAGCCGGAGACCGAGGACGAGCAGGACCACCGCGACCGGCACCGTCACCCAGAACACCGCCCGCCACCCCGACCCGCCGACGTCGGCGGTGACCAGCACGCCACCCAGCACGAGACCACCGGCCTGAGCGAATCCCGCGACCACACCGAAAACGCCGAGGACGGTCGCGCGTTCGGGCCCACGAAACAGCACGAACAGACTCGCGAGCACCTGCGGCGCCACGATCGCGGCCGCCACCCCCTGCGTGGCACGGGCGGCGATCAACTCCCCGGGACTCTGCGCAAGTGCGGACCAGGCCCCGGCAGCGGCGAAACCGCCCAGCCCCGTGAGGAATACACGCTTGCGCCCGAACAGGTCACCCAACCGCGCGGAGGTGATCATGGTCGCGGCGAAGGCGAGCAGGTACGGCGTCGCAATCCAACCGACCTGCGCGGACGTCGCGCCGAGACCGGCCTGAATCGCGGGAAGACCGACGTTGACGACCGTGACGTTGAGCAGATCCAGCATGAAACCCAGTACGAGGATGATCATCGCCACCCACCGCCATCGGTACGGCGTGTCGGGTGCGCGATCCTCCGCGGTGATCGGTTCGGACATGACGAAATACCCCCTGAGCGGTCGGTACGCGTTGTTCAGCAGCAGACCGAACTTCCATATTTGAACTCGCTGGTTCAATCTAATGATCTCGTCCGCGAAGGGCAACAGCGAGTTCTGAAGCGCGAGTTCATCTGCCGAGGGCGAGGACTGCACTGCACAGCCCTCGACGGGCCGCGATGTGATGAGGATGCGGCGATGGCGGTGACATGGCGAAGGTGAGCCGCTGAGCGGCGGTTGAATCCGACGCATCTACGCCGATGGGCACGTGCGGGCGAAGTGGGCATCACGCTCCTGCGCGCGGCGCACGATGCCGGAAAAGAAAAACGGCCCGGAACCTGATGGTTCCGGGCCGCTTCGCTAGTAGCGGGGACAGGATTTGAACCTGCGACCTCTGGGTTATGAGCCCAGCGAGCTACCGAGCTGCTCCACCCCGCGTCGGTGAACACAACATTACACACGGGTGGTTCGCGATCGCAAATCGCCTGGTCGATAAGGGTTTTCGGGGTACAGAACGAGCGATTTGGATGATCTTGACTCTCCCGCTCCCATGTGACTGTCATCACATCCCAACGGATGCAGGGGTACGTGGTGGCTGTTACTTCGCGCACGCACGCGTGCGTCTCCAATGCAATAGGAAAATAACGTGATCCATGGCACAAATTGGCGGTGATTAGCGCCACATAATAGACAAATAACAGACCGACCAGAATTTACCATTATGGCATTGCCGACCTGCATGGACAGCGATTTTTCAGTTATTCGCTTCATGCAATTCCGTACGTTATCAAGACGTGATCTGCTGAAATTTGTTCGTTATGGTCGTCGACGACCCGGATCGACACCGTGACGGGCACCCATCCGAACCGCTGCCACCGGCAACCCTGCCCCGCGGTACGGGAAACCCCGACCACCTGGGGGCAGGGACTCGGCGTAAATCGCCGTGTCGGCGGGCACGGGGAGGGACAACCACATGAACAAGAACCGGAAGATCAGCAGTCGCGCCCTCGGCCTCGCCGCCGTGACCGGCGCCCTTGTTGCCGTCCCGTTCGGAATCGCCGGTACCGCCTCGGCCGCGCCGACCCACGACTGGGACGGCGTCGCGCAATGTGAGAGCGGCGGGAACTGGCACACAAATACCGGTAACGGCTACTACGGCGGTCTGCAGTTCACGCAGAGCACCTGGCGGGCGAACGGTGGCGACGGCATGGCGAGCCAGGCCAGCAAGGAGGAGCAGGTCCGCGTCGCGGAGAACGTGCTCAACACCCAGGGCGCGGGCGCCTGGCCCGTCTGCGGCAAGTACCTGCGCTGGGGCGCCACCAGCTCGCCCGAGGCCGCGGCTCCCAAGCCCGCCCCCGCCCCGGCCCCGGCCGCTCCCGCTGCACCGGCCCCAGGCAGCCGCGAGGCCATGATCGCCCAGGCCCAGGACACCGCCTCCCAGGTCGCCAAGAAGCTCGGCTTCGATGCGCAGTACCAGCAGGTGCTGCAGCAGAACAGCGGGCTGATCCAGTCCCTGGGTCGCTGATCCGGCGAAAGACTCCCCATACCGGAGACTCGAACGGCGTCGCCATCATTGTGATGGCGACGCCGTTCGCGTATTGCGAGCCGGGCGGACTAGCCGCCGGACTTGTTGTAGTCGTCGATGGCCTTCTGCAGATCCTGGAAGGCCGAACCGAGCTTGCCGAGATCACCGGACTTCTGGGCGTCCTGCACATTTTTCAGCGCCGTGTTGAGTTCCTGGACCGCGGTATCGCGCGCGGCCGAGGAACCGGTCGGCGGGATCACGGGCGGAGGCTGGGTCGCCCCCTGATTCGGCGTGCTCTGATTCGGCGACGTACTCGTCGCGGCCTGCCCCGGCTGCTGGGTCGCGGCCGCACCCAAGCCGGGCTGCATGCTGTTGAGCGCGTCGCCGAGCGTGGCCTCGTAACCCACGTTGCCACCGTAACTGGCCAGCACCTTCACCAGCTGCGGGAACGATGCCGCACTGGCACTGTTGCGTTCCAGATACCAAGGCTCCACGTACAGAATTCCGCCGTTCCCGATGGGTAGGGTCAGCAGATTTCCGTATCTGATCTTGTTGGTATTACCGCCGGTCAGAGTCGTTCGCTCATTGGATACGCGCGCATCCGTCGTCATCGACGTCTGCACCTGTTGCGGACCCTGGGTCTGCGAATCGGTCGGTAGCTGCAACACCGTGAACTTGCCGTAGTCGGCCGGATCCGAACTCACCGAGATGTACGCGGCCAGGAACTGACGCTTGTAACCGACCATCGCGCTGGTCAGATCGAAGGACGCCTGCCCGGTGGCCGGATTGCCCTTGAGGACGTAGTACGGCGGCTGATTGGCACTGGTCGGCGTGTCCGAGGTCGGATCGCTGGGCACCGACCAGAACGCGTTGTTGGTGAAGAACTCGCGCGGGTCGTCCACGTGGTAGCGGCCCAGCATGTCCCGCTGCACCTTGAACAGATCCTCGGGGTAGCGGAAGTGCGAGCGCAGCTCCGGGGTGATCGCACTGGCCGGTTTCACGGTGCCCGGGAACACGCCCTCCCAGGCCTCGAGCACCGGATCGGTCGGATCGACGGCGTAGAGATTGACCGTGCCGTCGTAGGCGTCGACGGTCGCCTTGACCGAGTTGCGGATGTAGCTGACCTCCTTGCGGGGCAGCACCCGCCCGGTGTTCTGGTCGATGCTGTCCTGGGTCAGCCCGTCCAGCGAGGAGTGCTGGGCGTAGGGGTAGTTGTCCAGGGTGGTGTAGGCGTCGACGACCCACTGGATGCGGCCGCCGACCACCGCCGGATAGACGTCGTTGTCGGTGGTCAGCCACGGCGCCACCTGCTGCACGCGGTCGCGGGGATCGCGGTTGTAGATGATCTTCGAATCCGAGCCGATCGCGCCGGAGAACAGGATGTTGCGCTGGGCGTACTTGGCGGCGAAGGCCAGCCGGTTGAACCAGTTGCCGATCGGCACGCCGCCCTTGCCGTCGTAGGTGAATTGCTTTGTGCCGGTGTCGTATTCACGCGACGGCTGGTCGTTGCCACCGACGATGGCGTAGTCGTCGTCGGATTTGGCGATCATCTCGCCGTAGTAGATCCGCGGCTGATCGACCTGGATCGCTTCCTTGTCCTTCTGCGAGAACAGATCGCTGACGGTCGACTTGTCACCGACGTTGAACACCGGGTAGCCGTAGGTGCCCGAACTCGTATTGGTCCCGTTGGCCACGCCCGTGGCCGCCTGCGAGGTCTCCTTCGGCGGCGCGACGTTGACGCGGTTGGCCGGGGAGGCGACGAATCCGTCACCGTGGGTGTAGACGGTGTGCTTGTTGATCCAGTCGGTCTGGTTGCCGGACAGGTTCTGCGGCACCAACTCTCGCGCGGCGACGATATAGTCCTGGACCTGGCCGTCGATCGTGTAGCGGTCGATGTCGAGCGGATCCGGGAAGCCGTAGAAGTTCTGCAACTGCTGCTTCTGGATGAACGTCTGGGTCAGCAGATTCGGATCCAGCAGCCGGATGTTCGAGATGGTCTGCTGATCGGCCGGGATGCTGGTCGGATCCTTGGTCTGGTTACCCGAGTAGTCGACGTACTGCACCTTGTCGCCGTCCAGACCGTACGCGTGCCGGGTGGCCTGGATATTGCGCTCGATGTAGGTGGACTCCTTGGTGGCCGCGTTCGGGCGCACCTCGAACTGCTCCACGATCAACGGCCACACCGCGCCGACCAGAATCGAGGACAGCACCAGCAGCGCCGCGGCCATCGCCGGAACGCGCAAGTCCCGCAACACGACTCCGGCGAAGAAGGCCAGCGCGCAGATGATCGCGATGGACAGCAGAATCAGTTTCGCGGGCAGCACCGCGTTGATATCGGTGTACGAGCCACCGGTGAACGTGGGCTCCTTGCGAGTGCTCGACAGCAGCGAATACCGGTCGAACCAGTAGGCGATCGCCTTGAGCAGCACGAAGATTCCCGCGATGACCGCCAGCTGGATACGCGCCGGACGGGTCAGCGTGCCTTCGCGCCCGGCCAGGCGCAGACCGCCGAACACGTAGTGCGTCACCAGATTCGCGAAGAACGCGATCACAGTGGCGACGAACAGCCAGTTCAGCAACATCTTGTAGAAGGGCAGATTGAACGCGTAGAAACTGACGTCCAGGTGGAACTGCGGGTCCTTGATGCCGAACGCCCCGCCGTGCAGGAACAGCTGCACCGTCACCCAGCTCGACTGCGCCACCAGGCCGCACAGCAGGCCCACCAGCAGCGGCAGGCCGATGCCGAACAGCCGCAACCGGCCCATCACCGTCGTGCGGTACCGCGCGATCGGATCGTTGGGACCCGCGACCGGGACGAACACCGGCCGCGCCCGGTAGGCCCCCAGCAGCGCCAGCCAGATGATCAGGCCGACCACCAGGGTCACCACCACGAACAACACGATCCGGGTGAACAGCACGGTGGTGTACACCTTGCGGAAACCGACTTCACCGAACCACAACCAGTTGGTATAGGCGTCGGTCAGCCGCGGCCCGACCAGCAGCAGTGCTGCTATGACGAGGGCTGTCACCAGCAGCACACGGCTGCGGCGAGACAGCGAAGGTAAGCCTGTCGGGGGGCGCATGCCCACGATGCCACTCTCCCAGGTCCGGCGGCACGCCGGTCCGAGTTCGTGACCGGCGCACCGCAGTTGCTTGCGTTGGGGGTGGTCCTTTACGGACCATTCGGGCCCCACTCTACGTAAATCCTGATCACGTGCACCGAACTCCCTAAGGAAGTGGGTGCGTGTGCTGGTGCGAGGTGTGCGCGAGCGAGCGGGGCCGACGAGTGCGCGACGCTTCGATCCCCCTAGACTCACCGCGCGTGACCGTAGACAACCCGGCCTCCGCCCTCTACCGCTGCATTCGCGAAGTGGCGGAGTTCGCCGATGCCGAGGGGTGGGACCGGCCGCCGCAGATGTTCGCACTGGTGCCGACCGCGGATCTGGTGGCCGCCGAACCGGCCCTGCAGGATCAGCTCGACGACGGCGCGGAGCTGACTCCCATTGCGCAGGAACCACTTCCCGACGACGTGACCGGTGAGCTGGCCCTGGACGAATTCCTGGCCACCACCAGTTGGCCCGAGGCCGTGCGCGGGTGCGTGCTGGTCCAGCAGATCGTGGTGCTGCCCCCCGACGCCGAACAGACCCTGGACGACGCCATCGCCCCGCTGCTCGCAGACCGCGACGCCGCCGACCGCGCCGGCCGCGACGCCGCCATCACCCACCCGGGCCGCCGCGACGCCCGCCTGTACGCAGGCGTCCTGCGCGAGGGCGTCTCACTGTGCCTGCTGCAGGTCCGCCCCGACGAGGACGACGAGGACGACCCCTTCGGCACCGACCTCGACCTGCGCACCGCCCCCAACCTGGCCCCCAACATCATCGAGGCCCTGGCCCACACCCTCGAGAACGAGAACTAGCGGAGTATTTCGGCCCCCTCAGCTGCAGCTGGGGGTGGGCTTTCCGGCGTTCAGGTCGTCGAGGGCGGTGACGGCGGTGGTGAGGGTGTCGACCTTGATCAGTTGCAGGCCCTTCGGGGTGCGCTGACGGGCCTCGTTGCAGTTGTCGGCGGGGACCAGGAAGGTCTGCGCGCCCGCGTCGTGGGCGGCGATCATCTTGTACTGGATGCCACCGATCGGGCCGACCTTGCCGTCCGGCTCGATGGTGCCGGTGCCCGCGATGAACTTGCCGCCGTTGAGTTTTCCGGTGCTGAGCTTGTCCACCAGACCGAGGCTGAACATCAGCCCGGCGGACGGACCGCCGATGTCGGCCAGATTGAAGTCGACCTGGATCGGGCCCTGGGCGACCTCGGTGGGCGTCACGCCGAGATAGCCCTTGGCCGAATCGTCCGGGCGCGCGGCGAGTTTCACCTCGACGGTCTGCTCGGCTCCGCCGCGGCGCACCACGATCGGCACCACCGCGCCGGGCTTGGCGCCCTGGACCGCGCTCACCACATCCGCGGAATTGGCGACCGGTTTGCCGCCGACGCTCACGATCTGATCGCCGACGTTCAACACTCCCTTGGCCGGGCCGTTGTCGGCGATGCCGCCGACCTGCACATCGGTCGGATACTTCAGGAAGTGCAATGCGGCCAGTTCCGCGTTGTCCTCGGAATTCTTGAAATCCTGCTGATTGGACTTGTCGACTTGATCACGCGGCACGCCCGGCGGATAGACCTCCGCACGCGGCACCAGACCGTAGTTTCCGTCCGCCCACAACCCGAACGCCTCGAAGATATTCAGCCCGTCGCGAACGGACACCGTTGTCATATTGAGATTTCCGGCGGTCGGATTCACCGTCGCGCCCCGCACGTCGACGACCTGTTTACCCTCCACCACGCCGAGCGTATTGAAGGTGGGACCAGGGCCGAGTGCGACGAAGGGCACCGTCACGGCGCTGCCGACGATACCGAGAACCAGGACGGGTATCAGGGCGGCCAACAGGGTGAGGATCCGACGATTCACCCGGCCCACAGTAGCGGCTCCGGTTCCGGCACCCGCGTAGCCTTGGGGGCATGAGCGACGTGCCCTTCGGATTCTCGAACCGCGATGACGACGACGACCGCAAACGCGGCGACGAGCATGGCGGCGCCGGGGCGAACAATCCGTTCGAATTCGCCATGGGCGGTTCGGGCGCGGCATTCGATCCGTCGCAGCTCGGGCAGATGCTGACCTCGCTGGGTCAGATGTTCTCCAATATGGGCCAGCCCGGCTCGCCGCAGGACGGCCCGGTGAACTACGACATCGCCAAGCGCCTGGCCCGCCAGCAACTCGGCGCGAGTGTGCCGCCGGTGTCCGCGGGCTCGCAGAGCGCGGTCAACGATGCCGCACATCTGGCCGAGCTGTGGCTCGACGCGGCGACCACGTTCCCGGCCGGTGCGACCCGGACGGTGGCCTGGACCGCCAACGACTGGATCGAGGAGACGCTGCCGACCTGGAAGCGGCTGTGTGATCCGGTGGCCGAGCAGGTCTCGGGCATGTGGACCACGACGATGCCGCAGGAGGCGCGCGAGTTCGCCGGTCCGATGCTCGGCATGCTGGGACAGATGGGCGGGCTGGCGTTCGGCTCGCAGCTCGGTCAGGCTCTCGGCCAGCTCGCCGGGGAGGTGCTGACCTCCACCGATATCGGCCTGCCGCTGGGTCCGGACGGCACCGCGGCACTGCTGCCCGCGGCGATCACCGAATTCAGCAAGGGACTGGAGCGTCCCGAGAGCGAGATCCTGGTCTATCTGGCTGCCCGCGAGGCCGCCCATCAGCGGTTGTTCGCCCATGTGCCGTGGCTGCGCCAGCAGGTGCTCGGCGCGGTCGAGGACTACGCACGCGGCATCCGGATGGACTTCTCGGCCATCGAGGAGGCCGCGCAGGGGATCGATCCGATGATGCTGGCCGATCCGTCCAAACTCGAGGAACTGCTCTCGCAGGGCACATTCGAGCCGCAGGCCACGCCCGAACAGAAGGCCGCGCTCGAACGTCTGGAGACGATGCTCGCGCTGATCGAGGGTTGGGTTCAGGTCGTCGTCGCCGAGGCGGTCGGCGATCGCCTGCCCGGTGCGGGCGCGCTGGCCGAAACCCTGCGTCGTCGTCGCGCGACCGGCGGCCCGGCCGAACAGACCTTCGCGACCCTGGTCGGTCTGGAGCTGCGCCCGCGCAAGCTGCGCGAGGCGGCCGAACTGTGGCGGCGGCTGACCACCGACGCCGGGATGCAGGCCCGCGACGCGATCTGGGCCCACCCCGACCTGCTGCCCAGCTCGACGGATCTCGACAATCCGGCCGGTTTCATCGACGGCGTGATCGGTGGTGGCACAGGCGAGTTCGACGATCCGCTCGCCCAGCTCGCCGAGACCGAGGAGCGCGAGCGTCAGGAGCGCGAGGGCAGGTCCGGCGAGCCCGAGAAGGGTTCGGACGGCACCGAGAAGTAGTTCAGCGCGTCCACAGTGGCCGTTGCGCGGCGAACGGGTCCGCTGCCACGTACGACGCGTCGTTCCAGATCATCGCCTGCCGGGTGCTCGGGGTGTAACGGGGCCAGTCCGGTCCCGGATCGCCGTCGCGCACGAATGATACCCAGGCCGCGTGCATTCGGGTGGCCAGGGCCTGCGGCGGGTTGTCGCCCTCGACGTCGGTGACGCCCTTCGCCTCCAGCAGGTCGAACGCGAACGGGATGTCCAGGCAGTGTGCGGCGAGCCCGTGATATCCGCCGGAAGCCGTTGACGTCCGGTCGAATTCGTACAGCCAGGTGGGCCGACCACGTCGGGCGTGATCCTCGGCGAGCCGGTACGACGGGCCCCGGATGGCCAGATCACTGACGATCTGCCCGACCAGCTGCGCGGCGGTGGAGCTGGGATAGGCTGCGCGATAACCCTTCTCGGCGATCGCATCGATCCGCATCCGGGCCAGCGCGGCAGGGGCGGTGGCATCGGTCACCTTCGCCGAGCCCATGGTGAATTCGTGCCGGGTGAATCCCAGTAGCAGCGGAATATCGGCGCTGTTACCCGAAACCAGCAGCTGCGCACAGGATTCGGGGATGAGTTCGTCGTCGGCGACCGGGGCGAGGTGCAGCACAGCGGGATTCGTGTTGCCGGGCCCCGGCTTGGGCACCATGTTCTGAAGTTTGTGCAACCGGTCCCGGGACAGATCCCGCAGTGCCGCAACGGTTGCGGGCACACCGGTCCGCTTGGTGAACACCGCGGCGCCCGCGGCGGCGGTAGCCCGATCGGCGGGCTGGCCGACCACGCCGGACTGACATATTCCGGCGCGGAACAGCGAGCGCGCGGCGGGTGCGGCCATGAGCGCCCACACCGCACCACCGCCCGCGGACTGCCCGGCCACGGTCACCTTCGCCGGGTCACCACCGAATGCGGCGATATTGTCCCGCACCCAGGTCAGCCCGGCGACCCAGTCCAGGACCGCGCGGTTGTCGGGTGCGCCGTCGACGTGCAGGAACCCCTCGATGCCCAGCCGGTAGCCGAGCGAGACCAGCACCACGCCGTCGCGGTTGAACGCCGAACCGTCGTACCAGGGGCTGGCCGGGGAGCCGCCGACGAAACCACCACCGTGAATCCACACCAGCACAGGAAGTTTCGCGCCCGGCGACGGATCCGGTGTGAAAACGTTCAGGCTCAGGTAGTCCGCGCCCGCGATACTCGGCTCGGGAATCGTGGTCACCGCCGCGACCGGGTGCAGCTGCGCGGTGGGCCCGTAGGCCGTGCAGTCCCGGACCTCGGTCCACGGCGCGGGCGGGACCGGCGCGGCGAACCGCAGCTCCCCCACCGGCGGCTGAGCGTACGGAATCCCCAGGAAGGCGAATCCGGTCGGTCGGCGGACGCCGCGCACCGGCCCGAGTGCGGTGCGGACGGTATCGTGCGGCATCGAATCAGAATGCCCGGTCGAACAGGCCGCCGCCAAGGCCAGCGCACCTGCCCCGAGGATCAGCGATCGGCGAGTGAGTCGGTCCGCGGGCACGGCGACCGAGCCTAGCGGGCACATCGCACCGAACACCCCACCGGCACCGGCCCGGCGACCGATCACACCCGATGACGCGTATGTGACGTGATTCACTCGGCACGCGGAATGGTGTTGCCATCGCGGGACGCCAGCGGATCGGCGGTGTGCCACTTCCCGTCAGTGACCGGGGAGACGCTGGGGATGAATCGAATCGGTCGAAGCCGTCATTTCAGGGTATTCGAGAGGGTGGTGAAAAACTTTGGGTTCCTGGGGATATCGCAACGGACCCGGAACGCGCAGGACAGGGGTGAGCGGGGCGGGGACACGGGGTCGTCCTGGGTGAATGTCCTGTGGATCAGTGGTCGATTCTGTGGATAACCAGGGGTTTTCGTGGTCCCGGCGGCGGCCCTCGCCGCGACACTGATGCGCATGAACGTCTTTCGCCCTCGTGGGCCGATGTTGCATTCGCGGGTGACGGTGCTGCGGCGTCCGTCGGGGACGGTGCAGTTGGGCTGGGATCCCGAACATGCCGTGGTACTCGAGCCCGCGGGTGTCGCCGCCGACACCGTGGCGGAGTTCCTGCGGATGCTGGACGGGCTGCGCAGCCATCCGCACATCGTCTGGCAGGCCGACGGTTTGGGCATCGGCGTCGAGGAAACCCTGCGGATGCTGGCCGAACTCGATGCCGCCGGACTGCTCGTCCACCCGCGATCGCGGCCCGCGCAGGTACACCGAATCCATGTGCACGGTCGCGGGCCGCTGTCCGAGGCCGTCGCCACGGGCGTGCGCCGCCTCGGCCTGCGCCCGACCCGCTCGCGCGAATATCCCACAGCCGCCACGGCGTCGAACTGGTCCGCCGACGTGGTGGTTCTGGCCGACACCCTCGTCCCCGATCCGATCCTGGTGAACGACCTTGTGCTGCACCGGATTCCGCACCTACCGGTGCGCATGCGCGACGGCCGCGGCATCGTCGGCCCGCTGGTGCTGCCCGGCGGCACCAGCTGCCTGCGCTGCGCGGATCTCACCCGCGGCGATATCGACCCGGAATGGCCGCATCTGGCCGCCCAGCTGCTGGGCCGGATCGGGTACGGTTCCGCCGCCGCGATCACCGCGACCACCGCACTGGTCCTGCGTGATCTCGAGGCGGTGGTCGAATGCGCCACCGAACGCCCACCCCGAACTTTGAACACCACACTGGAATTGGATCCCGACACCCATCGCATCGCCCGACGTCACTGGCCGATACACCCCGGCTGCGGCTGCCGAATATTGGCCGAGGCCGGGACCGGAGCGGTGGTCAGGACCACAACCACTGAAGCCGAGACCCGGACCGGAGGCGTCGTCGCGGGGAGTGCGCGGTGACGAGACCGGTGGGCGTAACCGCTTCACAGCACGCCGAGAGCGACCGGTCATATTGTGTCGTCGCTCACAGTTGAACTCGCCGCGAGCGGTCTCCCGGCCGCCCACAACGACTGTGACACATGCCACGTGCAGGTCTTTTACCCAATTCTCATGGCACGGCGCGCGGTCGGTCGGGAATGATGGGGTTGTGTCTGAGATTGTGAGCCGCCGCTCCTCCCGTAATGCCAAGCTGGCCAAGATTCCGCTGGGCATCGCCGGTCGCGCGGCCGTGGGATTCGGTCGCAAGCTCGCCGGGGGCGACAAGCAGGAGATCAACGCGGAGCTGAATCAGAAGGCCGCCGAGCAGCTTTTCTCCGTCCTCGGGGAACTCAAGGGCGGGGCAATGAAATTCGGACAGGCGCTCTCGGTGATGGAGGCCGCGGTTCCGGAGGAGTTCGGCGAGCACTACCGCGATGCGCTCACCCGGCTGCAGGCGGCCGCGCCCCCGATGCCCGCCAACGCCGTGCACCGCATGCTCGACCAGCAGCTCGGCACCGCGTGGCGACAGCGCTTCAAGGAGTTCGACGACGCTCCGGCCGCGTCGGCGAGTATCGGCCAGGTGCACCGGGCGGTGTGGTCCGACGGCCGGATCGTCGCGGTGAAGGTGCAGTATCCGGGCGCCGACGAGGCGCTGCGCGCGGATCTGAAAACCCTCAACCGGATGGCCGGAATGATGGGTTCGGTCATCCCCGGCGCCGACGTCAAACCGATCCTCGCCGAGATCACCGAGCGCACCGAGGAAGAACTCGACTACCGGCACGAGGCCGCGAATCAACGTCAGTTCGCCAAGGCGTTCGACGGCCATCCGCGATTCGTGGTGCCCAAGGTGGTGGCGAGCGCGCCGAAGGTGATCGTCACCGAATGGCTCGATGCCACACCGGTTTCCGCGATCATCAAGCGCGGAGCCGAGGATCCCGAGGGCACCGTCGAGGAGCGCAACGCCGTCGGCGCGCTGATGGGCGAATTCCACTTCTCCTCCCCCGCGATCGTCGGTCTGCTGCACGCCGATCCGCATCCGGGCAATTTCATGATGCTGCCGGACGGCCGGCTGTCGGTGATCGACTACGGCGCGTGCGCACCGCTGCCCGACGGATTCCCGGCGCTGCTGGGCCAGATGGTGGCCATGGCGGTGGACGAGCGGTTCGACGAGCTGACCGCGCTGATGTACGACAACGGCTGGGTCATCCCGGGCCGCACGGTGACTCACCAGGAGATCTCCGATTACCTGCGGCCGTTCACCGATCCCATCCAGACCGAGTCCTTCCACTTCACTCGCAAGTGGATGCAGCGCGTCGCGGGCAAGGCCACCGACATCAACCGGCCGGAGATGAAAACCGGTATGGCCCTGCAACTTCCGGCAGAGCATGTGATGGTGTTCCGGGTGCTGGCCGGATCCATCGGGATCTGCGCGCAACTCGACGCCGAGATCCCGTTCATGAAGCTTATGCAGGACTGGGTGCCCGGTTACGTCGAACACCGTTCCGCCAGCTGATAATTCGGACTTTCTCCGGATAAGGGCGAGCCCCGCATCTCCGGTCGAGATGCGGGGCTCGGTGCCGTCCCCCGGAAGTCGTCCGGCTCACGCCAGAGCGACCTTGCGCGGGCGGCCACGGGGCCGCTTGCGGGCGATCACGACACCTTGGTCGAAGATCTCGCCGCCCCAGACCCCCCAGGGCTCAGCACGATCCAGGGCAGCGCTCAAGCAGCCCTTACGGATCGGGCAGGAAGCGCACAGCGCCTTCGCCTCCTCCAGTTGCGCGGGGCTCTCGGCGAACCAGAGATCGGGGTTGCCGACCCGGCAGGGCAGGCTCAGGGAAACCCCCCGAGTACGGGTAGCCGGGGCCACGGGTGTACGGCATGTCACGCGAAATGCGGTCGCGGTGGACACGTCTTGCTCCTTCAGCTCGTGCAGCGGTCATAGGTGGTGGAAGACAACTGCGTTGTCTCCCGCGAAACCGGGGCCGGTGGCTGAGAGCCGGTAAAACAATGGCCACGGTTTCGCTGGTGCGATCCGTGGCCAGAGGCTGTGGGAAGAGTTTCCCTACCTGAGTCGACTTCGGTGTCGACTCCTGATCACGGTCGCTGGGTGGGCCTGGCGGAGGTGGAATGCCTGCAGCAGATAGGCCGCCATGGGTGCGGCATCGGCTGCGTCGGCACCGGCATTCGTGAATGCCGGGCGCCAGCTCCGCTCGAGCTTGTCCGTTTTGATTTCACGCTGCGGCGCTTGCAATTCGGCACCGAAAACGCTTGCAACGGAATGCCCGGTCCCCTGCATGGCGAGGACCCCCCGGGAGACGGACGCACCCGGAATCACCGACACGGCAATGCCGATCGGGGCGATGGTGTTCGCGATTCCGTTCATTTCGTCTGCCTCCCTCCATGAATCGTTGTCCGTCGATGTACTGTGCGCGCGGGGATTGTCCTCCCGTTGCTTGCAATCCACCCTACGGGCGTCTTACAGACCCGCACAACCCATTTTTCACCTGCAGTTTTGGGGGCATGCGGCCACCCGCGGAATGTGGTTGTGTCGGTGGTTATCGCGCTGCCATCCGCGAGCGCACGATCGCCAGCAACTCCGGGCCGAACTGCTCCCGACGCTGCTGTCCCATCCCCGGCACCCCGGCCAGTGCGTCGTCGGTGGTCGGCCACTGTTCCGCGATCGCGGTCAGGATGTTGACGCTGAGCACCGCGAACGGTTTGATCTCCAACTCGTGCGCCTTGTCGCGCCGCCAGTCCTGCAGCTCGGCCAGCAGCACCGGATCCACCTCGCCGGGGCAGCCCGCACACCGCCCGAGCAGGGTGTCGCGGGAGGCGAGCAGGGAGCGGCCGCACACCCGGCAGACCGGCAGGCGCTTGGTGCGTTCGGCGCCGGGATCGGCGCGGCGAGCCACCAGTGAGGCCGGGGAATCCTCGGGGACCAGGCCGTTCAGGAAGCGGCTGCGCCGGCGCGAGCTGCGTGCGCCCTCACTGCGGGCCAGCGCCCAGGTCAAGCGCAGATGTTCGCGAGCGCGGGTGACGCCCACATAGAGCAGCCGGCGCTCCTCCTCGAGCGCCGCCTCGTCGGCGACCGCGCCGCCGTCACCCAGCACGTGCGAGATCGGCAGGGTGCCATCCGCCAGACCGATCAGGAATACCGCATCCCATTCCAGTCCCTTGGCCGCGTGCAGCGAGGCCAGGGTGACGCCCTGCACCGTCGGTGGATGGCGGGCCTCGGCGCGGGCGGCGAGTTCGCGCAGCAGGCCGGGCAGGGCCAGTTCCGGATCGGCCTCGGTGAGTTCCTCGGTGAGGCGGACCAGCGCGTTCAACGAGGCCCAGCGTTCGCGGGCCTGCGCACCGCTGGGCTCGATGGCGGTCAGGCCCAGCCGGGACAGGGCCGCGCGCACCAGCGTGATCAACTCCGGGCCGCGCGCGTCGGGGAGATCTTCGCGAGATGCGTTCTGGCGCAATGCCTGTACCGCCTGGCGGACCTCCGCGCGCTGGAAGAAACCCTCGCCCCCGCGCACCTGATACGGAATGCCTGCCTCGGTCAGTGCCTGTTCATAGGCCTCGGACTGCGCGTTGATCCGGTACAGCACGGCGATCTCCGCGGCCGGGACGCCCTTGCTCAGCAGGCGCCCGATGGCCTTGGCGACACCGAGCGCCTCCGCGGGTTCGTGCTCGTATTCACCGAAGGTCGGTTCCGGGCCGTCGGGTCGCTGGCCGATCAGCTGCAGCCGGGTGCCCGCGATCCGGCCGCGGGCCGCGCCGATCACCCGGTTCGCCAGCGCCACCACCTGCGGAGTCGACCGGTAATCGCGTTCGAGGCGGACCACCGTCGCCTCCGGGAAGCGGCGCGAGAAGTCCAGCAGATACCCCGGACTCGCGCCGGTGAAGGAATAGATGGTCTGATTCGCGTCGCCGACGACGGTCAGATCGTCGCGACCGCCCAGCCAGGCATCCAGCACACGCTGCTGCAGCGGCGTGACGTCCTGATATTCGTCGACGACGAAACACCGGTAGCGACCGCGGAACTCCTCGGCCACGGCGGCGTAGTCCTCGAGTGCGGCCGCGGTGTGCAGCAGCAGATCGTCGAAGTCCAGCAGCATGCCCTCGGGCGTGGTCTTGAGCGATTCGTAGCTGGTGTAGACCTCGGCGACCCGCTGCGGGTCGTACGGCGTCTCGCGCCGGTGCCGGGCCGCGGCCGCGGCATAGTCCTCGGGAGCGATCAAAGATGCTTTGGCCCACTCGATTTCGCCGAGCAGATCGCGCACGCTCTCGGTCGCGGTGGACAGTCCCACCCGGTTCGCCGCCTGCGCGACGATCGGGAACTTACCGTCCACCAGCCGCCACGGCACCTCGCCGACGACCTGCGGCCAGAAGTACCGCAGCTGACGCAGCGCCGCCGCGTGAAAGGTGCGGGCCTGCACCGTATTCGCCGTACCGCCCAGCCCCAGCGAGCGCAATCGCCCACGCAGTTCACCGGCCGCGCGCGCGGTGAAGGTCACGGCCAGTACCTGATCGGCCCGGACGTGCCCGGCCGAGACGAGATGAGCGATGCGATGGGTGATCGTGCGGGTCTTGCCGGTACCCGCACCCGCCAGCACACACACCGGCCCGCGAGGCGCCCGGACGGCGGCCGCCTGCTCGGGATCGAGTCCGTCGAGCGGGTGGCCGGACGAGGCGGGCAGAGCGGGCACGGGCTCCATCATGACAGCGCGGTCCGACAGATTCTCCGGGTACCGCCCGCCGCCGTGCTCCCGGCCACCGAAGTTGCCTGCGCGATCGTATCGTCGGCTCCGAAATCCGATGGCACGCCGATTTCGCTGGTGGCACACTACATTCATCGAGCATGCGACGGTCAGCCGGACGTGCGCTACAGTGACGAGCCGATGTGGGCTCGAGAGTACAGACGGGGGTGTTCAGCGGTGGTACCGACAGCAGCGCAACACCTTTCCCTCGTGATTGACACCAAGGCGGTCGACCGGTGAGTTACCCCCCGCAGCCACCCCAGCCGGGTCAGCCCGACGAAGAGGCGGCGAAGCCCACGATCCACTACTCGGGACCGCCGGATCAGGCGCCGGGCCAACCCGCACCGGGTGCTCCGTACCCGCCTCCCGGGCAGTCCTCGCCGGACAACCCGACCCAGCAGATCGGCCAGTCCGCACCGCACAACCCGACGCAGCCGATCGGCCAGTCCGCACCGGGAATTCCGTATCCGGCCGATCACGCCACCCAGATGTATTCGGGTCAGCAGCAGCCGTACACCGCACCGCCGCAGCCGTACACCCCCGAGCAGCCGTACACCGGACCGGCCCAGCCCTATGCGGGCGATCAGGGTTATCCGCAGGGGCAGTATCCGTCCGGTCCGGCGTATCCGCAGGCGCAGTACTCCCCCGAGCAGCAGTATCCGCCGACGCAGGGCTATCCGCCGGGACAGATTCCGCCCGGCCAGATTCCGCCCTACGGGACCGGCGGCCCGGCCGGATCCGGTGGCGGCGGGGGCACCAACATTCCGCTGGTCATCGCGGCGGTCGTGGTCGCGTTGATCGTCGTCGGCGTCGGCGGGTACTTCCTGCTGCGCCCGCATCACAGCGACAACAACGTCGCGACCGGAACCTCGACCACCACGTCGGCGGAGTCGTCGGAGACCGAGACGACGACCACCGCGCCCGAGACCACCACCACCGAACCCGAGCCCGCCGACGAATGGATCGCCGCGACCTACAACGCCGACACCCACCAGGTTTCGTGGGCCAAGAGTTCGGTCGGGTCCGACGACGCCACCTCGCGCGCCAACTCCCAATGCGGCAACAGCTGCCAGCCGGCCACCTGGGCGAAGAACGGGTGCGTCGCGATCGCCGTCGGCGCGCGCGACGGCTGGGCCGGTTCCTGGGGCTCCACCACGTCGGAGGCCGAATCCAAGGCCATCTCCTCGGCGCAGACGAACTTCAAGGTCGCCGGGCCGTTCCACACCTGGTCCAAGTGCGCGAGCGACAGCTGAGCGGGCGGCTATCGATCGCGTAGCCGCCGCAGGTTCCGGGCGAAATCGGCGGCGTCGGCCCCGAGCCGGTCGAAGAAGTCCCGGTCGCAGGCTTCCACGGCGGTAATGGCACGGTTCACCAGCGCCGTGCCCGCCGCGGTGGGGAGCAACGCCTTGGCGCGTCGGTCGCTGGGATGATCGCGGCGCTCGACCAGTTTCTTGTGCTCCAAGGTGCGCAGGACCTGGGAGGTCATCATCGGATCGGTGGCCGCGTGCTCGGCCAGGTCCCGCTGGGTGACCGGTTCACCGGCGGCCGTATCCGTGAGCCAGGTGACCGCCGCCAGCAGCACGAACTGCACATGGGTGAGGTCGAACGGGGCCAGCGCCGTACGCTGGGCGGCCTGCCAGCGGTTGGTCACCTGCCACAGCAGCAGACCCGGACTGTCGTCCGCGCGGGCGAATTCGGTGTGCAGTGCGTTCACGCGCCGATCATCGCCCTGGAGATCACCCCGAAGTCGTGTGCGCTGAGCTCGACCAATCCGCGCCGGAGCACGACGCCCCAGTTGGGGACGCTGGTCAGTTCGAGTTCCCCGCGCAACGCATCGATCGGCACCTCCCGGATTCCGGTGTCGTAGCTCACCGCCCGACGCCACGGCCGGAAGCAACCACCCTGGTCCTCGGCCTGCCAGACCGGGCGATCCTCGATCACGCCGAGCGCGGTGAACGCCTTGATCACCGCTCCCTCGCGCATCCCGGTACGCGGCGAGTAGTGCACCAGGCCGTCACCGGGCCGCATCCGCTCGACCGGTGCGCGTTTGCCGTGATTGGCCTGTGCGACACCGAGTTCCACGCCGCGACGGACGTGGTCGCGAGAGACCACGGCCAGCCAGTACCTGCTCGTGCCCACCGGATCGGGTATGAGCTGCCACTGTGTTCGATCGTCCCGAGCTGTACGCGTCATGAATATAGTATGCGCGCTTACTATTCGTCGCCGCAACCCCGCCGGGAACACCGTCGGGCCGCACGATGTTGAATCAGCCGTGACTGGAACCGATCTGACCATGTACTCCACGACCTGGTGCGGCTACTGCCGCCGCCTCGAGAAGCAGCTCGACGAGGCGGGCATCACCTACACCAAGGTCGACATCGAACAGGACCCTGCTGCGGCCGAGTTCGTCGGCAGCGTCAACAACGGCAACCACGTGGTGCCGACCGTGAAGTACAGCGACGGTTCCACCGCCACGAACCCAACCCTGGTCCAGGTCAAGCAAGCCCTCTCGGCCATCGCCTGATCCCGGTGTCTTTGGCCTACGCTCCGCTCCGGCGTGTTCGCGGCCCCCTGAGGCTCGCCGATGAGCACTCGAGACTCGGGCTTCGCCCATGCGCTTCGAGTGCTCATCGGCGAGCCGGGCCGCGAACCGAAGGATGAGGGATTGCGGGTTGACGGTGCCGCCGCGAAGCGCCGGGGCGAAGCCGAGGCCGAAAACTCACGCAGCCCAGGATTCGACGATGGTGCGGGCGATGGAGATGGAGCCAGGCAGCAGTAGACGATGTTGATCTGCGTTGGCAGCCGCGCTCCCTGTGACCGAGCCCCACGCGCCCGCGGCCAGGGCCGCACGCACCTCGTCGCGGGTGAACCAGTGCGCCTCGGTGATCTCGCCGTCGGAGAAGACCAGCGGCTGATCCGGGTCGCCGACTGCGGCGAAACCGAGCATCAGCGAACGCGGCAGCGGCCACGGCTGGCTGCCCAGGTATCGGATGTCGCGGACGTCGACGCCGACCTCCTCGCGAATCTCCCGCTGCACACACCGCTCCAGCGACTCCCCCGCCTCCACGAACCCGGCCAGGATCGAGAACATCCGCTCCGGCCAGGTGTGTTGGCGAGCCAGCAGCACCCGGTCGCCGCCGTCGTGGACGAGGCAGATCACGGCCGGATCGATGCGCGGGAATTCCTCGTGCCCGGCCTCGTTGAAGCGCGACCAGCCGCCCTTCGCCGCCGTGGTGGCCGACCCGTCGACGGCGCTGAAGGTGGCTCGATCGTGCCAATTCAACAGTGCCAGAGCAGTTGTCAGCACACCGAGGGTGGCGTCGTCGAGTTCCACCGGACCCATGCCGACCGCGCGCAGATCCATCAGCTGCCCGTCGATCTCGTTGTCCCGCACCGCCCAGATGTGGCCGTCGTCGACACCGAGGAACACCGCCTCCGGGGCCGGTTCGGCGGCCAGCGAGGTCGCCGCCTCCAGTACCACCGTCGCCCCGTCGACCCGGACCTGTCCGCGTCGGTTCATCCGCAGCAGCCGAGCGGTGGCCCAGCCCTGCTTCAACGCCTGCTCGTCCGAACGCAACTCCTCGGCTCGATCGAGTCCGGAACGGGACAGCAGCGGAACTTCATTCAATTCGAAACCAGCCACCCGTCGAGCCTATCCGCCGGAAGTGACGAACCCCGAGGCGGCAGCGAACAGCTCGGCGAACTACTGCTTGTGCGCGCGGTGGATGTACAGCAGTTTGTCGCCGGGCTCCAGTGCGTCCACCTCGGGCTCGTCGGCGCGGATGAGGCGATCCTCGCGCACGACGCCCAGCACCGTGTCGCGCAGATGACGTGGTGAACCGCCGACCTCGTCGGCATCGACCTCGCGTTCGGCGACGGCGAAACCCACCTCCGGGGTCAGCAGATCCTCGATCATGTCGACCACGCTGGGGGTGATGGTGGCGACGCCGAGCAGACGGCCCGCCGTCTCCGAGGAGACCACGACCGAGTCCGCGCCGGACTGACGCAGCAGATGCGCGTTCTCCGATTCCCGGATCGAGGCGATGATCTTGGCCGTCTTGTTGAGTTCGCGGGCGGTGAGCGTGACCAGCACGGACGTATCGTCGCGATTGGCCGCGACCACGATCGCGGACGCGTGCTGAACTCCGGCCAGCCGCAGCACATCCGAGCGCGTGGCCGACCCGGTCACCGTCACCAGTCCCGCGTTCGACGCGGCCTCGAGCGCCGCCGGATCGACGTCGACGACCACGATCTGCGCGGCGGGTACACCGTCACCGAGGATCGCGTCCACCGCGGTGCGGCCCTTGGTTCCGTATCCGACGACCACGGTGTGATTGCGCACCCTGTGCCTCCATCGCTGAATCTTGAACGCCTGCCGGGATCGATCGGTCAGCACCTGCAGGGTGGTGCCGACCAGCACGATCAGGAACAGGATGCGCAGTGGCGTGATGACGATCGTATTGATCAGCCGGGCGTGCGCGGTATAGGGCGTGATGTCACCGTAGCCCGTGGTCGACAGCGAGACCGTCGAGTAGTACGCCGCATCCAGCAGGCCCAGCCGGGTGCCGCGGCTGTCGTGATAACCGTCACGGCCGAAGTACACCACCGCCGTCGCGAGGGCCAGCATGCCGAGTGCCAGCGCCACCCGGCGCACCAGCGCGGCCCACGGGCTGGACTGCAGTTCCGGGATACGCAGAATACCGACGAGCTTGTAATCGGGCCGGTCGTTGAGTCGCGGCAATCCGGGCGAGGGCTGCTCACCGAACATCGAACTCACCATCCCCTCGCGTGCGCCACACGCACCGCAGCGTACCGTTCCACGACCCACTCGACGGGATCGGCGCACGGATGGAACAGTGGTCCGCATGAACGAGCAATCCCCGGCGCGGCCCGGCCGCCTCTATCTGCTGATCGCGCTGCTGTTCGGTGTCGGCACACTGCATTTCGTGGCGCCGAAACCGTTCGACTCGATCGTGCCCGGCGCCCTGCCCGGCAAGGCCCGCACCTACACCTACCTGTCCGGTGTCGCCGAGATCGCGGTCGGCCTGGCCCTGGCCCTGCCGCGCACCCGCCGCCTGGGCGGACTGCTGGCTGCCGCACTGTTCATCGCGGTCTTCCCGGCCAACGTCAAGTTCACCGCGGACTCGCTGGGCAACCCGAAGGCCCCGCTGCCGATCAAGATCATCTCGGTACTCCGCCTGCCCATGCAGATCCCGATGGTGACCACGGCGCTGAAGATCAGCCGCACCGCCTGAGCCCGCCGCGAATCACACACCGGGACGGGCGATTCACTCTCCGGGCTCGTCCTCGTCGGTGGTTCCGGCGAGCGGAGTCGCGGTGATCAGCGCGGCGAGTTCGGCGGGGCCGGGCAGGTCCGGCGGGGCAATGGTGCGGCCCGTGCGGACGTAATGGAATGCGGCACTGATTCTTTCGAGCATCTCGGCTTCGGGTGCGCCGGTGCGGGCGGCCATCAGGCGAGCCCAGGCCAGGCGATAGACCGCCAGCTGCATCGCCACCGAATGCTCCTGTGCGCGGGTCGGTTCCGCGCCGGTCTTCCAGTCCACCACCAGCCAGCGGCCACCGGATTCGGCGAAGACCGCGTCCATCCGGCCCCGAATGAGCGTTCCCGCAACGGAAGTCTCGAAGGCGACCTCGACCTCGACCGGATTGCGATTGGCCCAGGACGAGGACAGGAACGCCTCCTGCAGCCGGGTGAGTTCGGCGTCGACCTCCTCCGGATCCTCCATGCCGGACAGTACGTCCAGGTCCAGCAGCTGATCGGCCCCGAACCAACGCTGCAACCAGGCGTGGAACGCGGTGCCTCGGCGCGCGAACGGACTCGGCGGATACGGCAGCGGACGCCGCAGCCGGGCAGCCAGTTTCGCCGGATCCGCCCGCAACTCCACCAGCGACGTGGCGGGCATCTGTTCGGGCAGCTCCACCTCTGTGATCGGGTCGGCGGCGGCGAAATGCTCGGCGAGCAGCGCGTCCACGTCGGCGGACCAGCCCTCGGGATCATCGGGGTCATCGGCGAAATCCGCATCGCCGGTGGCGAATTCGGGTGATTCCGCGTCGTCCGGAAAATCGTCCGGATCGGCGAAGAGAGCCAATTGCCCAGCAGGGCCGGTCGATTCGGAAGCTCGGTTGTCGCCGGAGGCAACCTGGTTGGTGAGTTCACTTTCGGGCGGCAGGTCCGCGAGCGAGTCTCGCACCAGCGTCGCACCCGATTCCAGTGCGGTGCGGCGTTTGCCGAGGGGGTCACGGGGCCAGGTCGCGCTGGCCGGATCGTCGGTGAACGGGTTGACCGCGTCGGGGGGCGGGGCCTGATCCCAGCGGTCGATGCGGACGGCGGTGGCCAGGTCGGCGCCGGGAACCTCGGTGGCGTGTTTCAGCTCGAGCAGGAAGTCCGAGGGGCCCTTGGGCAAGGACCCGGTCTCGGCCCAGTGGTGTGCCGAAACGAACAGGGCGCGTTCGGTTCTGGTGAGCGCGACGTAGAACAGCCGGCGTTCCTCGTCGATCCGGCGACGGGCGAGCGCATCCTTGTGTTCCTTGATGGCGCGTTCCAGATCGGCGCGGTCGTAGAGGCCGGACAGGTCCAGGACCGGCACACCGTCGCGGGCGTCCTCGCGCTGCCGGTCGCCGCGTAGCGAGGTGGGCAGCTCGGCGAGCGCACCGAGCCAGGTTCCGGCCGCGGCGCCCGAGGGGAAGACCGAGCGCACGACGTGCGGAACGGCCACCACCTCCCATTCCAGGCCCTTGGCGGCGTGCACGGTCAGCACCTGCACGCGATCGCGGGCGACCTCGACTTCGCCCGGCTCCAAACCGTTCTCGACCTCCTCGGCCGCGGCGAGAAAGGTCAACAGACCGGTCAGGTTCGCCCGGTGATCGCTCGCATAACCGGCGACGACCTCGGCGAAGGCGTCCAGATGTTCGCGCCCCGCGCCACCGCCCGCCGCCGCGCGACGCGCCTGGGTCTCCACCCCGACCCCGATGGTCCGCTCCACATCGGCGACCAGTTCGGGCAGCGACTGCCCGCCGCGTTCGCGCAGGGCGGCCAATTCCTGCCCCAATGCCTCGATCCGCCGAAATCCGGGCTCCGAATACTGTTCCGGCGCACCGGGATCGGCGATCGCATCGGCCAAGCCGGCGCGTTCGGCGGGTTCGGGGGCGACGGTGTGCAACGCCTCGGCCAGGGCCGCGGTATCGGTGATCACGGCGGCCTGTTCTTGCGGACGGGTGATGGACAGATCCCGCGCGCGACGCGCCAGCGCGGCCAGATCGGTGACCCCGATGCGCCAGCGTGCCCCGGTCAGGATGCGCATCGCCGCACTTCCGGCCGCGGGATCGGCGATCAGGCGCAGGGTGGCGACCACGTCGGCGACCTCGGGTGTGGCCAGCAATCCGCCCAGACCGACGATCTCCACCGGTAATCCCCGCTCGCGCAACGCTTCCGCGAGCGGAGCCGCATCGGCGTTGCGGCGCACCAGCACCGCCGATGTCGGCGGGGCGGCACCGGCGTCGGCATACGCCTCCCACTCCGCGGCGATCCGCTCGGCGATCCATTCCCGTTCGTCGGCAACGGTTTCGGTGAGCGCGAGGGCCACCGCACCCGGGACCGCGCCGGGCCTGGGCCGCAACGCGTCGACGCTCACCCCGCCCTCGGTGTGCCGCAGCGGTTCGGCGACCAGATTCGCCAGATCCAGCGCCTCGGGCGGATTGCGCCAGCTGGTCAGCAGCGGCAGAATCGGCGCGGGAATGCCCGGCGCACTGGGGAAATCGGTCGCGAAACGAGGCAGATTGGCCGCCGACGCGCCGCGCCAGCCGTAGATGGACTGCATCGGATCGCCCACCGCGGTGACCGCCAGCCGCGATCTCTCGGGACCGAGGGAATCATTCTCCGCACCAGGGAAATTCGACTCGTGAGCAGCCGGTGCACCCTCCGCGTCCGGATCGCCGAACAACGCCGCGAGCAGAATGCGCTGCGCGTGACCGGTGTCCTGGTACTCGTCGAGCAGCACCACCCCGAGCCGACCGCGCTCGGCGGCGCCCACCTCCGGATGTTCCGCGGCCAGGCGGGCGGCCAGTGACATCTGCGAGCCGAAATCCAGTGCGCCCCGGCGGCGCAACTCCTCGGCCAGGCGGCGCACCAGCGGCAGCAGCGCCACGCGTTCGGTCTGCACGGCGATGATGTTCTGTAGATCCTGACTCGGCCCGCCGCGTTGGCGCGGCCCCTTCGGCAGCGTGTAGACCAGCTTCTCCAGCTCGGTGTGCGCCTGCACGAGTTGCTCGGGTTCCACCAGATGTTCGGCCAGCTGCCCGGCGAGCGCGAGCACGGCCTCGGTGACCGATACCGGAGTGCGCTGGGTCTCCAGATCACCGTCCCAGGTACTGACCACCCGGTGGGCCAGCTGCCACAGCTGCGTCTCGGTCAGCAGCGTCGCGGTCGGCTCGACCGGCAACAGCAGTCCGTACTCGCCGAGCAGGCGGCCCGCATACGAGTGGTAGGTGCTGATCTCCGGTTCCGACCCGGTCAGCAGGCCGCGCAGTCGTCCGGTCGTATCGATCTCGCGCAGCAGCGGCGATCCGGCCAGCCGTGCGAGCCGGGTGCGGATACGCGTGGTCAACTGCTGCGCGGCCTTGCGGGTGAAGGTCAGGCCGAGCACCGCATCGGGGACGACCAGACCGTTGGCGACCATCCACACCACGCGGGCGGCCATCGTCTCGGTCTTGCCCGCGCCCGCGCCCGCGACCACCAGCGTCGGGCCGGGCGGTGCGGCGATCACCGCGGCCTGCTCGTCGGTCGGCGGCGGCAGCCCGAGCGCGTCGGCCAGCTGCCACGGCGTGATGCCGCGACGACCGGTCCGCTCGCCGGGCACGCTCACTCCTCGGTCACCTGGCGCCCCGAATCCTGAACCGGGCAGCTGCCCGCGACCGTGCAGTGGCGGCAGCCGTCATTGCGGACGGCCAGATAACTCGGGCCGCGGGTCGCCGCGGCGGCATCGTGAATGGTGTTGCGCCACTGCTGGATCGACTCGTCGTCCAGGGCGGTCTGCAATCGCTGCGCGGCGCCCTCCTTGGCGCTGGGTTTGGCGACGTAGACCAGGCGCGCCCCACCGGGCTGCGGATCCGTGCCGGCGTCGTCCAGGGCCCCCGCCGCAGCCGCCACCTGATAGGTCGCCAGCTGGGCGTGGTTCTGGGCGGCCTGTTTGGAGATGGGCGTCTTACCGGTCTTCACGTCGACGATCACGAAGCGTCCCAGCGCATCCCGCTCCACCCGGTCCACCCGGCCGCGGATGCGCACCGGATACTCGTCGGCGGTGCGGGCGGGCAGCACACAGTCGACGGGCACCTCCACACCCAGCTGGGTGAGTTCGGTGCGGGTGTTGCGCAGCCAGGCCATGAAGGTGTCCAGCATCGTCTCGGTGCGGCGCAGATCCAAGCGGGAATGCCAGCTGTGCGGGCCGTTGTCGTCCGAACTCGGATCCACCGCCTTCCACGCGCGCACCAGCGCCGCCTTGACGTCGGCCTCGGTGACCTGCCCGGCCAGCGCCTGAACCAGGGTGTGTACCAGATTTCCCTTCACCGCATAGGGATTCTCCCCGTCGCTGCCGCCGTGCCGTTCCAGGGCCCAGCGCAGCGGGCAGGTCTCGAGCAGTTCGACCGTGGAGGGGGACAGCGCGACCGGCCCCTCGTCCTGACCCCACAGCGGCAGTTGTGAGCTGAGTTCGGCGGCGCCGTACCAGTCGTCGGGATGTGCGCCGCGAACCCGGGCGCGGGCCAGCCGGGCGAGCTGGCGCGCCGCGCGCTCGCGACGTTGCGGAGTGTCCTCGGGATCGCATGCCACCGTGCGCAGTTCGGCGATCAGCGCCTGCATGACCAGGGCCCGTCCGGGGTCGACCGGTGGCGGGATACGGCCCAGCTCACCTGAGCCGGCGTTGGCATCGAGTTCGGCCAGGAAGCGCGAGGGCACCAGATCACGATCGCCCGACACGGATTCGACGGCCGTGACCAGCAGCGAGCGCCGGGCCCGGCTGCACGCGAGCAACAGCAGCCGCCGCTCCTCGGCCAGAATGGGCGCGGAGCGACTCAGCTGTTCACCCGGAAAGCCAACTCCGGCAAGAAGATCCACCAGATCCTCGACCCCGAGCAGGGTGCCGCGCGGCCGCAGATTCGGCCAGATCCCCTCCTGCACACCGGCGACGGCGACCACATCCCATTCCCGGCCCGCCGCGGTATGCGCGCTGACGATCGCGACCGCACCACCCGGATCGGTGACCGGGGCCGAATCCTGCGGAATCTCCTGCTGCTCCAGATATTCCACGAATCCCTCGACGGTCGCCCGAGGCAGCCGATCCACGTAGGCCGCGGCCGCATCGAACAATCCGACCGCGGCGTCCAGATCGCGATCGGCCTGCAGCGCGCCCGCACCACCGCGCTCGGACTGCCCGACCCAGCGTCGCTCCAGACGCGAGGCCGTCCACAACGCCCACAGCACATCCTCGAGCCCGGCCCCACGCCGCAATGCCTTGTCCGCCCGCCGCACCGCGGTCAGCACCCGCCGCAGCGGCACGGATTCCACGTCGGTCAGCCGTTCCAGCATCGACGCGTCACCGGCCCCGACGATCAGATCCCGCAGCACCTGCGCGGAGGACCGATCCAGATCCGCGAACCGATCGGAATCCATGGTGTCGCCGTCGAATTCGAGTTCGTCAGCGGTGTCGGTTGCCTTCCCACGCCGACTCGGCAGACCGCGGGAATCGGCGTCGGCACCCGATGCGGCCGTCGTGCGCACCTCGGACAGGCCGGAGCGTTCGAGAGTCTCATCATCGAGGTCACCGGAGACCGCGCGTCCCGATGTGCCGTCACCCTGTCCGGAATCCGCTCCGGCTGCCTTGCCGCCGTCATGTGCGGCACCGTAATTCGACAGTTCAGAACTGTCGGCATCGCCTGGTTCCGGCGGGGGTTGCCGACCAGCGGCGGCCCACGGATCGGACGGGTCCTCGCGGCGGCTGCGTTCCAGGATGGTGCGGCGGATACCGCGACGCAGACGGCGAAGGCTGATCTGGTCGGCTCCGCCCAGGGGGCCGGTGAGCAGATCGAGGGCGTCGTCCTCGGTGAACAGGTCGGGGCGGTCCCGGGTCGCGGCGAGCAGGGCACGCAGGGCCAGCAGCATCCATCCGGCCCCGCGACGCCGGGCCAATGGCACATCCGGTTTCGGTTGCAGCACAGGGACTCCGGCGGACAGCAGAGCGCGGCGCAGCGGGGCCAGCGACAGCGGGACCGACCGCACCACGACCGCCATCCGAGACCAGGGCACGCCGCCGGTCAGATGCGCGCGACGCAGATGGTCGGCGATCAACGCCGCCTCCTTCGCCGGAGTCGTCAGCACCTGCACCGTGAAATTCGCGTCCTGGTGTTCGACGCCCTCGGTATCGGCCACCGCAACGCTCGGCTCCGCCGGGAATGCCGCCGCATCGAGATGTGCCGGTGAATTCTTCTCGGGGGCACGCATTTCCCCCGAAGAGGTGTGCCGGTGTGCCGCTCGGCCCGGCATACGGTCGCGAATCCGGGCAACCGCCTCGTCGACGACCGGGGCGGCCCTATGGTTGTCCCGCAGCAGGATTCGACGCTCGGGCCGCGTCTCCAGATCGGTGAGGAACTGCGGATCCGCACCACGGAAGGTGTAGACGGCCTGATCGGGATCGCCGGCGATCACCGTCGTCGCACCGCCTCCCCCGATCACACGAATCAGTTGCGCCGCAAGCGGATCCAGATGCTGGGCGTCGTCCACGAGCAGACCGTGGATGCGGGCGCGTTCGGCGTCGAGCAGGCGGGGTTCCATCGCGAGAGCGTCCAGGGCCGCGCCGACCAGTTCCGCGGCATCGAGGGCGGGCGCACTCGCTTCCGGCGCCTCGATACCGACCGACCAGCGCAACAGCATGGCCTGCTCGTAGCGCTCGGCGAAACGTCCGGCGGCCTCCCATTCCGGACGCTCGTGCATGCGCCCCAGGTCGACCAGATCCTCGGGCCCCAGGCCACGTTCGGTGGCACGCAACATCAGATCGCGCAGCTGCTCGGCGAATCCGAGGGTGCCCAGGGCCGGATGCAGGCGCTGCGGCCACAGATCCATCGCACCGCCGTACGGGCCGCCGGGACCGGCCTGGATGTCCTCCAGTTCGCCGCGCAGCATCTCGCGCAGCACGACGTCCTGTTCCGCGCCGGTCAGCAGCCGGGGCGGCGGATTGCCGTTCAACTCGGCCTGCATACGCACTATCGCGAACGCGTAGGAGTGCACGGTGCGCACCAGCGGCTCGCGCGTCGCCCCCGGCACACCGCCGACGGTCTCCTCGGCGGCGGCCGAGACTTGCCGGGTGATGGCGTTGCGCACGCGCAGCGCGGCCTGTTTCGAATGGGTGAGCAGCAGGATCGACTCCGGATCCGCACTCGCGGCGATCCGGTCGGCGGCGATATCGATCAGCAGCGAGGTCTTACCCGTGCCCGGCCCGCCCAGCACCTGCCAGGGCCGCCAGCCCGGATCCGCGCCCGCACCACCCGCGAACAGCATCCGGACGTCGGCGCCCCATTCCCGCGGGCGGGGGGCCGTCTCGCCACGGCGCACCAATCGCACCGGGCTATCCGATCGCATCACGACCGCTATTTCAACAGACGAGGCCGACAGAAATAATTTCGCCGCAGCAAATCGCCAGGTCCGAGACATGTGTATCCGTCCCGTGATCGGCCTGCCGAGTTACCCGAACCAGCCGCGAGACGAATTCGCCCGACTGCCGCGCACCTCGTCCGAGACCCGCGGCAGCAGCGCGAATCCGATTCCCCCGTGCGCCATACGCAGCCCATGTCCGCGAATCCGATCAGCCCACGATCGATTGGTGTCCGTGCGCCGCAATGGCGTCGAACCGTGATTCACGCCCGTCCCGAGAGCAATCATCCGGCGCGCGGTCGCCCCGTCCCAGCGGCGTGAATCCTCGCAGAACCACCGGCTCACCGCATCGCCGGGGCGGCCGGAAAACACGGCATCGAACCTTGTCGGTGCGGCCGGGCACAATGGGGCGGTGCTCATGCCGCAGGTTCATCGCATCGGTGTCCGGCCGAAACTCGGTCCGTTCGGGGTGACGGCCGCCGTGTCCGGGCCCGGGTGCTGACGTGCCGACCACCGATGCGCAGATCGAGCGGGTGCGTGAGCTGGTCGCGGCCATTCCGCCGGGTCGGGTGAGTACCTACGGCGATATCGCGGCCGCGGCCGGATTGTCCACCCCGCGCACGGTCGGATGGATCATGCGCACCGATGCCGCCGATCTCCCCTGGCATCGGGTGCTGCGGGCCGACGGGTCGCCCGCACCGCATCTGGTGCATCAGCAGCTGTCCCGGCTCGCCCTGGAAGGCTGCCCGATCCGCGGGGATCGAGTGGATATGGCGGCCGCGCGACACCGATTCCCGGACTGAGGGACGCGCCCGGACACCTCGCGAACCGGGCGAATCCACCCGCGAGCCGGGGTGCGGAAGCTACCGTTGAGTCATGTCCACCCGGCTGGCGTGCGTGGTGTTCGACGTGGCGAGTCCGCGTCAGGTGGCCCGGTTCTGGGCCGAGTTGCTGGGGTGGCAGGTGACCCTCGACCGGGCCGGTGAGGTCGACGTGGCCGCACCTGACCCGGATGCGCTCGACGTCGCGCTGAGCTTCGTGCCCGCCCGGACGCCCAAGGTCGGGAAGAACCGCATCCATCTGGATCTGGCCAGTCAGTCGCTGGATCATCAAGTCGTACAGGTGGATCGGGCGTTGTCCCTGGGGGCGCGACGGATCGACATCGGCCAGGGTGCGGTGCCCTGGGTCGTGCTCGCCGATCCGGAGGGCAACGAATTCTGCGTGCTGGAACCGCGCGAGGAGTACATCGACACCGGCGCGGTCGCCGCCATCGTCGTCGACACCACGGACCCGTCGCGACTGGCTACGTTCTGGTCGACCGCCTCCGGTTGGCCGATCACTCACGAACGCAATCGCTACGCGGGTATCCGCTCGGCCACCGAACAGGGCCCCTGGCTGGAATTCCTGCAGACACACCATGATCCGAAGAATCCCGGTCACCTGCACCTGGACCTCGTCCCCTTCCCCACCGACGACCCGGCCCGCGAGATCGAGCGGCTGTGCGCCGCCGGGGCACGCACACCCGGCCCCACCGACTCCGCCACCCCGCCGATCATCCTGGCCGACCCGGAAACCTACGAGTTCCGGCTCCTGCGCCCCCACCAGGACTGAACACATACACGCGCGCGCCGCACAGCCGCCTCCCGCACTGGCCATGGGCCCCACCGCAACGCGGCGACGACCAGCGGCATGCGCGGCCGGGCGTGCCGAATCGATCAGGCCCCGACGATGGACGGTCTCGCAGAATCCTCCTGAGCCGCACGGCCCCACGGGCACGGCGTCATCGATCCGGGCCGACGGGACGGCGCAGCGGCACACCGGTGGGAGATCATCTGCCCGTGCGTATCGCCGAGGCGCCGCTGTGACGCGGCCCTGCCGACCGGACGAACTACGATCGGCGCATGGACTACCGCGCGGGTGAACGATCGTGACCACCGTGGACGCGATCGTGCTGGCCGGAGGGCGGGCCAGCCGAATGGGCGGGGTGGACAAACCGGCGATCGTCGTCGGCGGGCAATCGATGCTGGAGGCCGCCATCGGTGCGGTGGCCGCATGTATCCGCACGGTGGTGGTGGGACCGCACCGGCCGGATCTGGGCCCGGATATTCGGCAGGTGCAGGAGATTCCGGCCGGGTCCGGTCCGGTGGCCGCGATCTCGACCGGACTGAAAGCGTTGGCGGACTGTGATTTTCCCGCCGATCTGATGGTCGTGCTGGCTGCGGATATGCCGTTCCTGACCGCCGCGGCAGTGGATGCCCTGATCGCCCGCGCCGTCGAATCCGGAGCCGATGCGGTTTTCGCCGCCGACGAGTCCGGGCGTCCGCAATATCTGGTCGGGGTGTGGCGGCGCACCACGCTGCAAAATGGCATCGAACGGCTCGACGCGCCGGTCAATCAGCCGATGAAGGCTCTGATTCCCGAACACGCGCTGCTGATGCCATTGACGGACGTCACCGATTGCGACACCCCTGACGATATCGCCCGAGCCCGCGCGCAGGCCGCGCCACTCTCACTCGATCAGGCGCGAAATGTTGTGCGCCACAAGTTGTCCCGGCTGCCTTCCCGACGTGTCACGCTCAGCCGGGCGGCGGGCGCGATCCTGGCCGAACCGTTGACCGCCGCCGAGGCGCTGCCGCGATTCGACGTCTCGGCGATGGACGGCTACGCGGTGTCCGGGCCCGAGCCGTGGCGGGTGCGGCGCGATATCGGGTTCGCCGGTGGGGAACGTCCCGCCGGACTGCGCGCCGGGGAGGCGGTTCGGATCGCCACCGGCGCGCACATCCCCGAGGGCACCGAGGCGGTGGTGCGCGACGAATTCGTCCGCGCCGATGCCGACGGACTACATCGCTTGCCGGACACCCCGATTCGCGACGACATCCGCCGCCGCGGCGAGGACTGGCGACCCGGCGATGCGCTGGCTCCGGCGGGCACTCCGGTCTCGCCCGCACTACTGTCGGTCGCCGCGGCGGCCGAGGTGTACGAGGGACTGGTGCACGGGCCCGTGCACGCGCGAATCGTCATGACGGGCGACGAGATTCGCAGCGAGGGCCCGCTGCACACCGGGCAGACCCGCGACTCGATCGGCCCGGTCCTGCCGGATCTGTTGTCCTGGTGTGGCATTCGTTCCTTGGACCGGGTCCACCTGCGCGACACCGCGAACGGTTTCGACGAGGTGCTGGCGCAGGCCGTCGACTGTGAACTGCTGGTGATCGTCGGCGCGACCGGAGGCGGCGCGGCCGACCAGCTGCGCGCATCGCTGGAACGCACCGGAGCCCACCTGCCGGTGCACCGATTGCGGCTGCGCCCCGGCGGATCTACCGTCGTGGCCGAAACCCGCAGTGGGACAGCAATCCTGGGACTGCCCGGAAATCCGTTCGCGGCAGTGGCAACCCTGCTCACATTGGCTCCCGCGATCATCGAGGGTCTCACCGGACGCCCGCCCCGCCGCGCGATCACCGGTCCGCTGCACAACGCCGCCGACATCTCCGGCCCCGTCCCGCGCATCGTGCCCGCCCGCGCCGCCCCCGAAGGCGGCTGGACCGGCGACCCTGGCATCCGCACCGCCCACTTGGCGGGCCTGCTCGACCGCGACGGCCTGGTGATCGTCCCCGCCCATGCCGAGAACGGAACGTCGGTCGAATTCCTGCCCCTGCCGGACTGAACCGGGGGGGTTGCGTCCGCCGAGCGAGATCGGCATCGGAGAAACGCGTTCTAGAAATCAGGAGGACCACATGACCACACCCGGCGAACTCGTCACCGAATTCTGTGCCGAATGGCGCACCGGCACACCGGAATCCATCGTCGAGTACTTCACCGACGACGCGGTCTACCACAACATCCCGATGCCCCCGCTGACCGGGAAACCGGCCATCCTGGAATTCCTGCGCGGATTCATCGGCGGCTTCGGCAATATCGACTTCGACATCCACCACCAGGCCGAAGTCGGCACAACGGTACTCAACGAGCGCACCGACCGTTTCACCATCGGCGAGAACAAGATCGAGCTCCCGGTCATGGGCAGCTTCGAGATCCGCGACGGCAAGATCGCCGCCTGGCGCGACTATTTCGACATGGCCCCGCTGAACGCCCTAGCGGCAACTGACGAGAAGCAACGGTCGTGACCGGAATCGTCATCGTGACATGGCTTTTCACCCACCCGACGCGCTTCTGCCGGTGACGAAGGTCCGGACTACCGCAATGCCTCGATCGTCTTCTCGATGCGGCGAATCCGTGTTTCGGTGCGTTTGGCTTCGGTGACGGCGGTGACGTATTCGCGGCGGCGGCTGTAGGAGAGGGCGTCGAAGCGGGCGCGCAGGTTCGCTTCGACGAGTGCCGCGGCCAGGTCTTCGGGGATTTCGACGGTGCGTTCGGCGGTGTCTCGCTCGACGGTTACCACGACCGTGTCGCCGGGGGTCTTGTGCAGTGCGGCGCGGATGTCCTTGCGTATGCCCAGGCAGGGGCCTGCACCCATCGACGCGATCGAACCGGTGTACTCGATCCCGTCGAACGTCGCCCGCACCGGTATGCGCCCGCCACCGCCCAGCGCGTCGATCACCTCCGCGGGTACCGGTACGAACGCACCACCACCCCGCGCGGGCTCGATCCTCGCCTCGAATCGCTGCACGATCGCACCCTAGCCTTCACCGCGGTGCGTCGAGTCGAGCCTGCCCGATTCCACGGCAGGGATCGTCGTCCCACGATCGCTTCGCCGAGTACGGGCGACGCCCGCCGCTCGCCGGGTCGGCCGCCGATCAGCGGGCTGCTTTCCCGGGGAGACAGCCCGTGACCGGCCGGGCCGGACGTGATCGCGCCCGCGGGGAATGTACGGCGGCCGGTTTCGGGTTGGCACCGAATGAGTTCGGCGGAGGAGGTGCGGATGAAAGTTCGATTCGGGGTGGCCGCGGGGGTCGGGAGTGATCCGGCGCGTTTCGCGGGGTTCGTGGACCGGTTGGAGGAGACCGGGGTGGACTCGCTGTGGCTGCCGGAACTCGTGTACTCGAAAGCCGTGGATCCGACGGTCGGGATGGCGTTCGCGCTCTCGCGGACGACGCGGCTGAAGGTGGGGACCTCGGTGGCGATTCTGCCGGGGCGGCATCCGGTTCTGGTGGCCAAACAACTGGCCACGCTGGCGGCGCTCGCCCCCAAACGCGTGCTGCCCGTCTTCGGTCTGCGACCCGCGCAACCCGCCGAACACGAACTGTTCCCGGTGCCGCAGGGCAAGCGGGCGGCGGTATTCGACGAATCGCTGCGACTGTTGCGCGAGGTGCTGGACAAGGAGCGAGTGGACTTCGCGGGCGAGTTCTTCACACTCGACGGCGAGGGGCTCGAGGCGCGCCCGGCACGGCCGCTGGACATCTGGCTCGGCGGTTCGGCACCCGCGGGATTGCGGCGGGTGGGCCGCCTCGCCGACGGCTGGCTCGGCAGCTTCCTGACCCCGGCCGAGGCCGGACGCGCCCGTGAGACCATCCGGTCCGCCGCCGCGCAGGCCGGTCGGGAGATCGAGGACGACCACTACGGCATCACCGTATTCCTCGCCGAGGACGGCATCGCACCCGAGCGGGCCGCGCTGATCCGCAACCGTCGCCCGGACATCGATCCGAGCGAACTCATCGCGAACGGCTGGTCCGGTCTGCACCGCCTGATCGACGGATATCTGGCGGCGGGACTGAGCAAATTCGTCATCAGCACCACGGGCGATCGCCCGTACGAGGAGTTCATCGATCGATTCGCGGCCGAGCTACTGCCCCGGCAGAACTGACGCGCGCCCGCGTAGACGCTCGCATATGTTTCTGCGTGTCCGGGCCATGGGCACGCGCACCGCGAACAGCTGTACTGGATCCATGACCACGACAGCACCCGCCACATCCACCACCTTCGGCGCGATTTCCCTTGCGGCAGCGACGATTACGACCGGCCTACTGGCCGGAGTGTTCTACGCCTACGCCTGCTCGGTAATGCTCGCCCTGCACCAGCTCGACGACCGCACCTTCGTGGACGTGATGAACCGGATCAACACGGTCATCGTCAATCCGGTGTTCATGCTGAGCTTCCTCGGCTCGGTGGCCTTCACCGCACTGGCCGCGCTCGGGCACCTGCGTGGCGACCAGCGCACCGTGCTCTGGTGGATCCTGGCCGCGGTGGTGCTGAACGTGCTGAGCTTCCTGATCACCTCCGGCGGCAACATCCCGCTGAACAATCGCCTGGCCGACGTACACACCGGCGACTTCGCCACGCTGCGAGCGCAATTCGAGACTTCGTGGGTGCGGCTGAACATCCTGCGCGCCCTGGCGAACACCGGCGCACTGGGCGCGCTGGCCTGGGCCGCACACCTGCGACGGGGCTGACCTACAGATGTATCTCGCGACGCACGACCTTGCCGGTTGCGTTGCGCGGCAACGGATCCGCGGTGATCGCCCAGCGGGACGGCACCTTGAAGTAGGCCAGGCGCTCGGCGACGAAGGCGCGCAACTGCTCCGGCGTCACCGCGTCGACCTCGGCGACGACCACCACCGCGGCCACCTCCTGTCCGAGATCCTCGTGCGGGACGCCGAGCACCGCCGACTCCAGCACCGCGGGATGTTCGTCCAGGGCGTTCTCGATCTCGATCGGGTACACGTTCTCCCCGCCGCGCAGAATGAGATCGCTGCGTCGGCCGGACAGGTGCAGGCGACCGTCGGCGAAGGTGCCGAAATCGCCGGTGCGCAACCAACGTTCGCTGTCGATCGCCGCGGCGGTGGCGGCCTCGTCGTTCCAGTAGCCGAGCATCACGTACGGGCTGCGCACGCAGATCTCGCCCTCTACGCCGTCGGGAACGGCCTTGCCCGCCCCATCGCGGATCTCGACCTCGACGCCCAGGATCGGCCGGCCCACCGTCTCGGGATACGCGGCCAGCTCTGCCGGGGTGGCAACCGTTGCGGCCGTACCGCTTTCGGTGAGCCCGTAACTGGTCGTCAAGGCCACCTCCGCGACCGGCAGACGTTCGCGCAGCCGCTGCTGGAACGCCGGGGAGGAGGGTGCGGCGTTGAGCGAGAGCGCCGCCAGGGAGGACAGATCGTAATCGCCCAGATCGCGTTCGAGGATGCGCGCGGCCATGGTCGGCACCGCGCCCCAGTTGCTGACCCGTTCCCGTTCGACCAGCCGCAGCACCCGGTCCACCTCGAACGAGCCCTGATGCATCACCACCGCGGCGCCGGTGATCAGCCGCGGGACGACCAGATTGTGCAGGCTGGCGATATGGAACAGCGGCGAGGTGAGCAGGAAGCGCTTATCGCTGGGCTCAGCGAACTCCCGTCCGCGCATCGTCGCCGACATGGCGTCGGTGAAACGGTGATAGTCGCTGACCGCCACCATATTTCGATGCGAATGCACCACACCCTTCGGCCGCCCGCTGGTGCCGCTGGTGTACAGCACGACCGCCGGATCGTCCGGCGCGACCGGCGTGCGGGGATTCTCGCCGGCATGTGCGGCGATCAGCTCGGGCACCTCGCGCTCCATGCTCAGCACCGGCCCGTCGAACCCCGAATCACGCAGCAGTGCGGCTCTTTTCGCATCCGCCACGACGACCTTCGGCGTGGTGTGCCCGAGTCCGTAGGCGATCTCGCGCTGCGCCCACCAGGCGTTGTAGCCGACCGCGATCGCGCCCAGGCACTGCGCCGCCCAGAACGTCAGCACCCATTCGGGCGAGTTGGCGGCCAGAATCGCGACCCGATCTCCTTTGCCCACCCCGTACCGCTGCGCCAGCGCCCCGGCCAGAGCGCCTGCGGCAGCGGCGTGTTCGGCGAAGGACAGCCGCCGGTCCGCGGTCACCAGATAATCCCGGTCACCCCAGGCCGTCGAGGCGTCGAGCAGTTCGGACAGCGAGCCACGGCGGTGACGCAGCACCGTCAGGGGTGCGCCGAGCACCTCTTCCACGGTCGTCTCGAACGGGCCGCCCGGTCCGGTGAGAGTGGCGGTGATCTGCGCGGCGGCGGCGCGCGGGTCGGCGGATGCGGTCATGGGCTCCCTGTCTGTCGCGGAATCGGCACGGCCGTCACGGAATCAGCACGGCGCGGCCGCGGATCTCGCCGCGATCGAGACGTTCGAACGCGGCGCGCCCCTCCTCCAGCGCGAAACGCTCCACCTCGACCCGCACCTTGCCCCGCTGTGCCAGCTCGACCGATGCGGCCAGGTCACTTCTGGTGCCCGCGTAGGACTTTCGCACCGTCGCACCCCAGGGCAGCCCCGGTCCGCCGGCGGGTCCGGCATCGATACCGGGCACTCCGCCACCCAGGCCCACCATCCGGTACGCACCGTCCGGGGCCACCACCTGTACCGCCAGCGCCGCGGTCGAATCGGTGCCGACGAAGTCGAACACCGCCTCCGCGCCGCGCCCGCCGGTGAGTTCGAGGATGCGCGCGGCGGTCTCGTCGGTGGCCAGGACGCCCAGTGCGGCACCACAATCCGCGGCCAGATCCAGTTTGTCCTGCGCGATGTCTACCGCGATGACGCGGGCCGCGGTGACCGCCGTGAGAATCTGCACCGCCACGTGCCCGAGCCCGCCGATGCCGATGGCGACGGCGGTGGACCCGGGTTGCAGCTGATCCATCGCTCCGCGAATGGCGTGATACGGGGTCAGTGCGGCGTCGGCCAGCGGCGCGGCCTCGGCGAAATCCAGTTCGTCACCGATGGCGACGAACGAATTCGCCGGTATCGCAACGTATTCCGCCATTCCCCCGTCCGGACCCAGCCCCGGGCACGGCGGCATCGCGGTGCGCCCCGCGGCCAGGCAGACGTTCTCCCGCCCCCGCACGCACTCCCGGCACACCCCACACGACCAGCACAGATAGACGATTCCGCGGTCACCGACGGTCAGTCCGTCGACCTCGGAACCGACCGCCTCGATGGTGCCCGCGATCTCGTGTCCCATGGTCAGCGGATCCTCGCGCATCGCGAACGGCAGGCTCAGCACATACGAATCCGAATGGCAGATACCGGCCGCGCCGACCCGCAGCAGCACCTCGGCCGGACCGATCTCGGGGATCGGGATCTCCCGCAGTTCCAGCGTGCCCGGCCCGGTCAGTTGCAGCGCACGCATCATCTCGCTCCGTTCGCCGCACAGGGCAGCCGATCTGTGTCCAACTCGTTCTCCCGCTCGCCACGCGTGAGCTGAGGCACACGCTAACACTCGCCGGAGCGACCACCGCCCACCCCGGGCTCGCCTTCCCGCTGACCGGGACAGCCGGTGGACAACGCTATTTCGGCGGGAGGCTGCGAGCGTATTCGACGCCGCGCTCGACCAACTGCTGCAGGGCCGCGTCGTCGTGGACGATGTCGGTGTCCACTCGCAGCCAGTTCTTCATCTCGCGGCCACCCATGACCATCGGGGTCACCCCGGCGCCATCGATGAGCGACCCCGCCAGAGCCGGATCGACCCGGACCATCAGCCCGCCCTGCCCACTGGCCGCGACCGCCATATTGCCGCCGATCAGGAAGGCCAGGCCACCGAACATCTTCTTCTCGGCCGCCTCGGGCAACGCGGGACCCAGCAGATCCCGAATCCGGTCGGCCAACTCCTCGTCGTAAGCCATACCGCATTGTGGCACCCACCACCGACAAAATCCCCGGGGAAGCGCTCAGGGCTGTGCGGCCCACTCCCGAAGCCGAGCGACCAGGGCTCCTTGCATGAGCGCGCGGGACTGGTCGGTCAGGTAGACCAGGGGCGGGTCGACGAAGCCCGGACAACCGTCGAAATAGGCGATCGTATCGGGAAGGGCGTGATTGAGAATCGCGCGAACCTCGCCGGTCTCGGTGCGGGCGCGCAGGGCGGCGAGGTCGATCAGTTCCAGGGGTGCGGTACAGACGAGCACGGTGCCGGGGGCGAGTGCGGCGATCCGGTCGGCGTCGAGCACACCGCGCGTTCGGTCGGTCAGCGCCAGGTTGACGGAGACGAAATCGGCCTCGGACAGCAGCGCGTCGAGGTCCTGGTACCGAAATCCGCTGTCGTCCTTGCGGTGTCGTGACCAGTACCGAACCTCCGCGCCGAGCCCCGCGGCCATCTCGGCCACCCGGCGACCGATGGTGCCGAGCCCGACCACCGCGACCCGACTGCCGCGAAACTGCTTGGCGGGGAACGCGAGTGGGAACAGATTGCCCTCCCGCCGGAACGCACGACCCGCTGCCAGACCACTGGCCTGCTCGAGCAGCACCGCGAGGACGAACTGCGCCACCGGTTCGGTCATGTAGTCCGGCAGGGTGGCCACGGCGATGCCGCGATCACGGGCGTACCGCACGTCGACGGCATCGAACGCGGTCGAGGCGACCTGCAGATACCGCAACCTCGGCGCGGCATCGATGGCGTTGCGGCCGAAGGGGATCGCGAACGCGAGGACGGCAGCATCGGCATCGGCGAGTTCCGGGCCCGGATCGGCCCCGCGGGCCACGGTGACGACGGTGTCGGCCAGTTCGTCCAGGATCGCGCGATGCGGCGGGTTCAGCACCGCTTCCACACCGCCGACGACCACCAGCTTTCGGAAGATCACCGCCGCACTCTACCGAACGCTCACACCCCCAGCGCGGCGGCGAACACGGGCCAGGAATTGTGCAGGTCGTCCTGCCAGTACGGCCAGGCGTGGGTGCCGGCGTGGTAGAACTCGGTGGCCGGAATACCCAGTGCGGCAAGGCGATTGGTGAGGGTGTGCGTGCAGCTGTTCACCACGCTCTCCATCGTGCCGCCGATCGAGAGGCGGTTGCTCAGAGAGAGCGGATTGCCGCCGATGGACGGGTCCGCCAACGTATCGTGCACGCCCGCACTGCCGTTGCCGGAGGAGATGTACATCGCGACACCCCGCAACCGGGCGGCATTCACGACCGGATCGTGCGCCGACCAAGCGGTACTGGCCGGTCCGCCCCACATGTTCGTGGCGTTCGCGCCGAACGTCGCCAGCTGCGAGTACACCAGTGCTCGCGATGCCGGATCGCTCGTGCTCGTGCATCCGCTGTAGACACCGGCGGCCTGGTACATCCCGGGCGCCTCGATCGCCAGATCCAGCGCCGAGGTCCCCGACATCGACACTCCCGCAACGGCATTGCGACCGGTGGTGTGGAAACGCGCATTCAACAGCGGCGGCAGTTCGCGGATCAGGAAGGTGGACCATTCGTTGCGCCCCAGCGCGGGATCGTCCGCCATCCAATCGGTGTAGTAGCTGGCCCGACCACCGATCGGCACGACCACGTTGACCGGCTTGTCGGCGAAGAATCGAGCGGCATCGGTGCGCACATTCCACGGGCCGCCGTCCTCACCTCCGTCGACGGCATTGAGCAGGTACAGCGTGGGCGCGGGGCGATCGGGATGCGACATCCACAGGGTGATCGGCCGGTTCATCGCCGCGGAATACACGACCACCTGGTACTGCAGCCCGCCCAATGGCCGCACATCGAGAATGGCGGGCCCCCTACCGGCGTCGGCTGCCGCGACAACCGGGACGAAAGTAGCAATCGCGGCAAACAGGACGAAAAGGCAGTGCAGAAGCCGACGCATCTTTGCAGTATGCCTCGAGCAGGCGGCCTTTCGCCCACATCAACGGGCGTGTTCATCGCGGGTGTGCGCCCGTAGCGCGGTAATGTCCGCCACCGCCGCACCCTCGACCAGCATCCGATTGGCTATCGCCCAGCGCAACCGGCGCGGCAGGTCCGGCGCGAGATGGGTGAAGTAGGCGTACAGCCAGTCGGCGCGACCTGCCAGGAAGGGGAAGTCGGTGCTCATCATCGGGCGCAGCACCAGCATCGGCACCGGGGCGTCCAGCGGGTGGAAGTCGCGATTCCACAGCCCCGGAACACCGCATCCGGGATAGAACTGGCCCAGCATGGCACCGTGCCGGACCGCATCGGATTTGCCTGCCAGATGCGCCGCGTCGATGCGCTCGTAGCGGGTCAGGCCCGGAAAGAGGGTGACCAGTGCGAGTTGCCGGTCCCGATCGGGATGTTCGGCGGACAGGTCGCGATACTGCTCGAGCGCGTCATGGACGATCCGCCGCAGATCCACCGAGCCGAGCCCGTCGCCGCCGGTGGCCAGTCCCGCCCAGAGCAGGCCGTGCGCGACGCCGGCACGCACGAACGGACAGACCGGACCATCTCGGCCGAGGTCGGGATGCGGGTGCATCAGATGTCCGTCCACCCATCGGGTGAAGGCCGCGGCGGCGGGATCGAGCCGGTCCCAGTCCGCCCGATCCCGATACACCCGTCGCCATCGCACACCGGTACGGTCACCGGCTCTCGCCACCCCGCCGGCTGCTCGCGAATCATGTTGTGCGGCGGAGTCTTCGGGGGAACTCATGTCGACAGCCCGAGCAGATGCGAGGCCAGCAGGGGGCCGATGACCTCCACCACATCGGAATTGGTGAGCTGTGCGTGGGCGGCCGGGACGGGATGTTCGATCAGGGCACCGGTCACGTACGGCTGCCACAGATCCGCGCCGAGCGGTGCGGTCACACCGCGGGTGGCCGAGAAGTACAGCAGGTCACCGTCGTACACCCCCGGACGATAGCCGTGCGAGAGACGGACACATTCGGCATAGCCGCGATGCAGCCGGGTCAGTTGCGCCGACGTCAGTCCCGCGCCGAAACTCGGTCCGGCTGCGGCCAATTCGGCCGCGGCATCGGCTGCGGTCAGGTCGGCCAGGGCATCGCCGTCCTCGGGTTCGTCACCGAGCAGATGGGTGAGCAGATCGCGCATCCGCGGCGTCGGCGGAGGCGGCGCGCCGTCGGGAAATACGATGCTGTCCAGCATCGCGAGAACTGCTACGGCACAACCGCGTGCACGCAGGCGCACGGCGACGGCATGGGCGATCTGCCCGCCGAGCGACCAGCCGAGCAGATGGTACGGCCCCTGCGGCTGAATCCGGAGTATGTGCGTCACATAGCGATCGGCGAGATCATCGATCGTGACGGCCGAATCCGGTTCCCCCTCCGGTCCGATCCCCTGCAGGCCGAACACCGGACGATCGGTGACGTAACGCGCCAGCCCCGCATAACACCAGGCCAGTGGCACCGCGGAATGGATGCAGAACAGTGGCGGCGCGAAACCGCCGCGACGCAGCGCCAGGACCGCGCCGAGTCCGTCCTCGGTCTCCGAACCGCCCCGGTGACCGGTGATCCGCTCGGCCAGCTCGCCCACGGTCGGGCTGGTGTAGAGCCACCGCACGGTCACCGGAGCATCGGCCGCGGCGGCCAGATCGGCCGAAAGTGTCACTCCCACCAGCGAATTGCCGCCCAGTTCGAAGAAGTCGTCGTCGAGACCGACGCGCGGCACCCCCAGTGCCGCGGCGAAGCACTCGGCAACTCGCTGTTGCAGAACGGATTCCGGTGCCCGGTAGGGCCGCTGCACCTGGGCCGGGATCGCGAGCGCGGCCCGATCGACCTTGCCGTGCGCGGTGACCGGAAGCCGGTCCAGGCTCACCAGCTGGGCGGGCACCATGGCCGAGGGCAGGACCTCGCGCAGACTCCCGACGATCGCCGCCGGATCTGCCTCGACTCCCTGGGCCGCAACGAAATAGCCGATCAGCCGAGGCCCCGAAGGTCCGTCGGCGACGGCGACCGCCGCCTGTGCCACCTGCGGCGAGGCGGTCAGCGCGGCCTCGACCTCGGCGGGTTCGATCCGCCGTCCACGCACGCTGAGCTGTTCGTCGGCGCGACCGAGGAATTCCAGAGTTCGATCCATCTCCGCGCGGACGAGATCCCCGGTGCGGTACAGCCGTTCGCCGGTACGGAAAGGATCGGCGACGAACCGCTCGGCCGTCGCACCCGGCCTGCCCAGATATCCCTGCGCGACCCCCGGGCCACCGAGATACAGCTCCCCGCGAGTGCCCGGCGGGACCGGCCGCAGCGCGGGATCGAGCACCAGTGCCCGCACACCCGGCAGCGCCCGTCCGATGGTCACCGGGCCGCTCGCCCGCAGCGGATCGGATTGCGTTGCCATGACCGTGGTTTCGGTCGGACCGTACCCGTTGAACAGGCGCAGCGAGGTCGCCCAGCGCCGGACGAGTTCGGGCGGGCACACCTCCCCACCCACCACCGCCACACACAGGCCGGGCACCTGCCACGGCTCCAGGGTCGCCAATACCGCGGGTGTGGTGAGGAAATGGGTGATCGCGGCGCCGTTCAGCAGATCCGCCAGCGCACCTCCGGCAACCGCCGTGGTCGGTTCGATCACCAGCCGCGCACCGGCCGCGAAGGCGGCGAGCAGTTCGAGTAGATGCGCGTCGAAGGAGGGCGCATGTGCGTGCAGAACGCGCGAATCCCGGTTCACCCCATGGTGTTCGACGAGGTGATCGGTCAACGCCCCCAGGCCCGCATGACCGACGACGACGCCCTTCGGTGTTCCGCTCGTGCCCGAGGTGTAGCTCAGATAGGCCGGATGCCGCACGTCCAGCGGGCGATTGCGGTCGGCATCGGAGACCGGATGGGCGTCGCGACGCTCGGCACGCGCCACCGTCGTGGGATCGTCCAGCACCAGCCAATCCACCGCACCGGGCAGCTCCTCACGCACGGACCGCACCGTAATCCCCAGGCGTGTACCGGAATCCGCCGCAATCGCCGCGATCCGACGCGCCGGATCGGCCGGATCCACGGGAACGAATGCCGCACCCGCCCGCGCCACCGCGCAGACCGCGAGCACCGACTCCAGCGATCGCGGTGCGGCCACCATCACGAAAATACCGGGGCCCGCACCGAATTCGATCAGCTCGCGGGTCCAGCGGTTGCACAGCCGTTCCCACTCACCGCCGGTCCAGGTGTGCGCACCCGCCTGCACCGCGATCCGGTCGGGTGCACCCTGCCAGCGCAGCAGATCCGCCAGCACACGATCCGCGCGTACCTCCGGAACCTCCGGGGGCACGCGCGGCGGATCCAGCGTCCGGACGACGCGATCCGGTGCGGCGGAGAGGAATCGGTCCAGGTAGTCCAGGAATCGGCGATGATGCCAGTTCAGCGCCGCCGCGGAGTACAACGCCGGATTGGCCTGCATGCCGATGGTGGCGCTGCGCTCGTCGGGCCCGAGTTGGTAGCCGTTGACGAGCAGATCCTCCACCGGCCCCAGCGACAGCAGCCGAACCTGGCCGGTCACTCCGCTCATCCGCAACGGTTCGACGAAGCCGAGCACATTGAGCACCGGACCGAATCCGCCTCGGGTCACCTGTGATTCGCCGCGATCGCGCTGCATATCCTCGTACCGATAGCGCTGATGGCGCAGTGCGCCGATCACCCGCGCCCGGACCTGCGCGATCATCTCCTGCAGCGTCAGATCGCCGATCCCGTCCAGGCGCAACGGAACCACATTGGACACCGACCCCGCCGACCGGCGCAGCGCCGCGGTCGGCCGGGCGGCGACCGGCAGCGACACCATCACCTCGTCGACTCCGAGGGCCGCGGCCAGGTAGCAGGAGAAGGCGGTGACGACCAGTTCGGCGAAGCTCGCACCGGTCCGTTCGCGCGCGGCGGCAAGGTGTGCCGCGGTCACGGGCGACATCATCGCCTCGACGCGATGCGGCTGCGGCGCGGGTACGGCCGAACGTCCCGCCAGGCCCGCGCAGTGCAGCGGGCCGGACAGTTGCGCACGCCAGTACTCGCGGTCCACGCTCGCGCGCGCGGAATTCCGGTACGCGCGTTCGTCATCGAGCAGTTCCGGAATGGTCAGAGGCCGCCGTCGGTCCGAAACCGATTGTGCGACCGGGCTTTCCCCATCGGTGTACAACTCGGCCGTGCGGTGCAGGATGGCCGCGGCCCCGACGCCGTCGAGCACCATGTGATGGCTGCGCAGGTACAGCAGACACCGCGCCGCGTCCACCCGGTACACCATCGCCACGGTGATCGGACCCGCGATCAGATCGACCGGTGCGCCATGGTCTGTCTCCATCGCCGCGCGGGCCTGGGCGACCGGATCGGGACGACCGACGAGATCGTGGCAGGGCACGACGCCGAATACATCCGGATCCAGGATCTGCCGTGGCCCGTCGGGTCCGGGGACGAATCGCACATGCGGAGACTGCAATTCCCACGCCGCGCGGGCAATGGCGCTCCGCAGCAGCTCGAGATCGAGCGGCCCGGCCAGATCCAGGTACATGGCAACGGTATTGGGCACATCGGGATACAGCTGCTGCGCCACCCACCATCGCAATTGGGCGGCCGACAACGGGAATTCACCGGTGCCGATCCCGGCTGACCGCACTCGCCCTCCTCGTATCCGGATGCACACTGGACGATTCCGGGCAAACCTACGGCATTCGCTCGGTCGTGGGTGGGTAATCCGGGCGGGTCGTCGGTTTCCAGGCGAGTATCGGTCGCATCCGCCCACCGGATGCGACCGAGTGATCCCGCTGCGCGCGTGCTCAGCCACGCAGGTGCGCCTCCCGCAGACCGGGCAGGTCGATCTTGGACATGCCGTTCAGCGCGGCACCCACCGCGGCGGCGTGCTCACCGCCCAGCAGTTCCGGCAGTTCGGACGGGACGACCTGCCAGGACAGCCCGTACCGGTCGGTCAGCCATCCACAGGGACCGGGCTTGCCGTCGGTGGTCAGGGCCGCCCACAGCCGGTCGACCTCGTCCTGACCGTCCACCAGGACCTGGATGGATGCCGCGTCGGTGTGCGGATGTCCGGGGCCGCCGTTCATCAGCGTGACCGCGTGACCGGCCAGTTCGAGCGTCGCGACGAAGGCCGAGCCGTCCGCGTTGCGGGTGATGCCGGTGATGCGCGAATCCGGAACCGCCGCGGCGTAGAACTCCGCGGCCTGCTCGGCCTCGCTGTCGAACCAGATGAAGGTGCTGACGCTGGTCATGATGTGCTCCTCGGGTGAAGTGAACCTGCTGTCATCCTTCGGTCGGAGCCAACCGCCACGATTCGACACATCCTCGCCGATTTCCCGAGAAATCTCCCGAACACTCACTCCGCGGGCACGTCGGTTCCCGGATCGCCCTGTGCGCACAACCGGTCCAGCGCCGACTGGCTCTCCGGGTCCACCGCCCGGTAGATCACCAACCGCTGGTCCGGATCCTGCAACGGCATCAACACCTCGAACTGTACGGCCATCCGCCCGACCTCCGGATGCCGCAGCACCTTGGTGCCGCGACCGTTCACCCGAACGTCGCGCTGATCCCACATCGTCGCGAATTCCGTATCGGCCGCGATGAATTCGGCGATCAGATCGGCCAGCACCTGATCCTCGGGATGGGCGGCCCAGGCCGCGCGCAGATCCGCGATCCCTTCGCGCAGAATGGTTTCCCGGTCGACGTAGAACCCGTCCCGCATCCGCGGATGCATCAGGCACATCCACATCGAATTGCGCTGACGCGGCGGCAATTTCTCGAAATCCACCAGCACGCGGGACATTTCGCGATTCCAGGCCAGAATGTCGTAGCGGTGGTTGACCAGCATCGCGGGCAGCGGCGCGAGATCGGCCACCAAGCGGACCAGTGCCGGGTCCGCGGTGCTCGCGGGCTTGCCGATCGCGGGTGCGCGCTGCTGGGCCAGATCGAACAGATAGGCGCGCTCGTCGGGCGCCAGGCGCAACGCACCGGCCAACGCCTCGAGCACCTCGGCCGAGGGACGCAGGCCGCGGCCCTGTTCCAGACGCACCACGTAATCGGTGCTGACCCCCGCCAGTTCGGCGACCTCCTCGCGACGCAGGCCCGGGGTGCGCCGGGAGTGCCGGCGTTGCGGCAGGCCGAAATCGCGCGGGTCCAGGCGCTCGCGCCGGGCTCGCAGAAATGCGGCCAGTTCCTGGGTGGTGTCCACGGTGTGCGTCATCGCCATCGATCCTACGGCCGGGTAGGACCGGCGTTCCTAGGCAAAACTCTCCCTTAACCACACGCCTGCCGCACCACAGACTGGTTCTCGACATCGGATCACGAGTACAGGAGAACAAGATGTCCCTCACCCTGGACACCTATCGGCTGCTGGGACGTTCCGGACTGCGAGTCTCGCCGCTGGCCCTGGGAACGATGACCTTCGGCGCGGACTGGGGCTGGGGCGCCGACACCGATGACGCCCGCAAGCTGTTCGACCGCTACGTCGAGCTGGGCGGCAACTTCATCGACACCGCCAGCGCCTACACCAACGGCAGCTCCGAACGTCTACTGGGCGAATTCACCCGCGACAACCGCGACAGCCTGGTGCTGGCGACCAAATACACCATGCTGCGCAATCCGACCGATCCCAATTCCGGCGGCAACCACCGCAAGAGCATGGTCACCTCGGTGGAATCCAGTCTGCGACGGCTGAATACGGATTACATCGACCTGCTGTACCTGCACGCCTGGGATTTCACGACGCCGGTCGAGGAGATCCTGCGCTCGATGGACGATCTGGTGCGTCAGGGCAAGGTGCTCTACGTGGCGATCTCCGACGCCCCCGCCTGGCAGGTCTCCCGCATGCAGGCCATCGCCGATCTGCGCGGCTGGTCACCGCTGGTCGGGTTGCAGGTCGAATACAGCCTGGTGGAGCGCACCTCCGAACGCGATCTGATCCCGATGGCCGCCGAAATGGGCCTGGGAGTGATTCCGTGGTCGCCGCTGGCCAACGGCGTGCTCACCGGTAAGTACAGCACCGCCGACCTACAGGGCGAGACCATCACCTCGCCCGAGGGCTCGCGCAAGAGCGTCGCACTGGCGCAGGGCTCGCTGACCGAGCGCAGCCTGCGCATCGCGCAGGTCGTCCAGGAGGTCGCCGCGGATCTGGGCCGCACCCCGGCCCAGGTGGCCCTGGCCTGGACGCTGCAGAACCCGGCGGTCACCGCCCCGATCATCGGTGCGCGCACCCCCGACCAGCTCGAGGACAACTTCGGCGCCCTCGACGTCGAATTCGACGCCACCCACCTGGCCCGCCTCGCCCAGGTCAGCGCCATCGACCTCGGTTTCCCGCACGACATGCTGGCCCGCGACATGACCCGCACCGTCATCAACGGCGACCTGAAAGTCCAAGCCCGCGCCTGACGGTCATCGCCGCGAATTCGACCCCCTGTACAAGGCCGACGGTTTTGTACAGGGGGTCGAACCGCATTCTCGGCATGCCGATGGTCAGCTGGGCCCTGCCGTGCAGCAAGGCCGGTCGGCGATCACGGCAGAGCACTCTTCCGAACCGTGGTCGTTCACGAATTCATATTGCACTGAAACATAATTCCTGCGTCCCCAACGCGTCTGCGTCGGCGCACAACAGCCGATCAGGCAGCGGTGCGGATCAGATCTCGTACCGCGGCGTGGTAGCGACCGGCCAGGAGGCGGACAACCGCCGGGTGGATGCCGATGGGTTCGGCGACGCCGTCCGCGCCTGCCTCGTGCAGACGCTGGTGGAACAGGCCGTGCGCGAGCAGATACGAGGCGATGAAGACGCGCCGCGATCCTGACTCACGCAGTGCCGCAACGACTTCCGGGACTCGTGGCGATCCGGTGGCGACGTACGCGACCCGGGCGGGGGTGTCCAGTTGCGCGGACAGCAGGGTCACGGCTCGACGGACATCACGGCGGGCACGGGGGTCGGAGGATCCGGCGGCGGCGAAGACCACCGCGTCGCCGGGACGCCAACCGGCCGTACGCAATCGCATCCGCATCACCCGGGCCAGGGCGACGTCCGGGCCCATGGCCGGGGTGACCGATACCGACGGATGTCCGCTCTCCCCGATCTCGCGCGGAACGTCCTGGTACACATGGTATCCGGAGGCCAGGAACGCCGGAACCACCACGGCCGGAACGGATCCCAGATCTCGCAGCACCTCCGAGGGCGCCGGGCCGAGCACGTCCACGAAGGCCGTGCGCACCAGGGGAACCGAGATGTCTTCGGGCGCAGCGGTTCCCCGCAGTTCGCGTGATACCGCCTCGGCCAGGTCGCCGATCATCCGCACGCCGCGAGCGCTTCTGGTGCCGTGCGCGACCAGCACCAGAGCGGGGACGCTCACCACACTCCCGCCAGCGGGGCCGGATGCGGCGGGCGTCCCGGAGACACCGATCCGCCGACGGCCGGACGCGGATTGTTGTCCACGCACTCGGCCGGATCCATGGCGAGCCGGTAGCCCCGTTTCACCACGGTCTGAATGACTTTCGGCGCGCCGAGTCCGGCGCGCAGCCGGGCGATCCCGGTCTCCACCGCATGGGTGTCCTCGCCGCCGCCGGGCAGCGCGGCCAGCAGATCACTTCGGGACACCACCCGGCCGGGCTGGCGGGCCAGCGCCCGCATCAGCGCCATCGGCGCGGGTGCGAGCTGACGCACCGCCCCGTCGACCACGACACATCCGCCGCGCACACTGAGTTCGTGCCCGGCGGCGTGAATCCGGTTGGCGCGCCGGGGAAGTTCCTCCGCGACGTGCCGTGCCAGCGCACCCAGGCGCGCCCGCGCGGGCATCGTGGTGGCCACACCGAGCTCCTCGAGCGGTGCGGCGGTGATCGATCCGACGCAGGCGGGCAGCACCCGGGTCCGCAGTGCGTGCAGCACACCCTCGAGTAGCCCGGTTTCCTTGGCGCGCATCAGCATCGAGGCAACGGCCGGAGCGCTGGTGAAGGTGACGCAATCCAGTCCGGCGGTGATCATCGACTCGATCAGCCGGTCCATCGGCACCTGATCCTCCGGCGGGATCCAGCGGTACACCGGCACCGGCACGACATCGGCTCCCGCACAACGCAATACCTCGCAGAAGTCGGGCACCGGCTCCCATTCGGTGGTCGCGCCGTGCAACTGCACCGCGACGCGAACGCCCTCCACGCCCTCGGCGAGCAGATGATCGAGCACCTCGGCCGAGGACTCCGAGGCCGGAGACCACTCCTCACGCAGTTCGGCGGCGCGGATGGCGCCCTTGGCCTTCGGGCCGCGGGCCAGTAGCCGGGTCGAGGCCAGCGTCGAACGCAGGTCCTCGGCCAGCCCCCAGCCCTCGGCGGCCTCCATCCAGCCGCGGAAGCCGATTCCGGTGGTGGCCACGGCCAGTTGCGGCGGGTCGGCGACCAATTGCCGGGTGACCCGTTCCAATTCGGTGTCGTCGGCCAACGGGATGATCCGGATGGCCGGCGCGGTGATGATGGTCGCACCGCGTCGGGTCAGGATCGTGGAGAGTTCGTCGGCGCGCCGGGCAGCGGTCACGCCGACGGTGAATCCCTCCAGGGGAAGTTGTTCGTTCACGGGCAGTCCACAGGTTCGTTGGATACCGATACCAGCCCGTCGTCCACACGCACAGCGTAGACCGGCAGAGCCGCGCTGGCATCGTCCAGGCAGTGCCCGTCCAGCAGGGAGAATGCCTGCTTGAGCAGCGGCGAGGCCACCACCGGCACACCGGCGCGGTCGCCGACGATCCCGCGCGACATCACCGCGGCGCGCCCGAACGGGTCGACATTGCCGACGGCGTGGATGGTGCCGCCGGGCAGTAGGAACAGTGCGGCCTGCCGCCCGCCCCTGAGCAGCACGGCCACGCCACGGCCGGGAATCAGCTGATCGAGCCGGCAGGCCCGGGTCCAGCCGGTCGTCGCGACAGGAGCATATGCGGGTGTATCGATAACGGTCATCGGTAATTCTCCTCCGAACGCCTTAGCTATTGGTACCGGCGAACTGTTTCCACGCGATTACGCGCCTATTTCCCATGCGTGGCGGCACTGTGAGTCCCGCCTCAGTGTGTGATCGGAATTTCCGGAATACCCAGCAGCACCGGCACTTTGCGCTCTCCGGTGTCGTCGAACGAGATGGTCGGGTCGGCTTCCTCGGGGGCATTGACGAAGGAGACGAACCGCGAGAGCTTGTCCGGATCCTCCAGAACCGCGGCCCATTCGTCCTTGTACCCGGCGACATGCCGGGCCATGGCGGTTTCGAGTTCG
>NZ_JAINZY010000018.1:0-149912 GCF_019890715.1 Nocardia coffeae | reverse complement strand
TCCACCATGGACACCCAACCACTGAGGTTGCTCCAGGCTCACACCTTGGTAGCGCCCATGTCGAGGGTGAGTTGAGTTCCGGTGACTGCGCGCGACATGTCCGAAGCGAGCCAGAGCACGCCGTCGGAGATGTCATCGGATTCGGCGACCGGCAAACCGGGAAGCAGCGAGGCGAACGAGGCCAGGTAATTGGGGTGTTCGGACAGCATGGTGCCAACTGTGGGGTCCTCGCCCATCGGGGTGTTGACACCCCACGGATGAATTGAATTCACGCGAATCCCGTACTCGCCCAATTCGATTGCCGCAGTCTTGGTCAGGCCGACGACGCCGTGTTTGGCGGCACTGTAATGGCCCTGGCCGGGAAGTGATTTGATACCGGCGACGGAGCTGACCGTGATGATCGATCCGCCGTTGCCCGCGTCGATCATGGCGGGAACCGATGCCTTGAGGGTCCGCCAGACGCCGGTCAGATTGATGTCGATCAGGGTCTGCCATTGGTCTTCCGGCATTTCCCAGAACCGGTTCCAGTTGCTGATACCGGCGTTGGCCACGACCACGTCGAGACGGCCGCCGAGTTCTGCTACGCCTTCCGCCACGATCTGGTCGAGCGCGGATGAGTCGCGGACATCGGTTCGGCGCGCCACGATCTTGCCGCCCTCGGCTTCGACGAGGTTCACCGTGGTGGCCAAATCCTTCTCGCTCGCTGCGGGATACGTATTGGCGGATGCCACAGCGCCGCAGGCGTCGATCGCGATGATCGAGGCTCCTTCGCGGGCCAGCCGGACTGCGTGGTTGCGGCCCTGGCCTCGCGCCGCGCCGGTGATGAAGGCGACTCTTCCGGAAAGAAGCATGGTTTCTCCTGCTCGTACAACGATCCAGGTTCGATCTTCGTACAGCCACGGTGGTGCCCGGAAGGCTCCGGGATCGGAACATCGTTCCCTCGGTCATGGGTTTGCCGGATCAGATGCTCGGTCGTCTTATTGCTGGTGAAACGAGTTGCTGGCGGGGTGCGGACTGAGGCGGTGGACGAGCGGGAAATTTAAACTAAAAAATTTCTATGATTTAACTTATGAACGGCCTGTGGTCGGCTAGGTTGATGCGCGTGTTCAAGGCGTTACGCACCCTTCGGGCGCGGGTACTCGCGATCGCGCTCGTCCCGAGCATCGTGCTACTCATCATCGGCGGCGGGGGTTCGGTCTACCTCGTGGTGCAGGGGCAGCAACTACGGAGCTGGGGTGATCAGCAGGCTTCAGCCGCTGCTCCCGGCCTGGCGTTCGGTATCGCGGTTCAGCAGGAACGGCGATTGACGCTGATGCGTCTGGCCGGCCACCCCGAGATGGGCGTTGGGCTGCAGGACGTGCGTCCGAAGGTGGACGAGTCGCTGCAGCAACTCACCATCGCAGCACGCAATTTGAACAACATGCATCCCGGTTCCACCTCCCGAAGCCAGGACGTGATGACCGCATTGGCGAACGAACTGCCGACGGTCCGTGCCAAGGTTGAGACGAACACGATTTCGATGATGGACGCCTATGCGTTCTTCAACCGTCTCACCGATATCGTTCGAGTCTCCATGGTGTCGTTTGCTCACAGCGCGCCAAACTCCGAGGTCGCACTCGCGCTCGGGACGGTCACGGATCTGTTCACTGCCGCCGACGCGATGGCTCGGGGACACGACCTCGCGGTCGCCGCCGAGGCAGCGGCGGGTGCGTTGTCGCCTGCTGAGTTCGATGAATTCGCCTTGCAGATCGGCTTCTATCGCGACCAGCTGCAGAATTTGGCCATGAGTATGACGCCCCAGGTGCGCGCCCAGTGGCAGGCGCTCAGCGCGTCACCAGAGTTCATGGTGCTGGGCAATATCGAGAGCGTTCTGACTCGGCGGGGTGTATCTGCGGCCCCGAGCGGTACCGACAGTTCGAGTACTACGACATCGAAACCGCAAGGGCGTGCGGACACCCCGCGCGCAAGCAGTTCGAGTGGTGTGGGCAGCCCCGACACCGCTGCGCTACCGGTATCGACGGCTGACTGGAACACGGCGATCACCAAGGTCTCCGACGGCATGTTGCGGATGTGGTCCGGTCAGGGCGCGTACGTCTCCGCGCTGAGTCACCAGATGGGTGTACGCAATTCGCGTAACTCGCTACTTGCGGGTATCGGTGTACTGATCCTCACGCTGGCGGCATTCGCGACCACTCTGCAGTTGTCCCGCCGGATGATTCGCCGGCTGCACCGGTTGCGTGCGGAGACGACCCAGCTGACCGATGAGCAACTCCCCGGCATCATTGCCGCTCTGGATCGCGGCGAGCCGGTGGACATCGACAAAGAGATGTCCACGCTCGATTTCGGCAGCGACGAGATCGGTCAGGTCGCTGACGCGTTCAACCGAGCGCAACTCGCGGCGGTGAACGCGGCTGCTACCGAGGCGCGGACCCGGGAGGGCGTGAACTCCGTTTTCGTGAACATCGCGCATCGTAGCCAGGTCGTGCTTCATAGGCACTTGAAACTGCTGGACGAGGCGGAATTCGTACAGGAGGACCCCAAGGTTCTCGATCTGCTTTTCCGGCTGCACCACCTGGCCACTCGTGAGCGCCGCAACGCCGAGAATCTGATCATCCTCGGTGGACAACAGCCGCGTCGGCAGTGGCGCAAGCCGGTTCAGCTCGACGAACTCGTGCGCGGTGCGGTCGCCGAGACCGAGGACTATGCCCGTGTCCGTGTGGTGCGGCTCCCGGATGTCAAGGTGTCCGGTGGCGCTGTAGCCGACCTTCTGCACCTGCTGGCCGAATTGATCGATAACGCGACATCGTTCTCCCCGCCGGAGTCCCGCGTGGACATCTCGGGTAATGCGGCGGGTAGAGGCATCGTTGTGGAGATTGTCGATCAAGGGCTCGGCATGCCGGCCGCGCAGATCGCGGCATTCAACGAAACACTAGCCAACCCACCGGATTTCGCGTTCGCGGCGTTGTCCCGAGAGAACCGGCTGGGTATGTTCGTGGTGGCGCGTCTCGCCTCCCGCATCGATGTGTCGGTGCGACTGGCGGAGTCGGAATACGGCGGAGTGAAAGCCATTGTGCTGATCCCCCTATCTCTCATGTCCGAGAACGAGGCCGACGAGTCGTCTCCCGCTGCTGTGGCCGGGGCGCCTGTGCCCGCGGGAGTGAGCGCCACCATCCGGTCCGAGCCGGTCGGGACTTCACCGAATGCCGAACCGGCGGAGGTCGAGGTACGGGAGCCGCGGCGTCGCATTGCCCAGCGTGCTGCGGGGCACGCCCGCCCGGCGCTGCCGCGGCGGCGACGTCAGACCAGCCTGGCGCCGGAGTTGGCGAATCCCTCGCCCGCACCGGACGAGCCTGCGCAACCGCAGGTCGAGCGGTCTGCGGAGCAGGCGCGAAACCTGTTCTCCGCCATCGAGACCGGCACTCGGCAAGGCCGGGAGACCCTGTCGGGGCCCGATCGGTTCACGACAATGAACGTGGAATGGGAGCAGCAGTGACAACATCGTCGAACTTCACCAAGAACCTAGACTGGTTGCTCGACGACTTTCTCAACCGGATGCCAGGAATAGACTGCGCCGTCGTGCTTTCCACCGACGGCATGATGATCAGCAAGTCCAGCGCTATGTCGCGCGAGAGAGCCGAGCACTTCTGTGCCATGGCCTCGGCATTGCAGGGGCTCGCTCGCAGCGCCGCCGCGTATTTCGAAGTTGGCGGAGTCCGTCAGTCGGTCATCGAACTCGACCGTGGTGTGCTGTTCGTGACCTCCGCCGGAGACAACGCGTGTCTGGCGGTACTTGCCGGTGAGGATATGAACATGGGAATGGTCGCGTACGAGATGAATCAGACGGTCGCTCGTGTGGGTACGTACCTGTCCACGACCTCGCGTCCCAACACCGGTCGCAGCATGGACCATAGATTGCCATGATCGACACGGGTGGGCCATGGTTCGACGACGATGCTGGGCCGCTTGTGCCGGCCTACGCTGTCACGCGGGGACGAACCGCGGGTAGTGCCCACGAACTGGACATGATTACGCTGGTGGTTGCTGCCTCCCACGGGCCGGGCCATGCACTGATCGATGCGGAATATCGCGCGATACTTCAGTACTGTGTTATCCCGAAGTCGGTCGCGGAGGTTTCCGCATACATCCGTCGGCCACTGAGCGTAACCAAAATCCTGCTAGGTGATCTGATCGCCGACGGCCACATAGTCTATCGATCGCCGAGTCCGACGAACCCGGACTCGCTCGACCTCAATCTACTTCGGACGGTTCTGGATGGTATTCGCGCGCTCTAATTCCCGGGAGTCGGAGATGCTTCCGATAACTGCCGTGAAGATTCTGGTGGCCGGCGGTTTCGGGGTCGGCAAGACGACGCTGGTCGCCGCGATCAGCGAGGTGACTCCGCTGCGCACGGAAGAGGTACTGAGCGAGCTGAGTGTTGGTGTGGACGATCTGGATGGCGTGGAGTCCAAGACCACGACAACGGTGGCGCTGGATTTCGGCCGCATCACCCTCAATGACGCGCTGGTGCTGTACTTGTTCGGTACTCCGGGCCAGAATCGTTTCTGGTTTCTGTGGGACGAGCTGTCCCGCGGTTCACTCGGCGCGGTGGTATTGGCGGATACCCGGCGCCTCGGTGACTCGTTCGCCGCGCTGGATTATTTCGAAAGCCGCCGGGTGCCCTTCATTCTGGCGGTGAACTGCTTCGACCACGCAGACGTGTACACCGCCGAGGAGATCAAGGAAGCACTGGACCTCGATCCGGGAGTGCCCGTGGTGCTATGCGACGCGCGCCAGCGCGAGTCCGTCAAACAGGTCCTTCTGACTTTGATGGAATTCATTCTCGCGCGCGCGAACTCGAGTCAGGCCGAAGCTTCGCTCTGACCGGACTGCCCGTCGTTCTCGATGACTTGCACGCAGCGCGCGAACATGTGCCGAACCAGGTCGCTGAGCCCGGTCGACGAATCGGCTTTGTCCCAGAATCGGAGTGCGGTGGTGAGGCAGGTGATCGCGACAGAGGCGACCAGCGAATCGTCCTGGGAGGGCTCGGTGCGTCCCTGTTCGGCCGCGAGCCGACGGGAGACCTCGCGTTCCCAACGTAGCCGCATCCGCAGGCTGCGGGGTTCCAGTTGCCGGTTCGTCATCACCAGATGGGTGAGCCGGAAGGTTCGCTCGTCTTCGAGGTCCACGGCGAACGCGGCAACGGGCTCGGCGAGAGCTGTTACCGAGACCGAGCGATCGGTTCGTTCGGACACCCGTTCCCCCATCGCCGCGGCGGTGAGGTCCTCGTCGGCGAACAGGACGTCTTCCTTGCTGGGGAAATGCCGGAAATACGTCGCGATGGACACACCTGCGGCCTTCGCGATCTGCTCGGTGGTAGTGGCCTCGTAGCCTTGCTGCTCAAACAGGGCAATCGCGGCATTAGCGATGTCATCGCGGGTACGCAGGCGATTCCGTTCTCGCAATGTGCTCACAACAACTCCCGATATTCGCGATAGTTTCTCTCGAATTGAGAATTCTACTCGATCTTGCGTCGTGGCGTCGTCGTGTCACACGACGACTACGCCATGAGCGATCTCTCGAAGTTGTCGACCCCTGAGTGCGGTTTCTGGGTGGCTCCAACCGTTTTCGGTCGGCATTGGGTGAACCAAGCCGACTGGGGCGGGGTTGCAGGGCAGTGGCTCAAATCTCGTCCGCGCAGACGACTCGCCCATCGGTGGCTGGTCGTCGTACAGGTCAGTTTCATGAGCGGCACTAGAAGACCGCTCTTTGTCCTGGGACGACTGCGATGAGTAGCGCGCCGACAGGACGAGGAGTCTGTGTGGGCGCCGAGTTCGGGATGTTCGAGTCAGTCGCTGGCCGGAAGGGGTTTGGCGTCTTTGAGAGTGAGGGGTTCGCCGGCCAGTGCAAGTGTGCCCGCCCCGGCCTTGGTTACCAGGACCTCGAGGCGGCCGCTGACGTCGGTGTAGCGCTTGCCGAGGGTGGTCCCGGTGTCGGCGCCCGGTTTCGGGGTGAGCCCGGGGGTCGGTTGTCCGTTGTAGTCGATCACCGGGTGGCCGCCACAGGTCAGATCGAGGTCGCCGGGGATCGGTCGCACCACGATCAGTTGTGTTTCACATACCTGGCTGCGGCACCGGGTTCCTGCCTTGATCTGCATCGGTTCTGCCACGTCCTCTCATATCGACCACCACGCGCCGGGGTCCACCCGGCCGCAAATACTATAATATTCTAACTATATCGTGGACGGGTGTCCAGCGGCGACAACCGTTGGTGCTCGGCGGAGCGTGACATCGCCATCGTCAAGATCGACCAGGGGTAGCGACCGGCCACAGATCAAGAGTCGAGCAACGGGGCGCCGACCCGGAGTTTGGCTAGCCGAGCCTCGATGGCTGCCTCGGGATATGGGTGCGTCAGACAGGTGTTTGCATCCTTGACCACTGCGCCGACAATGCGCTCGGCGACGACGCCGACATCCACAGGCACATCGTATTCGCGCGGTGGGTGCTTCCATTCGAAAGGTTGGATGTCCCGTGCGCCTGATCGCTCGTCGACCGGTCGAAGGCGCTCACTTGTGGCGATCTTCGTTGGTACGTATCCGGGGTAGACGACGGTCACACCGAAGTCGGTGCCCGTCTCGGCGAGCTCGACCCGGAGAGCATCCGCGAGCGCCGTCACCGCGGCCTTCGTCGCTGCATAAGGGCCATGGCCGGGCGAGACATCCAGTGCCGTCACCGAGGCCGTGAGGACGAGCTGTCTGCGCCCGGTCTGCTCCCGCATTCGGGGTACGAAACTCAGGACACTGTGCACGAAACCGAAATAGTTGACGCTGGTCAGCCACTCGTAGTCCTGCAAGGATGCCTGCCATGTGGTGCGGAACGGCCTCATCGAAACTCCTGCGTTGCAGCACAGGACATCGATGTGCCCGAACCGGTCGAAGACCCGCTGCGCGAGCCCGTTCACCGATAGCTGGTCGCTGACATCGACAATCTCCGCAACGGCTCGGCCGCCGGCAGCGCAGATCTTCTCTGCGGCAACTCGCGCAGCGGATTCGTCCACATCACCGAGGACCACGACGCAGCCCCGCTCCGCGAAGGCCGCTGCCATCGACTCACCGATCCCGCTCGCGGCGCCGGTTATCAGGACGACCGTGTTCTCGTCTAACTTCATCGCTCTCCTAGGTTTCGATGCGGATATCCACTCGATTTCATGGCGATTAACCGGGAACCGAGGTCGACGGCTGTTCTGTGATCGCCTTCCACTCGGAGACGTCGATCCCGACGGCCTCGAAGTGGGTGACCATCGCGTCCGCATCCAGCACCATCGGACCGTCGTTGGGGTCGCGCATCCGGCGCCGACCCACCTCGGCAGTGCCGGACCTGGCCAGTTGGTCCAAGCTGAGGTAGGTGCCGCGCCGACCGTGCTGACGCTCGAAGCGCTCGCCATGCTCGCGGTCGAGGACGAAGTGGAAGTTGTCGCACGCGAAATCACACACGACGCCCCGCTCCCACGTCCACGGCGTTCCGGTCACCACCACGAGGGGTTCGGCGGGATCGGCGGAGAGCACTGTCTGTTGCTTGATCTCGAGGTTGATCGGCTCGAAGCAGCATTCGCAGTACGACCGGATGGCCAGGACGTCATTTTCCAGCAACGGCATGAGTCCCACGCTCATCATTTCCCCCGGACAGCCGAGGTAGCACAGGAACTCGCCCCCGAGATATGCGGCGATCGGGGTCGGGGTAGCCGAGAAGGGCACCATGCGCAGGACCGAAAGCTGAATGTGCGTGTCCTGGACGGAACACGCGAAGCCGCCCTGCAGTTCGCGAAACGCGCGACGAAGCTCGATGTACCCGAGACCGGTCGCTTGATGGAGATCCAGAAGGTTTGGCGGCCGCCGGTTGCCTACCCAGGACCGGAAAGTCGCGTGCATTGTCTCGCGAGCGGAATCCGACCATGGGGTTCGGATATTGGTGGATCTTTCGTCCGTCATCAGCGACAGCCCTAACCTATTCGTGTTTTGTGTGGTCGGCCCGGTACTTCAATGGGCTTCCTCGCCGGATCCCCGAGTGCGGTTCGAACGGTGACTCCGGGCGCGAAGCGCGCCGGCTTTTTCGTGTATCCAGCGATGTGTCCTTGGTCTGCGTATGGGACGCAGCGGCCGCGATCGAGTGTGTAGTCCGGAATCCGTTGGACGTGGGTGAAGCAGCTTTCGACTCAGCAGGAGGTACACCCCACCCGATCTGGACAGAGCTATCCAGATCGGGTGGGATGAGGGATCGGTGTTGCCGATTTCGGTCAGCCGCCGAGACTGTTCAGCAGCGGAGTGATCTTGTCCTCCGGAATGCAGGTCGGCTTGGGACCGTTGGGCGCGACGTACTCACCCTTCTGGATTTCGATCGGGAAGTAGCAAGAGTTGACCGACGGCTTTCCCTTGGTGTACGTAAGCGGCGCGGTCAGGCCGTCGAGTGTCTCGCCCTTGAGGGCGTACAAGCCACGCTTGATGTCGTCCGGCTTTGCGTTGGCGCCTAGGTTGCCTGCCTTGGCCGCGGCCTCGAACAGTTTTCCGGCGTCCCACATCAGGGTGGTGTTCGGACCGAACTGTGGGCTGTTGTACACCTCGGGGGCGTACTTCTTCAGCATGTCGTGATACTGCTGGATCGCTGGGAGCTGGGTGTAGAACCACGGAGCCACCACCACCGCACCGAACATCCCTTCGGCATTCTTGTCCTTCACCCATTCGGTCGAGAATTCGTTCCCGTACAACCTGGCTTGGACGCCCTGAGCCCGGCAGGCGTCCAGCACGCGGATCGTGGTGTCGACCGACGATCCCACCTCGAAAGCCTGCACGCCGGCACTGTTCATGGCGAGGCACTGGGCCGTGAAGTCCGGCGCGGTGCCCGCGACCTTCTGCGACAGCACGTTCACCCCGGTCAGTTTGCCCGCGGCTTCTGCCAGCGGCACCGCTTGGGCACATGCCGGCGCTTCAGCGCAGTACAGGAACCCGAACTTGTTGTAGCCGTGGTTGACGACCTCTTGTGTCGTGGCGTAGCTCATCGCCACCAAATTGGTGCCGACGCTGTAGAAGTTGGGATCCGTAGCAAACTGCGACACGCCGGAGGGCAGGCCACCGACCACGGGAATGCCTTTACTGTCGACATAAGACGCCCAGGTGCCGGTGAAGTTGCTCGAGTCGCCTACGATCGCGATCACGTGCTCTTTCTCGACGAGCTCACGCACCATGGTGCTGGACGTCGTCGCGTTTCCGCCGTCGTCCTTCGCAATCATGTTGATCTTGTGACCGTTGATGCCGCCGGCGTCGTTCACCGACTGCGCCCACGCCTGCATCGTCTTGCACGTACCGCCCAGCCCCTGAGCGAACGTACCGGTACAGTCGCCGATCGCGCCAATATTCCAGGCAGCACCATCCGCACCGCCTCCACTGCCACCAGGGCCGCAGGCTGTGACACCCGCCGCAACCACCAAGGCTGCCACCAAGGCCAAGATTCCCTTACTTCGACTTCGCATGCGCTTCCTCAGATTCACCGTTGACGAGGGGGTCGACTTGATTGCCCGTAAGCAAACCCTGACCGCTGGTATAAGTCAATAATCTAATTATATCGAGATGATGCTGCGGTCTGGTGCGCATTCTGGGTCTCAATCCACGAGTCTGACACGATTTGCCGACGAAGAAGTATAATTTTTGCCTGGTTAGTGATGGCCAGTGCGGTTGAGCGCGTGGGTAGTGAGTTGCGATTTGAGAGGTCTGCCTACGGGGCGCTCAGCTCCCCCCAGACGACCTCCGAGCACGCCGCGTTCCGCACCAGCCACAGCCTGTGAATTTTCCCTGGACGGCGCTCGCTGGAACTTGGCGAGCGCCGTGCCACTCTTCCCGTATAGCCACTATTCGGGTTGAACGTGTACTGCTTCATGAAGCAGGGCCCCAGGGGGTCTCCGGCAAGGCGGCGACCGCATCCTCGAGGGCGCTTAGACCAAGGCCCGCCCAACCCTGTCCGGACATTGCTGGAACGCATCTACCGCGAAAAGGTGTCGGTCAGCCGCCGAGGCTGTTCACCAGCGGAGTGAGCTTGTCCTGTGGAATGCAGGTCGGTGTGGCACCGTGGGGTGCGATGAATTGACTGTTCTGGATTTCGATCGGGAAGTAACAGTTGTTGACCGATGGCTTTCCCTTGGTGTAGGTCAGCGGTGCTGTCAGGCCGTCGAGTGTTTCGCCTTTGAGGGCGTACAAGCCGCGTTTGACGTCCTGTGAGGTGGGGTGGTCGCCCAGGTTGCCTGCTTTGGCCGCGGCTTCGAACAGCTTTCCGGCGACCCACATGTAAGTGCTGTTCGAGCCGAACTGGGAGCTGTTGTAGACCTCAGGGGCGTATTTCTTCACCGCATCGTGATACTGCTGGATCGCGGGCAGTTGGGTGTAGAACCACGGGGCCGTGAGTTCTGTACCGAACATTCCCTGGGTATTCGGCCGCTTCGCCCAGTCAGTTGTGATTGTGCCGTCGCTCGCGTATAGCGGCGCATTGAGGCCCTGCGTCCGGCAGGCGTCCAGTACGCGGATCGCGACGTCGGTCGACGAGCCGACCTCCAACGTCTGGGTGCCGGCATTCTTCATCTCGAGGCACTGGGCCGTGAAATCCGGCGCGTTGCCCGCCACCTTTTCTGCCGTCACGCCGACTCCGGCCAGTTTCGCCGCAGTCTGGAGCAGTGGGACCGATTGTGCGCACGTAGGCGCTTCAGCGCAGTAGAGGAACCCGAACTTGTTGTAGCCGTGGTTCACAACCTCTTGCATGGTCGCGTACTGCATGGTGACCAGGTTGGCGCCGATGCTGTAGAAATTGGGGTCGTTCGTGAACGGAGATGCCGTCGGGAAGCCGCCCACGACCGGAATTCCCTTAGCGTCGACATACGACGCCCAGGTCCCGCTGACATTGCTCGAATCGCCGACGATCGCGATCACGTGGTCGCGATCGACGAGCTCGTGAATCATTGTGTTGGCCGTCGTCGGATTGCCGCCGTCGTCCTTCACGATCAAGCTGATCTTGTGCCCGTTGATGCCCCCGGCATCGTTCACCGACTGTGCCCAGGCCTGCATCGTCTTGCATGTGCCGCCCAACGATGATGCCTGTCCTCCGCTGCAGCCAGCGATCGCGCCAATTGTCCAGGACGAATCTCCCGGCCCTCCGTTGCTCGAGCCGCAAGCTGTCACCTCCATCCCGATCAGCAGGGCTACCACAAAGGCCAGGATTCCCTTACTTCGCACGTGCGTTCCCCTTAGCTTGTGAACGATTACGGGGGGCTGAACAGCTAACAACCGCAAGCAAAGCCCAGTACACGGAATAAGTCAATAATCTACCTGTATCGGGCTGTGAAACGCTGTGGAAGTGCCTGGTCGCGGTAGTTCGTCCAGTGCGAGGGTGTCATTCGCGCCATCGAGCAGGACGCTGCGACGAGCGCGCAGCCCGGGGGTGGACCCGGATGTCCGTGCGTGATGGCAGTACGAGAGGTTTTCCGGGCTGCCGCTACGCGGTGAGTCGAGCGGCAGTTCGATGGGCCGTGGGCGATAGGGGGTCCTGCCGTGAGTCCGGGGCGCGCCCCTGTAAGCGGCAGGAGAAAGGCGGTGGTCTGCGCCGTGGCCGCCAGGAAACACGTAGTCATCCGGGTTGCTTCACGGGTGTGGCGTGACCCACATCGAGAGCATTCTGGCATCAGGCAGTTGTAGGGGTCGCAGGTTGGAGGGACATGGCGGAGCCGGTTGAGTTCATAGCCGAACGCAGGGCAGTGATGACGCCCGGCGATGTCGGCGCTTTGCATACGGCACTCGTGGCCACCAGTTCGCGATTGTCGGCTACGGGTGAGCACGTGGAGTACCTGCGCAGCTACTACCTGTCCGAACTTTGCCGTTGGTCAGGAGTGTTCCTGGCCGAAGATCCTCAGATCGTGCACCGTGTGACCAGGATCGCCCAGTTGTCCGCGGTGGAAGTGCATCGGGTGCTCGAGTGCGTTCCGCCAGTCATGGCGACGACAAGAAGTCGCGTGGAAAACAAGCAATACCAAGAGGAGTTGATCCTGATGAACAGCGTCGTCATGCAGGGGCCGAGCAATGTGGTTTCTTGGGGGTGTGTGTCCGAGTCGAAGGGAATCGAACGCTGGGTCAACGACGCCAGAGACGGTCGGCTGGACACCTCTCTGGTCGATCTCGCCGGGCTGGAATACGGTGATGCAGCGATGGCACGCCGCGCAGTCGCCAGCCTCGATCCCGTCGACTATGTCATCAGTGTTGACACCCGCAGGGTCGACGAGCACACGCGGTTCGAGATCGAATGGGCGCCCACGGCCGGAATAGTGAACCTTATGCTCGACTGGGATCTGCCCATACTCGAGATCACGCTGGAGGAACTCTCCGGTTGGCTCGACGTCGAGCCGGGCCTTGTTCGGCGTGCCTTGGCGCGGCTGGCCGCATACCCTGGTACCGACGTGTCAGTGGTGGATCCGCGGGGAGAGGTTTATGTTGCGATCGACATCGAGCGCTGCCCCCTGACGGCCGCACATCCGGTCGCTGCAGCCTCTTAGTATGGCTGGTCGAGAGCCGATTTCTGCGCATACAGGCATCGTTCGGCGAACGCGAGTGCGGAGAGGTGATAGGAGCGGGCGGCCCAGCCGAGGCTCATGTTGTGCCCCGCAGCAGGTTGCCGCCGTATTTCCATCACGGGTGCGGCGGTGAACAGACCACTGTATTCGGCGAGGTCGGCATCGGTGCAGCGCCAGCATCGCTCATATTCGGATACAGAAAGCTGGTATGGCACCCTGACTTCTGCCGCGATCGAAGGCAGGACAGCAGTCCATATCGCTGACTCGCGCGCTTCTGTGGTCGGGACCGCAGCGGTGGGCCGTACGCCTGGCTCGAATGTCCCAGGCGGATATAGCCGGTCGGCTCCCCAGTATATTTCGCGCAGCCGGCGCGAGTTGTTGAGCGATGCCTCCGTGGTGATGTCGGAGGGTGATTCGCTTGTGACGATGCCGGGCTGGTAGTGGAAGATTGCGCCGGACCCGTCGATGCCGAGGAGGTCGCGGCCGCGTGGGGTAGCGGCCATATGAAGTGCCAGGGTGAGTCCCATCGAGTGGCCGACGATGAACACCCCGGCGCCGATAGGGTGCGCCGCCGTGAACGAATCGAGGGCTTCAAACACAGCTGTCGTTTGTTCCCTCAGAGACTGCCCAGCCGGAAATGCGGCGCTGGAGTGCCCGTATCCCGGCCGGTCGAGGGCAACCACGCTGAAGCCGAGGCTCCGGCCGAGCGTTAGAAGCGATAGATCCGGGTGGGCGCTGCCGTGGAAATAGCCGGCGGTCATACCGCCGCCATGCAGGGCGAGAACCAACGCGCGCGGGTGGCCATCGGCTTCGGCGACCAAGGCGGACAGTTCGGCTCCGCCGCCGGCTAGGAGTATCTGTTCGACGTCGATGGTGGTCTCCTGGTATTCCGTACGATGGTTTTCAATATGGCTTCAGGCCACAGTGCGAGCGGCATCGCCGAGTGCGCCCCGGGCGATGATCACCTGTTGGATCTGGCTGGTGCCCTCATAGATACGGAAGAGGCGCGCGTCACGGTACAAGCGTTCGGCGGCGACCCCGCGCATGTAGCCCGCACCGCCGTGGACTTGTACCGCGCGATCGGCCACACGGCAGACCATTTCGGAGCAAAAGTATTTGGCCGCTGCGGGCCCGGAGACCTTGTCGGTTCCGTCGTCATAGGCACGTGCTGTTTCCAGAACCAGCGCTCGGCCTGCTCTGTGATCGGTGATCGAGTCCGCGATCAGGCCCTGTATGAGCTGGAACCTGGCGATGGGGGCGCCGCCGGCGTGCCGTGTTTGCGCGAACGATACCGATTCGTCGACCAGTCGTTCGGCCATGCCTACGCACAGCGCCGCAATATGTACGCGGCCGTGTGCGAGGCATTTTGCCGCGGTCTGGAATCCCTTGTCGATACCGGCATCGCCGCCGATGACTGTTTCGGCGGGTACTCGCACGTCGTCGAGGTAGATATCTGCCGTCCAGGCGCCGGCTTGTCCCATCTTTCGATCCTTCTGGCCGATGGAGAGCCCGGGGGTATCGGTCGGCACGAGGAACGCGGAGATTCCACGGCTGCCTCGTTGCTGCGGGTTGGTTCGTGCGAACAGCATCACCACGTCCGCCATCGGGGCGTTGGTAATGTAGCGCTTGGTTCCGTTGAGGATCCAGTCGGTCCCAGCGCGACGGGCGATTGTGGTAAGCGAAGCCGGATCGGATCCCGCGTCAGGCTCGGTGAGGCCGAACGATGCCGTCACCTCGCCCGAGGCGATCCGCGGCAGCCACAGCTTCTTCTGCTGGTCAGTGCCACCCTCGAGAAGGACGTGTCCCGCGATCCCGTTGTTCGTGCCGAACAGCGAACGTAGCGCTGGTGTGGTGTAACCCAATTCGAAGACCAGTTGGGCCTCCTCGATGGCTGTGAGGCCGAGTCCGCCGTACTCCTCGGGGATCGTGAATCCGTAAAGCCCCATTTCTTTGCACTGCTGGACGATTTCGGCGGGGATCGCGTCCTGGTCGTCGATGCGTTCCTCGAGCGGCACGATCCGGTCCCGTACGAATCTACGTGCTGACGCCACCAATGCGGCCAGGTCGGACTGGTCCATATCGAATCTCGCTCTCGTCGGTCGTAGTCAGGCGGCGAGCCGAGGAAGGGCGACGGGAAATCCACCTCGCGCCAGCCTTTACCGGCGATGGTGTAGCCCGACCGCTCAGCGACGCGATCCCGCCTCATAGCGCCGACGTGGTGGTGGGCCGGAGCAGCCCATCCATTTAATCGGGTATCTCATTACGCTATATGAACGCGGGTTTGTTGACCAGTGGGTGCAGCTCTCTGTCGGGTCAACGGCCACGCCGACCGCGCCACACATCGGCGCCCGTCATCGAAGCCGAGCAGCCAGCGATTTGCCGACCCAATGGACGCACTGGCTGGTGAACTGATCGCGGCCCGCCCCCACCGCGTCGTCGAGCGCCTGTAGCCAACCGCCATCCGCGGCATGTGTCGCAGGGTAGCGTGAACGCACGCACTCTGGAGTGGCGCTTCGAGCGAGGCTGCGAGGGGTACGCTGGAGCTGTTCGATGAGGAGGCCTTCTTTGGCAGCGCTCGCGTGGAAGGGGGCGGGAAACCTTCCCGCTCAACTCGACAGTTTCATAGGGCGGCGCCAGGACATGGTCGACCTCAAGCAGGCGATGTCGTCGTCACGCCTGATTACTCTGGTGGGCCCCGGCGGTGTTGGAAAGACCCGACTGGCGCTGCAAGCTGCTGCCGAGTCCCAGCGAGCGTTCAAGTATGGTGCCTGGTTTGTCGATATTTCCGCGGTGTATGAAGACGAATTACTGATCCCGACGATCGCCGAGGCGCTGGGCTTGCAGAGCCGCTCGTCGCGCTGGGCACCGGCAGTGCTCAGTGACCAGCTGGCCGGGCGTGCGATGCTGCTTGTACTCGACAATTGTGAGTATCTCGTCCACTCTTGTGCCGTACTCGTCGACACTCTCCTCAAGGCTTGCCCCGAACTCAAGGTCGTAGCGACCAGCAGACAGCCCCTCGAGGTGAGCGGCGAGCGAATTCTCCGTGTTCAACCGCTATCCGTTCCCGAGCCATCGGAACGTGTAACGAGTGTGTCGGCGGTGGAACGCTTCGACGCGGGTCGGCTGTTCGTCGACAGGGCAAAAGCGGCGGAGCCGCGTTTTATGGTCACCGACGAAAACGCGGGCGCCATTGCCGAGCTGTGCCGGCGCCTCGATGGCCTGCCGCTCGCGCTCGAACTCGCCGCAGCCCGTGTAAGGCATCTGTCCCCGCAGCGTATCCTGGAACGCCTCGACGAGCGGTACGAGTTACTCCGGAGGGACAGTCGCGCGACTACCCCACGGCAGCGCAGCGTTGTGTCGCTGATTGCCTGGAGTTACGACTTGTGCTCACCCGAGGAGCGCACATTGTGGGCACGGCTGACTGTATTTTCGGGCAGCTTCAGTGTGCATGCCGCCGAATCAGTGTGCTCTGGTGACGGCCTGTCCCAGCAGAACGTCCTCGATGTTCTCGCCAGACTGGTCGACAAGTCGATCGTCGCGACGCAATGGCATGCGGGTGATGTTCGATATCGGATGTTGGAGACGATTCGTGACTTCGGCCGTGAACAACTCGTCGACAGCGCGGCTGAGCTGACCTTCCGGCGCAGGCACCGTGACTTCTTTCGCGACGTTGTAGTCGAGTCCTATCCCGTGTGGTTCAGCGCTACCGAGCTGCAATGCCTCTCCTGGATCCGCGCCGAGCGGGACAACCTGCGTGCGGCCGTAGATTTCTCGCTCGACGACCCGGTCGACGAGCGAGCAGCAGTAGTCCTCGGAACCGCACTCGGCGGCGAGGCTTTGCTGACTGGGTTGCTGCAAGAGGGGCGGCATTGGATGGACCGGGTAGTGAAGGCAGTCCGCGAGCCCTCGGTCGGGCGGGCCACCTTGCTCTGGATCAATGGCAGGTGTGCTGCGGAGCAGGGGGAGACCCAGGCAGCCGAGCAACTGCTCGGCGAGGCCGTCCGGCTCGCCGAAATCCTGAATGACCGGCACGAGCAGGCAATGGCGACCACCTACCTCGGCGTCTCGCGGATGGCGCGCGGCGCGACGAGTGAAGCGGTCGATCTCTATGATCAGGCGCTGGAGCTGGTGCGTGACATAGATGACCCGATGGCTCGCGCGGTAACGCTGCCCCGCAAAGGCGTGGCAATGTACCACCTCGGTCATACCGCCGAGGGCATGACGCTGTGCCGGGATGCGATCGCGATCAGCGACGAACACCAGGAACAATGGCACAACGCAGAGGCACTGTCGGAGCTGGCGAACCTGTGCTGGCTCGAGCAGCAGATCGGTGAGGCCTCTTCGCTGGCGACCGAGGCACTTCGGATCAACCAGCGGTTCCGCAATGCCCGCGGCATTGTCCAGTGCATCGAGACGCTGGCTTGGGTGGCTGCCTCCCGAAATGAAAATGAACGAGCTGCCCGACTCCTCGGCGCTGCGGACGCTTTATGGCGTAGCACCGACGCGTCCCTTCCTGCGTTGGCCGCCGAGAACCATGACCGGTCCGCGGCCCAAGCCCGCCGGGCCTTGGGAGAGCGCAAGTACGCTGAGGCGCACCGAGCCGGTGGCGAGAGCTCGACGTCGGAGAATGTCGCCTTCGCCCTGCGCGAAGAGCCGTCGGCCGGGGACGAGGATGCCAGGCCGCGCGGACCGCACCTTACTCGTCGGGAGCGGGAGATCATGGACCTTCTGGTCGCCGGGGCCACCAACCGGGAGATCGCCGCAAAGCTCGTGATTTCACCTCGCACGGTCGAAGGGCATGTCGTGAACCTGCTTGGCAAGCTCGGGTTCAGCTCTCGGGTACAGGTGGCCGCGTGGGCGGCCGAGCAGCAGGCACGCCACAGTCATTCCTGAACAAAACCCGCAGCTTACGGCCGCCGGGCATCCCTGGTCGTGGCGACAGCGGCTTGGCGTGCGCTATCGCCGTGCCGTCGTTGGTCACACATGTTCACCGCGCGCCTGCGTCTGCGGCGGCTGCAGGCGGAAATAAGCCTTCAACTGATTGAACTAATATGTCCGTATGTAAGCGCGTGCTTCGGGCTGGCCGAGCGCGAAAGGATTTGTGGGTGTGACCGGACCACTGGCACGGACCCAGTGCACTCGAGAACTGCTGATCGTCACGGCCGAACGGCTGTTCGCCAATCTGGGATTCGACGCGGTGTCTCTGCGCGTAATTGCTGCTGCAGCCGGAAGCTCCAACACCGGTGTGGCGCGAAATTACTTCGGCGACAAGGAGTCCCTTGCCCGAGCAGTCTTCGAACTCCGGGCACCAGAACTCAACGCGCGCCGCGAGGAACTCCTCGACGGAGTCGCGAGTCGGCCGGATCGGCTGCGCGGGTTGCTCGAAGCGCTGATCCGCCCACTCGCCGAGCAAATCGGAGTCAACAACTATGTTGGATACCTGGCTAGTCTCCAGGCGGACCACGGCCGAACCATACCGGTCGACTCGGAATCAGTAAGTTGTCGCCGGGCGCGTCACGAACTCGAGAGGGCCCTCAGGCTTTCACCGAACATCTTCCGTCGTCGATTTCGACTTGTGATCCGCCTGGCGGTGTCCGCCTTGGCCGATCACGAGCGTTCCGGGCGCCGGCGGCCTCATGAGCTGGAGGACCTGATTGCGGACTTGATCGATGCCGCCGCCGGACTGTTGACCGCTCCGGACACCCGTGCGGCCCCGGACGTCTCGGTCGCTCATAGCGCTGGTCGGTAGCCGATAGGTAGCTGGTCGAACTGCTATGACTGGCTTTGCCGCTACGGAACTCACTCACTACGACGACCTCGGGCCGTGTGAGGCGGGTGGAGCTGGTGAACTTCGTAGCGAAAACTGCTGAAAGCCTAGCCGCTCCTGATGACCGGATCCGACTCAAGGTTGGCCGGGCCGTAACTGGACGAACAATGCTTCGGCCTCCGCGCAGAGGCGCTCGCCGTCGCGCAGCCACCCACGAACGCAACGCTTCCGGCCTTCCTCGCGCTCGAACCGAGCTTCCAACGTGAGCAATCGGCCGACCGGGGTAATGCTGCGGAAGTCGACGTGCATGTACGCGGTACGTGCGACCGGGCGGTTGCCGGATAGAGAAAGTCGTCCGAGCACGTCGTCGAATACCAGCGGGATGGTGCCGCCATGGACGGCACCGTTACTGCCTCGGTAGTAGTTGCCGAAGTGAATCCGCGCCTCGAGCCACGTTTCGCCTTCCGCCACGATCTCGATCGGCGGTATCAGCGTCTGCCCGCGCCCCAGCACGTTGCCGACAAGCTCGTCCGACCGGCCAGATTCCTGTCCGGTCACGCTTGGTCCGAGGCGCCGACTGAGATCTTCGAGATCACGAGTCACTTCAGCGACGAGCGTTGCGTCGAGCACCGCGGTCGTGATCCGTTCCTGCAAGGTGCGCATCGCGTCCATCATCTCGCCATAGCCGACGGTCGACTCCTGTTCGTCCTGCCCATCGGGCACCCACCAGCTCGGCACCGCCGGTGCATCGAAGATGCTCTGGCCACGATCATTCATGAATGCCCTTTCGCGGAGGCCGAAACCAGCTCGACATCTTGCGGCCGGTTTCGGCGATAATGACGGTCGGCCCACCGACGGGTGGGCTGCGTTGCGACTGACCTGGTCCGAGAAGCGTGGTGCCGGCCTCAACAATCGAGCGCACGTGCGATCTCGCCCCAACGGGCCATCGCAGTAGGGTCCATCGCTACCGAGTCTTCGGCGAGATAACTGACCAGGCGGGTTGCGATCCCTTCGTACCGGGCGGTCAACATGTCCGCGATCTCGTCCCAGCGACCCACTACGGCGAAATGATCCAGCACCTCGTCGGTGATGAGATCGCGCATGCCGTCGAAGTCGTTCGCTTTCAGCCTCTCGTTGAGCGCGGCCGAGAGTCCGGTGAACCCGAGATCGTCGAACTGGAAGGCATAGGCGCGGGTCGAGCCGTAGAAGGAGATCTGCTCCTGAGCGCGGCGGCGCAGCGGAGCACGCTCCTCGGCTGTGTCCCCGGCCACGATGAATACCGGCACTATCAGATCGACCTCGGCGGGGGATCGCCCCGCGCGGTGGCATCCTTCGCCGAGTGCCGGCAGTAGACGCTCGTGGAGGTAGTGCAGCGAATGCAGCGGGTGGACATGCACTCCGTCGGCGACCTCGCCGGCCATTCGGGACATCCACGGGCCGACTGCCGAGATGTCTATCTTGATGTCGCCGTGGTCATGCCTGGGGGGAGCCCATGCCTGCGGCAGCAAGCTCAACCGGTAGTACGGGCCCTCATGACTCAGGCTCTTTCCCCCATCGAAGCTTGCGAAGCAATTGCGCACGGCCAGCACATAGTCCTTGAGTCGAGGCCCGGGGTGGTCGAACTCGCTGGAGTAGCGGCGTTCCACGTGAGCCCGAACTTGGGTGCCGAGGCCGAGTCGGAAGCGGCCGCGAGTGTTGGCTGCGAGTTCCCACGAGGTGACTGCGGTGACCATCGGGCTCCGCGGGAAGGCAACGGCAACGCCGGTCGCGAACTCGAGTTCGGGAGCGGCGGTCGCGGCGGCTGCCACAGAGATCCATGGCGCCTGCGTGGTCTCGGTGAAGACCAGGCCCGATACGCCGGCGTCCGCAGCGGCACGGGCAAGCGCCGCGGTCTCTGCCCACGATCCGCCACCCCTGGCGATGTCGAATTTCACGGTCTGGTCCTGTCTGTCCGTCAGGCATTAGTGACGGCCTATTCAACTGAATAATATTGATATTAATGTCGGTTTGTTCACTTGACGAGAGGGTCTCATGTTCGGTCCGGGGACGATGCCGGGATGTCCGCGGCGGGCTTTCCACCTCCTGCCTCGAGCAAGACCAGACGGCCTGTTTCCGCTATCGCGGCCCTGTCTGCGGCAGCAGGCTACCGCCGCAACCGGCCCGAGTGTGTCGCGGTACACGCGAAGGTCCGAGCGTCGTCGCGAGCGGGACCGTCCGAGCTTTGCGCACCTATCATCAATAAGATATCTTATCTAACTATATTGATCGGAACTGTCCGATAGCGACGAGGGAGTTCAGCATGAATCTGGCCACAATCCTCGATATGGTCGGGGACGGCATGGCTGAGCGGGTTGTGATTGGCGACGCGCACAGCGGGCTGACCGGTGCTGACCTCAGAGACAGGGCGATCGCTGGGGCGCAGCTTCTGCGGCGGACGGGAAGCAAGCGGCTTGTGTATCTCGGCGGGAATGGTGAGGCGTTCCCGGTGGCGATGTTCGCCGCGACGCTCGCTGGCGTACCGTTCCTCCCGCTGAACTATCGCCTGTCGGCCGAGCAACTCAGCGATATCCTGGAGCGGCAAGAGGACCCGCTCGTTGTAACCGACGCTCCCGAGCGTGCCCAGCAGCACCGGACGGTCGGTATCTCTGAGTTTCTGCAGCAGCCACTCGCCGCCGGGGCCGAGGTTTTGGGGGCAGATGAGGTCGATCCCGATGCGGTGGCGGTGCTCCTGATGACCAGCGGCACGACAGCGGCGCCGAAGAGTGCTGTTCTCCGCCATCGTCACCTCGCCTCATACATTTTCGCGTCGGTGGAGTTCGCCGCCGCGGACGAGGATGCGGCGACTCTGGTCAGCGTGCCGCCCTACCACATCGCGGCGGTCGCCAACGCGTTGTCCAACCTCTTCGCCGGCCGCCGCCTCGTCTATCTGGACCAGTTCAAGCCCGGCACTTGGCTCGACCTCGTCGAGGCGCAGAAAATCAGCCATGCGATGGTCGTGCCGACCATGCTCGTTCGGATTGTCGCCGAGTTGAAGGCGCGCGGGCGTCAAGCGCCATCCAGTCTTCGCTCGGTCTCCTATGGCGGCGCGAAAATCGCGGCCGAGGTCATCGCCGAAGCCTTGCGTTTGTTCCCCAACACGGGGTTCGTCAACGCCTACGGTCTGACCGAAACAGCGTCGTCGATCGCGGTCCTGGGGCCCGAAGACCATCGTGAGGCCGCCGCCAGCAGTGATCCCGCGGTTCGGGCCAGGCTCGGTTCGGTCGGTCGAGCCTTGCCGTCGGTCGAAATCGAGGTGCACGACGACGAGGGACGGCCATGCCCTCCCGGAATCGTCGGCGACATAGTGGTACGAGGAGAACAGGTATCGGGTGAATACGCAGAGGCCGGCAGCGTCGTCCGAGCGGACGGCTGGTTTCCGACCCGCGACCGCGGCTACCTCGACGCGGCTGGTTTCCTGTTCGTACGGGGGCGAGCGGATGACACGATCATCCGTGGCGGGGAGAACATCGCCCCCGCCGAGATCGAGGAAGTTCTCGGACAGCACGACGCAGTGCTCGAATGCGCTGTCGCCGGAGTGCCGGATGTGGAATGGGGACAGCGGATCGCGGCATTCGTCGTACTGCGGAACGGCTTGACGGCCGACGAAAACGAGCTCCGTCAATGGACACGAGCCCGGCTGCGTGGCTCGAAGACGCCGGACGAGGTCGTGTTCGTCACGGAGCTTCCCACGACTGCCACCGGCAAGGTCGTGCGTCGAGATCTGGTCGACCTGGTCGTACGTGGGGAAGAGTCGGCACGTCTGTGACAGGCCCAGCAGGCCAACGCCGCCCAGGACTCGACTGTGTACTGAATCGCCCGGCTTCCTGCGGTTCGTGCTCACCGACAGGCACCTCTGCACGGACGGTCCGCGTAGTTGCGGTACGGCTCCAGCGTACGATCTGACCTTGCTTCTGTTGGCCGGCTCGCCAACCAACCCCCGATGACATTCCTTGTGTCGGCCCTCGCGGGATCGTCGGAACTCCGGTGTGGATCTTCCAGCGGTGCGGTGTGGGTGTCGTTCCTGAGTAGGTACTCGGATCGGTCGGTTGTTGCGCGCCGTTCGCTCGGGTGCCCAGCCTGACAACATGCATTTCCGGGCGATGCTTGACAGGGCTGCCGGTCCGGTCTTTGCGGTCGGCCCGATTGCGGTATCAGGCGTCGAACGTGGTTGGTTCTCGGGCGGGTGTGGCTACTGTCGCGGCCCGACACCGATCCGCATCGGTGTCGGGCCGCGAACGAGTCCGTGCCCGCGCAGCTCAATGACAACTCTTCATCGGCAGCAGGAATATGTCGGAAGCGTCGGCATCCCTCGAGCCGAGCTATCAGCGGAACCGGATGACTCCGCGGATGTTGCGCCCGTTGCGCATGTCGTCGTATGCGGCGTTGATCTGATCCAGGCTGTAGGTGCGGGTCACCAGCTCATCGAGCTTGAGTTTGCCGCTACGGTATTGGTTCAGCAACATCGGCATAGCCTCGTTCGGGGACTTCATGCCGTACAGCGCGCCCTGGATGCGCTTCTGGAGCATGGCCAGGTCGTAAGCATTGATGCCGTGCAGACCATCTTCTTGGTCTGGTCCGACACCGGTGACGACAAGAGTGCCTGCCTTGCGGATCGAGTGGTAGCCCTCTGTGATGAGATCATTGTGGACCGTCCCGGCTGTGAGGATGGTCACATCCGCGCCTTGGCCGTTGGTGAGGGCCTGGACGCGGGCGGCTGCGTCGCTCAGCGACGGGAACGATTCGGTTGCTCCGAACTCGAGTGCCCATTTCTGCTTATCGGCGACGGGGTCGACCGCGATGATGTGCGCGGCGCCGGACGCGACGGCGCCCTGTACCGCGTTCATGCCGATACCGCCGACCCCGGCGACGATGACCACGTCGCCGGGCTGCACATTGCCCGCCGTGGTTGCCGACCCGTAGCCGGTCTGGACGCCACATGCGACCAAGCACGCCACCTCGAGCGGAATGTCCTTATCGATTTTGATCAGCGACCGCTGCTCATACACCTGCCACTCGGAGAAAGTGCCGAGCAGGGCGACGGTGGCGACATCGAGGCCGTCGTCGGTATGCATGCGAAACGTGCCGTCCAGTTGGTGGCCGATCAAGGTCAGTGCGCCGACGTCGCAGAGGTTCTGCATTCCCATGGCACACCAGCGGCATCGACCGCAGGCTGGGACGAATGAGGTCAGGACGTGATCGCCGACCTCCAGCTCGTGGACCTCGGCGCCCACGGCCCGGACGATGCCGCTACCTTCGTGGCCCCCGACCAGGGGTAGATGGCTGACGTGAACGTCGCCGTGGGAGATGTGGTCGTCGGAGTGGCACAGGCCGGTGGCGACCATCTCTACGAGTACCTCGCCGCGGCGGGGTTCGTCGAGTTCGAGTTCCTCCACCTTCCACTCTGCGGGGGCGGAACGCAGAACGGCAGCATTGGTTTTCACGGGTGGTTCTCCTAGGTGTTCCGGAATTGCCTTCTTCGAGGATGGCCGTTCCCTCGTGGTGTGTGAGGCGGGCGTGGAGCCCTCGACCGCTGTGCCGTCTCGGCGGCAGGCATCGGAGTGATCGATCGTCCTGACCTCGGGTCCAGGCCGGCGTTCGGGTGGGTGCAGGACTGACCTTAACCGGCCAAGGCTCACAATGGGTAAAATTACTGAATTCATTTAGTAGAATGTGTGTGGGGCGTGGGTCTGGGCTGACGTCCGAGATTCACTGCCACGAACCCGCGCAAACCATGTAGCAAGACGTAGGAGTGGTATAGGTCACATTTCCTGGTGAATGATGCCGCGTGGGCGAGAGTGTGCTGGGTTGCGTGACACGAATGCTGATGTGGGAGCTTCGCATCGAAGGCGGGCGCAGTTGTACCGCCGTCTGTGGCCGAGGTCCTGCGACGGTGCGGTTTGTCGAACCCCGCCTTCGGGAGTTGAACCGTACCGCGGTTGGGCGGGATCAGTTGTCACGCCGCGACACCAGTGGCTGTGATAGCCCGCGAGTCTACGGGTGTCCGGCCGCTCCGAGCGGATCGTTGTTCCTGCTGATGCAGGCACCGATCGTGATAGCGACTCACCTTGCCTACCTGTATCGACCGCGTTTTCTTCGTATGAAACACCCGTATGACAACAGGAGTTGCTTGCATGACCATCATCGACCGCCACGCGGAACTCGCAGCCCGCGTGCTTCCGGAACCGGCGCTGTATATCGGCTCCGAGCGGATCACCCGTACGTCGCGTGGAACCATGGACCGAGTCGATCCGACTACCGGAGAAGTCTTGGGGAGTTTTCCGCTAGCGGGACCCGACGAGGTGGACCGTGCCGTGGCCGCGGGACGCCGCGCCTTTCCCTCGTGGAAGCGGCTGGGTGCGGACCAGCGTCGCCGCATTCTCTGGCGGATCGCAGAGCAATTGCGCGCTCATGCGGACGAGCTCACCCAGTTGGTCGCCCTCGAAACCGGCACTCCGGTTTTCCCGGGCTACTTCGAGCAGGCCATCGACCTGTTCGAGTACTACGCCGGCTGGTCCGATAAGTTCGAGGGCGAGTTGATCAGCGCCTACCCCGCGCAGGCTCTGGACTATGTCCGTTACGAGCCGTATGGGGTGGTAGGCGCGCTGATCACCTGGAACGGACCGATCATCAATGCGTCGATGAAACTCGCTCCGGCCCTGGCGGCGGGGAACTGTGTCGTTATGCGCTCGCCGGAGCTCGGGCCGTTCGGGGTGATGCGACTGGCCGAACTCTGTCTGGAAGCGGGCTTGCCTGAAGGCGTACTCAGCGTGCTGTCCGGTGATCGCCATACGTCTGAGGCCATCATCCGGCATCCAGACGTACGCAAAGTGTCGTTCACCGGTAGTCCACAGGTGGCGACGAGTGTGATGGCACTCTCCGCGGAGACCCAAACGCCTGTCACCCTGGAGCTCGGCGGCAAGTCGGCCAATATCGTTTTCGCGGATGCCGATCTGGACGCAGCTGCACAAATGGCCGCGTTCATGAGCACGATCGCCGGGGCGGGACAGGGCTGCTTCTTCCCCACCAGGCTGATGATCGAGTCCTCGGTGTACGACGAAGTGCTCGAACGCGTACAGGCGGTCGCTCAATCGGCGCGCATCGGAGACCCCCTGGATCCCGGGGTAACGATGGGCCCGGTCATCGACAATGCCGCCGCTGAGCGGATTCTGGCGGTGGTGAACCAGGCGAAGGGTGAGGCCAGGCTGGTAACAGGTGGCGACCGCCTCGATGGTGAGCTGGCCTCGGGGTCGTTCGTTCGTCCGACTGTGCTGGCCGACGTGGACAACGCCAGTTCGCTGGCGCAGAAAGAAGTCTTCGGCCCGGTTCTCGCGGCCACCCGGTTCGACTCCGCGGAGCAGGCCGTAGAAATGGCAAACGACACCAGTTACGGTCTTGCTGCCTACGTTCACACCACCGATCTGGTCCGGGCACACAGAATGGCCGACGAACTCGAGGTGGGTTGGGTCGCGGTCAATTCCTTCGCACCGATGACCGCGTCGGCGCCCTTCGGCGGTACCAAGTCGAGTGGCTTCGGCCGAGAGGGCGGCCGCGCCGCCATCGAGGACTACGTTCACCACAAGAATGTCTATATCCCGCTGTCCTAACCGCGTGTGAGCCGCCGCATCTGCCTCTCGTTGCTGGTGTGTGCAAGCGGTCCGGGTTGGTGTGCGCGTCGATGGATGATCGGGGGCATTCGGGTTTGTCTCCCGAATGCCCCCGATCGGCCCTGCAAGCCGCAAGAATCTGGGCCAGGGTGTGGTCCGGCCGTGCCGACCCCTTCGGGCACAAAGGCCCGAGTTCAGTCCCACGGTCAGGATCTCGCCAGCGACGGCTGCAGAACATCGGCCTTGCCGGCCCTGGTCAACCCTGGTAGGCGTGTGCCGGGCGAAGCGTGCGCGCGTAGCGGACGGGAGTCGTCACTGCGTGATTCAACAGTTCCGCGATCTCTGCGGGATCTTCGTCGAGCCAGGCGACGACGATGCCGGTTCCTGCGGGAGCGGCCGGGAAACCCGGTGGAAGCTCAGCATCGGACATGCTCTCGAACGACCAGCAGCCTGCGACTCCGGGTACTTGCGCGAGGGCGGACGCCATGGTCGCGGAGTGGTCCGAGTCGAGCACGACGATGTGTGCGCCTCGGTCAGGGCGGTATGGAAGGACGACGGGACGCACTGGAATGTCCGGGGATACCCACTTCCCGGTCACATGGAACGGAGCGTGGAGCAGTCCGCGGCGGGCATCGAACCAACGACCCGCTTCGGCCAGCCGGCTGGCCAGCATGGTCATCTCTTCGAGCGTGCGCCGGAAGGGATCTGCGAGTAAGTACATGTGGGCGTGATGTGTGGCGGTGAGGTCGTCGTCGCTGCCCGCAGCCTCGAGACCTCGGTCCGCTGTCCAACGCCGGGCGCCGACAACTCCTTCGATTCCGAACTGCTCGGGCATATGGTCGAGGGCGTGCCAACGATCGAACTCGACGTGATGGCCGTCGAATACCTGTGTGAACGAGAACCAGGCTGCGGTAGCTTCTCGGCTCATTGTGCCGCCGACCTGGAAATCGGATTCGTCGGTGACGACTCGCGGATCATCTGTCCTGCCTGCCTTGTTGGTTGGGTTGTTTCGGTCATCACCGCGGCGATCTGTGGCGGATCGCGACGGCCTTCGTCCGGCTACCGGAATTGAGGTATCACGTTTTCTGCGAACCACTCGAGCCTTCGCTGCAGATCGGAGGGCTTGTCCCAGGCGGAGGACATGCTGAGGTAGGTGAACCCCGCCTCCTGGTAACGCCCGACGAGGTCCACGATCTGGTCCCGCGAACCGGCCAGGCGTTCTGTTTTCGACTCCCCGACGTGCTCGGATGCCTTCTCCACCAGCCGGTCCGGCTCTCCGAAGGAGATGCCGAAGGCGAAGTCGAGTTCCTCCGCGTCGCGTCCCGCTGCGCGCACGGCATCCTTCGCCTCGGCGACCTGGCGCGCGAGTGTTGCCACATCGCCGGCCATCGGGGCCCACCCACTGCCGAACTCCACGAGCCGGCGCATCGGCCGCCGGCCGCTCCCGGCGATCCAGAGCGGCACGTGCGGGCGCTGCACGCATTTCGGCTCGAACGTGACGGGCTCGAACCGTACGTGCTTGCCCGCGAAGGTTGGCTCCTCCTGCGTCCAGAGCGTGATCATCGCCCGGCAATACTCGTCGGTGATATCCCCTCGGTCGGCGAAGGAGACATGGAGCGCGTCGAACTCGGCCTCCAGCCAACCGGCCCCCACGACCATCGTGAACCGCCCGTTGCTCACCTGATCGAGCGTGGACGCCAGCTTCGCCTGATGGACAGCCCCCCGGTAAGGCACCACTGTGGCATAGAAAACCAGCCGGATACGCTCGGTCAGTGCGGCGAGATGTGCTGCGAGAACGTAGATCTCGGGGCGAGACTTACCTGATGTGACTGCTTCTGAAGCCCTGGGTGGGGCGATGTGATCGGAGAAGGCCACTCCGTCGAAGCCGACCTCCTCCGCGGTTCGCACGACCGGGCCGATCGACCGGAGGTCCGGCCAACGTTCCCACGGAAAGAGCTGCATCCCGAACTTCATTCGATCTCCGATCGTCGGCGCCGCCGGACGTCGTCGCCGAGACGAGCCGGGAGCGGTAGTGATTTATTCAGCTGTATCGGCTCGGCACCGCGGAAGCGGCGCATCGTCTTTCGTGGCTGCCTGACATATCGAGCCGGCTCAGCAAGGGACAGCCACTTCGGACGAGCAAGCCCTCGGCTACGGCGCCGCACTCGATCGCCGGGCTCCGCGGACCAGGCGCCCGGGAAGCGCACCAGTCGCTTCGCCATCGAGGTAGGTCACTACGCCCGACACCACTGTTGCGTTATAGCCGTCGGCTCGCTGCTGGAGTCGGCGCCCGCCAGCCGGCAGGTCGTAGGAGGGCTGTGGGGCGTGCAGGTGGAGCCGATCCAGGTCGATCACGTTCAGATCCGCCTTGGCGCCATGACGAATTACTCCCCGGTCGCCCAGGTCGACTGCCGCCGCCGGCTCGGTGGTCAACATCCTGATTGCTTGGGGTAGCTCGATTCGGCGATCGGCGGGCGCGTCGCGCACCCAGTGCGTGAGGAAGTACGTGGGGTATGCCGCATCGCAGATCGTCGAGTAATGCGCCCCTCCGTCGCCGAGGGCCAGGACGGTCAGTTCGTGTGGGATCATCTTGCGTCCGGCGCTCTCGAACCGGTCACCTTCCCGATTGCCCATCGGCCGGTAGAGAATTTCCTGTCCGTCGCGTTCGAGTAGCGCCTCGTAGATGAGCTCGAGCGGGTCGCGGCCCTCGCGCCGGGCCTTCGCTGAGATGCTGTCGTCAGCGGATGGATGGTAGTTGGGCGGATTGCCCAGAACGTAGAGCGACTCGTGATCCGAGACCACGAATTCGAAGAAGGGGTTCGGGTCCTCGGGGCGCTCGGCCATCAGGCGGCGGCGCAACTCGGGATCGCGCATCGCTCGTACCTTGTCGGGCAGTGGCAAGTCGCGCAACGGCCGGAAGCTCGGATGCAGCGCGAACGGGTGAAGTGACAGCTCGAGGCCGAGCAACGCGCCCACCGGCCGTGCCAGGACTTGACCCCGGATGGAGTATCCGTCGTCCCGAGCGGTCTCGAGGCCCCGCAGCATGTCCCTCCAGCTTCCGGGAAACTGTGGCCCCTGTAGGAGAGTGAACGACACGGGGCGACCCGAACGTTCCGCGATCCGGCGCAACAGTGCCAACTGCGTAGTCGGGTCGAGTTCGTTGTTCGGCACCAACTGGAACACGCCGGTCCCGGCGTCGCGCAGACCGTCGGCCAATGCCAGTATTTCGGTTTCCTCGGTGGGTACCGACGGCGCGAGTTCGCCGCTCTTGAAACGGTGAGCCATCGTGCGTGACGTCGACACCCCGACCGCGCCCGCTCGGACCGCTTCGGCGGTGAGGCGCCGCATCTCGTTTAGGTCGGCGTCGGTGGGTGGTTCGAGGTCCGCGCCGCGCCGACCCATCACGTACACGCGCAGCGGAGAATGGGGAACCTGCGCGGCGAAGTCGATGTCGGTGTGGCGGCGGTCCAGTGCATCGAGGTAGTCCGGAAAAGTTTCCCAGTTCCACGGCACTCCGGTGGTCATGACGACATCGGGGATGTCCTCGACGCCTTCCATGAGTCTGACAAGTAGCTCGCGCTGCTCCGCACGAGCGGGTGCGAAACCGACTCCGCAGTTACCCATCACCACCGTCGTGACGCCATGCCCGGATGAGGGCCCGAGCGTCTGCTCCCAGGTGACCTGACCGTCGTAATGGGTGTGGACGTCGACGAAGCCGGGCGTAACAAGGCGATCATGGGCGTCGATCTCCTCGGTACCGCGCCCGCTGACTTTCCCCACCGCGACGATGCGCCCGTTGGCGACGGCCACATCCGCCACCGTAGGATCCGCTCCGGTCCCGTCCAGGACTGTTCCGCCGCGGATGACGAGATCGAATACCTCTCTCACTTTTCCTCCAGTGGGCGATGCCGTGCACGGGGGTGCATCCTGCGAGCGCGATAGGCCGGGCCGCGCATAACCTCGTAGTGACGACGGCGCCCACCCTCGCCCCGGAGAATGGGAGCCGTCGTCGGTCATGCGTTCCCGGGCGTGGTGCTCAGGCCGGGGCGAACTGCGAACCGGGGATCGACTCGATGCTCAGTGGCGGTGTCACTGTCTCCGAGGGAAACTTCGGGCGGTCGACCAGCGGCTCGTTGATCTGAGTGACCGTAGGGCCGACCTTGTTGGCGACCGATTGCAGGAGGTCGAGATCGAAGTTGTAAACCTCCGCCGCCGTACCGGCAAGCATGCGCCGGACTTCGCTTTCCGGCACACCCGCGAACGCCGCCCGCATGGCCTCCAGACTGTAGGGATACGTGCCCTCGAGGTGTGGCAGGTCCGAGCCCCACATAATCTTGTCGACGCCGATCTGGTCGCGCATGGCGCATTCCGGACCGGTGAGGAACGTCGCACCGAGGTAGCAATTCGAGGCGAAATACTCGCTCGGCTTCTTGGTCATGCCCTCGGCAGCAGCGCCGACGAAGTGATGGACGATGCTCCCGGTGACGTGTGAGGCCTCATACAGGGCGTCCAGTTCGGCCAGGTACGAGGGTGCCCATCCGGCTCCGTCCTCCGTGGTCACGTATTTGAGGTTGGGATACCGCTCGAAGACTCCGTTGAAAATCATGTGTGCCAGTCCGCGCTTGGCGAAGAAGGGCGCCTCGATCAAGCCGATGGCCGGCGCCGCGACGCCGTACTCTGGCGTGGGGGAGTGTCCGGGCACGTTTGCGTGGCGGTGCACGGGGATGTCGTACTCCGCGCAGAGTTCCCAGATTCGGTTGTAGCGCGGGAGATACAGCGGAACCAGGTGGTCGGGGGAGTCGCCTGGCAGAATGATGCCACCGGTCAACCCCGACTCCTTGATCCAGTGCAACTCCTCGGCGGTGTCGTCGACATCGTTGAGGAACACCTGGGCGACCCCTGCACGGCGGCCGGGGAGCTGTCCGCAGAAGTCGACCAGCCAGCGGTTGTGCGCCTTGAGTCCGGCCCAGCGCCGTTCGTAGTCCTCGCGCGTCTTGGGAGCGGCAGCGGTCAGGATCCCGCTGGGAAAGAACGGCGGAGCGGTGTTGGGGAAGATCACCTCGCCGACAATGCCTTCGGCTTCGAGCACCTCGTTGCGTGCGCTGCTGTCCCAGCTGAACGTGGAGTCCGCACCGCCGGAAGCGACACCGAACTTGCGGTCACTGTCTTCGACCTCGAGCCAGGGGTCATTGAAGGCCTTGGCCCACTCGTCGAACTCGGCATGCCACTTCGACTCGAGATAGGGCTTGTAGTGCTGGATGTCAGCGCCGGCGTGACCGTCGGCGGAAATAACGACGTAGCGGTCCTGCGCCTGGTTGACCAACGTTGCCTCCTCAGAAGATCCCATATAGGGATATTATTTAGTTAATTTTACCACTAAAGCCCTGTGGTGACGAGGTCATGCCTGCTCGACGTCCAGCGGGCGGATGCGGCCGAACGGCTTGGGTTGGTCGAGGTTCAGATGCGGCAGGACCTGGGACTTCAGCACGTTCAGGCATTCCCAGCTGAACTCGGGATCCACGCCGCCCAGCAATGGCTTGATCGTGAGCGGTATGTCGTCGTCCAGCCCGCGGGCCAGTGCGATGCACTCCGCGGGGGTGAGTACGGCGTACTGACCACCGTCGCGGATGGCCTCCCAATCGGTCAGTGCACCGCCCTCACCGTAAGAATTCTGTGCCGGGCTGTCGGCTGTCCATCGTCGGTGAATGTTGATCTCTCCGAGCGCGGCCGGACCGACATGCTGCCATGCCCGGTCCGGATCTTCGCTGACGAAGACGAACCGAGGTCGCCCTCCCCGATGGACCGGACCGGGCTCATACCCGAGTCGAGCACATTCCGCGCGGTAGATCTCGATGATCGACGGATCGCTGACCGCGGGGAAGAACCCGTCGGCCAAGCGGGCCGCGCGCCTGGCCGAGGCAGCCACAGAGCCGCCGACGAGTACGGAGGGACGCGGCTTCTGTGCCGGCCGGGGGGTGACTTGGTAGGTTGTGCCGTCTCGCGTCACCTTGCCGGTCTCCATGGCCTCGAGAAGCAGCGGGAGCTTCTCCTCGAGCAGTCGTGCGCGGTCCTTGATGGTGAGCCCGAACAATTCGAATTCGGAACGCACATAGCCCACCCCTGCGACGAGATCAAGCCGCCCGCCGCTCACGAGGTCGGCGACAGCGGCGTCCTCGGCGACGCGCACGGGATCGTGCAGAGGCAGTAGAAGGGCCGAGACCAGAATGCGGCAGCGCTTGGTCACGGCCCCGATCGCCGCCGCGAGGGCCAGGGGCGAAGGGCAGTTCTGGTCGGCGGATCCGTGATGCTCGGACAGCATGATCGACGTCGCACCGGCATCATCGAGCCAGGTGGCTTGCTCGAGCGCCAGCGGGTACAGCTCGGGTGCCGGAATGCCGGAGTCGGGCGCGCGGAGGTCGAAATGGACTCGCAAATGGGTCACGGAAGCTCCTGATCTGAAGAAACGGATGGCATGTGGCTGATGGCAGCTCGTCTGCCGATCGGCTGGTCACAGGCACGGGCTGTGCGAACGGATGTGGCTCGCCGGGTGGGCGGCTCGTCGATCGAATCGATCGAAGCGTTGTTGCGCTCAGGCCGGGCTCGCTGTGTTACCGCGGTGGAGTGATCGCACGGACCCGCGGGCTTCAGCGGCGACGATCTGTTCGGGTGTGTAGCCGGCCCACGTCATGATCTGCTCGGTGTGCTCGCCCAGTTCGGCCGCGATGCGGTGTGGCGGGAATGTGGTGTCGGAAACGCGGAACAGAATGCCGATCTCCCGCACCTTCCCGTCGGAATGCTCAGTGACGGCTGCTCGTCGTGAGGCGAGATTGTCGGGATCGGTGAGAAATACTCGGTTGTTGTACGGGGCCGGCTCGGCCGCGGGTACGCTCGCCGCGCCGAGCCTGTCCAGCGCTTCCGCGGTGGTCCACCCGTGGATCACCGTGCCGAGTAGGTCGCCGAGTTCGTAATCGTTCTCCGCGCGCCCCGCGATGGTGCCGAATCGCTGGTCACCCAGGATCTCGACGCCGGTCGCGGCACTGAGTGCGGAGAGTTCGTCATCGGTGTTCGCCGCAACGACCACCCAACCATCCGATGTCTCGTAGAGGCGGTCTGTTGGCGACACGCCCAGCTGCAGGGGGTCGAGGCGGTTCGCGCCGAGGACCTCGCGATCGGTGGTGCGCCGCGCGATGTGCAACATGTGTCCGAGTGCGGCGCTCACCTGCGGCGTCTCGACCAACTGGCCCTCGCCGGTACGTTGCCGGTGCAACAGTGCCATCAGGATTCCGATGGCGCCCAGTAGGCCGGCTCCAGGGTCCTCGTTGCCGATCGGAGGAAGGGGATCGTTGAATTGCCCAGCAACTTCGAAGGTCATTCCCGCATAACCCGACAGCAGAGGAGCGAAGCTCTGTCGAAGGCGGTCAGGCCCGCCGGCACCCCAGCCAGGCCCGTGCTGATAGACCGTATCGGGCTTGATCACCCTTACCTGTTCAACGCCGACACCGAGACGTTCCGCAGCTCCTGGGCGCATGTTGTGTTGGATCACATCAGCCCATTCGATCAGAGCTCGGCGGAGCGGTGCCAGGTCCGGATCCTTGAGATCTGCCGAGATGACGCGCTTGCCGGCCTGACATGCGCGGTACACCTGACGTAGGCCGCGCAACGAGTCGCCCTGCACGGTCTCCAGCTTGACGACGTCGGCGCCGAGGTCGGCGAGGACCCGCGAAGACCAGGGGCCCGCATAATAGGCCCCCACATCGAGGACCTTGACACCGTCGAGTAGCGGAACCGCGGCGTCGACGGGGCTACTCGAGGGCACGATTGGTGCTGTGGCTACCTCGCCGAGGACTTCTGCGGTCTGCGCGCCGGGCAGGGGCGCAGGACCCCGAACTTCGCCCGGTGTGCGATCGAGTCGGATCATCACGCCGACCTGCTCGACTTCACCCAGGACTGGATCGTCGACCGTGGTCACGGTGCCGTTGTAGCGAACCTGCTCAGTGTCGAACGCCTCGCCCGGCCGGAGGTGCTCGACCGCGCAGACATCGGCATCGCGCAGGATCCGCGCCCACTCGTCGCGCGGCTTGGAGGCGAGGATGTCGAAGAGCTCGGTCGACATGATCTTCTGTTCCTCGTCGGTCAGCGGTATGCCCATGTCACGACCGTTCGGGTCGATCCCGACTCTGCCGTCCAGACCGAAGACCTTCATCGCGCGTCCCCACGCGCCGATGGCGCCTGTGTGTACGCCCAGGTATTCGCCGTCTTGGCAGCGGAAGGTCCGTACGATGAGTCGGTTGAAGCCGCGTTTGGACATGGGGGTGGCTTCGTCGCCGTCCACCTCGCCCCACGTCATCATCAGGTAGGCGAGCGCCCCGTCGTAGAGCGAGGTGTCGACGTAACGACCGGCGCCGTCGATGTGCCGGCGGTAAAGGGCGGCAAGGATCGCGAGGTCGGCGAGGTAGCCGGCGCCCTGACTCGCGAAGTTCTGCGCCTCGTAGATCGGGCCGTCACGGTGGCCATCCTGCTCACCCATCGTGCCGACGATCGCATGCACGATGGAGTCGTAGGCGGCGACGTCATGGTGCTTGCCGGTCTGCCCGAATGCGGTGATGGCGGCGTACACCAGGTGAGGCACGGCGGCATGCACAGCCTCATATCCGAGGCCATAGGATTCGGGGATACCGGGGGCCCAGCTGTGGACGAATACGTCCGCCGAGCCGAGGAGCCGAAGCAGCTCCTCACGGCCGGAGTCGGTCTGCGGGTCGAGTTCAACGCTGCGCGTGCCGCGGTGCAGCGCCGCGTACGGTACGGCGAACAGTTCGCGATACCGGTCCCCGCCGGGCGCTTCGACACGGATGACGTCGGCGCCGTGGTCGGCGAGGATGCCGGTGGCGTACGCGCCGGCGAGCCCCTCGGAACAGTCCACCACGCGCAGCCAGCTCAGTGCACCCGGCATCGTTGTTCTCCTCTCCTGTGGTTCGCGACCACAGACTTGAACGGATCGGCGCTTCGCTGGGGTCGGGTCCCGCAAGAGCCTGCCGAGATGTCGCGACCGAGACGTCGCGACTCGAAGGGCGGCCCCGAACGTCGGGCCACGGACCGCGCGCGGCGCTAAGATATTCAGCGCATACAGTATAACAAGTAAGACAATAGCCGCGATGGAGGCGTTCTGGCGATCCCTTGACACATGTTTGGGTAAGATTTAGGTTATTTATATAGTGACATGTTGTGTGACTTGGCGCAGATGCACAGCGAGTCGACGGACGAAGAGGTAGGGGCAGTCGCAATGACCGCGACAGAAGGAGTACTGGCGGGCAAGACCGCCCTGATTACCGGCGTCTCGGCCGGCCTTGGTCGCGCCGTCGCGACAGCTTTTGTCGAGGCGGGGGCTTCCGTCGTTGGGACGGCGCGCCGTGCCGACCAGGGCGCAAAGCTCGAGGCCGAGTTGGGTACAGAACGGTTTGCTTTCGAGACCGCTGACGTCTCGCGCACAGCCGACTGTGAGCGGCTGGTAGCAGCCACTGTCGAGCGATTCGGACGTCTCGACGTGCTCGTCTGCAATGCTGCGGTCCGGCCCGAGCCCCCTCTGATGACGATCGAGGATACAGACGAGGCCACCTGGGATCGGGTCATCGACACCAACGTGAAGGGTCCGTTCTTCCTGGCCAAGTACGCGCTGGGTCCGATGCGCGCACAGGGAAGCGGGGTCATTCTCACCATCGCTTCCACAACCGCTGCGGTTGCTGTGAGCGGGATGTCCGTGTATGCCACGTCCAAAGCCGCGCTGGCGCATCTCACACGTCACATCGCGGTCGAGTACCTCGACGAGGGCGTTCGTGCCAATACGATTCTGCTGGGCGGCACGGCAACAGGCCAGCAGAATCGGACGACGCAGGCCAAGGCTGCTACGGGCGCTCCGGTCGACGCTCAGGCTATGGCTGTTCCTGGAGCGCCACTTCATGATTCCTCAGAGGTTGCCAAAACCTTGGTGACGCTGGCATCCGATGGTGCCTCCGCGATCACCGGCGCAACGATCGCCGTTGATCACGCCGAGTCGGCCGGGCTGTGGGCCTCCCGCTACGTACACCTGACGATCGACGCGCAGCGGAGTGCGGGGTGATTACGCGGGTGACTGTCGGTATTGGCACGAAACATCCTGAAATTGGGCCACGGTGGCGCTGGTGGCCGGTTCGAGAAGGAGATAGTGAATGAAAGTCGGCCACGTATTCAACATCGCGCCCGAGCCGCTGGCTCCGGAGAACACCACTTTTTACAATATCGGGCCTGTCCAAGTCGGCATCGAATTGCGGCATATCACGACCGAGTCCCTCCGCGAGACGTATAAGGACGACCCTGATGCTTCGGCTGCGTTGGAAGCGAGTCTCGCGGCCGGCGACGAGGCGCAGGTCGACGACGGTGGTCTGTCCGTGCATGTGATCGAAGCCGCGTCGGGCCACGAGTATCTGCGGTTCGATTGCTTCGACGAGGATCCCCACTACCACTATGTCCATCGCACCGCGCCAGGAGAGGAGCCGCAGAATCGCTGGGTGCGCTACGACAGTGTGGCCAACGGCCGAATGCTTCCGTGGGTGCGAAGGTGCCTGACCACGCGCCTGTCCGAGATGTTGGCCGACGCCGACGCGACCGAACTCGCCGCCCAGCTCGATCATGCCGTGGTGGCGGCGGCCATAGATCGTATTCCCGAGATGCGCGGGCTCGACGAGAGCAACTGACGGTATGTCGGGTCGGACGGCCGTGCCGCCCGACCCGACAGCGGGTTTGCGCGCAAACCAAATAGGCAGGGATTACCAGCATTGAACAGTGACAGGAGGTGACGCGGTGAACGTCAGTGGAGAGTTCGCGTACACCAGCCCGAATCAGATCACCTATGGGCCCGGCAGCCGCCAGGCCCTACCAGCGGCTCTGGAAGCGGCCGGCGTCGAGCGAGTGCTACTTCTCGTCTCGAACTCTCTGTACGAGAAGACGCCGCACGGCAAGGAACTCGAGGACCTCATCGGGTCACGTCGCGCGCTGACGTTCTCGCAGCCTCGCCAGCATGTACCACGCGAGGTCGTGGTCGAGGTGGCCCGCCAGGCCAGGGCGGCCAGCGTGGACGCCATCGTCAGCCTGGGTGGTGGCAGCGTGTCCGACCTCGGCAAGGCCGTCGGCTTGGCCATTGCCGAGAACATCACCGACAGCGCCGCCATCGACGATTACAAGGTCACCTTCACCAGCGAGGGTGAGGTGCGGCCCACGACAGTCGCTGGATCGACCGTGCCGCACTGGACGCTGCCCACCACATTGTCCGCTGCGGAATTCACCAGTGGCTTCGGAATAACCGATGCGGAACGTGGCGTCAAGGATGGCTTCAGCCACTCCACCCTCATTCCGCAGCGCGTGATCCTGGACAGTGAGCTGACGCGCAGCACGCCGATGGACTTGTGGCTGTCCACCGGAATCAGGGCGCTCGACCATTGTGTTGAGGCGTGCTACTCACTAGCTGCGCAGCCCTTCGTCACGGCGGTCTGCAAGGACGGACTCGCGACCCTGGCCAAGTACCTCGGACGCACCCGGTCGCATCCGGAGGATCTGGATGCTCGAACGTACTGCCAGATCGCCAGCTGGCAGGGAGGATTCGCCATCACCAACGCCGGGGTGGGGGTCAGCCACGCCGTCGGTCATCAGATCGGTGCCAGGTACGGCATCCCGCACGGCATCACCTCATGTGTCACGCTGCCGGCCGCAATGGCATACAACAACGCAGTCGTCGGAGACGTGCTGGATGAGATCGCGTCGATTTTCGGAGCACCGGCCGGTGTGTCGGGTGCTGACGCCGTGCGTTCGTTCATCGCCGATCTCGGCCTTCCGACACGCTTGGACCAGGTCGGTCTGGGCCCGGAAAACTACGATCAGATCGTTGCAGACGTTTCGGAGGACCGTTCGATACTTTGGAATCCGCGACCGATCGATGGGGAGGCGGTGGTCGAGATTCTCGAGATCGCGCGTACCCAGTGAACGGGAACAAGAGAGTCGGTCCTATCCCGTGATCTCTCGAAGGCCGCGGTAATTTTCGGTGGTATTGAGCGCGCGATGAGTCTGTTGTATGCCAGTGGGTGTTTGCGGGTTCATCCGTGTGTACCGCGTAAGTCGCAAGAAAAAACTATCTGGAGAAACGCCGGAGGGCGGAATTATGTATACGTTGTTCAGCGTCGATGATCACATTGTCGAGCCGGCTGACGTGTGGACGTCGCGGGTGGACAAGAAGTTCGGTGATGCGATTCCTCATGTTGTGGAGGAGGATGGTCGCGAGTATTGGGTGTATGACGGCACTCGTGAGACCACGATGGGCCTGAATGCTGTGGCCGGGAAGCCGCCGCAGGAATGGGGGACCGAGCCGTCTCGTTTCACCGATATGATCCCGGGTTGTTACAAGCCGCAGGAGCGCCGTCGGGACATGCTCTCGAACGGGATCTTCGCCTCGGTCGCGTTTCCGACCTTGCCGGGGTTCGGTGGGCGTAAGTTCGGTGCTTTCAAGGACAAGGACCTCGCGCTGGCGTGTGTTCGGGCGTGGAACGACTTCATCCTGGACGAGTGGTGCGCGGCGGCGCCGGACATGTTCGTCCCGATGACGATCGTGCCGGTGTGGGATCCCAAGCTCGCCGCGGCCGAGGTCGAGCGGACGGCCGCGCTCGGTTCCAAGGCGTTGTGCTGGGTCGAGGACCCGGCCGCGCTCGGCCAGCCGGGTCTGCATGGCAACCACTGGGATCCGCTGTTCGCTGCCGTTCAGGACGCCGGGATCCCGGTGTGCATGCATATTGGTTCTTCGGGCGCGAAGGTCGACTTCGACCCCGAGATCAACCCGATGGTCTCGATCGCGACCGCGTTCACCTCCGCGGCGTACAACGCGGTCAACATGATGTGCAGCCCGGTTCCGCGGAAGTTCCCCGACATCAAGTACGTGTGGTCCGAGGGCGGTATCGGCTGGCTGCCCGCCGCGCTGGAACGGGCCGACCGCCAATGGCTGCGGCACCGCTACTGGATGAACATGGACGACACACTGCCCAGTGAAATCTGCAAGCGCAGCATGTACTTCTGCATGATCGAGGAACCCTGGGGCCTGAGCACCCGCGACTACAACGGTGTCGACAACATCCTGTGGGAATGCGACTACCCCCACTGCGACTCCCCCTGGCCCAACACCCAGGCCGCGTGCAAGGAACTCTTCGACGACCTCGACCCCGAGATCACCCGCAAGATCACTCACGCCAACGCCGAACAACTGTTCAACTTCCCACTCTCACAAGACCTCATCACGCAGTACACCACTCAGCAGAACTGAGTTCGGTCGTACACCGACGCCCCCTTCCAGAGATCCTCGGAAGGGGGCGTCGGCGCGATATCGCGTGCCCGAATAGTTGATCGGATCGCTCGTGTCAACGCTTGACAACTTGTCCGGGCATGGCCTTGGGCGCGCTTCCGGGTGCGCACGCGCAGAGGCGAGATACTAACGGGGACAATGGAGTTCAGGTTCACCGCCGGACGCATGCGATCAGATCCCGATCCGCGTCACGGGGCTAGCACATTAGTATCATGTGTCATATAGTTAAATAATGTCACAAAATGAGCCATGGGCAGAGACTCTGACGACCGGACCGTCGCGACACGAGGGCCACCTCGACAACATCGAGATTGCGCAACTCCTCTACGATGCTTGGCAGTCGTACTTCACTCGCGGCCTTGGCTACAACTCTGACCAGCTGTTCGCCGACGACTCTTCCGCTCGCCCGATCGTCCGATCGATTTCGGTGCGCTATGACGGCGAGGTCTTTCCTGGGCTCGAGGTCGCCATCGAAATTCGCGCGATCGGCCGACGGAGCAAGGGGTTCACGCTCGAACAGACCTTGCGCCGTATCGATGACGGACGCGTGCTCGCGGTCGGCACCGTCGTGCTGGTGACGATCAATACACAGACGTTCACGCCGGTCGCGGTCCCCGAGTCGCTGTGGTCGGCGATCGAGGAACTCGAGGGCCGGGCCATCCCGATCGACGCCTGACGGCCCAGTTCTCGAAACGCACCCAGTGTGGCTCGATCCGCAAGGTCGGTCATTGCTCTGCGACCGGATCTGGGTTTTGCCGGAAGTGAGGGCACATCGCTCCTGCACTCCGCCGCGTCGAGGCGCCGGCGGCCCGAGTCACTCTCGGGCTGCCGGAACGAGCCTCCTGATTGCGGTTGAAGTGTTCGCATGCGTTGTGTTGTGCAAGGGGCCTTGACTGCGAGGGGCATCAAAATGCGGCCCACCGGATTCTGATGCATGTCGGAACAGTTTCATGTGAGCATTGTTTGCAATGAGCTAACTATCCAGCGTTCTAACTAACGTGCTGTGGCCTGCCTCGGGGCAGCCTTCACCCTTCCGATATCGGTAGATTATTGACTTGTTCGGCCGATCGGGCTTTACTACCTGTAATCAGGTCGAGCCTGATCCTCATCGGTGAGCTAAAGGGGCCACACATGCGAAGTAAAAGAATTTTGGCCCTGATGGCGGCCATGCTGGCGTCGGTGGGGATCGCGGCCTGTGGTTCGGGTGGGGGTGGAGCCGACGGTGCAGGCTCTGTTTGGACAATCGGCGGGATCGGCAACTGCAGCGGAACGTTCGCTTCGGGGCTGGGCGGTACGTGCAAGGCGATGGAGGCGTGGGCTCAGTCGGTCAACGATGCGGGTGGGATCAACGGCCACAAGATCAAAATGATCATGAAGGACGATGGCTCGAACGCGACGACGTCCAACACGATGGTTCGCGAGCTCGTGGAGAAGGATCACGTGATCGCTATCGTGGGCGACTCGAGCAACTTCAGCGGCACTTGGGCATCATATGTAGACAGCAGAGGCATTCCTGTGATCGGAGGCCTGCCGATCGTGTCGCCGTTCGTCACCGACTCCAACTTCTTCAACATCGGTACCAATCTGGTGGCTGGGAACTACGCGACAATGCAGCAAGTTCGCGATCACGGCTTCGATAAATTCGGATTCCTCTACTGTGCCGAAGCGCCGGCATGTGCCCAAGCGGTGCCCCTGGCGCAAGCCGCTGGCAAATTGACTGGGGTGAGCGTGCAGTCGGACAAGGTTGCCGCCAATGCGCCGGATTTCACCGCCCAGTGTCTCGAGATGAAGAACAGCGGTGTACAGGCCTTCGAGGTGGGAGCTCCGCCCGAGACTACGATCCGCGTGCTGGACGCCTGCAGGGCGCAAGGTGTTCAAGCGAGATTGTTCGCGGACGATGGCACGATCACACCCAATTGGGTGGATGACAAGAATACCGAGGGCATGTTCGGATTTGAGCTGGTGGCGCCGTGGTTCTATACCCAGTTGCCAGCGATCCAGCAGTACCACGACGCAATGAAGAAGTACGCCCCCGAGGTCTACAACAGCCCGCGGTTCGGTGCGAATACCACCTACATGTGGGATGCGGGCAAGCTGTTCGAGGCTGCGGCGAAGGCGGGCAACCTGGGCGCCAACGCAAAGCCGGTCGACGTCAAGCGTGGCTTGTACGCCCTCAAGGGCGAGACGCTCAATGGGCTGACCGCGCCGCTGACCTTTACCGCAGGAAAGCCGTCTGTCAACTCTTGTTACTTTCCGATCGAAATTCGGAACAGCGAGTTCGTTGCGCCCAACGGTGCGACCCCGACCTGTATTCCTGAGGACAAGGTAGGTCCGCTTCTCAATAGCCTCGGCGGCTGAAATTGCACCCTCTCATGGGCTTGCAGTCGGACAGGACTGGAGCCAGTAGCGGAATACTGGCTCCAGTCCGTCGAAACGGGTCATATAGAACATCCGCCGGCCGTTTCGGACGGTAAGAAGGAGTCACCAGAGTATGCTGCCATTCATCATCGCGGGACTGGTCTCGGGCGCGGTCTACGGTCTTGCCGGAGTGGGGTTGGTTCTCACCTACAAAACGTCCGGTGTATTCAACTTCGCACATGGTGCATTAGCGACAATCGCCGCCTATGCATTCTATTTTCTGCATGTGCAACACAAAGTGCCGTGGCCAGTCGCGGTTGCCATCATCCTGGCTGTCGTGGGCCCAGTCGTCGGGGGTATGTTCGCTGCTTTGGCGAAGGCCCTGGCCAATGCGAGCCTGGCAGTGAAAGTGGCGGCCACCGTTGGTGTTCTGCTTGTCGTGCAGTATGCTTTCACTATTATTTACGGTACGACGCAGGTTCGTACCGTTCCGCCGTACCTGCCGACCAACAGCATGACACTCTTCGGCACGCAGATAACCGCTGAGAAGATCATCGTCTTCGCTGTTGCGCTGATCTTGACCGCATTGCTCTACTTGTTCTTTCGGTGGTCTCGAATGGGCATGGCGATGCGTGCGGTGGTGGACGACGCGCCGCTGCTCGACCTGGCCGGCACCAACCCGTCGCGGGCTCGAAGGTGGTCGTGGATCATCGGCGTCGAGTTCGCTACCATCTCCGGTCTGTTGCTTGCCTCGTTCGTGCCGCTGACGGGTACGACTCTGACATTCCTCGTTATTCAGGCCTTCGGTGCGGCCGCGCTCGGCTCGTTCACGAGTTTGCCGGTCACGTTCATCGGCGGTATCGGTATCGGTGTTGTGGGTGCGCTGGCTACGAAGTACTTCACCGGTAGCGTCTTCGAGCAGGTGCCTGCGAGTCTGCCATTCATCGTTCTGTTTCTCGTCCTGCTGCTGTTTCCCAAGCGCTGGCTGCAGGTGCGATCCGCGGCGCGGCCGGCCAGCCGCCCAACATGGGTCGCGCCTGCGCCGTTCCAGCTCTTGTGCGGGGTCGTCGTCGTGGTATTGCTGGCATTTGTACCGAGCTGGGTCGGGTTTCACCTCAACGACTGGACTCTCGCTCTGACGAGCGTCATGGTTTTTCTCTCGTTGGGCTTGCTGGTTCGAACATCCGGGCAGGTGTCCCTGTGTCAGGTGACGTTCACCGCGATTGGCGCGGCCGCATTCTCGCATTTCGCGGTCGATATGGGAATTCCTTGGGTGGTTGCCCTGCTGCTGGCAGGACTGGTCGCCGTGCCCATCGGCGCATTGCTTGCAATTCCGGCGATTCGGTTGGGTGGTTTGTACCTCGCGCTCGCGACACTGGGTTTCGGGATCGCGGTATCGCAGATGTTCTATACCTCGGGATCGATGTTCGGTGCGCTCGGGTTCGGGTTGAAGATGCCGCGGCCGAGCTGGCTGGGACTTGATTCCGACGAAGGCTTCTACTACCTGTGCCTGGTGCTTGCCGTACTGACCGCTCTGTTCGTGATCGCGCTCAGTCATAGCCGTCTGGGTCGGCTCCTCCGGGGAATGGCGGATTCCCCGCTTGCTCTCACCACAAATGGTGCCACGGTTAATGTGACCAGGGTACTCGTGTTCTGTATTTCCGCGTTCATTGCCGCAATTGCCGGATCGCTGGCCGGGATGGTTCAATTCACGGTTACCGGTGACAATTACCAGCCTTTGACGTCGCTCGCGTATATCGCGCTCATCATCATCGTCCCGGGCGGCGTGCCTTGGTACGCGATGCTGGCAGCCTTCGGGCTGTCGGTCCTGCCCTCCTATATTCCCTCGCCGGATGCCGGCAATTACTTGCAGATCTTCTTCGGCATCGGCGCAATCGCGTACGCACTCAGGTCCGCGTCGGCAACGGACGCTGTTCCGGCATGGCTGCGTGAGTTGCTCGACGGGATCTTCCATCGGCCGCCGTTCACTTGGCGCCCACGAACAGCAACCATGCAGGTCGCAGCGGATTCGGACGCTCCGCGCGTGCAGCCGGCCAATCTCGCGGTGGATGGGCTGTGTGTGCAGTTCGGCGGGCTCGTCGCGGTGAACGACGTAACCATCGAGGCGGAATCCGGTCGGATCACGGGCCTCATTGGTCCGAACGGTGCCGGCAAGACAACAACATTCAACTCGTGTTCGGGCCTGAATCAGCCGACACGTGGTCATGTGCTGTTCGACTCGAAGGATGTTACTCGGCGGGGTGCTGCCGCTCGGGCACGCCGAGGCCTCGGTCGAACTTTCCAGCAAATGGAACTGTTCGACTCGCTCTCGGTCTGGGAGAACGTAGCTGTCGGTGCCGAGGCGGCACGGGCAGGCGCGAATCCGGTGCGGCACGTCCTTCCGCGGATGACCGACCGGCGCCGGGTTGATGACGCCACTGTGCGTGCGCTCGAGCTGTGCGGGTTGGCCGAGGTGGCCGATGCCTCGGTCGGTGGCTTGTCCACTGGGCAGCGGCGGTTGGTCGAGTTGGCACGGTGCTTGGCCGGTGACTATCGGGTTCTGCTGCTCGATGAGCCGTCATCAGGACTCGATCGCGCGGAGACGCTGCGGTTCGGCGAGATCCTCACCGATGTCGTGCGACAGCGAGGTGTCGGCATTCTGTTGGTCGAACATGACATGGCGCTGGTCAACGACGTGTGTGACTACATCTACGTGCTCGACTTCGGACGGTTGATCTACTCCGGCACCCCATCACAGGTCATGTCGTCCGAAATTGTTCAGGCCGCTTACCTGGGCGGCGAGGTTGTGATCGACGACCGAGCGCAAGAGGGCGCGGAGTTGCAAGAGGAGACCCCACGATGAGTGACGTACAGCTTCGACTCGAAAACGTCAGCGCCGGTTACGGGCGCACCACCGTGCTCCGCGACGTGGACCTGGAGGTACACACCGGGTCGGTTGTGGCCTTGCTCGGCTCCAACGGTGCCGGTAAAACGACTCTCTTGCGCGTCGCATCCGGTCTCCTCCGGCCTGATGCGGGTCGCGTCCTGGTCGGCGAGGCGGAAGTGACCCGTGTCGCGCCGAATGCGCGCGCCCGAGCCGGTGTGTGCCTCATCCCGGAAGGGCGGGGGGTCTTTCGCGGCATGAGTGTGCGGGAGAACCTTCTGCTCCAGATCCCGCCGTGGGAGAAGGACAAGTCCTTCGACCTTGCGCTGGAGACTTTCCCGGCGCTCAAAGACCGCCTCGGTGAACTTGCCGGAAGGCTCTCCGGCGGCCAGCAGCAGATGCTCGCGTTGTCCCGCGCCTTCCTGGCCAAGCCGAGTCTTGTGATGCTGGACGAAGTCTCGATGGGACTCGCGCCGGTCGTCGTGGACCAGATCTTCGAGTCTCTGCATACTCTGGCCAGCAGCGGTACCGCGCTGCTGGTCGTCGAACAGTATGTCGAGCGTGCCCTCCAAATGTCCGACCACGTCTATCTTCTCAACCATGGCCAGGTCGCGTTCTCCGGGCGGCCGAGCGAACTAGACGAAGACGAGGTCATACGAGGCTACCTCGGCCATGAACTGAACACCCCCGACGTTTCGTCTGCTTCCTGAGGTCACGGCGCGGGCAAGTCGCCGGATTGCCCGGTGTCACCGGCGAATCGAAACCTAGTCGCGAAGGAGCGAGCATGTCGGATGAGGTCCGTGCCGTCGTAGCGCACGGCAAGGGCGAACCGGTGGCCGTCGAGACGATTATTGTCCCCGCCCCCGGGCCGGGTGAGGCGGTGGTCCGGGTGCAGGCGTGCGGGGTCTGCCACACCGACCTGGACTACCGGGAAGGCAGGATCAGCGACGAGTTCCCCTTCCTGCTCGGGCATGAGGCGGCCGGCCTCGTCGAGTCGGTCGGCGCTGGTGTCACCGAGATCGAGCCGGGCGACTTCGTGATCCTCAACTGGCGGGCAGTCTGCGGGCAGTGCCGTGCCTGTCGTAAGGGCAACCTCCACTACTGCGTCGACGCCCGCACCGCGACACAGAAGATGACTCTGCTGTCCGGTCAGGAGCTGACGCCGGCGGCCAATATCGGTGCGTTCGCGGAGAAGACCCTGGTGGCCGCAGGGCAGTGCACCAAGGTAGATCCGGGGATCGAGCCGCAGGTGGCCGGGTTGCTCGGTTGCGGGGTCATGTCCGGGATCGGCGCTGCGATCAATACCGGCGGGGTGCGTCGCGGCGACTCGGTTGCCGTCATCGGATGCGGAGGGGTTGGCAACGCCGCGGTCGCCGGTGCTTATCTGGCGGGTGCGTCGACGATCATCGCCGTGGATCGTGATCCCCGGAAACTGGAGAAGGCCAGGGAGTTCGGCGCCACACATGTCGTTGACGCCCGGGAAGCGGACCCTGTGGATGCCATCCAGCGGTTCACCGGTGGGTTCGGTGCGGACGTGGTCATTGATGCGGTCGGTCGGCCGGAAACCTGGAGACAAGCATTCTTCGCCCGTGATCGCGCTGGCACAGTGGTGCTGGTTGGCGCGCCTGCCCCGGATATGGTTGTTCCGGAGATCCCGCTGGCGGAGTACTTCGGCCGCAGCGGCGCTCTCAAGTCGTCGATGTATGGGGACTGCGTGCCGTCACGGGATTTCGTGATGTTGGTCGACTTGCACCTGCAGGGAAGGTTGCCGCTCGAGAAGTTCGTCAGCGAGACCATCGGAGTCCACGGCGTGGAGGCGGCCTTCGAGAAGATGCAGCACGGCGACGTGCTTCGCTCCGTGGTGCTCTTCTGAGGCACGGCCAGACCTTGGCCATCAATCGGATAACGCACTGCGTATCGCAGTAAACCGCACCATGTTCCGGTCGTGAACAACCTGACGGATCGCTGGAACGTAGCGAGAGATCCGGCCGGGCAAATCGAGGAATTCGAAACCCACCGGCGGTGGCATTTGGCGGATCTGCGCGGTGATCGACTACGCGACGAAATACTGCCGGGCTGTCACCGTGACACTGACAGCCCGGGGCGCCGACGCGCTCGTCTGTCTGCAGCTCGCGGTCACCCGCATGCGCTCACTTGTGCCAGATATCGCTAACCCCGTGAGTGCGGAGTATTCACTCGTCCGAGGTGCTCAGTACGGTAGCGACGAGTGCTGTGCCATCAGCAGTCCGCCCACCCGGACCCGGTTGATAAGCAACGGATTCGGCGGTCAGGACAGCGCCGCAACGGTCACATGTCACCGCAGCATTGGTTTGCCGGCCGCACGTGTGGTGCCGCAGGAGCAGCGGTGGCCCCTGCTCTCCGGATTCCCATCGATCACCCCATGCCATCAGCGCGAGCAGCACAGGGATGAGGTCATGCCCTTTGTCCGTCAGGTGATACTCGTAGCGGTCGGGCCGCTGGTCGTACAAACGACGCTGCAGCACGCCTCCATCTACCAGCCGCTGCAACCGCTGGCTCAACACGTTGGTGGCCACACCGAGGTCGCGCTGCAGTTCCTCGAAGCGGTGCAGACCCAGCGCGGCATCGCGAAGCACCAGCAGCGCCCACGGGTCGCCGACGATCGATGCCGATCGCGCGATGGAGCAGGCAATCTCATGGAAGTTTGTTCTCGCCATCACCAGTTCCTTGCTTTTAGCAAGCTAGCTGCTTACAGTGGTTTTCGTGTACCATGCCATCGTACGATTCCTGGTCCGGAGAACCTGGCGCCGCATCGGCTCGGGCAATTACGACGCCGTGGTGTCGATGGCCGCACCCGATCTTCGGTTCCGATTTCTCGGCGATACAGCACTGGGCGCGGACCTGCACGGTCCGGAAGCGTTCCGAGACTGGTTCACCCGGTTCGACCAGCTTCTCCCCGGCGTTCGCGTGGAGCTGGTGGATGTGGTAGCCAACGGGTGGCCGTGGAATACCAAGGCGGCAGCGCAGTTACGCGTCACCGGAACCCTCGCCGACGGCACTGAATACCACAACACCGCAATGCAGTGGGTCACCCTGCGCTGGGGCCGACTGGTGGATGATCTCGTCCTGGAGGACACGCTGACATTGCAGCGCGCCCTGGACAAGCTCCAGCGACCCCGACCGGCAGCTACGGCCGATCCGCGGTAGGTAGCCGCTTGCTCATTGCCCGCTGAACGACGTATGCATTGCAACTGGCCAGGGGCGGATCGGTACTCTGCTCGCGGTGCTCAGGTGTGGGGTGCTGTGACGAACAGAAAGGTGGTCCCTTCCTCGGCGCACGCGGTTGCGGCGGATGGGAATGAGATCTCTTGGGCGGGAGAGTGATCGAGGAGGCTGAGGTCGAACTGTCGGCCTGGCTCGGTTATTTGAGTGCCACTGCTGTTACTTCCACTGCGCTCAGGAGCAGCGAAACGTAGCCGCACGCCCGGTGATGTCGGAACCGTTGTCATGGGGCAGGATCGAACCGGATACTTGGCTGAGGTAATAGCATCGCGTCGACTCTCACCCCCGCTGCGAGTACATTTCGTAGAAGTATTCGATGGTGATCGGTATTCTCGACGCGCTCGATGTCGGACATCAATCGGTGGTGATCGAGGTGTGTCGATGGCGAACAGCCAGCAGACTCGAGGCTGCCGTGACGACCGCCACCCGGCGAATTTGCTCGTCGGTCGGCGCCCTGTCAGAAAACGGGTACGGGTGGTGCGGGGTCGAAGGTGACTGGGATTTCGGCTACCGCGCGTTGCAGCAGTCCGGGCCGCCAGGGGAGTTTCTCGGCGGGAATGGCCAGAACGAGTTCGGGCAGGATGTCGAGCAGTTGATCGATGGCGCATTGGGCGATCAGGTAGGCGAGCGATTTGGCCGGGCATGCGTGTGGTCCGGCGCTCCAGGCGAGATGGGAGCGGTTGCCGGTGCGTTCGTCGGCGGCGATCTCGGGGTCGTTGTTGCAGGCGGCGAGGCTGACCAAGACGGGTTGGTTTGCCGGTAGCCAGATTCCGTTGATCAGGGTGGGCTGGCGGGGGTAGCTGATGCTGTTGTTGGGCAGCGGTGGGTCGAGGAACAGCACCTGGTCGAGTGCGTCGCGGGTGGACAGCGCGCCGCTCACGATTCCGCCGCCGAACTGGTCGTTGGTGAGCAGCAGGCGTAGTGCGTTGGTGATCAGGGCGTGCACGGGTTCGATTCCGATGCCGTAGAACACCAGAAGCTGGTTCAGGATCTCGTCGTCGTCCAGTTCGACGTCGTGCTGCAGCAGGGTGGTGGTGATATCGGCGCCCGGTGTGGCGCGTTTGAATTGCATGAGGTCCCGCAGTGATTGTTCGAATCTGCGGTTGGCTTCTTGCGGGTCCACGGCGTCCATGATTGCGGCGAGGTGCGCGGCGGCTTTCTCGCTGATGGCGGGCGGGCAGCCGAGCAGGTTGTTGATTACCGCGAAGACGAGCGGAAATGCATACTGGGAGACCAGATCTGCGGTGCCGGCGGTGCAGAAGGAGTTGATCAGCGGGATGGCGGTCCGTTCGACGATCCCATGCACAGCGTGCAGATCGACCTTGTCCAGGGCCGCGGTCAGGACCGTGCGAAGCCGGGTGTGCTCGTACCCTGCGTTGCGCACCGCGATCGGGCGCCAGCCCAGTATGGGCAGTACTGGGCAGTCTGCGGGAACGGTTTCCTGCCAGGCTCGTGGATCGGCTGGGAAGCGTTCGGGGTCGTTGAGGATGGCCAGGCCGGCGCGGTACCCGATGACGAGTGTGGCGGGGACGCCGGGGGCAAGCTCGACGGGTACGAAGGTGCCGAACTGTTCTCGCATCTCCCGGTAGACGCGATGGGGGTCGGCATTGAACTCGGTTGTGTACAGGCGGACTCGTTGTGCGTCATTCTGAGTGAAAGCCGACGGCGGTTGGGACAACCCGTTTCTCCGGACATTTACGTAGCGGTGCGTGGAACGCGGCCGGAAGACATGCTCTCCCGGTTGCTGCGAATCCTAGCGAAGAGATTGCAATCGAGGTATGTAATCCGTTTGGTCACTCCGGTTTTCGTTACTGCCTGTTGCGGGCGGTATCGGTCGTAAGCACACTTGTCGGTTCACCGAGTGGCGAACGTGGTTCCACTCCGATCTCGACAAAGAGGGCGCAGAGAAGCACGGCCGAGGAACTGACGTACGGTCGATGGCAGGTAAATGCGAACTTCGGCGGAACGATATCGTCCGGCCGCTACGTGGCGGGGCCGCGGTCCTGGTCGAGTTGCTCGTCTCCTGATTGGATGAGCTTACGGCGCAGCAGCTTGCCGACCGGGTTGCGCGGAAGTGATCGCACGAATCGCCAGTCCGCCGGAACCTTGAATCCGGCCAGCCGCTCGCGACTGTGAACGCGCAACTGCTCGGTGTCGGGTGGGTTCGCCGGATCGACGGGCACAACGAAGGCCCGGATCTTCTCGCCCAGCCGCTGGTCGGGTACACCGACCACGGCCGCTTCCGCGACCTGCGGGTGACTCTCCAGGATCTGTTCCACCTCGAGCGGGAAGACGTTTTCGCCGCCGCGAATTATCTTGTCGCCCTTGCGGCCCGCCAGATATAAATAGCCATCGCGGAGATATCCCAGATCGCCGGTGTGCTGCCATCCTTCGGCGTCGACCGAGAACGAGTGGCTGGACTTGGCCCATACCTCGCCAACGCCATCGGGTCCGGCCTCGGCGATGCGTAGTTCCACGCCCGGCGCCGCGCGACCGACCGACTGGAGCAGTTCCTCTTTGCCAGAGATCGCGACGCGATGGTCGTGTGGCCCGAGTACTGTGAGCGGGCTGCCCTCCGTCTGGCCGAAGAGGTTGACGAAATCGACATCCGGTCGCAGCTGCGCGATTCGCCGCATCGTATCAGGGTGAATCGGCGACCCGCCGTAACCGATCATGCTCAGACTGGGCATAGTCAAAGCATCAGCGCTGAGCAACATTTCGATGATCGACGGCACGGTGATCACGTGTGTCGGTCGCACTGGTTCCAGACTGTGCCACGATGTCACGCTGACGGACGGTACGAGCACCATCGTGGCATTGTTTCCGAGTGCCACCGCGATATTGCCCAGCCCGCCGACATGGTGGAAAAGCCCAGCGATTACCAGTCGAGCACCGCGATGCAGCTGCAGCAGTGAACCGTTGACCTGCGCGCGCCGGGCGAGCTCGCGCTGGCGAACGACGACCTGTGAGGGCAGCCCGGTGGTGCCTGAGGTGTGCAACATGAATGCGATGTCGGCGGCTGCGGTATTCGCCGATGCGGGATCGAGCGGTTCGCCAGGGGCGAACTCCTCGATGATCGCGAGGTGACGGCCGGTCTCGGCAGCGAGGCGCGCAGCCTTGTCTGCCCATTCTGGCTCGGCGAGAAGGATGTTGCCGTCGAGGCGACGCAGGCAGTCCAGAAGTTCTCTATCGGTCAGCTTCGGGCCCAGCGGCGCGATCGGCCGGTTCGACACGGCACCGGCGAGAAGTAGCGCCACGGAGGCGGGGCGGGTCGTTACTAGTGCGGGGACGTACCGTTCGCGTGCGGCCCCGTGCGCGTCGAGGAATTTCCTCGCCCCCGATGATCTTTCCAGTAAGTCCTGGTTCGTCCAGCTCTGCACACCGTCTGGTGTCACAGAAATGATGGCGAGCTCGTCGGTGGCAGCAGCCAGTCCTGTGAGTACGCGCTGCGACCACGTCGATGACGGTGAATCCACCGGCTCAACTCCTCTTGTCGTTCTTGTGCCCGCGAACAATTCGCACCGACGCCGATGCTGGATTTCGGCGGCGGTGTGCTCACGGTCCACCTCGGCCCTCAGCGATGCTGGGCTGGCGTCGGCATGTGCCGCGATTTCGCTGTGCAGCGACTGCGGTTCGGTTCGACGGACAGCTTCACCGCGCTGTGCCCCGAGCGCTTGTCGTGGAGATTCTGCCCCATAGATAGGTATATCATTTATCTTTCGGAGTGGCAGGCGTTGGGCGACCGGCGGCCTTCGGTGCGGGCCGCGACGCTATTACCACGACCTCAGCGACTACGAAGTAGGACTTCTGAGCGCTCGCCGACCGATGGCTGCTCGTCGGCGCACCGGATCCGGTGGTGGCCCTGCTCGCCGAGTATTGCGACGTCAGCGTGGGTAGCGTGATCTTCGCTGGTCCCTGCGACGCTGCGGCAGGGCAGTGTGGCGTGGAGCCCCGTGGCGGAGGTCCTCCAAACACTGTACGAACCCAATAGTTAGATGATACAAGTAATTAAATGGGTTGTCGTCAGGTGCATCGTGGACACCGACCGGCAGGCCGATGCTGACAGCCACGTAGCGCAGGAGATCGCATGTCCATCGATTCACGCCCCGCGAAGTGGGAGTCTCGGGTCGCCGAGTTGTTCGCGACAGACGCACAGTTCGCGGCCGCGCAGCGTGACGATTCGGTCTTCGATCGGATCGGGTCTTCTCTGTCGCTGTCCGAGGTTCTGCAGGTGATGCTCGACGGATACGCTGAGCGTCCCGCGCTCGGTCGGCGAGCCGTGGAATACGAGCGGGATCCGCGCACCGATCGAGTACGCGTCCGTTACCTGCCGAGGTTCGACACGATCACCTACTGGCAGCTACGCAAGCACATCAGCTCCGTCGTGACGGCGTTGACCGGTCCGAAGGTTTCAGTGCGTCCCGGGGACACGGTGTGTGTGCTCGGCTTCACCAGCGTCGACTACACCATCATCGATCTTGCCCTGATGCGGATGCGGACCATCGCGGTGCCGTTGCACACCAGCGCGCCCGCTGCGGCGCTGCGCCCGATCGTAGAAGAGACCGAACCGGTCGTTATCGCCTGCAGCGTGGATCATCTGACCGACGCCGTAGCGCTGATCGAGACGCATCGGCCCGCAATGCTGCTGGTGTTCGACTATCACCCCGAGGTGGACGATCATCGCGACGCGGTGGTGGACGCTCGCGATCGCCTCGCCAGGCTGGGTGCGCCGACCATGATCGAAACGCTGACCGAGATGATCGCGTATCCCGCCGAGTTGCTGCCGCCGCCGGTCGTGGACGAGCCGGACCCACTGTCGCTGATCCTGTATACCTCCGGGAGTACGGGAACGCCCAAGGGCGCCATGTATAGCGAGAGCCTGATCGCGAACATCTGGCGCCGGGGTCCGAACAAGGCGATGCCCGTCATCAGCATGAACTTCATGCCGTTGAGTCACATGTTCGGGCGGGGCACGCTGTACTCGACCTTGGCACAGGGAGGGATCGCCTACTTCACCGCCCAGAGCGACTTGTCGACCTTCCTCGAGGACCTCGAGCTGGCCCGGCCGACACGGCTGAACTTCGTACCAAGAATCTGGGACATGCTGTTCCAACAGTTCCAGGCCCGGCTGGCGCGCCGAGAGGCCGGGGGCGGTGATCCGGCGGTGGCCGAGGCGGAAGTGCTGGCCGAGCTCCGGCAGGGGCTGCTGGGCGGACGGTTCATCGAGGCGTCTACCGCATCGGCTCCTATCTCGGCAGAGTTGCGGTCCTGGGTCGAGTCCCTGGTGGAGCTGCCGCTGCGAGAAGCCTACGGGGCGACCGAGGTTCGCGCAGTCACGATCAACGGCTACGTCCAGCGCCCACCGGTGATCGACTACAAGCTCATAGATGTGCCCGAGCTCGGCTATTTCGGCACCGACCGCCCTTATCCACGCGGTGAGCTCTACGTCAAGTCCTCCGATGCCGTCCGGGGATACTACAAACGGCCCGAGCTGACCGCGCAGCTATTCGATGCCGAGGGTTGGTACCACACCGGCGACATCATGGTCGAGCTGGGGCCCGACCGGCTGCAGTACGTCGACCGGCGCAACAACGTGCTGAAGCTCGCGCAGGGCGAATTCGTTGCGGTGTCGAAACTGGAAACGGTATTCGGCAACAGTCCGCTGGTGCGCCAGATCTTTCTGTACGCCAACAGTGCGCGTCCGTACCTGCTGGCCGTCGTCGTGCCGAGCGAACAGGTGCTGGCCGACAATTCGGTCGAGTCACTGAAACCGGCTGTGGCGGAATCGCTTCGCTGCGCCGCACGCGAGGCTGCTTTGCAGTCCTACGAGATCCCCCGGGACATCGTCATCGAGACGGAGCCATTTTCGCTGCAGAACGGGCTGCTTACCGGCATCGGCAAATTGGCATGGCCGAAACTGAAGGAGCACTACGGCCCCACACTGGAGCAGCTTTATTCCGATCTCGCCGCGAGTGAAGCCGACGATCTGGCCGAGCTACGCCGCGAGGGGGCCGCGCGGCCGGTAATCGAGACCGTCGGGCGCGCGGCCGGTGCACTGCTCGGCGTGTCCGATGCCGTCCGGCCCGAGGCGCATTTCGCCGATCTGGGCGGAGATTCGCTGTCGGCGTTGACGTTTTCCAATCTGTTGCACGACATCTATGGCGTCGAGGTTCCGGTCGGTGTGATCGTGAGCCCGGCCGGTGATCTGGCGACGATCGCGGCTCATATCGAGAGTTTGCGTCGGCAGGGCCCCGGCCGCCCCACCTTCGCCTCGGTGCACGGCAGGGATGCGGCCGAGGTTTCCGCTGCCGACCTGAGGCTGGAGACCTTCATCGATGCGCAGACGCTGAGGTCTGCCTCGTCTCTATCGGGACCGGCACACGAGGTCCGGACGGTCCTGCTGACCGGTGCGACCGGATTCCTGGGGCGCTACCTCGCCCTCGAATGGCTCGAGCGGATGAATGCCGTTGGCGGCAAGGTGATCTGCCTCGTCCGCGGCAAAACCGACGCAGATGCGCGCACCAGGCTCGACGCGACGTTCGACAGCGGTGACACTGGCCTCGTGGCCCACTTCGGCAAACTGGCCGAAGACACGCTCGAGGTGCTCGCCGGTGACAAGGCCGAGCCCGATCTCGGGCTCGGCCGCGAGAGTTGGCAGCGGCTCGCGGAGACGGTCGACCTGATCGTCGATCCGGCCGCGCTGGTCAATCACATGCTGCCCTACAGTCAACTGTTCGGCCCCAATGTCGGTGGTACCGCCGAGTTGATCCGCTTGGCGATCACCACCAGGATCAAGCCGTTCGTGTACATCTCCACGGTCGGCGTGGGGACGCAGATCGACCCGGCGGAGTTCACCGAGGACGCGGACATCCGGATCGCGAGCCCGGTAAGGAAAATCGACGACACGTACGCCAACGGCTATGCCAACAGCAAGTGGGGCGGCGAGGTACTACTGCGGGCGGCGCACGATCTGTGTGACCTTCCGGTCACGGTGTTCCGCAGCAATATGATTCTCGCCGAGCCTGCTTATGCCGGCCAGCTCAATGTGCCCGATATGTTCACTCGAATGATGTTGAGCTTGGCGCAAACCGGTATCGCTCCTGGATCGTTCTACCAGCTGGATGCGAACGGACAGCGACAGCGCGCACATTACGATGGCCTGGCGGTCGACTTCATTGCCGAAGCGATCGCCGTACTCGGTGGTGGGCACGACGGCTACCGGACCTACCACGTCATGAACCCGCACGACGATGGTATCGGGCTGGACGAGTACGTCGACTGGCTCGTCGATGCCGGATGTCCCATCCAGCGGATCGGCGATTATGAGGACTGGCGGCAGCGGTTCGAGGCGGCACTGCGGGGGCTTCCTGAGGAGCAGCGGCAGAATTCGCTGCTTCCGTTGATGCCGGCTTTCCGCAGGCCACTTGTGCCGACCCGGGGCGAGCTGGCGTCGGTCGAGCGGTTCCAGGCAGCGGTGCGGGAGGCGAAGATCGGACCGGACAAGGACATTCCGCAGATCACCGCGCCGATCATCGCGAAATACGTCGCCGATCTGAAGTTGCTCGGACTCCTTTGACCTGTGCGGCGGTGACCGCGGGAATTCCCGTTGGGGCGTCCTGCGGTCACCGCATGCCGAACTGGTTACCAGGCATACGCCTCGGGCGCAGGCTTGCTTCCGTTCGGAGCCGGCGCGGGGAAGAGCCGATCCAGCGCTGTGAGCGTGTCGTCGTCGAGGGTGATCTCCAGCGCGCGCTGCGCACCATCGAGCTGGTTGACGGTGCGAGGACCGATGATGGGCCCGGTCACCCCGTCCTGTGCCAGCAGCCATGCCAGGCCGACGTGGGCAGGGTCCTCACCGAGATCCGCGCACAACTTTTCGTATCCCTCGAGGGTTTCGCGGTGCTGGTCGAGTGCCGCGGCCATGCGTTTCGAGGTACTGCGCGCGGTGGCGCCGTCACGCTGCTTCCTCAGGACCCCGCCCAGCAATCCGGACTGCAATGGCGACCAAGGGATCACGCCCAGTCCGTAGTGCCGGGCTGCGGGTAGTACCTCCAGTTCGATCCAGCGAGTCAGGAGGTTGTAGATCGACTGCTCGCTGACCAGGCCGAGAAAGTGCCGTGAGCGGGCGGCTTCCTGCGCCTGCGCGATGTGCCACCCGGCGAAGTTCGACGAGCCGAAGTAGAGCACCTTCCCTTGCTGCCGCAAGAGTTCGAAGGCTTCCCAGATCTCCTCCCACGGCGATTGTCGGTCGACGTGGTGCATTTGATACAGGTCGATGTAGTCGGTCCCGAGACGCCGGAGCGATTCGTCGCACGCCCGACGGATATTCAGTGCCGACAGGCGAGATTCGTTGGGCCACTTGCCCATCGGGATGTAGACCTTGGTGGCCAGCACGGTCTTCTCGCGTCGGCGGTCACCTGTGGCGAACCAGCGGCCGATGATCTCCTCGGTAAGACCGAGATGGCCTGTCGGCGGATCGGCCATCAGCGTGCCGTACACGTTGGCGGTGTCGAAGAAATTTATGCCGTGCTCGTGTGCGCGGTCCATGATCGCATGACTGTCCGGTTCGGATGTCTCGGGGCCGAAGTTCATCGTGCCGAGTACGAGTCTGGACACAGACAATCCGCTGCGACCCAAGGGCGTGTATTCCATAGTGCTCGATAGCCTTTCGCCGGTACTTGTCGGTGGTCTGCGCAGCCCAAATAGAACAATAGTTTAATCTAAAGAGACTGCACGGGGTGGCTACTCGTCACCGAACAAGCAAGGAGATGCTATGGCGACCGATCCGATCGGATACCGCGATCAGTGGTCCCACATCCCCGATGACCTGAGGATTCGGTACGACCGGGACCTGGTCAGTATCCCGAACGCCGTGCGGGCCGCGGCCGAGCGGTTCGGATCGCTCGAGGCGCTCGTGGACGGTGACGTGCGGATGACGTTCGCTCAGCTGGAGACCGCCATGATCGACAGCGTACGGGCCGTGATCGCGCTTGGCGTCGAACCGGGAGACCGGGTCGCCATCTGGGCTCCGAATTCGTTTCACTGGATCGTGGCCGCGCTCGGAATCCAAGGCGCGGGTGGGGTTCTGGTGCCGATCAACACTCGTTTCAAGGGTGGGGAAGCGGCCTTCGTTCTGCGTAAGAGCGACGCGCGGGCGCTGGTCACCATGACCGACTTCCTGGGTAACGACTATCCGGAGATGCTGCGTGCAGTCGATCCGTCTGTCTCGGCGCTGGACCGGGTGGTCGTGGCGTCAGGAGAAGTGGGCCCCGGTCAGTTGTCGTGGGACCGGTTTCTGGCGCGCGGTCGTGAGGCTGTGACGGTCGCGCAGGCGAATGCCGCGATCGATGCGGTCCGCTCCGACGACCTGTCCGACATCATGTTCACCTCCGGCACCACCGGACAGCCCAAGGGGGTGATGCTCTCGCACGGTCAGTCGTTGCGCGCCCATGGATGGCTGGCGAAAGTCATGGATTTCCGTGCGGGGGACCGATATCTGATCATTCCGCCGTTCTTCCACACCTTCGGCTACAAGGCGGGATGGATGGCGTGCATTGTGCACGGCGTCTGCAGTATTCCGCAGCGCGTCTTCGACATCGACGCGGTGCTGCGGACGGTCGCAGATGAACGGGTGTCGATCCTGCTGGGTCCGCCGACGATGTACCAGGACATCCTCGATAGGGGGTCGCGCGGTGAAGATGTGTCCTCCCTACGTGTCACGATGCCCTCGGCTGCGATGGTGCCACCCGATCTGTTCCGCCGGATCGCGACCGAATTGGGGGCTGAAATTGTCCACAGCGGTTACGGATTGACGGAGGCGACCTCGCTGGTGACCGCGACCGTTCCGCGAGTCGATGACGTCGAGGACATCGCGTCTACCGTGGGGCGTGCGGCATGGGACGTCGAGTTGCGGGTGGTCGACGACGAAGGACACGACGTGCCAACAGGGGAGGCCGGTGAGTTGCTGGTGCGTGGGTACAACGTCATGCGCGGATACTGGGAAGACCCCGAACAGACCGCCGAGGTCATCGACGCTGACGGGTGGCTGCGTACCGGCGACGTTGTGGCGATGGACGAGCGCGGGTACATCCGGATCATGGATCGGAAGAAGGACGTCGTCGTTGTCGGCGGGTTCAATGTATACCCCGCCGAGGTCGAACGAATGCTCGGCGAACACCCCTCGGTGGCCGAGATCGCGGTGGTCGGCGTGTCCGACGCGCGGATGGGCGAAGTACCGGTGGCATTCGTGGTGCCGCGTCCTCTCGCCGCGCTGACCGAGGCGGAGTTCCGGGCGTGGGCGGCCGAGAAGATCGCGAACTTCAAGGTGCCGCGCCGGGTGATGCTGGTTGACGCCCTGCCTCGCAATGCGAGTATGAAAGTTCTCAAGAATGCGCTACGCGACCTCACCGACACGGAGTGAGCGTGTTCCTGTGGTATTCCACGAGACGGGTACACGGATAAAGGTCTCAATCAGAACTCATCTGTGTCGGGACGGTCGAAGAAGTATTGTCCATCGGCCCGGACAAGTTTCGGAGCGACGGTGGTCACCTCCCTGGTCGCTGCCGTACCGATGAGGTCTTTTCCGTCGAATGTGAGCAACTGGCGTATTGTGTGGATTGTGGGAGGCATCATGGGAAGTTCGCCGGCCTTGCCGGCGCGGTATGCCTCGTGCAGATCCAGCCAGATCGCATGGTCGGCTTCCGAAGCCAGATCTCCGATCCGCTGACCGCCCGGCAGCATTGCCACGAAGAATCGAGTGTCGAAGCGGCGAGGCTCGAATTCGGGCGTCACCCAGTGCGCCCATGGGCCCAATAGGTCGACGCGCATGGACAGGCCGCTATCGGATAGGAAGTCTGTGAAGCTGATGCTGCCATTCTCCAATTCCGCGCGGGCATGCGAATAACGGGCCATGTCGGTCTCGATCGCTGGATCCGCCGAGGAACCGGCCAGTAGTATGCCGGTCTCCTCGAAGGTTTCGCGGACCGCCGCTACTACCAACGCTCCTGCTAGGTCGGCTGTGCAGCCGAACTTGTCGGCCCACCAGGCCGGTGCGGGGCCGATCCACCCGATCGCTGGATCCGCATCTGCATCCTCGACACTGCCGCCAGGAAATACGTGCATTCCCGCGGCGAAATTCATGGTTGGCTGTCGTCGCATCAGGAAGACCTGGAAACCGCCTTCGCAGGGCCGTAGCAACACGACCGTGGCTGCATCCCGCGGCGTGACCGCAATGCCGTTCCAAGACTCCACCATGGCCTTTGCTCGTGCAGACAGCGCTCGCATCGTCTTGCCCTCCTCGTTTCATCCGCTGCAATAATACTTTCCCCGCCTCAGCATCTCTCAGTCACGGAACGCGGTTCGCTGCCTCCGAACTCTCTGAACGTGATCACGCGGCGACGTGCGGGTTCCGGTCGGTGGACGTCCCTGTGAGCGACCCGTACGATCCGCTGGAACACTGTTCCCTGGTGAGTTGTGTCCGCTGCGAAGTACGATTTCGTTCATATGGAAGAGGCGCTATTTCGGTCGGCCCGCAGATATGGGCAATGACTCGCAGCAGATGTAGGTGGAGATGGATCTCGAGAACAAGATGGCTGTAGTGACCGGCGGGGGAAGAGGTATTGGGTGCGCGTTCGGATTGCTGTTCGCCCACGAAGACGTCGGAGCTATGCGTCTCGTCCGAGTGGAGGCGCTGAGCTCATGAGTTTCGCATTCGATTCCGAACTCGCTGTCGCGGTGCCAATGTTGCCGGATCTCGACTTTTCGAAGGACCTGGCCGGTGCCCGGGCGCAAACCCGGGAGTTGGTCGCCCAGGCGTTCGGCTCGGCGGATACCACCGGAGTCACGGTTCGTGACAGCTCGATCTCCGGGTACGACGGCGGGCCGGACGTACTCGTGCGTATGTATATGCCCGACGCCATCGAATCGGAAGCGGTTCTGCTCGACATCCACGCGGGCGGCTTCGTCATGGGTGATATCGAAACGAACCATGCGGCGAACATCGAATTGGCGCGCACTTTCGGAGTGGTCATCGTTTCGGTCGACTATCGACTAGCGCCCGAGAACCCTTACCCAGCAGCGCTGGAGGACTGCTATGCGGCCTTGGTGTGGACTGCTGAGCAGGCCGCACAGTGGGGTTGTGATCCGTCACGTGTCGTGATCCAGGGGCACAGCGCTGGCGGGGGACTGTGTGCAGCGCTTGCATTGCTCGCTCGCGATCGCAGTGGACCGCACATCGCCTTCCAGTTCTTGGGCGTGCCGGTAGTTGACGATCGGCTCGAGACGGCAAGCATGGCGGCTTTCACGGAGACACCGCTCTGGAACCGCCCTAGCGCGGAGGCAAGCTGGGACTGCTACCTCGGCGCTGGGGTCCGGGGCACAGCCTCGGTCTCACCCTACGCGGCGCCGGCGCGAGCGGAGGACTTCGGACGTCTGCCGCCCGCCTATATCTCGGTGATGGAGTTCGACCCCCTGCGCGACGAAGGTATCGCTTACGCGCAGTCCCTGCTCGCTGCCGGTGTTGCAGTTGAACTGCACTTGTTCCCCGGTACTTTCCACGGTTCCAACCTGATAGGTCATGCCGAGATCAGTCGACGTCAGGATGACGAAGCTCGGACGGTGCTCGCCAAAGTGCTCAAATAGCACATTCAGTTATAGTTCTTTGTCCGGCCGCGGACAACGGCCCTCGTCGAGCAGGGAGCGGTTTCCGTGGTCCGGGCCTTCTGGAGTCGAGCGGTGGTCGCTTCGGTGTGATAACCGGCCCCCACCCCCCAGGCCCGGCAGACTGATCGAGAATTCCATGGCTGGCCATCGGCCGCCAATCCGCGGGTGAAACACCACCAGTGTCTGCTCTTGCAGGTGCGTTCGTGGAGGTGAAAAGTGCGGTATCAGGCCCTTTGATGCTGTGCGGGTAACTTCCGTCACCTTGTCGCTAGTGATCGCCGAACTCGCCTGCAGCTGTTCGGTCGCCCTCCGGGGCCGGGGAGCACAGTCGGGAACGGGTCGCCGGTCGACTCGGCCGTCCGGAGTCCGCCGGGCTTGCCTCGTTTGGCCTCCGTAGCACGCTGCGGGCGAGAGGTGGATGCGGTTTCGGCGCATCGCCTCGGGGGACAGTCCGACGTCTACGTGCGTACGAACGCGTCTCCGACCCTGCCGATAGAAAGAGCTTAACTGTCCAACTATAAAACTTGCAATAGTCTAACAATCTGATAGCATCTATCACGTTGCCGGGGGTGAGTTCCTCAGCCCGGTAGGCCCGTGGTCGCCGCAGGGGCCGTCCAGTACTCGGAGAGAGGATGTTCGCGATGTCGCTGATCAAGGACACGGTGGGGCGGCTGCCGTACAAGCTGCTCGACTTCGACCAACATTCCTACGAGGCCGACGATTGCTTCACTCGGCATATGCCGAAATCGAAGCTGGATTCGGCTATCTATCCGATTACTTCCGCGACCGGCAAGAAGATTCTGCTGGCCAACGACCGGGTCGTCACCGCGCTCGAGGCGAATCTCGACCAGGCGTACGTTCCCGGCTCGCTGGTGGAGATGTTGAAGGCGCGTTCGTCCGGCGAGGCGAGCGACGCCGAGCGGTTCTACGAGCCGATTCAGTCGGAGTACCGGGACCGGGACGCGCGCGTCAAGCAGTTGGGCGAGCAGCAGATCGAGCATTCGATCATGTATCCGGGGGGTTGGGCGCTGATGGCCGAGGCGTACCTCGAGGGCGTCGATCCGCTGTACGACAACCTGGAGTCTTTCAACCGGTGGATGGCGGAGGACTGGGGCTTCGCCTACAAGAACACCATCTTCGCCCCCGCCATGCTGTCCCTGCGGAACCTGGACCGCGCCTGCGCGGAACTCGATCGAGTACTCGCCGAAGGGGCCCGGTTCGTAATGCTGGCCCCCGGGCCGGCCTACGGGCGCTCACCCGGCGACCCCTACTTCGATCCGTTCTGGTCTCGTATCAACGAGGCGGGTGTGACGATCGCCTACCACATCTCCGAATTCCACTACCAGGCCAATGTCGCGAGCCAATGGGGCTGGAGTCTGGTCCCGCCCTTCCAGTTCTCGGCGTGGCAGTGGCAGAACACCTATGGTGAGCGGCCTATAACCGATACGCTCTCGGCGCTCATTTTCGACAATTTGTTCGGCCGTTTTCCGAATATTCGGGTTCTGGTCAGCGAATTCGGCGCGGAATGGGTACCACACTTCATTCGGCACATGGACAAGAGCCGCGGTATGGCCCGCAACGGGCGTTGGCTCGGCGGGCAACTGTCCGAGCGGCCGAGCGCAATTTTCAAAAAGCACGTTCGTGTGGTTCCGTATCCGGAGGATGACACCGTGGACCTGGCCGACCGGCTCGGTGGCGTGGACTGCCTCGTGATGGGTTCGGACTGGCCGCATGCGGAAGGGTTGCGCGAGCCGGCGGACTTCTATGCGAAGGTCGAAGGACTAGGCGAGGAGCGACGGCGGATCTTCCTGCGGGACAACGGCCTCGAGCTGATCAAGCGCTGAGCCGGCACGCTGAGATGTCCCCGGCGCACCGCGTGGGCGCTGTGTCTTTGTATTGCCCGACCCATGCACGCGGACCGGGGCTCCGGATCTCTCAGAGACGGGAACTATGACCAACGACCTTTCTGACGCCCTGCGTATCAGACATCTGGAAATCCACCCGGATAATCGGATCATCTTCGGCGCCTCCGTGGAAGCGCAATTGGAAATGTCAGCTCTGCTGATCGCTCCGGGACGCGTGGCTGTGACGATGCCGTTGCGCGGCGCTGCGACGGATCAATTGCAGCCGGTCGAGCCGATACGGTTGTCGGTGCTCGCCGACGCGGCGACCGGACTAAGTGTTCTGACCGCCGAGGAACACGAATTCTGTGCGACGGTGGAACTCCGGGTCGATACGCTCGGCGCACCGGCGGCCGGGGCGACGTCCCTGCAGGCGAAGGGTACGACGCTGACCCACGCGTCCGGATTCGGTACGTCGCGGGCCGATATTCACGATGATCTAGGCACACCGATCGCTCACGCTGTCGCCATCGTGTCCATCGGAGGGGGCCGCCAGGGAGCGCCGGACACTTGGTCGAGACCGGTTGGCGCGCAGTTCGATCCGATGGACATCCAGGTATCGGTGCTCAACGCGGGTCAGTGTGTAACCACCGTCGCGCCAGCCATGAGCAACAGTGCGGGCATGGTGCACGGCGGGGTGCTGATGAGTTTGGCGCATGCTGCGCAGGACGCGTTCGAGCAAACTCTGCACGGTCGTTCTCGCCGAATCCGGTTCGCGGTCGATTATTTGCGTCCAGTGCCACCCCTGGGCGAGTTGCGGATGTCCTCGACATTGGAACGCGGCGGGCACAGGCTGCGCTCGATCCGAACCGAACTTGTGCGCGAGGATGGCAAGGTCGCCGCGATCGCGACGGGGATGGGCGCAATGGTGAGCGAGACCGTGGAGAGATGACGACGGGACCTCGGAGTGCGGGTCTATCGGCAACCTGTCGCGTTCGACGACTGTGCAGAATGAGAGGATGAAAGCGCCATGCGCCGTACGATTTTCGAGCCTGAACACGAGCAGTTCAGGCAGACAGCGCGCACATTTTTCGAAAAGGAGTGTGTGCCGCATGTCGATGAGTGGGAGAAGGCCGGCCGTACGTCGCGAGAAGTCTGGTTGAAGGCGGGACAGGCGGGCCTGCTGGGGTGGGATGTTCCGGAAGAGTTCGGCGGATCGGGCATTGTCGATTTCCGTTTCAATGCCATTCTGAACGAAGAGTATTGGGCGACCGGATCGGTCGGCGTCGGATTCGGTATTCAAAACGATATCGTCGCGCCGTATCTGATCGACCTCACGACCGACGAGCAGAAGCGCCGCTGGCTGCCGAAATTTGTCACTGGGGAGATCATCACCGCGATCGCGATGTCGGAGCCCGGAGCCGGATCGGACCTGGCCGGCCTTCGTACCACCGCGCGACGTGAGGGCGACGAGTACGTCATCAATGGATCGAAGATCTTCATCTCCAACGGCCTGCTCTCGAATCTCGTCATCGTCGCCTGCAAGACCGATCCTGCTGCGGGACGCAAAGGTGTCAGCCTCATCGCGGTAGAGGCCGACACGCCCGGATTCACACGTGGTCGTAAGCTGGACAAGATCGGTCAGCATTCTGCGGATACCGCCGAACTTCATTTCCAGGACGTGCGCGTTCCCATATCAAATCTGATCGGTGAGGAAAATCGAGGCTTCTACCATCTGATGCGTAACCTGCCGAAGGAGCGCCTTGGTATCGCTGTGCACGCGGTGGCGGGCGCTCGCCGCGCTTACGAGTTGACCTTGGCCTACGCGCAGGATCGTAAGGCGTTCGGACAGGCCATCGGTACGTTCCAGGTGAATCGGCACGCGCTTGCCGAGATGCGCACGAAGATCGAGGTGATGCAGACGTACCTCGACCAGTGCATCGTCGCTGCCAACGCCGGTGAGCTGACTGCGGAGGAAGCTGCTGGCGCGAAGTGGTGGACCACCGAAACGCAGTGGGAGATCACCGATCGCTGCATGCAGTTGCACGGTGGGTACGGCTACATGAACGAGTACGAGATCGCCCGATTGTGGCGAGATGTGCGAGTGCAGCGTGTCTATGGCGGCACGAACGAGATCATGAAGGATCTCATTGGCCGGTCGATGGGTCTGTAGCGAGCGCATCGGGTCCGGTGGCGAATCGTCACCGGACCCGATCCAATCGCGGGACGATCACTCTCGGTGTCGGCCATCGCGCTGCCCCGAAGTTTAGGTATAACTATGCACCTGTTTGCGCGGGAGCCATCAACCGATAAACACAGGCTTGTGGACGTCGCCACGGGGAAAGAGATCCGACTCGGGTGGCGTAAGGACGTCCTCGGTGCTGAGCCCGATGCGACGTGCGATTGGCAGAAGGCTCCGCAAGTCGATGTCGAACACTTTCGCGGCGTTTCCGCCGAGCAGTTCACGGGCTTCGTCGACCGGCACATGCTCGGCGCCGAGCGTCGCGCGAAGGTACTCCTGCGTCGTCTCGAGCAGAGTCCCCTCGTGGTGCGGGAAATCCATCCCCAGCATCATCTTGTCCACGCCGATATCATTCCGTGCCCTGATCTCGGAACGTGAGAAGATCGACGAGCCAAGGTAGCACTGTCGCTCGTAATATTCACTCGGCTTGCACTTGATGACGTCGCGGTAGTCGGTGCGGAAATAGCTTCCGTCATAGCTGTAATCCATGTCCCGCAGCATCGGTACAACCCAGCCCGACCCCTGCTCGGTAAACACAACCTTCAGATTCGGGTGACGCTCGAGCACGCCGCCCCAGATGAGGTGATTCAGGACGTTATGCGTGTAGAACATCATTTCCGGCACGTACAGCCGGGATCCGCAGGCCGGATGCGGGACGGCCGGGGTGTGGATCGGGCGCGTCGAGGTGCTCGAGAGCGCGGCGTGGCTGTTGACGATCATGTCGAGCTCATCCAGGACATTCCAGATCGGCTCGAATTCGGGATGATACAAAGGCTTGAGCGGGTCGAAATGTGGCAGCACGATGCCGCGGAAGCCGTGCTCGCGCGCCCATCGGATCTCAGCGACCGCGTCGTCGACGTCGTAGGACCAGCTCACCGCGGCCATCGGGATGAAGCGCCCTGGTGCCCCGCTAACGAAGTCGACGAGCCAGCGGTTGAAGGCGCGGAAGCCGGCGCGGCGGTGTACCTCGTCCATCGCAGGCATTCCCTTGGCAGCTGCCAACGTCGGCGAGTACAGCTCGAAAGGCAATCCGAAATCGGGGAACAGTACTTCGACGCAGACTCCTTCGCGCTCCATCTCGGCGATCCGGCGGTGTACGTCCGGAAAGCCGTCGATCCGCCCGGTGTCGACCATCTTCTCGGTCCATTCATCGACGTACTCCGGATCGAGACGCGCACCGAGCGACGCGGCATCGAAGTTTCGCGACCCCTTCTCGTTCCAGTCCACGAGAAATGCGTCGAACTCCGCATGAAACTCCGGATCAACATATGGTCGATAGTCCGCCATCAGGGCGCCGGCGTGCCCGTCGCTCGAGATCACCGTGAACACCGAGTCGGCCATGGAATATCCCACCTATCTGGGGTTGAACCGGTCAACCTTTACGGTGATCGGCCGGTCAAGGCTTTTACAGGCTGTGGCTGGTGCGGAACGCGGCGTGCTCGGAGGTCGTGCGGGGGACGGCGTAGCCTCGTTCGTCGCACACGCGGTCCCAGTTGTCGCGGATCGCTTCGAGGGTCATGTCCGCCTGGGTGTAGCCGGGTGTGCTCGCAAGGAACCAGCGGGCGACGTTGGTCCCGGTCGTGGTCAGCACTTCACCCGTCACCGGGCACTCCTCATGAACCAGGAAAACCGGTGCCGGCGCCACCTCCTCCGGTTGCCCGCGCCCTTCTTTACCCAGGCTGTTCAGCTGGGAAATACCGGCCCGGTCGCGGATGTCTTTGTCTCCGGCGAGTCTGGTGAACGCCGACGGAACGATCGCGTTCACCTTGATTCCGTGTGCTGCCCCGTTTTCGGCCAGGTTGCGAGTCAGACCGAACAGCCCGCCCTTCGCGGTCGAGTACGCCACGACCGGGGCCGATCCCATCAGAGCTCCGGTAAGAGTCATGACGACCCGCCCATATCCCTGCTCGACAAAATGCGGCCACGCCGCCTGCGTCACGTTGAACGATCCGATCAAGTGGACCTGTAGGTGTCGTTCCAGGGTCTCCAGGGGCAGCGTCGAGACATCCTCTGTAGTGAGGATGCCAGCGTTGTTGATCACGGCGTCGATGCGACCGAAACGATCGACCGTTTCGGCGACAAGCGCCCGCATCGCGACTTGATCGGCAACGCTGGCAGCGTTTCCGAATGCCTCGCCGCCAAGATCCACGATCTCTCGAGCGACCTCGTACGCCGGCCCCGTGTCCTCCCCGCTGCCATCCATAGCGCCACCGAGGTCATTGACCACAACCTTCGCACCCCGCTCGGCCAGCAGCAGCGCCTCAGCGCGTCCGATCGCCCTACCCGCACCTGTGACGATGACGACACGGTCGTCAAATCGCAGCTCACTACCCACGCGCTCAACCTCACTGTCATTCACGGGACGTCTCTTCAGGCTCACTCGATTGTTCGCAAGTAAACCCTAGACGCTCGAATAAGTCAATAATATAACGATATCCGCTGGAACCGGCAGTTGACCACTGCCGGCACGACCGTGGACGTGCATGGTCAGTGTCTTCTGGATGGCTGGTGGCCTCAATGTCATCGAATGGATCCCGAAATCGGCTGCGATTTGTACCAGAGTGGCCCCTGTTCCGGTCGCGGGCGAGGGAACGCGTCGTGACCGAACTCCTTCGGATGCGGCTGGGCGCAGCGGCATCAGATCCGCCTCTCTACGAGTCATCTCGGTTGTCACTTCCGTGCGCGCATGCGCGGAAGTCGTTGCGCCGCAGTGCTGCACGTGCACTTTGACGGTCAGCGTGGCATGCGGGATTCGTTGACGAACGACTTACCGAGTGATACAGTGCACAATGCAGTATATAGCTGTATTAATTGTATAAGTTAGGCGATTGCGGCCTACTCTCTAGGACGGGAGTGAAAGCGTGGGGCAAGCAGTAAAGTTCGGGGTGTCAGGGATTCCTTTTCCGCCGATCGTGAATGTTCTCGCGGCGGCGAAATCGTATGAACAGAGCGGATATGACTTCATCCTGGAGGGGGATCAGCTGAACTTCACCATTCCGCGGTCTATGTGGACGCCTGACATCGTGAAGGCTGCCGACAAGATGGATGTGGATTGGTGGATGGATCCTTGGGTGCTAGCCAGCGCTCAAGCGCTCGTAACCGAGAAGATCCAATTCTGCGTATTGTCGGATGCCCTCAGGCGCACACCGGTCAACCTCGCCCAGTTGCTGCTGTCGATGGATCACGTCTCCAACGGACGGACGGTGTTGACGACCGGAGCTGGTGAGGTCAAGCAGTTCACGCCCTACGGTATTCCACGGAAAAAGCCGTTCGGACATCTCGAGGAATGTGTCAAGATCATCAAGATGTTCTGCGACAGTTCGGATCCCATCGATTATGAAGGCCCGATCTGGAACCTGAAAGACGCCATACTGGCGCTGCCGCCGGTCGACAAGACCCGCACACCCGACATCTGGGTAGCAGGAGGGCCGGGGCGCTCGATCGAGATCACTGGAAAGCATGCCGACGGGTGGATGTCGTACTTCCCAGGGTGTGGGAGCGCCGAGCAGTTCGCCGAACTACGCGCCGGGGCGCGGCGGCACGCCGAGGAAGCCGGCCGCGACCCCGACAGCCTGTCGTTTTGCGGTCTGTTCCTCTGCCTGCTGGAAGAGAATGAGGCGGCAGTCGAGGAGCTGACCCACAATCTGGCGTTGCGGTGGGATGCAGCCGTGATGGCACCCAGTGGGGCTTCCTGGCGTCAATGGAATCCCAACAATCCTCCCCACCCGCTGGGCGACGACTTCTCCTACGCGCGAGATCTGATTCCCATGGAGTGGGAACGCGACGAGGCTATCCGGATCGCCGAGAGCGTTCCCCCGGAAGTAGTGCGCCAGTCGAAGTTCACGGGAATGCCCGAACAGGTCGCCGCGCAGATTGCGCCCTACCTCAAAGAGGGCATCACGCACTGCGTGGTAGTCAACTACGGCCAGGCAGTCACCACGGGGGATTGGGGCGAAAGCATCACAAAAGCGACACTGTTGCTCGACACGAACCGTCATCTCGGCATGCAGGTGAATCCAGCCACCGCGAACGCATAACGGCTCCCACACGGAAGGAGAGGATCGGCAAAGTAGCCGAGCGAGTGCATGAAGATGCCGAACGCCAACGCAAATTGAGGTTGCGGATATGTGTTGCCATGCCAACGGGCACAAGAACGGCTTCCTCTCCTTTGACACTTGTAGCGGGCCGAACCAGCGGTGCAACATTTCAGGACGCGGTCCACAATCGGTCATCGGTTCCGTTGTACGGGGCCGATGACCGCCGGGCGCGGCCGAACGAGGAGTCCGGCCGGTCGACGGACTGGACGGCGTGAACACGCAGCGGCAGCTGGCCGCGCGACCGAACCGAGCGTGTGACCCGCTCCCGCTCCTACCGGAGAGCCAAAGGCGGTAGCTGGAGTTCGCCAGTGGGTCGATGAAGCGGCGCCGGCACGGGTGCCGGGTCGCCGTGTGGCACCGGCAACCGCGGTCGTCGCTCCGATGCTCGACTGGGATCGACCCCCGCTTGCCTAAAGAGCTATATGATTGTAATATTTCAAACGCCTTGCCGTCAGGGTTAGGTCGGAACAAGGTTCCATGGGCAGCGGTTTCCGCCAGGGTTACGGTGTGATTCGTATCTCTCCGGCGGCGTGTTGCTGTGTGAACACACGGAGGTCGACTCGACTTGGATGCATCTCTGTCCATCGCTTCCAGCTCGGAAGCGAGCGAAGCAGGCCGGCGGTTCTTTCAGCCGGAAATCGAAACAATGCCGCGTGATCAATTGCGGGCGTTGCAGGAACGCCGGGTGCTCGAACTCGTGCATGTCGCTTACGAGAAATCGCCGTTCTATCGCGAGCTGTGGTCGGCTGCGGGTATCGAACCGGGTATGGTGCGCTCGCTCGATGACTTCGAACGACTGATACCCACATTCACCAAGGACGATCTGCGGGCATATCGGAATCACACAGGTGACCCGTTCGGCGGTCTGCTGCAGGTGCCGAGAACACGGCTGACATCGGTCATGTCGACCTCGGGCACTACCGGTGCGCCCGAACTGATTCCAGAAATCTGGGAATCGGTGCCGCCGTTGCCGGCCTGCTCGACTCGCGATCTCTGGGAGCTCGGTCTGCGTCCGGGCGATCGCGTGCTCGTTCCGGCGGGTGCGTTCCGCGGGTTCTACGACACCTTCTTCCGCAAGATGGGACTGGTCCCGATCTATATCGACACGTGGATCGGCCACGGGGCCGAGGTCCTCGAGGCCGCCCGGCGGTTCCGGCCGGCGTACATGCAGCTAATGATGCCCACGTTGCTGGAATTCGAGCGGCTGGCCGGGACATACGACATCAGGGAGGCGTTGTCCTCGTTCAAAGGCGCGGCGTTCGCGGGTCAGCCGCTCGGAAAAGCGCTGGCGGACAAGGTGCGTGACGAATGGGGCATCGAGTTGTTCGTCTACGGCAGTGCCGGTGATACCGGCACCGCGTGGGAGTGCCGCGAGCACAACGGATATCACCTGTGGGAGGACCTGGTCCTGCCCGAACTCCTCGATACCGACAATGACCGTGCCGTCGACTCCGGGGACATCGGTGAGCTGACCGCGACCGACCTGGACAACAAGGCAGCTCCCCTGATCCGCTTCCGCAGCGGGGATCTTGTCCGGCTCGACCGCTCGACCTGCGGGTGCGGGCGCACGCACGCACGGCAGTGGGTGATCGGCCGCCGCGGCGACGAGACTGTCGTCGCAGGCAAACCCGTTGTGGTCAGCGAGGTCTGGGCGGCGATCGAGAGTCAGGACGAGACACACGACGGCCTGTTCCAGATCATTCGCTCCACCCGGGTGGCCGACCGGTTGCGCCTGCGTGTCGGGTATCAGTCGGTGAGCGAGGTGGATCTCGATGACCTGAGTGCCAGGTTGCAGACGGTGGTCTCCGAACGCGTTGGCGTGCGACCGGAGATCGAGCTGGTTTCGGTCGATGACCTCGTCGCCCGTAGTTCCAGTGTCGCCAAGTTTCCGAGGGTGGTGAAGGAATGAGCCGGGATTCGATGGCTGCGGCCATGGCGGGCCGGCATCCTCAGCTGGCCGGTATCGCCCAGTTCGTGCAGCGCGACGGGGCCAAGGTCACCTTTGATATCGGCTGGCCGGAGCTCGAGCGCGACACGCTCTGGGCTCAGCGGTTGATCGAGGTCTGCGGGCTTGCCGGTGGTGATCATGTTCTGGTTACAGGCCGCAATGCTGAAGGGCCATGGCTGAATCCGCTGGTCGATGCATTGAGAGCGGGCAGAATCACGTTCAGCACTGCTGAGCCCTATGGCTGGGATGCCAAGCGCAGCGCGACATTCTTGTCTCTGCTGCCCATCAACGCAGTCATCGGGCTGAGCGGGGAATCCGCTCAGGGGCTCACCGCCGACGAGCAGATCGTCGAGCGCTTGGCGAAGGTGCCGTTGATCTGGGCTCGGCCCGATGGCGTCGGGCCCCTGCGCGAGGTCGGCGTGGAACCGGCGACGATCGCGATGCTTGGACCGGCACTGGCCGCCGAATGCTCCCCACGCAGTGGGCTTCACCTCGATCCGGACGAGTGGCGGGTGGAGCGAGCTATCGATGGCCTGACCTTGACAGTTGTCGGAGATCGAGCGTTCGCCAGGCGCGATATCGCGCTGGGGGTGGACGGCGAGGTCGATCCCACTCCGTGCCGGTGTGGTCTGCCCGGACCGCGCGTGCGACTCGTGTACTGACCAAGGACCCGGGGCGGCGGGCCTCGCAATGAAGATCACTCCCTCGAAGTCGAGATGTGGTTGTTCCGCTACCAGCATTGGTCGTGGCAGAAAGTCGGCCGTAGTCGGTGCTCGGATACGGTCGTCGAATTCGGGCCGGGTCAGCCGCTAGCGATGATCAACGACAGCTGTGCCGCCAGGGTGGCTGCGTCGGTGTTCTCTAGAGATGTCACCCAACGTGGTGGGGGCACGGCTTCTCCCCACCTGAGGTCGTCGGGATGGCTCGAGAAAGCTTTTCTGCAGTGGGCTTCGATGAACCGGTCTATCGATGGCCGAGTGCGCGCATAACCAAAGCGTGGACGTCAGCGAGCAGGTTGTGTACGGGATATCGATCTTGTAGGACAGCCATGTGCGGAGTTGTTCGGATACCGATGCTATCGGGTCTGTCCGGTCCTGGAGTTGACGGTCGATATGTCGTACATCGTGCTCGGGCAAAGCGAATATCAGGTGGGCTTTGCTCGGGAACCGGCGATAGAGAGGCGTCGTCGAGGTGCCGGATGCTGCCAGAACCTGTCGAACCTTCAGCGATCGGAACCGTGACCGCTCGAGCACACGCGATGCCGCAGTGAGAATTCCGCCGCGTCTCGGAATGCCGCGCTGAAGGCATGTATTCGGCGTACCGAGTTCGTGCACTTCGCAAGCGGTGACGAACGGCTGCACGCCCAGCCTCGTTCGAATGAGTCATTTAATTGTGTTATAACATCAGGCGCGGCACAGTCGATCAGAGCGGTATTTCCCGATTGCGGCCGACTTGGCGACCTACCGCTCGCCGTGTGGTTTCATCGACCGGCCGTGCTCCCTGCCGCCGCAGTGGCGTAACCGGACCCGGACAAGATGTATCGTGCCAGTTCCACAGGGATTTCGGCATCCTCGGTATCCAGAGGGAACAGCGCGTCACCCGCGAGCGCGGCACCCAGGATGAGCGCCACTGTGAGCCGGACCGATGCACGGATGTCGTTCGTCGCCTGTCTTCCGTTTGCGGCCAAGTTGTAGCGATTGACGCCATCGATCAGGGCGTGCAGGCAGGGAGCGAGCGGCGAGTCCTCCGCTGTGACCGCATGTTCGCTGGCGCCCGCGGCCAGTGAAACCAGGATTTGACGATTGGTGTAGCACAGTTCGTACAGGCCTCGGGCGAACCGGACGGTGACATCCCATGGAGTTCGCGGATCGTCGCCCAAGGTGTCGGCGAAGTTGTTCATGAACTCGACCAGCGGTGCCGCTGCGGTGGAGCGAAACAACTCCGGTTTGGATACGAAGTGGCGGAACACCATCGACTCGGTCACTCTCGCACGGCGTGCTACCGACCGGATGGTCGTCCGCTCGAAGCCGTTCTCGGCGAACTCTGCGGAAGCGGCGTCGGCGATGAGCTGCTTGACCTCTGCGGATGATCGCCGCTTGCGGCCGACGCTGGTTGTCTCCATTGCTCGATGGTTGCACAACGGAGATAGGGAGTCGAACTCCCTTGACAACTAGCCAGGTTTACAGTTAGATTATTAAGGAGATTCGCGTCACACTTGCTGGTGTCTGACGATCCCTCGCTCAGTGCCCGGGCGCTCTTTCGCGCCTCGTGGACGCAGCGAACTCCGCTGACGCGACTACTCGATTCATCTAGAACAATATGAGGAGATCGTAAGATGCCCACGATCGAAGGTCGGCTTTTCATCGATGGTGAATTCCGTGAGGCGCGATCCGGACGTCGGTATGACGTGATCAACCCGGCGGACGAATCGGTGATCGCCCAGGCGGCGGATGCCGGCGTCGAGGACGTCGATGATGCGATCACCGCGGCCCGGCGCTTCGCGGACAGCTCCGATTGGGGGCGCGATCACGAATTCCGGCGCAAATGCCTGGTCCAGCTGCAAGAGGGTTTGCGAGCACGCTCGGACGACATCAAGGCGCTGCTCACCGCAGAGGGCGGCATCGTCGTTTCGAACATGTCGACCCAGGTTGATGTGATGATCGAAGGGATGGATTTCTTCAACGATCTGATCACCTCGTTCCAGTGGGAGGAAGACCTTCCGGCATTCGACATCCTGGGCAACCGCAGCCTGCGAAGGATCTGCTACGAGCCCTACGGCGTCGTCGGCGCGATCACGCCCTGGAATGCGCCGTTCATGACCGCGATCTGGAAGGTGCACCACGCGCTGGCCACCGGCAACTCGGTCATCCTCAAGAGCGCTCCGGATACCCCGCTGACCGCGGCACTGTTGGCTCGGGTCGTGAGTGAGTCCACGGATATCCCGAAGGGCGCCTATCATGCGATCAGTTCGGCGGACAAGGCGATTGTCGGCGATGCCATGACCGCTGACCAGCGCATCGGTCTGTACCACTTCACCGGGTCGCCCGGTGTCGGGCAACGGATCGCCGAGCGCGCTGCGAACGGAATCCGGCACAGCGTGCTCGAACTGGGCGGCAAGTCGGCGAATGTCGTTCTGCCGGACGCGAACCTGGATATGGCTTGCGGGTTGGGCATGGCGATGTGCATGTCCAACAGCGGCCAGGGCTGCGCGCTGGCCACCCGCATGGTGGTGCACGCGGACGTCTATGACGAAGTCCTCGCCCGGTTGCAGCCGATGATTGCCAACCTGGCGTGGGGTGATCCTACCGATCCGGCGAACATGGTCGGGCCGATCATCCGCGCGGAGCAGCTCGAGCGGATCGAAGGTCTGGTCGATCGCGCGGTCGCCGATGGTGCGCGGCTGCTGGCCGGCGGTAAGCGGAGTAACCGCTTCGAGCGCGGTTTCTGGTATGAGCCCACCCTGCTGGTCGACGTGGATGAGAACTCCGAGATCGCGCAGACCGAGGTGTTCGGTCCGGTGCTGTCGGTGATTCGCTACGAGGGTGACGACGACGAGGCGGTGCGCGTGGCGAACAACTCTCGTTACGGTCTGTCTGCTTATGTCCAGTCCTCCGATGAGGAGCGGGCCTGGAAGGTCGCGCACAAGCTCGAGGCCGGAACGGTCAACATCAACAACTCCTTCTACCTTTCGCCCGACGCGCCGTTCGGCGGCTACGGCATCAGCGGTGACGGCGTGGAGCATGGTGTCGCGGGATTCCGGGAGTACCTGCGGATCAAGTCCATTGCCAGCCCCGAACACTGATATCGCGCCGTTTCAGGAGGCAACCGAATGCGTATGCGGGACAAAGTAGTTGCGATCACCGGATCGGGGTCCGGACTCGGCCGAGAGGGTGCCCTGATGTTCGCGGCCGAAGGCGCACGAGTGGTCGTCAGCGATGTAGTGCCGGGCCGTGCGGAGAAAGTTGTCGGTGAGATTCAGGCGCAAGGCGGGACCGCCACTGCGGTGGACGCGGACGTGCGAGTCGAAGCCCAGATGAATCAACTGGTCGAAGCCACTGTGGCAGCGTACGGCCGGATCGATGTGATGTGGGCCAACGCCGGCATCCCCGAGCCCGGTTTCGGTATGCAGCCGCTGGCGGATTCGTCGCTGGAAGACTGGAACAACATCTTCGCGGTGAACACCACCGGTATCTATCTGGCGTGGAAAGCCGCCGCCAAGTGGATGATCGCCAACGAGTCCGGCGGTGCGCTCCTGGCGACCTCCTCGGCCGCCTCGTTCACCGCCTACCCGGGCTTTCCGATGTACACCGCCTCGAAGGCGGCGGTGAATGGTCTGGTGCGTGCGGCCGCGCTGGAGTTCGGCAAGTTCGGGATTCGCGCGAACGCGCTGTGTCCGACGCACGGTATGTCGGTGAATTTCGCTCTCGCGCCGAATGCGGAAGTACTGGGTAAGTCTTACGAGGAGATGTCCCCGTGGGATCCTGACAACCGGGCCATGCCGCTGCGCCTGGATCGTCCGCCGGTGTTGCGGGACAACGCGAATCTTGCGTTGTTCCTGGCTTCGGACGAGTCGGGTTACATGTCCGGACAGACCATTTCGTCGGCTGACGGCGGACAGTTTGCCCGGACCTCAATCATCTTCCCGACCGATCTCGGAAAGAGTGACGACATCACCTCGGGCTCGATTCCTGACGACGTTCGCGACCAGATCGACCGTTGATTCCCAGGCTCCCACCCGGATCGCCCGGGTGGGGAGCCCGTGTAGTCGGTGCCGGCCTCGCTCAATGAGACGGCCTGATACAAACTGCCAGCACCGGATGGTGTTCGATTCATCGCCCTATCCGCACCGCCTCGGCCTGAAGCCTGGACGGTTCAACACGCCATCGCCACTGGTCACACCCGGAATCCCGGCACTTCGGCCGCCAACTACGAAACTCGGAAGTGCGCGACACAGGAGCGGAGGTTGCGCCTGCAGAACGGTGTTCTCCGTGTGAAGCGGCAAGTCACCTGTACACGATGCCCTCTTTTCGTTACAGTGTAAAGAAACTGTCGGTCCGAGGCCGTTCGGTCCGGGAGTGACTCGATTGAGGAGGGACACATGACAGCGGTGATGCGTGCTGATCAGGGGCGGGTCGGCGAGGGTAAGATTTGGGCGCACTCGGGTGATTCGCATTTGATGGAGCCGGAGGATTTGTGGACTTCGCGGTTGTCGAAGCGGTTCGCGGATCGGGCGCCGCGTTCGGAGCGTGGTGAGAAGTACGAGATTCTCTATATCGATGGTATGCAGATCGATCGTCAGTTGAATGATTTCATGGACTCGATTCGTCCGCCGGGGTTCAGGGATCTTCGGATCCGGTTGCGTGATCTGGATCAGGAAGGTGTGCGTAACCAGTTGGCGTTCCCGTCGATGGGTTTCTGGGTCTGCAACATCCGTGATGCCGAGTTGGAGAATGCGGTGGCTCGGGCGTGGAACGACTGGGCCATGGAGGAGGTGATGGGTGAGCAGGATCGGGTTTTCGCCCCCGCGATTGTGCCGTTGAGGGATGTCGACAACGCGGTGGCTGAGGTGGAGCGTGCTGCGGAGATGGGTTTTCGGGCGCTGTATTTCCCGTGTGGTATTGATGATGATCGGGCTTGGGGGTTGGATCTGTGGGAGCCGTTGTGGGCGGTGGCTGAGGAGTTGAAGCTGCCGCTGTGCTGGCATATCGGCACCGGTGGGGTGAATGTGGTGTATCGCGGTCCGGGTGGTGCGGTGGTGAATTATATGGAGACTACTTATCCGGGTATGCGGGTGGTGTCGCATCTGGTGGCTGGTGGTGCGCTCGATCGGCATCCGGATTTGAAGGTGCTCATCGCGGAGGGTGGTGCGGGTTGGGTGCCTGCGATCGGTGATCGGATGGATGAGGGTTATCGGCAGCACGGGATGTTCGTGCGTCCGAGGTTGTCGCGTCTTCCCAGTGAGATCATCCGTCAGCAGGTGTATGCGTCGTTCCAGCATGATGTCAGTGCGGTGCAGATCATTGAGGACACCGGTTATGACAATGTGTTGTGGGGTGATGATTACCCGCATTTGGAGGGTACGTACGGGCACACTCAGGACACGTTGCGGTCGATCTTCGATGGTGTCGAGGTCGAGATCCGTGATCGGGTGCTGCATGGAACGTTCGAGGAACTCTTCCCCACAACCACAACCGCCTGAGCGGTGGGCCGCGAGCGCTACGCGCCTCGTGCCCGGTCGCATCTCGTTACTGCTCGATGGCTGCGGGGAGCAGCCATCGAGCGTCTCGCAGTCGAAGGGAGGACCTCGTGAACGACGTCGAAAAATCCAGGGGCACAGCAGGTGTCGATTTCAACGAGACCACCGTAACGATGGACCGGAACGATCTCTCATCGCCGTTTTACGCCCCGAAATCGCCGAGCGGTATGCATCTTTGCCACGGCTGCCGTCGCTTGAATCGCTGCCGTTTCGGGATCGAGAACGAGAGTCTCGACGAATCCGGCGTTGTGATCAGCCGGGTGGTGTGCTCTTCGGAGCATGAGGGGGGACCGCAGGTGGCGCACGGCGGGTGGACTGCCGGCGTCATGGACGAATTGGTGGGACACACACTGGTTCTGAATCGCGAGTTCGGAGTTACTGGGACGCTCAGTGTCAAGTTCGTACGGCCGGTGCCTGTTGGGTGGCCACTGATCGGCCGAGCACGGATCGAAGATGCCGAGAACCGCAAGGTGTTCGTCTGGGCAACCTTGGAACTGGAAAGCTCCGGAGCGATCCTGGCCGAGGCTGACGCAATCATGATTAAACGGCCCGAGACTCACTTCGAACAGCATTATCAGTGGCTCGAGACGCAAGCGGACCCGCAGGATCAGCGTTCCCGTAGCTGACGTCGATTCGAGGTCAGGATGCGTTCTGCCCGAACAACACTCGGTTCGAGCAATCAATGACCGAGTAGGGCGGGCGGTGCCTTGCCGACCTCGGTGCAATCATCGATGGGTACACATCACCGCCACCGCCCGCCTCGGCTCCGGTTCGCGAAGCTGTCGGGTGGTGCTCTACGTCGCAGGTGCGGTTCGACCGCCCCTGATGAGTACGCCAGGTCGAGCAGTGGTCGGCCTGCCGTTGTGGGCGATCAGTTGGCCCGTGACGATTGTCGCTACGTAGCCGTCGGCTTTCTGGTCCAGGCGGCGTCGCCCGCCGGGCAGGTCGTAGGTGACTACTGGTTTGTGCAGGTGCAGGGCCTGTGCGTCGATGATGTTCAGGTCTGCCTTGTAGCCCACTGCGATCCGGCCGCGGTCGTGCAGACCCGCCACTCGGGCCGGCACCGAGGTCAACTCGCGTACGGCTTGTGGAAGTGGCAGTGTGCCGGGGACTCGATCGCGTACCCAGTGTGTGAGCATGTAGGTGGGAAAGCTTGCATCACAAATCATTCCGTAGTGTGCGCCGCCGTCGCCGAGCCCGAGTACGACATCGTCGCGGGGGATCAGCTCGGCGACGGTGTCCAGTGAGGAATTGCGGAAGTTGCCGAGCGCGACGAGCAGCATGGCGTGGCCATTGTCGTCGAGTAGGCGATCGTATGCCTCTTCGAGCGGGCTCACGTTGCGCGTGCGTGCTCGGGCGGCGATGCTCTGTGATGCGTCGGGCTCGTAGTTCGGCGGGTCGCCGAGAGGGAAGATCCAGTCCCAGTTCTGCGCCGCGGACATCAGGGGATGTCCCTCCGTGTTGGGAGCGTCGTTCAGGATGCGTTCGCGCACTTCGGGTTTGCGCATCTCGGTGACTCGCTCGTCCAACGGCAGATCGGCGAGCTGCCGGTAGCTCGGGTAGAGCACGAAGGGGTTACCCGAGAGCTCGAGTCCGAGCATCAGGCCGATCGGCCGGGGAAACACCTGGGCGGTGACAGTGCCACCGGTGGAGTTGGCGCGTTCGACCAGCGCCATCGCGTCGCGGAAGTGAGCGGGCCCCTCATTGCCGATGCCGAGGGTGAACGTCACCGGCAGCTCGACGTCGGCGGCTATGTCGAACACCGCCTCGAGGGTGGCTTCGTAACCGCTTTCCGTGACGTCGGGCACGAATTGGATCAGTCCGCCTCCGGCGTCCTTGACGCCACGGGCGATCGCTTCGATCTCTTCGCGGCCGACGTCGTAACTCGGGATGGCCCGGCCGCTTTCGGTTTTGTGGATCGCGGTGCGGGAGGAAGCGAACCCCAGCGCGCCGGCCTCGATCGCCTCGGCCGCCAGTTTACGCATCAAGGCCAGGTCCTCGGCGGTGGCCGGTTCGCGGTCCGCGCCGCGCTGCCCCATCGCGTATACCCGCAGCGGGGAATGCGGCAGCAATGCGGCGACGTCGATATCGCGCGGGCGGGCCGCCACCGTGTCGAGGAATTCAGGGAAGGTCTCCCAGGTCCACGGCAATCCCTCGACCATCACGACGCCCGGAATGTCCTCCACTCCGGCCATCACATCGACCAGAGTGTCGTGGTCCTCGGCCCGGCACGGGGCGAAACCCACGCCGCAATTGCCCATCACAGCAGTGGTGACACCGTGCGCCGAGGACGGTGTCATCCGCTCCGACCAGATCGCCTGCCCGTCGTAATGCGTGTGCAGGTCCACGAATCCCGGCGTGACCAGTAAGCCCGAAGCATCGATCTCACGCGTGGCATGCCCGTCGACCACCCCCACCACAACGATCACACCATCAGTGACCGCTACATCACCGGTAAACGGCTCACCACCCGAGCCATCCACAATGCTCCCGTTACGAATGATCAAGTCGTACTTCATATTTCGCACCCACTTTCAGTCGAACTCGCTGGCATCGTCGTCGTCAACCGTCGCCCTCGGAGGTCTTGCGAAACCGGCGCGCGTCGCGCAGTCGAACTACCTCCCCCGAGGCTTTAGGTGACACTCATGAGTGTATTTGCTGTCACTCATGAGTGTCAAAGTAACGTTGTCGGTGTGTCCGACCTTCAGGAGAGCAAACGGCAGGCCACCGTGGAACACCTGGTTCGTGCGGCAACCCGTGCCCTGGTCGACCGCGGCCTCGACGCCACGGTGGACGATGTCGCGCAACATGCCGGCGTCAGCCGCCGAACTGTGTTCCGTTACTTCGCCACCCGAGATGATCTGCTGGCGGCAGCGATTCTGGCAGGACTTCCTGCGTTCGACGCGAACCTTCCACAGCACGACCGCGAGACGGACTGGCGGGCCTGGGTATCGGCGCTGTGTGACGTCATCCATGGCATGAACAGCGAAGTCAGCCGCATGCTCTGGGACTTGATGACCCGGCACGACAAGTCCGAAGTGCTGGCCGCCGCCGCCGAGGAGATCGACAGCTACCGGCGCAAACGCAACGACAACGTCGCGGTCACTCTCTGGCGCGCGCTCGGCTGCACCGGCTCGCCCGCGGCAGGATTGCTACACACCGTGAACGCGCACCTGAGTCCGTTCTTCACCATGGCGGTCATTCGCGACGCGAACGGGGACCGGGCGCTGGCAGCCGAGCTCGCCGAGTCGGCGATCGTCGATGCCGCTGAGCGTTATCGCACACAGCACGCCGCAATGGGCTGATCGGCAGACGTTCGCAACAGCGCCCGCCGTCGCATACCCGCTGTGCCGATTTCTTCCTTTTGATGGAGGAGAAACCCCCTGCTCCTCACAGACGCTGCTGTGATGCAGGGGTTTCTGCACAACGCCGGGCTGGGGCCAAAGATCATGGCCGATCTTGCGTTGCGGGCGTCTTCGCGTCAATCCGGTGGGGAACGGCGGCCCAGGACGCGAGCAGGCGCAGGGCATCCTCGGAGGGTGACCCAGGTTCCGCCGTCCACATGATGATCCCTTGGTCGGGGTCGGCTGCCCAGGACATGACGTTCCAGTCGAGCAGCAGGTCACCAACCACCGGATGCCGCAGGTGTTTTCGACCCGCGTCTCGGGTGGCGACGTCGTGGTCGGCCCACCATCGCCGGAACTGCGGGTAGCAGGCGGACAGTTCCGTCACGAGCGCCTTCAGTTGCGGATCATCGGGGTTCTGCGAGTTGTGCCGCCGCATCTGGGCGATACCCAGACGCGTGACCTCCTCCCAGTCCGCATACAGGCTGCGCAACGCGGGGTCGGCGAACAACATCCGAATGTAATAGCGCTGGTCCTCCGGGATCTTGGCGAAGTCGGTGACCAGCGCCGCGCCCATGGCATTCCAAGCGAGGACCTCGGTACGGGGTCCGAAGGCCCATGCGGGTGTGTGCGCCATGTCATCCAGCACCCGCTGAAGCTGGCACTGGACCCGCAGGCGGGCGGAGGGCGGACGCGGCGGACAATAGGTACCAGCGAGTTCGTATAGGTAGGTCCGCTGGTCGTCATCCAGGCGGAGCACTCGGGCCAGGGAGGCGAGTACCGAGGGCGACGCCTCTATGCGGCCCTGCTCCAGCCGACGGTAGTAGTCCGTGCTGATCGCGGCGAGTACCGCGACCTCCTCGCGACGTAGACCGGGTACTCGTCGTCCGAGGCTGTGGGGCAAGCCGGCAGTGGCAGGGGGCAGCTCAGCGCGGCGGGTCTTGAGGAACTCTCCCAGGTCGTTGCGGCGGGATTCGCGAGCCATGGCACCAGCTTGGCATCAGCCGACGAAATTGTCAGGTCACGCGTGTTCAGTCGCGTGGCGATGCTGGATCGCTCCGACCGGCGGTCTGAAGGCCCGAGGCTTGGCGTCTGCCTTGTCGGCATTGATTCCACTCTTTTAAACAATTGTTGGGCTGGAACGTCGTTCCCATCCCAACTACTTCTGTTGCTGTTTAGGCTGGTCCGGCGTCATCCGAACGCTGATCCAGCCGGAAAGTCCGGCGACTCCTGCGACATGACAATCTGTCATTTCCTATGTCTAAGAGGTGGTCTCGATGTCCGAGCCCAAAGTCGTGCCCGTTTCACCCCCACCCGATGAGGCGCCTGGGCGTCTGCGTAACTACCTGATGCTGATCGGCTCGGTGCTGGTGCTGGTCGAGCTCAACGCTATGTGCGTCCAGATGGTCGTTCCTGCCCTACGACCGATGGCCCACGACTTCCCGGTCGCCGGTCTCGGCTGGGTCCTCACGATCGTCAGCCTGATCGGTGCAGCAGTGATGCCGCTCGGGGGCAAGCTCGCGGACAAACTCCAGCTGCGTCCGCTCATCAGCGGTGTAGGTGCGCTGTTCTTCGTCGGCAACGTACTGTGCGCGATATCGACGAGCTTCGCATTGCTGATGGTTGGCAGGGCGTTACAGGCCGTCATGCTGGTCATGCCGGCCATCGCATACTGCATCTTCCGCGATTTGCTTCCCGCACGGCTACTTCCGGTCGCACTCGGTTCGCTTGGTACCGGACTCGGCCTCGCAGGACTGGTGGGGCCGATTTTGGCCGGCGCTCTGATCGATGGGCTCGGTTACCGTTCGGTTTTCTGGTTCTTCGCGATCTATGTCGTGGTTGTGACCCCCATCGTGTGTTGGCAGATCCCGCGCAAGACCGACCGTAAGGTCGTGACAGGCAAGATCGATCTGCCCGGTGTCGCAAGCCTTTCCGTTGGCATCGGACTTGTCCTGCTGGGCCTGACACAGGGCAGCGAGTGGGGATGGACCGCACCGGGTACCCTGGGCTCGCTGGTCGTCGGCCTACTACTGTTGGCTCTGTTCGTACGGATCGAGAGCAGGGCCAGCGACCCGATCGTGGACCTGCGTGCGTTCCGCACGCCCGCTATCACATTGACTCTGATCGTCGGGTTCCTGGGGATAGTGCCGATCATCGCCTTCTCCTTCGCGGTTCCGCAGCTGCTGCAGACGCCTAAGGATGCCGGATTGCCCTTCGCATTCGGGTTCGGAGCCCTCGCCGTCGGCGTGGCCATGATTCCTTACGGTGCGGTCGGGATGATCCTCGGACCGGTGGGCGGCGCGCTTGCCCGCAGGATCCCGATCCGGCTCGTGATGGTTGCGAGCCTGGCCCTTCTCGGGGCTGGGATGGTGTTGATCGCACTGTTTCACGCCAGTCTGATCGCCATCATCGTGTGGACCCTGATCATCGGGGCCGGCTTCGGACTGTTCTGGGCAGCCCAGCCCAACCTCATGGTCGAGGCCGTACCACACGATCAGACCGGTGTCAGCGCTGGAGTGCAGACCTCTGTCTTCGCATTGGCGACGGCTGTGACCTCGGCACTCGTCGGGACAACTCTGGCCAACCATGTGGTCGCCGAGGGCCGGGAGGGCCCGGTCTACGGGGACACCGCGTTCGTGATCATCTTCGTCGGCGGCGCAGTCGCCGTCGCGCTCGGCATCGTTGTCACACTCGCGATGAAACACGGCCGAGCACCGGCTTCCGGAGGTTCCGCGGTGCCGACCACGCATTGAATCAGAAGTTGCCGGGGGTTGCCGACCCGCAGGATCGGCAACCCCCGGAGCGTCGATGGCTTCGATCGGTCCAATCGAACGTCGCATTGCTCGGCCACCCGCATCCGAGGTGGCGCGCGGCGAGGTTGCAGCATCCGATGGCAGACTCGTCACGACTACTTCGATAGATGCCGCGCATGCCAGTAGACATCTCCGAAATTGACAGCGATAGACCAGGTGCTGTGACACGACGATGTCACAGTTCTCAACCGCCGCACAGGTGCCAGCGGCCGGTGTTATCCCGCCCTCAGCTGTTCCCGAATGGTGATGAGCACCTCGCGGTCGATTTCGTTCTTGAGGTACAGGTGCATTCGGGTGAAGACTCCCTGGTAGCGGTTCAGGACCGCGTCCGCGACCTCGTCCGGTTCGGCAACCACGGCAAAGGTATCGAGCACCTCATCGTCGATGAGCCCGCCCATCTCCTTCCAGCGGCCTGCCTTGGTCATCGCATTCAGCTCGGTCTGGAGGTCGCCCCAACCGTGGAGTTCCAGCACGGGACGATAGGCAGGGGTAGCGGCGTAAAATGCGATCTGCTCGCGCATGCCTGCAGCGGACGCGGCCATCTGCTCCTCGGTGACCCCGGTGACTACGAACGGCAGGCCGCTGATCTCGAAATCGTCGAGGTTGCGGCCCACCTTCCCGCGACCCTGACGCAGATTCGGGACGACCACCTCGCGCAGATAGCGCTCGGTGGCGAATCCGTGGCACATGAAGCCGTCGGCAACCTCACCAGCGAGGCCGGTCATCTTGGCACCGACGCCTGCCAACAGCACCGGAGGTGGACCGTAAGGGTTCGGGCCAGGGTTGAAGAACGGCGTCATCAATGTGTGAGAGTAATAGTCGCCCTGGAAGTCGAGCTTCTCGCCGTCATGCCATGAGCGCCAGATGGCCTGGACGGCCAGCACGAACTCGCGCATCTGCCCGATCGGCTGCACCCACGGCATCGAGAAGCGGCGAGTGATGTGTGCCTTGACCTGTGCCCCGAGACCGAGCAGCAGGCGGCCCTCGCTGACGAGTTGGAGGTCGTTGGCCGTCATCGCGAGCGTCATCGGCGAGCGCGCCAGCGCGATGGCGACGCCGGTGCCGAGCTGTAGCCGTGACGTGGACTGCGCCGCCAACGCGATGGAGACGAACGGGTCATGGCCGGTCTCACCGAACCAGATTGCGTCGTACCCGTCCTTCTCGGCCGACACAGCGGATTCTGGACTGAGCGACTGCTCGGCAGTGACGTCGACCCTCATGCGGTCACCGTGCCCGCGACCGCAGCCGCCTGGGAACCCTGCAACAGACGACCGACAACGCGCCCAGCCTCAGCAGGAAAGCGATCGAATCTCATGAGAGCACCTCTTCCAGATGATCATGGCAACCGCTCGCCGCCATGCGCCAAATATAGATTAAATATATATACAAATACAATCTGACTTCGGCTGCCACTGACATATGTCCTTCGTATCGCCCCTCGCAGGCGGCGGTCACCCGCATCGGGCCGGGGGAGACGCCGGGTGCGAATCACTGCTGATCGAGCCTGCCTCGCCTATGTAGGAGCTAGGCGAGCCAGGTGGCCTATGCGGTGCCGATCATTGGGAGCCGCTGCGCGGACCGTTGTGGCGGAATGATTCGGTGGCCTGGTCGATGTCCCCTGCATACACCGCCAGGACCTGCGTCCGGTTCTCCAGCATGACAGCCTCCCGCAGGCTGCTGGCTGTAGCCGTCGTGCGCAGCATTTCCTTGGTCAGCCGGATGCCGAACGCCGGGTTGTTCGCCACCGTACGAGCAAGCGCGCATGCCTCGGCCAGGACGTCCTCAGGGTCGACAACGCGATTGACGAAACCCCACTCCAGAGCCTCGATGGCGTCGAAGCGGCGCCCGGTGAACAGCAACTCCGTTGCGCGAGCCCGGCCGAGTGACTGTGGCAGCAGCCAACTCAGCCCCATCTCACCACCGGAGACGCCGATACGGACGTTGGCCACCGCGAAGTGCGCGACGGTGGACGCCACGCGCAAGTCGCATGCGGCGGCGAGCGCGAGCCCACCGCCGGCGGCTGGCCCGTTGACAGCGGCGACCACCGGAACCGGGAGCTCGTGCAGGCGGACCGCCATGTCGGCCAGGCGCTGTTGGCCTCGATAGAGGTCGGCTGAGGTCCGCCGACCGAGGTTCGCGGTGAGCTTCAGGTCGGCCCCTGCGCAGAAGCCGCGGCCGGCGCCGGTGAGCACCACCGCCCGCACCCCGGGTTCTGCCTCGACGCGGTCCAGCGCGGTGTGCATCGCAGCGACGAAGGAGTCCTCGATCGCATTGAGCCGGTCGGGACGGTTCAGGGTAATCCCGAACAGAGCGTCGTCGATGCGCTCGACGAGCACGGAATCATTCACAACGCCTCCTGGTGCGAAAGGTTCTCGGCCGCTGTTCGACAGTCGCGCTCGAGGCTGCGCATATCGAAAAACGCACCGATGTGCATGAGCGGTAACTCCCTTCTGGGGCTGACGCCCCTCCGACGGTCAGGCCTCGGATGCACTGCGCTGTGCAGGTCGCTGGGGGACTTGTCACCCCCTGGGCTTGGAGGCGTGATGCCATGGCGACACCGTTGAGGGCCGGGCCGCTTGGCGTCGGAGCGGTGGGTGCAGACCATCGACAAGTGGATCGGACACCACGTAGATCCGCGTAGGCCAACTGGGTGCTGGAGCGACGGCGCGGCGATGTTGAGCTTGTCCGGCGGGTTCAGGCGCAGTATTGAGCACGGGTGTTCGATCTCGACAACGGCCATGCAGACAATCCTCTCTGCGTGATAGGGGGGAGCCCTTTTGCACAGGATCGCGCTAGTGACCAGCTCGCAGCGAGATAACCTGTTCTTTATTTGGCAAATTATATAACGCATTAGGGGTGGTTGAGCACGCCGAGAGGGCACGATGGCCGCCGTCTCGATCGGCGCGGCCGTGCCGGAGGAGTACGGTGCTGACCGCGTCGGTAGGTCCGTAACGTGGTCGCCTGGCTCGCAGCGGGGCAGCGCCGCCCCGGGCGACCTCGACATCCTGATCGTGTTCGATCCGGATCATCCGGCTGGCGTGACTGTTGAAGGTCACGGCCGTATACCCAGCTCACCCGCTCCGGCGACTGGGCGCCCATCGCGGCGAGTTACCAATCGTCGAGAGTGGCCCGATCCGGTTGACGGTCGACCAGTTGCCCGGCGACCGGAACCCGAAACCGCGGGAGAGACCGGTCGCCGACCCTGCCCGGCTCACCCCGGGGCCGTCCGAAAGGCTCCAGGAATCGGCACATTGCGCCGCATCCGGCAGTCGGAAAACCCTGTGCCCCGGCGGAGCTGGACCGAGGGTTAAATCACAAGCTGAGAACTGCGTACCTTACATCGCGGCGGTTACGCCGAAGAAACGTATGCGGTTGCTGTGTGGGGGGAGAGTTCTTCCCTGGAAGCTCGCCTCCCCAGATGCCACTCTCCTTATCGCGGCATGTCACACGCGGCAAGGTCGCGAATGCCCCATCGACACACACCCTACGAGAGTCCAGAGGTAGCTTGCCCATGAAAGCTGTAGGAGTGACCGAGTTCGGCGGCCCTGAAGTGCTGCGCGTCCTGGAGCTTCCGATTCCGGCCGCAGGGCCGAGCGAGATTCGCATTCGGGTGCATGCGGCTGCGGTCAACCCGATCGACACCTTGGTGCGACAGGGGATCGCGTTCGTGTCCGACGCCGAGCCACCCTATGTTCCGGGGATGGAGGCGGCCGGCGTCGTCGACCAGGTCGGCGAAGGAGTCGACACCGATCTCGAGGTGGGCGATCGTGCCATGGCCATCGCGGTGATTTCCGGAACGCACGGAGCCTACGCGGAGTACCTCGTCGTCCCGGCAGAGTCGGTGGTGCGCGCTCCGGTCGGCCTGACCGATGTCGAGGCAGCCGCCCTGCCGATGACCGGTCTGACCGCCCGGATGGCACTGGATCTGCTGGACCTCCCGGCCGGTGCCACGATCGCGGTCACAGGGGCGGCTGGCGCGGTCGGCGGCTTCGTCGTCCAACTGGCCAAGGCGAACGGGTTCCGTGTGATCGCCGACGCCGCGGCCAAAGATGAGCAGACTGTGAAGGACCTGGGCGGGGACGTTGTCTTGCCTCGCGGTGAAGAGTTCGTGGAACTCGTGCTCAGGGAGGTACCCGGCGGTGTGGACGGACTGGTCGACACCGCCGGCATCGCCGAATTCGTCTCCCGCGCGGTACGCGATGGCGGTCGGGTGGCGTCGTCGGTCAAAGGCGTCCAGGTGCCCAGCGATCGCGGCATCGTGAGCCGAAACACCTTCGTCCCGCAGTACGCACGTGAACACGGCAAGCTCGACGGCCTCCGGCAACTGGCCGAGGAAGGCCGGATCACTCCGCGCGTCGCGCGAACGCTACCGGCTGACCAGGCTGCCGAAGCCCATCGGCTGCGGGAAGCAGGCGGCATTCCGGGACGCGTGGTGCTCACCTTCTGAGTAGCTCGTTCCTGAGGCTGCGCGTAAGGGAACAGACTCGGCGCTTCGCCTGAGATGTAGGGGCAAGCCCCGTGTCTGTCCCCCGGTCCGGGGGGCAGAACTTGCGATCGGTGCTGCCCACAATGGTCCGGACAGCGGCACCATCTTCGGCGGCGGTTTCAACGCCGCTGCACCCTGAACTCCACCGCTTGCGGGTTCGCCGCAAGACCACAGTGCCCTGCAGGGATCTTGTGCGCGGGTCACCGAGTTTCCGTTCGGCTGGAACGGTGGATGATCACCAGGTTGAGGGCAAGGATCAGCGCGACCACTACACCCATGGCCAACACCGCCAAGGGCACGCTCGCCGGCGCCAGTAGCGCGGCCGCCAGCACCAGCAGCACCCCGACCAGGACGGAGGCGAAGATCTGCCCAGGCACCCGAGAGATCTGCCGACGCAACCAGCCACTGAGCAACAAGTAGCAGGCCACCGGGACAGCCACCGCGAAACCGGTGTCCGGCGACGACAAGGTACTCGTGTGTGTCACCGAATCGGTGGCCGCGGACAGTCCCGCACCCACGGCAGCCACAGCGGCGAAGATCCCGTAGTGCACGTAGCCCCACAGGAGCGACAGGCCTGGCGACGCCCGCAGTGATTCGGTCGCCTCGTGCGCAAAATACGACCACCACAACGCGAAAATCAGCAACAGTCCACCGAAAGCCAACACCAGCAGCGCGGGAGACAGACCATGATCCGTGATCGCAGATTGCACTGCGATCGTCTCCGACGCCACCGCCTCGCCCAGCACAATGAGCGTAAAACACCCGTAGCGATCGCGGATATGCCCGGGATGCCAGGACGTCGCATTGCCTCTGAACTGCGCCCAGACCGGGACGGCCAGCTCACCGATCACCAGCACCACAAGAAAAACCCAGCTCCACGGTGCGGGCAGGAACAGCCGCAGAAGCCAGCAGATCTGCAACACGCTGATACCGACGGCATAGCGGAGCGCGGCCGGCCGGCCGGCCGGATCGGCCTGGGCGGCGCGCAGCCACTGCCCGATCATGGCGACTCGTATCACCAGGTAGCCAACCGCGACGGCGCGAAAGTCATAGCGCTGGAAGGCGGCCGGCACCCCGGCGGACAGCACCAACACACCCGCGATCTGCACGAGGGTGAGTAGCCGGTAAGGCACGTCGTCGGTGTCATATGCCGAGGCGAACCAGACGAAATTCACCCACGCCCACCAGATGACGAAGAACACCATGGCATAGCCCAACAGCCCCGCCCCGATGTGACCACCTTCCAGGCTGTGATGCAGTTGGGCACCCGTCTGCGCGACCGCGACCACGAAACATAGATCGAACAACAACTCCAGCGGCGTGGACGCGCGATAGGGCTCTCCGGGATCCCGGCCGGACATCCGGCGTATCACGGCGAGAGAGATCATGAGCGACTCCGTAGTGGGTCGCTGCTGGTTAGGGGGTCGGTGCGTTGGGCTTCCGGTGCCTGGCCGAACTGGGTGGATCCGAGCGAACCGCAGCCGGACTGTCCCGGCTTCCGATCACCGAGGCAAGCCGTATTCGAGCGTCCAGTACGGACGCGTGTGGACGGGGCCGTCATTCTTCCGGGATGGCCAACTCGATGCTGGTCGGGTCGATGGTGTCGGGGTCCGGGCCACCGCGCACCCCGGTGTCGAGGCCATCGATGCGGGCGAGCTCGCTCGCGGTGAGTTCGAAGTTGAAGACGTCGAAGTTCTCGGCGATGCGTGCGGGGTTAGTGGACTTCGGGATGGCCGAGCGGCCTTCCTGAAGGTGCCAGCGCAACATGATCTGAGCCGGGGTCTTTCCATGATCCCGTGTGATCTCCCGCAAAGTCGGGTCGTCCATGACGCTCTTGCGGTCCTCGCCCCAACCGGGATAGAACGTGATCCCGCCGATCGGTGACCATGCCTGAGTGAGAATATTGTGCTGGGCGTCGGCGTGCTGGACGGCGGGCTGGGTGAAGTACGGGTGCAGCTCGATCTGGTTCACCGCCGGCACCACCTCGGCATGTTCGAGCAGCGCAGCCAGTTGGGCGGGCATGAAGTTGCTGACGCCGATCGACCGCACTTTGCCCTCTGCCAGCAGAGTTTCCAGCGCCTGGTAGGCCGCCACGGTCGCCCCGAAGTGCATCGGCACAGGCTGATGCAGGATCAGCAGGTCGATCTGCTCGACGCCGAGTTTTCCTGCAGCTTTGTCGAAGGCGTGCAGCGTCTCGTCACGTCCGTAGTCGCTGACCCAGACCTTCGTCTCGATGAACACCTCCGTCCGGTCCACACCCGATCGACGGATACCCTCGCCAACCCCCCGCTCGTTCTGGTAGGCGGCAGCGGTATCGATGTGCCGGTAGCCGATCTTCAACGCCTCCTCGACGGCGGCGGCGGTTTCTTCGGGCGGTGATTGAAATACGCCGAAGCCCAAGGCGGGCATGACGACACCGTTGTTCAGCTCGAGCGAGACAGTCATGCTGTCAAGTTAGGAAGCACGGAGACGATCAGGGAGGGCGAGTTTGTCCCCCCTTGATACGACGGTTGTATTTCGTTGTCTCATAGTCGGTTCCGTTGATGGTGTAGCTGGTGTGCGGGTGCTCGATGGCTTCGGCACCAGTTGCAGGCGGCGAGGGAGTGCGGGGGAGTGTGCGAGCTGGTGCACCTCGTCGCGCACGCCGCCCGCACCCCACATCGCCTTGTGCAGCAACCGCGGGATCCCGCTCGGTATGTCGGATTTACCCGCGCCTTCGGCGAGTTCAGCCGTTCTCCTCCGCCAGCGGCGCCGCGCCCCCCGCACACAGATCCGGGCTCGCAACCGCGGCTCAGCACGATGAAACGGGCTCGCCACCCACGCGAACAACTCCTCCGGCTCAGCCGACCACGCAGCCAGAGCCTCAACCACCACGAAACCACATGCTGCTCAACAACATCACGAAGTGATGCTGAAGGCGGAAATATATTCAAATAGTTGAACTCTATGAGGTGCGAGTGGGTATGGTACTGCTGCATCCGCGAAGAAGCGGACACGCGGTTCTACGTGAGGCGGATGATGACGCGGTTCGGAATTCCACGGCGGTCGAGTAGGCCACCGGAAAGCACGATGATCGCCGAACTTTACGACCGGCAGCACATCCACGACGCCGTGATGAGGTACTGCCGCGGTGTAGATCGATGTGATGCCGAGGTCCTGGAATACGGCTTCCACGCGGGGGCGACGGACAATCATACCGGCGATGCGATTCCGGTGGCGGAGGCGAACCCGTCGTTCCTGGCGACGCTCGAGCAGGCTTTCATCGCCACCCAGCACAATATTTGCAATGAATACGTCGAGATCGACGGGGATACGGCGCGGAGCGAGTCGTACTTCGTGGCGTGCCAGCGGGTTGGCCACGGCGGCCAGGAGTACGACTGGTTCCTCGGCGGGAGATATCTCGATACGTTGCGACGCGATGGGGCGCTGGGCTGGCGGGTCGATGCACGGCGGGTCGCCTACGACTGGGAACGCGTGGAGCCCAGGCGCCCGGCGCCTGAGGGGTTCCCCTTCCAGATTCCTGATACCGGCCTCCGCGGAACCCGTGGAACCGCCGACCCCTCCTACTCCTGGGACGTATGACGCCCCGGATCTCGTCGGCTCAGAGCGCAAACGCGCGATCTTACTGGCCGACATGCGTCACACGGCGCTGGATGAAAAGGAGACATGCGATGTCGGAACCCTCGGTCACGACAGTCCCACAGCTGCGGGACGACGCCACCGTGACGGCCGTTCTATCCGACTGGCTGACTGCGCGCGATCCTCGAGGTTCCCGGGTGGAGGTTGTCGCGCTGCGCCGTCCGAAGGGCTCGGGAGCGTCGAACGAAACCTTGCTCGTGCGGGCCCTGACCTCGGCGCAGGGAGCCGAGCCGGTGGACTTGGTCCTCCGCATCGCGCCGACCACCATGCAGCTCGTCCTCGAACCCCGCTTCGCCGAGCAGTACCAGGTACTCGACACCTTGGGCCGGAACACGGACATCCCGGTACCCAAGATGCTGGGTTACGAGGCCGACACCTCCTTGTTCGGTGCGCCGTTCTGGGTGATGAGTCACGTCCCGGGCCGGGCGCCTGCGGATTTCCCGCCATACAGCCAGGAAGGCTGGTTGCACGACGCCACCCCCGAGCAGCGGCACCGTGTCTGGCGCAGCGGCGTCGAAGCTCTCGGCGCGCTCGCCGCCGTTCCGGCCGGACTTTTCGACTTCCTCGACGACCCCGCTCGCGGGGATGGCGGCCTGCGCCAAAGCCTGCAGTACTGGCGGGACGCGCTGGACTGGGCGAGCACTCCGGTGAACAACCCTGTGCTCGAGCAGGTCTACGAGTGGCTGGTAGCCCATTTCCCGCAGGCGCCGATCACAGGCCTGTCGTGGGGCGATGCGCGAATCGGGAACCTGCTGTTCGATGGCGGCCGCTGTACCGCAGTGCTGGACTGGGAACTGCTCTCGCTGGGCGGCCCACTCGTGGACCTCGCCTACTGGCTCATGTTCGACGAGATGCTCACTGCGGGCCTTGGTCTGACCCGCCTCGACGGCTTCGGCACGAGGGAGGAAACTCTCGATCTGTGGCAGGAAACTACGGGAATCGAACTGTCCGAGCTTACCTGGTATGAGATTTTCGGCTGGTTCCGGCTTGCATCGGTCATGATGCGCGGCGACCAGATGCGCCGTGCCGACGGTCGCCCTGTGCCGGGCCCGGGCGAGTTCGGCTGTCTCAGCGACGTCGCGGATGGCCTCGCGCGACGTCTTGATTTGTCCACTACTTCCTGAAGGGAAAAGCGGCATGCTGTCGCCGTTCGACGACTATCCAGTGCACCAGACGCTCGAGCCGCTCCGGCGGCCGGGCACAACCGACCGCAACTACTACGACCGTTACTACTTCAATGTGCACACCCCCAGCAGCTCGGGCCCGTTCCTCGCCATGGGATTCGGCGTGTACCCCAACCGCGGCGTGGTCGACGGATACATCGCCGTGCTCGCAGACGGAACCCACTACGTCACCCGGGCCAGCCGGACCCTCGATGCGGACCGCGCGCGGATGGAGGTCGGACCGCTGCGCATCGAGGTCATCGAAGGCCTGCGCCGACTGCGCGTGGTCTGCGAGCCGAGCAGCGGAGATATTGCTGCCGACCTCGTGTGGAACAGCACGATACCGGCGCATCTGGAGCCCCGGCACACGCTGGAGCGAGGCAGCCGGACGATCATGGATATGTGCCGGTTCACCCAGACCGGCACGTGGGAAGGCACGCTCGTGGTCGACGGGCACACCTACGAGGTAGACCCGCAGACCTATCTGGGCATGCGGGACCACTCCTGGGGCGTTCGCCCGCTCGGCGAGCCCGAGAGCGGCGGCATCGACAGTTCCGTCCCACCATTGGGCGGCTATTGGAGTTCGGCTGCTATTCGGCTCGCCGATCGCACCATCCTGTTCAGCGCACAGGAGGACATCCGCGGCGTGCGGAGCTACGGGGGCACGGTCGCTGTCTATACGGACCCGTCTGTTCCTGACGAGGACCTGGGCCAGGGCGAGCACGCCTGGACCTTCGTGCCCGGGACCCGGCAGCTGTCCGGGGGTACCCTGACCTTTCCGGATTCGGCCGGAAAAGTCAGTCGGATCGTGGTCGAGCCACTGCTACCCTTCGTGCTCAGCCTCGGCACCGGCTACGGCGGCGAGGCGGTGCCGCAGCCCGGGCTGGTGTCGTGGCGACACGGCATGTACCTCGGCGAACTGAGTGTGGAGACACCCAAGTGGGTCATGGCCGAGATTCCTCCGGAGGCGCTGTTCAATTCGACCATCGAAAACGTGTGCCGGTTCACCACCAACACCGGTGAGGTCGGCTACGGCACAGTGAACCTCGTTATCGCCGGGGCCAACGAGCGCTACGGCTTCACCGGGTTTACCGACGGTGCGGTCTGAAGCCGGTATCGCCTCGTCGGGCGGTCTGCTTCCTTGTCTGACCAGGGAACTTTCGAGGGGCGTCACCAACCGGACGGGTCTTCGGCACCACGCTTGGCTCGACGGCTGGGTGGTTGTCAGGGCTGGAGAAGGGTTTTGATGGCGCGTCGTTGGTCCATGGCGGCGTAGCCCTCGGCCGCTTGGTCGAGAGGGAGGGTGAGGTCGAAGACTTTGCCGGGGTCGATCTCGCCGCGGGTGATGCGGTCGATGAGGTCGGGCAGGAATCGGCGTACGGGTGCGGGTCCGCCGTGGAGGTGGGTGTGGCTGTAGAACAGCTCCGAGCCGGGGAGCGAAACCCCGTGTGCGACACCGACGTAGCCGATATGGCCGCCGGCGCGGGTGGAGCGGATGGCTTGCATCATCGATTCCTGGGTGCCGACGGCTTCGATCACCGAGTGCGCGCCGAGCCCGCTGGTTAGTTCCTTGATCTGTTCGACACCGTCGTCGCCACGTTCGGTGACGATATCGGTGGCGCCGAACTCGAGTGCGAGTTTCTGGCGGGCCTCGTGGCGGGAGAAGATGATGATGCGTTCCGCGCCGAGTTGACGGGCGGCCATGACCGCGAGCAGCCCGACCGCGCCGTCACCGACCACCGCGATGGTTTTGCCGGGTGTGACGTCCGCGGCGACCGCGCCGAACCATCCTGTGCCGAGCACGTCGGAGGCCGCCAGCAGGCTGGGCAGCATCGCGGGGTCGGGGGTTTCCGGCGTGGCGACCAGGGTGCCGTCGGCGAGCGGGACACGCAGGTATTGGGCTTGGGCGCCGTTCGCGCCGACGTATTCACGGTGTACGCAGCTGGTTTGGTAGCCCGCCCGGCAGATCTCGCAGGTGTTGTCGGAGGCGAAGAACGATCCGATGACAGTCTGGCCGGGTGTGATGCCGGTAACTTCGGAGCCGACTTCCTCGACGACGCCGACGTACTCATGCCCCATCGGAGTCGGCCGTTCCACAGGGTTGATGCCGCGGTAGTCCCATAGGTCCGACCCACATACGCAGGTGGCGGACATGCGAATGATCGCATCGGTAGGTTGTTCGAGCGCCGGGTCGTCGCGGTCTTCGTACCGGACGTCGCCGGGTGCGTGCAGGACAGCGCCGTACATGATGTTGTGCTCCTTCAGGTGAGGTCGTGAGCTGTGAGGGTTGGGAGAGCGGCTCGGTGCACGCCCGCCGTGAGCTGGTCAGCGGGCGGTGTAGCCGCCGTCCACGGGCAGTGCAACACCGACGACGAAGCTGGCCCCAGGGCTGCACAGCCACAGGACGGCGGCGGCCATCTCTTCGGGACGCCCGAGCCGGGCGATCGGTTGGTCGGCGGTGGCCTGGTCGCGGTCCAGGTCGCCGGATTCGATCATCTGGGTGACCATCGGTGTCTCGATTGTGCCCGGACAGATCGCGTTGATGCGGATACCGCGGGGGGCGTATTCCAATGCGGCGCTGCGAGTCAGTCCGATCACGCCGTGTTTGGACGCGTGATAGGCGGCCCGACCAGGCAGTCCGACCAGTCCGCCCAGTGACGAGCAGTTGACGATAGTGCCCGAACCCTGCACACGCATCTGGGCGAGTTCGTGTTTCATGCTGGCCCAGATGCCGCGCAGGTTGATCGCGTTGACGCGGTCGAAGACCTCTGCAGGCTCGTCGGCGGCATCGGTCGTCGGGGATTGGATGCCTGCGTTGTTGTAGGCCAGGTCGAGACTGCCGAACGTCTGCACGGTTTTCGTGACTGCGTCGGCGATCTGGTCCTCGTCAGCGACGTCGCAGCGCACCGCCAGCACGCGGTGACCGGTGTCGGACAGCTCACGCTCGGCGGCCTGCAATTCCTCTGCATTGATGTCGGCCAAGGTCACCGCGGCGCCGGCCTCGGCGAAGGCACGCGCTGTCGCCAAACCCATGCCTGAACCGGCGCCGGTGACGAATGCGACGCTTCCGGTGAAGTCGTATATCGGATTCACCGTGACTTGCCTCCTTTTGGTCGAAGAATTCTTCGGTGTCAGTCGCCGAAGACTTGCTTGGCGACGGTCATCGCGCTCATACCGTTGGGCCAGCCGGTGTAGAAGGCCAGTTGGGTGATCGCTTCTTTCAGCTCGGTTTCGGTGACGCCGTTGCGGCGGGCGAAGTCGAGGTGGAAGGTGAGCTGATCGGTCTTGCCCATCGCGGTGAGCGCCGCGACGGTGATGAGGCTGCGATCACGCTTGGACAGGCCCTCGCGTTCCCACACCTCGTCGAACAGGACCTTGTCGGTGTAATGGACCAGGCCGGGCGCGAAGTCGCCGAACGCGCGCTGCCCGCCGGTCCAGCCGGTGTTCTGCTCTCGAGTCATTGCTGCTTCCTAATCGGTTGGTAGGGAAAGGGTTTCGGGCTGTGGGTCGAGCTGCAGGGTTGCGGTGACCGCTGCGTCGGCGAGCATCGGGCGCAGGTACCTGTCGCCGTAGCGGGGGTATTTGGTGCGGTAGGCGGTATCGATTGCCGCGCGCACGCTGGGGCTGGGTTGGACGAAATGGACGTCCCGATCGATGCCATCGGTGCGAATGCGGCCGTCGGGTTGCTCGAGGGCGTGTCGGTACCAGGCGCCGTCGGTGCCCCGGTAGGAGCGCACGTACAGGTTGCCACCAGCGGCGACGATCCAGATCGGGACGAACGCTCGCAGCGTCCCGTCGCTACGGCGGGTACTGATCCGGATTTCTTCGGTGCCGCCCCAGTGGTCGAGATCTCCTGTCGTCCATCTGGTTTCGGTCATGCATTCTCCTTGGTCGAGGGCAGGAACAGGGCCAGGACCGTGGTGGCGGCCAAGACCACCGCGGCGATGAGCAGGCTGGTGTGCACGCCGCGGACGAAGCTGTCGGGGTGCGCGAGCAGTCCGCCGAACACGGCTACCGCCAGGGCGCCGCCGACCTGGCGGCTGGTGTTGAACACTCCGGCCGCTACCCCGGCCTGATGCGCGGGCACGGAATCGAGGAGGGCCGCTGTCGCCGGTGGCGCCACGCTCGGCCCGCCGAGCCCAACCAGCATCATCAACCCTGCCAGCACCCACACCGGGATCGATGCCGGAGCCAGGCCGATGGCGGCTAGACCGAGGGCCATCAGTGTCAGACCGGCGATGATGATCGGTTTGCGGGGGAATCTGGCCGAGAACGGAGTCAATACGGCGCCGATGACCATCATGGGAACGAACACCAGTCCGGTTTGCAACGCGGTGAGCCCGCGGTGCTGTTGCAGGAACAGGCTGATCACGAATGGCAGCCCGTAGTAGCCGACCATGAAGGCGAACCCGGTGATCACGGTAATCACGACCGTCCGGGAGGCGAACAACCCCTGCGGCAGCATTGGATTCGCCACCCGGTGGTGGGAGAGGACGAAGCCGACCGCCGCGACGGCGGCCAGCGCGAACGCTACGATTACCGTCGCCGAACCGAATCCGGTGGAACCGGCCTGGATCGTTGCGAAGGTCAGCGCCGCCATTGCCACCACGCCGGTGGCCTGTCCGATCGGATCGAACGAGACAGCCCGTCGCGGGCTGGGCTGGGTGCGGGCGGTGAGCCACAACGCCACCGCACCGACAGGCAGATTCAGGAAAAAGATCAGCCGCCAATCGACCATGGTGAGCACGCCGCCCATCACCGGGCCCGCCGAGGAGGCCACCGCCCCGCCCATCGCCCACAGCGCGACTGCCCGCGATCGCGCCGAAGGATCGGGGAATGCTTGGCGGATGAGCGACATCGAGGCGGGCATGATCGCTGCGGCCGCCGCTCCTTGCGCGAAGCGGGCAGCCACCAGCAGCGGCAAGCTCGGGGCGAGACCACACCCGACCGAGGCCAGGACAAATACCACCAGGCCGGTCCCGAACGAACGCCGTGCACCGGCGCGGTCGCTCCACGATCCTGCCGTCAGCAGCAATGTGGCAAACATTAGCGTGTAGCCGTCGACAACCCACTGCAGCCCGACCAGACCTCCGCCCAGATCAGTGCGGATCGAGGGCAGCGTCACGTTCACCACAACCGCGTCCAGGGTGACGACGAAGAACCCGAGCACTGCGGCTGCCAGCGCCGAACCGGCATGGCGATCAGCGGATCCGGGACCGGCCACGGTGTTCGGCTCCGAGGCTGTCCTCGGGCGGGCACGGAGAGGGGAAACGTTCACGGCTCCAGGAAACCCCGGCTCACGCCTCGGTGACAGGTCGCGTTATGGGGGGTAGTAACTCGACCTCCCATAACGCCGTACTCCCCGTACGGTTGAGGTCGTGGATAACCGAGCTGAGATCAGAGACTTCCTGGCAACCCGCCGGGCCAAGCTCACCCCAGAGCAGGTCGGGTTGCCCGCTGGAGGTCGTCGCCGTGTGCCCGGGCTGCGGCGCGAGGAAGTCGCGGTTCTGGCCGGAGTCAGCACCGACTGGTATATACGCCTGGAAAAGGGCCACATCAGCGGGGTGTCCGACGACGTCCTGGATGCCGTTGCCCGCGCGTTGCAGCTCACCGATGCCGAACGCGAGCACCTGTTCAACCTCGCCCGCACCGCCAAACCCGCCCGCACGCCCCGCCGCCGCGCCAAAGCTCAGATCCCGGCCAGCGTGCAACGTGTCCTCGATTCGATGACCGGCACTGCCGCGTTCGTGCGCAACGGCCGCCTGGACATCCTCGCGAGCAACCAGCTCGGCCGCGCCCTCTACGCCCCCGTGCTCGACAACCCCGACCACCGCGGCAACATCGCGCGCTTCGACTTCCTCGACCCCCGCGCCGGGGACTACTACCCCGACTTCGATGGCGCCCTGGCGGTTGCGGTCGCATTGCTGCGTGCCGAAGCTGGCCGCAACCCTGACGATCCGGATCTCACCGCGCTGGTCGGCGAGTTGGCCACCCACAGCGAATCCTTCCGCACCCGCTGGGCCGCCCACGACGTTCGCATCCACCGCGGCGGGGTCAAGACCTTCCACCATCCAGTCGTTGGCTATATCGAACTGGCCTACGACTCGATGGAACTCGTCGCCGCGCCCGGCCTGGTCCTGACCGCCTACACCGCCGAGCCCGCCACACCATCGGCCGACGCCCTCGCCCTGCTGGCCACCTGGGCCGCCACCGAACACCAAGCCACCGAGAAGACCACCCACGAGCAGCCGAACTGAATCAAACCGTAGTGCTGCGATCGAACTCGACAAGGAGAGTCGTACATGGAACTGACCGCCCCCGCCTCCACCGCCAAGGGCCCCGAGACCCTCTTCACCGGTGATGTCTACATCAACCCCATCAAAAAACTCGCCGAGCCGTCCCGGCTGGTTGCCAGCATCGTGCGCTTCACCCCTGGTGCCCGCACCCACTGGCACTCCCACGCCCTCGGTCAAACCCTGCACTGCACCGACGGTTCCGGGCTCGTGGTCAACCGCGACGGCACCGTCATCCGCCTCACCTCCGGCGACACCGTGTGGACCCCACCCGGCGAAGAACACTGGCACGGCGCCGGCATCGACTGCATGATGAGCCACATCGCCATGCTCGAAGGCACCGACACCGGTGATGGCACCACCTGGCTCGAACCCGTCACCGACGAGCAATACCAGCACGCAAACCGGGCAATAGGGTAACTGCAGTCGAGCCTAGGCCCTTCATGACGGACCCGGCCCGATAGCGTTCGTGCCGGGAATCCGTGTAGCACCGCGGCGGCGGTGTCGGCGGTCGGGCCTGGTCGGGCGTCGCGGGCGAGGAGTTGCCGCAGTAAGGCGTGGGGCTGGTTGATAATGCGAGTCCGGTTGGCGGACGGGTTGTTTCGCCGTTCATCCAGCATCCGCAACGTATCGGTGTAGAAACCGCCCGCGCGTCAACCAGGGGCTTCGTGCTGGGATCAACGGGAAGATCGAACCCGAACTGCTTTTGAGCTGCGGTTTGCCCTGTGACTGGAAAGGATCGGGCCTCACTACATCAGCTGGTTGCCGGCGCCGATCTGCAGGGCCGCACCAGTGATGAACCGCCCCTCGTCGCCGGCAAGGTAGACAACCGTGTCGGCGACGTCCTCAGGTTCTTGCATCCCATCCGGCAGGGCGGTGGCGGTGACCTGGTTGAACAGCCAGATTTCGTGGTCGTCGACACCGCTTGCGCGGAGCCGTTCCGGGTCGGGCGCCCGACCCATGTCGGTGCGGACCCCGTTCGGGTGAATCGTATTGACCCGGATGTTGTGGCGGGCGACCTCGACCGCCAATGTCCGGCACAGGCCGACGACACCGTGCTTGGCCGCGCCGTATCCGCCGGACTGCGGATATCCGCGGTAGCCGGCTGCTGAGCTGGTGATGATGATCGAACCGCCGTTACCACACGAGATCATGTGTGGCACAGATGCTTTCACCGTCTTCCATACGCCATTGAGGTTGACGTCGATGCAAATGTTCCATTGTTCCTCCGTGAGCTCCCACATGCGCCCGCCGGACATCGTGCCCGCGTTGGCAACGACGACGTCGAGTCGTCCAAAGCGTGCGACACCCTCGTCGACCACCTTCTGCACGGCTGGATAATCGCGAACGTCGGCACGTCCGACAACGATCCGGCGCCCCGTTCTCTCGACGAGGTGCCGAGTTTCTTCGAGTTGCTCGGGTGTTGCGGGTCGGGGATGGCCTCCTGGGAGCGGTCCCGCGATATCGAGCGCGATGATGTCGGCGCCTTCTTCGGCCAGCCGGACGCAGTGTGCGCGTCCCTGGCCGCGGGCGGCGCCCGTGATGAATGCGACCCTGCCGTCCAGACGTCCCATTGTCGATATGCCTTCCTGCAGGTGCGCTACAGCACCCGCCATCCAGTGAGTAGCGAATATTGTCCTTACGAGTGGAAGACTGGCGAGCTATCTCGGATTACGCTGCGGCACAGTGCTACTCGGGATACCACTGCTCCGCTCGGATGTTTGCCAGCTGACGGATCATGGATCTCCCGATCCTGGTCGCTGCTATGGCACGTAGTGACGCGTTGGGTTGATAGATATAACTAATTCTAGCCGCTCATCTCTTTGGCACCGTGATGTTCGTCAGCGCCTCATACGGTCAGCGGCGCCTCGCGGCGCAGCACGGCTGCCTGTGCGTTGAAGAAGAAGCCGCCGGGAGTGAGCAGGGCCGAGGCCGCTCCGTCGACTTGCCTGCTTCCAGCGTCGCCACGCAACTGCACGACGGCCTCTCGAACGTGCCCTGAGCCTTGGGAACCGCCCTCGGACAGACTGCCGCCGTGCGGATTCACCGGTACCCGCCCGCGCAGCAAAATTCGACCTTGTTTTCTGTCCCAGTTCTCCCGGAGAAAATCACCCGCCTCGCCGTCCGCGCAGAATCCGTAGGACTCGAAGGCTCGCAGGGTGATGATCGAGAAGCCGTCGTAGGGGAGGAAGACGTCCACATCGTCGATCCACAGATCGCTGCGCGCACGCAGGGCCGCCGCGGTCACCTGCTGTCCGGTCTTCCGCAGGTCGGCTGTCAGATGTTCCTCGGGGTGCGCGGTCATTCCCATTGCCAGCGCGTGCACCAGTACCGGGACGGTCGGCAGGTCCGCCGCCACCTCCGCTGAGGTGAGAACGAAGGCGTCCGCACCGTCGATCGGGACGTCCATGTCGTAGAGGCAGAGCGGCTCCCGGATCATCCGCGCGGACAAATAGTCCTCGCGGCTCATCGGGGTGCGCATAACCGCGCCGGGATTGTCCGCGGCATTGCGGCGGTTGTTGAGCGGGATCAAGGACAGGTCTTCACGGGTGCGGCCGAATTCGGCGAGATACCGGGCCGCCCACGCGGCATAGCCGGTGGACCCGAACATTCCCCATGGTTCGGCATCGGTGTGCCCATCGCCGGTCGCCGCGCGGCCATCGGGGAGTCCCAGCGCTGCGCGCGCACGGAATGGGGCGGGTGAGAGCCGGTACATCGAGTGGTAGACCACCACTGCTCGGCAAGTGCCCGCCGCCACCGCGTGTACGGCGCTCATCAGCCCGTTCACGATCGGCGGTCGACAGGGGGCCCAAAATGTGACCTGCGGCAGCCCTAGGGCCGAGACCACAGTCGCCGGATCGACACCACCCGTGATGACGCCGCCGCCGACGACACCGTCGATCGCCTCCCGAGGCAGCCCGGAGTCCCGGATTGCCTCAACAACGGCATCGGTGACCATCGCCAGTTCGGTCGTATCCCGATCGCGCGCGTACGGTGAGCGGCCGATTCCGCTGATTGCGACCGTGTCCTTGAGCGTGGTCATTGCACCACCGCCCGGAAAGCGGGCCACGGCGCACCGTCGCGTTCGATCCATGCCAGCTCGACCGCTTGACCGATCCGCTGGTGCTCGATCGGTGTGTCCACCAGCGTTGCCGCAACGCGCAGTCCGGGTTGCTCGGCGAGTTCGATCGCGGCCAGTGGCCACGGCGGTGAGTACGGAACGCCCGGCGGTCCCTGATGGAGCAGGGTGAGCACATGAATGTGGCCGTGCCCGCTCACCTCCTTTGGCGCGACGGTGGCTGACCAGCAGGACGGGCAGCGCGAGCGCAGCGGCGTGTGCCAAACTCCGCATTCCTCACAGTGACCTGCGAGCAGTCGGTGTTCGAGCAGCCCGGCATAGTAGGGGGTGTTCACCTGGTCGAGCCGAATCCTCGGGTACGCCTCGAACACAGCACCGGGTTCCGACTCGCCGGCTTCTGCAGCGGTATGCATATTTCAGACCCCCATCCGCTCGAGAAGCCTGTGGTGCGTCGCGGTCGGACCACCGAGAAGGTTCTGCGCGGCACGGGCGCGACGGAAGTATAGATGCGCCGGGTGTTCCCAGGTGAAGCCGATACCGCCGTGGACCTGGATCGTCTCCGCGGCGATATGTCCGAATGCTTCCGAGGCGGTGATATAGGCCGCGACCGCCGCCGATGAGGAATCCTCCCAGTCCGCGGCGACCGCAGCGCACGCCGCCTCGGTGGCCGCGTCCGCCAATTCCGCCCGCACGAGCATGTCGGCGAGTTTGTGTTTGATCGCCTGGAACGAGCCGATCGGCCGGCCGAATTGGATTCGTTCCTTGGCGTAGGTCACCGACATGTCCAGGCATCGGCGCATACCGCCGACCTGCTCGGCGGCCAGCGCAAGCCCGCCGAGATCGACGACGCGCCTGAGGCTTTCGGCGGCCGTGCCCGCAGTTCCGATGAGGACCGCGGGCGTGTCCACCATGAGCACCTCGCCGAGCGGCCGGGTGCCGTCCAGAGTTTCGAGGCCACGAACCGTCAGCCCGGCGGCGCCCCGCTCAACGGCATACAGACTGGGCCCCTCGGGCGCTTGCGCTGCCACCAGGAGAAGATTCGCTGCGCGAGCGTGGGGGACGAACGACTTGGTTCCACTGATTCGCCAGCGTCCTCCGACGTCGGGCATCGCGGTGGTGCCACAAGAGTCGGGATCCCATATACCTGCCTCCTCGGCAAGCGCGAGTGTCGCGATCGTGGTGCCACCTCCGATCCCGGGAAGATAGCGGGCACACGCCTCTTCGTCGCCCGAGAGGAGCAGCGACTGCGCTGCGAACACGACGGAGGAGACGAACGGTGAGCACAGCAAGGCGGCGCCCATCTCCTCCAGGACCACGCGCAGTTCCGGGAAGCCGAAGCCGTCGCCGCCGAAGCGGTCGGGGATGGCAAGTTGCAGCAGACCGAGCTGATCGGCCATCCGGGACCACACCTGAGGGTCGTAACCGAGCCTGTCAGGATCCTCCGCGATCTTACGGACCGCTTCCTCCCCGGAGTTGTCGGCGAGGAAATCGCGCACCATGGCGCGCAGGTCGGCAAGTTCGTCGGCCCCTGCGGTGTTGGCGCCGGCGTAGTCGTTCGTTGCGTCAACAGTCATCGGGCGCCCTCCTTCGGCAGGCCCAGCACTCGCTCGGCCAGGATGTTCTTCATGATTTCTTCGGTGCCGCCGAGGATTCGCAGTGCCGGTGCGCCGAGCAGCAGATCCGTCCACGCGAAGGTGCCCCACTCGCCGGTGTCGGCGATGATCCTGGGCCCGAGGGCATCGGCGGCGAACTGCGATCCGCGGATCAGGTTTCGAGCGAGTGCGAGTTTGGAGATCGATCCCTCGGGGCCCGGCGCGCTACCCGCGCGGAGATTGCGGGCAGCACGTTCGTTGAGCGATTTGGCCGCGTACAAGCTCGCGAGCAGCGATGCGAGATCCCGACGCAGTGCCGTGTCGTCACTCCGTGAGACGCTTTGTAACAGCGCGGTGAGCCGCTCGGCGGTGAGCGCTGCGGCCGCCGCGCCGCCACTTTCTCCGCCGACTGTCGCCCGTTCATTCATCAGTGTGGTGAGGGCAACCTTCCAGCCCTCACCGACGGCGCCGAGTCGCTGCGTGTCGGGAATTCTGACGTCGGTCAGGAAGACCTCGTTGAATTCGGCGCCGCCCGTCATCTGACGGAGCGGGCGGATCTCCACGCCTGGGGTGTCGAGATCCAGTAGGAAGGCAGTGATGCCACGGTGTTTGGGTGCGTCCGGGTCGGTGCGGCACAGCAGTTCACCCACCTGGGCATGCTGGGCAACCGAGGTCCATACCTTCTGCCCGTTGATCACCCAGTCGTCGCCGTCGCGAACTGCGCGAGTGGTGACGCCCGCCAGATCGGATCCAGCGGCCGGTTCGCTGAACAGTTGGCAGGCGATGATCTCCCCGGAATACATCGGCCGCAGGTAGCGCTCACGCTGTTCCACCGTGCCGTGAGCAAGGATGGTGGGCCCGATCATGCCGAGCCCGATGACATCCAGTACACCGGTGTCGGGCACGTCGTACTCGACCTCGAGCGCGTCGTACGCCAGGCTGTGGACCTGGCCCAGGCCGCGCCCGCCGAACGCGACGGGACCGGTGATCCAGCCGAAGCCGTTCTCGTACCGCGTGCGCTGCCAGCCTCGAGCAGTCTCGACCGCCGCTGCCTCTTCCTCGGCCGGAAGGGTGCTGAAATAGTTGACTCGATCGCTGCCCTTCCCCCAGTGGAATTCCTCGGTGCTGCGCCGCCGGGCATGGGCGTCGAGGAATTTCCGTGCCTCGCGAGTGAAGTCGGTAAGGTCGGTCGCCACGGCGATCCTCCGTTCTGTCGGGCCGGGATTGTCACCAGCCGATGGTCTGCATCCGATCCGTGATCGGGTTGATCGGCCGCACCAGGGGGCTCGGTGTGGACAGTGCGGCATCTCGGCTACGCACGTGTGACATCCCCGCCGGGATATCCGCCGCCGCCGTACTTCTGGTCCAGCGCCGCGTAATCCTTGCGATCGCCGTCCCGCGGGATTTCGTTCACGAAAACGACGGATTTGGGCTTCTTGTACGAGGCGATGCGTTGTTTGCAGTGCGTGATCAGTTCGTCCTCGGTCACCGTGGAACCCGACTTCACCGCGACGACGGCCACCACCGATTGCACGAAGCGCTCATCGGGGACGCCGATCAGGGCGGCTTCACGCACGGCCGGATGAGCTTCCAGACAGACCTCGACCTCTTTGGGAAAGATGTTCTCGGCGGCGGATTTGATCATCCGAGTGCTGGTGCCGACGAACTCGATGCTGCCGTCCGCTTCACGCCGTCCCAGATCCGTAGTGCGCCACCAGCCGTCGCGCATACGGCGCGCGTTGGTTTCGGGACGGTTCCAGTAGCCGGCGTGCACGATCTCGCCGCCGATCGCGATCTCGCCGATCTCGCCGACTCCCCGCTCGTTCCAATCTTCATCGACAATCCGGACGCGTGCGAACGGACCGGGCCGACCGGCATTGCCCGCGCCCTGCCCGCCGTGGGCGTTGAGGATCGCCAACCCGGTGACTTCGGTCTGGCCGAAGCCGCCCGGCAGCTTCTCCCAGAGCGCCTGCTCGGTACTGACCAGCCCGTCACCCCAGATGGCGCCGTTGGTGCCGGCCTTCAGGCTTGTCAGATCGTGGCGTGCCGGATCGAAATTTTCCTTCATCTGAAGGATCGTCGGCGGCATGAGGAACGCGGCGGTGACCTTCTCGCGGGACACGATGTCGAGCAGTTCGTTCGCGTCGGCACGGCGGACAAACACATTCGTCGCCCCCTGGACGAATGCCGCCATTGCCTCCCACTGGAAGTTGCCGATGTGAAACAGCGGTCCGGAGTTGAGGAATACCGAGCTGCTCGTGGTGGAGTTGAGGTACGAGGATTCGGCTCCCATACAGACGAGATTGTGTTGGGTGATCATCGAGCCGTTGGGGCGCCCGTCGATCGCGGCGGTGTAGATAACCAGCAACGGCAGGTCGGCGTCGACCGTGCTCCACACATCAGCCACCGGCTGGGCGGCGAGAACAGTGTCGATGCTGTCCGCGCCCGGAACGTCATGCTGCCACCACGTCGCGCCGCCGTCGGTAATCCCCCGTGCCGCGCGAACGGTCGCGCCGATCTCCTCGTCCTGCCATACCACTACGGTCGGTGAGAAGTCATCGATCACGAATGCCATCTCGTGTGGTGACATTCGCCAGTTCACCGGGCACACCATTGCGCCGAGTTTCGCGCAGGCGCCGAGCAGTTCGAACACCCGCGCGGAGGTCTGGCCCAGCCACAGGACGCGGTGGCCGGTCGCCACGCCCCGGTCCGCGAGGGCGTGCGCAAGCCGGTTCACCCGATCGTCGAACTCCGGCCAGGTCAGCCGGAGATCACCATCGACGATCGCCGTCTTGTCCGGGAAGCTGCGACGGTGCTCGCGGATGACATCACCGATTGCGACGCGCTGCATGGGACCTCCTGAGGTTACGCTCAATGTAACAGAAAAATCAGTTCTATAATTATGCGACATGCATGTATGTTGAGCCAAGCGGGGTGTATCAGGGCGAACCGCATGCGGCTGCGTGTGTGGAGAATCGCGGGCTCGGCGACGAGATATCTCAGCCGTGCTTCTCGAGCAATGAGGTGAGCCGCACTTTCTGCACTTTTCCTGACGGCGTCAGTGGAAACTCGTCGACCATGTGCCATGACCGAGGCACCTTGAACCCGGCCAGGCGCTCGTGAGCGAAATTCTCGAGCTCCACAGGATCCGGCGGGCCGGCTACCGGTCGGATGAATGCGACCGGCACCTCTCCCCACTTCTGATCCGGCGCGGCGATGACCGCGGCCTCGGCGACCATCGGGTGCTGCACGAGAACCGCCTCTACTTCGGCGGGATATATGTTCTCTCCACCCCGGATGATCAGGTCGCGGAGTCGGCCGCGCAACGTGACGACGCCGTCGGCGTCCATATCCGCGAGGTCGCCGGTGTGCAGCCAACCTTCCTCGTCCACCGCGGCCGAGCGTTGTGTTTCGTCTTCGTGCCAGTACCTGGTCATGGTGAGTCTGCCCCGCAAGCACAGTTCCCCAGTCTCACCGGGCGCCAGGGGCTTTCGGCTACCGACCTCGGTGATCCGGATGTCGCGGAACGGGTTGACTCGGCCGATGGTTCCGGCCTTGACCCACGCGGGGTCGCCTGCGTTCGTCTGAAGTGCTGAAGGTGCTTCGGACTGTCCGTACCCGTTGAGGATCTCGACCCCGAACGTCTGCTCCGTCTGGGCGATCAGTTCTGGCGCAACGTCTGAACCGCCGAGCATCATCCACTTCAGGCAGGGGAGATCGGGCGAGTCGCCACAGACCTCCAGCATCGATACGAACATCGTTGGTACGCCGCCGAAGTAGGTGACTCCCGCACGGCGAATCAGGGCGAGGGTGGCGTCGGCATCGAAACCCTCCGGCATCACGAAGGCGGACCCGCGTAACAGAGCGGCAGAACTGGTGCAGATCGAACCGCCCACGTGATGAAACGGGAGAGGGGAGCAAACGATGTCATCCTCGTCGAGTCCGAGTGACAGGTGTGACAACGGACCAGCATTGGCACCGATAAGGTGGGTGAGCACTGCCCCCTTCGGGGGTCCCGTCGTCCCGGAGGTGTACTGGATCCGCAGCACGGCCTCGGGCGATACATCGGGTAGCACGGTCGGCGCGATACGGTCCCCCCGCGTGACCGCCTCGATGGGCAACACGGTCGTGCCTGGCGTCATGTCGAGCGCCCTGGCTGACGCGAGTAGGTTGCGTCCGCGCCATGCCGGGCCGACGAGAATCACCCGGGTGCCGGCGTCGGTCACGATGTGTGCCGCTTCAGCCCCGGTAAGTGCCGGATTCATCGGTACCAGCACCATGCCCGCCAAAGCTGCGCCGTACTCGGCCAGGATCCAATCGACGGAGTTGCCTGACCAGAGCGCCACCCGGTCCCCGGTGCCGGCCAATCGTTGCAGACGGGCGGCGGTCGACTCGACGAGATCGAGCATGGTGGCGAAATCCAGACGGTGTAGCTCTCCGTCCCGTTCCCAGAGCAATGCTGTGGCATCGCCGCGTCGGCGTGCGGTTTCGGAGAACCGGGCGCCGACCGAGCATTCGACCAGCTCGGTAACCGCTTCCACTCGATGGTCTCGATTGCGAGGAGTACTGCCAGTCACTTATATTAGTTAACTATATGAGACCAACATCGTCCAGTTCAGCGACAAGTCCGAGCGTATTACGGCCGACACGGCAAATTGAGCTAACTAGTAGCACTCTATGAACGCAGTCGCGGCTGCCGCCGCTTCCCGTTCCCGCGGTGCGGTCCGCCTTGCGGCCGGGGTGGTTTCACTCGTGGTCGTCATCATGCCGAGCTACCTGACCGGAACGTTGGCGATCTCTATGGGCCCCGAACTCGGCTATACACCGTCGGCTCTGGGGTGGCTGATGGGCGCTCGATTCGCCGCTGCGGCGTCCGCTTCTGCCGTGGCCGGCCGATGGGTCGAGCGATTCGGTGCCACCGGCGGGATGCGCGCTGCGGTGCTGACGGTCGCGGCCACCTCGATATCGATCGGTTGGTTTGTTCGGAACCCATTCGTGTTCGGCGCGCTGTTCTGCCTCAACGGTGTCGCACTGGCTGCTGTCCAGCCCGCTGTCGACATCTGGGTCGCGCGGACCGTTTCCGGAAAGCGTCAAGGGCTGGCATTCGGTGTCAAGCAGGCCGCGGTGCCCACCGCAGCCCTTCTCGCAGGCTTCGCGGCACCGGTCGCCGCCGCGGGCACGGGGTGGCGTGCGGTGTGGCTCGTCGTAGGGGCGTCTGCAGTTGCGGTGGGAGTCTGTTTGCCATGGCGCTCGGGCGGCACCGCCATGGCGGCCGCGACTTCGACCGGGCGGAGCCGGGCTCAGGGCTCGACCTCCGTCTTGGTAGTGCTGGCGGTGTGCTTCGGCTTTGGCAGTGTGGCCGTTGTCACCTCGACGACCTTCCTGGTGGTTTCGCTGGTGGCGGCCGGATCCGATGAGGGAGGGGCTGGGGCGGTGTTGGCGGCATCCAGCGCTGTCGCCATCACCGCCCGGCTTGTCTTGGGATACTGGGCCGACAGGATCCGGGGCGACCTACTCGTCATCCTGTGTGGATTTCAGGTGGTCGGCGCCGTCGCATTCCTGATGCTCGGCCTCGTGTCTGGAGCTGGGTACCTTATCGCAGCGCCGGTCGCGTTCGCGCTCGGCCTCGGTTGGCCCGGCCTGTTACTGCTCGTTGTGGTACGGGAGAACGCACGGGCGCCAGGAGCGGCGACGGGCATCGTCAATACCGGGTCCTACATCGGTTCGATTGCCGGACCCGCGATCTTCGGGCTGCTCGCCGCCCGGTTCGGGTATTCCGCGGGATGGTTGTTCACCGCGAGCTGTCTATTGGCTGCCGCGATGACCGCACTCGCAGGGCGGGCGCTGTTGCGGCGGGCAACCGGCCGCATCGTGCCGGTGAGTGCCGTCGAGGTCTCCGAACGGCAGCGAGTCGGATGAAGTCCGCTACGTGCTGAGTCGCGCATGGGCGGGCACCGGTATGGCGTGGACGGTGAGGAGGGGTGCAGGGCAACAACCACACCGCGATCTCCAGGCTGAATCCCTCGGGGCCGCAACGGGTTCGGGCACCGGCAGGGCGACAACGTTTCGTGATGACACCGGAGTCGTCGTGGCCCATACACTGGGTGTGGTATCGCTCGACCCCGCGAGCCGCCGGGCACCGAATGCACCCGGTCGTTGTTGTCGGCTCCTCCCACTGTGCGATTGATACCGCTCGACTCCGACTCCGACTCCGACTCCGTGCGGGTGTAGCTCGGTCCCGCTTATGCTGAACACCCGCCGAACAGTCCAGTGCGATGTTCTCGGCATGGCCCACCGGGCTCAGGAGTCGGTTCAACTACCAGACGGAGCCAGTTTCCGGACGATACGGGTGGGTATCGACTGTCTCCGGCCGGCTCCACCCGACGGGAGTTTGACACTGCGCTCGTCGCTCGTACGGCGTGGACGCCGACTGTGGATCATGCGTACCGCAATTCGGGATCAGAGTGATCGGACCGTCGCGGCCGCCTGCGGAATCCGAGCGGTCATGGACGTTATCGCGATAGCTTCTCTCGAATCGAGAGGTTAGGGTCACAGTGATGGTTGCTTCCGTATCCATCCATGACTGAACCGGCTTCGATGAGGAGGCTTCTGGGTGGTGTCGTCCGCGCGTAAGAGTTCGGTCGGCAATTTGCCGGCGCGAATGGATGAGTTCGTCGGGCGACATCAGGAACTCGCGGATATCCGGCACGCGATGGAGACCTCGCGCCTGGTCACCCTGGTCGGTCCGGGGGGAGTGGGCAAGACGCGACTTGCACTGCAAGTGGCGGCGGATTTCCAGCGCGCCTTTCCGCAAGGCGTGTGGTTCGTCGACGTCGCACTGCTGCAGGACCCCGAGCTGCTCGCGCCCACGGTAGCGTCGGTACTCGAGCTGTCTACGAAATCATCGAGCTGGGGCCCGTGGCAGCTCGGGCAGCAATTGGCGGATCGCTCGATGGTACTCATCCTCGACAACTGCGAGCATTTGATCGAGGCTACTGCGAAACTGGCGGACGCTCTGCTGCGGTCGGGCCCGCGCATGAAGATCCTGGCCACGAGCCGACGACCACTGGAGGTCCGAGGTGAGCATCTGCGTGCCCTCCGACCGCTGCGAGTACCCGTCGAGGGGCGCGACGCGGACCTCGACGAACTGAAGCGCTCGGATGCGGTACGCCTGTTTCTCGATCGCGCCGCTGCAGTCGAGCCCGGATTCGCGCTCACTGCGGAGAATGCCTCGGCTGTGGCCGAGTTGTGCCGTCAGCTCGACGGGTTGCCGCTCGCCCTCGAACTTGCGGCAGCGCGGATCCGGCATTTGTCGCCGCAGCAGATACTGGACCGATTCGATCGGCGGTTCGAGCTATTGCGCACAGGTAGTGCGCTGGCTGCTCCCCGGCAGCGCAGCCTGCATTCGTTGATTGCTTGGAGCTATGACCTGTGTACGCGCGAGGAACGGGAACTGTGGACCCGGCTCACGGTCTTCTCGGGAACCTTCAGTGCTCCGGCAGCCGAGGCGGTGTGCTCGGGAACCATTGTCGCGCAAGAGGACATCCTGGACCTTCTGGCACGGCTCGTGGATCGGTCGATTGTGACCACCGTCCGCCAGTCGTCCGAGGTGCGCTACAGCATGCTCGGCACCATCCGGGCCTTTGGTCGGGAACACCTCGCCGGGGGTGAGGAAGAGGTTCGCCTCCGTCGGCGCCATCGTGACTATTTTCGCAACCGGCTGACCTCACACTATCCGCTCTGGTTCGGACCGGGGCAGCACGAGACGATGGCCTGGGTTCGGAGCGAACGCGACAATCTCCGGGCCGCGATCGACTTCTGCCTCGCAGAACCGATGGATACCCGTTCGACCGCGGCGATAGCCAGTGGTCTCGGTGGGGAGGCCTTGCTCACGGGCCGGCTCGGAGAGGGCAGGCACTGGATCGGCCGCGTTCTCAGCGTCGTCGACGAGGACTGTGTCGAACGTGCGATCCTGCTGTGGCTCGCCGGTGAATGCGCCGAACTCCAAGGTGATTTCGAGATGGCCGAGGGATTCCTTCGCCGAGCACAGCAAACGGCAACGGTCATTGGTGCTCGACATGAGGAGACCATGGCCACCATCTTTCTCGGTGTGCTGCGAATGTCGCTCGGGGCCTTCGGCGAGGCGGTCGAATTGTTCGATCGTGCACTGGGATCGATAGTGGGTGACGACCCGCTTGCGTGCGCGCTGTTATTGATGAACAAGGGGAAGGCGGTCCACCATCTCGGCAATGGGCCGGCCGGTATCCGAATGTGTCGTGAAGCCGTCGCCGTATGTGAACACCATGGAGAGTACTGGCACCGAGCCCAGGCATTGTGGCAACTGGCCAATCTCCGCTGGCACGACCGTGAGACCGACGAGGCAGCTGAGCTGGCGGCCGAAAGTTTGCGACTGCAGCGCGCGTTCCGCAACTCGGTCGGCATCGCCCGATGCGTGGAAACCCTTGCCTGGATTGCAGAAGAACGAAACGAGCACTCGCGAGCCGCGAGGTTGCTCGGTTGCGCTGACGCACTGTGGCGCGCGACCGATGCGCTGCTTGACCCTCAGTCGGTGGACCACCACCAGAGGTGCCGAGACCTGGCGATGCTCGGCCTGGGGGAACGGGCATTCAAGCGAGAATTCGAGACGGGGGTTCGTGCACCGGTCACCGAAGGTATCGCGTTCGCACTGCGCGAAACTGCGCCGCCATCCACTCGAATATCGGGAGTCAAGGATGTGCGGCTGACACCCAGGGAGTGGGAGATTGCCGACCTGCTGTCACGCGGAGCCAGCAATCGCGACATCGCATCGAAGCTCGTGATCTCCCCGCGGACGGTAGAAGGGCATGTAGTCAATCTCCTCAGCAAACTCGGCTTCTCGTCCCGGGTCCAGGTCGCCGTATGGATGGCCGAACACGGCGACGATCGCGATCCCCTCAACCCAGGGATATAGCGCAATAAATTACCAATGGCTCCGGTTATCGCGGAAACCTCGGTAGAGAACGGTCTGCGTAGATTCGAGCTGTAGAGCCGTTCCCTGCCCTTGTATCGTGTGCCCGGCCCCATGTGCGTCCGCCGTCTCCATCTTCATCTTCATCTTCGTTGTTGATACATGAACGAATAGAAACGAGGGCTGACGGTGCGTGACGCCGTGATCCGCGAACCACCGCGCATGCCCGTCGACGGGTTCGGCGGTGCACTTCGTGCCTGCGCACGAGCTGGCGGTGACGGTGATCCAGGCGATCATCGATCGGACCGGCATTGCGCCGGAAGCCGTGGACGACGTGCCGCTCGGCCATTGCTACCCCTCGATGGATGCTCCCGCGTCGGCATAGTGGCGGCTCTGGATGCTGGACCGCCTGTCACTGTCACCGTTTACAGATCGACGGCCGGCCCCGGATCGGGCCCGCAGGGGTGCATTACGTGGCAGGGTAGGCCCGTATCGGTGCTGGCCTGTTGGTGTTCTCGCGGCGGCGCGGAGTCGATGAGCACCGCCCCGCTCTACGCGACCTCGATGCGCTGGGGTGCCAAAGTCGGGCCGGGTGTGATTCTCAGGAGTTCATGAGTAGCTGCTTCAACTCGTGCTTGCGCATCTTGCCGGTGGGGGTGCGCGGCAAATGCGCCGGGAACCTGATATCGCGGGGCACCTTGAATCCGGCCAACTTGGTCCGGGCGAAGGAGATCAGCTCGGCGGCGAGATCCGGTCCGGCGGTCGCCGGAGCTTGCAGCTGAACCGCAGCGATGACGCGCTCGCCCATCTCGGCATCGGGCACGCCGACGACCCCGACATCGGCGACCGCAGGGTGCATGAGCAGGACGTCCTCGATTTCCCGAGGATAGATGTTGACTCCGCCCGAGATGATGAGGTGGGTCCGCCGGTCGGTGAGATAGAGATAGCCGTCTTGATCTAGAAAACCGGTGTCTCCCACCGACACTCCCCCTCGGCTGTCCTGAGCCGCCGCGGTCTTACCCGGGTCGCCGCGATACGTGAACTCGCCGCTGTCGGCGAACCAGACCGTGCCGATTTCGCCGACCGCAAGTTCCGTGCCTTCGTCATCGGTCACATACGGCCGTCCGTGTATCGGCTTGCCGACCGACCCGGGTTTGCGCAGCCATTCTTGTGAGGTGATGGTCGTAGCTCCTACCCCCTCGGTGCTGGAGTAGAACTCGAACAGAATCGGACCCCACCAGTCGATCATCGCTCGCTTGATGTCGACAGGGCATGGGGCGGCGGCGTGAACGGCGTGGCGCAGACTCGACAGGTCGTATTCGTCGCGGACCTGAGCAGGCAACTTCAGCATTCGTACGAACATGGTCGGGACCCACTGACTGTGAGTGACTTGATGACGGGCGATCGCGTCGAGCGCGAGTTCGGGATCGAAGTGGTGGAGGAGCACAACGGTTCCCCCGCTGCGGTGCGCGCTCATGGTCCACGCGAGAGGGGCGGCGTGGTACAGCGGGGCGGGGGAGAGATAGACATCGCCTGGTGCGAAGTCGAGTAGCTCACGCAGCCACCGTCCCGGCACATCGGGATGACTGCCCACCGGTCCGCCTGAGAGCGGACGCTGGATCCCTTTCGGTCGGCCCGTCGTGCCGGACGAATACAGCAAAAAATCTCCCTCGGACTCGTCCGGAATCGGTGTACGCGGCCGAAGTGATCGTTGCTGCTCGTAGCTCTCCCAGCCCGCGCGGGCGGAACCGAGCATCAGGCGCCCACGCGGTGCGAGCGCCGGATCGGCGAGAATCGCATCCGCGAGCGGAGCCAGCGTGTCGGATGCGATGACCAGCTGGGCGCCGCTGTCCCGCAGGATGTAGGCGGCCTCGGCCTCGGTGAGGTGTGTGTTGACACCGACGTAATACAACCCGGCGCGCTGTGCACCCCATACGAGCTCGAAGTATTCCGCACGATTCTCCACCAGGACAGCCACACAGCTTCCCGCCTGCAGTCCGCGATCGCGGAACAGATGCGCGACCTGGTTCGATCGTGTTTCTAGGTCCTCGTAGGTGATGACATCACCACTGGGTTCGACGATGACTGCGGGCTGTGCAGGATCGACGGCTCGGAAGGGAGTTTCAGGCATACCCTCTCCTTGATTGGATCGAGTGAATTAATTCACATCTTGCGATTGGGCGCGTAAGCTGCCCGCTTCCGCGAGCTCGGCCAGTCCTCCGGCACCTGCACCGGGTTTCGCCAGCTTCGCAGCTACATGCATCGGCACCTTCCTCCGCACCTCTCTCGGATAGTACAATGAGTTAACTAAAAAGAAGGGTGTAAGCCAGACTATGCGACGCGCGATTCTCGAACCTGAACACGAGCAGTTTCGGCAAACCGCACGGACCTTCTATGAGAAGGAGTGTGTCCCCCACGTCGACGAATGGGAGAAGGCCGGCCAGACGAGTCGTGAGGTGTGGCGCAAGGCCGGGGATCTGGGGCTGCTCTGCTGGGAGGTGCCTGAGGAATACGGCGGGGCGGGGATCAAGGATTTCAGGTTCAACGCGATCCTCAGTGAGGAGTACTGGCTCACCGGATCGGTGGGTGTCGGGTTCGGAGTGCAAAACGACATCCTGCCGCCGTACTTCATCGAGCTGACCACTGAAGAGCAGCGGAAACGCTGGCTTCCGGGCATGGTGTCGGGCGAGATCATCACCGCCATTGCAATGTCCGAGCCCGGTGCGGGTTCTGATCTTCGTGGTCTGCGAACCACCGCGCGGCGCGACGGTGACCACTACGTCATCAACGGCTCGAAGACATTCATCTCCAACGGGCTGCTGTGCGACCTCGTGGTGGTGGCGTGCAAGACCGATCCCGACGCAGGCCACAAAGGCATGAGTCTGATTGTCGTGGAGGCGGGCACTCCGGGGTTCACCAAGGGCAAGAAACTCGACAAGATCGGTCAGCACTCGGCAGACACCGCAGAGCTGCATTTCGAGGATGTCAGGGTGCCCGTGGAGAACCTGATCGGCGAGGAGAACAAGGGCTTCTACCACTTGATGCGCAACTTGCCGAAGGAGCGGCTCGGCATCGCCGTTCACGCGGTGGCTGGTGCGCAGCGGGCCTACGATCTGACCCTGGCTTATGCGCGCGAGCGCGAGGCATTCGGGCAGCCGATCGGTACTTTCCAGGTGAACCGCCACTCGTTGGCCGAGATGCAGACCAAGCTCGAGGTTATGCACACGTACTTGGACCAGTGCATCATGGCACTGAATGCCGGAGAACTCACTGCTCAGGAAGCAGCCGGAGCGAAGTGGTGGACTACCGAGACGCAGTGGGAGATCGTGGATCGCTGCCTGCAATTGCACGGTGGGTACGGGTACATGAATGAATACGAGATCGCCCGGCTGTGGCGGGACGCGCGGGTTCAACGCGTATACGGCGGGACCAACGAGATCATGAAGGATCTCATCGGTCGATCGATGGGCCTGTAGCGGTGTCGAATATTTGGATCGCGCCATCCCCGTGCCGCTTATGATCGCGGGGGATACGAAGACGCTTCCGACGCTGAGCGCGGTCGAGGTCGGACTTGGACTCACCGTCCGGGACATCGGTCCGGGCAGGGCACAACTTCGTGCACCTCTCGGCCCCGGTTCGCTCGGTGAGGATCGCTGGCTTTCTCCAGCGCTGCTGGGGGTAACGGCCGATGCCGCTGTCGCAACGGGGGTGTTCTCCCATCCAGCGCTGTCGTCAACCGGCGTCACCGTCGAATTGCGTGTGGACCAGCTGAACCCGTTGGCGGAGGATGCGCGGCATCTCGACGTTGCCGCTGTCGCTCTGGGAGGCACACGCGAATTGGGTACGGGCCGAGCTGAATTCAGAGATGACCGGGGCACGCTGATCGCTCATGCGGTGGGCATGATGTTCGGCGACTCGGACGGCCGGGCCCCACTTGGTTCGAATGGGGAGGTATTGCCGCCACCGATGGATCCGAAGATAGTGCGGGTGATACCTCATGCGGACGGTTCGGCGCGGGTGGACCTCGTCCCGGGCCTGCTCAACTCTCGCGGGACATTGCACGGTGGTGTGCTCATGGCGCTTGCTCAGCTCGCACAAGAGCACAGCTGCCGTGTAGCAAGCCTTCAGGTGCGCCCACTGCGACTGAATGTCACCTATCTGCGCCCTGCATCCGGTGGGGGTTCTCTGGAATTCAGGTCCGCGTTCGTGCGCCGGGGGCGTCGGTTGTGGACGTTGCGCACCGAGATTGTGCGGCCGGACGGGGTCACCGCCGCGATCGCGACCGGTACAGGCACCATGTCTGCTGCGGCGGCGGGTGCCTGATTCCACTCGCTCGAACACCCACGCCAGCGACCACGTAGTCCATCCAGGTGTTTCTACCGGGTCACTATGGCGTTACTTCGGGCACGGTGGAGATGTGACCGGGATCATGGTTGGTGAGAGGAATCCCATGCTGACGAATTACATCTCTGCCCAAGAATCGTCCATCCGGAACGCTGAGCACTGCTCGGCGGCGGCGATTGCGATCGTGGACCTGATGCTCGATTGGGACCTTCCGATATTGGAACTCACCCTCGATGAGCTGGCGGAGTGGCTCGGGGTAGTTCCGGACGATGCGGGCCGGGCCTTGGCGGAACTGGGTGTACTGCCCGGTACCGACGTGTCCGCGCCAACGGACTCTGGTGCCCTGGCTCGGGTGGCATTGGATATCGACGTGTGCCCGCTAACCGCTCCGCGCCCTGGCGCGTTGAGGCTGGTGGTCGACCAGGAGCGGTCAGCTCGGCACAGGGCGTTCGTCGGCTCCCGAGCGGTCTGACGGCTGGGCGTGCGGACCACGGCTGCGTGGGCGTGCACCCGGTCTCGTTGCTCAGCCGTGTGGCGGCGCGCGTGTGCGTTGCGAGCAAAGTGCGATCGCGCAGTCGGCCGACATCACCGACGAGGAAGCGGTCCGTGCGGTGGAGGCCCTCTGTTCGCTGTGAACACCGAGGGCACCGCGCTCGTAAGCGGAGGCCCGCATCCTAACTTGGTCGTGTGCGAACGGGTAGCAGACCGCGGACCGCGATGTGCTCAGAGCAGGCTGCCGCCGGCGGCCGAGGCGGTCGTACCATATTTCTCATATGCCGACAGCACATTTTTGCCGACGCGCCATCGGTGAACTTCGTCGGGACCGTCCACGAGGTGCTGCATGCGCGCTTCCGCGTACCAGGCGGCGAGTGGGGTGTCCATGGTGTAGCCCAACGAACCATGGATCTGCAATGCGGTATCCACGACCTTGCTGAGCATGTCGGCCACGAAGTTCTTGGCGATCGAATTCTCGTGGGTGATGTCGAGCCCGTGCTCCATGCGATAGGCGATGTGCAGGACCATCAGCCGCGCAATGTAGAGGTCCCTGGCACAGTCGGCCAGCATCCACTGCACGCCTTGCCGATCGCTCAGCGTCTTCCCGAAAGTCTTGCGGGACGACGCTCGTTCCGCAGCCAGGTCCAGTGCCTGCTGTGCCCGTGCGATGCTCCACATACCGTGGCGGATACGTCCGTAGCCCAGCCGGTGCTGGCCCGATGCGAACCCGCCGCCACGTTCACCGATGATGTTCGCCGCCGGGACTCGGACATCGGTCAATGTGATCTCGGCGTGGCCGGTCACGTACTCGCCGTTCCACTTCGGCTCGATCTGATCGTGCAGGGTGGGGATGTCGCGCACGATCTCGAATCCCGGTGCGGGAAGTTCCACGACGAATGTGGTGAACTGGCGGTGCCGGGGCGCATTCGGGTCGGTCCTCGCCATCAACAGCACCAGGTCCGATCGGCTCGCCCCACTGGTGAACCACTTCTCGCCGTTGATAATCCAGTCGTCACCGTCGCGGACAGCGGTGGTCCGCATGCCAGTGGCGTCCGCGCCGGCTGTTTTTTCGGTCATCGCGAAGCAGATGCGTTTCTCACCTTCGATGAGAGGGCGAAGATACTTCTGCTTCTGCTCGGCGGTGCCGAGTTCCAGCAGGGTGAGCATGGTGGCGTCCTGCGGTCCCATGCAGTTCATCGCCCAGGCCGCGAGGTGGGTCCGGCCGACCTCCAGCTGTACCACTGCATTGGCCAGCGGCCCCAGCCCCATGCCACCCCACTCGACCGGGACGAAAGGGCACCAGAAGCCGGCCGTGCGCGCGGCGGCCTGGAGTTCGCCGACGATCTCGGCGAAAGGGCGGGTGCCGACCTGTTCTTCGTAGGGGAGTATCTCGCGGTCGATGAATTCCGCTATCCGGGTGCGTAGTTCGCGGGTCTCTTCGGGCAGTGAGAAGTCGATCATGGTATTCCGTCCTCGCGAGCTACTAACTGGTCTGGCGGTATCGGCCGCCGTCGATGCGGATCAGTTCCCCGGTGACGAACGACGCGGCGTCGCCCGCGAGCCAGGTTGCGGCGCCGATGAAATCCTCCGGTGTGCCGATCCGCTCTAGCGGTGCGGCGTCGATTGCCTGTTGCATCAATTCGGGTGGCCACTTGTCCGCGATATCGGTGGCGACTCCGCCGGGCAGGATCGCGTTCACGCGCACCGCGGGACCATAGGCCTCGGCGAGGCCGACGGTCAGGGCATTCAATCCGGCTTTCGCGCAGGCGTAGACGAGTTCGTCGGCACCCGGTCGCAACGATCCGATGGTGCTCACATTGATGATGCTGCCGCCACCGTGGCGGGCCATGTGGTCACCGAAGCGAGCGCCGAGCCGGAAGGGACCTTTGAGATTGACCGAGCTGACCTTGTCGTAATACTCCTCGCTGATTTCGGTCAATGACGAATAACGAGGTGACATTCCGGCATTGTTGACAAGGATGTCGCAACGGCCGAATTCGGCGATGACGCGGTCCATCAGAACGTCGCAGTCGGCCCAGTGGCCGACATGGCATGCGACTGCCAGGGTGGAAGCTCCTGTCGTGCAACGGATCTCATCGGCCACACGCTCGCACACCCCGAGCTTTCTGCTGGCTATCACCACGGCTGCGCCAGCCTGTGCGAAACCCTGCGCGATCGCGCGTCCGATACCCCGGCTGCCGCCCGTGACCACGGCGATTTTGCCTGCGAGGCTGAAAATGTCCATCGCCTGCAGCGGGTGGGACGCAGGCGTCGTCCCCTCATTCATCGAGCAGATCCCATCCTGAGGTCAAGTGCGAAAAAGCCTGTGCCAGATGGTCTGCAGGGTCGGAATCCTCGCCGCTGCCGACCCAGCGCGTCCAGGCGTCCGCGGCGACAGCGGACAGCGCGGTGGCTATCACCCGCAGTCGCCATTCGTCGTCGCCGGGTTCCGTACCTGATCGGCGCATGGTGAGAACTGCGCAGGTGTCGTCGACGCCCGCCAGCCGTTCTCCGCCGGCACGCGAACGCAATGTCGGGCTCGCTGCCAGCAGCTGTCCACGACGTCGCATCCGCGCGCGGTAACCGCTTGCGGTGGTGGCTGTTTCGAGATACGCATTCCGCAGCGCCGTCACCGGTCCTTCCTCGGCGGGACGCGCCGCGAGCGCTTCCAGCAGGCGTGCATGCAGGGTCCGTTCGTACTGCAGAATCAGGTCGTCCTTGGACTGGAAGTAGCGGAAGAACGTGCGTTGTGAGACACCGGCGATCGCGACGATGTTGTCGACGCTGACCGCGTCGTATCCTCTGTCGTCGAAGAGGTGTAGCGCCACATCGGTCAGATGTTTGCGGATTTCCTGGGTGCGCAGGTCCCGCAAGTCGGCAGTCATGGCGCTCACCGGCGGATCCCTTGGGCGAACAAGTGTCCGTGCTCGATGAGTCGGTCGACCATGACCGACCACATCGTCGCATCCGCCGCGCGGCCTCCCCACGCGGCCCGCGCAGTCCGTCCCTCGAGGATCGACGCGAGCTTGAACAGGGCCAGTGCCTGGTAGAAGGGCAGATACGTCAGATCCCGCCCCGATCGCTCGACATATCGCTGTGCCATCGCGGCCCTGGTGGGCAGGCCTGCCCGCTCCGCGGCGATGCCATCGCCGATATCCCAGGTCCCGATCGCAGGTTCCTCCCCCGGCTCGGTCCATCGCGCGAGCAGATGTGCGATGTCCATCAGCGGGTCGCCGATGGTGCCGGTGTCCCAATCGACGACCGCCGCCAGGTGCGTGCGGTCGAGTGGCGATGCCATCACGTTGAAGGGGCTGTAGTCACCGTGCATGAGCCCCACGTCGTAGTGCAGCGGACGGTTGTCGTCCAACCAGGTGGCAAGCGCGTCATATCCGGGAATGTCGCGCGTTCGGTAGCTGTCGGCCTGTCGTGACCACCGGCCCACCTGTCGCTCCAAGAAGCCCTGGGGTCTACCCAGATCCTCGATGCCACAGGCGATGTGGTCGATTGTGCCGAGGCTTGCGACCGCATCGACCATGGCGAATGCGAGTTCGGTGCGGGCCGCCGGGCTCGTATACGGCGGCGGCAGGATCCCGACCGGAGTGAAGCCGTTCACGGCGGCCATGACGACGAAAGGTACGCCGAGAGGGCCGTCCTCGGCGGTGCCCAGGAGAAGCGGCTCGGGATGCGGCACCGGGGTACCTTCGAGCGCGGTCAGGATCCGCCACTCACGCGTCATGTCCGATGCGCCGGGGGCGTTGGTTTCGGCCGGCGGGCGGCGGAGCACCCAGGTGTTCCCGCCACGTCGAAGCCAGTAGAGGGCGTTGGCGATACCGGTGCCGGGGGTCATCCGTTCGACTTCCAGTGCGGCGCCGTACCCGGGTAACCGATTCCCGATCCACTCGTCGAGCGCTTCCGAGTCCACTGCCTCGTCGGCCGTCTCCGAACTCTTTGTGTACGCCATCGGCTCACCCTCCGTCAGACCTGGCACCGAAGAACAAGCACCCTTGTTGAGAGGAATAATCTAACTATATGACAGTGTCTGTCAAGAGGGGGTTGATGTGCGCTGCGATGTGATCGCTGTGTACGTGGATGCGGGCCGACGCCCGAAGGGGAACGGTCGGGGTTTGCGCAAGTGGCTAGAGCCACGATGTCTGTTACATCGCCGGAAAGGTCCGCCTGGTAGCTCCATGTCGTCGTCTCAGGCGTCGGGGTGACGCCGGGCTCGCGGGGGTGCTGAGAGGTGCGGGCTTGCCATGGAGGCCCTGTAGAATGTAATTATTTAGTTAATACTCGTTCAGCCTGTGATGCCACCTGGGGATCCAGGCGATGATCGGACACGAGAGGACTTCCAGATGCGTGACGCTGTGATCGTCGAGGCTCTGCGCACACCGGTCGGCAAACGGGGCGGGGGCCTCGCCGAGGTGCACGCCGTCGAGCTGTCCGCACTGATATTGAAGGCGATTGCCGAAAGAACGGGTCTCGATCCCGCCGTGGTCGACGATGTGCACTGGGGCACTGTACAGAGCATCGGTCAGCAGTCGGGCAATGTCGGCCGGATGGCGGTACTCGGCGCGGGCTGGCCGGAATCGGTCCCAGGCTTCACCATGGACCGGCAATGCGGCTCGTCGCAGCAGGCTATCTCGACCGCCGCGGCCGCCGTCATCTCCGGCCAGGCCGACGTTGTGGTCGCGGGCGGTGTCGAGATGATGTCCGCTATTCCCATGGGGGCCACCGCGGTTACGGGCACCGGCGCGATGGGCGGGCCGGCGGTCACCAGATATGCGAGTGAATTGACCGATCCGGGCTTCGGTGGCGCATTCAATCAGGGATACGGTGCCGAGAAAATCGCCGAGGAATGGAAGCTGTCGCGGACGCGGCTGGACGAGTACTCCGTGCGTTCGCACGAACGGGCCGCTGCGGCGCAGGACGCGGGTGATTTCGACGCGGAGATCATCCCTGTGCCCACTGGGGCTACCACTGTGAAATCGGATGAGGGTATCCGTCGCGGATCCACCGTCGACAAGCTCGCCACTCTGAAGACGCCGTTCAAGGAGGGCGGTCGGATCAGCGCCGGCAATGCCTCGCAGATCTCTGACGGTGCGGCCGGCCTGCTTATCACCACCTCGGAGAACGCCGCTCGCCTTGGTCTCACCCCGCTGGCCCGCGTGCACACCGCGGTTGTCGCCGGAGACGATCCGGTCAAGATGCTCACCGGCCCGATTCCGGCGACTGCGTTGGCGCTGCGGAAATCCGGACTGAGCATCAGCGACATCGATGCCTTCGAGGTCAACGAGGCCTTCGCGCCCGTCCCGCTCGCATGGCAGATCGAGACCGGTGCCGACGAGGCGAAGCTGAACCCGGTGGGCGGCGCCATCGCCCTGGGACACCCGCTCGGCTGCTCCGGCGCGCGGCTGGCGACCACGCTCATCCACTACTTGATCCGCACCGGAAAGCGGTATGGGCTGCAGACGATGTGCGAGGGCGGCGGTACCGCGAACGCCACGATCTACGAGCGGATCTGACCGTGGGGGCAAACGCTCGGGCCGACACTTCGGAGAATTCTTCTCTGATCGTCGAACGACGTGATCGCATCCTCATCGTCACCATCAACCGGCCCGCAGCTCGTAATGCCATCAACGCGGAGGTCAGCCACGGTTTGGCGGACGCGATGGACCTCCTCGACAGCAGTGCGGATCTGTCGGTCGGTGTGTTGACCGGCGCCGGCGGAAACTTCTGCGCGGGTATGGATCTCAAGGCATTCATCGCCGGGGAAGATGTCGGGATCGAAGGCCGTGGTCTCGGTTTCACCGAGGCGCCGCCGCGTAAACCCGTCATCGCTGCGGTCGAGGGTTTCGCGCTGGCAGGAGGAAGCGAGCTGGCGCTGGCAACGGATATGATCGTCGCCTCGCGTACCGCGTCATTCGGGCTGCCCGAGGTCAAGCGCGGCCTCGTCGCTGGTGGTGGCGGGCTACTGCGGCTGCCGCAGCGAATCCCCTACCAGATCGCATTGGAACTGGCCCTGACAGGAGAGGCTTTCTCGGCCGAGCTCGCTCACCGATTCGGTTTGGTCAATCACCTCGTCGAGCCTGGCGAGGCACTCGACAGGGCGCTGGAACTCGCGGCGGTGATCTGCCGGAACGGGCCACTCGCCGTCGCCGTCACGAAGCAGATCGTTGTCGGATCCGCCGACTGGACGGGCGCCGAGGCGTTCGATCGGCAACGCACCTTGCTGGAACCCGTCTTCAGCTCCCGGGACGCGCGCGAAGGAGCCGAAGCCTTCGCGCAGAAACGTGAACCGGTATGGACCGGCGAGTGAGTCGGTCCGCCGTACCCATTCGCATCAGATTCACCGAACGGAGAAGATATGACCACCTCTGTGACCAATGTGGCGTTGGTGACCGGTGGCGCCGGCGGGCTCGGTGAGGCCGTCGTCCGTCGCTTGCACAAGTCCGGGATGGCGGTGGTCGTCGCAGATCTCGCCGATGACCGCGCGGGCAGGCTCGTCGACGACCTCGGTGACCGAGTTCGTTATGCCCGCACCGACGTCACCTCCGAGGAATCGGTGCAGGCTGCGCTCGATGTCGCGGCAGCGATGGGCACATTGCGCCATATCGTGATCGCGCACGGTGGCTCCGTGGGAGCCAGCGAGCGGGTGGTCAAGCGCGATGGCACCCCGGCGAGCCTGGAAGTCTTCACCAAGACGCTCGAGCTGTACCTGGTCGGCACGTATAACGTGTTGCGGCTCGGCGCTGCGCGAATGGCGGTCGGCGAGCCGACGGCCGCCGGGGAGCGGGGCTCGGTGGTCGCCACCGCGTCGATCGCGGCATACGAGGGTCAGATCGGACAGAGTGCGTACACGGCGGCCAAGGCAGGGGTTGTCGGCCTCACGCTGGTGGCGGCGCGTGATCTGAGTGCGGTCGGTATTCGCGTCAACACCATCGCGCCGGGCACGATGCTGACCCCGCTGATGGAAACGGTGGGCGAGGAGGCGCTGGCGAAGTTCTCCAGCAGTGTCCCGTTCCCCAAGCGGCTGGGCGCGCCCGAAGAATTTGCTGCCCTGGCGGAGCATCTGTTGACCAACGGCTACATCAACGGCGAAGTAGTCCGTCTGGATGGTGCGCAGCGGTTCGGTCCGCGCTGACTCTCCGGAACCGTCGGCCGCTACAACGGTAATCCAGCCTTCCGGGCGAGCGCACCACACATGGACGGTGTCCGGCACTTGCGTGGCGGGCACCGTCGCGTTGTCTACGCACCTGTTGTATCGAGCGCCCGTCACCGGGCGCTCGATACACAGCCACGGACATTGGAGCGTCCGGCTTCTGCACCATGCGTCGGATGCTAGGCGGTACCGCCGAGGGCGCGTAGAACGAAAGCGTGCACGTGCGTCACGAAATCATCTTCCTCCCAAGCGATTCCGCTGTCGAGTCTGTTGGTCACCAGCCCGCGGACGAGCTGGCACACGAGCATCGCATCGGTTTCGGGGTCGCCGGGCCGGAGTTCTCCGCTGCGAATGCCGCGCCGGACGATCTCACCCAGTCGATCGTCGATGATCCGGTGCAGTGAGTGCAGCTGCTCCGGAAGCATCTCCAGGAGGTCCGGGTCCAGGAACAGTCTCGTCCGCTGGGCGCGAGCCCGGTCGGACACGTTGCCGATGGTGTTACGCAGCCAGGTGAGCAACTGTTCGGCGATCGGGTCGGCGGCGTCGATCTCGTCGTGGAGTCGCTGGTCGGCGAGTCGCACCTCGTCCTCGAGAAGCGCCAGCAGCAAATGAGCTTTGCTGGGGAATCGGCGATAGAAGTTGCTTGCGGACGAACCTGAGGCAACGAGTACCTGACGGATCTTCAGGGAACGGAAAGCCGAGCGTTCGAGCACCAGTCGTGCGGCGTGAAGGATCTTCTGGGCCTCGGCATCATGCGCTGACGATCGATCGTCGATATGACCGTATCTATCGCCTGCACACATGATGACGGACGGTTGCACCTCTGTACCTCGCTCAGCTGATCGCGTCACACGATCCTGTAAAATCGTTTATATTATTCTACTATGTAATCGCATCTATGGTCGGTTTCGGCGGAGCAATGTTCCTTGGGTTGCAGGGCTGGATGCGTCCTACGGTGTGATCCACATCTCTGGCTGGTATTGGACCTACGAAGGAAGACGACGTGGATGTAACCCGGTCCAGAACGCCCGAGTCGGGCGTCGACGATCCGAACCGGCGGTTCTTCGAGCCGGATATCGAAACGATGCCACGGGAGCAACTGCTGGCCACGCAGGAAAAACGAGTGCTCGAACTCGTCCCCGCTGCATATGAGAATTCGCCGTTCTACCGTGAGCTCTGGTCTGCGGCAGGAGTGGACCCGGCCCGGATCCGCTCTCTCGACGACTTTCTCGAAATGATCCCGACCTTTTCGAAGGACGACGTGCGGGCCTACCGGGATCGGACGGGCGACCCGTTCGGGGGTCTGCTGCAGGTGCCGACAGATCGGCTGACGTCGATCATGTCCACCTCGGGTACAACTGGCACCCCGGAACTGTTGCCCGAGATCTGGGATACCGCGCCACCGCTGCCTACCTGTGCGGCCCGCGACATCTGGGAAATCGGCGTCCGGCCCGGCGACCGTGTTCTCGTACCCCCGGGTTCGTTTCGCGGCTTCTTCGACACGTTCTTCCACCAGATGGGTCTGGTCCCCATCTACCTGGATTCCTGGCTTGGCCGGGGTGCGGAGGTCATCGCTGCGATGCGGCGGTACCGGCCGACCTATGTACAGCTGCTCATGCCGACAGTGCTCGAGTTCGAGCGTCTCGCTGGCACTCACGACCTGCGCGAGGCGTTCTCTTCGCTCAAGGGTGCCGCCTTCGCCGGGCAGCCACTAGGGGCGGCGCTGGCCGCGAAGGTCCAGGACGAGTGGGGAATCGAACTGTTCACCTACACCAGCGCCGGCGATACGGGAACGGCGTGGGAATGTCGGGAGCACGACGGGTATCACCTATGGGAGGACCTGGTCCTCGCCGAAACCCTGGAACCCGACAGTCGTCGGTCCGTAGCCTCGGGTGAGCTCGGCGAACTGGTGGCCACCGATCTGGATAATCGGGCCGCTCCGCTGATTCGGTATCGCAGCGGCGACCTGGTACGACTCGACCAGGGAACCTGTGGGTGCGGTCGTACCCATGCGCGGCAATGGATAGCCGGCCGCTTGGGGGACGAAACGATCGTGCGTGGTCGGCCTGTCGTGGTCGGTGAGGTGTGGAAAGCGGTCGAGTCCCTCGAGGAGACCCACGACGGAATGTTCCAGATCATCCGTGAGTCTCGGGTGGTCGACCGATTGCGGCTGCGGGTCGGCTATGTGCCGGCCGACGGCCTGGACCTGGACGGTTTGGGGCTGCGACTACGTGCGGCGGTCGCCGCGCAGGTGGGTATCGAAGCGGATATCGAGCTGGTTCCGGTCGATGATCTGGTGGCCCGTAGTTCGAGCGTGGCCAAATTCCCGAGGGTGGTGAAGGCATGAGCCGCAAATCGATGATCGCGACCATGGTCGGACCGGATCCGGAACTGGTCGGAATCGGGCACTTTCGTCGTGCTGGCGGGGATGTCGGCTTCGAGATCGGGTGGCCCGAATTCGGGCGCGATACCGTGTGGGCACGGCGGTTGCTAGAGGTATGGGCTGTGGGTGCGGCTGAACACGCGGTGCTGACCATCCGCAATTCCGAAGGCCCGTGGCTCACTCCGCTGGTTCACGCGATGCGCGATGTGGGCGTGGTGTTCAGCAATGCCGAACCGTTTGCCTGGGACTCCCGCCGGGTTGCGGCGCTGATGCGCTTGTTGTCTGTCAAAGCTGTTGTCGGGCTACCCGGTGAGACGGCCGAGGTATTACTCGCCGATGACGACACGAGGTCCTTGCTGGCTGCCGTGCCGGTGATCTGGGCGCGGCCCGACGCAGTCGAGCAACTACGCGGCGCGGGTCTGGAGCCCGCAGAGATGGCAATGCTCGGACCGGCGCTGGCTCTGTCTTGTCCGGAACGAACAGGACTGCACCTTGATCCAGGAGAGTGGCACCTCACTGCTGGCGTTGCCGGTCCAGCTCTGACGGTGGTCGGCGACCGACGGTTCAGCGGACGCGATATCGAGCTGAACATCGACGGGACGATCGATGAGAAGCCATGTGCCTGCGGACTGCCAGGGCCGCGAATCCGCACGGAATGAACCGGATCGAGCAGTGCCGGTGCGGCTTGGTTCAATTGCGGCAGGCGGCGTTCCTCCCGAGCAGTGTGGTCATGCATCTCCTGGCCCAGGTTGTCTGTGGAACATCGCAACGGGTCAGGCGCGCTGGCCGTCCTGCTGACGCCGATTCTCGGTGACTCGGGCGCGGAGGCCGTCGAGCAGTACGTCGATGCCGAAATTGAAGTAATCCGCGCGATGCAACTCGTCGAGAAACGGCATCACATGCGTCAGTCCGGGCGGTAGGTTCGGCTCGTCGTCCTGTGGAACGGGGGAGAGGGCAACCTGATACCGACCGAACAGGTAGGTGTGGATCGTCGAATAGGCCAGCAGAACTTCTTTCTCGTGCAGTCCGGCGTCCACCATGATCAACATCAATGCGTGCATCAGACGTCGATCCGAATGCAGCATTCGCTGCAGCAGCACCCCGGCGATGCCGGGGTGCCGGCGCAACTGGGTATCGATGCGGTCGATGATCAGCCGGATCTGGACGTCCCACGGGCCGTCGTCGGGGCCCGGGATCTCAACATCGGCCAAGGTACGGCGGGCCACCAAGTCGAGTAGTTGCTGCTTGTCGGAGACATAGGAGTAGGCGGCCATCTGGGAACGCCCCAATTGCTGGGACAAACGTCGCATGGACAGCGCGTCGAGACCCTCGGTGCGAATGATCTGCAAAGCGGCGTCGACGATCTGATCCTCGGTCAACGACGGCGGACGGCCTCGCGGCCGGGAGGCCGGCTGCACGGAGCTACTGCCGGCCATCGGACGTCCGCTCGTTCCCACAGGCGCAGTGTACTCAGTTGTGTAGGGGCCGAACGGTGGCCGCATTCTGCTCGGCATCGCCTGCGGCTCAGATGCTCAGGCGCTCGAGAAGTCGCTCGTGGGGCGAGCGCCGGTCCGCCGAGCAGCAGGTCGGCGCTGCGGGCTCGCATTTCGATCGTAGCCACGGTCTCGAGATCGAGATCGTCGGCGCCCGCTGTCAAACGCAATGCTATCTGCCGCATCGCATTTGAACCGCGGTGAGCCCGGTGAGCAACTCGCTCAACCGTGGTGCAAGGCGCGATCGTCCCAGGTCCACGTCGACCGCATCAGGGCGGGCAAGCTCTCAGCGTTCAGTGTGGCGAGATAGTGCTCGCGCTGCTCGGCGGTCAGAGCCGCATTGCCGAGTGTCGTTCCATTGCACCCTCTCAAGGCTTCGTTCGAATTCGCTGTACACGATGCCCTCTTTTCGTTACAGTGTAAAGAAACTGTCGGTCCGAGGCCGTTCGGTCCGGGAGTGACTCGATTGAGGAGGGACACATGACAGCGGTGATGCGTGCTGATCAGGGGCGGGTCGGCGAGGGTAAGATTTGGGCGCACTCGGGTGATTCGCATTTGATGGAGCCGGAGGATTTGTGGACTTCGCGGTTGTCGAAGCGGTTCGCGGATCGGGCGCCGCGTTCGGAGCGTGGTGAGAAGTACGAGATTCTCTATATCGATGGTATGCAGATCGATCGTCAGTTGAATGATTTCATGGACTCGATTCGTCCGCCGGGGTTCAGGGATCTTCGGATCCGGTTGCGTGATCTGGATCAGGAAGGTGTGCGTAACCAGTTGGCGTTCCCGTCGATGGGTTTCTGGGTCTGCAACATCCGTGATGCCGAGTTGGAGAATGCGGTGGCTCGGGCGTGGAACGACTGGGCCATGGAGGAGGTGATGGGTGAGCAGGATCGGGTTTTCGCCCCCGCGATTGTGCCGTTGAGGGATGTCGACAACGCGGTGGCTGAGGTGGAGCGTGCTGCGGAGATGGGTTTTCGGGCGCTGTATTTCCCGTGTGGTATTGATGATGATCGGGCTTGGGGGTTGGATCTGTGGGAGCCGTTGTGGGCGGTGGCTGAGGAGTTGAAGCTGCCGCTGTGCTGGCATATCGGCACCGGTGGGGTGAATGTGGTGTATCGCGGTCCGGGTGGTGCGGTGGTGAATTATATGGAGACTACTTATCCGGGTATGCGGGTGGTGTCGCATCTGGTGGCTGGTGGTGCGCTCGATCGGCATCCGGATTTGAAGGTGCTCATCGCGGAGGGTGGTGCGGGTTGGGTGCCTGCGATCGGTGATCGGATGGATGAGGGTTATCGGCAGCACGGGATGTTCGTGCGTCCGAGGTTGTCGCGTCTTCCCAGTGAGATCATCCGTCAGCAGGTGTATGCGTCGTTCCAGCATGATGTCAGTGCGGTGCAGATCATTGAGGACACCGGTTATGACAATGTGTTGTGGGGTGATGATTACCCGCATTTGGAGGGTACGTACGGGCACACTCAGGACACGTTGCGGTCGATCTTCGATGGTGTCGAGGTCGAGATCCGTGATCGGGTGCTGCATGGAACGTTCGAGGAACTCTTCCCCACAACCACAACCGCCTGAGCGGTGGGCCGGACGGGGCGCGTCTGCTCCGATACGTCTTGAAGTTTCAGAGGTCCGCGCCGAAGCCGGCCACCGCACCTCCGAGCGGCTCGGTACATGAGGAGGCCGAGGTTCCGAACCTGGCCGACTTCGATCTATCTCCACGCTGCCGATCCGTTGGGTGTGGGCTTTTTGTGAAGAGAGGTTCTTATGAACGAATCCGGAACAACCGAAATGGCGCACGACATGGGCGTTGCATCAGAGGTGCGTCCCAGAGATCCGTTGTCGCCGCTGTACGCGCCCGAGTCGCCGACCGGGATGCATCTCTGCTTCGGTTGCCATGCGCTCAACCGTTGCCGCTTCGGGATCGAGAGCGAGCATCTCGGTGATGACGGTGTGGTGATCAGCCGCGTGGTGTGTTCACCCGCGAACGAGGGCGGACCGCAGGTTGCGCACGGCGGATGGACCGCGGGCGTCATGGACGAGTTGGTCGGGCACACGCTGGTGCTGAACAACCAATTCGGGGTTACCGGCACTCTCAGTGTCAAGTTCGTGCGTCCGGTGCCGATCGGGTGGCCAATGCTCGGACGCGCGTGGTCCGTGGGGAGCGAGAATCGCAAGGTCTTCGTTCGAGCGACGCTGGAACTTGAAAGCTCCGGCGCCATCGTCGCCGAAGCCGACGCGATCATGATCAGGCGGCCTGCCTCCCATTTCGAAGACCACTATCGGTGGCTCGAAACGCAGTGCGATGGTGCGGGGGAGTAGCTACACACCCTCCCGCCATACGGGTAGATGTTTAACCTGTTAATCTCGTGGCAGGTCACGTCCCGAGTCGCCGATCGTAGTGCGCAACGGGGCGTGGCAAGCGCCCGGTGATGGAGGAGGTCGTGACAACCAACGAACGGGAGAGCTCGCGCAAACCAGTCGATGGTGAGGTTTGCGAGTTCCTGGAGCCGGAGGTGGAAACCTCTTCGAGGGAAGCCGTGAGGGCCGCTCAAGAGGCCGCCGTGCTCGAACTGGTCAGATTCGCATGGGACAACTCGCCGTTGTACCGCGAGTATTGGGCCGCAGCCGGTGTCACGCCCGCCGATATCACCGGCCTCGACGACTTCACCACCAAGATCCCGACCCTGACGAAGGCGGATATCAAGGCGTATCGCGCGCGTACCGGCGATCCTTACGGTGGGCTGCTCTGCGTGGACCGGAAGGATCTGGTCTCGGTGACCACTACATCGGGGACGACATCCGCTCCGGAACCGCTTCCCGAGATCTGGACAGAGGCACCGCCGCTGCCCACGGTGTCGGCTCGCGACCTGTACGCCCACGGCCTCCGCCCCGGCGATCGGGTCATCGTCCCAGCCGGCGCATTCCGCAACTATTACGACGATTTCTACCTGACACTCGGGCTTACGCCGGTGTTCGCCGACAGCTGGACAGGGCAGGGAGAGGCCTTGATACGGGCGATCCGGCAGCACAAGGTGGCGTATATGCATGTCCATCTGCCCTGCATCATGGAGTTCGAGAAGCTCGAGTCGAAATACGACCTGCGTGAGGTCTTTGCTTCGGTGAAATTCGTTTCCTTCGCAGGTCAGCCCATGGGTGCTGCGCTCAAGCGCAAGGTCACCGAGGACTGGGGTGTGAAGGTCGTGACCTACACCAGCGCCGGCGATACCGGAACAGCTTGGGAGGGGCCGGATCTCGACGGATTCCAGCTCTGGGAGGACACGATGTACCCGGAGGTCCTCGACACGCTTACCGGCGAACCTGTCGGCGACATGGAAGTCGGGGAGCTGGTCGCCACCGATCTGGACAACCGCGTCGCCCCGTACATCCGATTCCGTTCCGGTGACCTGGTACGTGTCACCCGCAAGCCTTCGTCGACGGGGCGGACACATGCCCGGATGTGGTTTTCGGGTCGGCGTGGGGATGAGACCGTCGTCGACGGTAAAGCCGTCGTCGTCGGCGACGTCTGGCGCCTGGTGGAAACACTGCCCGAGCTGACCGACGGTATGTTCCAGATCCTCCGGTCGGACAGCCCGATGACCCGGTTGCGGCTGCGCGTCGGATACGCGCCCGAACGCACGGCCGACATCGACGATCTCGAACGACGCTTGACCGGGGTGCTGGAGTCCGGGCTGGGCGTCGGCGTCGACCTCGTCCTGCTGACGGTGGAGGACATCTTGGAATACAGCTCCAGCGTCGCCAAATTCCCGAGGACGGTGAAGGAATGACCAGGAAAACGATGCTGGAAGCGGCCGCACGCCTACCGCGGTCACCGATCTACGGTATCGGTGTTTGGCGATCTGGGAATGATTTCGTGGATTACGAAATCGGCTGGGACGACCTTCGTCGCGACGTCGTCTGGGCGCGTGAACAGCTACTCGCCGCCGGCGTGACCGGCGACGACCACGTCTTGATCACCACGCCGAACCATGAGAGCCCGTGGTTGAGCCCGGTGGTTCGGGCGTTGCGGCAGATTGGCGCAACATATACCCCGGCCGAGATCTACGGCTGGGATTGTGCCCGCACTCTGTCGGTGTTGGAACAGATGCCGATTTCTGTGGTCATCGGACTCAGTGGGGAGACGTTGGCTGGCGTCAGAGCTCAAAAACCCGATCTGGCCGCGGTTTTCGCGAATGTCAAGATCGTATGGGCCAGGCCGGAGGCGCACGCCGAATTAGTGGGTTCGGAGGTGAATTCGGTGCTGATGGCAATCCTCGGCCCGGCGCTCGGTATGGCTTCGCCGAGTGCGCCAGACGTTCTGCGGGTCGACGCTGCCGAATGGGTGATCCGGGAGGCGGGCGGCGAACTGCTGGTTTCGGCCACCGATGCCCGCACAGCGCGGATCACCGACGTACCGGCCGGCGTGCCCGGCCGCGTCACCACGGCAGAAGACGCCCTGCTCATACAGTTGTGACCGCTGGGTCCCGGAGGGGTGCGAGGCGGGCGTGGCCATCCGCGAAGTACGTCGAGTGAGCGAGAGGCGGTGGTGTGGTGCGTCCCGTCCGAAATCCGGATGACGGCCTACCCGGGTTGCTGAAGGATGGGCGTTCGGTACTCATCCGGCGCTTGACCCGCGATGACCTGGAACTCATCGTCGAGTTCAGTCGCCGGTTGTCGCGCCGCACGATCTCGATGCGAATGTTGGGGCCGGTCGTCACCATGGATCGCGCGGGCCTTGCCAGATTCATGAACTTCGACTCGAACGAACAGGTCGGACTGGTCGCTCTCCATGAAGGACGTGCGGTCGGAGTCGCGGATTTCGTGCGCGTCGACGGTCATCCGGACCGTGCGGAGGTGACCTTCACCATCGTCGACGAGTTTCAATCACTTGGTCTGGGTGGCCTGCTGCTGGAACATATTGCGTCGGTCGCGCGTGATTATCGGATCTCGGTGCTGGAAGCGGACGTTCTCGCTGAGAACTTCGCCATGATAAGTACTCTGGAGAGTTCCGGTTACGCGGTCGTATTCGGCCCGCCAGAATCGGTACTACACGCGGATATCGCAATTCAGCCGCGCGCGCAGGTGCTGGCCCGCTCCGACAGCCGGGAACGCCAGGCCGTCCGCTCATCGATGCAGCGCATCTTCGATTCGCGCACGGTCGCGGTCGTCGGTGCGGGCATCGGACCGGACAACCTCGGCCGGTCGGTGGTGAGAAACCTTGTCACGCATGGTTTTCCAGGGCGGGTCTATGCCGTGAACCCGAACACGCCTGCGGTGATGGGACTGCCGACACATCCCACCGTGCACTCGATCGGTGAACCGGTCGACCTGGTCGTGGTGGCGGTCAACGCCGACCTCGTCCCGGAGGTCCTGCGGGACTGCGCAGGCGCTGGGGTGGCGGCGGTCATCGTGCTGTCGGTCGGATTCGGCGAGCTGGGGGAGCAGGGCCGTGCCGCCGAACGCGACATGGTCCGATACGCCCGCGGCGCGGGTATGCGCCTCATCGGCCCCGCCAGCATGGGCATCCTGGCACAGCAGGGCTCACGGCGGCTGGCCGCTACATTTTCGACATCGCTGCCGGTCACCGGGGCGGTGGCCATGGCAAGCCAATCCGGGACGCTGGGACTTGCGATTCTGGAACACGCCAGTCGGATCGGGCTCGGAATCTCCGGGTTCGCATCGCTGGGCCGTTCGGCCGATGTCTCGCCCAACGACCTGCTGCAGTGGTGGGACGAGGATCCGAGCACGTCGGTCATCCTGCTCGACCTCGAACGTTTCGGTAACGCACGCAAATTCGCGCGCCTGGCCCGGCGGGTGAGCGCCCACAAGCCGATCGTGACCGTAACCAGCGCGGTTCAGGTCTCTATGACCGGCTTCAGCATGCCGGAGGCACTTGACCTCGGCGCGGTCACCGACACGCTGTTCTCCCAGACCGGGATCGTAGCGACCCGAACACTGGCGGAGATGTTCGACGTCGCGCGCCTTTTCGCGTGTCAACCGGTCCCGCACGGCAATCGGGTCGTGGTGGTCACGAATGCGACGCAACCCGGTGCGCTGACCGCCGCAGCCTGCCGGGCGGCAGGTCTGCACATTGCTTCCCTCGGCGAACCGACGCGAGGAGTGCTGCGCGATATCGCCTTGGACGGTGAACCGGCAGATTTCATCGATCTGTCACCCCGCGCGGATGCCGGACAGTACGAGACGGCATTGCGTACGTTGTTGGCCGACGACGGAGTCGACGCGGTGATCGCGCTGTTCATCCCGCCTCTGGTACGTGGCCGCGATGCCATCCTCGCGGCTTTGGTGAATGCGGCCGGATCTGTGCCCGGTAAGACCTTCGTGGCCAGTTTCGACGGAATGGAAGGTGAGCTCTCGGTGGACCATGGCGAAGGTGCCAGCGTTCCCAGCTACACGTTCCCCGAGGCAGCCGCCGCGGCGCTCGGCCGTGCTGCCGCGTATGGGGCCTGGCGTCGGCAGCCGGCGGGAATGGTAAGGGAGCCACAGGGGTTCGCGGCCGGCCGGGTGCGCCAATTCGTCGACCGTGCCGGCATCGGCCCGGTGTCCGTCGCCGGCGCCGCCGAACTTCTAGAGGCGGCGGGGATCGACCTCGTGCCCGACTCCGGGATCGCCGGGTCCGCGGTTTCCCTATCGGTTGTTGTCGACCGAGTTTTCGGGCCCCTGCTCGCATTCGGCGTACTCGGTGATTCACTCGCGTTGTACGGGGATGTCGCATTCCACATCACTCCAGTCAGCGACCTGGACGCGATGCGGTTGGTCCGCTCGGTGCGGGCATTCCCGATACTCGCCGAGCGCGACATCGATGCGCTGATCGGCGTGATTCTGCGGGTGGCATGGCTTGTCGAGGAGCTGCCGGAGCTCGTGTCGCTGCAGTTGTCGCCGATCGTTGTCGGTGCGCCCGGAGAGGGAGTGACCGTACAGCGGGCGGCGCTGGAATTGGACGAGCCGGCCGAAGGGCGGCGGCATCGTGAACCGAGGGTCCAGTCTTCGTGACCGGATAGACCGGGGAGCCGGGCAACATGGCGGAAACCTGAAATTATTAGCTAGATTATTGTAATATAAAGGGGCTCGCGTCTTCTTTGGGCGGACATGCCGCTCTGGTGTCCGGCGAAGGCCGATCGAGTCGGCGTGCACCGATACTGTGGTGCCCAATGCAGGAGTTATGCCCTTGTCGAACACACGTACAGAATTGTTGAACTACATCGAGGATCCGGACCGGGCGTTCGCGCTCGGCGGAGACGACCTCGCGGCGCATCGGATCGCAGCGGCCGATGAACTGTTCCAGTGGCAGCGTGGCCGGATCTCCTTGCTGGACAAGCGCGCAAAGGAAGCCGGTATCGATGCCATCCGGTCCTACGCGGACATCGTGCCGCTGCTGTTCACTCACACCGCATACAAATCCTATCCACAGTCGTTCTACGACAAGGGGCGCTGGGACAAGATGCTGCAGTGGCTGTCGACGCTGTCGTCGGCAGACTTCTCCGATGTGGACCTCGAGGGCGTGGTCGACGTCGACGACTGGCTCGAGCGGTTGTGGGCCGCCGGGCATGCTGTCATCGCCACGAGCGGGACGAGCGGGAAAGTATCGTTCCTGAATCACACGATGGCGGACCGCGCGCGCAAGACACGTCACTTCAAATACACCAGCGGCTGGCCGCGCACCCGATCCGACGGCGACCACGTGATGTTCTGGATGGGGCCGTCGTTCGGACGGACCAGTGCTGTCGAGGCATTCCATACGAACGCCGAGATCTGGGCACGCCCTGGTGAGGTGCACGCCCTGTCGGACGAACCGCTGCTGATCTCCGAGGTCAGTAGAGCGGCGGCGTTCCGCACGAAGATGGCCAACGGCACGGCAACTCCGCACGAGATCGCCGAGATGGAATCGGCGGACGCCGCGAAGTCCGCGCGCATGCGCGCGGATCTCGACAGCTTCACCGACGCACTCCTGAAACATCGCGACCAGCCGATCTTCGTCAGTGGACTGTGGGCTCAGCATATGGTGATCCTGCAGCGGGCCCACGAGCAGGGAGTCGGGGACGGCGAGTTCCATCCCGAATCCATCGTTTCCGCCGGGGGTGGCGTGAAGGGGGTGACCCTGCCGGCTGACTACAAGGAACAGGTAGCTCGATTCTGGGGTGATGTCGTACGGAATTCCACATACGGCATGACCGAACTGTCCCAGGCGCTTCCCCTTTGTGACGCCGGCCGTTACCATGCTGCTCCCGGGCTGATCGTGCTGCCGCTCGACGAGAACGGTGAGCGCATCCTCGGCCCCGATGACGCCGTCGAGGGGCTCTTGGAAGCGCGCTTCGCATTTCTCGACCTGGGTGTGGAAGGCCGCTGGGGCGGCATCATCACCGGCGACAAGGTGACGATCGACCTCGCCGACCGATGCCCGTGCGGACGGCCGGGGAAAACGCTGCTGGACAACATTACTCGGTTTGCGCGGGCTGGCCAGGACGATCACATCGGCTGTGCCGGGACCATCGATGCCTACATTCGAGGAGCCGTCGGCGAATGACCACCACACAGAACGCCAGCCCGGTTGCCGTACCCCACGTAGTCAAGGGCCGGGTCAAGACCGGCGAGGCTCTCACATACGGCAGAGGCGCGGGACAATTCTCGACCCCTGCACTCGACCTCGACGAGATCGTCTGGACTCGTGCCGAGCCAGGCCCTGCGTTCGATGTACCCGTCGACGAGATCATCGATGTACTTGTCGAAGTCGGGAACTGGATCAACGAGGACAAGGACGGGGAATTCGCGAAAGCGATGGCTTTCGCTCAGCTGACCAGCCCATTGCCGGCCGAGGTCGTCGAACGATCCTACGAACATCTCCCGAAGACATTCACGCGCCGGTCGATGGAATTCCAGATCGCCAACGAACTCGGCGGTAAAGACGTCATCGACGGTTGGCGGATGATCACCGATGCTCCCAGTGGACGGACCCACCGGGTGCGGGCATTTCCGCCGCGGCTCATTCACGTCATCGCGGGCAACTCGCCCGGTGTCGCAGCACAGACGATCGTCCGCGGTGCACTGATCAAGGGCCTGAACTTGATCAAGATTCCCTCGAACGATTTGTTCACCGCTCCGGCCCTGTTGCGAGCGCTCGGCGCGGTCGCACCGAATCACCCGGTCACGCAGTCGTTCTCGGCCGCCTATTGGCGCGGTGGTGACACGAAGGTCGAGAGCACGCTGTTCCGCCCGCAGTTCTTCGACAAGCTCGTGGCGTGGGGCGGAGGCTCGACGATCATCAACGCACAGAAGTACGTCGGTCCCGGGTTCGAGCTCGTCGCTTTCGATCCGAAGACGTCGATCTCGTTGATCGGACGCGAAGCATTCGAATCGGAGGAGACGCTTCGAGAGGCTGCCGACCTCGCCGCGACGGACGCGACGTTAGTGGAGCAGCAGGCGTGCTCCGCGTCGCGCTTCCAGTTCGTCGAAGGCACCGAAGAAGAAGTCGACCGCTACTGTGCGCTGCTTTGTGAGCGGATGGGTGTGACCCGGCCGCACGCGAGCGCTGGGGGCCGGCCACTCGGTCCCGAGCTGAGAGAGGAGATCGAAGGCCTGCGTGGGCTGGACGATTTCTACCGTGTCTGGGGTGATTACGCCGGATCCGGCGTGGTGATCCGGTCCGCTGATCCGGTCGACTTCCACCCGGACATGCGCACGGTCAATGTCGTTCCGGTGGAACAACTGAGTGATGCCGTGACCTATGCGAACGTCGCCACCCAGACTGTCGGCGTGTATCCCCCGCACCGCAAGGAACATCTGCGCGATGGGCTCGCCGCTATGGGTGTGCAGCGTGTTGTGGCGCTCGGCGGTGCCGGGGGCGTGGAGCAGGGGCTGCCACACGATGGCTTCATGCCCTTGACGAGGTTCGTCCGCTGGGTCAACGACGAAGGGTGATGTCCGCGCAGCGCGGCGGGGCTGTCTCTTCGCGCTGCGGCGAAACTTGTTGCGCGACTGAATATTTCGTAGATACATGAAGCATTGCGGATGCTCTATATCGCGCCGCCACAACAGGTGAGCGGGCTTCTGAACGCGACAGACGGATTCTGGCGCTGTTCCCCCCGGGGGTGCTCTCGGCCAGGACGAGGGCACCCCAGTTTCCGGGTCGAAGGTCTGGTAAGCACATGACAATTCACCGGCCGTCGGACCAGACACGGTTGAAGGTCTTCTGGATTTCTTCGACGTCGTCAGTGTTGTCAGTAGATGGCCCCCGGTTATCGGACGGCGCGGGTCTGGGATCGCGTGGCCCCCCAGCTGTGAAGAACGGCCGCGTGCAATCCGCCCAAGCCACCAGCTGTTACAACGATGACATCAGCCGGTGTGGGCGTGAGGTGGACCTGCCCCTGCTCGTCGACCCGGCCGAGTGCTTCGATCGGACCGCGGTGGGTTTCGGGGAAGTGATCCAACGGGAGCGCGGCGTGGCTCCACAAACGCTCGGCCACCTCGTTCGCGTCGGGGAAATCCAGGCCGATGATTTCCGCCCAAATCGGGTTCACGGCTACCAGCACTTCGGAGAACACGGTCGAGGTGAGGAATCCGTTCGCGCCTGGGTATGCGAGCGACTTGCCGATGATCTCCAGTAGCAACGCTCCGGTGGTGGCGACGATATCGCAGATGTTCACCGTTCCCATCGCACCGTAGACGGTCACAGCGTCCCCCGGGACACTGCGCCGCTGAGCCAATGGAGCCCACGGGGACCGCTCCTCCCATTCGCCGAACACGATCCCGGCCACGCGGCCCGGTGTCCCGTAGACACTCTGGGATGTGACCCCGATGCGCTGGCCGGCGATATTGCGCATGGTCAGACGCAAGGCCCTGCCGAGCGCCGGTGCACCACCTTCGGCGCCCCCCAGGCATCCGGCGCCGAAAGGGATCTCCAGCTCGTGCCGAATCTTCCCGTTGACAACGAGCGCGGGAACCGCCGATCCCGTGGTTGCATTGAGTGCGTGCAGGTCGAACTCGGGTTCGGCCATCGCGGCCAGCGCTGTCCGGAGGAGGGGCAGGGCCGTCGGCGGTGCCCCTGCCATCACAGCGTTTGCCGCCAGCTTGGCGAGCGTGCACGAAGCTCCGGATGGGGGCAGTTCGGCGACGACCTCGTCCGGGTCTGCGTCCACCGCTGCGAGCATCGCGCGGACTCGCTCCTCTGTGGGTGGGATCAGCGGCAGACCGTCGGACCAGCCGGCGTCCCGCGCATACCGGTTGAATTCGATGATGTCGGCCGGAGCTTCGGCGAATGAGCCGAGCATGTACTGCTGCGTCGCGTCGATCGTCGCCATCTCAGATCGCCACAGTGCTGGTCGCCGTGAGCTGCCCGATGAAGTCCGCGTAGTGTTCTCTTGCTACTTCGCGTACTTCGGCTTCTGGTCGGAGGTCCAGGGGATACGGCAGTGGTTGCACACGCAAACCCGAACGGCCGTACTGCCCAGCCAGCGTCTGCGCCAGAGGCGCGAATTGGGCGGTCGCGACCGCGACAGTCGGCAGACCCGCACGCAGCGCGGCCACGGCATCCTTGACCGTCCACGAGGTGCACGAGCCACAATTCGCCAGGCCGGACACCGCAGCGTCCACCGACGCCAAGAATTCCGCGTAGGAGGCGTCCTGGTCGCGTCCGGACACGCCGTCCAGGCCCTGAGCGCGTCGCCAGATCACCGGTTCGGCACCGGCGGCGCGCAGCTCTGTGGCCCATTCGTCGACGACCCAGTCCCAGGACCGCCACAGTACGTCGACTCGGAAACCGATCCGTTTGTGCGCCACGGACTTCAAGGCGGGACCGGGATCGGAATCGCCCAAGCCAGCGACCGCGCAAGGTTCGACAACTCGGATGAACGAGCGAAGACTTCCACCTGTCGAGTTCGTCGAACCGGCGACCGGGCCGGACGTGTCCTCCGTGCTTTCCTCTCCTTCCCGGGGATCGGAGACCAATACGGTGTAGTCGCCGGGATAGCTGCGCTTCAGTGCGGAGTCGGCCATGCGCCGCAGAGCATCCGGAGGCAGAACGCAGTCGGCGCACCCTGCGGACTCCAGGTCCAACTGCAATTCCACTTGGCTCCGACGAAGGTCGACACGAACTAGCTTGAGATCGGCGCCGTCACCGCTCACCGCCCTGCGGAGGCTGTCCGCGGCTTCTACAATTTTGCTGATCTCCATAGTTAAAAGATACATCTAATTGTACGATTAATCCTGGATTTGCTCGGTCAGGCCGTGTGTCCGTGCGGATGTGGTGTTCGAGCAGTGAAGAAGTTGACTGGCGAAGTCCCGCAACGGAATTGGTTGGTCGAACGCGATGCCGGGAACAGCGAAGGAGCAGTGTATGACCGCCACAGTCGTCTGGATCACCGGAGCCACCCGAGGGCTGGGCGCCGGATTGGTCCGGACCTGTCCATATGAGGGAGCCCGCATCATCAACGCGTCCCGATCGGCGCATCCGGACCTCGAGAATATTCGGTTCGACCTCGGCGAACCGTCGACGTGGTCTGCGTTGCGTGAATCGTTCGACAAGGTGCTGGACGGCTTCACCGGGAAACGGGCCATTTTCGTGCACAACGCTCTGTTCGACGGATCCACCGGCTACGCCGGCGAGATGGACGAACGGCTCTACTACCGGGACGTCATCGGAAATTCCGCTGCGCCACTGGTACTCGCGGACTGGTTCTTGCGTGCGGTGGGGCCGAGTTCGGGGTACGAGTCCGGCATTCTGCTGATGTCGTCTGCCGCGGCTCGGATGCCGATCGAGGGCCATAGCGTGTATGGCGCCGCGAAAGCCGGTGTCGAACACTGGGTTCGGGCAGTGCGTCGGGAGAGGGCCCGACGCGGAACCGGTCCCTGGGTCGTTGCCGTCCGCCCCGGGATGGTCGACAGCGCCACAACGAGACGGGAAGCCGAATTGGACCCGGCCGTGTATCCCATGGCTCCGCACCTGGCGGCCGCGTTCGCGGCAGGGGAAGCGCTTACCCCCGATGACGCCGCGCGCGATATCTGGGCGGCTATGCCTCCGCCCCCGGACACCTCGGTGTTGCTGTTCGGTGCACCGCCTTCCGGTGCGATGATCGGCAAGTCTGCGAGCGCTGCGTCGGCAGTGGAGACCGGCAGATGAGCGGGGCGCTGGCGGGCTTGCGGGTCATCGACGCGTCCACCCTGTACGCGGCACCGTACCTCGCGACATTGCTCGCCGATCACGGTGCGGATGTAGTGAAGATCGAGCAGCCGGGTGGGGACACCTACCGTCACCACCCCGGCCGGATGTGGCCGCTGCTGGCTCGTGGAAAGCGTTCCGTAGAGCTCGACTTGCGCAGCGATGAGGGCTGTGCTGTGCTGCGTCGGCTGGTTGCCGATGTGGATGTGCTGGTGGTGAATCTCCCGCCGGCAACTCTCGCAAAGCGTGGTATCGACTTTCCGACGCTCCACGCATTGAATCCGGAGTTGGTGTACGTGTCGGTGACCGGGTACGGCCAGGATGGACCGTACGCCGATCGCCCCGGCAACGGCACCATCGGCGAAGCGTTCACCGGGCTCACTCATGTCACCGGAGACCCGGACGGACCGCCCGTGCTGCCCAGTGTTCCGATGGGAGATGCGGTCACGGCCGTGACGGGCGCCTTCGGGGTACTCGCCGCCTGTTACCACCGTCTGGCACACGGTGGTGGCGGGCAGCTCGTCGATGTCAACCCGATCGACAGCCTGCTGCAAGCGGGGGCGCCGATCCATGCCGAGTACGACGGTGCGGGCGAGGTGCCCGTTCGTCTCGGAAGCAGGCTGCGAGACTCGGTGGTGCGCAACGTGTTTCCCACCGAGGATGATCGCTGGGTGGCCATCAGTGCGTCGACCCCCAGGCACTTGTCCGATCTCGCAACTCTGGCAGGACATGGACTCCGTGACGACGACGGCGTACCGATCGGCGATGTGGAGGCATCGGTGCGGGAATGGACGAGCAAGCGGCACCACACCGCCGTGGTCGAGGAACTCGTGAACCGGCGTCTACCCGTCTCACTGGTTCAGACCGCCCGCGAGATCCGCGACGACGCCCATGTGCGTTCCCGCGGTTGTCTGACCGAGATGACTACGGACGAGCAGGGCGCGATCACCGTGCCTGTGGCCGCCCCGCGCCTGTCGGTCACCCCGGCGGAACCGGCGAGCCGGACCCCGGTCGTCGGCCAGCACACCGACGCCGTGCTCGGTGGGCGGTAGTCCTGTCTGCGGGTGGACTGGTCGAACATTTGACCCTGATGAACGGATGTCTGGCCAAGGTTCCGTTCCGGAGGTTCGTCGGAATGGCGGCTGCGGCCGGCTTCGATGCGGTCAGCTGCTGGCCCAATGTGTGGCGGCACGCCCGTCTCAGGGACGGCCTCGCTCTGGCCGATATGCGGATGATCCTCGAGGACAACGGTCTGGTGCTGACCGACTGCGACGGCTGTCGCGAGTGGGTCGGTAACCGTCTCGGGTCGGGAGCTACGGTGATCGAGGCCGATCGGCACGAACTGTTCGAGGTCTGTAGTGCACTGGGCGGAACCACCATCACGGCGGTCCACGATACGGAGGACGGCGTCGATCTGGACCGCGATGCGGGTGCCTTCGCCCAGCTGTGCGACGACGCGGCCGAATACGGGTTACGGGTTGCCCTCGAGTTCGTTCCGTTCACGACGGTCGGCGACCTGAACACGGCGTGGTCGCTGGTCGAGACGGCCGGCCGTGCGAACGGCGGGCTGGTTTTCGATCTCTGGCACCATGCCCGCAGTGGTGCCGACGATTCGGACGTGCTGCACGTTCCCGCGTCGCGGATATTCACTGTTCAGCTTGCTGATGGGCCCAGATCTGCTCCAGGGCCTGACCTGGCGCTGGAGGCAAGGACCGGTCGCCGTCCGCCGGGTGCGGGGGAGATGGGAAATCCGAGGCTTGTACAGATTTTGTCCGATATGGGGGTGCGGGCCGCGGTGGGGCCGGAGGTCGGTCTGGCTGAGGACTGCGATGTCGAGCGCCGCGTCGCCGACCTCTACCGGGCGACGATGCGAACGCTGGCATCGTCGTGATGCCGGGCGGGCGAGGCTATGTGGCGCCGTAGATGAAGATGATCACGAATCCGGTGTCCCGAAGATCGGGCCCCCGGCGCTCGTTGCGACCGTATCGTTGGCCAGCGCCGACCCGATGAGTGCGGACGCTACCGATGTCGCCAGGGCGAAGACCGAGTTCTGAACGCCTGCGCTGACCAGTGTGGTCCTGCGAAACGGCATCAACCATGAGATTAGGCGTGCCCGCCCAGAACAACCAGAGAGCGGTGCTGATGAACAGTGCCCAGATGACGATGGCTAACAGGCCGGCGTGGAACAGCGCGAAAAGCACCACGGTGACCAGCGGAATGGAAAGGCTAGCGATCATCATGAGGCAGATTTGCAGCAACTGCGGAACGTCATAGCTGTAGGTGATGATCGGAATCATCCTGAGAAACTCGACGGCCAGGGGCAGTGTGATGGCAGGGATCCGAAATGCGGCGTAAGTCGACCATCGGGTCGCTCGTTCGACCTTAGATGCGGATAAACAGAGCCAGGACGATCAGACCGGCGGTCAGTGCACCCAAGGTCCGGACCGAGGTCCGTCCCAGGCACTACCCTCGGTCACGCTCAGCAGGACGAGTCCGACGCGGACGGACAACGAAATCGCGCCCGCGCGGGACGTGCCGACTACGACCGTCGCGTCGCCGCCGAAGCGTCTCCACGCGCGGTGATGCGCTTGCCTGAAATGGCATCTATCCAACGTCATCTGGCGCTCGACGCCATAGACAACACTTCATTGAGTCCCGTTCTGCGACTTGACCAATAGAGATGCACCCCGCCAATCCGGGGGAACATCAGACCGTCGCCGAGCTCGATCATGGGCGGGGCGAGTTGAACGGTGGCGAGGCCGACCGCGATGCATGACATACCTGAAAGCGTCTTGCAGCTCGTGGAGACGAGTGGGAGGGGACTTGGTGAATAGATGTGGCCCGGCTTGTTCACCGAGGGCAATACCCGGGGCGGCGCAGGCGTTGCGGACAGTGAAGAAGAAGTCTCGTTCGGGAATCAGCGCATATCAGTGCAGCCGGTCGCTGACATAGCTGGCAGTCATGAAACGGCGGCCGATCCGGGCGAGACGGACCACCGGCGGTGACGACACATCGATCAGATCCAGTTCCGCGGTCGTAACCGACAAGATCTGCTGATGGGTGCTGCGCAGGACCTGCCGGACGAGACCGCAATTTCACGGCGGTAGCGCGTACTGGTCGGCGTCAGGGTCAGCGGGCGGGTTTGCAGCAGGCGCGCGGCCTCGGTGTGGGAGACCCAGGCACCGCGGCGACGAGCCTCGTGCGGGATTTACGGTAGGCGTTGCGAACCACGACATCCTCCAAGGGCACCTTCCGCCCCGCACCCCGGTAGTCGTGGGACGGGTAGTTCACTTCTCGCGTAATAGTTTTCGGCGGGATCCGCCAGGGACCTTTCACTACACCGGGGCGCCGTGGGTGCTTCCTGGTGCGCCGTGGCTCGCAACTGCCGCGCGAAAGCATACTTTGCGCCGTCCCTCGCTCAGAAGCCGAGGTCCTCGTGTCGCGCGGCCGGATCGGCTGCCTCGTCCAGCGCGTTGCCCTGCATCGGATCGGTCGCGATATCCGGGCGATGGTGTGTGCGAATGATGAGTTCGGTTGCTGCCTGTTCGGGGGTGAGCCGGGCGCGACGGTGCTGCTCCGCGCGCAGGTCGGCGAGTTCGTTTCGCAGCCAGCCAACGTGCACGGTCGGTTCGGTGTGATCGTCGTCGCCGGGTGTGGCGGGACCGAACAGGATGTCCTCGTCGGCGGGCAACGTGAGTCGGTTTTCGGTGTGCGTGATGTGTGCGGTGAGTTCGCGATCGGTGAGCATCTGCGCCGGATCGGACACATCTATGGCATGTGTGTTGGTTGGTGGTGTGCCCGGGAGTGGGTGCTCAGTGACCCAGGTGTGGATGGTGTTGCGGTCGCGGCGGGTGGGTGCGTCACGCCAGTCGCGGCGGAGTTTCGATTGTGCTAAGGCGGGTGGATAGGTGTTGGTGATGTGCGTGCAGCGGGCGGGGATGTGTTCGGCGGGGTTGTGGTCGGGGATGCCAGGGTGGCCGTCGTCGCGGCATTGGCCGCAGAGGCCGTCGTCGCTGTGCTGACCGCGTTGTGGAGTTGTGTCGTTGGCAGCGCGTTCTATTCCGCAGTGGAGGCAGCTGTATCCGTGGGTGCGGGGGACTGCGGCGCGGTCGTAGTCGAGGGTGTAGCCATCTGGTCGTTTTTCAGGGGCGGTTGATTGGTAGCGGTGGTCGACTCCGGGTGGGATCGGCAGGTGATCGGGGTCTTCGTCGATGTGGCCGCGGATGTGCAGGTAGCTGTCGATGAAGTCCTGGTTGGTGTTGGGTGGGTGGTGTGTCCGGTGGGTGGGTTCGGTTCGTTCCGGATGATTTCGGGGTGCGGCGTCGCGCACCGGATTTCGGGAGGCTGGGTAGCGCGCGGAGCTGTCCGCAGGGGCGTAGGTGTGCGGATCGGTGTCCGGGATGCACGCGAGGATGAGTTCGCGATGGTTAGGGTATCTGTCTGCGGCCCATCGCAATCGGGCTCGTGCGACCGGGAAACTGTTCGTGTAGAGGGTGTTCGCGACCTTCTCGAGGATGTCGCGTTCCTCGACGGAGAGTTGCTCGGTGAGAGTGCCGAACCGGGTGGCCGCCTCATCGATGTTGCCGGTGCGGAACAACTCACTGACGGCATCGAGTTGTGTGAGGACCGAGGAATCGGGGTTCGGAGCAGGCGGGCGGGCATGGGAAGGGGTGTCGTGTGTATCCATGTCGTGTGCCGTATCGGTTGAGGGTTCGGGTGTGGGCGGTGTTTCGGGGCGAAGGAGGGCTTCGACGCGCCATGCGAGTGCGGTGGCGAGTCGGTCGGGGCGAGGACCGGTGGTGATGTCTGGTTGGCCGGCACGGAGTAGTTCGTAGGCCGTGGCCAGCAGATCGGCGGGTGTCCAGTCCGTGCTGGTCGCACGGTCCAGGGCCGCAACCAGGCGTGGCCAGGCGGGGTTGGTGGTGATGCGCTCGGTGGCTTCGTCGCCGAGTAACTGCTGCAAGTGATCGGTCCACTCGGGCCGCAGATTCTGTGCTGCGGCAGCGGTGGACAAGGCCGCGGGATCCAGGCCGAGGCGTAGCCACAGTGCGGCGGCGGGCATCTGGTCGGGCAGTGGGCGTTGGGCTGCGGCGTCGGTGAGTAGTGCGTCGATGTCCAGGCCTGCGGTTGCGGCGGTGTCGAGGTGTTCGGCCAGTACTGGCCACCAGGGGTCGGACACGATGCGAGTGTCGACCCGTTTGGCCAGGCCCGACCACGTGGCGACGGCGGTGTGCAGGTCCCCGACAGCGTCGGTGATCCGGACGTCCAGCAATGCCTTGTGGTCTCGTTCGAGGACCGGGTAGCGCGTCGGGCCGGTGGGGCGCGGGTCGGTGTCGGGGACATGGTTGGCCGCGCGCCACACCGCGAGATCGGTGATCAAGCGCGGATCCCCGAGCAGGGGCCGTGCCCAGATCGGTGCGGTCGCCGCGTCCCAGATGTGAGCCTCGCGGGTGATCTGGGCGGCAAGGTCCGCGATGATCCGTGCCCGTGCGTGCAGTTGTTCTGTGACCGTGTTGTCGGGAAGTTCGCGTGGCAGGCCGCGAATCCATGGCAGTGGGCCGGGGCCGGTCGAGTGGGTGCCGGTGGGGTCCAGCCGCCAATCCAGCACGGCGGCCGGGTCGTCGGCGGTGTCGAGTTCACGAGCGTGGATTGCGTTGTGCAGGGCGGTGACCGGGTCCTGGCCGGACAAGGCGATCGTGGCCAGATGGCCCCGCAACACCGGGTACGCGGCCGCGCCGGTGAGCCCCGGCCGCACATGTTCGGCCGCGTCATCGAGCCGAGTTAGCGCGTCGGCGCCGAGTGCGTGTTCGGCGGCCAAGCCGACTGCGTCGAGGTAGATGTCCACCGCGCGCCCGATTCGCCGGTGCGGATCCAGGGCGTCGCGTAGTTCGGTGAGTGCGGACTGTTGGGTCGCGTCGCGGGAAAGGATCCGTTGCAGCACATCCAATTCGGTGCGTGGCATGAGTCCGGGTTCGGTCCAGAAGGATGCTTCGCTGCCGTCGATGGCGGTGGGAACGTACAGGTGGTTGGCGTGCGCGCCACGCGTGAGCGCCACATACAGCTGGTTGCGTGACTCTGATCCAGTCAGTGCGATGTGGCAGGTGTCGACCGTGATGCCTTGGGCGGAGTCGATCGTGACCGCATACCCGAGGCGCACATGCGCTCGCACATAGTCCGCGGGCAGGACCGTGCTGTGCCCGAGCCGGCGCCCGGATTGCAGATGTCTTGCGCTGATACTGCCGTCCGGGTGCACGGCGGTGACGATCCATCGGTAGCCGTTGCGCACCCAATCGTGTTCCCCGAGGCGTAGTCCGGGGTCGTTGTGTCGGGTGCAGATGATGTCGGCGGCTGAGGCGAACAGGTCATCGGACAGCCGTGTCTCTAGGCCGATGGGGGTGGTGTCGCGGGCGAGGCGGTCGGCGCGGGCGCGTTCGTTCAGGTCGGTGACGATCGCGTGGGTGGGGGCGAGCATGAGCGCATCGCGGTCGGTGAGGTGGTCCGCGATCCAGCCCGCGTAGGCGTGGTCGTGTGCGGTGGCTGGGGCGCCGGAGTGCACGCGTTGGTGGTCGAGGTAGTACGCGAATCCGGCCGGATCCCCGTCGCGCAGGAGCAGGTTCGCGGATCCTTCGGCGGTGTCGGTGAACCGCACTACGTGGCTCAGGGTGGAGGCGCGGGCCGCGTCGGCGGTGTCCGCGGCGCTGCCCGCGGCTTCGATCGCGGGGAGTTGCCGGTCATCACCGACGCACCGGATGACCGCGTCGCGAGCGGTGAGGAACTCGAACAGCCGGAGGCGTTTGTCGTCGCCGAGTTTGATGTGCTCGTCCACGATCACCAATGTGTTGTGCCCGATTTGCAGCACCCACTGCGGCACCGACGCGGCAAAACCATTCGTGTGGCGTGGATTCGGTGAGGGTGTGTGGGCGTCGATGATGGTCAGCAGCCGGTCGGCGGTTTCGGTGCGCGCACCGGTTGCCGCGGCGAGTTCCGCTGCCGCCGCCGCGGTCGGCGCCAACCCCAGCACGGTGCCACCCGAGGCGCGCCATGCGTCCACCAGCACACGCATGGCGGTGGTTTTTCCCGCACCGGCGGGGGCGTTGGTGGTCTCGATCCGCCAGGACGAGCGCGCGAAAGTCCGCACGACCGTGATCTGCCCGGCGTTCAACTGGCGATCCTGATGGGCCGGGTCGGAGTTGTAGGCGTCGATCGCGGCGGTGATCAACTGCTCGGGGAGGGTGCGGGTCCCGGTCTGCAGGGACAGGTCGATCAACCGATCGGTGACCTGGAGCCGCCGCGCGGACGTGTACGACTGCGCACCGGACGTGTTGTAGACGCTGGCACCGCTACGTCGTTGGAACACCGCTGGCACGCGGCTCAGCGCGGGTTCCGCGGCGGTGTCGGGGTCTCCGCGTGCGATCGACCGCTCCGGTGCCAGCGCGTGGGCGGTGACCGCTTCGACGGTCTCGGCCCACCGGTCGCGATCCACCAGACCGCGCAGTCGGCGTTCGGCCTCGGCGCGAATGTGATGCCACTGCCACGTCGACCGCTCACCCGACACCGTTTCCAGGACCTGGGCCGCGACCCACGCCACAGCATCGGCGTCGAGAACTCGTGGCGGCGTGAGTGGTTGGCGAAACACTCTGGTGAGTGCGGTCGCGAGTGCTTCGCGCCCACCCAGCACGGCAAGAGCCTGTCCGCGCCAATCTCGGCGCTGCTCGGCCAGGGACCGCAGTATGTGCTTGCGAGGGCGGGTGTCGAGGGTGGCCTGCTCGGCCAATCCGTACATTTCCTTGGGCATCGGCTCACGCCCCACCCGGGCCTGGAACGCGGTAGCCAACTCTCCGAGACGCCGGGTGATCGCGGCGTCGCGGCGGGACCAGTGCTGAATCAACACCCATGGCACGCCGATGATTTCGCTGATCGGGCGCTTGGCCGGATCGGTTCCGGGACGTTCGGCGAACCCGAGTCCGAGGTCTGCGGTGAGGTGGTGTTCGAGGCGGGAGTTGTAGATCTCGCTCACCACGACGGTCAGGCGGTAGATCATCGACGCGTCCAAGGTCCGCCACAGGCCATCGAGAGTGCGGACCCGGTTCGCGATCAGCAGGTGTGTGTGCAGATCCGGATCACCGCAGCGGGATTCGCGGTGCGTGAACCGGGCCGCGACGATGCCTTCGACATCGACTTGCCGGACACCGTTGCGGCCCAGCCGGGTGTAGATGCCGTGGCGTTCGAGCCATTCGATCGCGTCGTCGACCGCGGCTTCGTGCGCCGCGGCGATCCGCTCGGCGCTCGCCTTCGGTGCGATCGCCCACAACGCCGACACGGACTTGACTGGCGAGAAAGTGATATCGAAACCGGCGACCGCGGCAGCTTTCGGCCGCGATACACGTGCCACCCAGGACGATAATTCGCGAGCATCCAACGGGACACGCTCGTACTCCTGGGTGAACATCGCGGTCGCGACTTCGGTGCGGATCCGCGCACGAGCGTCATCGGAAATCGCGGCTTGAGGGTCGTTTCCTTGGCTAATATTGTGTTTACGAAACGCCTCGCCGCACCGTTCCCGGTATTCGTTAACAGTGTCGTAGACT
>NZ_JAINZY010000017.1:0-227773 GCF_019890715.1 Nocardia coffeae | reverse complement strand
TGACGGATGTTCTGGTCCGAAGAAGCTCCCGAGTCGACGCTCATCGCTCGACGACGTTCGGCCGATCGAGCCGGAAGCGCCACGAGACTTCGGCGAGAACGTTATTCTCGTTTACTGGAAACTATATTGTCGCGGCGAGGAGCGGGCCGAAGTGACCAGTACGGAGAACGGGACGGGCGTGGCGGCCGGGGACGAGCGGATGCTCATCGATGGAGAGCTGCAGGTCACGGCGGGTGGGGCCGTGTTCGACGTGGTTCATCCTGCGAGCGAGGAGGTCGTCGGGCGGGCGAGTGACGGAACTGTCGGCGATATGGAGCGGGCGGTCGAGGCGGCTCGGCGGGCGTTCGATACCACCGATTGGGCGCGCGATGTGGAGTTCCGGTACCACTGCCTGATCCAGTTGGCCGACGCGCTGGAGCGGGAGAAGGAGTGGCTGCGGCGGGTTCTGGTGACCGAGGTGGGGTGCCCGGTCAGCGTGACGCGCAGTCAGATCGATGAGCCGATCGACGAGGTGCGGCACTGGGCCGAATATGGGCGGGCCTTCGAATACGTGGCCGACAACGGTGTGCACCAGACGCCGCTGGGCCCGGCGCTGCGCAAGATCTTCTACGAGCCCACCGGAGTGGTCGGCGCCATCACGCCGTGGAACGTGCCGTTCTACCTGAACATCGCCGAGACGATGCCCGCGCTGATGGCCGGCAACACCGTCGTGCTCAAACCCGCGCAGCTCACGCCGTGGTCGGGCAGCGAATTGGGGCGCATCCTCGCCGAGGAGACCGATATCCCGGCCGGGGTGTTCAATGTCGTGACCTCCAACGCCAACGAGGTCGGCGCGGCACTGAGCGCGGACCCGCGCGTGGACATGATCACCTTCACCGGTTCGACAGCGACCGGCCGGGCGATTCTGGCGGCCGCGTCGGCGACGGTGAAGAAGACGCTGCTCGAATTGGGCGGCAAATCCGCGCATATCGTGCTCGACGACGCCGACCTGTCCGCATCGCTGCCGCTCGCGGCAATGATGGCGTGTGTGATGAGTGGGCAGTCCTGCATTCTGCCCTCACGAATCCTGCTGTCCCGCAAGCGCTATGACGAGGGTCTGGCGATCCTCGAGACGAGTATGGCCAATTTCCCGGTCGGCGACCCGTGGACGCCGGGCGTCATGCAGGGCCCGCAGATCAGCCAGGCCCAGCGCGAGAAGGTGTTCGGTCTGATCCGCTCCGGGATCGATTCGGGCGCACGGGTTGTCACCGGCGGCGGCACCCCCGCGGATCTGCCGGTCGGCTATTACGTCCAACCCACGCTGCTCGCCGATGTGGACCCGAATTCGCGTGTGGCACAGGAGGAGATCTTCGGCCCGGTACTGACAGTGACGCCGTACGACACCGAGGACGAGGCCGTCGCCATCGCGAACAACTCCATCTACGGGCTGTCCGGCGAGGTGTCCGGCGCCGATGTGGACCGTGCGGTGTCGGTGGCGCGGCGCATGCGGACCGGCAACGTCACGATCAACGGCAAGAGCCACTTCGGCATCGGCAGCCCGTTCGGCGGCATCAAACAATCCGGACTCGGGCGACGCAACGGCGACGAAGGTTTCAAGGAGTACCTGGAATCCAAGACCGTCGGCATGCCCGCCTGAGGCGATAGGCACTGTCGTGAAATTCTGGACCGGCACGGCGTTCACGCCGACGACAGACGCTATCGCGTTGGCGCGCATACTCGACGAGGTCGGCTTCGACGGGATCGTGGTCTCCGATCACCTGATCTATCCGCGCGAGCTGACCTCACCGTATCCCTCCCCCACCGGCAAACCGATGTGGACGCCCGATACCGCCTGGCCGGACTCGTGGGTACTCATCGGCGCGATGGCCGCTGTGACACAACGGATTCGGTTCACCAACGCCGTCTACGTCGCACCGGCCCGGCCGCTGTTGGAGGTGGCCAAACAGGTGGCCACCGCCTCCGTCATCGCCGACGGCCGCGTCGCGCTGAGCGTCGGGGCGGGCTGGATGCGCGAAGAGTTCGAGTTGCTGGGTCAGGAGTTCGGTAATCGCGGCAAACGCCTGGACGAGATGATCGAGGCACTTCCGGCGCTGTGGCGCGGTGGCTGGGTGTCCTGGACCGGAAAGCATTACCGCATACCGGAACTGATGATCGAGCCACACCCGCCCGAGCCGGTTCCCATCATGTGTGGCGGCGAGTCGGAGGCGGCGATGCGGCGCGCGGCGCGATTGTGCGACGGATGGGTCGGCAGCGCCTACACCTGGGACGAGGCCGTACACCGGGTCCAGAGGCTCACCGCGCTGCGTCGCGAATACGGCCGCCAGAGCGAACCTTTCGAGATCATGTTCGCATTCCGCGAGAAGCAATCGGTCGATCTTTTCGAACGCGCCGAGGACCTCGGGGTGACCGCGGTGATGTGCAGCCCGTGGGCGCGAACGACCGAGCCGCCCGAGCAGACCGGCGGTTCGCCCGCCGACCGTTACCGACCGCAGATCGAGCGATTCGCGCAGGACATCCTGTCCAGGATGCGGTAGCGCCCACGAAGGAGATCAGATGACGCAAACCCGTGCTGCACAACAGGATCCGAGGCCGCCGCAGGGCGATTGGCTGGGCACGCCGTATCTGCGGTTCACTCGGGAAGGTCCGTTCGGGGTCTGCACGCTCGATCGCCCCGAGGCCCGCAACGCGATGACCCCGGCGATGTATTTCGGCATCAAGTACGCGGTCAACCACGTCGGTTCCGACCCGGATCTGGCCGGGCTGCTGATCACCGGCACGGGCGATGTCTTCGCACCCGGCGGCGATATGGGTGGCGGCGGCAGCGACAACTGGATGAGTTTCGGTTCGGCGCTGGGTATGGACGCCCTGCCGTTCGAAACCTTGCGCCAATCCGCGAAACCGGTGGTGGCGGCGGTGAACGGATTGTGTCAGGGCGGCGGGCTACAGATCGCGCTGTGCGCCGATATGGCCGCGGTCAGCGAACGCGCCACCTTCCGGGTGCCCGAGCTGTACCGCGGGATCGCCGATACGTACTACAGCCAGATGCTGGCCCGGCTGATCGGGCCGGTGCGCACCCGCGACCTGATGTTCACCGGCCGCACCCTGACCGCACACGAGGCGCTGGACTGGGGCATGATCGCCCGCGTCGTCCCGCACGAGGAACTGGCCGCGGCGGCCCGCGAGGTCCTCGCACAGTGCTGTCGCACCGCGCCGGACGCGCGTGCGGCGATCAAATCCAGTCTGGACAGTTATCTGGGCCTCTACGACCGGATCGGCATGCAGGCGAGTCTGCGCAAACCCGAAGCGGCCGAGGGGTTCCGGGCTTTCAAGGAACGGCGCTCACCGGACTGGGTGCATCCCGAACTGCGGCTCGACGGGCGGCTGTGAGCGTCCCAGCGGTCGGCCCGGTCGCTGGTCACCCGATCGCGCGGGCAATATCGAGCCCCTGCTGTATCCGCGAAACAACCTCGGCACGAAAGGATTCCAGATCCTCTGGCCGCTCGCCGAGTTGCCCGTCGAGATATCTCCGGTACACGCCCGCCAGAATCGCCGCGGATCGCCACGCCGTGAACGCCCGCCAGTAGTCGAGGTCGGCGACCGAGCGACCGGAACGTTCGGCGTAGCGGCGGACCAGATCGTCACCGTCGGCGAAACCGGGTTGCCGGCCGGGCGGGCGGGAGAATCCCGGCCGCAGGTCCGGCGCTGTCCAGGACCGCAGGAAATACGCCAGGTCCAGCAATCCCTCACCGAGAGTGCACAATTCCCAATCCAGGACTGCCAGCAGACGACCGTCGCGGTTGATCAGCGCATTGCCGAGCCGGAAGTCACCGTGTACCAGACACGACGTCGTCTCGGCCGGGCGATGCTCGACGAGCCAGGTGTGCAGGACGGCCATGTCCTCGAGGTCGTCCAGTCCGGCCGACTTCCACTGCGCTGCCCACCGCCGCAGTTGCCGGTCGAGATATCCACTGCGACGGGACAATTCGCCGAGCCCGGCGCGGTCGACGTCGATGCCGTGCAGGGTCACCAGGGCATCGATCAACTCCTGTCCGGCCCGCTCGCGCGCAGCGGGCGCGGGCAGGAATTCCTCGGCGTCGGACTCCGAATCCACCACGACGCCCTCGACGTACTCCATGACGTAGAACGGTGCGCCGGTGACCTTTTCGTCGTCGCAGGCGCCGAGCATCCGAGGCACCGGCAGGCCGGACCCGGCCACCGCCCGCATGACGTCGTGCTCCCGAATCACATTGTGTGCGGTGGCGAGCAGGTGACCGACCGGCGGACGACGCAGCACATACCGCCGACGATCGCGATCGGTCACCCGATACGTGAGGTTCGAATGCCCGCCGATGATCCGTTCGTAGGTGAACGGCGGCGCGGCGTGGGCCACCCGCTCCGCCAGCCACCGTCCCACCGACGCGACATCGATTCCGACCGGCGTCCCGGACGACTCCGAACTCACTGCCCCACCACCCTGTTTTCACCGAATGACGAACGGATTACCCACCGGCGCACCGGTATTGATCCACACGGTCTTGGTGTCGAGGAACTCCTCGACGGCCGCGCTGCCGTTCTCCCGGCCGATACCCGAATCCTTGACCCCGCCGAACGGAGCCATATAGCTCACCGCCCGATAAGTATTCACCCAGACCGTGCCCGAGCGGATGCGATCGGCCATCCGGAATCCGCGACCGATGTCGCTGGTCCACACACCGGCGGCCAGACCGTACCGGACATCGTTGGCGAGGGCGACCGCATGATCCTCGTCGCGGAACGTAATCACCGCCAGGACCGGGCCGAACACCTCCTCCTGTGCGATCCGCATCCGGTTGTCGACTCCGGTGAAGATCGTCGGCTCCACGAACCAGCCCCCGGTGCCGCATTCGGGCCCGGTGGCCGGACCGCCCCCGCACACCGCGACCGCACCTTCCTCCCGCGCGATCCTGATGTACTCCAACACTTTTCGATACTGCGCGGGCGTGGTCACCGGACCCACCTGTGTGGTCTCCAGCATCGGATCGCCCATTCGGGCCGTGCGCGCCAATTCGACCACGCGCGCGACGAATTCGTCGTGAATGCTCTCCTGCACCAGCAGTCGCGAACCAGCCAGACAGGTCTGCCCGGTGGCCGCGAAGATGCCGGAGACGACACCGTTGACGGCCGCGTCCAGATCCGCGTCGGCGAACACGATATTCGGTGATTTCCCACCGAGTTCCAGCCCGACGTGCTTGAAATCGCGGGCCGCGGCCTCGCCGATGAACCGGCCGGTGCCGTCCGATCCGGTGAAGCTGATCTTGCGCACCAGCGGATGTTCCACCAGCGGCGATCCGACGTCCGGACCGAACCCGGTCACCACGTTGATTACACCGGGCGGCACACCGGCCGCATCGAACAGGCGGATCAGCTCCAGGGTCGAGGCGGAGGTGAACTCCGAGGGCTTCACCACCACGGTGCATCCGGCGGCCAGCGCCGGAGCCAGCTTCCAGGTCAGCAGCATCAGCGGCGAATTCCACGGGGTGATGATCCCGACGACGCCGATCGGCTCCTTGCGGGTGTAGGCGAAGTAGCCCTTCTTGTCCAGCGGCAGTACCGAACCCTCGATCTTGTCGGCCAGACCGCCGTAGTAGTAGAACCACTGCGGCAGATAGCTGAGCTGGGCGTACATCTCGGCGAACAGCTTGCCGTTGTCGCGCACCTCGAGATGGGCCAGTTCCTCGGCGTGCTCGGCCAGGACGTCGCCGAGTGTGCGCAGCAGCGCACCGCGCCGGCTGGCGGTGTACTCGGGCCAGGGGCCCGAGGTGAGCGCTCGATCGGCGGCGCGGACGGCGGCGTCGACATCCTCGACGCCGCCCTTCGCGATTTGCGCCCACGAACTACCCAGGAACGGATTGTCGCTGGGAAACCATTCACCACCGCTGGGCGAATGGTCCTTCCCATCGATGAACATCGGATAGGTCCGCACGGCAGTCACGGTTCGGCTCAGCCCTGGGCCGGACCCGTGGGAGCCGCGGCAGGCGGGGCGTGATGCTGGGCCTGCAATTCGTTGAACTTCTGCGCGCCCGCGGCGATGCCGACCGGAATCGCCAGGGCCACACCGCCGACCAACGCGCCCACACCGCCGACCGCGACCGCGCCCACCAGGCAGGTGGCGGCGAACGCCGGGACGGTCATGGTGCCCGCCGTCGCCAGCGCCATCAGCGTTCCGCCGGTCGCGACGCCGAACGGGCAGCCGATGGCCGCGCCGACCACCGAACCGGCCAGCGAACCCACGCCCATCGCCATACCCATGTGCGGATTTGCCGCTTCCACAGCCTGATTCAGGTCGGACATCACGTCATCGGGCGGCTGCTGTGCCGGTGCGGATTGCGCCGGTGCCGCGACCTGGACAGGAGCCGGTGCCGCGAGTCGAGCAGGGGCCGCGTGCGCGGCGGTCGACTGGGCCGACGGACCGGCCGCCGGGATCGCCGCCCCGGCCACGGTGTGACCCGCGGTGTCCTGGATGCCGAACTGCCCGCCCTGGACGGCGACCGTGCCGAAAGGAGTGCGCAACACGGCGAGACCGGTGGCCGCATCGTCGCTGTATCGAACGCCGGGCGCGACGTCGGTGGAGACGGTGGGTGTTTTCGCCGAACCGGCGGGGACAGCGGTGTCGGCGTTCGCGACACCTGCCGCCGCGACAACCGCCATCGCGGTCAATGCGGTGACCGCCGCGCCTCGATTTTTGAATGTCATCTCTTACTCACAATATGAATAGTTCGGAAATCGGACGGAATACCGGAATTACTGCGCGCCATTCTGCACCGGAACGGGTGCGGCGATCAGTCCCTTGGAATGCAGTGATTGATATTGCTGATTCAATGCGTTCAACGTCGCGGGCGATCCGGAGACGACACTGCCGACAGTCCCGCCGACGAATCCCAGTGCGGCAGCGCCGATGAGGCAGCCGCCGACGATTCCGACCGGGGTGAGCGGAGCGACGGGGAGGAACAGCGTCCCACCGGTGACGGCGCCGACTGGGCATCCGACCAGGATGCCTGCCGTCGTGCCGACGACGCGTCCCACCGTGGAGTCGTTCGAGAAGGTTCCCGCGACGCCGTCGAATGCCTTCATGTATTCGGCGCCCGGATCGACCGGCGCGGTCTGCGGCGAATTATCGGCGGGGGCCGCTGGATTCGATTCCGATGCGGATTGCGCCGGATTCGCCGCATCGGCGTTCGCAACGCCTGCGGAGATCACCGACGCCGCGAAAATCATTGTGGCCATAGCGGTAGCTCGAGAAATGTGATACATCGTCGCAGGTCCTCATCATGCGTGCGAACAAAGGTGGAAATGAGATTCTCTGACACGGAGAATAATGGGCGATGAGGCGTGTGTTTGAAAAATGAAAATTTGCTATGCGCCCATACGCGATCGGCATACCCGCACGCGCACGATCAGTCCGCGCGATCACCTCACGGCCGACGCGGGCGCATCGGCTCGATCGCCTCCGGATCGCCGTGCCATTGCGCCGACAACCACCCGCCCGCGGTCACGGCCGCGCGCATCGACCGCGCGAGCTCCTGCGCCACGATGTCCACCGCGGCGGGCATCCGGCCCGTACGCGACATGCCCAGCACGATCGATCGCCGAATCTCCGGCTGCCGCAACGGCGCTGCGCTCAACCTGCCCTCGGCGACATCCGCGACGATCCCCGACGCGGGCAGAATCGTCCAGCCGTGCCCGTCGATGACGAGCAACTTCTGCAGATGCATCGAATTGGTCTGCACCCCGATGTCGAAGACCACGTCGGCCTTCGCCGCCGCCGCATCGATCAACACCCGCAACGCGTGTCCGGCCGAGGGCATCACCACCGGATGTGCCGCCACCTCGGCGAGGGCCACCGGCCGATCCGCACTCAGTCCCGCATCCATGGTTGCCACGGCCCACAGCTGCTCGCTGACCAGTGGAGCCACATTCAGCGACGGCGAGTCGGACAGGTTGTACAGCAGGCTCAGATCCAGGTCGCCGTCGTCCATCCACCGTTGCAGATGTCCGGAATACGCTGTGAGAATACGCAATTCGATACCGGGATGACTGCTCAGCACCGCCGCGGTCAGCCGGCCCGCGATCAGATCGACGGCACTTTCCAGCAGGCCGACGGTCACCACCCCGCCCACCACCCCGGGCGGCGGGGTGATCTCGGCCCGCGCCCGCCCCAACTCCCGCAGCGCCCGCCCGGCCCGCTCGACCATGACCGCACCCGCATCGGTCAGCCGCATACCGGTGTGGCTGCGCTCGAACAGCTCCACGCCGAGTTCGTGTTCCAGGGTGCGAATCTGGCGCGTCACGGCCGGCTGGACCAGGTGCAGCAGTTCGGCCGCCCGCGTCACACTCCCCACCTCGGCGACGGTGACCAGCGCCTTGAGCTGTTTGAGATCCATGCGCTGCTCCTGACGAGGCGTTTTCGAGGGTGCGAGAATCGCCTTCTCTCTATACCTCATTTAGATTCTGCGAGTCTCGCGTGGACAACGAATTTCCGGCGAGTCAGCACGGGTCCACGGGCGTGAGCTCACGCTCGAGCGCCTGCGCGTAGTCCCGGAAGACCCGATCCAGCGAGATCGAGGGGTCCAGCAGCCAGGTGGTTTCCATTCCGCTCAGGAAGGCGGACACCTCGACGGCCTTCACCGCCGGATCAATGTCCGCACGAAATCGGCCGGTGCGCTGACCTCTGCGGATACCTTCGGCGATGACCTCCACACTCGCCCGGTGCCGATCGAGCAGCCGAGCGCGCAGCGGGGCGTCGGGGTCGAGATTTTCGGCCAGCAGGACGGTGTACATGCCGATCAGATCCGGTGCGCGACGAAAACGCTCCACCACGTTCTCGATCTCCGCGATGACGTCGCCGCCGAGGTCGGCGTGCTGCTCGTCGTCCGCGTCGCGGACATCGAGCACCGCGCGCAGCAACTGGTCCTTGGACTCGAAATGATGCAGCAGCCCCGCACGGGTGACCCCCGCCTTCTCCGCGATCTGTGCGAGCGTGGTGTTTCGCCATCCGTACCGCGTGAGCAGGCGTTGTGCGACCACCAGAATCCGCGAACGACGCTGCTCACCCTTGGCGAGCAACGCCTGATAAGGCCGGGTGGACTCGCGAGGGGGCACCGGACTCCTTAGCTCGGCGAAACTTACCGACTCAACAGTAGGTCTATCGCATCGACGTCACAAGACGCACCCACTTCCGCGATCGAGAAGATAAACTCTTGTTAGAGAGAACCTTATTCTCGTTAGGATAGAACCAAGATATCCAAGAAGGAGCCGGGCGTGAGTGAGCAGAGCACGGACCGTATCGCATTCATCGGCCTGGGCACGATGGGCTCGCGCATGTCCCGACGCCTGGTGCACGCGGGATTCGAGGTGATCGGCTTCGATCCGGTCGAGGCGGCCCGCGCGGATCTGGTCGCGGCCGGGGGACGTGCGGCCGCGACAGTGGCCGAGGCGGTCACCGGCGCCGAGTACGTGATCCTCATGCTGCCCAGTTCCCGGGTCGTGGAATCCGTACTCGACGACGCGGCGCTGCTGGACGCGCTGAAGCCGGGCATCGCCGTGATCGATATGAGTTCGTCGGAACCGGAATCGACCCGAAAACTGGCCGCCGCCTTGGCCGAACGCAAGCTGACCCTCGTGGACGCACCGGTTTCCGGTGGTGTGCGGGGCGCGGAGGCCGGGACGCTGACAATCATGGCCGGGGGTCCGGGCGATGCGATCACCGAGGTCCAACCGATCCTCGCTCCGCTGGGCACGGTCCGGCACGTCGGCGGGACCGGAGCGGGCCACGCGGTGAAGGCGATCAACAATCTGCTCGCCGCGACGAATCTGCTCGCCGCCGCGGAAGGGGTGGCCGCCGGTCGCCGGTTCGGCGTCGACCCGAGCGTCATCATCGAGACGATCAACACCGCGAGCGGCCGCAGCGCTGCCACCCAGCTCAAATTCCCGCAGAACATCCTGCCCGAGACCTACGACTCCGGATTCGCCCTGGCGCTCATGCTCAAGGACATGCGGATCGCAACGGATCTGGCGCGATCGGTCGGCGCGCCCGCGACGCTCGGCGAGCAGGCGGTCGAGCTGTGGAGCCGCGCGGCCGCGGACCTGGATCCCGCCGCCGACCAGACCGATATCGCCCGCTGGGTGGACCGGCCACGAAATCCCTGACACACCAACCTGTTCCGCTTCGTCATCCAACCGGGAGTTCCCATGACCACCGTCGAAATCAACTCGTCGCCCCGCCACGTCGGCCACCGCCCCGACCGCGGCTTCGCGTCACGCTCGCCGATCCACTCCACGGTCACCGAGATCCTGGACTACTTCGGCAAGTGCCCGCGCTGCGGATATCCTGCCACCGCAGCACATCTCGCGCACACCTACGCGGATGGCACCTCCGATTCGGAGATCATCGCCACCTGCGGCCAGCCGTGCGGCTGGCAGGGTCCGGCGACCGTCACCAGGATGACGCACGCCCGCGGGCGGCGATAGGCACCCCCACCAGCGACACTCATCTCCAGGCCCACGGGACACATCGAGCCCGTGGGCTTTTCGCTGTTTCAACGCGGATCACACCGGACCGGACACCTCCAGCGCGGAGGGCGATCCGGCTGCGAGAGTGCCGAAGACTCCCTCGATCACCTGCATCTTTAGAGTTTCACTTCCATGAAACGAGAGTCATGTTCTACTCTGAGTGAGAATTAGATTCTTACATTTGCTCGGTGGAGGTGGTTCGTGGACTCCGAAGCGTTCACGGGGATTCGGGTGGTCGAGCTCGCGCAGTGGGTGTTCGTGCCGGTGGCGGGAGCGCTGCTGGCGGACTGGGGCGCGGAGGTGATCCGCATCGAGCGGCCCACCGGAGATCCCTATCGGCAGCTGGCCACCCAGCGCATCGGATCGGACAGCGACGGCGTGAATCTGTCCGTGGCCCTGGCGAATCGAGGCAAACGGTCGATGTCGATCGATCTGAGCACCGAGCGCGGGCGCGAACTGCTGCACGAGTTGCTGGCCACCGCCGACGTATTTCTCACCAACTTCCGGCCGGGCGCGCTGGAGCGGCTCGGGCTCGACGCCGAACGACTCACCGCCAGGTATCCCCGGCTGGTGTACGCCCGCGGTCACGGGTTCGGGGTGCGCGGGCCGGGTGCGGACAAGCCGGGGTACGACTCCTCCGCGTTCTGGGCGCAGGGTGGTGTGGCGCATGTGCTCACCCCGCCCGAGCGGGACCACCCGATCAGTCAGCGCGGCGCGATGGGCGACCGAAACGGCGCTGTCGCACTGGGATTCGGCATCTCCGCCGCTCTGCTGCGACGTGAACGCACCGGCAGCGGCGGCATCGTGGACGTCTCACTGCTGGCCGCCGCGATGTGGATGCTGTCCTCCGATGTGCTCGCCGCCTTGTCGGGCAATCGGCCGCGAGCGGTCTCGGGCCGCGGCGGATCGGTGAATCCGCTCGTGGGCAGCTATCGCACCAAGGACGGTCGGCACATCCAGCTGGTCTTCCTGGAATCGGATCGCTACTGGGCCGATTTCTGCCGGCTGATCGGCCGCGAGGAACTCATCGAGGATCCGAGGTTCGTCGACCTGGCCGCTCGCGGAACCAATCTCGCCGCGTGCGTGGCCGAACTCGAGGCCGAATTCGCCCAGCGGACCTTCCAGGAGTGGAAGGATCTGCTCGCGGATCTGGACGCGCCCTGGGCGCCGGTGCAGGCCGTGGAAGAGTTGCTCGAGGATCCGCAGGTGCAGGCCAATCAGTACCTGGGCCGGGTGGACCTCGAGGACGGTCGCTCCTACTCCCTGCCCACCGGGCCGGTGCAGTTCGACCAACATCCCCCGCAGCTGCGGCGCGCACCCGAGCACGGCGAACACACCGAGCAGTGCCTGCTCGACATGGGCTATTCCTGGGACCGGATCACCGAACTCAAAGACGCCGGAGTCATCCCGTGACGCGCCCGGTGCCGATCCCGGACGACTCCTCCGCCGAGTACTGGGCCGCGGCCGCCCGGCACGAACTGCGCATCCCCCGCTGCGCCCGATGCGACGCGTATTCCCTTCCCCCCGAGGCGATCTGCCAGCACTGCGGATCGACCTCGCCGAACTTCCGCTACGAGCGAGTGAGCGGGGACGGCGCGGTCCGGTCGTGGACGACGGTGTACCGGGCGACACTGCCCGGATTCGCCGATGACGCGCCGTACCTGCTCGTCGACGTCGAACTCGCCGAGCAGCCCGATCTGCGAATGATCGGCCGTCTGCTGGATGGTCCGAACAGCGTGCTGCACCAGGGTGATTCGGTTCGAGTCGGCTTCGAGGACATCGCCGATGACGTCGCGATACCCGCGTTCGTCCTGGCCACCGAAGCGCGGGCCCGATGACCGGCCGGTTCCGCGCGGGCGGCACGGTGGCCGTCGTCGGATTCGCGCACAGCCAGGTGCGGCGGCACTTCGACCGGCCGCTGGGCGCGGTCACCCTCGACACCGCGCGCGCGGCGATCGCCGATGCGGGACTGCGATCGGCGGATATCGACGGATTCGTCGCTGCCGCACTGTTTCCCACCGCCGGGGCGCACGCGGTCCAGGACGGTGTGAGCACCGTGACCGCGGGCTGGCTGGCCCAGCGCATCGGCTCGGATCCGCGCTATGTCGCGGGATTCCAGGGCATCGGCCAGATATCCGGCTCGGTTGCCATGGCGGTCAACGCGATTGCCGCCGGTGCCGCGGATTACGTTGTGCTGCACCGTGCCCTGCACAACCCGGCCGGTGGCTACCACGACAATCCGGCGACCGCGATCGGCGGTGCGCAGCAGTGGACCGCGCCGCAGGGCTACAGCGGTCCGCTGTCGATGATCGGGTTGCCCTACAACGAATATCTGCAACGCTACAAAGCCGATCCGGCGGCAATGGCGCACGTCGTCGTGGAGGCCCGCCGGAACGGGGCGGCGCTGCCCTGGTCGTACTGGTATCAGCGGCCGATCACCGTCGAGGAGTATCTGGAAGCGCCGATGATCAGCGATCCGGTGCGTCGCCTGGACTGCGATATCCCGGTCGACGGCGTGGCCGCCTTCGTGCTGACCTCCGCCGAGCGCGCCCGCGATCTGCCGCATCCCCCGGTCTATGTCGCGGGATATGCCGGGAGCGGGCCGATACCGCCTCGCCTGCCATCGCATTGGCCGTTGGACGACATCATGACCGGGGGCGCGGCCACCGCACGACGACTCTGGGAGGCCACCGGCCTCGGTTCCGCCGACGTGGATCTGCCGCAGCTGTACGACGGGTTCTCCCCGTTCGTCTACTTCTGGCTCGAATCACTCGGCCTGTGCCCCGTCGGCGAGGCGCATCGCTTCGTGCAGGACGGCGGCATCGACTCGTCCACCGGCCTGCCGGTGCTGTCCGGCGGCGGAGCCCTGGGCACCGGTCGCATGCACGGGATTCCGCAGATGCTCGAGTGCTACCTGCAACTGTCCGGACGCGCGGGCGCCCGGCAGCGCGCCGCGGCGAGGGTGGGCCTGGCCTGCCAGTCCTGCCCGCACTACGGCGGCGCCGTGCTCTACACCAGCGAGCCGCTATGACCTTGTGCGGCAACGACGAAGGAGATCAGAACGTGCCGACGATCCTCGCCGAGCGGCGATCGTATGTGGCCGGTCGATGGGTGACGGGTGAGACTCCCTTCGCCGTCGAGAATCCGGCCGATGAATCCGTGGTCACCGAATTACCGGCCACACCCATGGCCGAGATCGAGCGCGCCGTCACCGAGGCCAGGCGATCATTCGACAGCGGCGTGTGGGCCCAGGCCACAGCGGCCGAGCGCGCACGTGTCCTGCGCATTTTCCTGGACCGGCTCGAGCAGGACCGCGACGCACTGGTCGCGACCATGGTCGCCGAGGCCGGGCAGCCGCTCGCATTCGCCGAACGATCCCAGTTCCTCTCGGGAATCACGCTGGCGCGCAACACCATCGAGCTGTACCTCACGATGCCCGAAGAACGGACCAATCCAGTTCCGGTGGACGAGCTGACCCGCGGCCGGGTCGCGCTGAGCATCCGCCGATACGAACCCGTCGGCGTGGTCACCGCGATCACGCCCTACAACGCCGCGTTCATCATGGCGTTGCAGAAGATCGTCCCGGCGCTGCTCACCGGCAATTCGGTGATCCTGCGGCCGAGTCCGCTCACGCCGATCTCCTCGCTGATCTTCGGCGCTGCCGCCGAGGCGGCCGGACTGCCGCCCGGGGTGTTCAGCGTCGTCGTCGAGGCCGGGTCCGCGGGTGCGGAGCTGCTCACGAGTCACCCTGCGGTGGACATGGTTTCGTTCACCGGATCCACAGTCGTCGGAGCGACGATCGCCGCGCAGGCCGCATCGACGATCAAGCGGGTGGCGCTGGAGCTCGGCGGCAAATCGGCCCAGATCTACCTGCCCGACGCGGTGTCCAAGGCGGGCGCTGGGGCTGCCGCGGTGGTCGGCGGGATGGCCGGGCAGGCATGTGTCGCGGCCACCCGGATGCTGGTGCCGCAGGATGCCAAAGACCAAGTGATAGAAGCCGTTTCGAAGGTGTACGCCGGACTTCGGGTCGGCGCGCCGACCGATCCGGCGACCGCGCTCGGCCCGGTGATCAGCGCCGCGCAGCGGGAACGCTGTGAGCGCATCATCGCTCAGGCAGTCGAGGCGGGCGCGACCCTCGCCCAGGGCGGCCGACGTCCTGCGGAATTCGAGCGTGGCTACTACGTGCAGCCGACCGTGCTCGACGTGCCAGACAACGCCAATCCCGCCGCGCGAAAGGAGATCTTCGGACCGGTGCTGTCGGTGATCGGCTACCGCGACGTCGACGACGCGATAGCCATCGCCAACGACAGTCGCTACGGGTTGTCCGGCCAGGTGTACGGGGCCGATCCCGCCGCGGCGACCGCCGTGGCACGGCGACTGCGCACCGGTGCGGTCAACGTCAACACCGCCCTGTTCAGCGCGTACGCGCCGAGCGGCGGCTACAAGCACAGCGGCCTGGGCCGCGAGCGGGGCCCGGACGGCATCCGGGCCTTCCAGGAAGTCAAACACCTGGTCATCGGCGAATTCCGGTGACCACCAACCCATCCGAAGGAGGAACCATGTCCGAACTGTCCCTCGACTGGTTGATCTCGGTCGACGACCACATCCTCGAGCCCGGCAATCTGTGGGTGGACCGGGTGCCACGCGCGGACCGCGATCGCGCACCGCATCTGGAGGTCGGCGACGACGGCATCGACTGCTGGGTGTACGACGGCAAGCGCTTTCCCAGCTCGGGCCTGAGCGCGGTGGCCGGGAAGTCCAAGGAGGAGTTCAGCCCGAAACCGCTGCCCTACAGCGAGATGCGGCCCGGCTGCTATGACGCGAAGGCCCGCGTCGAGGATATGAACCGCGCGGGAATCCTTGCCTCGCTGTGCTTCCCGACGGTCACCCGGTTCTGCGGCCAGCTCTTCTCCGAGGGCAGCGATCGCGACTTCGGCCTGGTCTGCCTGAAGGCATACAACGACTGGATGATCGAGGAATGGTGCGGCGCGGCGCCGGGCCGCTACATCCCGCTGGTGCTGATTCCGCTGTGGGATCCGAAACTCGCCGCCGCCGAACTCGAGCGTTGCGCCGCCAAGGGCGCGACCACCTTCGCGTTCTCGGAAAATCCCGCGCCCCTGGGACTTCCGACGATCCACGACGCCGGGGGCTACTGGGATCCGGTGATGGCCGCGGCCAACGATCTGGAGATGGTCGTCTCGATGCACGTCGGCTCGTCCTCGACCGTGCCGCAGATCGCCCCCGACGCGCCGTTCCTGGCCAACCTCGCCTGGGGCGCCACCCGCACCTCGGGAGCGATGCTGTCCTGGCTGTTCAGCGGCATGTTCCAGCGCTATCCGAAGCTCAAGATCGCACTGTCCGAGGGCGAGATCGGCTGGATGCCGTACTTCCTCGAACGCGCCGAACAGGTGCTGGACAAGCAGCGGCACTGGGTCAAGAAGGGGATGAAGTGGGGTGATCACGCGGCCAGTCACCACGTGGATCTCGATGCGCTCGACATCCGAAGCACGTTCCGGGAGCACGTCTTCGGCTGCTTCATCGAGGATGTGCACGGGATCGCCAGTATCGATGTGATCGGCGAGGACAACATCATGTGCGAAACCGATTATCCGCATTCGGACTCCACCTGGCCGAACTGCATCCAGACCGTGCGGCGGGTCATCGAGCATCTGCCCGAGCAGACGCAGTACAAAATCCTGCGCGGCAACGCCGAACGGCTGTACCGCTTCACCCCGGCCGAACCTCCGGTTCTCGCCGGAGTCTGAGATGGCGGACTGGACGGTCCGGGTCGACCGATCCGCCTGCCTGGGCTGTGGCGTCTGCCTGGACTACGCACCGCGCAGCTTCGTGCAGGACGAGGACGGGCAGGCCGTGCTGCGCGAGCCGCCCGGCGACGAGTTGGACCGGGTCCGGGAGGCGGTGGGCGCATGTCCCACCGGCGCACTGCAATTGGTGATCGGCAGCGATGCCGAGTGACGAGAGTGAATTCGAATGATGCTCGAAGGTAAGGGCGCGGTCGTCACCGGCGCCGGGTCCGGCGTGGGTGCGGCCTCGGCGGCGCGGTTCGCCGCCGAGGGCGCCCGCGTGCTGTGCGCGGACATCCGCCTGGAAGCGGCCGAGGAGACCGTGCGCCGGATCGAGAAGGACGGTGGCACAGCGGTTCCCATCGCCTGCGATGTCGCGCACGAGGACGAGGTCTCCGCGATGATCGCCGCGGCGGCCGAGCACTTCGGCCGCCTGGACGTGGTGTACAACAACGTGGGCGTGCCGACGCCGCGACTGGGCTCGAAACTCGAGGACCACACGGCCGAGGATTTCCAGCGATTGTTCGCGATCAATGTGGGCGGGGTGTTCTTCGGCTCCAAACATGCTGTCGCACAGTTCAAACGGCAGGGCGGCGGCGGTGTCGTGCTCAATACCGGCTCGGTCGCGGGGCTGGTGGCCTGGGGCGGTGCGGTGTACGCCGCCACCAAGGGCGCGGTCCATCAGCTGACCAAGGCCGTGGCGATCGAGGGCGCGCCGTTCGGCATCCGCGCCAATGCGATCTGCCCGGCGGGCATGCCGTACACCGGATTCATGGCGGCCGGTGGCCTGTCCGGAGATCCGGACACGGTCGCCCAGCGCACCGCGGCCAACCATCCACTCGGCCGCCCGATCACCGCCGAGGACTGCGCCGAGGCCGCGGTCTTCCTGGCATCCGAACGCGCCGCGAACATCACCGGCGTACTGCTGCCGGTCGACGGCGGATATGTGGCGAGGTGAGATCATGTCCGCAGCAACACGATTGGACCGCGCACGGGTCCGCGAACTGTTCGATCTGCGCGGTTCCTATCTCGTGCAGACCGGCGGCGACTACCAGGACGATCCCTATCCGGTCTGGCATCGGCTCCGCGCACAGGCGCCGGTTCAGCCCGGCACGGTGCACGAGCTGACCGGCTATCCGGGTCGGGCGGTGTTCCACGGGCTGCCCGAACCGGATCGGGAACATTTCTCCGCATTCGGTTTCGCCGCTTGCGATTCGGCGTACCGCAACCCCGAGGTGTTCGTATCCGCGCCTCATCCGGTGGATCCCAATCAGGGTCCGGTCGGCGCGACGAACAGCATGCTCGCGATGAGCGGCGCTCAGCACCGCAGATATCGGGCGCTGGTGCAGCCGTCGTTCACGCCGTCGAATGCGGGCTGGTGGATCCACAACTGGATCGAGCGCACCGTCCACGAACTCATCGATGGCTTCATCGACGAGGGCCGCGCGGAACTCAACGTGGATTTCTGCGCGGCCATCCCGGTGCTCACCATCACCGGCAGCTTCGGTGTTCCGGTGGATCAGGCGCTGGAGATCCGGGCGGCGTTGCAACGGCCGGACCGGGTCGTGGAGCTGATCCGCCCGCTCGTGGCGGCGCGGCGCGAATCCCCGCGCGACGATCTGCTCAGTGTCCTGGTCCAGGCCGAACTTCCGGGCGAGGACGGCGCGCCCGAACGGCTCACCGATGCCGAGATCCATTCGTTCGCAGTGCTTCTGCTGACCGCCGGATCGGGAACCACCTGGAAGCAGATGGGCATCACCCTGACTGCGCTGTTGCAGCGACCCGAGATACTCGAGGCGGTCAGGGCCGACCGGACGCTGCTGCGCCCGGCCATCGACGAGGCGCTGCGCTGGCAGCCGACCGATCCGATGTTCTCCCGATATGTCATGCGTGACATCGACTTTCACGGAGTGCATCTGCCCGAGGGCGCGGTGCTGCACCTGGGCGTGGCCGCGGCCAACCGGGATCCGGCGCGCTGGCCGGATCCGGACGTCTACGACCTCACCCGAAAACCCCGGCCCTCCTTCGCCTTCGGCAGCGGTGCGCATGCCTGCCTCGGCATGCATGTGGCCAAGGCGGAGATGGTGACCGGGATCGGCGCACTGCTGGACCGGCTGCCGAATCTGCGCCTGGATCCCGACGCCCCACCGCCGCGCATCATCGGCCTGTACGAGCGCGGCGCGACCGAAATTCCCGTGCTGTTCGGCTGAGCACACAACCCTGGAGGCACAGTGCCCGATTCCACCTACCGACCACCCGACATCACCCTGCGGGGCGCCGAACACGTGGCCCGTTACCGCGAAACCGACGGCGAGATCGGCTACACCTGGAACGGCGTTCCGATCCTGTTGTTGACCACGACCGGACGCAAGTCCGGCAGCCGCCGGACCTCGGCGCTGATCTACGGCAGGGACGGCGCGGACTATCTCGTGGTCGCCTCGACCGGCGGCGCACCGCGTCATCCGGCCTGGTATCTCAACCTGCGGGCGCATCCCGAGGCCGAGATCCAGATCAAGGCCGAGCACCTGCCGGTCCGCGCGCGGACCGCGACCGGCGAGGAACGCGACCGGCTCTGGAACATCGTCACGGCATACTGGCCGAACTACGACGCGTACCAGGAACGCACCCGCCGGGTGATTCCGGTCGTCACGCTCAGCCCCGTCTGAAAGGCAGGTCCGCTGTGGTCACATCGGATTCCTCGGTCACGCACGACACCCCGGCATGGGCCGATCGCGCCGCGGCGCGCTCACGCTCGGTGCAACGTTCGCGCATCCGCAGTATCGAGCAGGCGCAGACCATCGTCGCCGCGGCCCGCCGCCTGCTCGAGACCGAGGGCTCCGGTTTCACCACACAGCAGTTGTCCAAGGAGGCCGGCATCGCCCTGCAGACCTTCTACCGGCATTTCGCGAGTAAGGATCAACTGCTGCTGGCCGTCTTCGAGGACTTCCTGATCGAGGCGTCGGCCAGGCTCGCCGAGGCCGCGAAGGAATTGCCGGATCCGGTGTCCCGCTTGCGTTTCTACATCTCCTCCGCACTGCATTCACTGGACGGCGCCCAAGGCGCCGCACCGAAATTCGTCACCGCCGAGCACTGGCGGCTGTATCAGTTGTTCCCCACCGAGATGGCCGGGGCCAATCAGTCCTTCGCGGATCTCATCGAGCAGGAACTGCGGAATGCCAACCAGCAGAACCTGCTGCACTCCGCCGACCCGGCCGCCGATGCGTGGCTGGCGACCAAACTCGTCATGTCGGTGTACCACCACTACGCGTTCGCACCCTCACCAGCCGATACCGGCGATTTCGGCGAACGCCTGTGGTCATTCTGTCTGGCCGCCTTCGGCGGCCATCTCCCCGAGAGGTAATGGTGCCGCGCAATGGAGCAAGCACCCGTATTTTCCACCGGCCGTGATCTCGACGCCGCACTCGACGCCCTGCGCCCCTGGCTGGCCGCGCGGCTCGACGCAGCCGAGGTCGAGATCGACCCGCCCAGCTATCCGCAGGGTGCGGGCGCTTCCAACGAGACCCTCCTGATCCGGGCCCGCGCCGACGGCCGCACCGCGGAATTCGCCGTGCGGATCGCCCCCGGTCCGGACCATCAGATGTACTACGAACCCCGGTTCCGGCTGCAGTACGACATCCTGCGCGCACTGTTCGGCAGATTCGATGTCCGGGTGCCCGAACCACTCTGGTTCGAATCCGATCCCACCGTTCTGGGCAGGCCGTTCTATGTGATGCGGCGCTTGCTCGGACGGGTGCCGGTGAGCATGCCGGTGTACAACTCCTCGGGCTGGCTGTTCGAGGCCACCCCCGCGCAACGCCGGACGCTGTGGCAGAACTCGATGCAGCAGCTCGGCGCGATCCACTCTGTGCCGATCTCGGAGGTGGCGTTCGTCGACCGGCCCGAACACGGTGTGTCCGGGGACGAGCAGCAGCTGTCCTATTGGCAGGCGTACGCCGACTGGGCTTTCGGGGAGAAGACGCCGGAGGTCGCGGCGGCGCTGTTCGAATGGCTGGACGCGCACCGACCCGCGGCTTCGGCGCCCGGGCTGTCGTGGGGTGATGCCCGGATCGGGAATATCATGTACGACAACGACTTCCAGGTTCTCGGGGTGATGGACTGGGAACAGGTCTCGCTCGCCGGACCGGTGGCCGATCTGGCCTGGTGGCTGCTGTTCGACGAATCGCTGTCGGCCGGACAGGGCATACCGCGTCTGGCGGGGCTGGGCACGCGCGAGGAGACGATCGCGCTGTGGCGCGAATCCACCGGCCGCACACCGGACGATCTGCACTGGCACGAGGTGTTCGCCCGCTTGAAGGCCGGACTGCTGAGTCTGCACAGCCGCCGCTCGCTGCCGCCGATGGCGCGCACCAGCACCCGGCATTTCTCCTATCTGCACCACGCCTGCGATCTGGCCGGTCTGGTTGTGCCCGAGGGGATTCGATGAACAATCCCGCACCCGACGACGAAGCGGTCGTGCTCTCGCCGCAATGGCTCACCGCCCTGCTGAGCACCGGTCATTCCAACGCCGTCGTGACCGGCACCGAGGTGGTCCAGCGGCTGGAAACCGTCGCTACGAAGGTGCGTTTCCGAGTCGACTACGCCCAGCCGACCGATGCGCCCACGGCCCTGTGCGCCAAGGGATACTTCAACCCCGCCCTGCGGCGTGCCACCCGCGCCGAGGCCGACTTCTATCGCCTTGTCGCCCATCATCTTCCGGTGCGCACCCCACCGTGCGTGCACGCCGCGGTGGACGATCGGACCGGTCACGCACTGGTACTGATGCGAGACCTCGTCGCCGAGGGAGCCCACTTCCTGGATCCGCGCGTGGGGTACCGGGCCGAGCAGGCCGCGGCCACGCTCGACCAACTCGCGGCCCTGCACGCGGCCACCTGGGACGGGAAACTCCCCGTGCCGGCCGGAAATTTCCCGCCTCGCCCGGTATCGCTCGCCAAACACCTGACCGTCGAGCAACTGCAAGCACAGCTCGAAGACGGTCGCGCACAGGCGATCTCGACCGAGGTGCACAGCGCCGACCGGCTCATCGCGGCGATGGGCGCGATCGGCGCACTCGCGCGGGATTCGGCGACCTGCCTGGTGCACGGCGATCTGCACACCGGCAATATCTACCAACTCCCCGACGGCAGTCCGGGCCTGATCGACTGGCAGGTCGTCCAGCACGGCGTCTGGGCCCTGGACGTCGCCTACCATCTGGCGACCGTCCTGGACCCCGACGATCTGGCCCGGCACGAACGCGAACTGGTCGAGCACTACCTCGACCGCCTGGCCGCGCACGGCATCACCCCGCCCGATCGTGACCGGGCCTGGTGGCTGTACCGCGCATTACTGCCGTACGGCCTGTTCATGTGGGCGATCACCCGCGCGGTCGAACGCCCGATCATCGAACATCTCACCGACCGGCTGGCCCGCGCGGTCGAACGCCATCGCAGTCTGGATCTACTCGACGTCTGAGTGCAGCGCCCGTTCGAATACGAACGGGCGCTGCACTATTCACGAACCGAGGAGCTGCCGTCGTCCGACGGCAGCTCCTCGCGTCACTCCCCGCCGGTGGCGGGTTTGCGGCCGTGCCGCATCAGCACCGCGATGACCAGGGCGACGGCGGTCGTGCCGACCATCACCCAGAAACTGTCGGTGTACCCGCGATCGGCGAACACCTGCGGAATCACCTGGCTCGTCGTATGACCCGCGACATCGATGTGCGCGACGACCGGGTTGTTGTTCAGCAGCGCCGTCGTCACCGCCATGGCCGCGCCGGTGCCCAAACTGGTTGTCACACCGAGCATTCCACTGCTGACGCCCTGCTGCTCCGGCGGCACCGCCTCGACGATCAGGGAGGGCAGCGCGGCGTACAGGAAGCCGAAGGCGATGCCGGACAGGATGTACAGCACCAGGTAGGTGACCAGGCTGTACTGCGAGACGGCGAATCCGATGGCGGACACGGTCAGCAGCGCGAAGGCGATGATCGCGGGTATCCGCCCGCCGATCCGGCGAATCAACGCTCCGGCGAACGGCCCGACGATCATCCCCAGGACCCCGGCCCACATACCGATGTGCACCGCGTACTGGACCATGCCGTACCCGTTGCCGTAACTGTAACCGGGGTCCAGGAATACCCGGATCATGTCTCGCGGTATCGGATGTCCCGCAGCCTGCGCGTGCGCCGCCGCACCCTCGGCGATCTGCCCGCGCAACGTCTCACTGCTCGGCGTCTGGGTCATGTATCCCAGCGCCAGCGGCTGCACGGCGGTGATGCCCATACCGATGACCGTCATCAACAACACGACGCTGACCTTCGGATTCAGCAGTAGCCGCATATCCATGATCGGCCGCGACACCCGGCGCTCGACGACGACGAAGGACACCAGCAGCAGCAGGCCGACGATCAGCCACAGCAGACTGGTCGCTCGCGTCCAGCCCCAGTTCTGCCCGTTGTCCAGGTACAACAGGGTCAGCAGCGCACCCGCGGACAGCAGCACCGCACCGAACGGATCGATCCGATCCCGCAGCCGCACAGTGGATTCCGGCACCAGCAAGATCACCAGCGGAGTCAGCACGATGGTGAAGATGGCCAGGAACCAGAACATCGAGCGCCAGTCGAAATGGTCGACCAGCACTCCGCCGATCAGCGGCGCGGCCACACCGGAGAAGCCGACGCCGGTCCCGATGAAGCCGAGCCCGATCGGAACATACTTGCGGGGCAGCAGATCTCGTACCAGTCCGTAGGAGATGAACTGGGTCGCGATGGCGAATGCGGACAATCCGCGCCCGATCAGGAAAATGGTCCAGTTGCTCGTCGAAGCGCAGATCACGCATCCGGCGAGGAACAGCACCCCGCACACGAGCAGCATCCGCTTCTTACCCCAGATATCGCTCGCCTTGCCGAGGACCGGTGTGGCCGAGGCGCCCACGAGCCCGAGGATGATCACGGCCCAGTTGATGTTGCCGCCGACCGTGGGGAACGTCGCGGTCATCTTCTGCAGTGCCGCGGCGACCATCGTGTACTGCAGCGGGGCGATTTCGGTGTAGAGCACGATCACAAGGAGTATCGCGGCGATGCGGAATTTCGAGGCGTCGTCGAGTCGGCCGGCGCTGTGGGTGACCGCTGCGCCGGTATCGTCCGGCACCGGACTGGTCTGGGTTGTGGACATGGGTGTCTCCCGGAAGGAATGGAACGAACGGCGAAAAGACGCCGGGAATTACGCGGAACGCAGGTTCCGGCGCAGCAGGAATTTCTGGACCTTGCCGCTCGCGGTGCGCGGGAAGTCGGTCACGATGTGGATCTCCTCGGGCCATTTCTGTTTGGCCAGACCGGCATTCGCGAAATGCGCGCGCAGATCCTCGAGGGTGGGAGCCGGAATATCGGCGGCCAGCCGCAGCACCGCGGCCACGTGCTCGCCCAGGCGGGTGTCGGGTGCGGCCACGGCCGCCGCCTCGACCACGCCCGGCATGGTGATCAGTACGTCCTCGACCTCGAGCGCGCTGATGTTCTCACCACCGCGAATGATCAGATCGGTGGTGCGGTCGGTGATCGTGATGTAGCCGTCGGCATCGAGCGTGGCGACGTCCCCGCTGTGATACCAGCCCTGTGCGTCGAATCGCGCGGTGGTGAGCGCGTCGTCGGTGTAGCCCAGGCACAGATCCGGTCCGCGACTGAGGATTTCGCCGTCCTCGGTCAGGCGCACCTCCACACCGCGCGCCGGGCAGCCGTCGGTGTAGATCCGCTTGTCGCGGGAATCGGTGTACTCCGACACCGTCATCGACGGATGTTCGGTACTCCCGTAGGACCGCGCCACCTCGATCCCCAGCGCCGTGAGCCGCTCGACCACCGCGACCGGCACGGGCGCTCCGCCCAGCCCGGCGTACTTGATCAAGGCCAGATGTTCCGGGGTGAAGTTCGGATGATCGATCAGGCTCGTCATGTAGTACGGCACGCCGCCGCCGACGGCGATGCCGTACGCGGTCATCAGCTCGAGCACCTGTTCGGGATTCCAGGTGTCGACCATATCGATGGTGCTGCCCTCCAGCACCGGGACCAGGAATGCGGTCAGCATGCCGATGAAGTGCCCGACCGGCGCGGTGATGAGTTGCGGGGTCAGGTCGGCGGGACGTCGCGCGGTCATCTGCCGGGTCTCGAACAGCAGGGTCCGGTGGCTGTGCACCACGCCCTTGGGCGCGCTGGTGGTTCCGGAGGTGAAGGCGATCAGCACCGGCGCGGCCGGATCCACCGCGGCGTGGCCCTGCCACGCCTGGTCGGCGAGCAGGGCGTCGAAGTCCGTGCCGGGATCCTGCCCGCCCACGACGCCGACGATCGGCACTCCGGCGTACACCTCGGGATCGTAAGTGCGCGAACCGAATCGGTCGGCGGTGAGGAACACTCGCGGACGGACCGATTCGAGGATGTGGCCCACTTCCCGATGCCCGTAGATGTGCACGATGGGCACCACCACCGCGCCCAGCAGCGAGGCCGCCCAGAACGCGGCCGCCGCCTCCATCCAGTTCGGCAGCTGGAACGCGACGGTATCTCCGGCGGTGACGCCGCGGGCGCGCAGACCGCCGGCCAGTCGCCGCGCCACCAGTTCGACGTCGCGAAAGGTGCCCTGCCACGGCCGGGCGGTGGAATGGACGCGGAACTCGGTATCCGGTGCGGCGGCCAATCCGCGAGTGAGCAGATCCGCGATCGAGTCGGCGGTCCACCACCCCTCGCGTTCGTACCGTTCGACCAGATCCGGGGGGACAACACGCATAGTCGAGCTCCAATGCCCTGCACGACAGCCGGCGGCTCGCTCCGCCGCTCCATCGAGGTGATCCGAGATTCGATGCCGGGAATTCGCCCCGGCGAGGCCCGGTTCGAGAACCGGGCTCTAGTCGAGAGTAGAACGCGCTTCTCGTTCTCGAGAGTGAATTGGCAGGAAATGGAGAACTATCGGTCGGATTCGTCGCATCGAAGGCGGCGCACACCGCGCGTGATGTCGATGACCACGGCGTCCGCGGCGCCGTCCGGCCGGATTTCCGAGCCGAAGGAGTCCATCGACCCGCCGCGGGCACGCGACCACGAGCCCAGATGCACCAGATCGGCCGTGAATCCGCCACGCGGGCCGCGGCGATGGAAGGTCTCGACGCCCGGGACCGATTCGAAGGATTCCCCGGCGAGCGTCAGCGCGCTGGCCTTGAACGCCCGCGCGGCCGCGGACAGCCGATGTTCGACGCCGCGGACGCGACCCTCGCACCGACCCCAGAACATGATCTCGTCGGCATGCGCCTCGAGATTGGCCGTCACACCCGAGCGAACCCGGGCATCGGAGTCGAATACCGTTGCGGCGACCACGAGTTCGTGCGGCCAGATCTGCACGGCGTCCGGCGGTGAACCGAGGGCGTCCTCCAGATTCACCACAATGGCCCCGAGAATCTGCAGCGGCGCCCGATCCGCCAGGTCCGGCACCACAACGGTGACCTCCCAGCCCGCCATGACCCGATCGAAGACCCAGCCGCCCACCGAGTGCACGGCGTCGACGACGTTCGGGGCGATGATCGCCACCCGGTACCGCAACCGGTGCCTGCAAGCGTGCGCACGCGCGTCGGCGACCGAGCGAATCGCGCCCACACCTGGATCGACGGTATCGAGCGATCGAGCAACCATATGAATTCCCATCCGGTTGATGAGTGCATGTCGCCGCCTCGACGGTCGGCGTTACGTCCCGATCGAGCCGGGCTGGGGGAAGCCGGCGGTGGGCTGCACCGCATTCCTCCTCGACCAAACCTACTAACTCTCCAGTAGGTTGGTCACCACGATAGAACGCCCACCATTGGTGTGACAAGGCTCTCAACCAAGATCTTTCGGTGCCGATTCGTGATGACCCGATGCCGCCCACGCATGGATGGGGAGAAGATCGGAGACGGCAGGCGACATCACATTCTCCGGTACAGTGCAACAATGTTCTGCACAAGTGACAAGGAACAGGTTCATCCGTGACAAGCCCCATCGAAGAACCGGGCTGGAAGCAACGCGCGGTCGAGCGGTCGCTGCGCACCGCCAAGATGCGAGCCGAGCAGCGGGTGCAGCGCTTCCTCGACGCCGCGCAGGCGCTGATCACCGAGAAGGGCACCACCGACTTCACCGTCCAGGAGGTCGTGGACCGCTCCCGGCAATCCCTGCGCAGCTTCTACCTGCAGTTCGACAGCAAACACGAACTGCTGCTGGCATTGTTCGAGGACTCCCTGGTTCGTACCGCCGACCAACTGCGCGTCGCGGCGACCAACGCGTCCGATCCCGTCGAGCGCCTGCGGATCGTCATCGAGCTGCTGTTCGAGCTGTGCCGCCCGGACCCGACCGCGCGACGGCCGCTGTTCACCGATTTCGCACCGCAACTGCTGGTGACCCATCCCGCCCAGGTGAAACTCGCGCACGCCCCGGTGCTCATGCTGTTCACCGAATTGCTGGAGGAAGCCGAACAGGCCGGGCAATTGCGCAAGGGCGTCATTCCCCGGCGCATGGCCGCGATGGTCATGCAGACCGTCATGTTCAGCGCGCAATCCGCCGAGGATCCCGAGAACGAAACCCAGTATCCGGTGACCGGCGAGGAAGTCTGGGACTTCTGCGCCCGCGGTTTCACGAAGAAGTGACTGCGTTGCGGCCGGAACAGTTCCGGCCGCACCGAGTTTCGAATTGCCGGGCTCAGCCGAGTATGGACGCCAAGGTTTTTCGTTCCAGGAATTCCTCCAGACCCGCCACGCCCATCTCGCGGCCGATACCGGACTGTTTGTATCCGCCGAAGGGCGCGTCGGGGAAGAAGTAGTTCCCGCCGTTGATGCTGAACGTGCCGGTGCGGACACGGCGGGCCACCGCGAGGGCACGATCGTGGTCGGCGCTGAACACCGCGCCGGACAGGCCGTAGGCGGAGTTGTTCGCGATGCGGACCGCGTCGTCGTCGCCGTCGTGCGCGATCACCGCCAGCACCGGGCCGAACACCTCCTCCTGGGCGATCTCGCTGTTCGGATCGACGCCCGCGAGCAGCGTGGGCGTGTAAAAGTATCCCGGCCCGACCTTCTCACCGCCGGTCACCAGTTTCGCGCCCTCGGCCACCGCACGCTGGACCAGACCGTCGACCTTCTCGCGCTGCGCCGCGCTGATCAACGGGCCCATATAGGTTTTGCGATCGTTCGGGTCGCCGAAGCGCACCCGGGCCATATTGGCGGCGACGAGTTCGACGACGGCATCGTGATCCGCGCGCGGCACCAGCAGGCGCGTGGTGAGCGCGCAGGCCTGCCCGGCATTGAGCGTCGCGGCGAACGCCGCGTACTGCCCGACGCCCTTGTAGTCGGCGTCGTCGAGTGCGATCGCGGCCGATTTACCGCCCAGCTCCAGGAATACCCGCTTGAGCCCGTTGCCGGCCGCGGACATGATCGAGCGGCCCACCGAGGTCGACCCGGTGAAGGTGATCAGGTCCACGTCGGGATGGATGGTCAACGCCTCGCCGACCGAAACCTCCTGGGAAGAAAGAATATTCACGACACCGGCCGGGATGTCGGTGTATTTCTCGATGATCTCGCCCAGGGCGAGGGTCACCAACGGCGTGGCCGGCGCGGCCTTGAGCACCACCGTGCATCCGGCCGCCAGCGCGGGCGCCAGTTTCGCCAGCGCCAGCTGATTCGGGTAGTTGTAGGCGACGATCGCCGACACCACGCCCGCGGCCTCCTTCTCCACCCAGCGCCGGTGCTGTTGGCCGAGATATTCGACCGGGCCCAGATCCTCGGTGAAGGAGTACGTCTTCAGCAGATCGGCGTAGTACCGCACGATCTTGATCGGATCCTCCAATTGCGCTGCGCGCGTGAGGGACAGCGTCGCACCCACCTCGGCGATGGTGAGTGCGCGCAGCTCCTCGACGTGGTCGGTCAACGCCTGATGCAGTTGTTCCAGGCACCGGATGCGCAGACCGACATCGGTCGCCCAGACTCCGTTGTCGAATGCCTCGCGCGCCGCGGCGATCGCAAGGTGGGCGTCGTTCACCGTCGCATCGGGGGCATGGCCCACCAGGGCCTCGGTGGCCGGGTTGTACGACGGATAGGTCCGCTCGGCGTCGACGAGCCGTCCGCCGATCAGCAGTTGCCGGTCGGCCTTCGACTCGTCCGCGGCGACAGAGGCCGCTGATCGGTTCGTGGTCATGATCGTCTCCAAAGATGTTCGTACTCAGGTATTTCGGCCACCGTTGACGCCCAGCACCTGCCCGGTGATGTATCCGGCGTCCTCCGAGACCAGGAATGCGCAGGCCGCCGCGATGTCCTCCGGTCTGCCCGCGCGGCGCACCGGCGTGAGTTCGGCGTGGTGATCCACCGTGCCGCCGAGCAGCCCGTGACTCTCCGAATTGCGCAGCATGGGGGTGTCCACGAAACCGGGCGGAATCGTGTTCACCGTAATTCCCGACGGACCCAGTTCCAGCGCAAGGGATTTCGTGAATCCGATGACACCGGCCTTGGCCGCGACATAGTGACTCATGAACTGCTGGCCGGAATGGGCGCTGGAGGAAGAGATGTTGATGATCCGCCCCCACCCGGCGGCCAGCATGTCCGGCACGGCCGCCTGGCAGCAGTAGAACGTGCCGTCCAGATTGACCGCCAGGGTCCGCCGCCAGACCTCGTCGGTGATGTGCAGGAACTTCTTGAACCCGGTCAGCCCCGCATTGTTCACCAGGACCAGGACCGGGCCGAGTTCCGAACGCACCCGCTCGATCGCGGCGTCCACCTGATTGCGCGAGGAGATGTCGACCTCGCCGAAGGCCGTCGCCGAATATCCCGCCGCACGGATCTCCTCGGCGACCGTCTTCGCGGCCGTACCGTTCAGATCCAGGATCGCGACCTGAAACCCGTTCGCCGCCAACCGATGTGAGATGGCCCGGCCGATTCCCGAACCACCACCGGTCACCACCGCGACCCGCCCGGTAGCGCCAGGCCCACTCATCGGGCATCCGCCTTGGATACTCCGTTGTTCACGGCGGAGAGGAAAAGGCGGGCAAGTCGTCTGTATCGCATGACAACTTCTTTCGATAGTATGTTCGAATGGATGAGGTGGTGCGGTACACATACCGGCTTCGGCCCGGGCGCACCGCCGAGAAAGCGCTGCTGGCCGAGTGGGGGCGCTGCCGATGGTTGTGGAACGAGGCGGTCCACCAGCAGAAATCTGGACAGAAACCTACGTTCGCGCGACTCGGGAAGCTGCTCACCCGAGCGCGAGCGACGCAGCAGTGGCTGCGCGAAGGCTCTCAAGTCGCCCAGCAGCAGACGTTGCGTGATTACGCGCGGTCGCTGGATCACTCGTTCACGGTGAAGGGGCGCGGCCGTCCGAAGGTGAAGTCCCGCAAGACCTCCCTGCCGTCTCTGGAGTACACGAGTCGAGGGTTCTCGCTCCGCGAAGGCCGTCTGATACTGCCCAAGGGCATCACGATCCCGGTCGTCTGGTCGCGAGAATTGCCGTCCGAGCCGACATCTGTCCGTGTCAGCCGGGACAATCTCGGGCATTGGTATGCGTCGTTCGTCGTGCGCCGCGAGATCGCGGTCCATGTACGCGGCCACGGCGGCATCGGTATCGACTGGGGTGTGACCACCACTGCGATGACCACCGACCCAGCCTTCGATTTGCCACATCTCGGTCATCGCAGACGATGTGCCGCCGAGCTGGCGAAGGCGCAACGCACGATGGCCAGGCGTCACCGTAAGGGCCACTTGCAGTCGCGGGGCTATGCCGATGCCAAGCGGCGTGTTGCCCGGCTGGCGAAGAAAGCTGCCCGGCGAACCGTCCACGACTCGCGGGTGTGGGCCAAACACGTTGTCGACCAACACGACCTGATCGCCATCGAGAACTTCAAGCCAACGTTCCTGGCGAAGTCCACTATGGCCCGCAAGGCCGCTGACGCCGCGATCGGGACGGCCAAACGAGAACTTGTCGAGCGTGCTACGCGGGCTGGACGGACGGTGGTGTTGGTCCGGCCCGCCTACACGACTATGACGTGCAGTACCTGCTTTACGAGAACCAAGCAGAGACTGGAACTGCACGAGAGAGACTTCCGATGCGACAGTTGCGGATTCGCAGACGGTCGCGATCGGAACGCTGCCAGAGTGATTCTGGCCGTGGCAGAACGGGGCCACGTCGGTGTCGAGGACGTCAGACAATCGGATCACCTCCTGCGGGTGGATGGTTCGGTTGCGGTCTGAGCTGGAAATCTCCCCCCTTCAGGCGGGAGAACCGTTAAGCGACAGCCTCCTGGCCCGCCAGTGACGCACGGTGCATCAGACGAGTCGACGTGGGCCCGTACGGAAGTGCGCGATGCAGCATGCCGGTGTTGTCCCAGACGACCAGATCGCCGACCTGCCAGGTGTGCCGGACAACGTACTGCGGCTGAGTGGACCATTCCAGCAAGCGGTCCAACAGTTTTCGCCCCTCGGCGGGTGAGCGGCCCACGACCGTGTCGGCGGTGGACCCCAGCAGCATGGATCTGCGGCCGTTGCGATGGGTCCACACCAGCGGATGTTCGCGCGACGGGTTGCGATCCCACGCCGCACGCTCCTGTTCGGACGGATTCGGCTCGACCAGCAGCTGCGACGCGGCGAAACTGTGCACCACCCGCAGACCGTCGAGTTCACGCTTCTCGTCCTCGGGCAAACCCTCGTACGCGGCATAGGTATTCGCGAATTCGGTGTCGCCGTCGCCGTCGCCGGAGATCTCCCGCGCGGTCAGCAATGTCGCCCGGCTCGGCACCGCGTCGGTCGATCCGTCGATGTGCCAGTGGAACGTCCCCTCCCGGTACGCGGCGAGCTTGCTCTTCGACGCATCGCGCGTGATCTTCTGTATCTCACGGTATTTCGGATGACTCCCCATCGGCAGCGGCACCACCTCCCCGAGCAGCCGCGCGAACGCGACCAACTGGTCGTCGGTCGCGTGCGCCTCCCGGAATACCACGACGCCACGGTGTTCCAGGGCGTCCAGTGTCTGCGCGGCGATCTTCTCGTCGAGGAGGTCACCGCCCGGCACGCCGGTGAACTCCACGCCGGTGGCGGGTGTGAGCTCGGAAACGTTGTGTCCCATGACCGGCCTCACACCGCGGGTTCGGAAACGGTGTCGAAGAACGAAGCGCCGGAATCGGGGATACGCGGCTGCTTGAACACGTTCACCGGATAGGAGACCATCACCAGCGAATACATCAGCCACAGCAGCCGGGTCTCGGCCTCGGGCAGTTCGTTCAGATCGAACGTGTTCAGGTGCTCGATGGCCGCCTCGGCGTGCGGGGCGATGGCGTCGTAGAACGCGTCGAGTTGTTCGATGGTGCTCGCGAGCCGGGTGTCGTACCGCTCCTGCCGGGTGGGCTTGGCCCACTCGCCGACATAGGGCTCGAGGTCGCGGAATGCTTCGGGGAGAACCGCGGTCGTCATCGGATGCTCCTCCTTATTTCTGGTCGAGGGCCTGGTGGGCGGTCACCGTGTCCCGGATGACCTTGTGGAAGTTGCGGATCATCAATTCCTGATCCGACAGGTGGAATTGCCGGTTGGCGCCGGTGGCCAGCGCCGAATGCGTGGCCTCGACGGTGTTCGAGTCCTGCATCGCGAATTCGATGGTGGTCTGCGCGGTCATCTCCTGCGCCAGCCGTTCGGCGGCGTTGCGCGGCGGGGTGAAATAGATGTCGAGCTCGTAGGTGTGCGAGTCGACCGCTTCGGGCCAGTACTGGTAGGTGATGTAGAAATTGCGCGCCCAGATCTGCACCGAGAAGTTCGGGAACAACCAGTAGGCGTCGTTACCCCAGGACTTGATCCGGCCGGGGTTCAGCACGTCGGGCAGGGGCCCGAGGTCGGCGACGTCGTCGGGGCCGAACAGCCCGGCCCGCAACAGCTTGTAGATCCAGCGCTGGTCCCGCTTGGCCGGGCCGAGCTCGCCGGGGGCGCGCGGCGGCAGCTGCGGCGGGCCGGGCACCGAGTTCAGCATGTGCGAGGTGAACAGGTCGTAGTAGTACGCGTCCGGCGGCGGCACCAGTTTCTCTGCCTTCGACACGTCCGGATTGATGAACCGGCCGTGCACGTACGGCGGGTGGTACCACTCCAGAATCGTGTCGATCGACAACTTCCAGTTGCCCTTGACCCGGGTCTTATAGGCGTAGCGCTCGGTCAGCTGCTCGAACGGGTAGCTCTCCACCTCGGTGAACTTCGGGCCGAGGAAGGTGCGCAGCGGCTGGGCGTGCGGATCGAAATTCACGAAGATGAACCCGGCCCAGGTGTCGCAGTGCAACTCCGGCATGCCCAGGGCGCCCTTGTCCAGGTCGAAGAACTGGTCCTCGTTGGTGACGTGCGCGACCTTGCCGTCCAGGCCGTAGCGCCAGCCGTGGTACTTGCAGGTGAACACGCGGCACGAGCCCGCGGTCTCCTCGGCCGGATGCTCCTGCCACACCACCTTGTTACCGCGGTGCGCACACACGTTGTGCAGCGCCTTGACGGTGCCGTCGGCCTGCCGCACGAGCACGATCGAGCCGAGACCGGGCAGTTCCCGGGTGAAGTAGCTGCCGGTGCGTGGAAGTTGTTCCATCCGGCCGACTTTCAGCCACGACCGCTTGAACACCGCCTCCCGTTCGGCCCGGAAGAACTCCTCGGACACCGCGTCGTCGTAATCGACCGGGCCGGTGCCCAGCTCCGGATATTCGGGCGTGAACTTGCCACGTCCGGTGGTGAGTTTTTCCTGAATTGCCATGACACAACCTTTCTGACTTGTCGTGGTTCGGACGGTCGTGGTCCGAAAGAAGGGTTCAGATGACACCCGCGTCGCGCAGGTGGGCGATCTCCTCGGCGGTGCGGTGCAGCAGCGCGCCGAGTACCTCATCGGTGTCCGCGCCCAAATCGGGCCCGAGCCAACGGATCTCACCCGGGGTTTCGGACAGTTTCGGCAGGACGTCCGGCACCGACAGCGGTCCGATGCGCGAATCGGTCCGGGTGATCGTGCCGCGGTGGGCGAACTGCGCGTCCTGGAAGATGTCGGCGATCGAATTCAACGGTCCCGCAGGGACTTCGGATTTGCGGCAGCGTGCCAGCACCTCGTCGCGAGACAGTGTCGCCACCCAGTCCGCCACCAGCGCGTTGACCTCGTCGCGGGCAGCCAGGCGAGATGCCTTGCGGCCGAACCGATCCGGATCGGCGAGTTCGGGGCGGCCCATCGCCGTGGACAACCGGGCGAACATCTCGTCGTTGGAGCACGCGATGGCGATCCAGCGGTCGTCCGCGGTGGAAAAGTGACTGTGCGGCACCACGTTCACGGTGTCCGCACCCATCCGCTCGCGGACGAAGCCGAATTGCTGATAAGCGGGGGCGATCTCGTCCAGTACCCGGAAGATGGACTCGAACAGCGCGAGATCGACACACTGCCCCCGGCCGGTGGCTTCCCGGGCCCGCAGTGCCAGCAGCACGCCGATGACGCCGTACAGGCCGGTCAGATAGTCGCCGAGCGAGGTCGATCCGGGGGTGACCGGTGTGCCGTCCGGCTCACCGGCCAGCAGCGACAGTCCGGCAAAGGCGTGTGCGACCCGCGCGAATCCGGGTTGGTCGGCCAGCGGGCCGGATTGTCCGTAGGCCGAGACCCGCAGCATGATCGCCCGGGAATTGAGCCGCCGGATGTCCTCGTAACTCAGGTCCCACCGCTCCATCACGCCGGGCCGGAAGTTCTCGATCACCACATCCGCGCCGGTGATCAACTCCCGCAGCAGCTCTCGCCCACGCGGATCGCCGAGATCCAGCGTCACCGACCGCTTGTTCCGGGCCTCGCTGAGCCAGACCAGGGTGTCACCGCAGTCGGTCTCGGTGCCGAAACGGCGCAGATGATCACCCGTGCCGGGCCGTTCGACCTTGATGATCTCGGCCCCGAATTCACCCAGCACCGTGGCGCAGTACGGTCCGGCGATGTAGGTGCCCAGATCCAGCACCCGGATCCCGTCGAGCGCGTGCATGACGTACCTCGGAATCTATTGCGTATCAGGCTGATCGGAGGTGGACCAGGGCTTGTCGTCCCAGGCCCGATCCAGCGCCTCCATCCGGCCGCCGGCCGGGAAGAAGCCGCGCTGGGCGTAGGTCTCGAAACCGATGCCCTGCCCCATCTGATCCAGGAAGGCGCGCTTGAGCTCGTGGGTGAACAGCTGGCGGGTGTAGCGCAACGTCAGCGGTGGGCGTTTCACCAGCTCGCGAGCCAATTCCCAGGCCCGGTCCAGCAGTTGGTCCTTGGGATGCACTTCGGCGACCGCACCCCAGTCCAGCGCCTCGCGCGCCGCGAGCTTCTTACCCGTCAGCAGCAGGTAGCGGCCGCGATTGTGGCCGACCAGGAAGTTCCAGATCACGTGCTGCCCGTCACCGGGGACCTGGCCGCGCGGGAAGTGCGAAACATCCTGGAACCAGGCGTCTTCCGAGGCGAGCACGATATCGCCCATCAGCGGCACCTCGGAGTGGATGTTGCACGGGCCGTTCACCGCGCTGATCATCGGCACGTCCACGTTCAGCACGTTGAACATGAGATTGCGGTTGTACCAGGCCTTCTCGTCCAGTTTCCACAGCCCGCGATCGCCGGGCATGGCCTGATAGATCGGCGGATCGATGGGTGAGCCGTCGGGCATGAATCCCCAGTCGGCGTTGTAGTTCTCGCCGGTGCCGGTGTGGATGAGCACCTTGATCTCGCGATCGCCCGCGACATCGGCGAAGGCGTCGGCCATATCGTCGTGGGCCTTCCAGTCCCACACCAGCGAGCCACCCTCGGTGTGGCACTGCATCAGCAGAATGCCGTCCTCGCTGAGCTCGAAACGATAGTTCCGGTAGCGATCCTTGTATTCGCTGTAGCGCGAACGCTTGACCATGTCGATCCTTCCGAAGTTTCTCTCGCTATGTGCCGTTCAGCGCCGCGACGACGGGCGCGAACGCCTCGAATTCGCCCTGCTGCACGCTGATGTAGTTGGCGCCGAAGATCTCTCGCCGTTCGAGCAACAGCTCGACGATCCGATCGACCGTGCCGACCAGAACGTTCGGGTGGTCACCGAGACCGCCCGCGGGGATGCGCAACATCCCCGCGATGCGGTCGAGCGCCGCGGCCGGATCGTCGGTGACCGCGGTGAAGAACGGGGAGCTCTCGATATCCAGGCTCGCGAACCGGTCACCGGCGCCCGCGCGCACGAATCCCAACCGCCGCACCGCCTCCTGCCGCGGCGTGCGCCCCGCGGCGTCGACCGGGTCGAACGGGACGTTGTTGATGCTGACGATGTCCGCCTCGCGCCCGGCCAGGGACAACACCCGTTTGCGGCCGCCGCCGATCATGATCGGCGGATGCGGTTTCTGCACGGGCAGTGGCAAACCCGCGTAGTCGTGCGCGGTGACGTACTCGCCCGCGAAGTCCAGCGGTTCACCCGCGCAGTGCGCCTTGAACAACGCGACGAACTCTTCGAGTTTCGAGATCCGTTGCGGGCCTAGCGCGAACGGGACGCCCATGGCCCGGTACTCCGGCTCGCTCCAGCCGCCGCCGATGCCGAATTCCAGTCGGCCGTCGGACAACAGGTCCAGCGTGGTCGCTTCCTTCATGAGCACGCCGGGGACGTGGTAGTCCACGCAGAACACCCGGCACCCGACCCGAAGCGAGCTGGTCACCGCGGCGGCGACGGACATCGCCGCGATCGGGGCCAGATGTTGCGGAGGCCATTTGGCCGCCTTCGCCGCGGGGCCCTTGCCCAGATAGTGATCGGCCAGGAACAGGGTGGAATATCCCGCGGCCTCGACACGCGTGGCGGTGTCCCGCCATTGCGCCGCCGTCGTCGCCCGGGTGGCCTGCACCGCGAAGCGGAAAGGTCTGCTCATCGCACTCACCTGGCCACGTATCCGCCGTCGACCGGAATCGCGGTCCCGGTGACGAAGGAGGACTCGTCGCTGGCGAGAAACAGTGCGGCCGAGGCCAATTCGACCGACTTGCCCCATCGCTTCATCGGCTGCGGTGGCACCACATCGGTCGGCGGCTCGCTGTCCTCGGGAGCGCCGGCCAATCCGGTCCAGGTCATTCCCGGGCAGATCGCGTTCACCCGGATGTTCTGCGTCGCGTAGTCCAGCGCAGCGGATTTGGTGAGTTGCACGATCCCGCCCTTGGCGGCGGCGTAGGCCGCGATGCCTTTCCAGCCGACCAGCGCCGAGGCCGAGGCCGTGTTGATCACCGATCCGCCGCCCGAGGCCAGCATCGCCGGGATCGCGTACTTCATGCCCAGGAACGCGCCCTTGAGATTGACTGCGACGACGGTGTCGAAGGAGTCCTCGTCCAATTCCGCGAGCGGACCTCGCTTGCCGCTCATTCCGGCGTTGTTGAACAGGATGTCCAGGCGCCCGAACGAATTCACCGCGGCGGCGATCATCTGTTGCACATCAACGGATTTCGCGACATCGACCTGGACCGCGACCGCGGCTTCGCCGATGTCGGCGGCGGTCTTGTCCTGTCTGCCACTGATATCCGCGCAGACCACTTTCGCCCCCTCGCGGGCGAACAGCAGCGCACTGGCCCGGCCGATGCCCGACCCCGCTCCGGTGATCACCGCGACCTTTCCGGCCAGGCGTCCGCCGTCGGTCGAATCGCTCATCGGGTGGCACCACTTTCGATCTGCGCGAGTGCGGCCTTGGCCAGGACGTTCTCGGCGAGGCGGAGATGACCGGCGTCCACGAGCTGACCGGACTGCCCGATCGCGCCGACGCCGCCCTGCTGCGCCGCGCGATAGCCGTCGACAAGCGTTCGGGCACGGTCGATTTCGTCGGCGGTCGGGGTGAACACCGCGTTGGCGATCGGCACCTGACTCGGGTGGATCGCCCATTTGCCGTCGAATCCCAGGGCCGCGGCGTGGGTGGCGTCGGCGCGGTAGCCGTCCGCGTCGGCGTAGTCGGGATACGGCGAGTCGATCACATCGATGCCGGCCGCTCGGCCCGCCGCGAGCACCTGCACCCGTTCGGCATGCCAGAAATCGCCCGGATACGCGCCCGGCTCCGGGCGGAAGTTGCCGCCCACCCGGGCGTGCAGGGATGCGGACAGGTCACCGACGCCGAAGATGATCGCCTCCAGGCGCGGGCTCGCGGTGGCGATCTCGGCGGCGTTGAGCAGTCCCTCCGCCTCCTCGATCAGCACCTCGAGCCCGATCCGGTGGGACAGGCCGAGCTTGGTCTCCAACTGGGTGAGCAGCACGTCCACCCACCACACGTCGCGGGCGGTCCGCGCCTTCGGGACGATCACCACGTCCAGGCGATCCCGGGCGCCGGTTACCACCTCGATCAGGTCGTCGTGGCACCACGGTGTGTCCAGTCCGTTGATGCGGACCGCGCGGGTGGTGCGGCCCCAGTCCAATTCGGTGAACGCGCGGACCGCGATCGACCGCGCGGCTTCCTTCGCCGACGGGGCGCAGGCATCCTCGAGGTCCAAGAACACCAGATCGGCGTCCGACCGGGCCGCCGCGGCACACATGGACTCGTTGCTCGCGGGAGTCGCCAGCTCCGAGCGCCTCGCCCGGGCCACTTTCGCTGTCGCGCCGGTCATTTCGCGATCGCCTCGAAGCCGTCCAGCGATGCGCCCGCTGCCGGTCGCACCGCATCGGCCGCCGCAAACCCCCCGAGGGGTATCACAAATGTTAATCGGTCGATCAATATTTTGTTCCCCACGGAACCTTCGGAACTTTCGAAGGAAACCACCGGATCGACCTCCCTGGTGATGAAATACTCTGCACTCCAACATCTTTGGAGCACCTGCAAGGGGACCTCGACCAGACCTACCGCGGGGCTGCGAGGCCTGTCGTTCGGATGCCGCTTGCTCCACAACTGTTTAACACTTATCGTCGAATCATGTCAATCGTCAGCGATCGACCTTCAAGCCACACACGCGCTCTACCTGCATGTATGCCCATACCAACCTGGCCGCCAAGCAGGCGATCTGCTCAGTTTTTAAACGATCGCTTAGCAGTCTCGTGCGAGATCGCAGACGCTGCCGCCGGACAGCTGAGCAGTCACCTGTTGATAGATTCGGTCACGTGAGCGCGCCCGCGAATGAACCATCAACCCCGCGCACGCCGCACACGACAGCGGCGAGCGTCGGCGAGGTGCAGCCGTGAACGGGCTCGCGAGTGGAGCAGCGGTCCCGCGCACACCGCGCAGGTCGCAGGCGCGCGGCAGCACCGCGGCCACGCGCGAGCGGGACGCGGTGGCGGACCACCGCTGGGAGGAAGCCCTATGAGTGCACCGCGCAAGCGTCGCCGCGGCGACGATACGGACACCCGCGATCAGCTGATCGAGGCGACCGCCGAACTCATGTTGGAGGAGGGTTACGCGGGAGCCACCACCCGGCGCGTCGCCGCGAAGATCGGCGTGAATCCCGCCCTGGTCTACTACTACTTCCCCTCCCTGGACGACCTGTTCCTGGCCGTCTTCCGCAAGGGCGCCGAGGCCAATCTGGAACGCCAGCGCAAGGCTCTTACCTCGGATAATCCGATGCGCGCGCTCTGGGAGACGGCCACCGACGCCCGCGGCACCGCACTGCTGATGGAATTCATGGCGCTGGCGAACCACCGCAAGGAGATCCGCGCCGAGATCGCCGCCTACGCCGAGCGGTATCGGGAGAGCCAGCTCACCGCGCTGACCGTCATCCTGAGCAGTCGCGGATTCGACGTCGCGGGTCTGCCGCCCGCGATGATGTCGGTGGTGATCAGCAGCCTCGGCGCCACCCTGGTCAACGAATCCAGCCTGGGCATCACGCTGGGCCACCGCGAACTGGCCGAATTCGCCGAGGATTTCGTGCGACTGTTCGAGGGAAAGCCCTGGTCCCGCACGATCATTCCGCCCCGAATGGGCGCCGGTCGGCCCGAAGGCAACGACCCGGCATAGCGGTCGACATTTTATCCGCCGTCGGGGTCCGGTGACGTGTTGAGCAGGATGTGGGTGCGGTACAGCACGTCCAGTTGCGCGCGGTTGTAGACGTCGACCAGAGCCTTGGCGGCCGTCTCCTCGGCGAACCGGACACCGCGCGGCGCATCCGACGACAGCGTGTTCAAGCCGGGGTGCTCGGCCAGGAGCACGCGGACGTAGGGAACCAGACGCTGCGCCAGATCGGCGCGGGTCTGTTCGTCGGCGTCGTCGGTCAGTTCGTCGAGATCCTCGGCCGGGGCGTCACGAGCGGTGCTGCTCTGCAACATGTCCGCGTAGGTCCGCATCCCCTCCGGACCCAGGACCCGGCTCATGACCACGATGAACGACCGATCCGCGTCGGACATCTCGGCCCCCGCGGCCGCCGCGGCGACCTCGGGCGGCAGATCCGTCGGCGTGGACCGGCTCAGGATGAGACCGAGTTCGACCCGAACCCGTTGCAGGCGTTCGATGGTCGCGGCGAGTTCGGCATCCAGGGTGCGCAGGGCCTGCTCCGGATGATCGTCGTCATCGCCCATCTCGGCGATCTGCGACAGCGAGAAACCCAGGTCCACCAGTCGTTTGATCCGCAGCAACCGAACCAGGTGCGCGACGCCGTACTGCTTGTAGCCATTGGCGCGACGTTCGGGCTCGTCGAGCAGGCCGACCTCGTGATAGTGCCGGACCGCCCGCAGGCTGGTGCCGGCGAGTTCGGCGATCTCCCGGGTGCTCCAGGCCATGACGCTCAACCTCGTTTCGACGGCGACTCGCATCGACGCGGTCGCGCCGACGCCCCCAGTAGAAACCATGCCGTCGCGGCACAGTGAAGCGCTCTCGCGCGGAAAATCGCGGAAGTGATCCGGATCACTCACCGCAGGGCTTGAGTGTGCCGCAACGGCACAGCTTTTCGTGAAGGGGTCGCTCGAACAGAACCGGGGAGAACATGATGACCAGGATCGATCGCAACAACACCGACGACCACGACGAGAAGGCACCGGCCGAACCCGGCCGCACCGTCGACCTGAACCAGGCGCTGCTCGAGGGACTGGGTGGCGTGTCCGGGATGGTGTACACGGCGCTGCCGGTCATCGCCTTCGTCACGGCCAACGCCTTCTGCGCGCTGCCGATCGCGATCGGTATCGCGATCGGAGTCGGCCTGGTACTCACCGGATGGCGGATCAAACGCGGCGAGCGCTTCTCCTCGGCGGTCGGCGGGCTGCTGGGTGTCGTGGTCGCCGGTGGCATCGCGGCCTGGACCGGATCGGCGAGCGATTTCTTCGTGATCGGGATCTGGGCGGCGTTGCTCTGCGGCGTCGTCACGCTGATCTCCCTGCTGGCGCGTCGCCCGCTGACCGGGGTCGTGTGGAACGCCGTGCACGGCGGCGGGCATCCCTGGCGCGAGGACCGGCCGACCCTGCTCGCGCACGATATCGCCACTCTCGCAGCGACAATCGTCTTCGCCGCCCGCTTCGCGGTGATGCAGTGGCTCTATCTCGCCGACGCGACGGGTACGTTGGCATTGGCGAAGATCGCGATGGGTACTCCACTGACGGTGCTGACCGTCCTGGTGATCATCTGGTCGTTCCGCCGCTCCACCAAACGCCTGATCGGGCCTGCACCGGCCGAATGAGCCGCGTGTCGCGGCGGGCTGCGTCGGACTCACCGTGCGCCAATCCACCGAGATCACCGACGCTCCGGCCACGATCCTGAGCGCCGATTCCTATCGATCCACTGCCGTCGAGGCCGGAGCCCAGGTCGCCGCCGAGTGAGGTGCTGCACTTCATGATCTCGAACCTGTAAGCCACTCAACGGATCTCGAGGACCGGCTCGATCCGGGGTTACACAGCGACACTGGAGGAGAATCTGACTCTCCGATTTGAATCTCTTACTTCTTCTTGGTGGTAACTTAGTTACCCGAATGAGAGAGTGATGGAAGTCTCTCTGGAGAAGTGGAGGAGCGTCGCGTGAGTCCTGCCGAGTCGGTCTACTGGGATCCCTGGGACCGTGACATCGCCCTCGACCCGTACCCGGTATACCGGCAGTTGCGGGACCGAGCACCGCTCTACTACAACGAACAGCACGACTTCTACGCGCTGAGCAGGCATGACGATATCGATCGGGCACTGCTGGACTGGAAGACGTTCTCCTCCTCGCGCGGGCCGATCCTGGAGATCATCAAGGCCGGTGTGGAAATTCCGCCGGGGACGTTGCTGATGGAGGATCCGCCCGCGCACGACATCCATCGTTCGCTGCTGGTGCGTGTGTTCACGCCGCGGCGGGTGCTGTCGCTGGAGCCGCAGATCCGCCAGATGTGCATCCGTTCGCTGGAGCGCCTGGCCGGCCTGGACCACTTCGACCTCATGACGGAGTTCGCGAACGAGGTGCCGATGCGGGTGATCGGCATGTTGCTCGGGATCCCGGAAGCCGATCAGCAGGCGGTACGCGATCGCGCGGACGCCGATCTGCGCACCGAACCCGGCCAGCAGATGCAGGTCGATCGGGCCATTCCGCATACGGACCACTTCGCGGAGTACATCGACTGGCGCGCCGAGCATCCCTCCGACGATCTGATGACCGAACTGCTGCACGCGGAATTCGAAGATACCCACGGGGTTCGGCGAACCCTGACCCGTCAGGAGATCCTCACCTACATCTCGGTCGTGGCCGGCGCGGGCAACGAGACCACCGCCAGGTTGATCGGCTGGCTGGGTTCACTGCTGGCCCGCTACCCGGATCAGCGCGCCGAACTCGTCGCCGATCCCCGCCTGATCCCGAACGCCATCGAAGAGACCCTGCGCTTCGAACCCACCGGCCACGCGATCGCCCGCTACGTCACCACCGACGTCGAAATACACGGTGACACAGTGCCCGCGGGCAGCGCCATCATGCTGCTGGTCGCCTCCGCCAACCGCGACGGGGACCGCTGGTCCGATCCCGACCGCTTCGACATCCACCGCAAGATGACCAACCTGCGCACCTTCGGTTTCGGCACACACTTCTGCCTCGGCGCGGCCCTGGCCCGCCTGGAAGCGAAGATCGCTCTCGAGGAACTTCTCACCCACTTCCCGACCTGGGACGTCGACCGGAACAATCTCACGCTGTCCCCGACCTCGACGGTCCGCGGCTGGGCAGCCCTCCCCATCACCGTCCCCTGAATCTCACTGCACCACAGGGGTTTCCGCACGAACGAGACGCCTGCGGAAAACCCCTGTGCGAGTCAGTGATCGGCGTCGGTGAAGCGGATGACGCCGCGAATGTTCTTGCCGTCGAGCATGTCCTGGTAGCCGTCGTTGATCTGGTCCAGGCGGTACTGGCGGGTGACCATATCGTCCAGGTTCAGCTTGCCCGCGGAGTACATCGACAGCAGCTGCGGGATGTCGTAGTGCGGGTTGCCGCCGCCGAAGATGGTGCCCTGCAACCGCTTCTGCAGCAGCGACAGCATGGCCAGGTTCAGCGTGGCCTCGTTCTCGACGAGATTGCCCATCGCGGTGACCACGCAGGTGCCCGCCTTGGCGGTGATGCCGAGCCAGGTGTCGATGTCGCGGCCGTGCGCCTCCCCGACGGTGACGACGACCTTCTTGGCCATGCCGCCCGCGGTGATCTCCGCGCACGCGGCCGTGGCCTCCTCGATGGTGGCGTAGGCGTGCGTCGCACCGAACTTCAACGCCTGCTCGCGTTTCCACTCGATCGGGTCGACGGCGAAGATGTAGCGCGCTCCGCAGTGCACAGCGCCCTGCAACGCCGCGATGCCCAGACCGCCGATGCCGATGACCGCGACGTCCTCGCCGGGACGGATGTCCGCGGCGCGGGTGGCCGAACCGTATCCGGTGGTGACGCCGCAGCCGACCAGGCAGGCGACCTCGAACGGCACCGTCGGATCGATCTTGACCACCGAACTCTGATGCACCACCGCGTACGGGGCGAAGGTCCCCAGCAGGGTCATCGGGAAGACGTCCTTACCCCGCGCGGTGATCCGATGCGAGCCGTCGCTGACCGAGGTGCCCGCCAGCAGCAGCGCGCCCAGATCGCACAGGTTGCGCAGACCGGCCTGGCACGACGGGCATTTCCCGCAGGAAGGGATGAACGACAGCACGACGTGGTCGCCGACCGCGAGATCCTCCACATCCGGCCCGACCTCGACGATCACGCCCGCGCCCTCGTGCCCGCCCAGCACCGGGAAACCCGCCATCGGAATGCCGCCGGTGACCAGATGGTGGTCGGAGTGGCACATCCCGGCCGCCTCCATCCGCACCTTGACCTCGCGGCGGCGCGGCTCACCGATCTCGATCTCCTCGATCGACCAGGGCTGGTTGAATTCCCAGAGGAGGGCGCCTTGTGTCTTCATCGTCACACTGCTTTCACGATCGGGATCGCCGCGGGGCTGGTGCGCGACGATCGGAACGAACTCGGATCGAGGGTCCCGGGCCCGCGCAGACCGCGCGATGCAATGCCCGCGTCCCATCCGGCGCGCCATGGAGACCTCTGCATGATACAGGTGTTTAGACAGCCGTCCAGCACTTTGCGAGGTCGAGTCTCGCTGACCGGACAGCGCACCGATCGCCGCTGGTCACCACGGGGTCAAGACGAGTTTGCCTCGGACGCGGCCGGATTCGCTGAGCCGATGGGCACGGGCCGCTTCGCCGAGGCCGAGTGTGCGCTGGATGTGGACCCGGATTCGGCCGGCCGCGACGAGTGCACCGATGGTGGCCAGATCGCCGGGTGAGGGTGTGCCGGTGATCGAGCGGGCCCGCGGGTCGTGCTCGGCATCGGACCGTTGCACGGTGAGGTAGCGGCCGTCCGGTCGCAGAACTCGCAGCGAACGACTCCCGTAGTCACCTCCGACGAGATCCAGGACCACATCGATGTCGGCCGTCCGATCGGTGAAATCCGTTGTGCTGTAATCGATCAACTCATCGGCGCCGAGTTCGCGCAGGAATTCGTGGTTGACCGCCCGCGCCGTGCCGATCACTCGTGCGCCCCGATGCCGCGCGAACTGGACGGCCAGGTGCCCGACTCCCCCGGCGGCGGCATGAATCAGCACTCGACGCCCCGGCAGATCCGCGTGGCTCAGCGCCTGCCACGCGGTCAGACCGGCCGTGGCCAGCGCGGCGGCGGTGCGATGATCGAGCCCCGCCGGACGCACCGCGAGAGCGTCGGCGCGGGCCAGCACATATTCGCTGTAGGTACCGGTGCGGCTGTGCACCATGCCGAAAACCTCGTCACCCACAGCGAATTCGGCGACGCCCGGCCCGAGGTCGACCACCGTGCCGGAGACGTCGAACCCCAGCGTGAACGGCGGCGTCCCGAGAAAGTTCACATATCCGGAGCGAAGTTTGCAGTCGACGGGATTCACCGAGGTGGCCCCCAGACGGATCGACACCTGACCGGGCCCCGGCGTCGGTCGCGGGACCTCGACAGTGTGCAGCACCTCCGGCTCACCCAGGCGCAGCTGGCTGACAGCCCTCACAGTGCGGCCTCCCGCGGTTCGACCCGGTCCAGATATTTCTCGACCAGCTCGATCATCTCGGCATGTCCGGTGACCGTGCCGAAGGACTCCTCCAGCTGAATCATCCGGGGAATCGCGGACATCAGGAACACCACGGCGGCAGCGGGAATCCCGTTGTCGCCCGGTCCGTATCGCGCCACCACCGGTTCCAGCGCGGCCACCAGCGCTCGCCGCAGACGTTCACCACCGCGACCGATGACCGGACCGATCGACTTGCGATGATTGGCCAGCGCCATGAATTCCAGCAGCAGCGCCGCGCCGTCCTTGTCGTTGGCGTACTCCCACACCGCGCGCAGCGGCTGCTCGGCGGCGGCCGCATGCTCGAGCCGCTCGACCAGACCGTCGGTGCCCGATTCGAGGATCGCGACGAAAAGCTCGTCCACCGTCGGGAAGTAGTACTGGACCAGCCCCGGTGTCACCCCGCACCGAGCCGCGACGCCGCGATAGGTGACCGCGGCATATCCCTGCGCCAGCATCAGCTCACCGGCCGCCCGCAGGATGTCGACCCGGGCGCCCGAACTGCGAATACCCACTCCCCGTTGCGCCTGCATGTTGCCTCTCCATTTTGAGAATAAGACTCTTCTATAGTCTAGATTAGATTCTTATACGTCAGTACAACAAGGAGGGCCCGATGCCTGCCACCATTCGTCCCGGCAAGCCGTTCGGAGTCGAGATAACGGGAGCGACCGGGGCGAGGCCGACCGCACGGCGGCTCATGCCTCGCACGACGCTCACCGGCATCGAGGCGGTGGCCTGAGATGAGCACCGAATCCGAAGCGGCCGAACTCGAGCGGCGGCTGCGCCACCTCGAGGACCGCGCGGAGATCCTCGACTGCATCTCCCGGCACGCGCGTGGTTGCGACCGGCACGACGCCGAGCTGATCGGCAGCGCCTACCATCCCGATGCCGTCGACCGGCACGGCAATGCGACCAATACCGGTGCGGACTACGCGAACTGGGCCAACACCACCCACGCGGCGACCTCGCAGGTGCATACGCACAACATCACCACGCACACCTGCGAGATCGACGGCGACCTCGCGCACTGCGAGAGCTATTCGATCGTGGTGCTGCTGGGCGCCGACGGCCGCACCGCCCAGATCCTGAGCGGACGGTACATCGATCGCCTCGAACGCCGAGAAGGACACTGGCGCATAGCGTTACGCCACTCCACCGTGGAGGTGAGCTGCACCGCCGACGCGCGGGTCCTGCGATCCCCGTTCTTCACCGACCAGGGCTATCCGAAGGGCACCCGCGACACCGGCGACCTGTCCTACCGGCGTCCACTGCTACCGGACTCCCCGGTCACCGCCCGCTGGGACGGGTCCGCGTGACCGGGCGACACGGAGTTCGGTCGAGGCGTGCCTCAGGATGCGTCGGAGACGTGCACCGAGTGGGCGACGGCGGTGACGTGCAGGCCGTCGGCAGCGGGCTGGATCGCCGTGAGCTGCGCGCCCAGCGGGAGCTTCTGCAGGGGCACGGTGAAGGTGAGCGTCCGCCGCAGCAGGGACAGTGACAGGCTCGGACCACCGACGGCGGCCTGAACGGAGATCGGGGTGACCGATATGCCGTTCTCGGTCGGCGAGACGGTCACCACGACGGTGCCCGGGACCGAAATGCCCTCCACCTTGAACGTCCCGCTGACGTGCATGCCGTCCGTGCCGTAGGAGATCGACTTCACGCCCGACGGGGCGAACTGCTGCACCGTGTCGTAGGGCACCCGAGCCGTCGCGGTCGCCGAATCCGCCACGAAATTCGACGTATTGTTGTGCAGCACATCGTTCAGCGGCGCGGCGACATCGGTCAGCGTGACGTCCAGGTCGTTGACGGAGATCTTCTCCCCGGTCCAGTCCCCGGCGTGCACCTCGATGTCGTGGTACTTCCCCGCCACCGCCTGCGTCAGGAAGGGAAAGCCGCCGATGCGGACACTCGGCCGACTCGCCATGTGGTACTCGGCGGCGATCCTGTCACCGATCCGGTTCTGTGCCATCACGACCGCCACACGGTCGCCGACGACCAGCGCGATCACCACCACGACGAGAAATATCAGGAATCCGCGCATACACCTACCCGTTCGAACATCTCCCCATCATGCGGGTGATCGCGGCTCGGCGCAGCACGGCCTCGCCGTCGCCGTCGAAAATCCACGTCGGCGGGAGGTCGCTCAGCCGTTCGCGACGCGGTGATCGCGGACGGCGATGAGGTTGTCGACCAGGCGGGCGGCATCGACGCCGGGATCCAGGGGGGCGGAGACCAGCGCCCGGACATAGGCCGGGGACAGAATGATCTCGAAGACGTCGCCACTGTGCAGCACGGTGGTGCCGCTCGCGTCCAGGGTCGCCTGGATCTCCCGGGCTCGCGGCTCGAGAAATTTCGCGGCGTCGATCAGTTCGGTTTCACCGCCGGCGCCCGCTCGGGTCAACGAGCGCAGGAAGGCCGGGGAGTGGGGCCCGCGCAGATCGGCGAGCAGGTTCGTGGTCCAGGCGAGCATGTCCGCGCGCAGGTCACCGGTCGCGGGTAGCGGTGCGCGAGCGGACAATTCGGCCACGATCGTATCGATGATCAGCCCCTCGGCCGAGCGCCACCGGCGATAGATCGTGGCGATGTGCACTCCCGAACGCGCCGCCACCGCGGCGATCTCGACGGTGCCGTCCGCGGATTCGGCCAGCAGTTCACGGGTGGCCGCGTGGACCGCCGCCCTGGTGCGTGCGGTGCGGCCCCCGGGCCGGGTCACTCCGGTTGCTTGGGACATGGACCCATATTAACGCGAAGCATTTGCGTTAGCGCTCGAGAGGCAGTTACCTTTAATGCGAAAAGTTCGCATCAGCGGCACGGAGGTAGGGGCCATGGCACAAGCACTCATCGTCGGCGGCGGAATCGCGGGTGACACTCTCGCGCTGCTGCTCGAACGAGACGGCTGGGCGGTGACCGTCGCCGAGATCGCACCGGCCCCGCGCGCCGGTGGCCAGACCGTCGACCTGCGCGGCGATTGCCGAGAGGTGCTGGCGCGGAACGGATTACTGGACCAGGCCCTCGAATGCCTCATCCCGCAGCGCGGCGCGGCATGGATCGACGCCGACGAGCGCAGGCTCGCGGTGATGCCGGTGGAGGCGTTGGACGGGCAGGGCCTGGTGTCGCGGGAGGAACTATTGCGCACCGACCTCGCGCGGATCATCCACGAGGCGGCCGGGCCCGGCGTGCGGCATCGCTTCGGCGAGACGGTGGACGCCCTCGAGGATGCGGGCGACCGCGTCCTGGTGCGCTTCCGCAGTGCCGAGCCGGAGGAGTTCGACCTGGTCGTCGGCGCCGACGGCGCGCATTCGCGGGTGCGCGCGCTGCGCTTCGGCCCCGAGGAGAACTACCGCCGCGCACTCGGTCTGGCGCACGCCTGGTTCACCCTCGCCGAGCAGCCGGACACGCCCGCGCTGGACGGCTGGTTCCTCATCCACAACTCCCCCGGCCGACGCGCTGTCCAGGCTCGGCCCGGCCACCCCGGCCAGCAGGAGATCGGCCTCACCTTCGCCGCCGACACACTCCCGCCGCATCGGGACCGCGAAGCCCAATTCGCGCTGCTGGAAAGGACTTTCGCCGACGTCGGATGGCGCACGAAGGAATTCCTGGCCGCGGTTCGGGAAGCTCCGGACTTCGCCCTGGACACCCTCGATCAGATCGACATGCCCGGCTGGCACGACGGCCGGGTGGTCCTGCTCGGCGACAGCGCGTGGTGCGCCAGCCCGCTCAGCGGCCTGGGCACCGCACTGGCCCTGCGCGGCGCCGACGAGCTGGCGGCGGCGTTGCGAACCGCCGGAGTCGCGCACGATCCGGCCCGCCTGCCCGCCGCACTGACCGCATTCGAGACGGCCATGCGCCCCCACACGTCCGCCGCGCGGCAACTCCCGCCGGGCCGCGTCGCCGCCGCGGCCCCGCGCTCGGCGCTGGGCATCCGCGTCAACGCACTCGCCATGCGCGCCCTGCAGTCCCGGGCCCTGCGGCCCCTGATCGCGCGCGCGATGGCATCGAGCGAACACGCCCGCGGAACGTCGGAACAGGTGCCGACGACAGACCCGACGAGCCGGTGATCACAATGGACCCGAACGACAGGAGTATCGAACATGCCCGCGAACCCCCTCGGCGTCGCCCTGCGCAACCGGCGTGCTGGTCACCACACCCTGGTATGGGCCCACCCCGACCTGCAGGCCCCGGAGAACTTCACGCTGACCAGCCCCGCCTTCGAGCACGAAGCGCCGATGCCGGAGAAGTATCGCGGCCGGGTGTTCGGCGCGAACATCTCCCCCGCGCTGTCCTGGACCGAACCTCCCTCCGGCACCGTCGAACTCGCCCTCGTCGTGCAGGATCCCGATGTCCCCCTGGGGAAACCGGCGACCCACGCCCTGGCACTGGGCATCGATCCCGCGCTGGCGGGCCTGCCGGACAACGCCCTCGCCGCACCCGGCCCGGTCCCCGGGATCCGGCACGGCAGAGGCGGTCTGGGCCGACGCGGCTGGACGGGCCCGATGCCGATCCGCTCACACGGCCCGCACTCCTACGTCTTCCAGCTGTTCGCCCTCGACCGGATCCCGGATGTCCCGGCGGGTTTCACCCTCGACCAGACGATCACCGCCATCACCGGCCACGTCATCGGCCGCGCCCGCCTGGACGGCACCTACGAAAACCCTTGAGCCGGGTTCGAACCGGAGTCGTCCTCGCGGTGGCGGGTTCGAGTCCGCGGCACCCCCGTCTCAGTGCGCGATCGGTGTGTACGTTTTCGAGTCGCTGACGAATTCGGGATTTCCGTAGGCGGCCAGGCGGCGTTTCACCAGCCGGGTGAGGTACCGGTCGACGGCCGGGCGCAACATCGGGATGCGGTTCGCGCCGGTCACGGCCAGAACGCGACCGATGATGAAGGGCGCCGTCAGCGCGATCCGCACGAGATCGAGCACCCCGATCGATACCCCCATCCGCCGGGCGACATGTCGGTTGCCGTGACAGAAGGCCAGGACGAAACCGGCTGTGCTGTAACTCTTCTCGACCGAGTCGGCGATCCGGTCGAATCGGGTCCCGCCCGCACGCAGATAGGCCGCCATCGTCGAGCGGATCAGCCCGCCGCAGGTGGCATCGTCGAATCCGTCGCGTAGCAGCGCGGCGCGAGCGTGGAAGACCTCGATGATCCCCTCGGCCGTGGTGGGCAGCAGTTCCTCGGGCAGTCCGAGCAGAAAGCAGCGGTAGCGCGCGAATTCGACCAGGGCGCGCTCACCGCGGGTGAATTCGGTGCGTCCCGCCCGGCGAATCCGGATCGCCAGCAGATACAAGCCGATCATCCCCGCGGGCATCTGATCGACCTGCGGCACCGGCACCCCGTAGATCTCCGGATCCCAGCGATCCGACCGCTCGAGCGCGTTGTAGCGGACCATCGAATGCATCAATCGCACCATGGCCGCCGCCTCGAATCCCGGACCGTACCGATCCAGCGCACCCGGCAGCGTGGTGACCGCGAAGAAATTGGCCGTCTCGTTGACCCGCCTGGCCGCGCGCCGCCCCGACAACGCACCGGTCAGCGCCATCGGCAGCGCCGCATAGGTATTGGTGAACGTGGCGATGAACGCGCCCCGGGTGATGAAGGGCGACAACAGCGCCGCATCCACGCGAGCCTGCCGAGCGCCCTTGTGGACCAGCTCCATATCGAGCCATTGCGGTGCGGCCTCCATGGCGGCGATGAACGCGACCAGTTCCGGCGGTGCGTCGGGGACCGCCTCGACACCCTCGCGACACGCCTGCCGGACCATGCCGACCAGACCGGTCACACTGTGTCGCGCCATCAGCGCGGCGAAGGGATCCGCGACGGTGTCGCCCAGCATCGTCGCGGTCGAGATCAGTTCGACCACACGCTCATCGGTCAGGATCGGCGCTCGCTGGGCCACCCACTTCGGCAGTGCCGACGCATCCTCCGGATCGGTCGCGAGCCGGTACGGCGGAGTGTCGAAGTCGATCCCCCCGTAGAGCTCCGGTTGCAGCTCGGGCTGGCTGCGCACGCGTTGCGCGAGATCCGGGTAGTGCGTCGTCATCGAAGCCTCCAGCAGAAACTAACAAAGTGTTAGTAACCATACTCACGAAGTGTTAGTTATGCTGTCAAGGGTGAACTCGCAGCGCCGACGCCGGATGACCGCCGAGGACAGACGCACGCAGATCCTCGACGTCGCGCACATGATCATCACCGCCGAGGGCTTCCACGCCGCGACGCCGAATCGCATCGCCGATGCGGCCGGGGTCAATCGCTCACTGCTGTACCAGCAGTTCGGCGATCCGGCCGGTCTGTTCGTCGCGCTGATCGACCGCGAGGCCGCACGAGCCGCGGTCCAGTTCAACGAGGCAGTCGCCGAGGGCGAGGGCGGCGACAGCGATGCGCTGCGCACCTTCGACGGCATCCTGCGGGCGGTGGACGCCCACCCCGACACCTGGCGACTGTTCCTGTTCCCGCCCCAGGGCGCACCACCGGAACTGTACGAACGCCTCACACAGGCACAGGCGGCGGTCCGCGAATACTTCGTTCGCCAACTCTTGCACGCCAATCCGAATCTCGAGGACCCCGAATACACCGCCTACGTCCTGCACGCGGCCGGCCGAGAACTCCTGCAACTGCGCCTGCGCGACCCCGACTCGGCCACCCACGAACGCCTACGCGCCCTGGTCCGCAGACTCAATTCCGAACTGCAACACCGGATCCGGTAGTCCGCCGACCACGTCGCGCACGCCGAGACGAACGCGACCCCGTCGCCGGGCCTCGATCCGAGCGGGCCGGAGTCCCACCAATTCGTAAGTCCAGGGGGAATACTGGGCGCGGTGAATGACGATACCGACTCGGTTCCCGCCTGGGCTCGGCGTAGTGCGGGTGAATCGCGGGTGGCCGCGACCGTCGCGGTACTCGTGGTGCTCGCCCTGCAGTGGGGGTTGCCCGATCGGCTGACGGTGCGGCCGACGTGGCTGGTTCCCGGGTTGGCGCTGGTGTTGCTGGTGGTGTTGATCGTGGCGAATCCGGTGCGGATCGACCGGGAGGCGCAGTGGTTGCGGTGGGCGAGTCTGGCGTTGTCGGGGCTACTGGGCGTGGCGACGGTGTGGTCGGTGGATCGGCTGGTCCAGGGCCTGCTCGACGGGCAGCTCAGCAATGATCCGGGGGCGTTGCTGTCCTCCGGCGCGGGAGTCTGGCTGACCAATGTGCTGGTCTTCGCGCTGTGGTACTGGGAATTCGATCGCGGTGGCCCGGCCGCGCGCGCACACGGTCGCAAGAAACATCCCGATCTGCTGTTCCCGCAGATGCAGTTGGGCAAGCTCGCCGACCGGAACTGGGAACCGGAATTCGTCGACTACCTCTACCTGGCCTTCACCAATGCCACCGCGTTCAGTCCGACCGATGTCATGCCGCTGTCCCGCTGGGCGAAGATGATGATGACCGTGCAGGCGGCGATTTCCTTCGTCACCGGGATCCTGGTGATCGCCCGCGCGGTCAACGTCCTGAAGTGACCTTGCGGTTGCCGGAAGGTCGCGCGTGAGGTTGTAGAGTTCAGCCCGAAGTGCTGCGGCCCAGAACTGAGGAGTTCGGCATGCCCTACACAGTGGACTTCGACACCGTTTCGACCGCGGGCCTGGAATCGTCGCCGGTGGCGGCGGCGCTGGCCGGACTGCGGGCCAACGAGGCCCGGTACTTCAAGAACAAGTACGGCCACGTTTTCACGGTGGAGCCCGCGAAGGATGCCCAGCCGATCATCGACCGGGTGAGCCGGATCCTCGAGGACGAGCGCAGGATCGTCATCGCCTCACCCCCGCTGGAAGCCACCGCCTTCCAGGTCGAGGATCTGCACTTCGACTACGTCTTCTACGAGAACGGCCTGTCGATCAACGTCCTGTACTCGATCGACGAGCTCGGCAAACGGGCGGTCGGGTTCAAGCTCTCCGACGGGATGGACGTCCCGACCGAACTGGCCGCGTTCAAATTCGCCCGGCAGAAGTCGAAACTGGCCGGAACCATCCGCGGCTCCTACTTCGTCATCAAGGGCGACTACCCCGTCGGATAGAACAGGAACAACGTGCACCCGGTGGCAGTGTTGGGGATGTGCCAGGTACCGGCTGGGGCATGCAGGAAGGTTCCGGCGGGATAGTCGCGGGCCCCGTCGTTGAAGGTTCCCGCTACCACGTAGACCTCCTCGGGGCCGGGTTCGTGAACGTCACGGCGCAGCCACGTGCTGCCCGGATCCATTTCCAGGACGTGGGCGTGCGCACCGGACCCCCCGGTCCACAGCGAACGCAGCCGGATGCCCGGAAAAAGTTCGCGGACAGGGGATTCGGCGACCGTGGCGGAGGTGTAGCCGTCCTGGGTGAGGATCTCGGGATGCATGATTACATGATAACGATCGACATCATCCAGGCGTGATGCAGGTTCGGCGATGGTCGGAATGCCGGTGCCGCCGTTCGAAGTCGCCGTACGCGCCGACCGGCCGGCTCGGATGTACCGCCGAATTCGCCGGTGAGTCAGCATCTGTCGGCGCCGCGGACGGGGATGTTCCCATGAACGGGACCATGTCCGCTTACGATGGGCCTACAGCAGGGACGGATCGTGATCGGCGCGACAATTCGGGGACGCGGTCTCGTTGGACGGGAGGATCGCGTGTCGGAGATCAGGATTCAGTACGAGGACAGAGCGGTGATCGACGCGTTCGCGCTGGGCGCGATACGTCGGCTGGCGCGCAATGCCGACGGCCTGTCCGATGCGTCGCTGGTGATCCTGACCAATTTCGCCACCGCACTGCGACGCGCCGAGAAGCTGTTCCCGGAGACCGCCGATCTGTGAAGGCGCACAGTCGATCCGGGTCGACTCAGCGCATCAGGCCGGTCAGCCGGCCCCACACTCCGGTCCGCTGGGGTGCGACGGTGAACTCGTCCTCGTCGCTGTCGTCCTCGTCGTCGTAGCGGTCGTCACAATCGTCGTCGAATTCCGCCGCCGTCTCGACTTCCGCAGCGGGCGTAGGCATCTCGCGATCCTGCGAAACCGCCGACCACGCCACCGGTTCGACCGCGGCGGGATCGATCACGGGTAGTTGCATGGTCGGCTGGTCATCGAATTCCGCGCGTAGCCGGGCGAAGAACGCCTCGAGCGAACCGTAGCGATCGGTGACCTCGCCCACGAGACGCAACACCTCGGACTGTGAACCCATTATCGTTCTCCCCTCGTAGATTTCAGTGCCGCCCCGCGTGGCGCACGCGCAGGCGAGGAGGCTTCCGGCATGAGTCGCCCACGTGTCACGGGAAGCCTCCCCACCCATCGAGCACCACGTACTCGGTCACTCCGACGGCTCCACCCCGGGAGCAGTCCGTGTACTGCGGCGCGCACCACTCTAGAGCCATCGCAGCTACTTCTCGAACATCTTCGCGGAGTCGTTTCGCGTGTCGTAGCTAATTTCAGACATATCTACCGAATCCGGAGCTAGAGATTGCGAAAGTTCCGATGTGAGTTATCATTTCGGCGACATAGCAAACCTTGGCCGATTCTGTCTAGAGCATTTGGCTACCGGATGGCAATCTATGGTCCGCGGTGTCTCGATCCGGCGGCGGACCGGACCTGCCGAGCCATCCGTGCGATCTCCATCATTCCTGATCTTGTACCTCGGGCGCAGAATTCCCCGGTACCGATTCGGTAATGCCGACACCGAACGAATCATCAGGACACAGACGATATTCCGGAATCAGCCACGGCCCTCGACCAGCGGCCCGCCGACCTGACGACCCCGGAACCAGGTCGCGACGACGGCCGGGATCGGGCCGGTACGCACGGCGATCATCGTCGCGGGCCGAGCCTCGGCGAGCACACCGTCCGCCGCGGGCGCGGGGACATCGACCAGCCGCGCCGGACCGACCGTGGTCAATCCGACCGCCCGGTCCGCGGAACACAGGCCCGCGCGCACGAGTTCGATTGCGGCACGGACCATCGCCCCGCTGTGATAGTCGGAGGTGAGCGCGTCGACCGTGCCCGCGGCAATGGCCTCGCGGGCCGACAGATTGTCCAGATGCGACGCGCCGCGCCAGGCGTTGGGTGCGCCCATGACGACGCCGATCCCGAGTTCGTGCGCACTCGCGGCCGCGCGGGCGGTGATCGGGAATTCGCAGATGCGCGCGCCGTTTTCGTGCGCGTCGCGGACGTCGGCGTCGGTGTCGGGATCATGGGTCGCGTAGACCGCACCGGCGGATCGGGTCAGCTCGGCCACGGCCCGGCGGCGTGCGGGATCCTCGGCCGCGACCGCCAGCAGCCGGGTCAGCCAGTGCTCGAGGGCGCCGTCGCCGAGGTGCAGGCGCGCACCCATGGCGGCTCGCCAGCTCACCTCGTCGCGGTACTGGCCTTGTCCGGGCGTGTGATTCATGGTGGATACCAACCGAATTCGATCGGCGTGCCGGTCCAGCAGCATCTCGGCCGCCGCGATCGATCCCGGATCACCGGTATCCACGCGCAAGTGGACGCGGACCGGTACCGGCAGCACCCCCTCGATGACATCCAAGGTCTGCAGAATCGTGTGCGCGCGGGCGTAACCGCTCTCCGGATCGGGCCCCTCACCGACCGATACGCACAGATACGGCCGCACGATGCCGTGCGAGACGGCGTCGACGGTGAAATCGTGCAGCGCGACATCCAACGGAATGCGCGTCCCCGCACGCGGACTCTCGAATCGAGCCAGCGAATCCGCGTGCAGATCCACGATGCCCGGCCACAACTGGAGCTCCCCCAGATCCCGCAGGAGAGCACCGGCCGGTGGCTCGCCGTCGACGGACACGATGCGATCGCCGTCGACGGTCAGCCAGCGCGGCCCGCACATCGCGTCACCGGATTCCCCGGTGACGATGCGGGCCGCGCGCAGGCCGATCACGCGGCGGGCACGATCGCCTGCCGCAGACCGGGCCCCTCGGCCGCGGCCCGCACGGCGTCATCGATCCGGTCGAGTCCGTAACCGCCGCTCACCAATTCGGCGAACGGAAACCGCTCGTGGTTGTCGGCGAGGAACCGGACCGCTGTTTCCAGATGTCCCGGGCGATAGTTGTGCACACCTGTGACGGTAACCAGATTCCGAACCAACCGCTCGGGATCGAATGCCACGGGCCTGCTGCTGGACACCGATCCGGCCAGCACCACGCGCCCGCCGACACCCACCGATGCCAGGCAGGTTTCCACCGCGGCGGCGTTCCCGGACAGCTCGATCGCGATATCGAACCCGCTCGGCCGCTCATCGGCCCCGAACAGCCGATCCGCCCCGAACCGCACGGCCAGCGCCCGTCGATCGGCGTCCGGGTCCATCACGACGACCTCCCCGCCCGCCCGCGAAGCCATCGCCGCCGCGGTGACGCCCAGCATTCCGGCCCCGGTGATCAGCACGCGTCGCGGTCCGGCCGGTCGGTCCTGGTTCGCCGCATCGAGCACCGCGGCAACCGTGGCCGTCGCGCAGGATGCCGGACACGCCACCCGGTCGGGCAGCTCGCCGGGCACCGGCACCACGGTGGTGCCCGGCGCGAGCAGACAGTGCGTCGCGAATCCCCCGTTCAGCGGCCATTGCGCGGTGAGCTCCGCATGCCCGTACTTCCGCAGCCGCACACACTTCTGCTCCCGTCCCGCACGGCACTGCTCGCACACACCACACGACGCGGTCACCGACCAGGTCACCCGATCCCCGAGTCCGATCTCCGTTCCGTCGAAATAGGTCGGCCGCGCACCCGTGCCCAGCCCCACGACCCGCCCCACCTGCTCATGCCCGAGGATGCTGGGTGCTGGCGAATTCCGGTGTCCCAGAACGGTATGCAGATCGCTGCCGCAGATCGTCGCCATATCGATCTCGGCCAGCATCCACCCGTCGGCGGGGATCGCGGACGTCACGCCGTCGATCACGGTGAACGGCTCGCCCACCGCGTCCCATCGTGCGTACCGAACAGAAACCTCGCTCATTCCGGACTCCCTACGGTCGGTTCACCCATCGGACCTCGGCCACACTCATGCCGGACTCGCCACGGCCGGTGGTTCGGTGACCGGCGCGCTGTCCGGCACTTCGGGTTCGTCCAGTGCGACATCGCGCGGTTCGGCCACTACCAGTGTGGTCAGGATGCCGAGCAGGAAGCACACGCCCGCGATGAGTGTGGTCGGGCGCAGGCCGAGGTGAGCGAGCACGACCGGCGTGACCAGGGCGCCGACGAACGCGCCGATCTTCGCCGTACCCGCGGAGATCCCGTACGCGGTGCTGCGGACCGGGGTCGGATAGCTCTCGGCGGCCAGCAGAACCGTGGTGTAGTTGGGGCCGAAGGCGATGCCGAACAACGACAATCCGAAGACCAGGGCGAACGGCGTCACCGTCGTGGTCAGGCCCGGGATGATCGTGATCAGCAGCATCGACAGCGCACTGAGCGAGAACCCGGCGATCTGCAGCGGCCGGCGTCCCATCCGGTCCAGCACGGCCAGGCCGATCAGCGCGGCGGTCAAACTGAATCCGATCACGAGCAGGGCATTGATCCCGATATTGGCCAGTGTGCTGGTGTGCGGGGCGATGCTGTGGATCAGTAGCGGCTGACTCACCGAGTTGCCGTACACCGCGACATTGAACAGGAACCAGCTGCCCGCGGTGCCCAGCAGCGTCAGCTGGAACCGGCGCGAGCGCAGCGCCTGCCCGAACCGCGTGTGTGAACGGGTGCGGTCGGTGGCCTGGGCGCGGACCGCACGTCCGGAGAAGGCCGCCAGGTCGGTGGCCGCTCGATCGACGTCGCCGGTCATCGCCAACGTCCAGCGCGGCGATTCGGGCATGTGCCGCCGATTCCACAGCACCAGCAGCGACGGCACCGCGCCCAGCCCCAGGATCAACCGCCAGGACAGCCCCGGTGAGGCGCCGGCCCAGACCACGACGAACGCGACCAGATACGCGGCGACCTGCCCGAGTACGTAGAACAGGAAGGTGAATCCGACCAGCCGCCCGCGATTGCGGCGGTTGGCGAATTCGGCCATCAGCACGCCCGAGGCCGGATAGTCGCCGCCGATGCCGATGCCCAGGACGAACCGGGCGATCAACAGGCACAGGAAGTTCGGGGCGAAGGCCGAGCCGAGTGCGCCGAGGATCATCAGCAGCGCCTCGAGCCCGTAGACGCGACGTCGGCCGAGCAGATCACCCAGCCGCCCGAAGACGAACGCGCCGATCGCCACCGCGAGCAGGGTCGAACTGGTGACCTCGGCGACCTGCCCGGCGTCGAGATGGAACTCCGGTTTGACCAGCAGCATGACCGTCCCGATGACGTTCAGGTCGTAGGAGTCGGTGAAGAATCCCATCCCCGCGGTGACCGCGGCCTTCAGGTGGAATCGGCTGACCGGCGCATTGTCCAGCTGATCGCGGACGCCCACCGCCGCGGTCATCGCCGCACCCGCACGGTCCGGGCGAGTTCGTCCCGCATCGTCGTACCTGTGTTCATCGCTGCCCTGCTCGGACAGTTCGGCCTGATCATGCCGACTCCTCACCTACTGCGACACCGCGTCCGATCACGCGAGTTCGATTGACCACGGTGCGACAAACCGGTGAACCCGATCGGGCAGCAGGGTGGCGTCATGACGAACACTCCCGGCCTTTTCCCGGCAGTTGTCCGGACAAGATGTGCTCGGGTCGTGCACTGTCGCCCGATCCGGCGGCGGCCCGGCGTACTAGAGTCCGCTGACGTGGACGAGTTCAAGTACCACGAGATCGCTCGGCAGCTCGCGCAGGAGATTCGCGCGATGCCGGACGGTCACCGCGTGCCCAGCGAACACGAGATCGCTCAGCGATTCGGCGTCGCCCGCTCGACCGCCCGCGGCGCGCTCCAGGAACTGTCCGCCCGCAACGTCATCCGCCGGGTGCGTGGCGCCGGCAGTTTCGCCAGTCACCGCATCGACTATCGCATCGACGCCGACCGCGCTCCCTCCTGGAGTGCCACGGTCCGCGAGGCGGGCGCGGTCCCGCGCAGTGTGGTGCGCTCGTGCACCGTCGAGGTCCCCGATGACGAGCAGGCCGCGAAACTCCGGCTCGACCCCGGCGAACAGTGTCATCGCCTGGTGCGGCTGTCCTACGTCGACGACCGCCCGGCCGCCTGGGGCGTGGAATGGATTCCCGCTCGACTGGTCCCGGACCTGGCCGCCGCCATGCGCGTCAACGATTCCCTGCACGAGGTCCTGATCAACTTCGGCCTCACCCCGCAACGCGCCTGGGTCCGGGCCACCGCCGAGATCTTCGCCCCCGAAGTGGCCACTCACCTCGACGCCCCCACCTCCAGCCTGGGGTGGTACGTGGAAAGCCTCAACACCGACACCGCAACCGACCGCCCGGTGTCCCTGACCCACCGTTGGTTGCGCGCGGACACCGTCCGGGTGATCTTCGAAAGCGCCGTCCATCCCCACCGGCCCTGAGGACGAGCACCGCGTTCGGCGTCGATCGCGGATCAGTCTGTTGCGATCAGCGACAATGCAATGGGCACAAGGAGATCCACGAGTTCTTCGATGGGTGGGCGGGGGTCGGTCATCAGCCATTCGTGGGCCAGGCCGTTCACTGCGCCGATCAGGACGCTTGCGCCCAGGTCGCCGGGGCCGCGGAGGCGGGCGGTGGGGCCGACCATGGGAGCTACCGACAGGTCCAGGAGGCGGGCCCAGGAGCGGCGGCGGGTGCGGCGGTGTTGTTCCATTCGTTCGCTGACGCCGACGACCTGGATGTAGGCCAGGTTGGCGCGGTGCGGGTCGGAGTTCATGGATTTCAGGTAGGCGCCGAGCACCGCGGCTACCGCGGTGCGGGCGTCGGCGGTGGGATCCAGGGTGGTCAGGGCCTTGGTGACGGCTGTGGCGGCCTCGTCCTGGACCCGGTCGTAGGCCGCGACGAGCAGGTCCTCGCGGGTCTCGAACTCCTCGTAGAACTGACGCTTGGACAGGGCCGCGGCCGCGCAGACGTCGGCCAGGGAGCAGTCCGCGTAGCCGCGCTCGGCGAAGATGCGGGTCGCGGCGACGATGAAGCGCAGCCGACGTTCGGCCTTGCGCTCGGAGACTGCGCGGCCGCCGTACTGTCTCTGCGCGATCGTCACGTCCACCACTGTATCGAGGACGGGACACCGGGTTCCGCTCCGGCGAATCACCCGGTGCTCACTTCACCCCGATCGGCTTGCCGAAGAAGGACGCGAAGGTCTCGCCGAACGTCTGGGCCAGCAGTTGCTGTCCGGCGGGGTCCAGAGCCAGCCAGCCGACGTCGTTGGTGTGGCAACCCGGTTGCGCCGCAACGCCGTCGAGCCGATCGCGCATCCACAGCAGGGCCGGGGCCACGCCGGAGATTTCGGTCGCCACGTGTTCGGCGAAATGTTCGCGGGTGTACAGCACGCGGGCCTGCGGATGCGCGCAGTAGGTGTCGACCAGGGTGTTGACCTGGCCGACGGGGATGATCTCGTCGGGATTGCCCTGCCAGATGTACATCGGCATATCGGGGACCGTCTTGCCCATCCGGGTCTGGTTCACGACATCCCGCACCGCGGGCTGCCGCATCGGATCACCCGGAACACGAAGCATCCCTTTGATGTTCAGAAAGGGAAAAGCCGAGACGTACTGCACGCACAGATTGCTCTGCACCGTCGTGATCGCCCGGCCGACCGGATCCATATTCTCGTCCAGGAAGGCCGCGAAATCCGGGTACTCGCGCGAAAGTCCCTGTACCGCAGCGAGTACCAGCCCCGCAGTGGCCTGACCGTTGGCCACGTCCAGAGTGACGCCCAGATCGGCGGGCACCCCGCCCTCGGCCGCACCGACGATGTTCAGCTCCGGGGCGTAGCTCTCGTGCAGTTCGGCGGCGTGACCGGTCGCGATCGCACCGCCGGAGTAGCCGTACAGCCCGATCCGGGCATCGCGGGTCAGCCGCATCGGTTCGAAATTGCGCGTCGCGCGGATCCCGTCGAGCGTGATCCGACCGGCCAGCGGTCCCGCGGCATACGCCTGATTCGGACCCTGATGATCCGGAATGACCACACCCCAGCCCTGCTGCAGCGCACCCTGCGCGATCACGAATTCCGCCGGTGCGACGACCTGCCCGACGAACGGGCTGATCGACCACTGCTGCACCGCATACGAGGGCGAACAGTATTGCGCGAGCGAGTCCTCGGCGATCTGCACGGACAGCAGCTTGTCCGGTGTGGATCCTCGCGGTTTCAATACCGTCGCGACGGCCGCGATGGGCCGATCACGACTGTCCTTCGAGCGGTACGAGACCTGCCAGGCGTCCACGTTGACCGGGATCGCGCCGAAGTTGGCCACGTTCACCTGCCGCGCCGCGATGATCTGTCCGGGCGCAGCGCCCGCCACCGCCGCGGCCGACGGGTGGTAGAACACCGGATCCAATTCGGGTGGAACCGGAATCGGCGCCACCGGGCGCACCGGCACGGCATCGGCCTGCGGCCCGGCCGCTGCCGGCCCCATCCCGAATGTCGAGGCCACCACCAGCGCCGCTGCCGAGGCCACCGCCCGACGCCACCACTTCGACTCGATCAAGGCACGTCCTCTCCATTGCGGCCGGTCCACCGAATCCGATTCCATCGCCCGCGCCGTCGGCACATTGTGGAACTGATCGGTCTCAGACGAATCAGAGGTTAACCGAGGGTGATCTGAAGCACAACCCTCGACTCGACGACCGGACGCGGCACACCACGCGCGGCCGCCGCCGAATCACCGGCAGCCGAGCCGATTTCGGCGCAACGCGCTGGACAGGGCCAGGATCAGGGCGCACCCGGAGCCTGGACGACGGTCAGCGCCGAACGTTGACGCAGAGTGAAACCGAGGGTGCGGTAGAGGTCGATCGCGGTGGTGTTGTGCGCGACGGCGTGCAGGAACGGGAGTTCACCACGGGCGCGGATACCGGCGCCGACCGCGCGGATCAGCCGGGTGGCGATGCCGCGGCCGCGGAATTCGGCGTCGGTGCATACCGCGCTGATCTCGGTCCAGCCGGGCGGATGCATGCGCTCACCGGCCATGGCCACCAACCTGCCGTCGATCCGCAGGCCCAGGTAGGCGCCCATCTCGATGGTCCGTCGCGCATACGGTCCCGGCCGGGTTCGGGCGATCAGCTCGAGAATCTCCGGCACGTCCGCCGCGGTGAGCACTTCGAGCTCGGGATCGGGCGCGACATCCAGTGCGGTGCCGTCCATCTGCACCGAACCGATCTCGTCGAGCACCGTCCACCCCGCCGGGGGCGTATGGCCGCGACCGCGCAGTCCGGTCGAACCGCCCGGCCCCAGCACAGTCGCCAGATCGACCCAGTCCTGCTCGTCCAGTGCCGGAGGATGGCCGATGAACGGGGCGACCTGCGGGTCGTAGCGTCCGATCCGGCCCGCCCAACTGGCGAACCGACGGTGCGCACCGAGCAGCGAGGTCCGCACCGGATCGTCGAGAGGGTGCAGCGAGGTCTGCGATCCCACGGTGGTATCGATCGTCACGAAACGTTCAATTCTCCTCGCCCACAGTATATTTCCCTTGGCTCGAGCTGATTTCAATCGTTGACGCCGCACCCGCCGGACAGCATCGTGACCATGGTCGCCTATTCGCCGCACGGACAGGAACACCGAGACGATGGCACCGAATCCATTGCATCTGGGCGTCGCGCTGGACGGGGCGGGCTGGCATCCCGCCGCGTGGCGCGAACCCGATTCCCGGCCGGACGAGCTGTTCACTCCCGGCTACTGGACCGATCTGGTCGGCACCGCGCAACGGGGCCTGCTCGATTTCGTGAGCATCGAGGACAGCCTCGCCCCGCCCGGCACGCGCGACACTCCGGCCGATGCGGTCGAGGTGGTGCGCGCCCGGATCGACGCGCATCTGATCGCCGCGCGGGTAGCGCCGATCACCCGGCACATCGGATTGATACCGGTGGTCACGACCACACATACCGAACCGTTCCACGTCTCCAAAGCCCTTGCCACACTGGACTTCACCTCCGGTGGACGAGCCGGTTGGCAGGTACGGGTGTCCGGAACCGCCTCGGAGGCTGCGCATTTCGGACGTCGGACCGTGTACGAACCCACCCCCGCCGAACTCGTCGAAGCGGTCGCCGCGGGAGCGCCTGCGAGCGCGGTGCGCGAGTTGTTCGACGAGGCCGCCGATGCGGTAGAGGTGGTCCGGCGCCTCTGGGACAGCTGGGAGGACGACGCGGAGATCCGCGATGTGGCGACCCGACGGTTCATCGACCGGGACAAGCTGCACTACATCGACTTCCGCGGCCGGTTCTTCGCGGTGCGCGGCCCTTCCATCACCCCGCGCCCGCCGCAGGGCCAGCCCGTGGTGACCGCTCTGGCCCATGCCCCGCTGATCTATGAATTCGCCGCTCGCACAGCAGATCTGGTCTTCATCACTCCGGGTCGAGCGAAGGGTCCGGAGCCGATTCTCGAACAGGTTGCCGCCGCGCAGACCGAGCGCACCGGCGAGCCGCTGCGGGTCCATGCCGACCTCGTCGTATTCCTCGACACCGACGCCGAGAGCGGGGCCGCTCGATTGGCCCGCCTGAACGAGACGGCCGGGTCCGAATTCGCCTCCGACGCGGCGATTTTCACCGGCAGCGCCGAGGAACTCGCCGATCTGCTCGCCGACTGGCATGCGCGGGGGCTGGACGGATTCCGGTTGCGCCCCGGCGTCGCGGTCACCGATCTGACCGCGATCGCGGATCGACTGGTCCCGATCCTGCAGCGCCGCAAGCTGTTCCGCACCGCCTACCCGGACGGTTCGCTGCGCGGACTGCTCGGATTGCCCACCACCGTCCCCAACCGTTACGCGAACACCTGACCCAGCGAGGCCGATATGAGTTCTCCCCGTAAGCAGGTCATCCTGGGCGCCTACCTCGGCGGCGTCAATCATCACACCGCCTGGTGGGATCCCCGGGCGGGCAGCCAGGTCGATTTCAGCAGTTTCGAGCACACCGCGCGCACCGCCGAACGTGGACGATTCGATTTCTTCTTCCTCGCCGAGGGCCTGATCCTGCGCGAGCGCGCGGGCCGCATCTTCGATTCCGACATCATCGGCCGCCCGGACACCTTCACCGTGCTGGCCTCGCTGGCCGCGGTCACCGAGCACCTCGGGCTGGCCGGGACGATCAACACCACTTTCAACGAACCCTACGAGCTGGCAAGGCAATTCGCGAGCCTGGATCATCTGTCCGGCGGCCGCGCCGCATGGAATGTGGTGACCTCGTTCGACGCCTTCACCGGCCAGAATTTCCGGCGCGGCGGATTCCTCGATCCCGCCGACCGCTACACCCGCGCCGAGGAGACGCTGAATGCGGTTCGCGCCCTGTGGGATTCGTGGGATGCGCAGGACATCGTCGCCGATCGGGACTCGGGGCGCTTCCTGGCCCGCCCCGATGCCGGTGAATTCGCCTTCCACGGCAGCCAATTCGACATCTCCGGCCGGTTCACCGTGCCACGCAGCCCACAGGGCAGGCCGGTGGTCCTGCAGGCCGGTGTCTCACCGCAGGGCCGGGCCTTCGCCGCGGCCAATGCCGACGCCATCTTCTCCCCCTACGGCAAACTGCCCGAGGCCGCGGAGTTCTACCGGGACATCAAATCTCGCGCGGCCGCGGCGGGACGCGCCGCCGACGACATCAAGATCCTGCCCTCGGCGAGCTTCGTCCTGGGCGACACCCAGGCCGAGGCGATCGAGAAATACCACGCCGTGCGCAACGACCAGGTCACCGGGCAGACCGCGCTGATCCTGCTGGAACAGATCTGGAATCGCGACCTGTCCGAATACGACCCCGAGGGCCCGGTACCGGCCATCGATCCCGATCCCGACGCACCGCCGATCATCCGGGGCCGCGCCTTCGTGCACCAGGACCGTTTCGCCACGGCCGAACGCCTGCGCCAGGTCGCCGAGGCGAAGAAGCTCACCCTGCGCGAGGTCGTCATCGACCAGTTCGAACGCGGCCCCCTGGTCGGCACTCCGGCCCGAATCGCCGAGCAGATAGCCGATTTCGTCGACAACGACGGTTCGGACGGGTTCATCCTCGGCTCCCATCTGGTCCCCTGGGGCCTGGACGAATTCGTCGATCAGGTGGTGCCACTACTCCAGGACCGCGGCGGGCTGCGCACCGAATACACCGGCACCACGTTGCGCGACAACCTGGGCCTACCCGACGTGCGATCGGCGACAACCGTGCCGGGGCAACGCTGAGCACAGTCGGACAACGCATCTGGCGGACAAGCGGATCCACGATCGGAAAAATGACTCGTCCCGCAGTGTTCTCCGGCATACCCTGACGTCATGGAGAGGGACGAACGGCTGGCTCGGCTTCGCGCCTACTCTGCACTGGTGGTGACACGGGGGGATCCCGAGGCGGCCCTGGGCCTGTCGCAGGAACCGGCGGTCACCACCGACTGGGCTCGAATCTTCCAGTGGAAGACCGAATCCGGCAAACACGGCGTGGTCATCGATGTGCAGGACGTGCAGTCCGCATGGCCGATCAGCGTGGTGCCACCCGACGACGCAGATCTCGACAGGTTCGTCGCCGAGTACCGGCAGCTTTACGAGCGGTCCTTCGATCCCACGACGAGTCCGCGAGTGCCGAGCCGGGCGCTGGAACTCCTCGCTCAGGTATTGGGTTCTCGCACAACCGCATTCCTCGTCGGCATATTCACAATCGTCGCGATCAGCGGGGTGATGCACAGTATCTGGTCGCACGTCCCGACCTGGATGAATGTCGTGGCCGGGGTGGCGGCGGCACTGGTGGCGAACTTCGCCGTGGCGGGGCTCGATGTGATGGCGGATCGACACCTGGGACGTGTGCTGCGCCAGGAGCTGGTCCGAGGGCACTTCGCACACCTGCCGAAACCCCTGGAGCGCAGGTACATACAGTGCGCCGAGATGTTCGGCGTCGACGACGAGGTCACGCAGTTCTGGGCGGACCAGTTGGTCCACGTACGGACAGTGCTGGCCCGCAACAAGTTCGACGACCTGAACGGCAAGCTCGCCGACACGATCGTGCAATTCGTCGAGGCTCAATTCGAAACGCCGAGCGACCCGGCGTCTTCCAGCACCATCGCGGATCAGCGCCGACACGAACAGCCCTGAGCGGTCGAATGTCGGCCGCGGACCGCGTTGCGCCGATCACGGCTCAGGGGCCGACGGTGCAGCCCGAACGCATGGCGGGGATGTAGGGACGCAGGCTCAGGGCGATATCGGTGCAGGCGGCGAGGGCCATATCGCGTTCGACGCGGTCGAGCGGATGGGGTGCGGCCAGGCGAGTGCCCAGGATGGGCACGGGTAGCCGCACGCCGGTGCGGTCCCACCACAGGTAGGTGTCACCCATGGGGTCGGCGAGGCGATGCGAGGACCAGCCCTCGACGGTGCGGATGACGTCGAGGCGACCGAATTCCCCGCCCGAGCGGTCCAGCAGGACGAGCCGGAACAGTTCCGGTGTGCACGACTCCTCCGGATCGGGCACGACGTGGAACAGCGTGCCGCCGGTGGCCGCGACGGCGGTGACGGTGTCCCCGCGCAGGATCGTGCCGACGGCCGCACCGTCGCCCCGCCGCAGCGCGATACTCACCTCGTCCAGCGGTTCGGCACGCACCACCGATCCGTCGGCATATCGGATCCGGAATCCGAAGTCGTTGCGCCCCGCGAGAATTGCCGACCTCGCCCCGCGAGCCTCACCCCGCGCGGCAACCGCGACGGGGACTCCGGGCCCACCCCGGAATGCCAGCGTCGCTCCCCCCGGCGTGTCGCACGCCACCCGCCCCTCGATCATCGTCGATCCGTTTCGCAGGGCCTGCATGCGTCCGATGGTAGAACTGTGACGAAGATCTCATGGGATATCGGACAAGCGCGTCCCAATTACCGAATTCAGGCATCCAACAGGGCGTTGACGGCAGCGGGCGAAAGCACCTGCTCCAGGATCATCGCGGCACAGGCTGCGACTCCCGTGGGCGCGTCGGGCGCACCCGGTTCCACCCGCAGCGCGCGGGTGGCCAACGCCGAGGAACGCTGGTAGATCAGCTCGCGCATACCGGCCGCCAGCGGTTCGTAGGCGTGCGACAGATCGCCGCGCACGATGATCAGCGCCGGATTGAGCAGATTCACCGCCGCGGACAGGACCTCGCCGATCCGGCGGCCGGCCTCGCGCACCACCCGCAGCGCGTCGGGATCTCCGGCGTGCACCAGGTCCACCAGCTCGGGCAGACCCGACACCGACTTCCCCTGCGCGGCGAGCTGTTCCAGCAGCGCCCAGCCACCGGCCACGGTCTCCAGGCAGTGCATATCGCCGCAGCGACAGGCCCGCTCCGGTGCTCCGGCGACCTTGATGTGCCCGATCTCCCCCGCACCGCCCCAGGCTCCGCGCTGCAACCGCCCACCGGCGATGATGCCCGCGCCGATCCCCGTGGACGCCTTGAGCAGCAACAGATCGCAGACCTCGGGATGGCGGGCGTGCTCGGCCAGAGCCAGCGCGTTGACATCGCTGTCCACCCGGACCGGCGCACCGAATCGCGCGGTGAAGTATTCCGCGACGGCCACCTCGCCGAGCGCCGGACCGGTGCCGACGCTGTGCCCGGTGGCCACATCGACCGCACTGGGCACACTCACCCCGACGCCGTGCACCGCCCGGCGCGCCCCGGATGCCTCCGCGACCTGCTCGAGCAGCGCCTCCATCCGATCGGCCGCGCTGACCAGCAGCGATTCGGTGACTCCGCTTGCGGGAACCGAGAATTCGGCTTCGGCGAGCACCCGACCGGCAAGATCGCAGACGGCGACCTGGGCACGGCTGGCGCCGGTCGAGGCCGCCAGCACCAGACCGGATTCGGGGTTGAACATCAGCCGCGTCGGCGGACGGCCGCCGGTGGAACCGCCGTCGGCACGCTCGACGACCAGGCCGCGTTCGAGCAGTTGCTCCACCCGCAGCGTCACCGCCGTGCGGGACAGTCCGGTCAACCGGCGGATGTCCGCGCGGGTGACCACCTCGTTACTGCGGATCAGGCCCAGCACATCGCCCGCCGAAACGCCGGGCGTCGCCATCGGTCGACCGGTCACCGCACCTCCTCACCGAATCCGTCGGGCACGACCGGGGGTTACGCGGTTTCGCTCCACCGCCGCCTCCGGCCCTGCGACCCGGGCATGCCGGGCTTGTCGGGCACCACAGTATCCGTCCAGCTCGAGCGCATACAGCAGATTGTTTTGTTCTTGTAAAACCAAAGTTTGCTTGCAAAAGAACTTAAGTATGTCTAGCGTTCTGTGTGGCCGATCACATATGAAGGAGTCCGCGATGCCGGTCCACCTCGACTCGCCCACCCACCCCGTTCTGGCCGCCGTCACCGCCCGCATCACCGAGCGCAGCGCGAGCACCCGACATGCCTACCTGGCTCGCATCCGGGCCGCCGCCTCCCGCGGACCGGCTCGAATGTCGTTGGCGTGCAGCAATATCGCGCACGGCGTCGCGGCCTGCGCACCGGCGGACAAACTCGCGCTGCACGGTGCGACGCAGCCCAATATCGCCATCGTCACCGCCTACAACGACATGCTCTCGGCGCATCAGCCGTACCGGGACTATCCGGACGTGCTGCGCGAGGCCGTGACCGGCGCCCGCGGCGTCGCGCAGGTGGCCGGTGGCGTTCCGGCCATGTGCGACGGCATCACCCAGGGCCGGGCGGGCATGGAGTTGTCGCTGTTCAGCCGGGACGTCATCGCGATGTCCACCGCGATCGCGCTGTCCCACGACATGTTCGACGGCGCACTGCTGCTGGGCGTCTGCGACAAGATCGTGCCGGGCCTGGTGATCGGGGCGCTGTCCTTCGGACATCTGCCGATGCTGTTCGTGCCCGCCGGACCGATGCCCTCGGGCCTGCCCAATGCCGACAAGAGCCGGGTCCGGCAGCGGTACGCCGAGGGCACCGCCACCCGCGCCGACCTGCTCGCCGCCGAATCGGCCAGCTATCACGGTCCCGGTACCTGCACCTTCTACGGCACGGCGAATTCCAATCAGCTGCTGATGGAGGTGATGGGGCTGCATCTGCCGGGCGCGAGCTTCGTCGCGCCGAATACCCCGCTGCGCCGTGCGCTGACCATCGCGGCGGGGCGGCGCGTCGTGGAACTCACCGCGTTGCGCGGCGGAGCGGCCCCGATCGGCGAGGTGATCGACGAGCACGCCATCGTCAACGGCATCGTCGCGCTGCTGGCCACCGGCGGATCCACCAATCACACGATGCATCTGGTGGCGATGGCCGCCGCGGCCGGAATCGACGTGCGCTGGGACGATTTCGCGGATCTGTCGGCCGTGGTGCCCACCCTGACCCGCATCTATCCCAACGGTGTCGCCGACGTCAACGCCTTCCAGCAGGCGGGCGGCATGCCGCTGCTGATCGGTGAGCTGCTCGGCGCCGGACTGTTGCACGACGACGTCACCACCGTCGCCGGACACGGCCTCAGCACGCACTACCGCGAGGTCCCGATCCTCGAGGCGGACGGCGAACTCGCTTGGCACCGTGGACCTTCCGACAGCGGCGACAAATCCGTGCTGCGCTCTGCAGCGGACCCGTTCGCGCCCGACGGGGGTCTGCGCATGCTCGACGGATCGCTCGGCCGCGCGGTGATCAAGGTTTCGGCCGTCTCGCCCGAACATCGCGTGGTTCGCGCTCCGGCAAGGGTTTTCGATGATCAGGAGGAATTCCTCAGCGCATTTCGGGACGGGCAGCTGAACCGGGACATGGTCGCGGTCGTGCGTTTCCAGGGGCCGCGCGCCAACGGCATGCCCGAATTGCACAAGCTCACACCGGCTCTGGGGGTCCTGCAGGATCGCGGACATGCGGTCGCACTCGTCACCGACGGCCGGATGTCGGGCGCGTCGGGCAAGGTGCCCACGGCGATGCACCTGACGCCCGAGGCCGCGGCGGGCGGGCCGATCGCTCGCATCCTGGACGGTGACGTCATCGAATTGGACGGCGAGACAGGCAGACTCGACATCCTGGTGGATCCGGCCGAACTCTCCGCCAGAGCGCCCGCGCAGGCTGCGGCCACGCCGATCGGCACCGGTCGCGAACTGTTCGACTGCTTCCGCACCGCCGTCGGCCCGGCCGATCGAGGCGCGAGCGTCTTCGGAGCGGCATGAGGATCGCCGCGCCCACGGCCCCGCAGCCGGACGCACAGGATGGCCGCGCAATGCCCTCTCCGCCACTGTCCCGGCAGGCATCGCGAGGCGCGAGCATGGCCCACCCGCCTGCACCCGACGCACCGTGGCTGGTCGCCGATATCGGTGGCACCCACGCAAGGTTCGGTTTGATCGGCGAACTCGGCGGCGAACCGTACGAGGTTCGCATCCTGCGTTGCGCTGATTATCCGGATCTCGTTGCGGCGGTGCAGGATTACCTCGATCGCCTGACATCCGGAACACGCCCGTCGATGGCCTGCGCCGCCGTGGCCGGGCCGGTGCGCGGCGACCGGTTCCGGCTCACCAACGCGCACTGGGATTTCTCCATTTCCGAGAGCCGTATGCGGCTCGGACTGGCCCGGCTCGAACTGATCAACGATTTCACCGCGCTGGCGCTGGCCGTACCGGATCTGCCGGATTCGGCCTTCGTACGGATCGGCAGCGGCGTGCGGTGGGCCGCTGAGCCGATGGCGGTGATCGGACCGGGCACCGGACTGGGCGTGAGCGGGCTGATGCGCGTACAGCAGCGCTGGATCGCGATCCCGGGTGAGGGCGGACATGCGGGGCTGCCGGTGGAGACCGAGCAGGAGATGCAGGTCGTCCGGGTGCTGCGCGAACAGCATCCGATCGTGGACGCCGAGACCGCCCTGTCCGGGCCCGGACTCGGGCGGCTGTACCGGGCGCTGTGTGTCGTGCACGGAGTGACGCCCGCCGCCCGGCAGCCCGAGCAGGTGTGCACGGCAGGTCGGCGCGGTACCGACGACCTTGCCCGCGAAGCACTGTCGATGTTCTGCGGGATGCTCGGTACGTTCGCCGGGAACATCGCGCTGACCCTCGGCGCACGCGGCGGGGTACTGCTCGGCGGCGGCATCCTGCCCGGCATCGTGGATTTCCTCGCCGACAGCGACTTCCGCGCCCGGTTCATCGGAAACCGGTCGATCGCAGGCTATCTCGATCCCGTGGCCACCGAACTCATCGTGGCCGCCACACCCGCGCTGCGCGGCGCCGCCGTGGCGCTCGAACAGCACCGACTGATTCCGGAGCCCGCATGAACATCCTCGATATCGCACCGGTCGTCCCCGTCGTCGTCCTGGACGACCCGGATCGCGCCGTCCCGCTGGCCCGCGCGCTGCTCGACGGCGGCGTCGGCATCATCGAGATCACCCTGCGCACGAATGCCGCGCTGCCCGCCATCGAGGCCATCGCGGCCGAGGTGCCCGAGATGGTCGTCGGGGCGGGCACCCTGGTCACTCCCCTGCAGGTGGAGGCCGCCGCGGCGGCCGGTGCGGGCTTCCTGGTGAGCCCCGGGACCACCCCGCACCTGCTGGACGCCCTGGCCGATACCGGCCTGCCGTATCTGCCCGGCGTGGCGACGATCTCGGAGATCCTCACCGTGCTGGACCGCGGCATCACCGAGATGAAGTTCTTCCCCGCCGAATCCTCCGGCGGCACAGCGGCTCTGCGCGCCTTCGCCGGCCCGCTGCCGCAGATCCGCTTCTGCCCGACCGGCGGCATCACCCCCGCCACCGTGCGCGACTACCTGTCCCTGCCCAATGTCGGCTGCGTCGGCGGATCCTGGCTCACCCCCGCCGCCGCCCTGGCCGCAGCCGACTGGCCGAGCATCAAGGAAGCGGCCGCAGCAGCCGCGGCGCTGCGGGAGTGAGCGCGGGGCGGCCCGGGGCAGCGAAGTCCAGGGGCCCTGCGGCCGTCCTGGGTGCGTCACGGCCGACCGGCGCACGGTGACTCCGGTGCTGGTGGGACAATCCGTGCGGTGATCACCGCCGCCCCTTCCGGCCGACCGGTCGGTCCGCGTCCCTGGTCGTTGCGGGCGCGGCTGCTGGCCGGGCAATTGCTGCTGCTCGTGACGGTGGTGATCGGCATCGGCGTGGCGACCGAACTGGCATTGCAGCAGTTCCTGGTGGACCAGTTGGACGGTCAGTTGGCGGGTGCGCAGAACCGCGCCCAGATGGCCGTCAGCGGACCGCCGCCCTTCTTCGGGCCGCCCCCGTCCGACGCGGATTCCGGGCCGCAGCCGCCGGGTCCGGGTTCGGTGACCCCAAGGTCCGGGCCGGGGCCGCACGGCACACACGTCACGCATCCGGGCCCGCATGCGACACCACCGGGCTCCGGGGCACAACCGCCCGCTCTCGCGCAATCGCCCTCGACAGCCCGAACATCCACTGCCACACCGCAACACACCGGCGCGCAGCCGCCGACGGCAGCGCAGCCACCGGCGTCCGCCCTCGCACAGGGGCCGGCCGCGACGACCACTGGTACCCCGCAGGCTTCCGGGACAGCGACGCCGACCAGCAGTCCCGGGCCCGAGTTCCTGTCCCGGCCCGGCGTTCCGCCCGATGAGATCGGCGCGATCATCGAGGGCCGCACGATCACCGCGGTCGGCAAACTCGGCTCGGACGGCAATCGCACCGCGCTGAGCGACACCGCCGAACGTCAACTCGCCGCGGTGTCAGCCGACGGCCGTTCGCGAACCATGAGCCTGGACGGTCTGGGGCGATATCGGGTGGTGGCAGAGCCCGGACCCGACGACGGGCAGACAGTTCTGACGGGGCTGTCCATGGCGCCGGTCGACGCGACGCTGCTGCGGGTGCTGATGGTCCTGGGGATCGTCGCCGCGATCGTGCTGCTGATCGCGATCACGGTGGGTATCACGCTGATTCGCCGCGCGCTGGCCCCGCTGGACCGGGTCGCCGCGACCGCCTACCGGGTCGCGGATCTGCCGCTGGATCACGGCGAAGTCGAACTGCCCGTTCGGGTTCCGGCCGACGACGCCGATCCGCGAACCGAGGTCGGGCGCTTGGGCGCGGCGGTGAATCGCATGCTGGACAACATCACCGGCGCACTCTCGGCGCGCTACGCCAGCGAGACGCGCGTGCGTCGATTCGTCGCCGACGCCAGTCACGAACTGCGCACCCCGCTGGCCGCCATCCGCGGCTATACCGAACTGGCACAACGCAACAGCGATGCGGTGCCCCCGGCGGTCGCGGACGCGATGGGCCGGGTGGACGCCGCCGCCATCCGGATGTCGGGTCTGGTGGAGGATCTGCTGCTGCTGGCGCGACTGGATTCGGGCCGCCCGCTCGAGCACGAACCGGTCGATCTGACCCGGATCACCGCCGACGCGGTCACCGACGCCCATATCGCCGGAGCCGATCACCAGTGGGAGATGAACCTGCCCGACGAACCGATCGAGATCACCGGCGACGCCGCGCGCCTGCACCAGGTGCTGGCCAATCTGCTCACCAACGCCCGCGTGCACACCGGCCCCGGCACCGTGGTCACCACCGCACTGGAATCCGACGGCGCGGGCGGTGTGCGGTGGCAGGTGCGCGACACCGGCCCCGGTATACCAGCCGAACTGGTGCCGGAGATCTTCGAGCGCTTCGCCCGCGGTGACTCCTCGCGCTCGCGCCACACGGGCAGCACCGGACTGGGCCTGGCCATCGCCAGCGCCGTCGTGCGGGCGCACGGCGGCGACATCACGGTGACCAGCGAGCCCGGCGACACGGTGTTCACCGTGCATCTGCCGCAGGCGGGCGACCCGCCGGAGAGTTCCTAGGTGGTGGCCCGCTCCCGGGTCGCGCGGGCGGCCTCGCGGGCCAGCAGCCGGTCGCGCTGCTCCTCGAACTTGGTCGCGTCGCGATCCAGTTTCTCCAGGAAGACGGCCAGTTCGTCCCGGGCGCGTTCCCCGCGCGGCCCGAAGTCGTCACGGCCGAACACATTCCAGATCTTCAGCACCGGCTGCACGACCTCCTCGAGGTGCTGGCGCAGATCGTAGATGCCGTGCTTGGCCATGATCACGCCGTGGCGGCGGAAGTTGGGCATGCCGTATCCGGGCATCACGAAGTTGGTCACGATCCGGGTGATCGCCTCGATCTGCTGATCGGGCACCAGATCCAGCCCGGCCGCGCAGAGGTTGCGGTAGAAGATCATGTGCAGGTTCTCGTCCGTGGCGATGCGCTGCAACATCCGGTCCGCGATCGGTTCGTCGCAGGCCCGACCGGTGTTGCGGTGCGAGACGCGGGTCGCCAACTCCTGGAACGTCACGTAGGCGACGTTCTCCAGGAATCCGCCCCAGTCGTCCGGGGACTGCGCGCCGTTGGTCATGTGGATCATCCGATCCCGTTCCAGCGCAACAGGATCCACCGACCGGGTGACCACCAGATAGTCCCGGATCACGATGCCGTGCCGGTTCTCCTCCGCCGTCCAGCGCCCGACCCAGGTGCCCCACGCGCCGTCCATCGAGAAGTTCTCGGCGATCTCGCGGTGGTAGGAGGGCAGGTTGTCCTCGGTGAGCAGATTGGTGATCATCGCCGCCTTGGCGACCTCACCGAGTGCCGATTGCGACGGGTCCCAGTCGAATCCGCCCATCGCCGCGAAGTTGCGCCCCGCGTCCCAGGGCACGTAGTCGTGCGGATGCCATTCCTTGGCGATCGACAGGTGCCTGTTGAGATTCTGCTCGGCGACGGGCTCCAATTCGGAGAGAATTTCCAGCTGCGTCAGATCCCGGGCCATATGCGGAGCCTTTCCGTCGTCATGTCTTGATGTCGTGCACCTGCCGATGTCACCGACGAACCGTACCGGTGACCGGTCCAGTAGACGATGATGCGTTATCAGTGCACTGTGCCCTACCTGTGGCAAGGCTGTGAAGACGGCAGGCTCCGCAGGTCTCGACGGCGCGGCTCTCGAGGGCGCGTCAGGTCAGCACGCCGTCCTGGCACAGGCTCGAGGAACGCCAGCTCGCCGACGGCGGCCGCACACCGGAGTCGAAGTTCCACCAGGAGATCGGCCCGACCGATCGCCAGAACACGAACAGGCCGCTGTTGTCGGTGACCGCGGTGTAGATGTCCGCGCTGCCCTCGATCAGCTGATTGCCGACGCAGTAGTCGTTGTAGGAGGTGCCGGGCTGCCAGGCGCCGGGACTGAAGCTTCCGGCCGGATTACCCGTCGCGCCCGGGTTGGACACCGTGCTGTGATGCCCCGACGCGCCGTCCTTGTTCCAGTGCGAAACACCGAAGGCGTCCATGTGACAGCTGAAGGCGAAACCTCCCGCGTACACCACCTGACCCTGCCGGTAGTTGTTTCCCGCCCACAGGCACGGCTGCCCCGTGGCGTCCGCGTGCGCCGCCGGGACCTCCGCCGCGCCGAGCCCGGTCGCGGTGATCGCGGCCAGGGCGTACAGGGCCGCCCGGAACCGCCGTGACACAGGTCCGTTGATTCTGCTCATTACCGCTTCTTTCGTGTGCGGGTCGCTACCTCGAGCGTCGATCTCGTGACCGGCGCGCCCGAGGCTCATCACGAGGAATAATGTACCGTTAGTCAACGGCACATTACTTGCGGAATTCTCACGGACGGGAAGGGTTGCGGAGCCGAGGCGACACGCCGACTCGGACAAATGCGACACACCGATCGCGAAAAGTGAGCAGTGCCCGAATGTTCGGCGAGGGGCCGCCGGTGAGTAGTATCGAGCGCCTGGCAGGAGCTGGAGTTGGTATGTCGGACGTTTCCCATGGCGGCGGCGAGGACGGCGCGCACGATCGTCGCCTGGTCGGCCGCGAACGCGAGCTGATCGTCGTCGCCGAGCGGCTCGCACGAACCGTCGCCGGACACGGCGGCGTCGTGATCATCGACGGTGCGCCCGGGGTCGGCAAGACCTCACTGCTCGAGCGGATCGTCGACTCGGCGGACCGGGTGCACATGCGGGTATTGGCCTGCGCCGCCAGCGAACTCGAGATGCACACGCCGTTCGCGGCGACGCGGACCTGGTCGACCGCCGACTGGTTCACCGACGCGATCCCGGCGGAGCTGATCGACCGCTCGCGGTCGCTGCTGCGTGGCGACGCCACGGCCGCGGGCGATGCGGTCGGCTGGGCGAACTCCGTGATCGACACCTTCGCCGAGATCGTCGAAACGCTCTGTGCCACAGGTCCGGTCGCGGTCGTCGTGGACGATGCGCACTGGGCGGATCCGGCCACGCTGCGCACGATCGAACGGCTCGCGGAGCTGATCGACGAGTTGCCCCTGCTGATCGTGCTCGCGCTGCGCCCGCTCCCGCGCGAGGGCGTGGTGAGCGAGGTCATCGAGCGGGTGACCGGGGCGGGCGCGGCCCAGGTGCGACTCGAGCCACTGGACGATCCGGCCGGCGCGGAACTCGCCGCGGCCATACTCGGCGCGCCGGTCGGCCCCGGGCTGGTCCGCGCGCTCACCTGGGCGGCCGGAAATCCCTTGTTCATCACCGAATTGGTGGCCGGGCTGCGGCAGGCCGGACAGCTCACGATCACCGCCGACGGGGCGGCGGAACTCGCCACCGGGGCGCCCGGTGCAGGCGCCGACCCACACCTTCCGGTCTCGCTGACCGAGGCGATCCTGCGCCGCCTGGACTATCTGCCGACGAATGCGCAGCGGGTGCTCTCGCTCGCGGCCGCCCTGGGCGCGGGCGTCGAGGCGGGCGAGCTGGCCAGCGTGCTGGGAGCCGGGGCCGCGGAGATCGAGGAGATCGTCGCCCTGGCAACCGATGTCGGGGTGCTGATCTCCGGACGCACGGGCCTGATCTTCCGGCACGATCTGATCCGCCGGGTGTTCGCCGACCAGGTGCCCGGGACCACCCGGGCCAGTCTGCAGTGGCATGCCGCGCAGACCCTGATCGGCACGGGCGGACCGATCGAACGCATTGCCGGATATCTGATTTCGGCCGGAGTCCAGCTGGATTCGGCGAGCATCGACTGGTTGCTCACCTCGGCGAACCGGCTGATGATCCGCGCACCCGAGAGCGCCGTGCGACTGCTGAGCACGACCATCACCTCGGATCCGCAGGCCCCCGCCGCGAATCGGCTGCGAATGCTCCTCGTGCGCGCCCTGCTGTGGAGCGGGCGCGCGGCCGAGGCCGAGCGCGTGGCGCGCGAAGCTCTGGAAGGACTGCCCGACCCCGGGCAGCGGCAGCGCGGGGATTTCCTGTGGCTGCTCTCCCAGGCATGTCTTGCCCAGGGCAAAGTCGCTGCCGCACACGAGGTTTCGACCACGGCCGTGCGCGAGGGCGCGCCCCCGGTCCGCGAGGCGCGGCATCAGGGCGTCCTGGCCGTGGTCTCCCATCTGCTGGATCGGCTCGACGACGCGGAACGGGCCGCCGATCGCGCCCGCACCCTCGGTTTCGAACTCGCCGATCCGGTCTCGATCGGCATGGCGCAGTTCGCGCTCGGACTGGTCCGGTACTACCAGGGCCGCCTCGAGGAATGTATCGAGCTGGGCGACAACCTGATTCGGCAGTACGAGGCCCTGAGTCAGGGCCGCAGCACCTTCGCGCACTTCAATCCGTACCTGGTCAGCGGCCAGTGCCTGATGGAACTGGACCAGCCCGAGCGGGCCGAGGAGGTCCTCACCGCCACGGTCGATTACGAGGAGCGCAGCGGCGGCGCGATGCAGACCGCGAACCTGCTGGCAGTGGGCAAACTGCATTTCACCAGCGGCCGCTGGGACGACGCTCTGGCCGCACTGGCCCGATGCCACGACACCGCGGACGTGTTCGGCTACGCGCGCGTCGCGCCGAGCCTGATCGCCCTGATCGGCGTCTACCGGGGAACCTTCACCGACACACCGGATTCCATCCCGCCGCTGATCGACGACATCGCCGGCCGCACGGGTCTGCACGTGCGCGCCTGGGCTCGGGCGGTGGCCCTCGAACGCGACCGGCGGCCCGGCGAGGCGCTGGATCTGCTGCTGGCCACGTGCGCGCGGGTCGAGTCGCCGTGGACCGAGATCACGCTCTACCACATCTATCCGGAGATGGCCCGGCTCGCGGCGGTCACCGAACGTCCGGCGGATCTGGAGGCGATCGCGCGCGCCGCGCAGCAGTCCGACGAGCGGATCGCGACCAGCTCCCGGCATGCCACCGCGCTGCTGTGTACCGGTCTGGCACAACAGGATCCGGGCCTGCTCGCCGAGTCGGCCGAACTGTTCACCGCGGCCGGGCGACCGTTCTACACCGCGCACGCGCAGGAGAACCTGGCCGCGGTGTACGCGCGGGCGGGCCGCACGGATGCCGCGCGCTCGGCCTCGGACGCGGCCGTCGAGGTGTACGCCGGGATGGATGCGCAATGGGCGGTCGCGCGCGCGGAGGCCCGACTGCGCAGTCTGGGGCTGCGGCACGGCCGCCGCGGCCCGCGCAACCGCCCGAAATCCGGTTGGGCCGCACTGACTCCCACCGAACGGCGGGTCGCCGATTTCGTCACCGAGGGTTTGTCGAATTCCCAGATCGCCGCGCAGATGCTGCTGTCCCGGCGAACCGTGCAGACGCACGTCTCGAGCATTCTGGCCAAACTCGACTTCACCTCCCGGGTACAGATCGCCGTCAGTCATGCCAATGGCACTCGGCCCCAGGAGGTTCGATAACCACTGTGCGGTGTCCGATGTTCGGTGCGTGATCGCGACGTCCGGGAATTCTCCAGAAACGTCCGGCGCTCCTCCTCGGTCATTCCGCCCCACACTCCGAACGGCTCACCGACCGCGAGTGCGTACTCCCGGCAGCGATCCAGTACCGGACAGCTGTGGCAGATGCGTTTGGCCAGGTAAGCGCGTTCGATGCGAGCCCGGCCGCGCTCACCGTCGGGATGGAAGAAAACCTCCGAATCCACTCCGCGACAATGTCCGTCGAGCTGCCATTCCCACGCCTCGGAGGTCGAGGGGTAGTAACGTGCGACGTCGGGGAATGCGGCGAGCATGGCCCGAATCTACCGAAATTCCCGGAAAGGCCGATCGCGATATCTTCCCGTGATCGGGAAATGCCTTCGCGGGCGGCGAGATTCGTGCACCGCGGCGATCGCCGGCAATCAGGTCCGCGCTCGCTGGGGAGAAATCCGCGGCTCGGGTGTGCGGTCACCGAGAATCTCGTCGGCCAGGACGCTCAGGCCCAACATGATTCGGTTCATCTGCGCATCGGTGAGCTCCGGGAATACCGCGCGCACGCCCTCCTCGATGGGCATCGAGGTGTCGGGCACCTGTTTGCGCGCCGCGCTGCCGGGGCGCACGGCGACCAGCGTGCGGCGACCGTCGCGGGGATCCTGAGAAACCTGGAAGATACCCTGTTCCCGCAGGCGCACAACGGTTTTCGAGACGAAGCTCTGCGCCAGACCGGTCCGTTCGGCGATATCGCCGATGGCCGAGTCCGGATGCCCGGTGACATCCTGCACGATCGCCACCATCCCGGCCGACATCTGCCGATCACCGGTGTACCCGGTCGAACTCGACGCGATCTCGCGCAGCACACGAACCAACCGGTGCAGTTCGGCGATATTCATACCACTCGATGATACATCTACGTTAATGCGCCTCTCACCAGCTGCAACAATCCATCACCACCGAGGAGATCACGGTTCACGCCAGGAGACTCGACCACGCACGGGCACAGGCTCCTCGGCCATCGCCGTGCGACACCGCGTCCGTTCCACCACCATGCGGGCGGGTTTGACCGATACGGACTCCTCCGGCACCGCGGAGCGCACGAATTCGGCGATCGCCAGATGCCGGGCCGAGTAACCGGGATAGGGATACAGCGACAGCGACGCGGGAGTGTAACCGCCGCAATGGTTCAGCACCCGCAGGGACACCGTCGCGGCCAGGCCCGAGCGCAGCCGTTCGGCCACCTCGGCCAGCTGCGCACGGTCGTCCGGATGGAACACTTCGACCGGGGAGGCCAGATTGTCCCAGCGCACCCAGGGCGCCGGATCGGTCAGCCAGTGCGAAATACTCGCGTGCTCCACCTGCAGCACGCCCAGATGCGTCCCGGCGCGACGATGCGCCTCGCGCAGGGCGACCCGCTCCAGCGTGGTCACCTGCGCACCGGGATCGACCGGGCCGGTGTCCTCGATCAGCAGCCACGCACCCTGGGTGCGCAGATCGTCGCGCGCTCGCATGGAGATCAGCCAGCGGGCCGAAATCCCCACTGTCACTTCGAATTGCAGGCTCGCACCCGGATTCGGATCGTAGAGCAGATCCAGCACCTCGGCGTGCCGGTCGAAACCGGTCCAGCGATGGAACAGCTCCGCGATCGACATCGTCGGCGCGTAATGCTCCGGCGACATCCCGGCCAGTTCGGTCACCCCGGCGGGCAACCGGACGGTCTGCGAGGCCATGTCCCAGATCCCGCCGACCGCGGGAGGCGGCAGCGGCGCTCGCGCATCGGCCGGTCCGATCCACAGCCGCACCGCGTGCACGTCACCCGCGGGCCCGAGGACCGGGCGGGCGAGCATCCGGTGCGGACCGGCATCGGTCACCACCCGCAGATCCACATCGACCGCATCGCGGGACGCGGTCGTGAGGGCCTCGCAGGCAGTTCTGGTGGACAGGCCGTAGGCCGAGGGCATCTTGGCCAGCAGCCGCTGCACGACGCGCTGCCAACCGGCGAACTCCCGCGGCTCTCCGCCGACCGACGCCGCCGACATGCCTTCGGGCGCCAACATCTCCACCGTCAGCCACGGGCTGGTGCGCGGTACTCCAAACGACCCCATGCCAAGCATGCAACCCCGCGGCGATCGCGGAAACATCCGCCAAGATACGTAGACGAACAACATTTCCGGGCGGAAGGTTCCGGCACCACGGCAACGGCCGAACAGGCAAGACATCAGTTTCGGGGGCGAGGGTGCCGCGCGCCGCACGGACCCGCCGCAACCAACTGTTGAAATCGAAACTATGTTGCCGACACCGTACCGTCAAACACCATCGGCACATCCACAGCCGATTCCCAGTTCCGGGAACCGTTCGCGTTCCTCAGCCGCACTGCGGGCGGGTGGCGTTGCAACCGCCGTGGCTGTTGTTGGGCGCCACGCTGTTCTGCGGATCCGGCTGCACCGGCGGAGCCATGATGTTCCAGAGCATCGCACCGTCCCGCAGCCACTGATTGAAGGCCGAGCCGGGCGCCGGAACCGGCAGGGACCGCTGCAGATCCGCCGCCGGGGCCGGAACCGAGTTCTGACTCCCGTCAGGATTCGACCGATGCGGCAGGGTGATGTTCGGGACCACGTTGCCCTGCTCACTGTGACGCGGGGCCGACTGCGCGGGACCGGTCGGATTGGAGAGCGAATTCGCGGGGGCCGACTGCGCGGGCGCGGAATGCTGCGAAGGGGACGAGAGCGAGGGAGACGAGAGCGATGGGGACGAGTGGGACGGCCCCGAGTAGGACGGTCCCGAGTGGACGCTGGGCGTCCCGCTGTTGTGTGATCCCGGCGAGCTCGTGCCGGAGTGCGACGTACCGGCCGGACTCGAGTGCCCGCCGCCACTGCTGTGGCCGCCGCCGCCCGATCCGGGAGCCGCACCTGCCAGGCCCGCCGAACCGATCGACACCGCGACCGCCACCGCGACGCAGGTCAGGAACCGCGAACCGAAGGGATTCCGCTGAACACCGTTGAGCTTCGAGACATTCATCTTGGTACCGTCCGTCGACGTCTTATAAGAAGGGCTGCCCGGCGACGTCGATCTCGCGAGCAGTGCTTATCACCCGTTTAATGTACCGCTAGACAACGGCACATTAAACTCGCAAGCTTTCCACTGCTGGGAACTTCGCGACGATATGAGATATGCGGGGCCACGCCCGCGCGGTGACGCCCTGCGCGGCGCGATCCGCCGGGCGCAGACGGGTCGGGCTCAGCCCTCGGCGAGCACTTCGGTCAGCTCGGTGTCGCCGTCCAGATATTTGGTGATGGACCGCTCGACCAGCTCCGTGGCGGTCTGCACGGCTACCGCGCGCGTCGCGGTGAGCTGATCGGCCAAGTGCGCCAGATCATCCGGGCCGCGCCCGGACTCCTGGTACTGCGACCAGGCGGTGCGCTGGAACAACTCCACCACCCGGCGCCCGATGCGGTCGCAGTCGGTGCGCATCTTCTCCAGGTCGGCGAGAATCTCCTCGGCCGGCAGCCCGATGCCGGTCAGCTGCTCGACCACCCGCACCAGCTTCGCATCGACCACCCGGTAGGTCGCCGCGTCCACCGGCTCGTACAACCCCAGGCCGACCACGCGGGCCAGACCGTGCGAGACGTTGCTGTACCGCTCGGCGAGTTCGGTGGCGGCGATCGTGTCATCGGACGACGGTTCGATCTCCGTCGACGCGTCCGGCTCGATGACGCCCAGGATGTCACCGAGATCGTCACCCCGATCCCATGCCTCGAGCAGCTCACGGATCCCGTTGAGCTTGATCCCGCGATCCAGCAACCGGCTGATGGTGGCCACCCGATTCAGATGTTCGGGCCCGTAGAACCCCGTTCTGCCACGGACCTCCGGGGAGGGCAGCACGCCGCGTTCGTGATACACGCGAAGACTGCGCACCGTCGTCCCCGCCGCCCGCGCGAGCTCATCGATCGTGTACTCCGCACTCGCCATACATAAAGGAAACCACACCGAAATACCCGTGGGTATCTTCGCGGGTGGGTATCGCCGCCGTCGGCGGTCACCACCAGCTGCGCGGACGCACCTGATTGGCCAGATCGATGAGCCGATACCGGTGCCAACGGTCGGGCGCGATCTGGGCCAGTGCGCGCAGACTCGATTCCAGTCCCTGCCGCAAACCGGTAGCGGTGACCGGGAATCCGAGGATGCTCTGCAGCCGCGCGGGCTGGGCGCCGGCGCGCAGCCACTCCACCGCCGCACCCACCACGATCACCTTCAACTGCAGGGTGCGCGGGTCGTCCGGCAGGGCCGTCAGGCGCGCGGCCGCGGTGTCGAGGTCACGCTCGGTGATCTCGGCGGTCGGCCGCGAGACCAGCAGCAGCGAGCCGGTCATCTGGGCGATGGCGTGATGCCGGGACGCGGCGGGCACCTCGTCCAGCACCGCGACCGCCTCGAGCAGCTCGCCGTCCGCGGCCAGCCGCCTGGCCAGCCCGAACGCGGCGCTGACCACGCCGTGATTGGTGCGCCACACCGTGCGGTAGTGCTCCATCGCGGCATCGTGCAGCCGATCGGGATCACCCGGTTCGTCCAGATGCTGCAGCATCAGCTCCGCGGCGGCGGCCAGCGCCAGCGGCGGGGCGATCTCACCGGGGACCATCGAGTGCACGGTGTCGAAATGCCGGTAACCCAGCTCGAAATCGCCGTCCAGCAGCGCGGCGACACCGAGATGCCATTCGATGCGCCAGTCGTCGGCGTGACGGGGAGCCAATTCGTCGAGCAACGCCCGAGCCTGGACCACATCACCCAGCTCGATATGGGCCTGCGCCGCGGCCAGCGCACCCTCGAGTTCGAAGGATTCCGGCTCGGCCACGACCCCGGCCGCGATCCGAGCGCTGGTGCGCCGCAACGCGTCCAGGACCTGATGCGGGTCACCGCGCAGCAGCGGCAGCAGCAGTTCGGCGCTGGGATCCTCGGTGTCGATCAGCGGCGCCGGAAGCGCCGCCACCACATCGGCCACATCCACCATGGGCATGCGCTGCGTGCCGTCGATCACGCGATCGGTCTGTCCGATGAGCGTGTCGATGCCGAAATCGCCCAGTATGGAGGCGAATTCGGCCGACGCCTGGGGATGTTCTCGGCCGCTGTCCACGGCCAGCACCATCCGCAGCACTCCGACCAGCTGGCAGTACATCGCATACGCCGAGGGGAAACGTCGGCGCGGATCGGGTTCGGTTGCCCGGCAGAGCAACCGGTGCAATCCCGGATACCGCCGCAGCAGCGGCTCCTGCTCCGGCGAGGGGATCACCGGGGCCAGGTTGCCGTCCCGCTCGACCGGCAGCTCGAGCATCAGCGCGGCCAGGGTCCGCCCGACCGAATACAGGTCCGCGGCCACGGTCGGCCCGGTCTCGGTGATCTCCGGCGCCTGGTATCCCGGTGTGCCGTAGATACTTCCGTAGGAATCGAGTGCGGCGACCGCGCCGAGGTCGATGAGTTTGACCTCGTCCTCGCTGACCATGATGTTGTCGGGTTTGAGATCGTTGTAGGCCAGGCCGAACGAATGCAGGTAGTCCAGCGCGGGCAGTACCTCCATCAAATATGCGATCGCCTCGGCCACCGGGATACGCTGTGGCGCAAGTACATCGAGCATCTTCTTGAGCGACCGCCCGCCGACGTACTCCATGACGATGTATCCGGCCGCGATATCGCGGCCGCCGGAGGCGTGCTTGACGAAGTTGTGGATCTTGACGATGCCCGGATAGGCCATCTCCGAGAGGAACTGCCGTTCGGCCAGCGCCACCACGTGCGCCTCGAAGTCGAGCGGATTCTGCAACCCCTTGAGCACCACCCAGCGGTCACTGACGTTGCGGTCCACGGCCAGATACACCCAGCCCAGGCCGCCGTGCGCGAGGCAGCCCTGGACCTCGTACTGCCCGGCGACCAATTCGCCCGGCCCCAGCGCGGGCCGGAAGTTGAACGGTGAGCCGCAGGCCGCACAGGTGCCGCTGATCTCCCCGGGGCCGTCGGTGGTCCGGCGGCCGACCGGCGCATCGCACTTCCAGCAGAATCGTTTGATCTCGTGTACTTCGGGATCGGTCAGCACCGCGGCACGCGGATCGAGTGGAGTCACCTTGGGCATCTCCACCAGCCCGCCACCCAACTTGCGCACACTGGGCCGGGACCGGGCGCTGCGGCCCGATCCACGACCGGTGTCGGCCTCGGGGTCCGATTCGACCGCGGCCGAATCGGATTCGGCCAGCAGTTCGAGTTCGAACTCGGCCTCGTCGCGCCGGCGCGCCACCGGACGGGCGCGCTGTGCCGAAAACCGCTCCGACAGGACCGGATTCGGGATCCGCCCCTCGGGCGGGACGGGGCCCCGAGTGGCCCACGGATGAGTCGTCGACCGACGCGGCATCTCGCTTCCGCGCATGCGCCGATTGGCCCACGGGTGCGGCAGCGGTTGGTCGGGCGCCTCGGAGTGCTCGGGCATGGGAACCTTTCGTACCCATAGGTGAGTCGGGCTCTCATTCTGGTCCGCCATCGCTATCGTCGTGGAGGAGTTGTTCCCTCCGGTGGGAATATGCTTGCCAGGCGTCGGCTCGGTCCCCGGGACGCTCAGGTCCGGTCGGACTCGACCACCACATCCACCGTCAGATCCTGCGAATCCGGTTCGGGCGCAGGCGGTTCGGGCAGGTGCGGCGACTGCGCGCTCACCGCGCGCCAGGTCGCCGCGACATCGGCGGCCCGTTTACGGGCCAGCAACCAGCCGGTGGTCAGCACCGGCAGCATGACCACCACGACCGCGATCACCGCGCCGCGTTGCACGACGTCGTCGCTGACCGCCATCAGCACGACCACGCTGAGCAGGAACACCAGCGTGAGCACCCCGGTCCACGGCGCACCCGGCAGCCGGAACGCCGGGCGCTGCGCCAGGCCCTTGCGGCTCCATTGCCACAGGCGCAGCTGGCAGGCCACGATCACAGACCACGCGGTGATGGTGCCCAGCGCCGACATGTTCAGCACGATCTCGAACGCCTTGTCCGGCACCACGGCGTTGAGACCGACGCCGATCAGCGCGATCGCGCCGGTGGCGAGAATGCCGACGTAGGGCACGCCCGAGCTGGACATCCGCGCGCCCAGGGCCGGTGCGCTGCCGTTCACCGACATCGAGCGCAGAATGCGGCCGGTCGAGTACAGCCCGGCGTTCAGGCTGGAGAAGCCCGCGGTCAGCACGACCAGGTTCATGATGCTGCCCGCGCCGTGCACGCCGAGCCGGGCGAAGAAGGTCACGAACGGACTCTGCCCGCCCACGAAATCGCCGAACGGCAGCAGCAGGCCCAGCAGCACCAGGGACCCGACGTAGAACAGTGCGATCCGCGCGATCACGGTATTGATCGCGCGCGGCATGACCTGCTCCGGACGTTCCGCCTCGCCCGCCGCGGTGCCGACCAATTCCACTGCGGCGTAGGCGAATACCACACCCGTGGTCACGGTGACCAGCGGCAGCACACCGACCGGGAACAGCCCGCCGTTCGCGGCCAGCAGACCGAATCCGGTCTGCTGCCCGCCGATGGTGAACCGGCCGCCGAGGATGATCGAGCCGACGACCAGGAAGGCGACCAGGGCGACGACCTTGATCAGCGCGACCCAGAATTCCAGTTCACCGAACCAGCGCACCGAGATCAGGTTGAACCCGACCACGATCACCAGGGCCACCAACGCGATCGCCCACTGCGGGATGACCTCGGTCACGCCCCAGTAGTGCACATAGGTGGCGATGGCGGTGATGTCGACGATGCCGGTCATGCACCAGTGGAAGAAGTACATCCAGCCGACGCCGAAAGCCAGTTTCTCCCCGTAGAACTCGCGCGCGTAGGACACGAACGATCCCGAGGACGGCCGGTGTGCGACCAGTTCACCGAGGGCCCGCAGCACGAAGAAGACGAAGACGCCGCATACCGCGTACACCAGGAACAGTCCGGGCCCGGCGTGTTCGAGCCGATCCGCCGATCCCAGGAACAATCCGGTGCCGATGGCGCCGCCGATGGCGATCATCTGCAGCTGCCTGGGCCGCAGCGATTTGCGATACCCGGTGTCCTCGTGATGTAGGCCTGCGGACGGAGCGGTCGACCTGGGCGGGTGAACGGCTGTCATGACACGGCCTTTCAGGTGACGAAAATCATATCGCCACCTAATGTACCGCCAAACATCGGCACATTAATCCCAACCCTGGGAACCCAGCGGGCCCGGCCGAAGCACTGACGCGCTCGACCGGGCCCGGGAATGCTCTGCTCAGACGCGCGTTCGACCGGACTCCCCGAGCTCGTCCGCATTCGCCTTGGACAGCGGATCGGCGATGTGTTCCAGGGACTTCCCCTCGGCGTCCACACCGAAGAACCAGGCGACCAGGCCGCCGAAGATCATCGCCGCCGCTCCGATGAGATAGCCGATCGCCAGCGGCAACCGATCCGGACTCGGATTGTCGGCCCCGCCCACCAGGAGGCTGAACAGATAGGGCGCCAGCACGCCGCCCGCACCCTGGGAGATGGCGAAGAAGAACGAGATGGCCTGGCCGCGCAGCTCCAGCGGGAAGATCTCGCTCACCGTGAGATAGGCCGAGGACGCACCGGCCGAGGCGAAGAAGAAGATGACGCACCAGAACGCGGTCTGTGTGGCGGCATTGAGGATCCCGGCGTGGAATGCCCACGCGGACAGGGCGAGTAGGACACCGGACACCACGTACGTCCCGCAGATCATCTTGCGGCGCCCGATGCTGTCGAACAGTGGTCCCAGCACGATCGGGCCGATCAGATTGCCGATCGCGAAGGGGAAGAAGTAGTACCCGGTGTGATCGTCGGGCACGTGATAGAAGTGGGTCAGGACCTGCGCCTCGGTGAAGAAGATGGCGTTGTAGAGGAATGCCTGGGTCACCATCATGGTGAATCCGAGGAAGGACCGGGACGGGTAGCGGCCGAAGAAGATTCGCGCCATCTGCAGATAGGACACCCGATCGCGCTCGACGATCTCCAGCGCTTGGCTCTCGTCCACCGGCGGCAGGTCCACTCCCCTGCTGCGCACGTGCTCCTCGATCTCGTCCACGGTGCGTTCGGCCTCCATGGCCCGGCCGTGGGTCAGCAGCCACCGCGGGCTCTCCGGGATCTGGCGACGCAGGAAGATGATGATGAATCCGAGTACCGGGCCGATGAAGAACCCGATGCGCCAACCCCATTCGACGGGCACGAAGTGCTCGTTGTACAGCAGCAGACTGGCCGCGGCGCCCAGAGCCGCACCGCCCCAGTAGGTTCCGTTGATCGCGATATCCACCCGGCCGCGGTATTTCGAGGGCATGATCTCGTCGATCGCGGAGTTGATGGCGGTGTACTCGCCGCCGATTCCCATGCCCGCGATGAACCGGAAGACGAACAGCGACATCGCGTTCCAGGAGAACCCGGCCAGCCCGCTGCCGATCAGATAGATCGCCAGGGTCAGGATGAACAGCTTCTTGCGGCCGAGTTTGTCGGTGATCCGGCCGAAGAACAGCGCGCCCACCACCTGTCCGGCCAGGTACCACGAGCCCATCGCACCGACCTCACCGTGGGTCAGGTGCAGGGTGTGCTGGTTCTGCAGCAACGAGCCCATGCTGGAGACGATCTGGATCTCCAGCCCGTCCAGGATCCAGGACACCCCGAGGCCGACGACGATGAGCCAGTGGAATCTGGCCCACGGCAACCGGTCCATTCGCGCCGGGACCAGACTTCGAATGATAGTGCTGGGTGTTGACACTGTGCTGTCACCTCGATGGGAACGGACGGATTCGGCTGCCGCGAGCGACGATCCGGTACTCCGGAGGCCGACTCGCGGTGCCAATGTAGTGGGTCAGCCGCAGGCGGTGCCGGTGGACTGCAAACCTCGGCCCAGCACGAGATGCCGCCGGGGCACGGCCGACGCACGCTCCGCGTTCCGGGGGCGCTCGCTGTGCCGGATGATCCGCAGCGGAGGCTTGTGATCGACGGCGGCGATCCGATGGCGATCCAGATTCTCCAGAACCCGCCCGTTGGCGTCGTAGGCCACGCCCGCCCAGATCATCGACCGCGGGCCCATACCCCGATCCGCCAGTGCGCGAGCCGATTCCGCGCACTGACTCAGCAGCGGACAGTCCTGGCAGATCTGGACGGCGGCACGCCAGGAGTCGGGCGTGCCGACGTCCAGATCCCAGTCGTTGGGGCCCTCCGCACAGGACGGTCGCCGCGCGCTCGCGGGCGGAAATGCGGAGGAGGACGCCGAATCACGTGTCGGCGTATGCGATCCCGCCATGGGTGCGGGTATTTCGAAAGTGGTCACAGCCGTCTCCGAGGATGCCGAGGGCACGCCGCGGGACGGCGTGTCCATGGAAGGGACGTCATCGGGGCCGATCAACGGTCCCCGGAACCGGCGAAACTCGCCGTACTCGAACGCTAACCCACATCGACTCGAACCGCAATAGATTGTGCCGTCAATTAACGGTACATTGACCTACGGTCTTCAGAGACATACCGTTGACCATGGCACCGTTGTATCGCGGTACATATCGAGATGAGTTGGGCTTCCAGGGGGTCTGGCTGTGCAGGCGGAATACACGATCGATGAGCTGGCGCGGGTGGCGGATACCACCGTGCGCAGTGTGCGGGTCTATCACGAGCGTGGTCTGCTGCCCTCTCCCGAGTTGCGTGGTCGCATCGGCTATTACGGCTCCGGACATCTGCACCGGCTGCAGACCATCAGCCGCCTGCTCAGCCGCGGGATGAAGCTCAACGGCATCCGCGAACTGCTCGAGGCATGGGATCGCGGTGACGGGCTCGCCGAGGTCCTGGGCGTGCCCGGACAACCTGTCGAGCGGGCCACGATCGCGGTCACCCGCCCGCAGCCGGTGACCGATCCGACCGCGAACGCCGGACCCGCACCGGACGACCGCAAGACGCTCGCGATCCGCCGTCCCGCTCCGCAGCCAGCCGATCCGGCCACCCGCCTCGTCGATGCCGGACTGAGTTCGGCCGAGGCGCTCGCACTGATCGAACGATTACGCGCGGACTGCGATCGGATCGCCGAACGCCATGTGGGAGAACTGTTCCACCGCCTCGCCGGGCAGAGCTCCGAACGTTCCGGTCGCCTCACCGATGATCGCGCCGGAGGGGATTCCCCTACCGAGACCGCCCGTCTCGCGGTGACGCGCGCACTCACCGAACTGCTGGATCACGCCTTCACCGGGCACCGGAACATCGCGTGAGCGCACCTCACCGACGCTGCGCGTACGCCACCGCCACCTGAACGCGCGAACGCAGGCCGAGTTTGGACAGGATGTTCGACACGTGCGTCTGCACGGTTCGCCGGGACAGGAACATCTTCTCGGCGATCTCGGCATTGGAGCATCCCTGCGCCACCTGCACCGCGACCTTCTCCTCGGTCACGGTCAGCGCATCCCATCCGGTCTTGGGCCGCCCGCGCGGACCCCGCGGACCCCGCACACCACGCCGCACACCCAGTTCGCGCAGCCGGGCCTGCACCCGCGCGGTCTCCGGTACCGCGCCGAGCTCCTCGTAACGTCGCACCGCGGTCTCCAGCGCGGTGCGGGCCTCCGCCGTGCGGCCGTTGCGGACCAGCATCTCCGCCAGGTTCTCCCCCGCCAGTGCGGCGAACCGGGGACGCTCCGAGCGCGCGAATTCCGCCACGGTCTCGGCGACCACGTCCACATCGCCGTCGGCGAGTCCGCGGAACAACCGGACCGTGGTCGGGTCACTGGGCGCCGACAGGCTCTCCACCAGCGATTCCGCGGCTGCGGCGGCCACCGTGCCCGAGATCAGTTCGGCCACCCGATCCACCGCGGCCATCGGCGGAGTCGCTGGTCTCGTCGTCTCGCCCGCGCCCGTGGCGGGCTCGGCGATCCGCATCAGGTGCAGCCCGGCCACCTCGACGTGCCGGCGCAACGTCGCCCGGATCGACGGGGACACCTGCTCGGCGAGGACCCGGCGAATCAGATCGTGCCGGAAGACCAACTCGTCACCGTCGTGCACCAGCACGCGCGCCTCGACCGCGGTGCGGATCTCGTTCCACACATCGATCAGCGAAATCCCCAGGATCTCCGCCAGTTTCACCGGATCGATACGCGGGGTCAGCGCGGCGGCCACCTCCAGGGTGTGCCGGGCCGATTCGGGCAGGAAGTCCAGCCGGCGCGCGATCGTCACCGCCAATGCGTCCGAGAGCCCGGCCCCGGGCTCGACCGAGGTCTGACTGTGCAGCAGATCGGTGAGGTACAGCGGATTTCCGGCGGCGCCCGCGATCAGGGCGTCCAGTTGCGGTCCGGGCGGCGTGCCGAGGGACTGTTCGACCAGCCGGGTGACGTCCGCATCGGCCAACGGCCCCAATGACATTCGCCGCGCACCCACCGCGTCGAACTCCGAGAGCAGGCGCGGCAGGCCCGGCCCCAGCGGGTAGGGACGCATGGCCACCACGACCAGCAGCGGCATCGTGTCCACCGCGACGCCGAGCCAGCGCAACACCGACAGACTCGCCGCGTCGGCCCAGTGGATGTCGTCCACCAGCACCGCCACCGGCCCGTCCGCGCACCACTGACTCAGCAGATCCGAGATGGCGGCGGTGGCGGCGAGCTCGGAGACCGGACGTCGCGGGTCGGCGTCCTCGAACAGCGACCCCAGTCGATACCCGTCCGTGCTACCGCTCCGATCGCCCAGTGCCACGCACGAACCGATGGCCGCACCGGGAATCGACTGGTCCGCCTCGGTCGCCGCACCGAGCAGAACCCGCATCCCCGCCGTCGCGGCCATGCCGACGGCGCTGTGCAGCAGCGAGGTCTTCCCGATTCCGGGTTCGCCCTCGATCAGCACGAAAGCGCCGCCCCGAGCGGTCACGACCCGGTCGACCAGCGCGGCGATCCGCTCGATCTCCGTGCGACGCCCCACGAAAGGGGCGGCCTGCTGCAGAGGTTCGATCGCTGTCATCCGGCGTACATCACTCCCACGGTACCTACTTCGAATGCGCCGGAAGGCCCGTCGAGCCGCCGGTTCACCCGCGAATTACATCACGATAGATTTATGTCGCGCTCTGCACTACCGAAATTGCCGCAGCAGAAACACCAGCCCAACAACGGACGGCGAGCGCCCGAAGCTATCATGCTCTCGCACCTGGGAATTCGCTACGGATAGCGTCGGGGGAGCATCCCGATCATCCGAGGTGACCAGCGGGTAGCCGGCGCGGATCGGCCGAACCGCAGCGGGTCTCGGCGCGGCGCCTCGCCGCCGGATCGGCCCGTCCGATGGCGTCACCGATCCGCGCACGCCCCATCGCCCCGTCTCTCGGAGTGACGATACTTACATCTCCAGGAATGCATTTCGCGACCACGCTCGATGCGAGACCTCGCCGCCGTGGCCGTGCCGGCGGCCGGCACCTACAGTGGGACAGCATCATTGGTTCGACTGCGGGGAGTTCCGCACGGAAGGGGCGGGTCGTGCCGATCCCGTTGCGCGCCACGGACGGCGCACCGCTGGACAATATCGCGATGGGACTGGGCTGGGATGCGCCGAAGTGGCGGCTGTTCGGCCCGCGACAGAGCGATATCGACCTGAACGCGGCCGCATTGCTGTTCAGCGGCGACCAGCTGGTGGAGGCGGTCTACCACGACCGGCTGAACTCCAGCGACGGCGCGGTGCGCCTGCACGGCGACAATCTCACCGGCGAAGGCCCCGGCGACGACGAGACGATCACCCTGGACCTGGACCGGCTGTCGAGCCGGATCAACGGCGTCGCACTGCTCGTAACCTGTTACACCGGACAGACATTCGACAAGATCCAGAACGGCTTCTGCCGCCTGCTGGACCGCCGGTCCGGCAGCCAGATCACCTGGCAGACGATGTTGCGCGGGCCGCACACCGGCATGATCATGGGCATCCTGCTGCGCACGCAGGACGGCTGGCAGTACACCGAGATCGCCCAGGGCATCACCGCGGACCATCCGCGCGAGGCCATGCCGCAACTCGCCCGCTACCTATCCTGACTCACACATCCACACCCGCGCCACACATCCCACGCGCGGTGCGCACGGAACACGCCGTATCTTCCCGAACGATCTCGTAACGGTGTGGATACGGTGCGACAACCTTGCCGCATATGTCCTGAACTCGTGCTTTGCTGAGCATGCTCCTTTCGTAACCCGCCCGTGTCAGCACAGCAGGTCGATGTGGAGGGCTCCGACATGTCGAAGCAGGGAACGTCTCGTCACAGCCGGATCATCACCGAACTGCTCTGCGCCGCAGCCGTTTCGATCGGTCTCGCGACACTCTGGCAAGCGCCTCCGGCGCGCGCGGAATGCCGTGCCCTGTGCGATGACACCGCGCCCCGGACGAGCCGGGCCTCCGGATCGGCGTCGGCTGGGTCCTCGGCGGCGGGATCCTCCGCAGCCGGATCCTCCGCAGCGGGGTCTTCCGGGGCCGGATCCTCGACCCTCGGACCGAATCTCACGGGTATGGGCCTGAGCCTGGTGATGCCGGTGATGGGTTTCGCACCGCGCACACTGGCCCGGATGATCGTGCCGGCCAACGAGTTTCCCTCCTTCGACAACGTCATCACCAACGAGAGTTCGTGGAACGTCTTCGCGATCAACCCGAAGTCGGGGGCATACGGCCTGGGACAGGCGCTGCCGCCGCAGAAGATGGCCCCGTTCGGCGCGGACTGGCAGGTCAATCCCGCGACCCAGATCCGTTGGGCCTACACCTACATGTGCGAGCGATACGGCAGCCCCGACGGCGCGTGGGCGTTCTGGCAGGCCCATCACTGGTACTGAATCACCGGCGCCGCAAGGCTGCCCGCACCGCGGCGCGCGCGCCATCGGCGGAGCGTGCCGGTAGCGTGACCGCATGACCGAGAGCTTCGTAACGCGGGCCGGGCGGATCATCGACGCGATACTCCGAGCCGATCCGGTGACCGCCCTGTACGTCGGGGACCACCGGGCCGACGACCGCCTGCCGGATCTGTCGCCGGAGGCGGTTCGGGCGCAGACGGCCCTGTTACGCGAGGCTTCGCACATCCTCGCCGAGGTGGACGCCGAGGATCTCGGCGCATCGGACCGGGTCGATCACGCGCTGCTGCAGCAGGAGGTGGACCGGCGGATCTTCACCCTCGGGGAATTGCGCGAACACGAGTGGAATCCCCTGGCGCACAATCCGGGACCGTTGTTGCACGGATTGCTGGCACGGCCCTTCGCACCGCCCGAACAGCGTCTGGAACTGCTCACCGCACGCCTGGCCGCCCTGCCCGACGCCCTGGCCACCGCCCGCGCCGTGCTGCGGGACTGCCCGAGAATCCACGTCGAGACCGCGATCGCGCAGTTCGCGGGGGTGTCCGCGCTGATCCGCGAACAGACCCCCGCCCTGGCCGAGCAGGTGCCGGGCGCGCGAATCACCGCGGCCGCCGACGCGGCCACGGCCGCCCTCACCGAATTCACCGGCTGGCTCACCGAACGGCTCGACCGCTGCGAGCGCGACCCGCGCCTGGGCCGCCGGCTCTGGGAGGCCACGCTGTGGCACACCCTGGACACCGAACTGAGCGCCGCGCAGGTACTCGATCGGGCACATCGGCACCTGGACCACGTCCTGGACGAGATCCGCAGCGCGGCAGGCGAACTCCTGGGCGTCGGGAATCCCACCGACGAGACCGTGCGCGCGGCGCTGGATCGCCTGGCCGCCGAGCATCCCACCGACGAGACCGTGCTGGCCACCGCGACCACCGCTCTCCAGGAGGCCCGAACCTTCACCGCCGCACAGGATCTGGTCACACTGATCGACGATCCGCTGGTCGTGCAGGAGATGCCGGAATTCGCTCGCGGGGTGGCCGTGGCCTACTGCGACTCCCCCGGTGCGCTCGAAACCGACGGCGCGCCCACATTTTTCGCCATCTCGCCGACCCCGCGGGACTGGACCGCCGAGCGGGCCGCCTCGTTCTATCGCGAATACAACGACCACATGATGCGCAATCTCACCGTGCACGAGGCGATGCCGGGCCACTATCTGCAACTGGCCCACGCCCGCCGGTTCCGCGGATCCACCGCCGCGCGCGGACTCTGCGCCAGCGGCACTTTCATCGAGGGGTGGGCCGTCTACGCCGAACAGTTGATGTCGGAGCGGGGATTCGGCGGCCTGCCGGTGCGGCTGCAACGACTCAAATCCCATCTGCGGATGACCATCAACGCCATCCTGGATCAGGGCGTGCACTGCGCGGACATGTCCGAGGACGAGGCGATGGATCTGATGCGGCGGCGTGGATTCCAGGAGGAGGGCGAGGCGGCGGGCAAATGGCGGCGCGCGCAGTTGAGCGCGGCTCAGCTGTCGACCTACTTCGTCGGCTACACGGAGGTCTCCGCGATCGCGGCGGCGCGTCCGGCGGGCGCCGGCGTGCGGGACTGGCACGACCGGATGCTCGCGCACGGATCGCCTGCGCCGCGTCATCTGGCGGAGCTGATCGCGCCCGCCTGAGGCCCTCGCGGCGTGAATTTCCTCTCCGGCCCGGCAGATCCGGACATTCCGGACGATCTTCGACACCCCCGCCAGGCAGGCGTTTCGCACCCGTTGCACCTGCGGAGATCAAATTCGGCAGGCACACCGATTGTCGTACCCGCGCAAGAACTGTCACAATCGTGGTCAGGGTAACGATCGCCGCACAGGTGCCGTGATCCATCGAATGAGCACGCCGCGGGCTCAGGCCAGGGCTGACGAAAGGCGCGTCGTCATGTTTTTGCGAGTGTTCGCTCCGTCGTTCATCGTCGCTATCGCAGCGCTCGTTACAGCGCTGATCTACGGTGGGCCGCAGGCTCTCGTGGCCGCGGCGGTGCTCGGCGTACTCGAGGTATCCCTCTCGTTCGACAACGCAGTGGTGAATGCCGGTGTGCTGCAACGGATGAGCGTGTTCTGGCAACGCATGTTCCTGACCGTCGGCGTGGTGATCGCGGTCTTCGGGATGCGATTGCTGTTCCCGCTCGTCGTGGTCGCGATCGGGGCGCACCTCGATCCGATCCAGGCGCTGAATCTGGCGCTGCACCCGCCCGCGGGCGGCGCGCACTACTTCCCCGACGGGACGCCCAGCTACGAAACCCTCTTGAACCAGGCCAATCCCAAGATCGCCACCTTCGGCGGGATGTTCCTGCTGATGCTGTTCCTCAACTTCGTCTGTACCAAGCGCGAGATCACCTGGCTGACCTGGGTCGAACGCCCACTGGCCCAGCTGGGCCGGTTCGCGATGTTCCCCGTGGTGTTCTCCCTGATCGTCCTGGTGGCGGTCGCGGGCGTGGTGGTGCCCGACGGCGAGGCGAGTGTGGTGATGGTCGCCGGTGTCCTGGGCATCGTGACCTATCTGCTGGTCGACGGCCTGGGCGCGCAGTTCGACACCGAACACACCGGTCCGTCCCGGGCCGTGGTCGCCACCGGGCGGGCGGCCTTCTTCGGCTTCCTGTACCTGGAGGTGCTGGACGCGTCGTTCTCCTTCGACGGCGTGATCGGCGCGTTCGCCATCACCGCGGACCCGATCATCATCGCGCTCGGGCTGGGGCTCATCGGCGCGATGTTCGTCCGCTCGATCACCGTCTACCTGGTGCGCAAAGGCAGCCTGGCGGATTACGTCTACCTCGAACACGGCGCCCACTGGGCCATCGGCGCGCTGGCGGTGATCCTGCTGTGGTCCACCGGACACGCCATCGACGAGGTCACCACGGGGCTGATCGGCGTCGCGATCATCTTCCTGGCGGTCCTGTGCAGCTGGGTGTACACGCGCAGGCATCGCGGGCAGACCAGCCAGGCGCAGGCGGCCGAACGCGAATCCGAGGAGGACGACCCAGCCCCGGAACCCACGGCCGTGGAGCAGGCGTACGACGGCGGTGACGCGGCATTGCGGCTGCACGGCCCCGAACTCCTGCAGAAGGTGCCGAACCCGTCCTCCGCCAACGGATTCGGCATCCCCCGCGAGGCGCTGCCTAACTCGTCCGCACAATGACCCCGCGCAGGTAGGCGGCCTGTCCGGCGTGTTGCAGATCGTCGGAGATCACGCTGACCAGCCGCACACCGAGAGTGACCGGCGGATCCCATCGGGTGTCCACCACCCGGGACAGATCCGCGTCGGTCAGCTCACGCACATAGCGCAACGTCTGCTCGTGGACCGCGTCGTAGTAGCCGGTGAGCAGTTCGGCCGATGCCTGAATCGCCGCCACATCCTCCGCGGAATCGCCGTATCCCGTCTCCCGCGGGTCGATGGGCAAGGCGAACCGGTCGAACCAGCTCTGCGCGGTCCAGACCTGCTCGAGCCCGGCCACATCGGCGACATGATCGTCCTGCACACGGGTCAGATGCCAGACGAGCCAGGCGATGGAATTGGCGCCCGGGTCGACCCGGAAACTCAGCGCCGCCGCCCCGAGCCCGTCCACCGCCTCGTGCACGACCTCCCGCACCCGCTCGTACCCATCGATCAGAACCTCAGCACTGGTTGTCACTGTGTCTTCTGCCTCCGCTTCGCTCCGGCGGGGCCGCGGCCCCCTTGGGGCCGATTCTTCCCTCCCTCCGCTCCCCCGCTTCGCTCCTGGCGCTCCACTCAGTCCAGAATCGACCCGGGCCGCGGCCCTGGAGCTGGTGTTCTCCGAGGTCGGCGGAACTCAGGTGCCCCTGTCACACTTGGGATTCCTGTCTCGTCTACCCGGCATACACGGTTCGAACCCCGTGGAAGGAGACGAATTCCAATGACCATCGCCTATTACGTCGTCGCTGTCATCACGGCTCTGTGGGTCGGGTTCTCCAGCTACTCGCTGTTCGCGCGGAAGGCGTTCGTGGTCGACTCGCTGGTGGACTACGGGGTGCCGCAATCCTGGTGGAACTGGCTCGCTCTCGCCAAGGGGGCGGGTGCGCTCGGCCTGATCGTCGGGATCTTCCTGCCCGCCCTCGGCATCGCCGCGGCCATCGGGCTGATCCTGTACTTCCTGGGCGCCGTGGCGACCACACTGCGGGCGCGCTCGTACAAGACCACCCCGTACCCGGTGCTGTACCTGCTCCCCGTCGCCGTCACGCTCATCCTGCAACTGGCCGCTGCGTGAGCACCCCCGACATGGGGGCGATTAAACTCGCCCCCATGAAGTCCAGGCCGTTGACGCTCGTTCAGGATGATCTCGTCGAGTACGACAAGGCCATGGCGCGGATGGCGGAGATGGTCGAGCAGCGGCAGCGGGACGAGCGGCCGGACACCCTGTGGCTGCTGAGCCATCCGCAGGTGTACACGGTCGGGCGGCGCACTCCGCACGACCATCTGCCCGATCCGGCACATCACATTCCGGTGGTGGAGACCACGCGCGGCGGGCAGTTGACCTATCACGGGCCCGGCCAGCTCGTCGGCTACCTGATCGTGAAGCTGGGCGCGGGCGAGGGGGTGGTGGACTACATCCGCGAGGTGGAGTTCCGTCTCATCGACGCGCTGGGCCGGCTCGGCGTCCAGGCCGAACGCCGCGACACCCCGCCCGGCGCGGAACTGCTGACCGGAGTGTGGACCAGTGCGACGGGCCGCAAGATCGTCTCCATCGGCATGCGCCAGAGCCGCGGCGTCACCAGCCACGGTTTCGCGGTCAACGTCGACGGCGACCTGGAGCCGTGGCAGTGGGCGGTGGCCTGCGGCCTGCCCGAGGTCGACATGACCTCGGTGCGCCGCGAATCCGGTGCGGGAACGATGGAGCTGGTCCGTTCCGTCGTCGCCGGCGCATTCGAAGCCGCACTCTAGAGGCACCGCCGCGGCGCGAGACTTCCCGCTGGTGGTAATTCGGACCGACGAGCCGCCCCGGTTCGCCGACTTATTCTGCTCTGTGTGGATGACATGCCGTACGCCCGACTCAGCACAGCTGATCGTGAGCGCGCACTGCATGAACTCGCCCATCATCTGAGCGTCGGTCGGCTGAGCCCGGTCGAGTTCGAGGAACTCACCACGCGCGCCACGGCCGCCACCAGCAAGGCCGAGCTGGCCGGCCTGCTCGCGAATCTGCCGGGCCAGGCGCCCAGACCCTCGACCGAACCGCCCGCCCGCCCGTTGGCTCCGGTCGCCGTGCTGTCGGTGATCGTGGTCCTGGGTGCGGTCGGGATGAGTGTGCTGTCGGGAAGTTGGTTGTGGCTGTTGCTGATTCCGGTCGTTCCGGCCGTAATCCTCGGTGTGCGAACTATTTTCGCGCGTCGTACAAGCTGATTCACTGAGGGAGTAGTGCCGTGGCGTGGTTCGACAGGGAGTTCATCGCCGTCCCCGAGGCCCGCAAGAGCCAGTTGGTCTACAAATGGCCGGATGTGAGTATCCGCCGCTACTCCCGGGCGGTGGTCAACGCCGACGAGATGGCGTTGTTCGTCAAATCCGGCCAGGTGGTCGCCACGATGGGCCCCGGACGGCACCGGGTCGACGCCGACGAGCTGCCGGTGCTGGGCGCGCTGGTCGACTCGGTCACCGGCGGCAACTTCTATCGCGCCGAGTTGTACTTCGTCTCCACTCGGGAGTTTCCGGGCGTCAAATTCGGTGGGCGACTGGCCGATATCGTCGACCCGGCCAGTGAGCAGGTGGTGACGTTGCGGGCCTTCGGCGAATTCGCGCTGTCGGTGCGCGAACCCGCGCAGCTGATCACCTCACTGTCCGGAACGACCGATCTCGCCGATCCCGCGGCGGTGCGGAACTGGTGTTCGGAACTACTCCTGAAATCCATGAAAGTGACCATCACACAGGGGATCTCCGGTCAGGAATGGCCGGTTCTGGGGCTGCCCGCGCACCTGCACGCCATCGAATCGGCGGTACTGCGCCAGACCAACACCACCCTCTACGAATACGGTCTGCGCATACCGCGAATGGGCAACTTCGACATCACCCTGGCGCCCGAGGACGCCGATCGGCTCAAACGCCTGGCCAAGGACAAGACCTACATCCGCCTCACCGGCGACTTCCAGCGTTACGCGGCAGGCGAATTGGCGTTGGACGCGGGCCACGGACTGGCTCAGGGCGCGGGCGGTGGCGGCGGATTCCTGGGTGCGGCCCTGGGCCTCAACGCGATTGCGCAGCACACCACCGCACCCCCGGCTCCCGCACCGGCCCAGTCCCCTGCCATGCCCATCTGCCCGACCTGCCAGACCCCCAACCCGGCGGGCGGGCGATTCTGCGCGAACTGCGGCGAGAACCTGAAATCCGCTGAGCCGCAACACTGTACGGCCTGCGGACACGAACTGGCCGCAGCAGCCAAATTCTGCAGCTCCTGCGGCGTGGCCACCGGGCGCTGACGCGCGCCTCCACTGCACTGCGGCCGACCGCACTATCGCTGCCGCCCAGGCCGTCCGGTGCACCGACCGGGCCGCTCCCCGAAGGAAGCGGCCCGGTCCCGGACTCGACGTCAGCCGATCATCGTCGAGCCTGCCTCACCGGTGCCGACCAGGCCACGGAACTGCCGGGCGGCGACCGACAGGGTCGCGAGATCCTTGCTGTCACTGGCGAAGATGTCCGTCAGGGCCGATCGAGCGCGGGACAGCCGCGGGCGGTTGGTGGACTCCCAGTAGGCGATCTTCTCCGTGGCGCTCTCGGCGGGCTCGGTGATGGTCAGGACGTCGATCGTGAGCGAGCGCAGTGAACCGTACAGATCGTCGCGCACGGCCAACCGGGCCAGTGTGCGCCAGCGGTCGCCGCGGTCCAGACCGGCGACCTCGGTGAGCAGGCGCTGGATCTCGAAACGGTCGTCCAGGGCGAAGTAGAGCGCCACGACCTCCTGCGCGTCACGCTGGGTGATATCGGCGATGTCGAGTACATCCAGCAGCGAGAACCGGTGGATCAGCAGGTACACCTCCTCGGCCAGGTCGCGCGGTGCGCCGCGATCGATCGGTCCGCGCGAGCGCCGCAACAGATCGGCCGCGAGCGGACCGGGCTGCCAGGCGGGCACCGACAGTGTCCGCACGCCCTCCCGATACCGCGCGATATCGGCGCCGATCGCGATCGGCTGCGGTCGATTGGCCAGCAGCCAGCGGCAGGCGCGATCGAGGGTGCGCTCGGTCTCCAGTTCCAGTTCGTCGCGGACCGCCGCCGGCATCGGCATGGTGCGGATGCGCTCCCACAGCGAATGCAGATCGAAGATCTCCACCGCCGCGGTGAACGCGCGCACCGCGTCCGCGGCGTCGGCTCCGGCCTCCTCGGCCAGCCGGAAGGCGAAAGTGATACCGCCGTAGTCGATCATCTCGTTGACCACCGTCGTGGCGATGATCTCCCGGCGCAGCGGATGCCTGCGGATCGCGGCGCCGAAGCGTTCGCTCAACGCCTCCGGGAAATAGCCGGGGAGCCGGGCGGCGAACGCCGCACTGTCCGGCAGATCACCGGCCAACAGCTCCTGCTTGATCGAGAGCTTCACGTGCGCAAGCAGATTCGCGATCTCCGGCGAGCTGAGCCCTTCGCCGAGCGCTGCCCGCTCGCTGAGTTCGGCATCCGAGGGCAATGCCTCGAGCGCCCGGTCCAGGCCGTGCCGGGCCTCGAGATCGGCGATCAGCCTGCGATGCACCTCCAGCATCGAGCGCGCATCGCCCCGGGCCAGGCCCATGCAGAAGTTCTGCGAGATATTGTCCCGCAGAACCAGTTCGGAGACCTCGTCGGTCATCGAGGCCAGCAACGGATTGCGGTCGGCCGCGGGCAGCTCCCCACTGGTCACCACGCCGTCCAGCAGGACCTTGATGTTGACCTCGTGGTCCGAGCAGTCCACGCCCGCGGAATTGTCCAGCGCGTCGGTGTTGCACTTACCGCCGTTGCGGCAGAATTCGATGCGTCCCAGCGAGGTCAGGCCCAGGTTGCCGCCCTCGCCGATCACCCTGGCCCGCAGGCGATTCGCATCGACGCGCACCGAATCGTTGGTCTTGTCACCCACATCGCCGTGGGATTCGGTCGACGCCTTCACATAGGTGCCGATTCCGCCGTTCCACAGCAGATCGACCTGGGCGAGCAGGATCGCCTTGATGACCTCCGCCGGCGGCAGCGCGGTCACCCCCGGGGCGAGATCGAGAGCGGCATGCACCTGCGGCGTGATCGGGATGGCCTTGGCCGACCGATCGTAGACGCCGCCGCCCGCGCTGATCAGCGCGGTGTCGTAATCGGCCCACGACGACCGCGGCAACGCGAACATCCGCGCCCGCTCGGCGAACGAACTCGACGCATCCGGATTCGGATCCAGGAAGATGTGCCGGTGATCGAAGGCTGCGACCAGTCGAATGTGCCGCGACAGCAGCATCCCGTTGCCGAACACGTCACCCGACATGTCTCCGACACCGACCGCGGTGAAATCCTGTGCCTGCGTATCGATGTCCAGCTCGGCGAAGTGCCGCTTCACACTCTCCCAGGCACCCTTGGCGGTGATCCCCATCGCCTTGTGGTCGTAGCCCACGGACCCGCCCGAGGCGAATGCGTCACCGAGCCAGAAGCCGTACGCCAGCGCGACCTCGTTGGCGATATCGGAGAAGCTCGCGGTGCCCTTGTCGGCGGCCACGACGAGATACGTGTCGTCGCCGTCGCGGCGTATCACCCGCTCGGGCGGCACCACCGCACGCGACACGCGATCCACGTTGTCGGTCACGTCCAGCAGGCCGGAGATGAATGTCCGGTAGCAGGCCACGCCCTCGGCCTGCATCGCCTGCCGATCCGCCGCCGCGTCACCGGTGGCCGCCGGGGGATGCTTGACCACGAATCCGCCCTTGGCGCCCACCGGCACGATCACGGAATTCTTGACCGCCTGCGCCTTGACCAGTCCCAGGATCTCGGTCCGGAAGTCCTCCAGGCGATCGGACCACCGAAGGCCCCCGCGCGCCACCGCACCGAACCGCAGGTGTACGCCCTCCACCCGCGGCGAGTACACGAAGATCTCGAATTGCGGCCTGGGCCTGGGCAGCTCGGCGATCGCATGCGGGTCCAGCTTGAACGACAGATGTCCCCGGGGCTCCCCGGCGTCGTCGCGACGGTAGTAGTTGGTGCGCAGAGTCGCCGTGATCAGTCCGAGGAACGCCCGCAGGATCCGGTCGGTGTCCAGGCTGACCACGGCATCGATGTCGGCTTGCAGCCGCCCGGATACCGCCGCCGCGCGCGCGGACGCCACCGCGGGGACGCCGTCGGGGTCGAAGTAGGCGTCGAACAACTCGGTGAACCACCGCGCAGCCGCGGGATGTGTGGACAGGACTCGGGTGATATTGCCCAGGGTGTAAGCGAAACCGGCCTGCTGCAGGTATTTCGCGTAGGCGCGCAGCACGGCGACCTGACGCCAGTGCAGTCCGGCCCGCAGGATGAGTTCGTTGAGGCCGTCCACCTCCGCGCGACCGAGCCACATCGCGGCGACCGCATCGGAGAAACGTTGCCGCACACCATTTTCCGGGTGCGTATCGAGCATCGAGGACCGGGCGAGTTCGGATTCCAGGTCCTGATCGACCGTGCCGCGCAACAGCACCGACGGCACGCGCAACCCGAAATCGTAGATCCATCGAGCGGCCTTGCCGGGCAGTTCGATCCGGTACGGCCGTTCGTCGACCACTTCCATGCCCAGGCTGTGCAGCAGCGGCAGCACCCGGCTCAACGAGACCTCGGCGCCGGCGACGAACAGCGTGAAACGCCAGTCTCCCGAAGGCGATTCGGGGTCGCGGTACAGATTCGACTCGACCCCGCCATCGGCCAGAGCCGCCAGTCGCCGCAGATCGGCGAGTGCCCGATCGGGTTGGTATTCCTGCTGGTAGCTCGTCGGGAACGCATCCGCATACCGCTGAGCGACGGCCGTGGTGATCGCCGGAGCGCTCGCGGCCGCGGCGACCAGGCGGTCGGACCAGGTGCGCGTGGTCTCGAACAGGAGTTCCTGGATCCGGTCGCGGTTGGCTTCGGAGAGGTCGACCGGATCGATCGCTTGGTCCCGGTGCACCGTGAAATACGCTACGGCCAAGTCCGATTCGGTGACGCGCGCCGAATAGGTGATCTGCGTGCTGGCGAATTCGGCCGCCAGCACATCCTGCATGGCCAGTCGGACCTCGGTGGAATACCGGTCTCGCGGCAGGTAGACAAGGCAGTAGACGGCCCTGCTGCGGTTGTCCGGGCGCAGGAACAGCCGCACCTGGCGGCGCAACCCCAGATTCATCACCGAGGACACGGTTTCGAACAGCCGCCGCGCCTCGGTGGAGAACAGCTCCACGCGGGGGAAGGTCTGCAGCACCTCGAGCATCGCCTGCCCCGAGAAGGAGTTCAGGTCCAGCCCGGCCCACTCGATGACCTGGTGGATCCGTTGCGAGATCACCGGGATGTCGAGGATGTCCTCATGCGATCCGGTCACGGTGAAGGTGCCGACGAACATGTGCTGACCCGGCATCGTCTCCGGCACCTCGGCGACCGGATTCTCCCGACCCGGGTCCGCAACACTGACGAAGCAGAGGTCCGCCGCGCCCGGCAGCACCGATTCGATGGAACCGTTGGCCAGCTGCAGCACCGGACCGCCGGCGGCCGGACCGACCGAACCGGTGCCGAGCACACCGAGGCCGTTGCGCAGAACCCCGAGCCCGGTTCCGGTCGCCTGGCCGAACTCGGCATCGGTCGCCGGATCGGTCCGGGCAACCGGGTAGTAGCCGTAGCCCATCACCGTGAAGTGACCGTCGGCCAGCCAGCGCAACAGCCGCGAGCTCTCGTCGATCTCGGTGTCGCCGGCCACGCGCACCATCCGATCCAGCCGGTCGGCCAGCGCGCGCATGGTGCTCACCATGCGGGTGGAGTCGTCGTTCACCCGCCGCAGTTCGTCCAGCAGCGGTGTGAGCACGCGCTCGACGCGATCGAGCAGTTCGGGGTCGACCGAGGGGTCCAGCTGTACGTGGATCCAGGACTCCGCGGCCACCCGGCCGCTCCCCCCGGGCCGTCCGAGCTGTCCGGCCGACTCGCGCGGCACCACCGCCTGCAGCCTGCCCACGGTGTCCCGGGCAACGTCGAATACGGGGTGAACGACCTCGGCGACCGCGACGCCCAGCTGGCGCAGCGCCGAGGTCACCGTATCGACCAGCAACGGCATGTCGTCGTTGACGACCTGGATCGCAGGCCCGAGCCCGCTGCCGTCGTCGGGCCGGTAGACACGGGTGATCACGAGGCCCGGCCTGCGCACCACCGCGAGTTCGAGATGAGTGCGGAAGATCCGCTCCGCGCGATCGGTGATCGTCGGTGCCGCGGCGCCGCGCTGAATCCAACGGAAGTACACCGCCTCCAGATCGGTCGGAGCGTCACGGAACCGCTTCAGTGGAATCGTCTGCTGGGTGATTGCCGCCATCGGACCGGGCCTTCCCTCGGTTACGAGACTCGTCGTCGCGGCTTATATGCCGCTATCTAACGGTACATAAAGTAGTGTGCCATAACACTTCGCGGATATATCCCCAGAAGTGGGAACGGGATTTGCGTAACCCGGGCCGCATCACCGAATCAGCCCGGCCCGCACCAGGAAGGTCCGAGCAGCGTCCCGGCCGGCGAAGGTGCCCGTTTCGATGTGCAACCCGGTACGGAGATCGGCGTACCACGCGGTGGTCGACGGGCCGATCGCGACGAAAACCGGGCCGTCGACCAGGACCGTGGGCTCGGCCGCACGCCAGCGGCGCACGGTGTCTGCCACCTGATCGGGGCTGTCGACCTGCACGGACAACGGCAGGGCTCGCCCGCTGGTGAGACCTCCCGACAGGAGTAGATCGGTGCCGGCGATGACACAGTTGCCGCCGGCGGATTGCGGGCACGATGCGGCCGACCGCACCGATTGGGGCAGCGTGTCCAGCGGGTCCATCGCGGGCATCGACGGCAGGCCACCCGAGCACGACCTGATGAGCACAGTGGCGAGAATCCCCATCAGCGCGAGCGCCACCGCGGCGACCTGCCAGGTCACCTTCGGCAGCAGCGTGCCGAGCAAGCGTTGCAGGCCGCTCGCGACCGTCGCCGCCTCCGCGGTTGCCCCGGTGTCGGCCACGGCTTTCGCGGTACCCACGACCGCATGCTCGACGGCCGAAGCATCCCGACCCGCTTCGGTCAGCATCGAATGCCCGGCCTCGGCCACCCGCGCGCCGGACAGCGGTGCACCGCAGTGCGCACAGCGCGAATCCGCACCGGCGTTGTGGTGCGAACAGTATTGGCAGACCAGGTGCGAAATACTCAATTTCCGGTGATCACAATCGAGGAGATGGCGGTGGTGTTGGTCGAGGGGTCACCCTTCGACTCCAGGATCGTCAGCGTGACCTTCGACGCTCGAACCGGCGGTGAGAGCTTCGTGACCACGAGGCTGCGCTCGTCGAGAGTCTGCTGGGTGTAGGTGGTCAGGTTGGAATCGTTGAATTGATACGAGACGCGGCTGACCGTGCGGTATTTGGTCCATTGATCCGCGCCGTCGGCGCCGACGCCGTCCCAGCCGGGATCGATGCCGATCGAGTCCACCTCGTAGGTCTTGCCGAGGTCGATGGTCAGGACCTGCCCGTCGACCTTGTAGGCCCGCACACACGACCAGGCTTTGCCCGTCTCACCGCCGAAGGCGTCCATCGCATCGGTACTGCCCGACGGGCAGTGCGCCTTCGCCGTCTTCACCGGGATCGGAGCGGACGCGGCCTCGGTCGCCGTCGGTTTCGCCGACGAGGTCGGCGGCGCCGCCGCCACCGGGGTGATGACCGCCAGCTGACTCTGTTTCTTGTCGTTACCGCCCGTGGTGATGAGCAGGATGACCAGCAACACCGCCAGCACCGCGGCCACGGTGAGCGCGACCTTGGGCTTGCGCAGCTGGACAATCAGATCCCGGCCGAGCCCCGCGGCCGAGGATCCCTGGGAAGCAGACGCCGATGTCGATGGGGTTCGACTGCTCTCGGTCGCGGTCGGCGTCGTTGGTCTTTCCGCCGCCTCCGGTGGCGCGCTCGACCTGTTCGCAGCCATCCGACCAAGGTCCGAGGCATATTCCAGATCCGGCGAACTGCCCGGAGATTCGCCGTTCAGCAGCGCCATGATCCGATCACTGGCCCTGGGCGCACCCCCGCTCCGGCGCGGACTCGGCGCCGTGACGTCGGGCTCGACCCCGCCGCCAACCGGACCAGCGGCACTCTCACCGGCAGTCGCCGGCGGCACACCGACTGCCGGACTCGCGGGCGACGAAGCGCCTGCTGCGGGGCCGGTGGAGTGCCCCAGCGCGGGGTCGGAGAGCAAAGCTTCCAGAACCGCGCCGCGGTGGCGAATGAAGATATCTCCCGGGTCCGAGTCGGACATTCTCGGATGGTATCCGCGCCGACCCGTCTCGCGGGCGGACCGCTATTCCCGCTGACGGGAATGACTCACCGGTGCGGTCAGCCTTCCTTACCTCCGGTGACGAAGAATTCGGGCGGGACATCGAACACCCGCGCCAGGGCGATAATCAGATCGAGCCGGGGAATCGCCTCGCCGTGCATAAGCCGGTACAGGCCGGACTGCGAAACCGGCACATCCGGATAGGCCAGCTCCAAATGCTGTGCCAGTGCGTACAGCGTCAACGACCTGGTCGTTCCGTCCTCGGTCGACACGACGGATTCGGCAATCAAATCCGACAATCGGCCGGAGAAAATTACCGCTGCGGCTTGCCGCGGAGTCAGCGCTTCGTCGCTGTCCTGATCCGGCAAATCTCCGCCGTCCACCTGAGAATCCATTACCACATTGATAGACATTACCGTCGCCTCCATTCACCGCACTCGAGAGTTATCGGGTTGCGGAACCGTTTGTGGATACCTCGAGCCCGGTGCCCGGTTCTGCTGCCGCGGATGCGGCGGGAGAAGCTTCGAAATACCGGGTCTCGCCGCGCGGTTCGATCAGTTCCACCCGCACGGTGCGCATCGGGATGCTGACATCGACCGAGGTCGCGCTGACCTGATCGATCGACAGGTCGGCCGACCGCCGACGCGGATCGCCGGGCTCACTGATGGTGACGGTCGTGTGCGCTGCCGAGACCCGCGGGGGCATCTGGTCGAACACAGCGATCGTCGCGGGCGAGACGGCGGGATCGGGGTCCGCGTCGCCGTCGGGCTCCGCCGCCAATCGTAGCGATGCGGGGTCCCCGACCACCGACACCAGCTGCGACCATCGCTGCGGACGAGCCGAATGCACCTCGACATCTGCCCCGACCACCATCGCCCGCAGCACGATCTGTTGTGCCACAGGCAGATCCGCATGTACGTCGATGGTGCGCCGCTGCGGGTTGTAACGCACCGGATCGAACAGTGGCAGCGCCAGGGTGTGCCGCGGCTGTCCGCTGATGGCGCCGAGAATCTGACCGTTGGGGCCGATGGCGATGGGCAGTTCGGCGAGCAACTCATCGGAGGCCAGGTCGTTGCGCGAATCGTCGCTCGGCACGTCACGGGTCGAGGTGCCGGTCGGGAGCGTCGCCAGGAGAGCATCGGACTGGCGACCGCCCAGCGGGCGCAGATAACCCGGCGGCGAGACAGTCAGCGCGGGCCCGATGTACCGCACCAGACCGCGCGATCCGAGAGCGCCACCGGCCAGACTCACCACCAGCGTCGTCCGGCCCCGGTTCCAGGTCCAGCAGTCGTCGAGACCGGCGCCGTCGAGCCTGGACCAGTCGATCAGGAAACTGGATACGAACCGGCCCGGCACCGAAGACTCCAGATGCCCCCATTTTTCGCGCAGGTCCGTCAACTCGACTCCCGCATGCAGCAATCTGGTCGCCTCGCGCATGGCGTCCGCCGGCAGAGCGTGGGCCGCGGTCCCGCGTTCGCGCAGTCGCGCGGCGATCCGGTGTGCGGCGGTGGCCAACGCCTTCGGCGCCGACACCTCGCAGGGCCCGCGCCGCATCAGCGCGTCGAGGTTGCGTTCCTGATCCAACCGGATCACCAGCCAGGTGTGCCGATTTCCCACCACCGGATGCGGACCGATCAACTGGTCGTACAGCATGCTGTAGCTGCTGGCCGACCTGACCCGCTGTGCGGTGGTCACGATATCGATATCGATCTCTATGCCGTACTGGTCCAGCATCGGCAGCAGCGCGTCGACCGGCACGGTGTCCTCGGTGTACAGGGAGTTCTCGCTGATCACTGTGGGCAGATCCAGATTGGGCGCCAGCTGGATCATGGCGACGAGCGTCGAGCCCGCATCGTGGATACCGCAGACACCAGCGGCGACCGTCACATCCTGCACCGACAGCAGATCGGCGCGGCTGTGGGCGCGGGCCGCGCGACCGGATCGGTACCCGGCCCAGTCGAGCAACCACCGGGCCGTGGTGCGCCCGTTCACCCGGACGACCACGGTCGCCAGCAGTGCGGTCACCACTGCGGGGCCGACCCACCAGGGAAGGCGGGACCACGCCCCGACCACCACGAAGCTGCTTCCGATCACCACCGTGGCGACCGGACCTCGTTCGAGACTGCCGATTCCGATACTCACCGCCGTCTCCCGACCACGGAGTTGGCATAACTCGCGCCCACACCCAGCAGGACCGCCACCAGCACGACGATCGACGCAGTCACGGCCGGCCGGTAGTCCCGGGGGCGCGCGGGCGCGGGCATGGTCAGCGCCGACCAGCGGAACAGCCCGGTGGGTGGCTTCGGCGGCGTGCGATAGCTCAGCGCGGCCAGCGGATCGATCACACCGGCCCCGACCGAATTGTCGATGCCGCGCGCCGGTGCGTGTGCCGAAGCCGTCAGCCGCGAGGCGATCTCGCCTGGCGTCTCGTTCGGAAACCGCGACCGCAGCAATGCCGCGACACCGCTGACATATGCCGCGGCGAAGGACGCACCGCCGACCGGCACCAGTTTGCCGGGTTCGCCGACACCGTTGATCAGGCCACCGCCGCCCGGGCCCAGGGACTCGATTCCGGTGCCGGGCGCGGCAACCGAAACCCACGGCCCGGTCAGGGAATCATCCATCGGCACACCGTTCGCGGTGGTGAATCCGACGGTCAGTACGTCGGGGGCGAACCAGCCCGGCGCCGATATCGTCTTGACGTCCCGCCAGTTCCGGGAGTCGACAGGCCGACCCGGATCGATGGCGGGGTTCTGTTCGCAGCCCGAACTACCGGTGTTTCCGGCCCCGGCCACGATGAGCGAGCCTCGAATGTGCACCGCGTAGGCGACCGCGGCCGAGAGCACCGACTGATCGACGCGGGCGTCGGCGGCCAGACAGATCGGGAGGGATACCGAAATGACCCCGGCTCCCAGATTCGCGGCGTGGGTGATGGCGCGGGCCAGGGTTCGGATGTCGAGGGCATCACGCACGTTCTGATCGGATGTCCCAGGCATATCGGTCTGGAACGCGCCCGAGTGGTACCTGATCGAGATGAGCCGGGCATCGGGCGCGACACCGGTGAAGCCGTCCCCGGAATCCGCTGCACCACCGATGATTCCGGCGATCAGCGTGCCGTGCGCATCACAGTCGGACAAGCCGTTCCCGCCCGCCACGACGTAGTCGCCGCCACCGGTCAGATTCCGCAGCCGCGGGCTCGGTGATACCCCGGTGTCCACGACCGCCACGGTCACCCCGGAACCACGGCTCAACGCCCGCGCACTTCGCAGGTTCAGCGCTTGTTCCGGCGGTGGCACCTGCGACAGGTCGCTGTCGCGCAGGACACCGGCCGCCACGCAGCCCTTGTCCTGTTTCATCGGGATCTCCGGTCCGGGCGGACCGTCGGCGGGCGTCGGCCCGACCACCACCTGCGGTGGGTCCAGTGCCGCGGCGGGCGCCGCACCACAGGCCAGCACCAGCGCGGTCAGGGCGACCGCGGGCAGAGCGAGCTTCATCAGATCGCCCGCATCGCCGTGTAGATGCCCATGATCCAGAAGGCCAGCACGGGAATGACCAGGACCATCGCATATTCGATCAGATCGATGATCCGACGGGTGACCGGCGACAACCGTTTGCCCGGAAGTTTCAGCGCTGCAACGCATCCCGCGCAGGCCGCGAGTGTGACCAGGACCGCGACCAGAAGCCGGGCCGGGGCGCTGCCGTACGTATCGACCAGCACCAGACCCACGCCCGCCACCGTGACGACCGCCGCGGTGAGCAGCGAAAGAGCCTGCGCCCGATCCGGATACCACCGGACCCGCAGCACGAGGATCCCGGCGACGGCCGCGCTCATGACGATCTCCCGGATACCTCCCGGGCTCGCTTCGGCCGACAGCACGCAAGCGACGGCCAGCACGATCGACATCGCGGCGATCAAACCGCGCAGGCTGGTGACCGCCAACCGGGCTCGGCTCTCGATGCCGGATTCGCTGTGCTGGTACCGGAGTTCGGGATCGTCGGCCGGATCGTGGTCCGGATCCAGTTCGCGGGCCGACTCGGCGTCGAAGATGTCGGCCAGGGTGGCCGGAGCGACCTCGTTTCCGGGATCCGGCAGGTCGGGCGGTCGGATGCGGGCGGCCACCACGGCCAGGCGCGGGGCCATGGTCAGCCCCACCAGCCCGGCGAAGACGGCGCCTCCGGCCATCTGCCCCACCGACACGTCGAGATAGGCCAGCGGCAACGCGAGAATGGTGACCATCACACCGATCACCGTCACCGCCATCAAGGTCGCGATGCCCTGGCGCGTGAGTCGCAACATGGTGGCGGCCGCGACCGCGGCGACGACCGACCCCGCCGCGACGTTGGCCGCGGCGAATCCGCCGACCTGCCCGTACGCCGACGGCACCAGCATCGCACCACCGGCGAACAGCAGCGGCAGCGCCGCCAGCGACAGTCCCAGGCACAACGCGGGCGCGGCGTTGCGCCGCCCCGCCAGCAGCGCCGCCGCCCAGCAGACCGCGCCCAACAGCAGCGCCGGTAGTCCGCACCACGCCAGGGAACCCGAGCGCGCCCAGGACAGCGACAGCATCGCCGCCGTCGCGACCGAACCGGCGCCCAGCGCGGCCAACCCGACGATCCTGGTGGTCGCGGCGTCGAATTCGGCGAATTCGCGTTCGTTGATCTGCGCCAGCGCATCGGTGATGTCCTCGACCACCGGCGTGAACATTTCGGCCGATTCGACGACCGACAACATCAGCACCGCGCCGTCGACGATGTCGTGATCGGCGAGGCTGCGCCAGCGCGGCATCGGCGGCTCACCGGGGCGGGCCAGGCTCCACTGCCCGGCCGGCGGGGTGAAATCGACCGTCTCGTCGTCGATCGAGCGTGCCAGCACCGCCAGCAGGTCATCGATATAGGTCTCGATCGTGAACTTGGTGGGCACCACCACGTCGACCTGGTACGTGGCCACCATGATCGCGATACGTGCCCTGGCGACCTCCGCCGACGGCTGCGCCGTGGTCGGCGCCGGGGCGTAGGCCGTGCTCATCGCCACCCTCCGCGATCACCCGAGGCAGCCGGATACCCGGGGAAGCCGTCGGCCAGCCCGGCCGCCAACTCCTCGAACGCCAGCGCGGTGTCGTCGTCGAGCAGCCGCAGATCGATTTCGCCGCCCTCCCCCAGATGGGCGTCGTAGGGCAGCACGCGCGTCGGCCGCTGAGCGGAGGCGAACAGCTTCTCGATGTGGTCGACCTCGACGGTCGGTCTAGCTGCCTGGTGGTGCGCGATCGCGATGATCGATTTGGCGATCAGATGATGCATGCCTTGTGAATTCAGCCAGTTGAGGGTCGCTACCGCGCCCTTCACCCCACCCACTGTCGCGGGGGTGACCACCACGATCGCGTCACTGGTGCGCAGCACCGTATTGGTGACCGAGTCCAGCACGCCCGTGCCGCAGTCGACGACCAGCAGGTTGTAGTGCCGGCGCAGTACCTCGACGGCCGAAGAGTACTCGCGTCCCGACAGCGCCTCGGTGGCTTCGGTGTTCCACGGCGACGCGATCACCGCCAGATCGGCCTCGTTGATCGAGGTGAACGAGTGCACCGCGGAAAAGGCGTCCAGATTCCCCGCCCGCGCCAGGTCACGCAGGGTCAGGCCGTACGGGTGCGGGCTGGTGCGAGTGGGCAGATCCCCGAAATCCGGATTCGCGTCGATGGCGACCACACGGTCCGGCCGCAGACTGGCGAACGTGGAGCCGAGCGCGGCGGTGACCGTGGTCCGGCCCACGCCTCCCTTCACACTGACCACCGCGATCTGATAGGTGGAGGTCAGCTGGCGACGGATGCGGCCGCGCCGATCCTCGGTGCGCTGCTCGGCCGGGGACAGCCCCAGATTGAAGCCGACCTTGTTCAACGCGCCGCGCATGCCGCTCTGCGACTTCAACTGGGCGCGGCGGGCGGCGGCGATGTCGGCCAGCAGGTCGGCCGAGGTCAGCGCGGCGGGCATCACCTCGACGCGGGCGCCGGTGTCGTGCCTGGTGCGATCGGGCACGCGGGTCGCGGGCAGAGGTGCGGCGGGCTGCCCTGTGGGCCTTGTGGTTTCGGCGGTGTCAGCGGATTGCCAAGAGGCGGCGGCATTGTCGGCGGCGGCGTCGAATTGCGGTGTGGCCGCAGCATAACTCGCGGGTGTGTCCGACGTTGTCGCGGCAGCCGGTTCCTGCCTCGACCAGGTCTGGTTGTATTCGGCGTCGACCGTCGCGGCAGGGAACGAGGGCGCGCTGGTCCCCTGCGCGGGGGTGGACGTCACCGAACCGGAGCCTTCGACACGCGCGCGCTGATCGGCGGTGCGCGGCGGGGTAGGTACCTCGGGCCGGCCGGCCGGGAGATGCGGTGCCACACCGGTCGACGCGGCGCCCGACATCGAGGCGCTCGCTCCCCCTCCGGCGCCCGGTTCCGCCTGCTCGGCGATCGGCGCGAAGAAGGCGTCGTATCCGCCCCGAGTCCGGACGGACTCGGTCGAATGACCGTTCGTACTCGGTGCTCCGTTCATTTCCCTCATCCTCTCGAAGAACCCAGCGGGAAGACCTCAGCCGGTTCTGCTGGTGTCGAACCAGCTACGGCCGGGCAATAACTCGACGAGAGCCCTGATTCCCGCTTGCAGGGCCGCGTCGTCACCTGGTGCGTAGTTCACCCAGACCTGCCCGTCCATCGCCACGCTCGGCGAGACGACGAACCGGCCGGACAGTGTGTCGAAGACGCTCATGCACGCCTCGGGCTCCGCGGTGCTGCCGTCGTGGTGCTCGAGCACCACCACTTCCGCTCGCCGCTGCACCTCGTCGAAGACCCTGCCGAGCACTCCGGCGGTGTGCGGTGTCGCACCCAGTTCCACCAGACCGCGACGTCGCTCGGATGGTTCGGACAGCACCTCGCCGAGTTGGTCGGACGGCGCGGTCACCGGCTCGAAACGCAGCGCCGTCCCGGGTCCGAGCGCGGCGGCCAGGGCAGCATTCACCGTGTCGAGTTGCCGGTCCGGCCGGAACACCGGCTGGATGACGACGTGATCATCGCAGCGGATCGCGAGTACGTGGGTTTCCCCGGCACGCACCAGTGAAAGACGCAGCATGTCCCCCGGCTCGCCGTCCGGCCCGATGTGCAGAATCCGGGCCACCAGCTCCACATCCGGCCGGTACAGGCACCGCAACCAGTGCTCGACCATGGGGTGCACGGTGCCGTCGTTGAGAATGCCCACCTCGGTGAGCTGCTCCGCGACAACCTCGTGCACCCTGTCCCGGTCCGCCAACCGAAAGATATTCGGCAGTAGCGCCAGGACCGGCGGATAGGAGTCGATACCGACCAGATGCTTCAACAGCAGGGCGGCATCGACGTTCAGGTCGACGGCGATCGGGTCCTCGTTCACTCCTTCGCTCGACGGGTGGCCCACGGCCGACTGCGGTGCAGCCGTTCCGTTATCGGACATCAGCATTCAGAATTCTCCGGCGACACCGTCAGATCTGGCCGAGTTGGAATGTCGCGCTGACGCCGTGATCGGTCTCGCGGATGTGTTCGACCGCCTGCTGCACCTTCTTGTTCAGATTCTGCAGACTGTTCTCGTAGTCGTTGATCAACTTCTGCAGATTCTGCAGCATCGTGTGAGCGGCATCGCCACCCTGACCTTTGAATCCATCCTGCAGCGCCGTCCACATCTTGCCGAGATCACCATTGGTGGTATTCATACCACCAACGATGCCCGACGTTTCGGCGGCGGCATGTTCGACCAGTCCGTAATTGGCACTGATCACACCGGTTTGCGCTCCGGACATATCTTTTCGATCCTTTCCAATCAGAATATCGGCACTATGATCGCGCAGCGATCAGAAATCGGTTTTCACCTTCGAGAACGACGTGTTGTCGGCGGTGAACTGACCACCGTCGTCGGCTCCCGCAGTGCCCTGACCGACCATATCGGCCGCATGCTGCGCGGCATCACTGAATTTGACGCCCGCCGTCCGCAGCGGCTCGATAATACCGTGCTCGAGATAATTGGCCAGTTTGTTGGCCGAGCTGATCGCGGACTGGATGGCAGCGTCCGTAGCAGCGCCGGTCTGCCCGCCCAGCGCCTGATTCCAGGTGCCCTGGTTCGCCTGCAGTTTACTGATGTGCCCCATCAGCTCACCGTGGCACGTCGCGGACTGCTTGACGCCGTTGATCAGATGGTCGGGTGTGGTGAGGGTAAGCGCCCCTGCCATTTCTTCATTCCTTTCGCGGATTTATTGTCAACCCCGGCTGAATCACCGCGGAAGCTTTTCTCGGTTCGGTGCAGGACATCGTCTGCCGGTTACTCGTTCGGACCGCTGTCGTCATCGGAGTATTCGATGACGCCAATGGTGGGAGCCGTCTCGAGCACGGGCACATCCTGCGGTTCGCCCGGCACGATCACCTTCGACACCGACTTTTCGTTCTCGTCGCGACGACGCCGCATCCGCGCCTCGGGCGCGCTCGCGCCGCGGGGTGCGACCGGCCGGCTCACCGGCGTCTCGGCCGCGTCGGCCGCGGTCGCTCCGAAGGCTCGCGCCCCTCCCGAACTCCAGTTGGCGGGCATGCGGTATCCGGTCGATGCCCCCGACAGCGATCCCAGCCCGCCACGCGTCATGCCGAGCGCGACCGTGCTGCCCACTCCGCCGTTCAGACCGGCGAGCGTGGGTGAGGACCGTGAAGTCCCGTACAGGCCCGAATGATTCGCCGGGCCGCCGTCATACCCGTTCGCGGCCGAATCGGTGCTGTACGCGCTCCCCGGGTCGACCTGGGACGTCGTGGACTGCGCGGTGTCGGCCGGGGACGACGGGGTGTTCGTGGGGTCCGTCGCCTCCGTGGTGCCGGTAGGCGTTTCCTGGGTGCCCACCGACGAATTGTCGACGGTGCCGCCGGAGGTGGACGAGGACCCGAGCGAAGTCGATGACAGGAGCGAGCGTGTGGCGAAATTCCCCGGGCCGGTGGAGGTCAGGTAGTCGACCGATGTCATGGTCGGCGTCACCGGACCGCCCACGCCGTTGACGACGGGCTGTCCGACCACGGGCGGTGGAAAGGCGGCCAGCGTCGGACCGAGCACGGCGCCGTAGTTGACCATGACGCCGACGGCGGCGCCGAGGATCGCGATGCTCTCGGTCTCCATCACCAACAACAGGGGTGCGGTCGGAATGCCGGACATGCCGGCTATCGCCAGTGCGGTCTGCCTGGCCTCGAATTCGATGAGCTCGGCCTGCACCACCAGCATCGCCTGACGTGCGACGTCGTACGCGAACTCGGCCTCGTTCAGCAGCAGGGAGGTCTGGTGGGCCACCTCGGCCTGCTGACGCAGCGTGGTCGCATTCGTCCGAAAGGCCGCCTGCGCGGTATCGGACGAGGGTCCGCGCCAGGTCTCGCCCATCTGGGTCATCGAGCCGTCGGTACCGGCCGCGGCCGCGTGCAACTGCGCCGCGATCGCCGCATACGCTTCGGCCGTGGCGCGAATCGATCCGGTTCCGGGCCCGATCAGCAACTGCCCGATAATCTCCTGCGCGGCAATCGCGAAGAAATCGAATGGCAGCATGACATCAGCTTTCGCACTAAGGGTTAATTACCGACTTATTCGGGAAATATCGACTGCGCGGCGACCGACGTGCCACCGAACAGATCGGTGACGACGTAGTCCACGGCGATGACCGGAAGTACCGCCGACGCCTCCGCGCCGCAACCGACCATCTCCAGCGCGCTGGGAAAGAAGGCCACCGCATGGGCAAAGGTCGCCGCCGGTATCAGTGCGCTCACCACATCGCAGCCCGGAGGCGCCGCGACGGAGATCGGCGCACCCGCCGCGATGGTTTGTACGGCGCTGGACTGAACGGCACCGAGTTGCCCACTGATGACCGGGAGATGTTCCGGAGTGACCTCGAGAGACATGGAATTCTCCTAACAACGGCTGTCGACTCGGGAAGAGTCGTACAGCAAGAACGCTAAGGCATTCCCAACCTTGGGGACATCTCGCAAAGTGCTCCGACCTGCGGTTTAACCCTCCTGCGGCGACCAGGCGGCCTGGACGAGATCCTTTCGCGACAGCAGCGGTTCGACCAGGATTCCGCGCCCCACGGGCTGCTTGCTCGGCTTCACATCGCCGATCAGCACACCGTCCAACCGCGACCCGTCCATGACCAGGCCCGAGCAGTTGAGGTTCTTCATCTGCCCCATCACGTTGTCGTACAACGCCATGTCGGCCTGCGCGATATTGCGTGCGGTGATCACGTGCAGCCCGGTGTCGCGGCCGTCGACGATGATGTCCTTCAACGGATCGAGCGGATTGAGCTGCCCGCGCTGCGCCACCATGTGGTAGTCGTCGATGACGACGAAGATCTCCGGACCGGTCCACCATGAGCGCTCCTTGAGCTGCTGGGTGGTGACATCGTCGGGTGGTCGGCGGGTGCGCATCTTCGCGGCGAACGGGGGCAACCCGTCGATCAGATCGCGCTCACTGGTCAGATAGCCGATCAACTGCTCCTCCGGAACCGCGTCCATATGCCGGCGGCGATAGTCGATCAGCAGCACTCGCGCCTGGTCCGGCGTGAACTGTCGCGTGATGGATTCCAGGAAGGCGCCCACTACGGTCGACTTTCCGGAGCTCGGCGAGCCGACCACGATGAAGTGGGGTGAGACGCCGAAATCGACGGTGGCGGGGCTCAGATCGGACTCCCGCAGACCGAACGGGACGACCAGGCGCTGCGCCAGAGTGGTCGGTGCCGGCCGGCCGGCCCGGATTTCGTCCAGGCCGATCGCCGTCGGCAGCAGCTTGACCTCCGGAGCCCTGCGCCCCTGGTACTGCTCGTTCAGATGACCGATCGCGGCGGTCAGCCCGGCCGCCGCGGATTCGGCATCGCCCACCCCATCGATACGCGGCAGGGCGGTCATCATGTGCAGCGCCTCGCTGGAGATGCACCGCCCGGGCCGATCCGGCGGAATGGCCGCGACGACCGCCCGATGCGTACCGAACACGGTGTCGGTCAGATCGCCGAGTCGCATTTCCAGCCGCGTCTGCAGCAGATCCTTGACCGCCGGGCGGATCGCCGCCCACCGCGAACTGCTGATCAGCAGGTGGATGCCATAGTTGAGGCCCTGCAGCGCGAGAAACTCCATGACGGGCTGGTATTCCTCGTAATACGGCCCGTTGGGCGAGAACCCGATGTCCCACCCATCGATGGCGAAGAAGACGTCACCGTGGATGTCGCCGCGCGCGGTGAGTTCGGCCGACTCGCGCGGTACGCTGCGCCGCCGCCGGAATTCCCGCATGGAGTCGATGCCGAGATCGGAGAACAATGTCTGCCGGCTCGCCAGGAGGTTGGTGATCAGCGCGAATGTCCGCCGGATCCGGTCACCTTCGCGGGCGGCGGCGACCACGCCGACATGGGGCAGGTTGCGCAGACCCGACAGACCACCGGCGAAATCGAGACAGTAGAACTGCACCTGTTCCGGAGTGTGCGTCAGCGCGGCGGACAGGATGAGAGTCTGCATCGCCGTCGACTTGCCCGACTGCGGGCCCCCCACGATGGCCGCATGTCCTCCCGCCGCGGACAGATCCACCGACCAGACGTCCTGACGCTGTTGCCGCGGACGGTCCATGACCGCCACCGGTATCCGCAGCGACCCCGTCGGCACTCCGGCGACGAGCCGTTCCAGCGTCGGGGGAACGCCCAGCGGGGGGAGCCACATCTTGTGCGCCGGTCGGCCGTTGCCGGCCAGCTGCTGCAACACCGTCTCCATGACCGTCACCGGCTCGACATCGGGAGTATCCGGAATGACCGGTTCGGGGCGGGCGACCGGCTCCGGCCGCGCATTCGCGATGTATGCGGCGGTGAATCGCTGCGGTGGCCGGTATCCGCCGCCGACCCGGCGGGCGCGCTGTGCGCTCGCCGCGGAGGCCTGGGCCGGAGCGGTGTAGGTATCGCCGACGTAGGCGGCCTGGAATCGCTGCAGATCACCCGAACCGGCACGCAGATAACCCGAGCCCGGTTTCTTGGGCAGGTGGTAGGCATCGGCGGTGCCGATCGCGTCGCGGGAATCGCTGGTCTGGTTGGTGCGCAAGGCAACCCGGTAGGACAGGTGGGCCTCGAGCTCCCCCATCCGGTTGGCGGGCACCTTCTGCGAGGACAGCAGCAGGTGGATGCGCAGGGACCGGCCGAGTCGACCGATGGCGACGAACAGTTTCGAGAAGGAGGGATGCTGCTCGAGCAGTTCGGCGAACTCGTCGAGGATGATCAGCAAGGTGGGCAGCGGCGCCAGCTGTGCGCCCTGTTCGCGGGCGCGCTCGTAGTCCGCGACGCTCGCGAAGTTGCCCGCGTCACGCAGAACCCGTTGTCGGCGGGCCATTTCGCCGTTGATCACGTCTTCCATGCGGGTGACGAGATCGGCCTCCTCCTCCATGTTGGTGACCACGGCGGTGACGTGGTGCAACCGGTCGAAGCCGAGGAATGTCGCGCCGCCCTTGAAGTCGACCAGCAGCAGGTTCAGGACATCCGGCGAATGTGTGGCCACCGCCGAAAGCACCAGTGTCCGAAGGAATTCCGATTTGCCCGAGCCGGTGGCGCCGATGCACATACCGTGCGGGCCCATGCCCTCCTCGGCCGATTCCTTGATGTCGAGGTACACGACCTGGCCCGTGGGATCGTGGCCGAAGGGGATGGTCAGGCGCGCCCGATCGCTGTCGCGGCGGCGGGGCCACTGTCGTTCGGTCCGGATGCTGCCGGGATCCGGGATGCCGACCAGGTCCTCCCACGAGGTGCCGCCGCTGGCCTGCTCGGCGGCCACCGCCTCCACCACCGTCGAGAGGCGATACGGGGAGATGCTGCGCGCGAGAGCGGTCATCCCGGTCACCGACATCGTGTCGGCCATACCGACTCGGCGCAGGCCCCGGGAAGTCACCTCGTGCAGGCGGTGCTCCTCGGTCACCTCGAACGCCAGCGCCCGCGGCAGACTCTGCTCCACCGCGCCCAGCCGGATCCAGGTGCATCCATCGATGCCCGAGATATCCCGCTCGGTGACCGGTCCAGCCACGTCGACGAGTAGCAGAAAGTGGGTGCGGTCCAGGGTGGGCTGCGTATTCGCCGAGAACGGTCCCCGGTTGAGTCCGGCCAGCACCTTCGAACGCAGCTCGGCCACGCTTCGGTAGACCATGCGACTCGACCCGATCGCGTCGGTGTCGGTGGGATGCTGGGTATGCGGCAGCCATTTCAGCCACGCCCACTCCGGCGCGTCGGGATTCGACAGTACGGCGGCGATCGCCACCTGATCGGGACCGTGCAGCACCGCGACCTCGGCGATGATGGCCCGCACCAGCCCGGCCGAGGCTTCCGCATCCCCGTCGAAGCCGACCTGCGGGGCCGACAGCAGGTTGATCGCGACGGGCATCCCGCCCACCGTCGAATACGCCTTCGCGAACCGGGTCACCTCGACCACGCCGACCGGATCCAGGTCGGAGGTGGGCGCGGCCTCCGGCACGATCACCCGCACCTGGTTGGCGATCCGGCCTCGGCCCACCCGCACCCGCAGGAACTGCGGGCTCGCGACCTGTACCTCCCACATCCGGGTGCCGCCGACCAGTCTCGCGACCTCGGCGGGACCGGGATGGGTGTGACGCAGGAACGTGTACAGCTCCGCTTCCGCCGCGTGCACCGTCTTGCGGTTGTCCGCGATCGACCGCAGATAGTCCTTGCGCTCCTCGTTGAGTCCGGCGGCACCCGCCGGGCCGTTGCCGCCGAGCGCGCCGCCCATCATCCCGAACGTCGACACCAACATCATCGCCGGGAACATCAGCATCGTCGGTGACATGCTCCCGCCGCTGCGGAACATCATCACCATCATCCCGCCCATCCCGGCCATCATCACGACGGGCATGATCATGCGCAGCCGCGACGGCGGTACCGGTCTGGGGAGTTCGGTCGGGGGCTGCAGCCGCAGTTCGGTGACCGCGGGCGCCTTGGGCCCGCGCACCGCACGGGCCGGCCGCACGAATCGACGAGTGGCGGTCATGGCGTCAGCTTCCTGCCTGGGTCGGGAGCCCGATGGCGGCCTTGTCGGCCGCGACGCCATCATGCTCGATACGCGCATCTCGTTGGGACAGAGCGGGACCCACCGCGAACAGCGACACGATGCTCCACGGCGCGGGCACCGGGGAGCGGAGCCCGAGCGAGGCCAGGGTCTGATCACTGTTACTGCCGGCCGGGACGTCGAGTCCGTAGCGAACTCCGCTGTCGGAGATCCAGAACAGGGCCTCGTGCAGTGGCGATCCCGGATCCGTTCCGGTCACTTGCACGAACCGCCCGACGGTCGCGTTCACGAACGCCGCGTCGGCGGTGCCGCCGTGCGAGACCGGTCCGGTCACCAGATCGACCGCTCGGCTTTGTTCGTCCGGCCGCAACGGCAACTGCCGACCGGTGATCAGCTCGGTCACCGCATTCGGATCGCCGTTGCCCCGCGACCAGTGGTAGCAGGTCACCGTGGACCGCGGATCCACGATTTCGACCGGCCGAGCCGGAAAAGTGTCGGTGCCCGGCCAGGCGCCCGGCCGGAGATTCGCCGCGACGACGTCGGGTCCGACGGACATCGTCGTCACGGTGCCGTGCGAGTCGGCATTGCGGATCATGGCCGCCAGCACCGCGCTGACCTGCACCAACCCGGACTGCGACGCCAGATAGTAGGACGCACCGCGGTCCGGTGTGGACATCGTCAGCACCGACCCGACCGGAATGGTCAGCCCCGAGGTGAGCGTGGCCACGGTACCGGCGCCGGGCACCTCGGGCACCCGCAGCGGCGGCACCTCGGCGATCGCGTCGATCAGGCCCGAGGACGCGGCGATCACCGGCGTGGTCGGATCGATCCCCAGGGCCAGGGTCACCGCCGAATCGGCGAGGTCGATCGCCGCGCGGACGACCCCCTTCTCCCCGTCGTTGTAGACCAGCCAGGTGGTGGCGCCGTTGCGCAGAACGCGGGCCTGACGGCTGCCGAGGGTGCGCGCGGTGTCACCGTCGACGGTGAGCGCACCGGCGATCGCGGTGGTTTCCATGGGAGACCATGCGGTGGAGGGCAACCCGGTGGACGGATCGATCGGCGCGGCGGCGCCGATCCGCGCGGTATCGCACACCGCCCAGGACGAATCCCGGTTGCCGTCGTCGACGATGGAGCCGGGCGCTCCCGGAATCCCCACCCACGGCCCCCGCGGATATTTCGTGATCTCGTCCTGCGACACCGGAGTCGGGTTCTCCGCCGCACCGGTGATCAAGCGGGCCGAGGTCAGATTCAGTGCGGGATACAGCCGCCCGCCGAGCCGGACGTACAGTGCGCCGGAATCCTTGTCGGAGACGATATTCGCATTGGCGACCTGCTTGGCCGGTTTGAAGAACGCCATGACCGCCGCGCCCGCGATGAGCACACACGCCAGCGCGATGCCGATCGACAACGCCGTGGAACGACCGCGTTGCGGGTCGTCGACCATGGAGGCGTCGCGGCGCACCAGCGCGTGCTCGATGCGATGCAGCAGGAACCGCCACCCCGATATCTGGTGTTTGGTCACCACCCGGAAGCGCGCCACCGCGTCAGCTCGTCGTGGTAGGCGCCAAACCCGCCAGTGCGGCGGTGATATCGGATGCGGCGACGGTCATCAACTCCTCGTCGCTCATCGCCGCGACGTTCACGTTGTCCTTGGTGAAGCGGTAGTCACGCTCGGCCTCGGCGGACTCGACCACATTGCGGACGAACCGGCCGTTACCCACCAGGTCGATCAGGCGCCGACCGTTCTTGGACTGTTCGGCCAGTTCGGTGCAGCGCTCGCGCAGCACCTCGCGCGCCTGCTCGGACAGCAGCGAATCCTTCTTGCGCGCAATCACATCGGCGATCTGCACCAGTTCGTCGGCGCCGTAGCTGGCGAACCGGATCCGCTTGGTGAACCGGGAGGCGAGCCCGTCGTTGGAGGACAGGAATCGGTCGATCTGGTCCTCGTACCCGGCGATGACCACGACCAGTTTGTCGCGGTCGTTCTCCATCCGGGCCAGCAGGGTGTCCACGGCCTCCTTGCCGAAGGCGTCACCGCCGGACAGGCCCTCCTGGATCAAGGTGTATGCCTCGTCGATGAACAGCACTCCGCCCAGCGCCGAGTCGATCAGCGCGTTGGTCTTGGGCGCGGTGTGGCCGAGGTGGGTGCCCACCATGTCGTTGCGGGAAACCTCGATCACCTCGGAGTTCTCCACGACGCCCAGGCCCGCGAAGATCTTCGCGATCACGCGGGCGATGGTGGTCTTACCGGTGCCGGGTGGACCCGAGAAGATCAGGTGCTGCGACTTGGATTCCACGGCCAGGCCGCGCTTGGCGCGGACCTGATCCATCAGGACGCCGGATTTGAGCCGGTCGACCTGCTCCTTCACCGAGTCCATGCCGATCTGGGCCTCCAGCATCTCGGAAGCCTCGGTCAGCAGGGATTCGCGTTCTTCGCGGGCCGCCGAGGCAGCGGCCTCGCGGGGATCCTCCCCCGAGGTCGGATCCCAGAGGTCCGTGCGTGATGCGAGCAGATCCGGCGTGGTGACCTCGAGCTTGTAGGTCTTGTCGCGAACCGCGCGCTGCCACTCCTCGCGTTCGGACCACAGGCCCGATCCCTGCAGTCCCTTGAGGATCTGGTCCGCGGTTTCGTGATCACCGTTGTGCCGGTGCAACATTCCGAGCAGGTAGTGCGCGTCCGCCCAGATGTAGGACAGGTTGCCCGAGGCGCTGTCCTCGACGATGCGCTGTGCCCGTGGCATCGCCTCGCCGAACCGTCCCAGGTGCGCGAGCGAGCGGGTGGCCATCAGTTCGGCCCCGATGTCCAGCAGCCCGTCCTCGAGAATCGGTTTGGCCTTGCGGGCGTTGATCACGTCGAGCCAGCGGTTCGTCCGGAAGTACAGCGACATCCGGACGAAGTCGGATACGTCGTCGCTGGGCACCTGATCGAGAATCGCGGTGGCCTCCTGCCACTCACCGCCCTCGGCGTAGGAGCACGCCTGCGCGATCGCGATCTGATCGCGGTCGGCCATCGCGACGCGCAATCCGTAGATCCCGATCTCGACCTGGCACCACAGCGCCCGATCGACCAGGCCCGCGCGCTGCTGATCCCGGTAGAGATTGTGGGCGGATCGGTAAGCCCCGTAGATCACCTCGGAGGTGACCTCGCCGGCCATGGCGCGGCCCAGCCAGGCATCGCACATGTCCGGATCCAGATCGGTGGCGGCTCGAAACGCCGCCAACGCATGCTGTTCGTTGCGTATCCCCCCGGCGACCAATCCCAACGATTGGACACCCGTGTAGAACGCGTCCTCGGCCGCAGACACCTGGATCTCCCTTTCGCCGCTCTCGCCTGCCCGAACCATAGACACTCCGAGCCGGGAGCCGACGCGCCGTAGTTCCCATTCATGGGAAGCTCCGTCGCGCAGGCGCCCCAGCCCGCAGTTCGACTTATTTATCGGCTCACTATTGATCGTGCCGTCGTTTAGCGGTATATTAGTTCACGGGTCGACAGTCCCTCATCCTGGAGGCCCGAACTCGGGACGGTGCCCGGTGGTCGCAACCCGGCCGCCGGGCACCACGCAGGGAGTTCCGCTCCTGCAACGAGTCGTCGTTCCCCTCATCCGACGACTCGCCCACCGCGGCGGTCGGTGACGTCCGGACAACTCACCGACCGCCGCAGCAGGCCACCGTCGTCTCGGATCGCACCGGCCTGCGGATCACATCACTCGCACGATGACGGCCCGACTCGGCATCGGCGACACTTTGACCGTCGAACCCGAATACGGCGCCTCGATGACCATGCCGTTACCGGCCGCCAACTGGACGTGTTCCGGTCCTCGTGCACTGAACGAACTCGCGGGAAACACCAGATCCCCCGGCCGCACATCGTGCGGTGACACCCGCACGCCGCTGTAGATCTGCTCGTAGGTGGTTCGAGGCAGTACGACCCTGCCGTCGGTGGCCTGGGCGATCGCGTACTGGGTCAGACCGGAGCAATCGAAGCCACCGCCGCTGGGCCCACCGGCGCCGCCACCGCCCCAGATGTACGGCGTACCGAGCCAACCACTGGCGGCGCTGACCGCCTTGCCGCCGGCGGTTCCGTCCGAGGGCACCGGGCGGCGCGGCCGATATATCGACCGACCGGACGAGCGCACCCGCGATCGGCGACGACGGCGGTTCGGCAAACTGGCACGACTCGAGACAGCCCGCGGAATCGCGGGCGGACCGATCTGTGCCGCGTGGCGGCGCGCGGCGGCGATATCCGCATCGACCTGCCTGGTGGCATCGGTGATGGTGGCGTGGGCGGCATCGAGCAGCGCCGACCCGCTGAAACGCATATCCCGGAACGCGGCGACCGCCTGGACGCGGGCCCGCAGATCGGCGATTTGATTTGTCAGCTGATTGCGGCCGTTGAGCGTGCCCTCACCCGAGGCGGACACGGTCTTGCCGACCGCCGAATCCTTCCCGGCATGCGTCTCGGCGACCGACAATTGCATGCTGTGGGTATCGGAATAATTGTTCACCACGGCACCGGCGTGACCGGTGAGACCGGGCACGATCGCCGCGATGGCGGCCGGAGAATTTCCCGCGGGTTGGCCGGTACCGTAAAGCTTCAGCAGCGAACGTAATACCCCGTCCACATTGTCTGTCAATTGTGGCGACATTCGACCGACTCCCCAGCGCTCATCCTCGACCGCCTCTCGAATCGGGACGCCATTCGCGAACCCACCGGTGTTTCCCCGCTTCTTCGTCCCGGGGTTGCGGACGACTATGCGGCAAGTCCGTCCGCGAAGCGAAACCACTCCGCTTCCCAATCCGGGGAAGGCCGGACAATGAGAGGGATCTGGAGGGAGGCGGTGCGACAGCATGGCCAACGGAGCAGAGGCAGACGCCGGAAGCGAAGCGGTCGCGCCATTCCTCGATGTGCAGCAGACGCTTGCCGATACGAGCGCCGCAAGCCTCGCCGCGCAGCAGCCGGTGGTGGATACGAGTGCCACCACCCTCGAACAGCCGGTCGCGGATACGAGTGCCACGACCCTCGACGCGCCAGAGCCGACTGCCGATACCAGCGCCACGAGCCAGTCGACCGCGTGCCCACCCACCGGTACCGTCCAGCACTATTGGACGGTACCGCCGCTGACCGTTCCCCCCGGCGCCTCTACCGCGTTGAAAGCCTTCATCCGGATGGCGCACGACGCGATTCAGACCGCTGTGGATCTGCTCGGCAGGAATATGCCGGAGCTACCGCCCTCGGTGGACGATCTGCTGCAACCCGTGGTGTACACCGACCTCGGAAAGGGCGAGGGCACGGCCGCCTATCAGCAAGCCCTGACCAAAGTGCAGACCGCCCAGACATCGCTGGCGGGGTTCGACCATCAGGTCGCGGAGACGACGCTCAGAGTCGCGGACGGGCACAGCGAGACCCTGAACGCCATCAAGGACATCGTCGAGAAACTCGATACGGCGCTCGGATCTGTTCCCGCGTCCTTGTTGAAGGGCCACGAACCCACCGTGATGAAGTACATCGGCAGTGGTGTGGAGGCGGTCTACAACAAGGTCGAGGCGGTCTACAACTACAACCAGAACCTCGCCGGCGGCTCCGGGAGCGGCTCGGGGAGCGGCAGTTCCTCGGGCAGCGGCTCCTCGAACGGCAGTTCCTCGGGAACCAGCTCGTCATCGGGCACCTCGTCGGGCAGTGACGGACTGGGAAGCCTGCTCTCGGCGATAGCGCCGATCGCCATGATGATCCCGATGGGTCTGATGACCCTGGCGCCGACGGTCATGCAGATGCTGCAGCAGAACGACCCGAACAAGAATCCGAACGGCCAGAACGGTCCTGATCAGCAGCATCCCGGCCAGCAGAATCCGGCCGCGCCCAACAACACCGCGCCCAACAACACCGCGCCCGGTCCCAACGCCCCCGCGGCCAACGGTGCGCCACAGAACATTCCCGCCGCACCGCAGCAGAACGGCCCCACCGCCGCACCACAGCAGAACACTCCCGCACCGGCGACCCCGGCGCCCGGCAATGCCAACCCGCCGACCCTGCAAACCGCGGCGCCGAGTCCGGGTCCCCAAAGCCAGGCGTAACCCGCTCGCGGACAACCGCATTCGCATCACCCACGGCTTCGGATCAGGCCGCGCTCTGCGGGTTCCTGCCTCCGGACGACGGATTCTGCGACCCGCCCGGTTCCATGGCCTGCACGGTCGGCGGTTCGGCAGCGGCAGCGGACTGATCGGAATCACCGGGGACGCCACCGGGATGGAAGTACCCCAGGAAGTCGCCGTACTGTCCCTTCCCGCCGGGCGGAAAGTTCGGGTCGCCGAGCGGGACGGGTTTGCCGTCGATGATGGCGTGCAGCCCGGCATCGTCCTTGACGATCAAAGCGCTGCGATGCTGCCACTGGACGACGTCGCCGGTACTCAGATTCGAACGGTCGACGGCGGTACCCGGCGAATGCCCACCGGTGCCGGTATACGCACCCCACGCATCGCTGCCGTTCGGATTCTGCGCCGCGTTGTGCAACGCCTGAGCCACCATCGACGGCACCTTGACCTGGCCGATGCCGTTCATCTTCAGATCCACCATGGCATTCGGGTCGGTCGCGGGAGGCGGGGTGTTCGCGGCAGCCGCGGACACCGTACTGGCGATCGGATCGGCCGCACTTTGCGAATTCGAATGCGCCACAGCCGGAATGGCCGCATCCAGGGCGCTCTGCGCACCGGCGGCGTGATTATTGCCGATGTTGTTCAGCATCTGCTGGGGATGCATGAACGAATTGAGCGAGGAACTCAGCGTCGGCAGCGTCGCCAGCATGGGAGCGATCGCGCTGACCAACGAGCTCAACACATTGTTCGAGCTGCTACCGGAATTACTGCTCGATTGGGTACTGGACTGATCTGTCTGGCCGGAATCCGAATTGATGTCGGCTCCGGTGTCATCTGTTGCGGTGTCGCCGGTCTGGGTCTCGTCGGAGGCGGTGTCGTCCGAGCTGCCGTCACTGAAATCATTCGGGTTGAAGATCTTGCTCAGCGGATCGGTATTTCCGCTGCCGCTGCCGCTGCCACTGCCACTTCCACTGCCGGTTCCGGTCCCATTGCCATTGCCGCTGCCGGTCCCGTCCCCCGTGCCGGTACCGTCACCTTTACCGGTGACCTGGTGCGAGCCGTCCTTCTGTTTCGGGGAATTCTTCTTGATGTGGTCATGCAGATCCTGCATGTGCTGGTTCACGGCATCGACCTTGCCCTGGACCTTGTCGATCAGGTCGTATATATCGCCGATGAGCTCGTTTTCCAGATTGCCCGGTATCTTGTTATCGGACGGATTGGCGCTGGTGCGCGGTCCGGTGGCAGTAGCCGAAGTTATCGCGATCGCGGCAGCCTTGAGTTTTTCTCGGACGCCGCTGACCTTGTTGCCGATGTAGGTCAGACCATCGGTCACATAGTCGGGCGCCTTCTCGGTTTTACCGTCGGTATCACCGTCCAGGCTGTTGAGCCATTTCTTGATCGAGCTGATATCGGTCATCTTGTCGGCATATTTGTCCAGCGCGACCGAATGATCGTCCGAATCTATCAGCTTGTCGTCGATCAACTTGTTCAGAATATCCGGCCGCTTCGACGGATCGTTCAATTGCAGCGGGCGGGCCAGCGTATTCACCGCCGTCTCCCCCATGGAGATCGTCGCTTTCAACGTATCCGATTCACCGAGCGGATAATACAGGGGATATTTGTACTCGGACTTCGGCGGGTTGTAGTAGGACTTCCCGGTCGGCTTGCCCTTCGCCGTCTCGACCAGCGATCCATCCTTCTGCAATTGGATGCCCGCATCGACGTCGCACAAGGGCGAGTTCAGGCCCTTGACGGTCCCGATCTGTTTTCCATCCTTGAAGACCACCGCCTGGCCGCTGGAGTTCACACCCAGGTGCGTGCCGTCGACATTGGTCCCGCCGGGGAGCGTGGTACTCCAGGTCTGCACGACACCGGTGTTGTCGTTGGAGAGAATCAGCTGACCGTTGGGCTCCCAGGTCAGGGTGTTGTCGCCACTTTTCAGCGACTGTCCGGGAGCCAGGTACTGGTTGGGACCGATCGTGTCCTTCCCGTCGACCGATGTCGGATCACCCATCGCTCCCGCAACTCCTTTCCGCCATCGACCTCACCATCGTCCTGTCCCGAAGCCGCGGAGCCTTCGCGGCGACCCGGATCGCGCAGGTCGCCGCATTCGCCTCACCCTTCCGAAGCGCCCGGTCGCACCACGGGCGGTGCGATGGTCGGCGGTGCGGTGGTGGGCGCCACGACGCCCGGCGGCGGACCGGCGGTGACCGGCGGGGCCACGACCTGACCGGGACTGGCCACCGGACGCCCGACCCGCTCGGATTCGGCCGCGGCCACCGCGGGCGGAACCTCCACGAACCGTGGATGCTTCACGATCTGGTCGTGCGCATACACCGCGTCCCGCAACTGCTGCTGCGTCGGCTCTCCGGCCAGCAGCGATACCAGTTCGTTGCACCGGCGCTCGAACACGATCGCCCGCAGCGCCGCGACCTCGTCGTCCACGCGCAGATCTCCGGGTTCGACGCGGCTGACGTCGACTCGGCGCGGCAGCATCGCGGCCGACAGCAGATCGTCGGCGTCCCGCAACTCGGACCACCACGACGCCGGGATCTCACGCCGCGCCTGCAGTGCGTCGAGAATTCGCTGGCGCACTCCTCTCGAACCCCTGGCGTCGGCGGGGAGCGCTGCGCCCGCACCCACCTTCTCCTGGGCGTCGAGCGCCAACTCCAGGCAGCGCTGGGCCAATTGCGAATCCGGCACGGCCGCAGCCTGTTCCAGCGCCTCCTTGGATCCGGCGAGGGCGAGCCGGTCGGCGGTGTCCGGGGTGAACACGCGTAGATCGACGTCGTAGGCCGGGCTGACCATATCCGCCATCGCGGCGTTGTCGAACCGTGTGCGCAAACCCGAGTCGATGGGTCCCGACGACGCCAGCGCCGTCAGCCCGGCACCGGCCTTCGCACCCCAGGCGAGGCCGAACTCCGCCAGTACCCGCGCCGGGTCCGAGATGCCCTCCCACGGCGACCCGAGGTCATCGGAATCGGCGGCCAGGAACTCGTCCCACATCCACGGCGTGGACACCTCGTGCGGCAGGAACAACCCGGCAGGGAACCAGCCGCGGCCCTCGTTGGAGGTGATGAAAACGCCTGCGCCGCTGGGACTCCGCATCACCGCGACCGCCCAGTGCAGGCCCAGCACCGACGAATCCACTGCGGCCAGCACCGCGCCGAGCAGCGCCTTCGCGACCACCAGATCGTTGTCGACCTGTTCGCCCACCACATACGCCGGCGCCGCATCGCGTTCCTTCGCCGCGGCAACGGCCGCCGCGAACGGCGTCAGCATGGCGGCCATTCCCGATGCGTCACCGTCACCGGACGACGGCGGCTGCGGCGCCCCGCGACCGTCGCCGGGCGCGAAGACGGACCCGCCCGCGAGCGGCGAGCCCGCCGCCGCGGTCGGCATGAGGTCTCCCGGCGTCGGGGAAACCGGTCCGGTGGGACCGGTGGGGCCGAACTGGCCACCGCCGCCGTCGACCGGAGCGCCTCCCAGGGTCGTCCCCGGCGAGGTGCCGACCCCGGTGGGCGAATCGGTGGAGGTCGGGCCACCCGTGCCGTTGACCGCCGGGGTCGTGTCGTGCGTCCCCCCGACCGGGGCATGGGTGCCCGGGGTAGCTCCCGGACCGGTGTACGGCGCGCTCGTCACGGGATCCGAACCGGGGCCGGGGTAGGTCCCGTGGCCGCTTCCGGCCGGAAGGTCCTGGCCGCCACCGGCATTGCGAATGTGGTTGACGCCGTCGTGTTCGGCGTTCTCGTAGGCGCGGGCAGCTTCCTCCAGTTGCTTCGCGGTCTCGTAGTGCTGCCCGGCCAAGTGGTTCCCGGCATTCTCCCGGGCCTGGTAGTAGTCCTTCAACGCGACGTGCACCGGGTGGGCGATGACGCCGTAACTCTGCGGGAAGTTCTCGAGCCATTCGGTGGGCTGTTTGGCCCACTCCCCGATCTGCGCACCGACCAGTCTGTGTTGCTCCGCCAACCAGAGCAACGTAGCCAAATCGACTTGGATGCTGTTTTCCGGCATGCTCGACAAGTCCTTCCCACCGCTATTGCGCTTATTGTCGATCGTCCCCATCTCTGGGAACAGCGCCTCGGTTCGAGCCACCTGCCGCACCGATAGCGTCGACGGCGGAACAATGCGCCCGGACAGGAGGACGGTGTGGCCGACGAGTCGCCCGGCCCGGCCACTGATGACGGTCTCGCCCGAGAACTGACCGTGCACGGCCCCACGGGCTGGGAGCGAGTGGACGCGGTATTCGCCATGACGGTCGCCGCCGAACTCGGCCACCTGGTGTATTCCATCGGCGACCGCGTCGAATCCATGGATCCGCCGGAGCAGATGCTCGCGCACGTTCGCAGGCTGCGAACAGCTGCCGCCGAATCGAGCGCGGGACCGTGGTGGCGGATGCTGGTGGTACTCACCAATTCCGGCGTGCTCCGAGTCGACTACGACTACGGCGAGGAACCGTTTCCGGCGGGGCAACTGTTCACCCCGGAGATATACCGTGCCGACCTGGCGGCATTTCCGCGCGCGGAAGTACCGGTCTGGCTGGCCGCATACATCGGACACGACGACCGACAGCGCCGCACTCCGAAACAGGCTGCGGCCCAGGCGCGCTCGGATCGCACCGACAATGTGTGGGCCACCCTCGCGGAGAACGAATTCCCGCCGTTTCCGCTGATGTGGGCGCGGTGGGCAACGCTCGCAGCGGCATTCACCGCCGTCGGCTCGGAGTGGGGCCCGCGGATGCTGCCGTGGACCGGCGTGTTCGAGGGCGTCGCACGCGGGGGCGCCACGCTCTATGCGCTCCCCGCCGGGCGGGCGGTGCTGTCGGGCGGGGTGTGGAACGCGCCCACCCTGGACGCGGCGTACAACGGCGGCGCACCGTTGCCGAATCTGTATGCGGGCGCACCGGATTGGGTCGCGGACCCGGTGCTGAACGCGCGTGCGGGCACCGGACTGCTGTCCTTCTGCTACTGGTGGGAGGCAGGGCGGTGGTACCGCGGGCAGTCACCTTCCGCTCAGCACTGCGCCACCGCCGTGCCCGGAATCTGGACTGCCGACACCGTGGCCGAGATCATCGCCGGTGTCGCCGCGGATGCCGGACACGGTGAAAGGCGCGCTGCGGCAAGCGCACTGGTGTCGGCGGCCGAGGCGGGCTCGGTGTCCCCCGAGGCGCTGATCGACGTATTCGGGACCGGCGGTGATATCGATGAGGCGCGGTATCAGCTGGCGCTGGCCGGACTGGTACCGCCCGCGCCGGATCCGTTACCAGCCGAGGCAGCGATCGCGCGGGTACGGGACTACATTACCGGCCGACAACTGAACACCGCCGGATATCCGTTGTCACAGTTGATCGCCAAGCGATTCAGCGTCGGCTGGATGGTGTACGTTCCGGCGCCCGAGGAGGAACTGGCGATCGGACGAGCGATCTTCTACCTCGCCGACGACGGTGTTCTGGAGCATTCGTCCTCGTCCATCGCCCCGGCGCGCTACATTGCCGGATTCGAGCAGCGATTCTCCGCTCGACAGGGCGAGATCGCCTGACACCGCGGACATACGAGGAAGGACATCCCGGTGGATCGTTGGGAACAGGAGGGTCTGCGCACGGCCAACCGCGGAATCCGCAACCAGGTCGAGGACGTTCTCGATGCCTACGAGGAGCAACGCGCGTTGCTGCCCGAGGTCCAGGCGAAGCTGGCCGCCGCACGGGCATCGGCGACATCGGCCGACGGCCTGGTCGAGGTGACCGTGGATACGGCGGGTGTGCTCACCGAGGTGCGATTCGAGCCGAAAGCCTTGCGCAGCAACCGCGAACAGCTCGGCCGCTCGGTGACCGAGGCGGGGCGCGAAGCCGCACGACGCGCGCAGGAACAGGCCCGAGCCATCCTGGCCCCGATCGCCGCTGCCGCCGACGGGATGCCGGATCTACCCGACCTGGTACCCGGCTCCCCCAGTCTGCGGGAGCCGCCTGGGCAGGCCGGCTGATACAGGATTCGCTCGGCGCAGTCTTCCCAATTCCGGGAACAGCGGCCATCGCGGTGCTGCTGGCCGGTAGCGGACAATCGTCTTCTCGATGTCGCAGGTGAGGTTCGAAGGGCGTCGCGTATGGGTGAGTCGTTACAGATCGACACCGATCTGGCGCATACGCTCGCGAGCGAACTGGCCGCCATCGCCGAGGACGCACAGCAGGATCTGACCCGGTTACACGACACCCTGGACCGCGAGGGTGATTGCTGGGGGAACGACGAACCCGGCCGAACATTCGGCGACAGCTACACGCCGGTTGCGAAGAAGGGCTTGACCGGGCTCCAGCACCTGGTCGACAACCTTCGTTCGGTGAGCAAGGGCATCACCGAAGCCACCGATACGATCCACAACCAGGACCAGGACGGCGGACAACAGCTTCGCACCTTGGGGCAGAACAGTTTCGGCCCGACCCCGGAAGCCGGGCCGTCGTACGACCAGCCGGTACAGCAGCAGCCCGCGGCCGCTGCGCTCACCTCGAACCCCGCGAACGAATCCGTACCGAACTCGGACGAAGTCGCCGGATCGTCCACCCCCGCGAGGTCGTCGGCGGGTCCGGCTCGATTGCCCGGCACGGCCGGGCTTCCGGTCTCCGCGCCGGATTACAGCCCGAGTACCACCGCCGAGCCGCAACCGAACCCCGTCGATCCCGGTGGCGACTCCCCGGAGCTCGCCACACCGGCGGCCGACTCTCCCGCACCCGGCAACCCCGCGCCACGGACAGCCGGACAACCTGCGCCACAAGCAGTCTCGGGCGCACCGCCCGCGGCGACACCGCAAGCCGGGGGTCGTTCGACGGGCTTCGGCAAGTCCGCGGAGACCCCCTGGTCCGGCACTGCCGCCGAGGGATCCCCCACGCGCAACGCCTCGGGAACGCCGTGGTCGCCGTCGGCGCCCGCCAGTTCCTCTCCGGGACGGGTCTTTCCGCCGCGACACGCCCCCGGGCCGACTCCGAGGAAGGCGGACCGCGACCGAGATCGCAAGCCGGGCAAGCCGAAGCGCGTGACGGTTGCGGGCGCCCCCGCCGACGCGGCGGCCCTGGCGACCGCTCGAGCGCTTGCCGACCGGCACGATCTGCGCCTCGCCGGGTTCGACACGGTTCCCCTCACCGACAAGACGATGCGCGACATGGCGGCAGCCCTCGACGCCATCCTCGGGAAGTATCCGTTCCTCGAGCTCGCCGGTATCGAGATCACCGATCTCGGCGAGAACACGGTCTCTCGCGTGGTGCGCGACAAGGCCCGCACCGAGCGGGACGAGGCGCGGGCCGGGCCCTGGATCCTGCTCGATCGAAAAGCGCTGACCGAACCTCGAATACTTGCCGAAAACATCCGCACCACAACACATTCGGGCGAGCCGATGCCGGAATTCGAACAGCGGCCGATGTATTCGACGATCGTCGCCGACCTCGGCAGGGTGCTGGAGGCGGCCGCGGGCGCCGAACCGCGGCGGCTGGCGCAACGGTCGCTGATCGCCGAATATCAGCGAATCAGCGGTGGATGGAACGGAAACGAGACGCTGTCCGGCGTCCTGGGCAGCTATCGCCGCTGGCGGTCGCAACTGAGCAGTCGCGCGTTCGACGACGACCGCTTCCAACCGCGAGCCGCGCTGGTCTCGGCCTTCGCCGAGGTCGAACTGCGCGGTGCGAACGCCGGTGAACCGGCGAGGGTCCTGCACCGCCTGGTGGTCGAGCATGCGCGAGAGCGGTCGAACACGCGGTGAGCGTGCATATTCCGCAGGGCTTCCCCACCTGGCTGGTGGATCTGGTGGCCGGGCACCTGCCGCTGGCCGATACCGACGCCATGCGGCGTACCGCCGATGCCTGGGTGGCGCAGGCACACCGCCTGGCCGAAACCGTACAGCGGCTCGAGACGGTGCTGGCCGGTCATGCGGCCACCGCCATCCGGGGCGACACCGGAGATGCGATACGCAAGCAGTTGCAAACCCAGCTCGAGGACACGAAGGCGCAGATCACCAACTGCGACAACCGGGCTCGGCAATTGTACGAGGCCGCGAACTCGCTCGAGTTCGAGCAGTACGTGGTACTCGGCACCGCGGCCGCACTGCTGGTGCAGATCACGATCGACCTGGCGATGATGAACGCCGCCAAGACCGTCGCCGATCGGCTCGCGGCCGAGGCGACCATGAAATTCGCCTGGCGGAATCTGCTGAAATGGCTGGCGCAGCAGGCGAGACGGTTCGCCGTGGAGCACCCGTTCCTGGCGCTCGTCGCGCGCGGCGCCGCCGTGGGCATCGTGATCAGCGGCGGGGTCAATCTGGGTGCGCAGGCCGTGCAGATCGCCCAGGGGCACCGTAAGTCGATCGACGTGAAGTCCGCCGCGGTGGCGATGGCCGCGGGTGGCGCCGGTGGTGCGGCGGGCGCCATGGTGGGGCGGTTCGTCGTGCCGCTGGTGAGTGCGATCGGCGCCCAGTCCGCGTCGAAGGCGGTGCAGGTCCTCTGGCACATCGTGGGCACGATCGTCGCCGGTGGCCTGGGTGGCGCCGCGGGCGGCATCGCCGGTGGAACCACCGCGACGGTGTTGAGCGGCGGGAAGATCCAGGGCAGGAATCTGGCCGATATGGCGATCGCCGGGATCGGCGCGGGGGTCGCCGGCGCCGTCGGCGCCGGAGTGCGAGCCGGGGTGGGGGCAGCCTCGGCGAAGCCGTCGGTGATCGGCACCGCCGCCGCGAAACCACCGGTGGGCGGTACCGCCTCGGCCGAACCATCGGTGGTCGATCCCACAGCCGGTGCGGGGCGACCCGGGCTCCCGGCGTCCGACGGTGCCCCCCCGACCGGGAAAACCGCGGTGACCCCGCCTCGAGACGGCCAGATGGCCCGACCGGAGGGCCTGACTCCGGAGGCGATGGGCATCTCTCCGGAATGGGCGGCCATGGGGCACGAGATCGAGGCAGAGGTCCTGGGGCATGCCCCCGCAGAAGGCGGCGACGGTCTCCCACCGGAATTGATGTCCTGGGGCCGCGAGGCCGAGGCCAGAGTTCTCGGTGAGGGTGAATCCGGTGAAGGGCCGAACGGCGGCGGAACGGGGTCCGATGGGAAACAGCCCGGCTCCCCACCGGGTTCGGCACGCGCGCCGACGCCGACCTCGTCGCCGCCGTGGCGAGGGGGCGGATCCCCGGCGGGACACGACGGCGGCTGGGCGATCCCCGGAGGTGGACACCCACTGCAGCACGCGGTCGCGGCCCCCGAAACCGCTCGGCCGCCCGCGCTGACCAATTCCGCTGTCGGACACAGTAATCCGGCGGGCTCGGCCGTCGGACACCCGACTGCCGAGCCCGCACGGGCCCTCGATGGACAGGCCCCCACCGGGCAACGAGACGTCCCGGCGGTGGGACCGGTCCACCCGGCACAGCATTCCGTCGACAACGGCAGCGCCCCACCCGGCCACGCGCCGGACGGCGGATTCGACCAGCGCCCGGGAGAGACGACCGCACCCGAGGCCCCGGCGGCGCACGCTGCGGATTCGGGCGACCCGCGGGGTGCGACAGCCGCACCGGAACAGACTGTCTCACAGGATCATTCACCCCCCGTCAACGGTGGTCCGAGCGAGCCGGGGATCACGCCCGCAGACGGCGAGGGCGGCGGATCATTCGTGCCGATGGACGACAACGGCTCGGCTCCGCGTCTTCAGTGCGCCCCCTATGCGGCGGAGACCGCGCAGGCCCTGACCGGGCATCGGATGAGTGATCTGTCCGCGCTCGCGCAGCGCGCCACCACCGCGGGGGTCGGCGGCCACGATCTCGCGAACACGATGCGTGCCGGATGGCGGCCGGGTGGCGTCGAGTCGCCGAAGGCGTTCGTGGACGAGGTGCGGCGCAACGGCGGGACCGGCGTCATGGGTGTGCAGTTCGACGACGCCGGCGCCCATGCGGTCGTGGTGACGCGAAATGCCGAGGGTCACATCGAGATCCACGAGCGGGTCGGCGATGTGGCCCGCAAGATATCCGGTGATCAGGTCGTCGAGACGCTCCTCGACGAGCACGGGCAACCCGTCCTGGAAATGACCACGAAGGTCGACGACGCGGTCGGACACTGGCTCGACGAACTGGACGCTGCCAGTACCCACGTGATCCGATTCGAAGCAGCCGCGGACGGCAGCCAGGTACCCGAAGTCCCGCTGGATCCGGACTCCGGACTGAAATCGCAGGCACGTCCCGGCATCGATATGCCGGAATCCGATATGGGACATCGCACGCCGGGCGGTGCGGCCACCCTCGAACGTCCCCCGACCGACGACACGGACTCCCTGCTCGACCTCGACTTCGACAACGAATTCCGCGGTCTCGCCGCCCAGTTCGACAGTGAATCTCCTGTGGCACAGGAAAATTCGATTACGGAGACGCCGCCCGCATCGGCTCGCACGGACACCCCCGTCGACAACCCCGCACCGCCCGAGACCCCGTCCTCGACCACCACCGCCGAGACGACAACGCCGCCAGGGCACCCCGCACCCGACACACCCGAACCTGTCGCACAACAGAACTCGGCGACGACCTATCCGGACGTCACGCCATCGGCGCACCACACCGACGAGGCCAGCGCAGCCCCGTCCGTCACCCCGAAGCCCACGGCCGATGCCGAAATTCCTGCCGTACAACAGAATTCGCCGGCACCGACCGCAAGTTCCGACACCGCCGCGCCCCATCCGGACTTCAGCGCCGGAATGCGAGGCGCGGTCGACGCGGCCGGTCTCACGGCCGATCAGCCCAGCAGCGACGAGGTTCCCGATGCACCGCCGGTGGAATTCACGATCCCCGAGGGCGACGAGATCATCACCCGGGTGCCCGGATATATCCCGAACCCTGCGATCGAGGGCGCACCGGAACTCCCGATGCCCAAGGACGCACCCACGGAAATCACCTTCGACCAAGGGGACTATGTGGTGGTCCCCGGCGTCTCGGGCGCGCCGGAACCGGAATCGGCACGCGAGACGATTCCCACTGTGCCGCACCTGCCCTGGACCTCGGAGGATCGGCCGACCGAGCTTCCGGGTCTCCAGATTCCGGGAACCCTGCCCGGTCCCGGACAGGGCCCCGAGCAGACCCGGGACGCGAACACCCGACCGGCCGAATTCACCCCTCCCACGCGCTACGATTCGGCGCCGCCCACCCATCTGCCCGCTCTCCCCGAGAAACCTCCCGCGGAGCAGCTCATTCCCGACCACATCACCACGCCGAGGGACCCGAATGCCCGTGACGCACCCCAGGATCCGGCCCCGCCACGGCTGAATCCCGACGACCCTGATCCCGGCCGGATCTCCGACCCGAGCGCGATACCCGGGCCGGAGCGGATCTCGCCCTGGCAGCTGGCGCCACCACCGCCCGGACCGGTGGTGCCGATCCGCCCGGTCCCCTGGGCATCAGCAGCGCCCGAGGGCGGTAAGCGTCGCAAGAAGCAGCCGCCGCAGGCCCCCGCCCAGCCCCGGGCTTCGGCGTCCCCGCCGCCGGAATCCTCGTCGGGCACCTCGCCGTCGAACGACCTCGACAGCGCGAGGAGAGATCCGGCGGCGGAGACCGCCATCGAGCCGGTTCGTGAGGTCCTGGCCGACTGGCCCGACGCGGAACAGTCCGATACGGCCGTCGCGATCGCCCGGCAATTGGTGCGCCAGACCGGAACCCGGCAGCCCGTCGCGGCGAGAATCCAGGGCGAACCGGGCAATCGGTGGCTCACCGTCGAAGTCACCGATCCGCACACGGGCCTTCCGGTCCGTCCCGGGGAGAACGAAACCGGCTGGCCGGCTGTCGAATTGATGGATGAGCAGGCCGGGACGTGGGGCTTCACGATACGTCCCGAGGCCGGAAGAACCGTGTGGTTCAGATTCTTCGAGAGCGTCGGCCCCGAGGATCCGTCACTGGATACATCCGTACCCGACCTGGAGACGACCATCTCCGCACGCCTGGTGGAGCCCGTGGTCGGCGTGGTCCGGGACATGATCACCGAACTCGCGGAGCGCAACGGCTGGCCGGATGACCAGATCGAGAGTGTGAACTTCGCGATCTCGGAGTTTCTCCAGAACGCCGGTCGCCATGCCCGGGGCGGACCGGCTCGGCTTCGGCTGCGCAGGACGGGCGATGTGCTCGTCGCCGGAGTCAGCGACACCAGCCGCGACCTACCCACGCGGCCGCCGGAAGCCAATTTCGAGGCCGCCGCCCAGGTGGCCGCGGCCGCAGGCGATCTCGAGGGCGATGAACTCGGGTTCGGCCTGCACGGCCGTGGTCTGGCGACGGTCGAGGCACTGGTCACCGAATGGGGGGTGAGCTTGGCACGGGTCGGCGGTAAGGAGGTGTGGGTCGCGGTCGACCTGCCCGCGTCCGTCCCGACCGCGTCGACGAACACCCGATCCCCCGGCGTCACACCGTGGAGCGCCACCGCCGGTCCGGGGAACGCGGCGGCGAAGCCCAGCTCGAAGCCGACACCGGAAATGGTCAAGATCGCGGTCGACAAGCGGCGCGAACGAGAACGGCTCGCGGCACTGAACGCGGTCACCGACCTGCCGGACGGTGTGGGCTGGCGTCAGCTGCGCATGCCCCACGACGTCGAGTTGGGAAAATTCTTCTACCAGCTCCCGCAGAGCCGGGAAGCGGCGATCGGAGTGTTGAACCGGCTGCACGAGGTATTGACCGGACTACATCCCGACGCCACCCCGGAGCAGATCGACGACGCCTTCTACGCGTACGGGAATCAGATGGAGGGCGGCATGGTGCCGCGGTCCGTATCGCTGGATGAGTTGCGGGCCAACGGAAATACGCGCGAACTGATGGCGGCGATCCTCAACGCCCTGCGCCGCAACCTGGAAACCGATCATGCTGCGGGCACGACCCTGGACGAGGGGATCGCCAATCTGCTGAACCAGCCGGACGCGGTCTGGGAGGCAACGGCACGCAGATTACATCTCGACGTTGCCGCGCTGGGAAGGCTACGGGCGAACATCCTGGAGCACATCCGGACCCACCAGCCCGGCAGGCCGATCACCGAACACGATGTTCGAGCGGTCGAGCACGCGGTCGTACCGGGGCCGGAGGCGGCCGACTCTCTTACCCAATACAACCAGAGAGATGATGCCGCGACGTTCCGTGAGAAATCCCCCGCGGACGGCGGCCTCAAGCCCTACGGCGAGATGCTGCGCAAACATCTGACGGTCGACGACTTCACGAGAATCGGCAAGCCGCTGTCGCCTCAGGAGTTGGCTGCCATCAACGAGCTACGCAAACTACGCAAGGATCGACTGACCAACGAGGAACTAGAGAATCTGCCACGCGACAGTAGTCGGGGCAACGTCGACGTGGCAGCGCTGGAGGCAGAACTACAAGCCCAGGACCCGACCGTGCGCTATGTCCTGCCGCTGTATAAGTACGACGAGCACAACCGAGATCGACGAGTGCGAGATGCAGCGGGAAACGCCGAGGTGAGCGGCGTGTTGGTGTTCCACGACGAGGGATTGATCAATGCCGCGACAGCATTGCAACTCGATCCTGACCGCTACGCGGTGGAGCTGCCCTGGCGGCCGGGAACAGCGTTGTTCCGGTTCAACCGGGACGATCCCTGGTTCCTGGAAACAGCGGTCGAGCAAGGTTTTCCGCTGACGGGGGCAGTTTCCGGCACCTCCGCCCGGTTCATGGCTCGCTTCGACTGGATCGCCCCGACGGGTGTGTCCAGGGCTGCCTTCGCCGGCGCGGTAATCGGCTTCGTTATGCCGGAGCACCATTCGCTCCCCGAGACTCTGCACGGTCTGCGGATGGTCGACGTGCCGATCATCGACAATTCCGCGTTCGCGACACCGGCAAAGATGTATTCGGCCACGTACGCGTACGCCGAGCAACTCGGCTATCCGCGCGGTGCGTGGCGGCCCAAGGTTTCCCCCGCCTCCACAACGCGCGGCGCCGATGCCGCGCCCGCGGATCCGCGGCTGGAACAACCCCGGGAAGGGTCCGTCGGGAGACGTGGACCGCAGCCGGGAACCACCCCGGATGGAACGAAAGCGGTTCCGTCGCAAGGAGTATCCGGCCACACGACACCGGCCCCCGCACAACACCCGGCCCCCGTCGTCGACACGGCAGGCGTCCAGGAAAACCAGTGTGCGGTGGTGATGCTCCAGGATCTGAAGGCCGCCGGTGTGCCCGTCCGCGAAGCGGAACCCGCCGAGATCGGTCCGGCGGGCATGCCGCTGGTCGGCCGCAACGGCCTCGAAGACCGGATGCCGCACCAGGAAGACGGCAGGCCCAACGCATTCCAGGAAATCCCGCTCGATCCGGACGCCGATCACTCCGTCGACGAAATCATCGACTGGGTCGACAAACAGCTGCACCCCGAGGATCCCGACGCGCAACCACACGCGCAACAGGTGGCGGTGGTCGTCGAATTCGCCCCCGAAGATCAGGTCACGGTGACCCTGCCCGACGGCAGTCGACGAAAGGTCGGCGCACACGGATTCCTGATCAAAGCCGATACCGGTCATACGATCCCGCGCGGCGACCCACGACGAGTGGTCCGAGCATTCGTCCTCGCATTCGACCACGACAACCTGTCGGCCGAACTCCCCGATGCGGTCCCCCGCGGCCACGTCTCGCCCCGGCTGCACGTCGGCCGCCCCGCCGACAGCCCGGCCGCAGTGCCACCGCCGATTCCGGTGGCATCGCCCGTGGATCTGGACAACCTGCGGGCCATACGGGATGCGGTTGCGGCGCAATGCGCGAGGACCGCGGCCGACCCGATCCATGCTGCGGTGACCCTCCCCGAGCTGGAACAACCCTTCACCGTGCTGAACGAACTGCTGGCAGTGCAGACGGGCACGCACCCGCCGGTCGCCCCGGCGCGGTTCGAGTTGCTGTTGGATTTCGCGCACTTGGTGGACTACGCCTTGGTACATCCGGCCGAGGACGCCCTGCGAGATGCGGACGGTCGACTCAGCGGCATCGAGAAACAGCTGAAAGCCGCTCCGACCGGTACACCTGTGCAGGCCGCCGCTACCGGTCTGCTCGACGGGATCGACCACACTCGGTTGTATCGGGTGTGGGAGGCCGCCACCCAGAAAATGGTGCAGGCCGGGCTCGACGCAGACGCAATGAGCCGAAACGACGCGGACCAGCCCACAGCCGCCGACGACCGCTACTGGAAGCTGACCGAAGTGGTCGGACGTCTGGAGGACTTCCTGACGTATGTCCAGATGCCCGAAACAAAGGTCACCCACGAGCGGCTGGCTCTGTTGCAGACTCACTTCACGACAACTGCGGCATGGTTGCTATACAACGCCGTCGCAATGGGCGAGATGGACCCGGCAGCAGCCGCGGTCGTCACTACTTTCCGCACAGTCGGACCCGCATTCCACGACTTGGCCGCAGCATCGGCCGCCACGCGGGAAGCACCGCCGGTGGCGGGCACCATCGTGCGCGCCCAGACCGCGAAAGAGGATTCCCGTTGGGCCAGCGGACTGGTGAGCACGGCGATAGCAGTACCGCACAGCTCCGACGACAGTGCCCCGGACACCGATGCCCTTGCCGCCGAGCGGTATGAACTGTCCGAGACCGAGTTGCAGCACACCTTCGACGAGTCGGTGGCCGATGCCGTTCTCGGGAAGAAGGTTCCGGGTAGACGCGGTGTGAGAGTCGTTGACGGCCAGGAATTTCAGGTCGGCTTGGCGCATCCGGTAGTGCGGGTGCTCGGCGGTCAGCCCGGCGCGGGCAAGTCGACTGTATTGCCGTTGATCCTCTCGGAATTCGCGCAGCGCGGCGGCGTGGTCTACATCGGCACGATCGACACCTTCCTGCACTTCCATCCGCGCTACGCCGAATTGATGGCCCTCGACGACACTGCCACCGGCCTGCTCATGGACGCTGCGTGGCGGTGGCAGCAAATGGCCATCGACCGCGCGATCGCCCTGGGGTGCAACGTCCTGCTCGAGCAGACGCTGACCAACGGACAAGGGGTCGGCGCGACTCTCGCACGCTTCACCGGCGCTTCCTACACCGCGGAGTTGGACGTCATCGCGGTGCAGCCGCACGTCTCCAAACACCGAACCGTCCTGCGTTATGTGGAAGGTCGACTCTCCGGAAATCGGAAGGTCCTGACCCCGGCACAGGCGCACGACGACGCCGTCCCGGGGTCGGCCGCGACCGTCGGGCAACTCGAATCGGACGACTCGGCGGTACGGATCGCCGCGGTGCGCGTGCTCGGCGTCGACGGCGAGGTCTATTTCCGCAATCACCGCACCGCGAGCGGTGCGTGGGCCGCGGAACCCGAAGCCGCCACCGAGTTGGCGAGTCGACGCGACAGCGCGCTCGCCCCCGTCGAGCAGGGCCGCATCGCACGACGGGCTCGCGCGGCCTATGCCGAGATCCTCGCCCGAATCGCGGCCGATCCGAGCGATACGTCCTGGCAGGACCTGCGTCTGCTGGCCGCCGGGCCCGCGATGGCATTCCCTTGGCTCGCACACGATTTCGATGGACAGGTCGACGTGGCGCCAGCCGAGAACCACACGACGGCCACGGAGGCGGCCGGCCCGGCGATTACGGGACAATTCCCCTTCAGCGGCACCGTCGACGCGATGAAGCCCGCATTGGCCGAATTGTCGGGCGGGTCACCGCTGCTACGCGAAATCGGCGCGGGCGAAATCCGCGGAGTGGAGATCACCCAGTCCGGCGAGCGAAGCGCCGCGACATATCTGGCTCTCGCTGACGAGAGCGCGACGTCCGGTGAACAACTGCTGGCCGTCATGCCCGCACCGAGCGCCGACCTCGACGCGCTGGGCCCCGCCTTGCGCCGAGTACTGGCCTCGATGCTCGGCCGATACCCCGGCACCGACGACATCGTCGAGTCGGCCGCGCTGATATTCACCCGCACCCAGCCACCGCCCCACACGTATGTGAAGTGGGAGGCATACGTCAGCGACGATACGGCCCCGGCATTGCTGCGAATCACCATCCATAGCGGGCGTGACGCACCGATGATCGAACACGAGTTCGCTCTGAACAGCGCAGACTCCTCACGCATCCGTCGCCCGAGCCACAACACGCCCCCATGGGCGCCGAGACCTGCGGAACCGACCGGAACGCCGCCGCTCGCCTGGGAGGGAGTGGACCCGCTCCGTGTCGCCGAGGAGCTGAAGGAGAAATGGGCTATGGAGGCGGTCACCGGTTTCGATCGAGAGGGCGCCGATCCCGAAGCGCTGCGCGAGATCGCCCGGGGCATCGATGACCTCTACACCAGGTATCCCGGTATCGCGATCCGGAGACTGCATATCCTCGATCCCGACCAGATGCCCGATCCGACAGCCAACGCGAAAACGTCCAAGCACGTGGACCGAGCGGACAAGCCATTCAGTGTCGTCAAGTACAACGGCAGCCGCGTCGACTCGCCGCGAGAATTTCAGGAACGAGTCGAATGGCATGTCGCCACAGGATACAAACCTCGCGGTGCGCAGCTGCGCGTGCACCACAGCACCATCATGCACGAAGGGGGCCACGCCCTCGAAAATGTCGCACCCTATTCACATATGGTGATGCCGAAGCTGCTCGAAACCTATATCACCCATCACATGCCGAGCGAGCCCGATGCGAGCTCCTCATCAATTCTCGCCTGGCTGGGCGAAGGACCCGATGCCTTGTCGGGGTACGCCATGTCCGCAACCGACGGCTCGGTGAATACGGGTGAGGCCGGACCCGAGGCATTCCGGGCCGGTGAGGACCACGCACTGGATCCGCACAGTCCCATGGGCACGCTGTATCCACTGGCGTCCGGCCGGACTCCCGTGGAGTACGAGCCCCCGGAACTCGTGCGAGATATAGTCCGCCACTACGAGAGCCGACCGCCGCGGGGCGTGTCGTACAAGAGGTTCATCGTCCGAGTCGGGCCGAATTCACTGTCTGCCATCGCAGAGTGGTCCGAATCGTCCAAGGTATGGCGATTCGCCCCGGCGAACGGTGTCTTTCCGGTACACGACGTGCTGTCCCGCGGCTTCCCGGAGCTACGAGCCGACACCACCGCGGAACTCGCCGCCCGGACCGCGCGGAGGCTGGGCGTCTGATCGACGTCTCGGAATCAGTAGCCCATCGCGGGCCGGCCGGCATCAGCCTGCTGGACATTACTGGTGAGGTTCGCGCCGTCTCGCGACACGTGATATCGATTCATCACGTAATTCATACTGGATGCGATGTTGGCGGTCGGGTCGGTGATGGAATTGGATGTCCCGGCGACGTGATAGGCCTCGAATGTGCTGGGAATGGTCTGAGTGAGCCCCTGGGAGGGATGCCCGGCGGCCGCATTCGAGTCGGTGAGATTGATCGATCCGACATCGCCGCCCGACTCGCGCTCGATCAATGTCAGATAGCCTTTGGTCCAATTCGCACGCGCGGTCGGATCCGTGATGCCGAGGGCATCCAACGCCTTGCCGATGTATTCCTCGAGCTGCGACTTGTCAAGGCGCTGGTGCGGGACCCTACCGCCCGAACTACTCACCGGCTGAGTGTATTTGCTGTTGTAGCCGCCCGACCCGTCGACAGGTACGTAACTGCCGGATCCGCCGCCCCCGCCGGTGTAGGAGGAAGGAACGTACGGCGTCTGGGAGCCGCCGATCTTATCGGCCTGCGACTGGACCTGATCGGCGGCGAGCTGGACAGCGTCGTGGACGGAGATCACCGCGGTCAGCACGGCCTTGGTCAGCGGCGCCTCTCGGGCAGCGGAAAGGTACTTGCTCCCCTTGGGGGGTTCCCAGTCGTGGGCGGAATCCAATGTCCCGGTGAGCTGTTCGATCGCCTTGGTGATATCCGACCAGGTGTCCGACGAGATATCGCCGGTCTCACGTGCGGAGGTGTTCACGCCGGAGTCCTGCTTGTGGATATCGGACTTTATCTTGTCGAGATCGCTCATTTTGGTCGAATAATTGTCGACCATCTTGGCCTTGCCATCCTTGACCTGTGCGATTTGCTTGTCGTTCAACAGCTTCACGAGGTCCGGCGCTTCTCCACCCCGTCCGGAACCCAGCAGGTCGATCGAGGTCTGGATAGCCTCTTGCGCGGTGTCGATGAGATCCCTCAGCCCCGGCGAAGCCGCAGGCGGGCAGTGACTGTCCAAGTCGACAGTTCGGTCATCCTTTTTGGTAGCGGTTGAGCTCACTGGGCAGCACCGCATTCTCGCTCGTCGTTCTCCGTCACATTCGAGTATCTACTATTCCCACAGTCGGGAGCGCGACGATAACGGAGTCGTATACAGTCGCCCCAGCCCATCAATGCGTTGAGATCCGATGTGCGGCAAACGAATCGCTATCTTTCCGGGCCCGCGGTGATGGTCGGCCGACGCCGGACGACAGCCTCCTGCGCGGTGGCGGGAATCGAGGCGAATCGGGGGTGGTCGAGCAACTGTCCGTGCGCGTAGACCACATCGCGCAGGAGTTGACGGCTCGGTTCCGCCGCCGACAACAACACCAGTTCATCGCAGCGACGCTCGAAGAGCATCGCGCACAGTGCCGACGCGGACTGCCCATCCACCGATTCGGATCGCAACTCCCCCAAGGGAACTCGTGAAACATCCGCCCGCAGCGACAGCATCGAGGCGGTCGTCAGATCGTCGGCATCGCGTAGTTCGGCCCACCATTCGTCCGGCACGGCCCGGCCTTGCCGACTCGCCTGCAGTATGCGTTCGCGTAGGGCCGCGGTCCCCAGCGACGAGGCGGCGCCCGAACCTGACCTCGCGACACGCAGATGCGCGTCGACCGCGAGCTCGAGACAGCGACCGGCGATTCCCTCGGTCGGCACCGCGCTCACCCGTTCCAGTAGATGCGGTGCACCCACCAGCTCCAATCGGTCGGCCAAACCCGGTGCCGGACAAGAGAAATCCATGGTCGGCGCCGCGGACACCGAGCCTTGCACGGGTACGCCGGACAGTTGACGATGCAACTCGCCGTCGATCGGCTGCGACGAGACCAGTGCGGACAGCCGGGCGCCGGTCTTAGCGCCCCAGGCCAGGGCGAACTCCGCCAGCACACGGGCCGGATCGGAGATCCCCTCCCAGGCAGAACCGTCCGCGGCGGACCACACCCACGGTGTCGACACCTCACGCGGGAGGAACACTCCCGCGGGCAGCCATCCGCGTCCCTCCGTAGTGGTCACGAACGCGGCGACCCCACCGGGGTGCCGCATCAACGAGACCGCGCAGTCCAGCCCCATGGTGACGGACTCGGTCACCGTCAGCAGGCTGGACAGCAGGGATCGGGCCAACACCAGATCACCGTCGACCCGCTCGCCCAGGATGAAGGTCGGCGCGGCCGCGGCGAGCATCGCGGCGCCCACCGCGTCCCGCACGATGTGGTTGCTGCCCTGGTCGTCGGTGGAATCGCCGGTGTCCTTGTCGGTTTCGGAATCGGCGGCGGCCTGGGAGCCGTGACGAGCCGGGGCCTGCCCCTTGGCCTGCGCTGCCGTGACACCCGAGGGGGCGGCGCCCTGCACCGGACCGCCCGACGCGGCTCCCGGCGTGGTGGCGACCGGTGGCGGTCCGCTCGGCGTCGCCGAAATCCTAGGAGCCCCAGCAGCTCTGGTGCTCGCCGAACCCTGGGTATCCGGTGTGCCCGCACTCGCATGCCCCGCTGTCGTGGGCGAGGCGGCCACAGACGTCGATGAGACGACCGTCGACGACCCCAACGACGCCTGCGACACCGCGCCGATGACACCGAGCCCCATCGGACCCGCCGCAACGACGGACGTTTCGTCCGGGCTTGTCTCGGTTCCCTCGTGCGGCCCGGACGAAACAGCATCCGATCGCGTGGTCCCCACCGGTGCCGCGTCGTCGGTGTGGTAGCCGCCGGGATCGCCGGGCGACTCCGAAACAGACTCCGGCGCGGCAGTATTCGTGTACGTGTCCCCCGAGTCCGCAATCGGCGGGGCATCCGATCCGCCGAACGACTGCCCGGTCCCGGCCGACACCGGCGGCGGCGCGAACGACTCTGCCGGGACACCGCCATCTCCGTAGGCGGGCGCCGACGTCGCCGGCGGCGCCTCGGTCGGGTTCGCCTGCGCCGGACCGTCCGCCGTGACATCGGGCTGCTGCCCTGCCTGCCCCGGCAGGATCGACACGGGTGCCTGCAGCCCGAACCGCCCCAGGAACCTCTGCAGTTCCTGCAGCGCCGGGACCGACGAGGGAAGTCCGTTCGGTGGTATCCGGAACCTGTCGGTCCCGTTGTCGAATCTGTGCCCTGCTCCCGAACCGCGAGGTCCGGCTCCGGTGTCCGAACCGCCGCTGTACCGGGGGTGCGCGGTGGCCCAGGGATCCCGCTGCCCCAGCAGTCCGGCCAATACTTGCAGCTCCGGTAGTCCCTGCGGGCCCACGGAATTCAGTGCGCCCGCCATCACCCTGGCGACCTCGTCCCGGGCGTTGCGGATGATCGCGGAAATCCGCTCGCGTTCGGTCTCGGGATCGGCCTTCTCATCGCCGGACGACTCGGCGATCACCTCACGAATATCGCCGGTGGCCTGCTCGACGATGTCGTGGATCCGATGACGGGTGCGGTAGACGATATCGGAGATGTCGCGGAAGGTGTCGGCCGCGGCCACCAGGGCATCGACGAAGCGGTCCAGGGTGTTCTTCTGGGCCAGCATGTGGTCCTTCACCGGCTGCAGCCCCACACTGCTGGGCACCGCGTCGTCGAAGGCACGCCGCGCCCGCTCGGCTTCGGCCGGATCCAGCGCGGCAGCCCCGTTACGCGCCGCCATCTCCAAGTTTCCCCAGTCACCCGGCGAGATCGCCGGCCAGTTCTCACCGACGATCGCGTTCCAGTACGGGCTGTCGTGCTCCGCATCCATCCGAAGACCGGCCCTAGCCGTCCACCTGCGCGCCCCCCGAAGCATCCGCGGCGGCGATGTTGTTGCTGTGGCGGACGGTGTGCCGGTGCCCGACATCACTGCCGCCGTTCGCGGAACCGGTTGCGTTCTCGAACCATTCGCGAATCTCGGCCGGTACCGCGAGCAACCGCCGGTCCAGCGGCGACAGACCACTGCCGCTGACCGTGAAATCGGCGGCGATCGCGGAGACCTGCCGGGTGAACGAGGTGAACGCGTGATGGTGCCGACCGGAGGTGGCGATGGCCTCGCCGGGATCGATATCGAGATCGTCGGACATACCGTGTCCTGTCTGGGGTCGCGGATCAGGATGTAGCGCCGAATTCGGCGTTTTCCATTGCGCGGTAGGTGGATTCGGTGGGCAGGTCGAACGAGTCGATGGTGTAGGGGCGGGTGCCGTTGAACTCCATCTCCGCCCGCAGGCCGACCCGCGACTTCTGGTGCGCTAGCCGGGCGAGCCGGACGATCTCCGAGCAGAGCCAGGTATCCCCGTTGTCGCGGGCGTCGTCGGTGATGTGCAGGCCGACGATCTCACCGTCCCGACCGCAGGCGACGCCGACGCTGTGGTCGGGGTTGAACACCTCATAGGTCATGGTCCGCCAGTTCGGCGCCGCATCGCCGACGTCGTCGGCGACGAGTTCGTCTGCTGCAGGGATGTCCGTCATTGGCTGCTCCTAAATGTGTACGGCGGGATGGGATTCCGCCCCGAACCCGGGACCCGGCGATACGCCCGGGGCAGGGCCCGTCAATTGCTCGTCGAGAGCAGCCCAGGCATCGTCGTCGATGGTCATGACCTGACGCAACTCCCAGAATCGAGCTCCCAGATACATCTCGCCGGTCCCGCCCGGGGCGATGTCGAGATGATCTGGCCCGTCGGTCCGTGCGTTGAGAGTGATGGTCGTGACCGGCGGGTTCCGATCATCGATCTGGATGATCGTCGATCCACTGCCCGGGATGAAACTCTGCCGAAAGCGCGGACCGGCCTTGATCGCCACCGCGGCGCTGTTGGTCGTCAGCGAAATCTCCGGATTCAGAAGCAATTGCATCGCCCAGGAACGAGCCGCGGTCTCGGGCTTGTCACCGTTGATCGACATCGCCAGCGACGAAGCCAGATCCACGACCAGAACCGCCTCGGCCGTGGTCACCCCGACGATCACCAGACGCTTCGGTGTGCCGACCGGATACGGCAGATCCTCCGCGGCCAGGGTCATCACGTCCGAACCCTCCTCGGCGCCGGTCGCGGGATGCGCGGAGATCATTCCGGTCGCGACCTCGACGGTGTAGGCGGCGATCGGGCCCGAACGGCTGTCAGCCACCCCGGCCAGCCGGATCAGACCTTCCTCGTGCAACCACCGGATGGTGTCCGGAACGGTGACGGCGTCCGGCTCCGTCACGAGACGAACTCCGCCGCACCGGATTCCGCGTCCGAGTCCTCGGTGGTGGCCCACGGATCCCGGTCCATCAACTGCTCGTACTGCCGGGCGGCATCCGCGGTACTGTCCCGGATCGCCGTCATGATCTCGGTGATCAGCTCGTCGGACTCGAACCGATCGACCGTGCCCGGAGCCAGATACAGCGATGTCAGCCGACCCATCGCATCGACCTCGGGAATGACCGCGCCACTCGGCGACGGACGACGCGCCCGGATGGCATCGATCCGATCGCGCAGATCGGCGATCTTGTGCCGGAGCTCACGGGCGGCGTCCAAGGCCGCCTGTACCTCGGGATGGATATTGTTCATGCGGTGCCTCCGGATTGACTCGGGGTCTGGGCGTTCGACGGCGTCGGGGGTGTGACCGTCGGTGCGATCGTCGGTTTCTCGCCGATCACCTGCTCGGTGTGCGGGGTGTCGTCGACGTACATCAGCCGATCGGGATGCCACGCCACCACACGGTTGCGGTCCTGACTCCCGCCCGTCTGCCCCATCCCGGGGGACATCGGCATGTACGGCATATACGGCGAACCACCGGCTGCGGCCCGGCCCGCGGCGGCCGAGGACGCCTGCAGCGGCTCGATCACCGAAGCCCGGGGCAAGCCCAGCGAACTGCCGAGGCTCGCCGCGGAGGTCGCCATCGGCATCGACGCCACCTCGAAGGATTTGCTCCCCGCGTCCACCGCGTTCGCCGCGTCGGTCAGGTCGCCGATCGGCACCCCGCCGCCACCGAGACTGTCATATGCGCCGGAACCGTAATCACCGGCGTAGCCGGCGAGATCATCCAGGGAATTCTGGCTGTTGTCCTGGTTCAGCCCCGACATGCCGTTGGACATCATCGAGCTCATCATCGTCGGCAAGATGGATGCCAGCGTGCTCATCATCTGGCTGGAGTCGCTCGAGTTGCTGCTCGAATTGTTCTGCGCGGTCTTGGAATCGACGGTTGTGGTGTATCCGGTGATCGCGTCGGCGGATCGCGCGTTCTGCTCCTGCGTCTTCGCCAGCGCATCCGCCACACCGGCCTCGTCCTTGGATCGCATCGCGGCCAGCAACTCCTTGCGGGCGGCGATGATCTCTTCCGGGGTCGGATGTTTGGCCATCGCGGTGTCGAAAGCCGAAGTGTAGGTTTCGATTCCGTCGGCCAGCTGGCCCAGCGTGCTGCCCAGCTGATCGAGCCAGCTGCGATGCTCGTTCAGCTGGGCCGCCGCCTCGGTTCCGACCGGGGTCCAGTTCTGCAACGTCTGCGCGGCCTGATCCACACCCGCCAACGCCGTCTGATGCGAGGTGCCGAGATAGTTGCGGATATTCCCCGCGAACGCGTTGGCCGGACCGGTACCGGAGCCTGCTCGCAACTGCTGGGCGAAGGTCAGCGGATCGATCTCGACGCCGGGAACGGGCAGGTTGAACATCGGCGCCTGCCGAGGGGTCGGCGGTGTCGGCTCGGCAACCGGATTCGTGAGGACATCGCGGCCGTTGCCCCCGACCGTTCGCGCACCCGTGTCATCGGCCTCGGTGTAATCCGCGGCCGCGGAGCCGGTTTTGTGGGCATGCTGATGCACCAGGTGCAGTACCCCCTGCGTCCCGTTGAACAGGTTGGCGGCCTGCGTATTCGCGCCCGGGACGAACCCGCCGGAGATGTGATCACTGCCCGCGGGCAGCACCCAGCCCGTCGGCAGCCCCTGCCCGGTGGTCTGCGCCAGATCGGCGAGCATCGAAGCCACCGTGGCGAGTTCCGCCGGGTCGACATTCAACGGCTCCACATCTGCCTCCTCTCACCTTCGCCATACGATCAGCTGCCCGGCGCGGTGGCGGCGTGCTGCATCGCCTGCCCACCGGACGGGTCGCCGACCATCGGAACCGCATGCGCCCCGTCCCCGGCGTTCGTTGCGGTCGCCTCGATACCGTGCGGGTGGGCGAATCCGGCGAAGGTGCCGAAATCGCCTCCCTTGCCCGATATCTCGGGCGAAAACGGTTTCTGCTGACCGTCGATGATCACCTCGAGGCTGCCGTCCTGGCCGGAACCGGCGTCGGGCCCGGAAGCGCCCCCGGATCCGGAGGCGCCGCTCAGGGCAGCACCGGCGTTCTGCGCGGAACCCCACACGATCACGATCGCCGTGTGGTTGTCGTCCCAGGTGGCGACGTCACCGGTCATCAACTGGCTCGGATCGACGCGATCACCGATCTGCTTGGGATCGGTCCACTTCGCCGGGGTCTTGTCGCCCTGCGAATAGGCGGCCTGCGCGTCGGTACCGGCCTGGTTGCCGAACGCCGCATCCAGTGCGTTCGCGACCACGGAGGACACCTTCTGCACGCGACCGTCCGGGAAGGTGTAGTCCACGAGACCGTCGGCTCCCGGTACGCGGCCCGGAGGCGCTGCGGGCGGAGCGGTGGTGCCCGGACCGTTCGGCGCGGTTTGCGGCGGAGTCTGGGCGGGAGCCGCCGGGGCGGCCTGCGCCGGTGCGGTCGACGCGGGTCCGGCCGGAGGCTGCTGCTGCTGGTAGCCGGGCGGGTAGGGCTGATTCAGCTGGTTGTTCGGGTTCTGATCGGAGAGGTTCCGCATCATCGCCTGCTGCTGCATCATCTCCATCATCGGACCGAGCATGCTCGACATATCGGACGTCGGCGAGGTCGCCGCTGCGGGCGTGGTCTGCGAGCCGGTGTCGTTCGACGATCCGCCGGAGTTCCCCACTCCGGTCGGGTTGGTCGCAGTGGAGGACGCCGGATCGGTGGAGCCGCTCGCGCCGCCGAGGTCCGACCCGAGATTGGGGGGATTCCAGTCGGTAGTGCTGGCAGAGCCGCTGGCGCCGGTGCCGGGATTGGTGGGGTTGGTGGGGTTGAGCCCCGGGGGGTTGTAGCTGCCGCTCGCGCCCGGCCCGCTCGCCCCCGACAAGCCTTTGTATTTATCCAGAAGATTCTGGTATTTGGTATTCAGCGCATCATATTTATCGTTCAGATCTTGAAGATCCTTGGTTTGATCCTTTATCTTCCCCGCAGGAAGGCCCAGCGAATCGGTCAGCGCGTTGAGATCGGTTTCCATCTGTTTCAGGCCGGTGGCCGTATAGTTCAGTATATGCGTGTTCTCATCGTGATCATCCCCCGGAAGGGTCGACGCGCAAGCACTGAGACCGGTGATATCATCACCGAGCACAGCCTGGTACTTCACCAGATCATCCGCCGTGACTTTCACGTTCTCAGTTATCGTCGACATCGTGTTCTGCACGGTCTCGTACGCTTTCTTGAGCTGCACAGCCACCACGTTATAATTACCGCCGGCCTCGCTGGAGAGGTCCACCTGCTCCACTTGCGGCACAACCACCGAAGTCGGCAGCGGCGTCTTGGTGCCGTCCCCGAATTTTGCCCACATCCGGGTGATACTTCTGACATAATCGTCATCCAAATATGACGTTATATGATCCGCGATGGATAAACTCTTCAGGTCACCATACTGCTTCCACAGCGGAGAATCTCCGTCGGGAATCTTCAGTGCCGGCATATCGGTCATGCATCCACCGTGTCGCCGCTATCCAGCTTGATCTTCACCTTCCCCGTGGTGGGGTATTGCGCCAAACCGTATTTGTCGTAGTTCAGCGTATCCTGCGTGTCGTTACTACCGAAGACCACTTTTGTGGCGGAGGGGGAGCCTGCCAAGCGCGTAGGGACCTGACCGAGCGTCGGATCGGGCGATGAGCCCCCATCCGGGGTGAGGGCGCTGCCCGCCAAACCGCCCGCAGCACGTCCAGCGGCACGTCCCAGCGATCTGCCGAGCCCTTTGCCGCCGCTACGCATCGCGTATTTACCGATTTTGCCGAGATTGTTGCCGACAAATTTCCCCACCACTTTTCCGCCTGCGGTACCCAGCAGTTTCTCGGTCAGCGGAGCAGCCATCTTCCCGGCAACGGTGCCGAGAATCTTTCCACCCGGAATCGCGGCCATCGCGCCATCGATCGCGGCGGCCTTTATCCCCTCGGTGACACTGCCGGTTTCGATACCTGTCCAGATTCCGCCGACTGCTGCCCCCACAAGCGGACCGGCGACCGGAATAGCGGATGCCACGGCAACCGTGAGATCTTTCCAACTGAAGCCGAACAAAGCTCATCACCTACTCGATGCGGGGTTGACGTGCGCAAGCACGGCCGAGGCGGTCGACTCGCCGAGGGGCGCGACACCATCGGTGACAGCGCGGTCGATGTCCGCGTGAGTCGCGTGTTCCACCACCACGATCCACCTCTCGGTTGAGCACCTTGTCACCGGATGAGGCGCTGCATGCACCAGTTGAGCGTGCATGCAAATTCCTCTCGACTTCATCATTCTCACCGATTCCCAACACTGGGAACCGCCGCTGCGGGACCGGTGTCCGGCCGCACGCCGGCGCCGGGCAGGACCTCGAACAAGGCATCAGGACCAGCGGCTGGCTGCGAAGCTGCTGGGCAGGTTCACCACTCGGACGGTCGCGCCCGTGTGCGGCGCCTCCACACATTGCCCGTTACCGATGTACATCATGACGTGCCCGGGGCTGCCGCCGTTGAATTCGGCCGCCGGGAAGATCAGATCGCCGGGCCGGATATCAGCCGGATTCACCTTGGGCAGCTGCTGATATTGTTGCGCGGCCGTGCGGGGAATCTGCGCGCCGGCAGCGGCGGCGGCATGCTGTGTCAGGCCGGAGCAATCGAATGAATAGGGCCCCTCGGCGCCGTACTCATAGGGCAGCCCCTGCTCCGACAGCGCGACCGAAACCGCCTTCTGCGCAGCATCCGTCGTCCCCGTGGCGGAGCTCGCCGAAAAATTCGCGGAAGGGTAATTCACGCCGACCAGATTGTAGAGGTACTGGTCGGTGAGCCGATTGATTTCGGCGGCGACGGTGTTGGCGATATCGCTACTGCCGCCGACGATCTGCATCGCACCGGTCAGGGCCGCGATGAGGATCTGGTGGACCTTTATCTCCCCGGCCCTGGTATAGGCACTGGCCCCTAGTTGAGCCAATTGGGTATTGGTGTAATTGATGAGTTTGGCAACGGCGTTCTGGTCGACAGCATGGTTACCGGCCAGGGTCCGGATGTAATTGGCGAGTTCGTTGTCGAGGTTGTTGTACGCGGAACCGGCGTTGTGTTGATACAGCTGCCTGGCCTTGAGCGAGGCCATTCCCGATCCGGAACCGCTGGCGGTACCGACATTGTTCTGCAAATTCTTGGTCCCGGGAGTGCTGGTGGCGCCGTTGCCGTAGACATCGTTGAGCTGGTTCAGCGCCTGCTGAGCATCCTGGGCGTCGGAGGTCGACGCCGCCTCGCCGCTGCCGGTAGCCCCCGTACCGTTCGTCGTGCCGCTGCCACCGGATCCGCCGAGTCCGCTCAGGGCAGAGGCGATCATGGGCAGCATGGTCGCGGCCATCATCGCCATCGGTTCCAGCTGCGTGAGCGGGTCCGAACTGTCGGAAGGATTGCTGTTGTCCCGAGTGGCCGGACGGGACTGCGCCCACTGTGCGGGCATACCACCGGCCGCTGTGGGCTGTGTCGCACTGGGATTGGCCAGCGCGGGGAGATGCGCCGCGGTTCCCGCACCCGCGGCGGGAGTACCGGGTGGCGCCGTACTCGTTCCGGTGGCAGATGCGCCCGGCGGGGCCGTGCTCTGCCCCGCAGTCACCGTATTCGTCCCCGGACCAGCGCTCACGCCGTTCTGTCCCGGCGCCGCGGTGGGCGTGCTCGAACTCGCATTCCCCGGTGGGTTCAGGTCCGGATTGCCCTGCTGCACTTGACCATTCCCCCCCGGCGGCACCACCCCCGGCGACTGCTGACCAGCCGAGACAGCGGGCCGCGCCCGCTGCTGCCCCGGCTTGGTCCACGGCGTCACGGCGGTCGCGGACGGATCACCCGGGGTCGCGCCGTCCGCGGTCCCGGCATCGGCGACTCCTGGCGGGGATGTCTCGGCGCTTGTCACGATCCTCCCTTCAGTACCCGCTTCACTCGGACATCGGACGCGGTCGGAATCGCCTCCTCGACAACCTGCCCGGAACCGGGATCACTGGTCACCATTCGCGTCGCGTCCACCGCGATCCCGACCCGGGTGGGGGCGTAGTCGTGGTAGTTCCAGAACACCAGGTCGCCCGGTGACACCGCCGACCGATCGACCCGCTGCCCGCAACGGCTCTGTGCGGCAATGGTATTCGGCAGTGCGACCTGCAACGAGGCAGCATTCGTCAGCTGATTGCACGCTCCCTGAGCCGAGTTGCTCGACGGTGCGGTGACGCCGGGCGGCAAGGGCTGGACCGTGGCTCCCACCCCGGCGGCGCCCACCGCGCAACTACCGGTACCGGACGCGCCGGACGCCAGATAGATCAACGACTGGGCAGACTGGGCGAACGCCTCGGCGCTCCCGGATCCCGCCCCGGGCGGGCGCTGCGCCGCAACCAACGCCAGCTGCCGCGCGCACGCGGCCGCCGGACCGGAATTCACGGTCGACAGCGGCGGCAACTGATACGGCGCCGACGGCATGGCGCTCACACAGGCTCGCTGCCAATCGGAGACATCCGACTCGTCCGGTGCGACAGTCACTTCCGCGTAAGGATTGGTGGTCGGCACCACCGATGACGGCAGCGTCTCGTCGGTGGCACCGGCGCTGCCCGCAGTCGTGGGCGCGAGAGTTTCGGTAGCGGAGGGGTCGGGGCCTATCGCACTGTCACATTGGTAATAGAAATCCGATGACGAAGCCGACGCCGCGCTCCCTGCCATCAACACCAACCACATCAACGGAATAATAAGAGCCGCAAGCAATATCAAAATAACCGCGACGATCACCACCGAGTTCGGGAGCATGAACGCCAGCATCAGGATCTGCATGAGCATCGGACGGCGGCCGAGGCCGATGCTCATGATGCGGCCGAGCAGAAGGTTGCGAAGCATGGCAATCAGGTCCGGATCGGACCGATCGCGCCTTCCAGAGGATTCTTCACCGCCGTGGTCCAGTTCGCTGTTGCCGCGGGCGTAGGTGTACTCGATCCGGCAGGGTACACCGAATTCGCTCCGGTTCGCTTACCGCCGGTCTGCGCCTCCTCGGTACTCTGCAGAGCATCCATCGAGTTTCTCACCTCTCTGAGATTTTCCGAACTCATATCCCCCATGAAATCACGGACTTTCATCAGTAGATCCGTCGATTCGTCTCCCGCGAGTTTTCCTTCCATGCGCTTCGCGGTCATCGTTCGATGCATGCGAACCTGCGCGAGTCGCGCAGCTTCGGCGGCAGAATCGCCGACTATCGGTGTTGCGATACTTTGAGGTAGGGGCAGCGCATCCAATTCCTGGATGGCATCGATGAGGGCTCCGTTCTGCAACGCACCGTTTCCATCGAACTTCATTTCCGGCATGCTGTGGTCACCTTGCGCCCACCGTTGCAATGCTTGAACTCTGGCCGGATCATGTCTCGCATGGTACTCGTCGAGATATGCCTGTTCATCATGTTGGAGATTGACATTCGGAGGGGCCGCCCTGGCATAGGTCAATGCAAACTGCTCCATGTGCGATACAGCGGCGGCTGCCTCATCGATGTACGGCCTCGCATTTACACCGGGAGACAAAGTGGCAAGCCTGTGTGTCGTCTCCTGGACATATTTGACAGAAGCCGCCAAGGAACCGAGATTCTTATCTTTGATGACATTCTGATCGGCAAGTTCTTCGATACGGTCGAGAGCAGAAACTCCAGGCCTGTAGAACCTCGCTTTATGTCCCGCCACATCCATGGCCCCGCCCATACTATGGGACGCCACCTTTTTACTTCTCAAATAATGAATGCTGGCCGCCATGCCCCGCCACGAGTTGAGACCGGCGGGCCTGCCGCTGCCCACAGCATTTTCGATTCGGCCATCCGGGCGGCGTACCGGGTGACCGACGTAATACGCACGATCCTTGGCAGCCGCCTTGGCACCCTCGATCTGCTCGCGCTTGTCGACAATGCCCGCCCGCTGCGACGGCAGCCAATCCCGGCTACCTGTATGTCTCCAGTTGTTCCGCTGCGCCCGCATCTCCGCTCGCGCACCCGGTGAAAACGGGTGACGTGTCCGAACCCACAGCCATTCGGTCAGCGGCGAAGTGCCGATCACGCCCAACGCGCTCATCCCCTGCATTGCAGCGGTTGTCATCAGCAAGCCATGCGCCGCGGTGCCCGGAACTCCACCGCCGCCACCTCCTCCGCCACCGCCGCCTCCCCATGTCTGGCCATAGCCCAACACGCCGGTCTGCACTGCCGTCGCGACTCTGCTCGTGATCGCCTCACCTCCCCGCGTGACACTCGCGCTGATCCGCTTGTACTGAAAGACCATGATGATCATCACCGTGCCACCGAGAACGATGACCACCATGACCTGCCCTTTGGCCTGTTCGAACAGATCTCCCAGGAACAGGAGGTAGACGGCGACGAATACAATTTCGACAATCATTCGCCATGCGGCAAGGAAACCGTGTACGACATTGGCAATCGTGAAGGTCTGTGACGCTCCGTAGATATACCCACCCGCAGCGAACCCTAAAAGGGCCAGAAATCCATGATAGATCGTGTCCAGAGCAGCCCAGATGATCTTGATGGACAAATATGCCGCGAACATCAGCAGGATGCCTCCGAACACCAACAGCAAGAGTCCGGCTCCGACCTGCCCCCAGTTCGGATGGTTGGTCGCCGAATAAGCAGCGGTGTCGCCGCAGCTCTTCAATCCACTCTTGACCTTGCCCTCGTCTCCTGCGGCTATTCCCGCCGACCATGCCTCCTTGCAGGCCGGTTGATCGTCGACCACATGCCCGAAATTCCATACCTGCAGCGGTTTTCTGACCAGATTATCCGTCAGAATACCTTGCATGGAATTCACCAGAGTCGTCGAATCTCGACTGTTCTCGCCATTCAGTCCGGCAGCTACCGCGACACCGACATCACGCCCCTGCGCCAGCAACCCGTCCGAGGACAGAATTTCGCCCAGCGGGTCCGCCAGAAAAACCGGGCTCAATACCGCCACCACAACCATGGTGACAACCTGAATGGTGGCTTTGGAGTGCAATCCACGCACTACGAAGTAGGCAACGAACCCAGCACCGATCGTGACCGAAACTACAAAGACGAGCGGCGTTGCAATCTGCCCGGTGAAGGTTTTCGCGGTAGCGTGCAACGGGGCGGCGATGATGTTCATCCAGCCGAAACTCAGCGTGGAATCAATCCCCCAGATCGCGAGCTGATCGATGGACAGCCACCCCATTGCTATCAGGCTCAGCAGGGACCCTAATATCGTATTGCCCGGATTGAAGATGCTTCCATGATCGATTATTATCGTATAATTCGACAGTGGGACACCCGACGAGTCGTGAGTACCCAATCCGCTCGTTGCACTGTTCACCGATGACACGGTGCTCGGATCGACCAATGCGGAAGCGATCCCGCCCACCAATCCGGGAAATACGAACAGGGCGAGCAGGATACCGATGATCCAAGCGGTCCAACGCCGCCGCCGAGTTGCCCTTATCCAGCCGCGGCACTGGCGGTACACCGCGCGCGGCTGCCAGCGATCCGGATTCCAGAATTCCGTATCCCATGCCGACTGGGACCACCAACGGTCGCGCAGTCGCAGATTATGGATACTCATCGGACAACCTGTCTTTCCGGTAAGGCCGGGCGGCCGCCCCCAGAAACCGTCGAAGGCGTACTGGTGATCGCGCGGGCCCGGTCGACACGGGCCGGGCCGAGAATCTTGCCGCGACCGATCCGGTTCAGCGCATCGCGCATGAACATCTCGCCACGGCGTTCCTCCGGTACCTGCCGCCCCGGACCGACCGGCGGCGAGGTCTCCTCCCGCAACATCGGCAGCAGGAACGGTGCCTGCTCCAAGTCGACGCCGAGCCATTCCAGACTGTTGCGGGCAAGGGTTTCATCGCGCTGTCGAAAGACGAACCGGTTGGGGATGAGATTGTGTGCCGCGCCCTGGAAGTCGGTGGCCGGATCGTGGGAGGCCAGTCCGATCGCGGCCAGATGCTTACGACCGTCACGACTGAAATCCGAGGTCACGGACGATCCGACCTGTGTCTGGGTGAAGTGGTGCGCTTCGTCGCCCACCAGGAGCCCGAAGACCCCGTTGTCGGTGAGGAATGCCTCGCGGGCGGCCACGCCCACCAGCTCGTACAGTGCCGTCCCGAGCCGCTTGGTCAGCGGCAACCGGTTGTACAGGTGCGGTGTGACGAGTTCCTCGGCCGTCGGCAGGGCGAGGTTATGGCTACGCACCACCGTGGCTGCGGCGTCCAGACGAAGCGGCGGCAACTTCGGATCGAACAAGACCGGCATCCGGTTCGCCACCGTGCCCAGGCGGGCGGCCAGATCCGCGTACTCGTCCATACTTCCGGGTTGATCGCGCAACCGGCCGACGGTCTGGAACAGGTCGAGCAGACTCCGAATGCGGTGCTCGGCAATACTTCTGGGCGTCAGCAGATTGCTGAGGGCGGCGCCGGTGCCAGAGGTCGGCGAGAGGTCCAGCAGCGGCAGGATCGAGTCCAGGGTCCGTTCGCCGGCGACACGGGGCTCGAACATCCGCAGCGGATCCAGCGACACTGTCGGATTCGCCAGATCGATGATGACCGCGTCGTCGATCGCCGCCGCGAAATGCTCCCATTCGCCGACCTGGCTACGATCGATCGCCAGGAATTGACCACCCAGATCGTGGACCAGCACCGCCATGAGCTTCAAGAAATAGGACTTGCCCGAACCGAGTTCACCGGTCACCGCGAACGACGCGGACAGATCGTGCAGCGCGGCTTCCATGATGCCGAAATGAATCGGCTCGAAATGCCCGGACAGCAGGTTGACACCAATTACCGGACCACTGTCGTCACCTACCTGAGAGGTGTTGAACGGCACGAACCCGGCCCACATATCCGAGGGGAGGATATGCGCGAAATCGTCGAACGCCCGGCGCCGCGGACTTCCGGGAATCAGCATCGACCACAGGTCGACCTGCGCGCCGACGGGTGCGGTCATCTCGATCTGGAAGCGCTTGTACCGGCGTTTGAGGCTGTTCACCGCGTCCATCGTGATCTCGCGGGTCGGCCCGCCGACCGCGATGACGGTGGTGAACGACACCTCCGATTCGCCGCCGTTCACCTCGAAGTGCTGGTTGTACTCGCCGAGCATCTGCACTTTGGAGGCCAGGGTGTTCTGCGCGAAGGAGATCTCTTGGTCACGCTGATCCATTTGCTCGCCCAGCCGCCGCAGGCTCAATTCGTTTCCCTTGAGCACCTGGTCGGCCGGCTTGGTCGAAATCCGCATTCCCCAATCGACGGTTACATCCGGCAGACCGTCGAGCACGTTGAGAAACTCACTCCCGCCGGGAAACATCATGCCCGCGTAGGGAAACGAATGTGGGGTCAACATCGATTGATAGGCCGGCAGGAAGTCGAAGTCCGGTTGCACTACCTTGACTATGGGCACGAACGACGGCCGTAGCCGCCGGGAGCTATCGGTGTGGGCCCCCTCATCGAGTGCAGCGGACCGGAACACCGCCGCGGTCGCGTCGTCGAGAATCTCGGCGCGGGTGGGTGCGAACGGATCGCCGGATGCGCCGCGATTCAGGTAATGCTCCCACAACCACTGGAACAGTGCGGCCGGCACCGGAACCGGATCAAAATCCCCGCCGATCCGCGACAGGATCTCATTCGCCTTCTCCGAGTACTGGTCCAGTTCGGCACGGGATACTGCGGTGGCATCGATCGTGGTGGTGCTACCGCGCCACATGCGAGACAAAGCAGAGACGCCCGTGGTCGAGGTCGTCCCTACCGGGATCGTCAGCAGGAAAATACGCGTCTGCGGCGTGATCGCGCGGACGCGCTCGAAGGAGGCGACGACCTCATCCGCATAGTCCTCGCAGTTGTCGAGATCCACGCCCTCGATCATCTTGGTCAGAACATCGACCGTGTTGAGCCGTGCCTGAATTCCCAACAACAGCGAGCCGTTCGGAAGGCTGGTGACCAGCGAGTGATGCGCCATCTTCACATCGAATTTGTCAGAGGTCTTCCGCAAGCCGTAGCCGAGCGGGTTGATGAAATAGGTCGCGGTCACCAGGCCGGAATGGGTGAACTGCAAATTCCCGCGAATGGCCGCAGTAGGCTGCAGATCGCGTTCGAAAGCCATCAGTCGAGTCCTCCGGATTCCACCACCACGGAACTGTCCCCCATGCTGGACAGCGCGAGCGGCCATCGCGCCGCGGTCGGGCGCTCGGGCAACGCACCGGGGCTGCCGTCGGGCAGGATGACAACCACAGATTCTTCGACGAACGTCAACGTATCCGCCGATTCGTCATCAATCGGCACACCCGACGCCGACACCGGCTTTCGCACGACAATCAACCGTCCCACCCACAACACCCTCGACGTCATTCGAACCCCCGTATACGGCACCAGTCCGAGCCCGAACACGGTCAGAACCGTCACCACCAGCCCGATCACGAAGGTGACCGCCGGATTCATCGGCAGCACCATCGCACACACCGCACTGAGCGCCAAAAGCCCTGCTCCACCGGCGATCTGCGGCAGGGTATAGGGGCCGAACGGCAATTTCTGCCCGTTCTGCGCCTTGCCGATCATGGTGGGGACGCGCTTGATCGGCGTGAACACCTTGACCGGGGTGGTCACTGATAGCTCCCGATCGGGTGGTCGGGAACGATGGTGTTCGAGTCGACGCGCGCATAGTTCACCAGTGTCGGCAGCAGCCAGAACAACACCGCCGCCAGAATCGCCGAGCCCGCGACGGTGATGATCCGCGACGGCGAGAGCTTGGATTTCGCTGCCTCGGACAAGAGAATGCCCATGCCGATGATCGCGATCAGAATGATTCCGCCCCACCGGACCCATTGCAGGACGTAGACCAAGATGACACTCAGTTGACTACCCATGAGACTGTCCTTTCCGGATCAGTTCTGTTTCGCCGGTGGAACCTGCACCGCGCTGGAGGGAGAGGTGGTTGCCACACTCGACGGGGTGCTCTGCACCTGCGGCCCCTGGGTGGCGTCGCCGACCACTACGGTCAGCGGATTCCGCAGCGGCGGAAGCGGATCGATGCGCTGCACCTGCCACTGCCCCGCGCTGAAGATCATCGTCAGGGGGTAGGCCAGCGTCGGTGACGCGCCATCGGTTGCCTTCGGATTGACCGTGGCCAGCACCCGGGCGGTCCCGCCGCCGGTGCCACAACCCGTGGTGTCGGTGGAGACCGTGGCCGTCTCGACCGAGACGAACGGCGCCGGGGCCGGAGCGACCATTCCCGAATTCGGCACCGTGTAGCGGGACAGGTCACCGGATCCGGTCAGGTACGCGGTCAGGAATCCGGAGACGACCTGCCCGAACGGGGTGTCCGGACTACACGAATTCTGGTTCGCCAGAGCCAGGTCCGAACCTCGCCCGGGCGCGTCGACGGCGGCGGGCAAACTCAGTGCGCGCACCCGCCCGGCGGCGACCGATACCGCGACGCGGTAGTACTGCCGTCCCGGCCCTGCGGTAGCCGACGCGTTGCTGGCACTTGTGGTCGTACCGCTGCTCGACGCCGTGCTGGCAGCCGCCGAGCTGCTGGTACCTACCGCGGTTCCGGCACCCTTGCCCACCTTGGCCGAGATCGTCACCGACCACACTTCGAGCTGCGGATTCGACACCTCGCGCTCGGCGAACACGACGGCCGGGTCGGACACCTGACGCCCGGTGGAGGGCAGTGTGACCTGCTGGCCGGAACTGACGTATTCCGCGATCTTGTCCTGCTGATTGGCCGACGCGCTCAGATACGTCACCACGAAATCGCGGGCGAACGATTCCGCCAGCTGCGAACGCCCGACGATCTTCGTCGTCGTATCGTCCGAGGGACCGGGCGGCGGCGTCGAGAACCAACCGAGGATCGTGCGGCCGCCACCGAGGACAGCGAGAACGGCCAGGACAGCGACCAAGACGTTGTCACGGCGGCGGCGTGCGGCCATTCGGCGAAGTAATTCATCGCCTGAATCCGCCGATCTGCCAAGAACTGTCCGCACTCCCGGAATGGTAGATAGCCTGGCCCTTCCGGGCGGCCACATACTCCCAGCTCTGGGAAGATACGGAGACGTCAGGCGGAGCTGCGCTTCATGTAACCAGCGAGCCAATGCCGCAGTTGATCGTCGTATCCGATCGGGCCGGATAGAGGCGTATCCAGCGTGTGGCGATGCGGTTCCAGCACCGGAACGTCGTCTGCGACACGAAGCAACTGCGCGATTGCCAACTGCCGACTCGAATATCCCGGATAGGGGTACAGCAGCAACGAGGTCGGGGTGTAACCACCGACATAATTGAGCGCCCGCACCGTCACACTTGCGGTTTCACCGGCCCGAAGGCGGTCGTTGAGCTCGGCCAGGCGGGCTCGATCATCCGGATGGAAGACATCGATCGGCCGGAACAGATAGTCCCACCGAACCCAGGGGGCCGGATCGGTGAGCCAGTGCGAAATGCTGGTGTGCTCGAGTTGGACGACCGCGAGATGTGTTCCGGCTCGGCGATGAGCTTCCCGCAGCCCGATGCGTTCGAGGGCGGCCCAGGAGACGGGCGAGTCGTCCGACGACACGTCCTCGATCAGCCACCACGCACCTCGCGTGCGATGGTCGTCGCGCGCGCGAATGGTGATGCGCCAGCGGCCCGCACGTCCGGTCGCATTCGGCACCGTGGCCTCGAACTGCAGCTTGTCACCGGGCTTGGGATCATAGAGCAGGTCGAGCACCTCGGCGTGCCGATCGAACGCGGACATCCGGTGGAACAGCCCCGCGATCGACATCCGGGGCACGTACTCCTCGGCCGAGATGCCGGTCAGCTGCGTCATCCCGCTCGGTTGCTGCAGGGTTTGGGTGTTCAGGTCCCAGATGGCGCCCACCGCGGACCGCGATTCCGGAACCCGCGCGGTCGCCGGACCGATCCAGAGCCGAATCGCGTGCACATCACCGGCGGGCCCGAGCACCGGCCTGATCTTCAGTTCGTGCGGGCCCGACCGGGTCGGAACCCGCACGTCCACATCCTCGGCCTGCCCGCGCGCCTGTTGCATGGCGGTGGCAATGCGGGGCGTGGTGAAACTGTCGTAGACCGCCGGCATCTTGCCGAGTACCCGCTGCAGGACCCGTTGCCAGTCCACGAACCCTCGCGGGGTCTCCCCCGCCGACACCACCGACATCGCATCCGGTGTCAACGTTTCGATCGTCATCCATGGGATCACTGCGCCGTTTTGCATCGAACTCGCCCGTACCCGCCGTTCTTCGGTTTCGCGACCATCACCTGGCCACACCAACACCTGTACAACGTACCGTTATTCAACGGTACATTCAACAGGGCATCAGCGACGGCGTGTACAAGATCTGCTCGATGGCTGCGTACGGGCACACAACAGCCGAAGGGGTCGATACGAAGGTGCGCGGATCAGGTCCGCGCACCGAAACGGCCTACCCGGTACTTACTCCTCGGGCTGGTCCGCCGACATCGCGAGTACACCGGCGCCGGCAAGCACACCGAGCCCCTGGAGTTCGGAGGGCACGACCCGCAGGCCGGTCAGAAATCCGAGCCTGGCATGCGTCGCGACGGCAGAGACGAGCGGTTTCCACAGTGCGGGACCGGCCTGTGCCACCCGGCCACCCACCACGACCAGATCGATGTCGAGCAGCGGTGCGACCGAGGCGATAGCCCGGCCGAGCGCGGTACCGGCCCGACTCATCGCCGCGACCGCTATCTCGTCACCGACCTTGGCCGTTTCGGTCAGCGCGGCAAGCGAATTCCCGGTCCAGCCCTGGCTCCGCGCCCAGCGCAGCAGCGCGGCGCCACCGGCCACTGCCTCCAGACAGCCGCGACTCCCGCACTCACACGGATCATCGAAACCCGGAACCTGCACATGTCCGAGGTGTCCGGCGTTCCCGGTACGTCCGACGACGACGAAACCACCGACCATGACACCGGCGGTGATCCGATGCGACACCGATATCGCCAGTGCGTCCATCACGGACTGCGTCGCGCCGAAGGTACGCTCGGCCAGGCCCAGGCACACGCCGTCGATGGCGAGCCGGACCTTCGCGACGGGGAAGATCTTCTGCACCGCATCGACGATGCCGAAACCCGTTTGCCATTCGGCGATATCGGTCGGAGCGATCACCCCGGCGCCCATATCGATCGGCCCCGCCGAGGCGATGCCGACGGCGGTGACCTCCTCGTCCTTCGCGACATCGAGTAACAGGTCCCGGCAGGCATCCCAGGCCCCGCTCATCGGAACCGGAATCCGCTGAATGTCCGCATCGTCGGCATCCTGCGCCACCGGCCCTACCGCGAAGCCTTCAGGACCGATCTCCAACGCCAGCATCGTCATGAATTACCCACCGTCACACTATGATTCGCCGTCATGCCCGGATTCGGTCACTCGCCGGTCCCGGTCGGCCGCAGCCGATGCCCGAGCACAATACGCCGCCGCGGGGTGGGCGGTGCGGGCTCGGCGCACATCGGGCGCGCACCGTTGCGGATGATGCGCAGGGGTCGTTTGTGGTCGATCGGCACGACACGATGCCGATCCAGGTTCTCCACGACCTTGCCCGCACCGTCGTAGGCGACTCCGGCCCAGATCATCGACCGAGGACCGTTACCGCGGGCGATCAGGGAATCGGCCAGTTGCCGGCAATTCGCGTACAGGGGGCATTCGGAACAGATCTGGACAGCCGCTCGCCACGTGTCCGGGGTTCCAGCATCCATATCCCAGTCGTCGGGTCCGTCCGCGCACGGCGGCCGATATGCGGATCGGCCGCGATTTGCCGAAAACTGTTTGGGCACATGCGATTCGATAACAGTCCGACTGGTCTGCACGGTGGTCATAGCCGCCTCCGGGGATGCCTAGAGACGCACGCGAGAATGGTGCGTTTCATGGTTGATCGGGCATCAGGGCTGCTCAACAGTCCCCGGAATACAACAGCGCATTCACTGCTGTACACGGCACGTTAACCCACGATCGGGCGCTCGGCAAGGCTTTTATCGCTATGCAACGGCTCATTGATCGGGTGGTAACTTTATGTGTCGCTGATCAACGGCCCACCATTATACGGACCAGTTCGTCAGGACATTATCGACACTCCGGTACGCCGAGCCTGAACCAGCGCGTCCTGCGAATCGACGCTGCGCGCCGCCGCCCGCGGAATCACGGGCGCAATCCTGCTCGCCGGCCCCTCCGCCGCGGGCCGATAGTCCGCGAGTGTCGCGGTACCCCACACGTAGGGGTCGGCCTGCGGGCTGCCGAACGGCGACCACGCCAGGCGGGTCTGCCCGACCTTGTCGTCGGTGTCGGAGTTGTAGACCAGGATGTTCATCGCGAATCCCGCCGGATCGACCGGCGCCGGTAATTCCCGGAACGGGATCTTCACCTCGACCGTGTACCCCCGATACGGCTCGGTGACCACCGCGGCCACCTGAATTCCCGGCGCGGTCACCCGCGCCGGACCCTGATGATTGTCGCCGTCACGCTCGGCAGCCGGACCGCACCCACCGCTGGTATACGGCAGGATGCCTGCTTTGAGTGTGGTCGACGTGTCGTCGGAGTCACCGCGCGGATCGATGGTGATCTCGACCGAGTCGGTGCGCCAGTGCCGTTTCACGTCGTCGCAGGCCAACGTGGCGCCCTTCCGGTGATCGGTCACGTCGACCAGTACGTACAACTCGTCGCCGTACCTGGACACCTTCGCCGTCGCGGTGCAACGGTCGTCGCCCTGCCAGACCGCCAGCGGGAGTTCCGGCCCCGGGTACTCACCGGGGCCCTCGGTGCCGTTGAGCGTCGGGGCGACGGCAACGGCCGGGATCGTCGTCGCCGGGTTCGGCGGGTAGTCCGGCCGGACCCGGTTGGCCAGCCACGGCAATCCGACTCGGTCCGCCCACGTACAGAATTCGGCGTACAACGGCTCGAGCCCGGTCTGCCGATGCACGGCAACTTCGGTGAACCGACCGTCCTCGGCCAGCACGCTGAACCAATCGGAGTCGAGCTGTTGCGGATCCGAAGACACCTGCGCGGGCATCGCGGCGAAACCCTGCGTGCAGTACAACCGCGCCGCGTTGCGCTCGACCTGCGCCCAGGTGGTTCCGTGTTCGTCCGAGCGCGTGCCGGACCACACCCCGATGACCGGCAGCCCGGTGTCGGGATCGGTGCGTTGCTGCCCCGGCGGGTTCGGCCCTAGCAATGATCCGAAGCCGTAGTTCTGGGCAAGCAGACGGCTCGTGCGCCAGGACGTCAGTCCCTCGACGGTGATCTGCTCCGGGAACGCCCGCGGATCGGCTGCCAATCGGAATGCCTCGATCCCGAGACGCGCCGAAAACTGATGGCCGCCATGCTGATTGAACGGCCGGGGATCCATCACCACGATCGTGTGCGGCGTGATCTGGCGTACCAGCCGCACCAGGCGCGCCAAGGTGTCCTGCTCACCCCAGATGCTCGCGGTCAACGGCGCGGACAGGGTGTACCAGAAGTCCGGCTTGTCGAGGTAGTAGATGTTCTCGATCCCGACCATGCCGACCGCCCGGCGCTCCTCGGTCTCGCGGATCAGCCCCAGCTCCGGCCCCTCCTGCGGCCCGACGGCGTTGCCGCCGCCCTCACCGCGGGTGATGGTGACGACACTGGTACTCCAGCCGAGGGTTTCCCGCCACTGCCCGAACGTGGACAGGTTGAACGATTCGTCGTCCGGATGCGCCCCGATGAACAACACATCGGTGTGCGCCCGACCGCGGATCACGCCCGCCGCGCTCCGGTTGCCATCCTGGCCGAAGCTGTCCGAGGAGCCGTCCGCGACCAGCCACGCCGCGGTCAATGCCGAAGCCAGGACGACACGCCTGCTCAACTTGCCGCCGCCACCCGCCGTCGCCATCCACTCTCCAGCCGTCCCGCATTTTCACCACCGGTCGATTCGCCGACGAATCACAGCACATCGACCGCCGGGCCCCCAGTAGCGGCGATACTGATCCTCGGCGTCCGCGCTCAGTGCCCCGGGTCGCCGGACAGCGGCGGTTCGATCGGTTCCACGCCCAGTTCGGCCGAGTACGCGCGATTCAGTTCGGACCAGCCGTTGTTCATCGCATCCGCACCGACGATCGGGCCGATGGGGGTGCCCGCGAGCAGGAGTGCGGCGACGTCCAGGCACAGATGCCAGCCGGCGGCCATCATCGCGGCCTGGGCGCGGTCGGACAGATGATGGGTCAGGTGAAGCGTTGTGCCACCGGCGGTTTCGGTGATCTCCCAGCGCAATATCTCACCGCTCCAGGTGTATTCGAGCAGACGCGGCCGGTCGACCTGCGAAACCTCGCCCGGCAGTTCGAGTTTCGTCTCGCCGTCGATCATGATCAGCGTCACCGGACCGAGTGCTGCCAGCGATCGATCGGCGGTGTAGGGCGCCCATTCGGCCAGCTCCCCGGGATCGGTGAGGGCCGACCAGACCGCCTCCGGCGGATGCGGGAAATCGCGGGTGAACACCAGCGACCACTGCCCGCCGGAGTCTACGAGTTCGACCGGATGCAGGGGGCTGGGCCGATAGGATTGCGTGCTCATCAGGGCCGATCCTTTCTGTCGAGGTGACGCCCGAGGGCGTCGAGATGGTGATGCCACAGCCGCAGATACGGCGAGAGCCAGCCGTCCAGCTCCTCGAACGGGCCGGGAGCCAGACGGTAGACCCGCCGCTGCGCCGCCACCTCATACGTGACGAAACCCGCCTCGCGCAGCACCTTCAGATGTTTGGACACCGTCGGCTGGGACAACTCCAGCCGATCGACGAGCTCGCCGACGGTGGCCCGGCCGGTCCGCAGCTGATCGAGTATTCGCCGACGCTGCGGCTCGGCGACCACGGAGAACGGATCGGCTGCCACAGCGTCAATATACCTCATCAGGTATATACGCGAAAGGGAATATTAGCTCGATCGCGGTGCCTGCTACATCACTCGCGACGGCCTGGTACGCGGCAGCCTCCGCAGGGATGGACGTGCCAGGTCGATCACCGAGCGTGTTTACCGACCTCGTTCAGATGCCGCAACGCCTGCGAGTACGACTCCAGCAACCCGGTCTCGCAGTAGGGCACTCCGCGCTCGGCACAGAACCGGATCACCAGCGGCCGGACCAGACGCAGATTGGGCCGCGGCATCGACGGGAACAGGTGATGTTCGATCTGATAGTTCAGACCGCCCATCGCGACGTCGATCACCGGCCCACCGCGGACATTGCGGGAGGTCAGCACCTGACGACGCAGGAAGTCGATCGACTCGCCCTCCCCCAGCACCGCCATCCCCTTGTGATTCGGCGCGAAGGTACAGCCCATGAACAACCCGAACAGCCCCTGATTCACCGCGATGAACGCCAGCGCCTTGCCCGGCGGCAGCACCGCCGCGACCAGCGCGAGATAGCCGACGGCATGCGCGGCCAGCAACGACGCCTCCCAGCCCCGAGCCCGCATCGGCCACCGCAGCACGGCCTTGACGCTGGCGCCGTGCAGGCTCGCGCCCTCCAGCAACAACATCGGGAAGAACAACCACCCCTGGTAGCGGAAGATCAGTCGCCGCACGCCCCGCCCGATCGCGGCCCGAGCGCCGGAGTGCGCCAGCACACCCATGATGTCCGGATCGGCCCCCTCGGTGTTGGGGTGCGCGTGGTGCCGGTTGTGATTACTGGTCCACCAGCCGACGCTCACCCCGATACAGAGATTCCCGGCGATCAGACCGAAAAGGTGGTTCGCCCGCCGGGTGCGGAAGATCTGCCGATGTCCGGCATCGTGGCCCAGGAAGGCGAACTGGGTGAATGTCGCGGCCAGCACGGCGGCGGTGACCAGCTGCCACCACGAGTCACCCACGACGACGAAGACCACCCACCCGGCCACCAGCACCGTCATGGCGATCGCGGCGAGCCGGACGTAGTACCGCACCCGTCGCTCGAGCAGTCCGGCGGACCGCACCCGCCGCATCAGCGCCGCATAGTCACTGCCCCGCGCGCCGATCGAATCATACTGCGCCACAGCACTTTCGACCGAGATGTTCACTTCCGAGGCGGATCGCAGCGCAACTCCGCCCGCTGAATACTCCAGTACCACGCACGCCTGCCGTTCTGCTTCGATTCGGTTCTCCGGGATCCGTGCCACCACACCCGACGGCTCTGTCCGGCTGCTCGCGACCGGTCGTGGCCGACCGCCGGCGCTCGCGGCTCGCACACTCGGACAACAGGATCCCTCGACGACACATCCAGCAGGTGAACAAGCACACGGCTCGACACCGCATCTGTGTGAAAAGCCTAGTCCCGGACCGTGACGACCGATTCACCGGTGGTTACCGCGCCGCCCGAGTTCGCCGCAGTCAATCGACCATACGCGGGACCGCGCCCCATCGCGATCCCGGAGCCGGGAAGAGTGTAGCGGGCCCCGGCGAGAGTATCGGGGTAGGGACGAGCGGAAGTCCTCCGGCGGCGGCGTCCGAGTCCGGTGTCACGCCCGCGGTCACCGATCCGCGTGCGGAGTCGTGCCGGTCAGGCGGCGATAGAACTTGACGAAGTTGGTCGGCTCGGTGAATCCGAGTTCGGCGGCCAGGGCGGCGACGGTGACGTCGGTCGTGGCCAGACGACGCCGGGCCTCCAGGGCTATTCGTTCGTCGAGGAATCGTTTGGCGCCGACACCTCTGCTGTCCCGCACCGCGCGATCGATGGTTCGGCTACTCGCGTGGACGATCGGCTCGTAGTCCCGCACATGGTGATGCCGTTGATGGTCGGCCTCCACCGCCGCGGCAAAACGCTCGAAGACCGTCGAACCGCTGCCTGGGACGCCCATGGCCGCTGGGATCAGCGGCCCGAGGGCGAGCCGGAGCGCGTCCCTACCATCTCGTGTCGAAAAGTCAACGGCAAGAAGGAGTTCCAGATGCCGCAGTGCCGCGGCAGCGAGCCGGTCGCGCGGGTCGACGGACCATTGGCTCGGCCGCAGCCCATCCTGGGCGAAGGCGGCGACAGGCGTGCCCGGAGCGAGCGCCGCGGGGGCGAACAGCAGCAGCGCGCCACGCAGACCGGAGTCGCCCAGAATGCGATGCACCTGCCCCGGACGCAACCAGAACACGACGCCCGCACTCAACTCCAGCCGCTGGAAGTCGATGGCATGCAACCCTTTTCCACCGGTGATCACGCCGACGACGTGGAAATCCGGACGGACCGGCCGCCGCCGCACCTGCCCCCGCAGCACATCGGTCTCGGGGAAACGCAGCACCTCGACCGGCAACGAGCCGACGATCTCCCGGGTCGGCGAATATCCGACCCCCAGGACAGTTTGACGTGATTCGACCATGACTGGTTGCCAAACTACCTCGCCACATTCGAATCGACGGACTGGAATGGAGATATTCGACCATTCAGGAGCACGATGTACCCGATCACCACGCACGGTCAGCATTTCCACGTCACCGACAACGGCGCCGCCGGTCCCGCGATCCTCTTCCTGCACGGCAACCTCATGGATTCGACCATGTGGGACGGCGTGGTCGAAGAACTCGCCGAATATCGTTGTCTACGTCTCGATTTCCGACTGCACGGCGGCACCGAGGACGACGGCCTGCCGTACACCTACTGGGATGCCGCCCGTGACACACTGTCCGTCCTCGACGCGCTGGAGATATCCGAAGCCCACTTGGTCGGCCACTCCCAGGGCGGATTCACCGCCCTGCGCGCGGCACTGCTGGCGCCCCACCGCATCACCAGCACGACCCTGATCGACACCTCGGCCGCTGCGTTCCCGGGCCCCGCACTGGAACAGATGGCGCGCATCCGGGACGGGTTCGCCGCCGGAGAGGTAACGGCCACCGCCTCGGCGGTCCTGGACCTACTGCTGGGCGTCGATGCATCGGCAACGCCCCAGTGGCTCAACCGCATTCGACGTCAACCCGCCGAACGCCTGGCCCGCGCGGTCGGAGTACTCATGGGAGCCGACAGCATCGAGGAACGGCTGTCCGAGATCACCGCCCCGGCCCTGGTCGTACACGGCAGCGCCGACCTGCCCATATCACCCGAAGCGGGCGCTCGGATGGCTGCCATGCTCCCGGCCGCCGAGCCCCTCGTCCTGCTCGACGACGTCGCCCACACCCCACCGGTCACCCACCCCGCCCAGATCAGCGCCCTGCTGCGCTCCTTCCTCGGACGCTGAGCGCCGCGACGACGGCCCCGGATACGACATTGGGCCGCCCCGGTTCGGAAACCGGGGCGGCCCAATGGAATTCGCATTACATCTGGGGCAGCTGATCGCCCTGGACGAGTTCGATGTCGAGATCGATCTTCACCGTGGTGCCGACCGCGGCGATACCCGCGCGCACCATGGCGTTGTAGTCGATCGCGAAATCGTTGCGGTGCAACTGCATCTCGGCGTGGAACGCCGCGCGCACACCGCCCCACGGGTCGGGGCCGTAGCCGCCGTAGGTGATGTCCAGCTCGATCGGACGGACCTGGCCGTGCAGGGTCAGCTCGCCCGCCATCACCAGCTTGTCACCGCCGACGCGGCGGAAACCGCTGCCGCTGAACGAGATCACCGGATACTCCTCGGCATCCAGGAAGTCCGGCGACCGCAGGTGGTCGTCGCGCATGCCGATGCCGGTATCGATGCTCGCGGTCTTGATCTCGGCGAAACCCGTCGAATTCTCCAGGGTCTCGGCGATGTTCAGCCGACCGCTCACCTCCGCGAAGCGCGCCTTGATACTGGCGATGCCCAGATGCCGCGCGGTCGCGATGACCGTCGAGTGCACCGGGTCGATGGTCCACGGACCGGCCGGCGGGGCCGGATTGGTCCCCGCCTCCGGAGCCAGGACGATCTGTCCCAGCCGACCGGAGCCGTCCGCGCCGACCCGCGCCACCTGCGCCACCGGCTGGAAGCCCGGCGCGGTGATGATGGCGGTGCACACGCCCGCGGGCAGCGGCTCGGTGGCCACTTCCCCGGTCGCTCCGGCCGTCGCCCGCGCGAGCTGACGGCCGCTCAGATCGGTCACCGTCAGCACCGCGTCCGGTACCGGCCACCCTTCGGTGGTGTGAATACGTGCCGTCAGTCCACTCATGACTGCTTCGTCGCCTCCTCGTAGCCGAGCCGCACATCGTGGTTGATCTCGCCGCCCGCGACGGTGACCTGACTGGTCACCGGCGGGTAGCCGCTGGCCACCACGGTGTACTCGCCCTCGGGCAGATCGGACACCAGGTAGTGGCCGTCCGCATCGGTGCGGGCGGTCGCGACCGGCGTTCCGCTGACATCCAGCACGGTCACCTGCGCATCGGGCACCGCGTGTCCGTTCGCCCAGGCCGCACCGGACAGCACCGTCATCGCCGAGAGTTCGATGTCGTGCCGCAGCAGCCCGCTCTCGGGAACGGTCAGCGTCAGCGCGTTGGGCCGCATGTGGTCGGCGACCGCGACCAGGGTGTAGATACCGGACACCACGCCGTGGCAGACGTACGTGCCGTCCTGTCCGGTGACCGCCGCGCCGACGACCTCGCCGCGCATATCGGTCAGGGTAACCGTCGCCGAGGGCAGCGGCTCACCGCGTCCGGCCGAGCGCACCACGCCCGACAGTTCGCCCGAACCCTGCAGGGCCACGTCCAGCGACTGCGACCCGTTGCCGACGGTCACGTTGACCGCCGACGGCTGGTGTCCGCCCGCCGAGACGATCAGCACATAGCTGCCCGACGTGGGCGCACCGATCGTGTAGCCGCCCTCGGCGTCACCGGTCGCCCGGGACACCTGGTGACCGCGCGTATCGATCAGCGTGAGCGCGGCGCCGGCGACCGGCCGCCCGTCCTCGCGTCTGATCCGACCGCCGATCGTGCGAACCTCGCCGTCCGCCGAGGCGAATCCGGCCGACGAACTCCTTATGGCCATCTGTGACACCGCCGTTCCATTCGTATGCGCAGCCGCGCCGTTACCGTTGCGCTCGATCGCGGCATGCCTGCCCGCGACCGCACCGGCCAGCACCGGCTCCGGCTCGGAGAGTGCCTGTGCCGCACCCTCCCAGACCTGACTTTCCTCCCACGAACCCGTGGTCGCGTCGATCGGCTCGCTCGCCTTCGCCGCCTCGGCCTTGGGGTCCGCCAGGGGGATCTCCTTCATGAACAGCAGCACCAGGCAGGCCACCAGGGCCACCCCGGCAGCGGAGTAGAACACGCCGTGCAGCGAGTTGGTGAAGCCGATCAGGATCGGATCCTTCACCACCGACGGCAGCGAGGCGATGCTGCTGGTATTGCTCTGGATGCTGCCGAGCTTCGAGGTATCGAACCCGGCCGGCAGACGTCCGCCGAACGCGTCGATGATCTTGTGCGGCAACAGGTTGAACATGATCGTCAGGAAGACCGCGACACCCAGGGTGCCGCCCATCTGCCGGAAGAACGTCGCCGACGCGGTGGACACACCCATGTCCGAGCGCGGGCCCGCGTTCTGCGCGGCGATGATCAACGTCTGCATGCAGCAGCCCAGACCCAGGCCGATAATGCCGCTGAACAGCAGCGGCTGCCAGATCGCGGTGTCGTAGTGCACCTGCGAGTACAGCAGCGCGCCGATCGCGATGATGAACGTGCCCACCACCGGCAGCACCTTGTACCGGCCGGTGAACCGGGTGACCTGCCCGGAGATCAGCGAACCGATCATGATGCCCGCCACCAGCGGCAACATCAGCAGACCAGCCGAGGTCGGCGAATATCCGCGCACCACCTGCCAGTACAGCGGGACCATGGAGATCGCCCCGAACATCGCGATACCGACGATGAAGCCGCCCGCGATGACGACGCTGAAGGTCGAGTTCTTGAACAGCCGCAGCGGAATCAGCGCCGCGTCCTTCATCAGGTATTCGATGAAGATGAACAGGATCAGCCCGACCGCGCCGATGGCGTAGCAGATGATCGACTTGCTCTCGCCCCAGCCCCAGCCGCGGCCCTGCTCGGCCACGATCAGCAGCGGCACCACACATATCGCGAGCGCTATCGCGCCCCACCAGTCGACCTTGTGACTCTGTTTTCGATGTGGCACGTTCAGCACTCGCGCCACCACGCCCAGGGCGATGATGCCGATCGGCACGTTCACCAGGAACACCCAGCGCCAGCCCTCGAGGCCCCACAGGTGGTCGAAGCCGGAGAACCAGCCGCCGAGCACCGGCCCGAGCACCGTGGAGATGCCGAACACCATCATGAAGTAGCCCTGGTAGCGCACGCGCTCACGGGCCGGGACGATGTCACCGATGATGGTCATCGCCAGCGACATCAGACCACCGGCGCCCAGGCCCTGGAAGGCACGGAATCCGGCCAGCTCGTACATCGAGGTGGCGAACGTACACGCCGCCGAACCGATGACGAAGATGCCGATCGCGGTGAGGAAGAACGGCTTTCGACCGTAGATGTCGGCCAGCTTGCCGTACAGCGGGGTGCTGATGGTCGCGGTGATCAGATAGGCCGTGGTGGCCCAGGCCTGCTGATCGAATCCGTGCAGGCTGTTGGCGATCCGAACGATCGCCACGCTCACGATGTTCTGATCCAGCGCCGCCAGGAACATGCCCAGCAGCAGTCCCGACAGCACTGTCAGAACCTGGCGGTGGGAGAGGAACGTACTCTCTTCCTCCACTGGTCCGGACCGAGCCACCGGCGCCTCGGTTGTCGAAGTCGTCATAATTGTTCAAACCCTATTTCGGTTCGGCTGTACACAGCGATGGGGTTGTCTCGATATCGGCGTTGAGCCGGTCGAGAAGTGTGATGAGATCGGACCGCTCCGTCGCGGGCCAGTCGGCCAGGATTCCGGCGAGCCAGACGTTCCGTTGCCGGCGGGTCTCTTCGAAGACGCGCACTCCCTCCTCGGTGGCGGCGAGCACGCAGGCGCGGCCGTCGACAGGGTCCGCCCGGCGTTCGATCATGCCGTGCGTGACGAGGGATCGTGTCTGCCTGCTGATGGTGGAGATCTCGGCGTGCAGCTGCTCGGCGATCTTGCCGGTACGCTGCGGGCCGTCGTGGACCAGGCAGAACAGCACCGCGTATGCGAGTCTGTCCAATCCGTCCGGACCGTGCTTGGACATCTGTGTCTTCGCACGGTTCAGTGCCCGCATGAACCGCACCAACTGGGTGCCGAGCCGATCGGCGTCGTCGAGGACGGCACTGCCGGAGCCGGCGGCAGGTACCTCGGGGTCGAGGCCGATAGTGGTCATGGGGATTCACCTTCTCCCATAGATCTGCAGACTTGGTTAGCGCATACAACTAGTTGCCAAAGCCAACTATACATACGCCCAGGCACCCAATCGCAAACTGAATTTTCGGCCTCCGCTCCGCTCCGGCGTGCCGCGGCCCCCAAGGGCCGATTCTTCCCTCCTCCGCTCCTGCGCTTCGCTCCCCCACTCCGTCAGTCCAGACTCGACCCGGGCCGCGGGCTCGGAGTTGGCGTCATCGGGCGTGGATGCACAGTGTGACCTGGGGTTGGCGCCTCGTCGGTCCGGCTACGGCCTGGATGTCGGCGCTGTCCGAGGCGGGTGGAGCTCAGATGATGCCGAATGCGTTGTTGCTGGTTCGGTCGATATGCAATTGTGTCGTTCCCCACTCCGGCGATCCGAGATCGGCGCGCGCCGCAGCCCACCGACACAGGTCATTCGTTACCGGTCGGCAAAAGGATGAACACTTGTCCAACAGCTGCGTGCCATGAATTCATCCCGGCCCGCCGCACCGGGGTGTGGCCCGCTACTGCGCCGGGATCTCCCGGGCCGCCTCGACGACGAACCGGTGGACCAGGGCGAACGGCAGCGGCTGGTCGGTGAAGGCGGTGAACACGAACTCTCCGGAGGCGTCCTGCCCGAACGCCTCGAGCACGATACCGCGACCCGGCGAGGGACCCACGTCCTCGAGTTCCCAGCCCAGGGTGTCCTGCTCACCGCTGTCGGTGACCCGCCACACCACGTAGTAGCGGCCGCCGTACTCCCACCGCGGCGTAACCGCTTGCGATAACGCGGGATCCGACATCGCGACTCAATCCGATCCGGTGCCGCGCAGGAACAACACCCGGTCGCCGTAATCGGCCAGCGCATGCGCCTGCCCGGCCTGCCGGATGCCGCTGGTCGGCAGATTGGTGAGCTTGGAGAACGTCGCGGTGTTGCCGAACGCCGCACGGACCTGGGTCTCCGAGGCGTAGTCCGCGCCGTAGTCGGCCAGGACCGCGAAGTTCAAGGGAGCCAGGGGTTTGTCCAGTGCGGGCTGTCCGGCCGGACGTCCCAGCGCGGCGTACTGCGCGGCGACACCCTCCGCGTACCAGCACAATTCGTAGGACATGTGCTCGGTGGTGTTCACCGTGATCACCGGCCACTTCTGCGAAAGCCGCAGGGCCAGCGGGTTTCTACCGCTGGGAGTGAGCTCCCAGTAGAGACTGGCCACCGAGATCCAGCTACCGCCGCAGCGCTCCACGAGCACCACGTCGTCACCGAGGTTCTCGGTGAGATTCATCTCCGGATCCGGTATGTGCCAATGGGTTTCATGCACACCCTGGAAGGAGGTGCTGGTGGTGGGCTGCACGCCGTCGGCCGCGTAGGCGGCGATCACGGCCGCGCGAACCTGCGCCACCGCATCGGGACTCGCGCAACGCACCGCGATCGCGCCGAAGGAGGTGGCGATCTCCACCGGCTTGGACGGCAGGTCCGGAAGCGCCCCGGCCGCAAGGGGTTTGAGCCCGACCAGGCCGAGCTTCCAGTTGATCTCCTCGATCGTCGACAGATCGCCGGAGGTCTGGTAGAGGATCTGCTGCTGGGTCAGATAACCCGCGCGCTCGAGTGTCTGACACTCCAGCTTCCCCAGTGCGGCAACGGTTTTGCTGGTGAAGTCGAGTTCGGCGATGGGAGTCGCGCGCAACCGGCTCGTCATCGGCTGGCTGGTCCAGGCCGAATACCGTTCGCGGTACATCGCCAGCGCCTGCTTGCGTGAGCGGCCGATCATCAGCGTCCGCAGCAACATGTTCAAGCTCGCCAGATAGTAACGGCCCGACTGGTCGGGGTCGGCCGCGAACAGACCCGCGCGAATGCGCACCGCCTCGGCACTGGCGTCCACCGCCGCGGACGGATCCAACCGGCACAGCCACACACCGCATTTGGACAGCCCGTCGGCACAGACCGCGGCCGCGGCCGGATACTTCTGGGCCACCTGGTGATAGGCGTCGCAGGCCTGCCGAATGGTCGAGGTCGCCAGCTCACGATGACCGATGGTGCGCGCGGCCTCCTCGAACAGCCGCAGCGCCTCCTGCACCTGCCCGGCGAACTCCGCGGTGACCTGTCCCCGGATCAGCCAGCGCAGCCGGATCAGCACCGCCTCCTGCGCCGGTTCCAGCGAGGCCGGGGACCGATCCCGGTCCGAACCGTCCTTCTTCGTCGCGATCAGGGCGCGGGCGAAATCACACAGCGAGGCGGCCAGGCGCAGATCGGCCTCGGCCGAGCGCTCCTGGGTGGCGGCACGCCTGTCCTGCGCCACCTGGCGCTCGATGGTGCTCAGCTCCATCGCAATCCCAACTCCCGCATACCCTTCCACGCACGGTCGTCGAGCGGCCGCATCGTGCGGTGCCGAGTCTGCCACAGATCGCCGCCGGGCATGGACCGGACCGGGGCCTGCGAGCACCTGCCGATGCCCCGGCAGCGGGGCCTGGATCACCTGCCGAGGTCCCGGTGACGAGGGCCCGCGATCACCCGCCGATCTCTCGGCAGCGGCGGCAACCGCGACGGTTCGCGGCGAGTACCCGTCCGGCCACCGGTGATCGACCGGCCCGACAGATCGAAGGAGGGCGAACCCGTGTTAACTTAACCCCGAGATCATCGTTCCGCATCATCGAGAAGGCTGGGTCATGACGGTTGTTCGCAGCGCACTGGTCACCGGCGGCTCACGGGGCATCGGCGCCGAAGTCGCCCGCCGCCTGGCCGGAGAGGGATACGCGGTGACCATCGCCGCGCGCACCGCCGAAACCCTCGAGCAGACCGCGCAGGAGATCCACGCGGAGACCGGCGCGCAGATCCACCCGTTCGCGGCGAACATGGCCGAACAAGCGCGAATCACCGAGCTGGTCGACGCGCACGCCGAGCGGTTCGGCGGCCTGGATCTGCTCGTGCTCAACGCAGGTACCGGCAGCGTGGGCACGGTGGCGGAACTGACCGCCAAGGCGCGCGACCGGATGCTCGACGTCAACTTCCGCGCCCCGCTCGCGCTCATCCAGGCGGCGCTGCCGCTGCTGCGCTCCAGGGCCGAGGCCGACCCGCGGCGCGGGGCCAAGATCGTCGCGCTCGCCTCGATCACGGGTGTCGCCGGGGAGGCCGGCCTGGCCCTCTACGGCGCCACCAAGGCCGCGCTCATCTCGCTGTGCGAAACGGTCTCGCTCGAGGAATCAGCGCGCGGCGTCAGCGCGACGGCCATCTCCCCCGGCTACGTCGACACCGATATGACCGCGTGGAAGCACGGTGAACTAGAGCCCTCCGCCATGCTCCCCACCGCGGACATCGCCGAGATGGTGCTCGCGGTGTCCCGGCTGTCCGCCCGCGCGGTGGTGCCCAACATCGTCATCTCCCGCTCGGGCGATCAGCTCTGGCGCGCCTGAGACTGCGGCGTACCAGGGACATGCGGCGCACGCGAGGCGGCCGCTACTCCGGTTCGACGTCCGGGAACTCCTGCTGACGACGTCCGCCGCGCAGCGTCCCCTCCAGATAGGCCGCCTTGCACGCCCGTCGCGCGATCTTCCCGCTGGACGTGCGGGCGATGGACCCGGCCGGGACCAGCAGCAGATCCCACACCGCCACACCGTGTTTGGCCGCGATCGCCGCCCGGACCACCTCGGCGATCGGCTCGGGCGCCAGTTTCGCCGCGCCGGTGCCGCGCTCGGCGACGACGACCAGGTGTTCCGACCCCGCGGACACCCCGTCCGCACGCATCGCGGCGGGCAACTCCTGCGCCCGCACCGAGAACGCCGCCACGAATCCGGGCCGTAGCGCGTCCGACGCCTCCTGGGCGGTCTGCTCGAGATCCTGCGGATAGTGGTTGCGCCCGTCCACGATCACCAGATCTTTGACCCGGCCGGTGATGTACAACTCGCCGTCGTAGTACGCGCCGAAATCGCCGGTGCGCATCCAATCCGCTTCCGGCACAGTACCTTCCGCGTGACTGTTCGGCTGCCGCGCGGTGAGCCGGTTGCGGAAGGTCGCCGCGCTCTCCTGCTCCCGGCCCCAGTAGCCGATGCCCATGTTGTCCCCGTGCAGCCAGATCTCGCCGACGTGGCCGTCGGGGCGTTCGGCCCCGGTCTCGGGATCCACGATCGTCGCCCACTGCGACAGCGCGACAAAGCCGCACGACACCTGCGCCACCGCGCTGTCCGAGGTCGGATCCACCTCGATCATCCGCCCGGCGTTGAGTTCGGTCCGGTCGACGTGGACGACCATCGCCTCGTCCGCGCGTTTGGTCGCCGAGACGAACAACGTCGCCTCCGCCATGCCGTAACACGGCTTCATCGCAGTCTTGGACAGCCCGTACGGGGTGAACGCGTCGTTGAACTTCGTCATCGAGGTCACCGACACCGGCTCACTGCCGTTGATCAGGCCGATCACGTTGGACAGATCCAGCTCCTCGCCCGGCTTGGGCAGGCCGCGCACCGCCGCGTGCTCGTACGCGAAATTCGGTGCGGCGGCGTAGGTCGACGCGCCGTCCGAGGCCGCGGCCAGTTCCTTGATCCACCGGTACGGGCGGCGCACGAAGGCGCTCGGCGACATGATGGTGATGAATCCGCCGCCGACCACCGGCAGGATCACGCACAACAACCCCATGTCGTGGAACATCGGCAGCCAGGTGACCCCGCGCGCGGTCTCGTCGATGCCGAGAGCGTCGATCATCTGCAGCAGGTTGGTGCCCACTGCGCGATGGGTGATCTCGACACCGGCGGGCGCGCGCGTGGAGCCCGAGGTGTACTGCAGATAGGCCACGTCGTCGATCTTGACGTCCGGGCGGATCCAGCTCTCGCCGACGCTGTCCGGGATCGCGTCGACCGCGATGATGCGGGGACGTTGCGCGGCCGGGAGTTCGCGGAATATCTCGCGCACCCGCGCCGCGGCCGAACTCGCGGTCAGAATCGCCGAGGGTCTGCAGTCGCTCAGCACCGAATGCACGCGACCGGTATGTCCCAATTCTTCCGGATCGAACAATGGCACACCGATATTGCCCGCGTATACCGCCGCGAACATGGCCACCACATAATCCAGTCCCTGGGGTGCGAGAATCGCGACCCGATCGCCGGGGGCGGTCACCTGCTGCAGTCGGGCCGCGACCGCGCGCAGCCGGACGCCGAACTGGCCCCAGGTCAGCTCCAGGTACTCGCCGTCACGCTCGCGCGAATAGTCGATGTAGCGGTAGGCAAGATCGTCGGCGCTTGCCGCACTGTGCTTGTCGACGAAATCGATCATTGTCGCATCGCTGCGGATCGAGATATTGCCCTGCTCATCGAGATAGTCATCAAAGGTCTCGCCGATCATTCCCTATCCTTTTTCACGCACGCCCAGCGGACGTGCGATGACAATCGAACACAGATCGACACCGCGAAGCCCGAACAGTAGCAGGAGCTTCGACGGTTCCGGCTCAGTACCGGCCGAATGCCAGCGACACGTTGTGGCCGCCGAAACCGAAGGAGTTCTTCACCGCGTAATCGATCCGGGTGCTGCGGGCCTGTCCGGTCACGACGTCCAGGTCGATCTCCGGATCCTTGTTGTCGAGATTGAGCGTCGGCGGCACGACGCCGTCGCGGATGCTGAGCACCGTCAGCACCGATTCCAGCGCTCCGACCGCGCCGATCGAATGTCCCAGCGCGGATTTGGGCGCGTAGACCGAGGCGTGATTACCGATCGCGGAGTTGATCGCCAGCGCCTCGGCGGTGTCGCCGACCGAGGTCGCGGTGGCGTGCGCATTCACATGTGTCACATCGTCTTTCGACAAACCGGCCGTCTCGATGGCCCGCTTGATCGCCCGCGCGGCGCCCTTGCCCTCGAGATCCGGGGCGACCAGGTGGAAACCGTCGGAGGTGACTCCCGCACCCATCAGGCGCGCGTGGATCTTCGCGCCGCGAGCGCGGGCGTGCTCCTCGGTCTCGAGCACCATCATCGCCCCGGCCTCGCCGAAGACGAATCCGTCGCGATCCTTGTCGAACGGGCGGGAGGCGCGTTTGGGCTCGTCGTTGCGGGTGCTCATGGCGCGCATCATGGTGAACGCGGCGATCGGGACGGCCTGGATGGAACCTTCCACCCCGCCGGTGACGACCACGTCCGCATCGCCCATCACGATCGTCTTCCAGGCGTTGGCGATCGCCTCCGAACCGGACGAACAGGCCGAAACCACCGTCGACACACCGGCTTTCGCGCCCACCTCCAGTCCCACGACCGCACCCGCGCCGTTCGGCATGATCTGCTGCACGGCCAGCGGCGAGACCTTGCGATAGCCGCCGCGCTGCATCCGGTTGGTCACATCGATGTAGATCTCCGCGCCGCCGATTCCGGTGCCCATCGACACCCCGAGCCGCTGCGGGTCCACCTCGGGACTGCCCGCGTTGCGCCAGACCTCACGCCCCAGCACCAGCGCCATCTGCTCCACGTAGGACAGCCGCCGGGCCTCCTCGCAGCGGAGCGAATCCTCCGGCTTGGCCTTCAGATGGCCGCCGATGCGCACCGGAAGCTCGAACTGCTCGATGAACGCGTCGTCCAGGACATCGATCCCGCTCTCGCCGTTGAGCAGTCCCTTCCAGGTGGAGTCCACGTCACCGGCGATCGACGTGGTCGCCGCCATGCTGGTGACGACCACACTGGGAAAACCCTTACTGCTCACACTCGTCATGCTCGACTCGCTTTCAACGGCAATCCTTTGGCGAATACACCTGGTGAGAAACGCTGGAGCACCGACAACGGCAGGAACGACAGCCGGTTCGGCAGGGCACCGGGGATCGAGTGCAACTTCAGCAGGAGTTTTGTCCTCTTTAACGCGACGCACCCTCCTGCCCTCGAGTGCCCGGCTGGGTCGGACTACATTATCGGGGGCGGAACCGATCGGGGTTGCCATGTGACACGCAGCTATCCGATCGCTATTGCACTCTACCGGTTTCTTCGCGCACCGTCGCACTCGCCGATCCGACTTGGAGGAAGGGCTTCATCGTGGCCAGGAACCTCACACAGCTCGAACTGCTCATGGAGTTGGAACCCGTCGCCGAACAGAACGTCGACCGGCATCTATCCATGGCCAAGGCGTGGCACCCGCACGACTACGTGCCGTGGGACGCCGGGCGCAACTTCGCCGCCATGGACGGGCAGGACTGGGACCCGGCGCAGTCGACACTGAGTGAGGTCGCCAAGGCGGCGATGATCACCAATCTGCTCACCGAGGACAACCTGCCCTCCTACCACCGCGAGATCTCGGAGAACTTCTCCAAGGACGGGGCCTGGGGCACCTGGGTCGGCCGCTGGACCGCGGAGGAGAACCGGCACGGCATCGTCATCCGGGACTATCTCGTGGTCACCCGGGCGGTGGATCCCGTTGCGCTGGAACAGGCTCGGATGGCGCATATGACCCAGGGGTACAACCCGGTGAAGATGATCCGGGAGGGCGGCGGAACCGTCGAGCAGGTCAGCGACAGGGGGTTCCTGCATTCGGTCGCCTATGTGACCTTCCAGGAGCTGGCCACCCGCGTCTCACACCGGAACACCGGCAAGGCGTGCGACGACCCGATCGCCGATCGCATGCTGCAGCGCATCGCCGCGGACGAGAATCTGCACATGATCTTCTACCGCAACATGTGCGGTGCGGCACTGGACCTTTCGCCGGATCAGGCGCTCGAGGCGATCACCGAGATCGTGTGCAACTTCCAGATGCCCGGCGCGGGCATGCCGGACTGGCGGCGCAACGGGGTGCTGATGGCCAAGCACGGCATCTACGATCTGCGCCAGCACCTCGAAGAGGTGGTGATGCCGGTGCTGCGCAAGTGGAATGTGTTCGAGCGCAACGATTTCGGGCCGCGCGGGGATCGGATGCGCAATGAGCTCGGGGAATTCCTGCAGAAGTTGCAGGCCGATTGTCTGCGGTTCGAGGAGCAGCGAGACCGGTCGCTCGCGCGCGAGGCGCGCAAGCGGGACCGGATCCCCGCACAGGTGTGATCGCCGGCCCGCCGGTCAGATGGCGAGGCCGACCAGATGGCCGATCAGGTAGGTACTCGCCATCGCCAGCGCGCCGCCGAGCAGTACCCGCACCGTGGCTCGCAGCACGGGAGCCTGCCCGAGCCGCGCACCCAGCGCCCCGGTGAGCGCGAGCGCCGCCAGTACGGCGACCACCGTCACCGGAACGCGAATCGCCGTCGGGGTGAGGATCGCCAGTAGCGGCAGCAGTGCGCCGAGAGTGAATGACAGTGCCGAGGAGAACGCGGCATGCCGGGGATCGGTCAGATCCGTCGGGTCGATCCCCAGTTCGGCTTCGGCGTGCGCGGTGAAGGCGTCGTTCTCGGTGAGTTCCTCGGCCACCTTCCACGCCGTCGCCGGCGAGAGGCCCTTGCCCTCGTAGATCGCGGCGAGTTCGGCCAGTTCCGCCTCCGGCTGTTCGACGAGTTCGCGCCGCTCCACCTCGAGAATCGCTCGCTCACTGTCGCGCTGGGTGCTCACCGACACGTATTCCCCGAGCGCCATCGATACCGCCCCCGCCGCCAGTCCCGCGATCCCCGCGGTCAGAATTGTCGACCGGGTGGCGGTGGCCGCCGCCACACCCACGACGATCCCCGCCACGGAAACAATTCCGTCATTGGCTCCCAGAACTCCCGCCCGAAGCCAATTCAACCGCGCGGCCAACCCGATACCGTGTGGTTCCGGATGCGCCACCGGCGCAACCACAACCCGCTCGTCCAGCACTGCCTCATCTCTCAGCACGAAATAACGGTAACCATTTCCCGCACTTCGTTCCAGCAATGGAAGGCTAGCCGAAATGAGGTAACCCATTGCACACCAAGGTTTTACAACCCTAACTTCCGACCCCGCCCGAACGGCCACGACCTGCGACAACGCCGCCCGCGAGCGGTATCACGCCAGATTCCTTCTGCCGGAACGGCACACCGCAGTGAATATCCTCACGAACGAGTCCGTATCGGAATACACGATACCGCCGGGAACGACTCGACAATCGCGGTCCGGCGAGAATCCATTCCTTCCGGAATCGAATTCCGCCGAGTCTCCCTCTCCGGGAACTCACCGACCACCTCGACGGCATCCGTGACCGCACCTTCCGCAATCCCCCGGACAACATCATCCGCATCCAGCAATCAGCCTGAGCCGCAACGTGCCGGAGACCTCGGCCATCCTCGCGCGGCGCGTCTTCGACCGCGATCCGGGAAGTACACTGCGTGCAGCGGGATCGGGCCCGCCCGACGGATGGCCGGGAGGAGCGCTAATGGCTGTGCAGTCGATAACACCCGCGTGGATGCACGAGCAGATCACGGTGGAGCAATACGAATCCTGGTCCGAGGAGCAGAGTGCGGGGATCGAGATCGTGGACGGGATGGTCGTCGTGAGCCCCAGCGCTTCCAAACGGCACAATCGCCTGGCCAGGATTCTGGCGAATGCGCTGGACAGCGCCGCTGGACCGGACTGGAACGCCGATACGGACTTCGATGTCCGACTCCAGGACGTGCCGCTGCACAATCGCCGACCGGATGTCGTGGTGTATCGAGCGGACACGATCGATATCACCCCCACCCGTCCCGAACATGTGCTGCTCGTCGCCGAAGTCGTATCCCCGGGTTCGGAAACTACCGACCGGATCGTGAAGGTCGAACAGTATGCCCGAGCGGGCATCGGGTTCTACTGGCGAATCGAACAGGCCGCGACCGGTGTTCCGATCGTCTACACCTACGTGCTGGACCCGGCCACGGGGACATACCGATCAGGGGAAATGTTCACCGGGGTGATCAAGGCGTCCGCACCGTTTCCCGTTGAGATCGATCTGGGCCTGATGTGAGGCCGGTCGTTACACTGGCCGCAGGTTCGAGGGGAAGGTGTGCCGATGGCCAAGGAGTTCTCTCGGCTGGATGACCAACTGCGGCAGTTCATTCGGGCGCAGGCGATGTTCTTCGTGGCCAGCGCGCCGTCGGAAGGCGGGCGAGTCAATCTGTCGCCCAAGGGGTATCAGGACACGTTCGCGATTCTGGACGATCACACGGTCGCGTATCTGGATCTGTTCGGCAGCGGCTCGGAGACCATCGCCCACATCCGGGAGAACGGCCGGATCACCCTGATGTTCTGCTCGTTCACCCGCAACTCCAGGATTCTGCGACTGTTCGGCACGGGCCGGGTCGTTCGGCCCGACGATCCCGAATTCCTGGATTTGCGAACGCATTTCGGCACCGATCATCCCGGCGTGCGCGCGGTCGTGGTGATCCGGGTCGAGCGCATCGCCGATGCGTGCGGATATTCGGTGCCCTACTACGAACTCGTCGGCGAGCGCCCGGTCCTGGACGCGCACCACGCCCGGCAGCCGGACGAGAAGTTCGCCCGCCGCATCGCCGGCGACAATTCGCACAGTATCGACGGACTCCCCGCCCTCGACCCGGACCATCCCCTCCCCTCCGACATCCCCCGCCCCGGCCAGCCGGCATGAGCGCACGCCGACTCGGCGGCTCGCAGGTTCGGCCCGAGTTCAGTAGAGGCTGAACAGCGAGGTCAAGCGATCGGGTTCCGCGCACAACGGCCGTGACGCGGTCAACTCCAGATCCGCCCAGTACGACTGCAACTGCTTCTCGTCCAGCACGGATTCGGCGTACTCGTCGACGATCTCGTAGTAATGCTCGGCCAGGACGCGCGAGGCCGGATCGGTGCGAGTGATCGCGACCAGTCCGGTCGGCGGGCAGTCCAGCACGTGAATCCGCAAGTCCGGGCGATACTTCCGCAGGATCGGCAGCACCTTCCACACGTCACCGGCCCAGAACAGCGCGCTGTGCCCCTCGCTGCGATCACCGGGAACGTACTGCCGCAACGTCATTCGCGGATTCAACGGCAGACAGTCGTGCAGCAGGATCAGCGACCGGGGATGACCGACCGCCTCCGCGTTGATCAGGTCGCGCAGCAGGAATTCGAATCGGTGCATACCGTCGAGGAAGGCGAAATCCACCGGCCGTCCCAACAATCCGGGCACATCCTCGGAGGCGAAGAAGTCGTCGGAGGGCATCTGAAAGAAGAACGTGCGCTTGCGATTTCCGGTAGGGCTGGTGTTCAGCGCGAACTGCGGGTCCACCGCGATCGAATCACACTGCGCGACCGCCAGCGACGCACCGGTCTCCGTCCCGACCTCCAGATAACTGCGCGGCGTCAGATGGGTGTGCAATGCGCCGAGAAATCCCAGGTACGGTTCCCCGGACAACCGGAACGAGCTGGTCGCATCATTGAACTCGAACATTCGGCGGCGGCCTCTCATCGTCTCGACTTGCACTGCGGCGTAGTGGTATTAGAACCCACACCCCAGATGGGCCGCGAGTTCGGCCGACACCTCGCGCACGAGTTCCGCCAATCCGGTGGCCTCGGTGTCATCGGCCCAGCGCGCGAATGCCTCGACGAAGATGGCGATCCCGACCTGGGCCAGCAAACTCGCCTCCGAACTCGACGCACCACGTCGTTCGAGTGCGTCGGCCAGCAGATCGGCCACGGCGGCGAATTTGGTCCGCTCACGTTCCCGCAGTTCGGGGCTGTTCTTGACGATCGCTCGACGTTGCGCGGCAGTCGAGGAGACGCGCTCGGCCAGCAGATCGCCGACCGTCACGAGACCGGCCAGCACGGCATCGAAGGGTGCGAGCGCGGCGTCCGCACCCTGGACCGCCTCGGCCAGGGCCGGGGCCAGCCGGTCGGATCCCGCGAACAGCACATCGCGCTTATCGGCGAAGTAGCGAAAGAAGGTGCGTCGGGTCAGCCCGGCCCGCTCGGTGATCTGCGCGACGGTGACGTTCTCGTATCCGTGCTCGGCATACAACTCCAGCGCGGCCGCACGCAGCCGTTCCTCGGCTCGTGGATCCCATCGCGGCATGACGACCATCCTAACCTGATGACTCAGAGTGTCATCACTGTTACGATGACACTCTGAGTCATCACTTCGCCCGTGCGACATCATCGCCGGAAAGCAGGAGAAACAATGTCCGAATCAACTCTCACCGAGCAGCAGATCGTCGTCATCGGGGGCAGCTCGGGGATGGGACTGGCCACCGCCCATGCCGCGGCGGCGGCCGGTGCGGCGGTCACGATCGCGTCCAGCAGTAAGGAGCGATTGAACACAGCACTGGCCGGACTACCGGACGGCTGCGACGGAGTCGTGACGGACCTGCACAGCGAGGACGACGTCATCGCGCTGTTCGAACACGTCGGCGAGCTGGACCACCTGGTCTTCACCGCCGGTGACGCGGCGCCTCCCGGCAGATTGCAGGACACCCCGCTCGCCGCGGCGCGCGCACTGTTCGACGTCCGCCTCTGGGGCGCGATCACCGCGGTGAAGTACGCGGCGCCCCGGATCCGGCCCGGCGGCTCGATCGCGCTGACCTCCGGGACGATCGGTGTCCGCCCGGCGCCGGGCAGGGCACTCGCGGCCGCCAGTGCGACCGCGGTCGAAGGCCTGGTCCGCGGACTGGCCGTCGAACTCGCGCCGATCCGGGTCAACGCGATCCGGTCGGGTACGGTCCGCACGCCGATGTGGGACGGCATCCCCGAACCGCAGCGCACGGAACTGTTCGCCACCCTCGCGCAGCGCACGCTCACCGGCACGATCGGCGAACCGGAACAGATCGCCGCGGCCCATCTTCATCTGATGCAGAACAGCTTCGTCACGGGAACGATCCTGACCGTCGACGGCGGCCTACTGCTGGCCTGAATGCCACTGCGCGCCGGACGTTCCCGCTCGGCGCGCGACCCGGGCTCAGGCCCGCTGCAGCACCGGTGCGGGACGCACCGGCTCGAGCGTCTTGTCCAGGTTGGTGCGCATCGTGGTGGCCGAATCCAGCAGGTAGTTCTGCCGCACCTTCCACGGGTGGCGGCTGCCCTGACGGGGGAAATCGCCGATGGAACGTTGGATGTAACCGGCGGCCAGGTCCAGGAGAGGATGCTCGTCCAGGTGTCCGTGCGGCTGCGGGACGACGGCCGGATAGCCGCGACGATCCATGTGCGCGAGCACTTTACAGACCAGACGCGAGGTCAGGTCGGCACGCAGCGTCCACGAGGCATTCGTGTAGCCGATGCACACCGCGAAGTTCGGCACGCCGGTGAGCATCGCGCCCTGCCAGACGAACTGCTCGGACAGGTTGATCGGCGTGCCGTCCACGACCAGCGAAATACCGCCGAACGCAAGCAGTTTCAATCCGGTGGCCGAGACCACGACGTCGGCCTCGAGCACCCGGCCGGACTTCAGCCGGATCCCCTCGGGCACGAAGGTGTCGATGTGGTCGGTGACCACCTCGGCCTTGCCCTTGCGCATCGACTTGAAGAAATCGGCGTCCGGCACCGCGCACAGGCGCTGATCCCACGGGTTGTAATTGGGGGTGAAATGTTCGGCCACCAGCGTCTCGTCCTTGAGAATGCGCGTGGTCAGGCCGGTCAGCAATTTGCGCGCCGCCTCTGGGCGACGTCGGCAGTACTGATAGAAACCCACATTGAACAGGATGTTCTTGGTGCGGATCACGCGATGCGCCAGCTGCGGCGGCAGCAGTTCACGGATCTTGTCGGCGTACTTGTCCCGGCCCGGAACCGCGGAGATCCACGTGGGCGAACGCTGCAGCATGGTGACCTGCTCGGCATGCTCGGCCATCGCCGGAACCAGGGTGACGGCCGTCGCGCCGCTGCCGATCACGACCACGCGCTTTCCGGCGTAGTCCAGATCCTCCGGCCAGAACTGCGGGTACACCATCGTGCCCGAAAAACTCTCCACCCCGGGAAATTCCGGAGTGTGTCCCTTGTCGTAGTCGTAGTATCCGGCGCAGCTGTAGAGGAATCCGCAAGTGAGCGTGCGGGTTTCGCCGCCCTGGGTGACGGTGAGCGTCCAGCGCGACTCGTCCGTCGACCACTGTGCACCGATCACCTTGGTGCCGTAGCGAATTCGCTTGTCGATCCCGAATTCCTCGGCGGTCTCCCGGACGTACCGCAGGATCGAGGGCCCGTCGGCGATGGACTTCGCATCACGCCACGGCTTGAACGGATAGCCGAGGGTGAACATGTCCGAGTCCGACCGCACGCCCGGATAACGGAACAGATCCCAGGTTCCGCCGAGCGCTTCGCGGGCCTCGAGCACGGCGTAGCTCTTGTCCGGTAGCTCGGTCTGCAACCGGTAGGCGGCACCGATTCCGGACAGGCCGGCGCCGACGATGACGACATCGAGATGTTCCATATCTCCAGTGTGCTGGGGCACACGCACTCCTTCTTGACTCTGCGCGACAAGTATTTGATTCTGGACGACATGTCGGTGATCAGGTCGGCCGGACTGCGCGGTTTCCGTGCCACGGTAGCCGAGCTGGGCGGGAACGCCGAAGAGTTCGCCGCCGCGGCCGGACTGCCGATCGCCGCCCTGGACGCGGACGATCTGCTGGTCTCCGACGAGGCCATGGCCCTCACGCTGGAGATCGCCGCCGATCGCCTGCATCGCCCCGACCTGGGCCTGCGGATCGGCGCGCGGCAGGATCTGAGCATGCTCGGCCCGCTCGCGCTGGCCATTCGCAACTCACCCACCCTGGCCGACGCACTGGAGTGCACCTCGCGTTATCTGTTCGTGCACGCCAGATCGCTGAGCCTGACCCTCGAGCCCGACCCCTACGGCGACCGCTCGGTCACGGCACTGAACTACGGCGTGCGGGCCGGGCTGCCGCCGCTGGTGCAGGGCACCGATCTCGGACTGGCCTTCCTGCACCGAACGCTGTTGCGGCTGGTCGACGGCCCCTACGGTCTGCGCTCGGTCGAACTGCCGTATCACCCGCCCGCACCGCGCGAGACCTATGAGGAATTCTTCGGTGCGCCAGTGCGATTCGACCGTCCGGTCGCGATGCTGCGGGTCCCCGGCAGCCTGGCCACCCGGGCGGTACCCGGCGGCGACGAACATCTGAACCGGCTGGCCATCGCCTTCCTCGCCGAACAGGCCGCCGACGCGGGCGGATCGATCGTCCCGCAGGTCCGCGCCGCGGTCGAACAACTCCTTCCCACCAGCACGCCCGATATCGCGGCCGTGGCCCGGCTGATGACGCTGCACCCGCGCACCCTGCAACGTCGCCTGGCCGCCGAACGCACCGGATTCGCCGCCATCCTCGACGAGGTGCGCCGGATCGAGGCCCGCCGCTACCTCACCACCACCGACCTGCCGATGAGTCAGATCGCCTCACTGCTCGGCCTGTCCGAACAGTCCACCTTCACCCGCAGCTGCCAACGCTGGTGGGACACGACCCCCTCCGCGATCCGCCGGGATCACTCCCTGGCCCGGCCGTGAGCAGAGCACCGGCACGCCTGTTCCGGACCGCGAACCGATCGCGGATCAGCCCCGATCCGGGGAACGGTCCGCCCAGCGGTTGGCGGTGAGCCGGAAACCCAAGTCCTGCAACGGCATCGATGCTTCGTAGATGCGGTCGTATCCGGTGTGCGCGATATACCAGCGACCGTCGATGCGCCGGTAGCGGTCGTGGTAATAGGCCGCGCCACGGATCATCACGCCGTACTGGGGGACGATCACGGTGTCCTCCAGGCACCATGTGCCACTGGCTGTTTCGCCATCCACCTCGATCACCGGGTGATTGCACACGTGCACGGTGATGATGTCGTTCTCCAGTGCGGAGCGCATATAGCCGACGATGGCGTCCCTGCTGTCGAACTTCAGCGGCCCGCCGCCGGACGGCGATCCGTAGGCCCCGGTGGCGTCCTCGGCGAAAGTTCCGGCGAACTCGTCCCAGTTCTTGAGGTCCAGTGCGCGCAGATAGCGATATTTGAGCGAGCGAATGTCCTCGATAGCGGCCAGATCCGTCACAGAAACCTCCAGATTGTCGATCCGCGACCAGGGTAGAATACGTTTCAGTTTTTTGTCGCGAATTGCCGTGGACGAACTTCCTCCGGCGAGGTCAGGCGTGGGTGCCGCCGTCGATGCGTACCTCGGTTCCGGTGATGAACGCGCCGTCGTCCGAGGCCAGCATGGCCACCACGCCCGCGACCGTGTCCGGCGAGGCGAATCCCTTGCCCAGCATCGGCATCAGCTTCATGAACAGCTGAAGATCCGCGTCCTCCGGCAGGCCCGGACCGCGGCCGTCGGTCATATCGCTGGAGATCGAGCCCGGGGCCACCGCGACCACGCGCAATCCCTGCTTGGCGTACTCCGCGGCCAGCGCGTGCGTCATCGACATGATGCCGCCCTTGGACGCGGCGTACGCGGCCATGTACGGGTGCGCGAAGAAGGTCGAGGTCGAGGCGAAGTTCACGATGACCCCGCGCCCGGTCTCGAGCAACGGGGCCAGCGCCTCGCGAGTCATCAGGAAGGTGCCGGTGAGGTTGGTGGCGATGATCCGATTCCAATCGGCCAGCGACAGCTCGTGCGTGTGTGCCGAGCGAAGGATTCCGGCGGCGTTGACCAGCGCGTCCAGCCCGCCGAGCCGCTCCAGCGCGGTGGCGACCCCGGCCTGCACCGAGGACTCGTCGGAGATATCGATCCGCACCGTGCCGAATCGGTCGGCGGCGCCTCGTTCGGCCGCCAGTGCGGCGGTCTCGGCGAGCCCGGCCTCGTTGACGTCCGCGCCGACGACGGTGCCGCCCTCGGACAGGATGCGAAGCACGGTGGCGCGGCCGATCCCGGATCCGGCGCCGGTGATCAGGACTCGACGGTCGGCGAAACGTTCCATGGGGACTCCTTACCCGATGTGAGATTCTTGATGACACAGTACGCCCGAGTGGCACGTCATGCCAGTATGGCAATCTCCGGTATTATAGGACCGGAAGGAGGTGCCGAGGATGCCCGCAGCACGACCGGCCCCGGCATCGCGACCGAGCCTGTCCGAGCGACGCAAGACACAGACCCGTTTCGAGATCGCCCGCACGGCCGCACGACTGTTCGCCGCGGAAGGCACCGCGACGGTCACCGCCGAGCAGATCGCCACCGAATCCGGCGTCGGCCTGCGCACGTTCTACCGGTATTGCCGCACCAAAGAGGATGCCGTGGAACCGCTGCTGTCGACCGGCGCGTCCCGCTGGCTGGACTCCCTCGCCGGCGGACCCGCGCGCCTGCCCACCCCCGCGGAGTTCGCCGCTGCCGCCGCCCGAGCCCTGACCCCGCGCGACGACGGCACGGAAATGGAGGTCATGCGCGGCCTGCTGCGCGCCATGGAACAGGATCCGGCCCTGCGTGCGGTGTGGCACCGCGTCAACCTCACCGGGGAGCAGTCCCTGCTCACGGTCCTGACCGGCCTGTCCCCCGAAACCGACACCCTCCGGCTGCGTCTCACCGCCGTCGCGGCCGCCGGAGCCATCCGGGTGGCCCTCGAACAATGGGCCACCGGCGACGCACCCGCCACCGGTCCCGGCTCACCGGCCGACCTCGTCACCGGCTGCATGTACAAACTCACCGCAGGTCTCGGCTGACCGCAGGACCGACCACGGCGGGCCCGACGCGAGTGGCCGTACCCTGACGCCGCAACGTCGATGCGTTCATGAACGGGGCACCGCCATAGGGATTTTCGTGACGTTTTCGGTGAATGCTCGCCCCGTGGGCCGTATCGACTCCGCGGGCTGTCGGTGCACGATCCACAGTCGATCATGGACCGAGAGCGGATGCGCCCCGAGACGTCAGTGCCCCGTGAATCGAGGCGGTCGGCGATCCAACATCGCGGCGACGGCCTCATGGTGGTCGGCTGTGTGGTGCGCGACGGACTGCATGACCGCGGCGAGTTCCAGATGGCTGTCCATGCTCTGCTGCGTGCTCTCCCGCAACAGACGCTTGGTCATCCGCAGTACATGGGGCGGATTGGCGGCAACTCGGTCGGCGAGGCGGTGCGCGGCGGCGAGCAGGTCCTGGGGCTCCACGACCTGCGAGACCAGGCCCCAGGCCAGCGCCGTGGTGGCCTCGATCGCCTCACCGGTGAAGGCCATCTCGCACGCGCGGGCCATCCCGACGGCCCGCGGCAGCAGCCACGAACCGCCGTCGCCGGGGATGAGGCCGACCCTGACGAAGCTCTCAGCGAAAATCGCTGTCGCGGAGGCGATCCGCAGATCACACATCAGCGCCAGATCGCATCCGGCGCCGACGGCGGGACCGTTCACCGCGGCGATGGTAGGAATCTCGCAGTGGTACAGAGCTTTCGGGATGCGCTGTATGCCATGCCGATAGCCCTGACGCAGCTCCGCCGGTGTCCCGGCGAACATTCCGGCCCGATCACGCATGTGCTTCACATTGCCGCCGGAGGAGAATGCCGGACCCGCTCCGGTCAGAATCGCAACCCGAACGCCATGGTCGCTGTTCGCCTCCGCCACAGCTGATTCCAGCGCTGTGACGGTGTCCACATCGGAGACGGGGTTGCGGGCCTGCGGATCATTGAGCGTCCACACCACCACGTCTCCGCTGCGCTCTACGAGCACTGGTTCACTCATCGCGGCCTCCACACAGGCTCGGCGACCGCCCCGTCCGGCGGGGCGAAATCGTCCGACAAGACCATGCGGACATCGACCGGCACCACCGCGGACGCCGAGGCGATCACCGGATTGAGGTCGAGTTCGGCGATTTCCGGATGCGCGGCGACCAGGTCGCCGACCCGGACCAGTAGCTGTGCCAGCTGCCGTCGATCGACGACCGGGAGGTTGCGATAGCCATCGAGCATTCGGGACGCGACGGTCTCCTCGAGCATCTCGTGGGCTTCGTGCTCGGTGAACGGGGCTGCCCGGAAGGCGACATCACGCAGCGCCTCGACCATCAGGCCACCGCTGCCGAAGGCGACCACCGGCCCGAAGATGGGATCGCGCGTCGCCCCGACCAGCAGTTCGACCCCGGCATCGGCCATCGGCGTCACGAGAAATCCATCGATCCGTGCCCCCGGGACGGCCGCGGTCACAGCAGCGACGATCTCCCCGATCTGCTCGACTGCGGTCCCGGCCACGACGCCGAGCCGCACACCGCCGACCTCGGACTTGTGAATCACCTGCGGCGAAACAACTTTCACCGCACACGGCCGATCGTAGGCTCGCACCGCAGCGGCGGCCTCGGCCGCGCTGCCGCTCAGGGTCCATGAGCCGAGAGGAATTCCGGCGTCCGCGAGCACCCGGCGCGCCGCCGGTTCATCGAGCGGACCCGCACCCTCGATGACGGTCCCCGGCGGCGGCAAACGCAGCGTCGACCGTGCACCGGAATCGGTCAGGCGGCGCTCGCGCCGGTCCAGTGCCGCCACCGCGCGCACGGCGAGATCGATCGAAGCGATCACCGGAACCCCTCCGGCGCGCAGCCGGTTGTGGTTGGCGAGTTCGACACCGGCATAACTACTTTGGATCACGATCGGCACCCCGTGCTCAGCGGACAGCGCCAGCAGCCGGTCCGCGGCGCGATCCTCGGCTTCGGCGAGGCGGGCATCGAATCGGAGCTGATAGCCGCCGTAGAGGCCGATGATCAGGATCAGGCCGACGTCCGGATCGCGCATCAGGATCCGGACCGCCTCGGCGAAAACCATCGGATCGGCGTCGGTGGCGCCGGCGACGTCGACCGGATCGCCCACCGCGGCCGCCTCGCCGAGCAGTGCCCGCAGCTCGCGGCTGGTGCGGTCGTCGAGTACGGCGAGTTCGACACCGGACGCGGCCAGGGCGTCGCAGGCCAATGCGGCGTGGCCGCCGCCGTCGCTGAGCACGGCCACTCGGCGACCGGGGGCGACCGCCGCGCAGGTGGCGAGGGCGCCGGCGACGACGCCGAGTTCGTCGGAGCGATCGACCACTTCGATTCCGGCCTGCCGCAGCACCGCATCGGCCACGGCGTCCACGCCCGCGATCGAGCCGGTGTGCGAGAGCGCGGTGCGGCGGCCGGCTTCCGAGCGTCCGCCGCGCAGCAGCACGACCGGAGTCCGCGGGACCACCCGCGCCGCAGCGGTCAACAGCGCCCGGCCGTCGGTGAATCCCTCGGAATGCATTGCCACGACCCGTGTTTCGGGATATTCGGCGAGTTCCTCCAGGCATTCGTCATATCGCACATCGGCCTGATTACCGAGCCCGGCACAGATATGGAACCCGGGGCCGGACCGGGCGCGATCATCGTTGATCAACGACAGCAACATATTGCCGCTCTGGGTGATCACGCTGACCGGCCCGGCGGGAACATCCTGTAGGCCGATGAGATTCGCACCCGTCGTCGCATTCAACACGCCGGAGGTGTTGGGCCCGATCACCCGGATTCCGGTCTCCGCGATGACGTCGGCGAGCTCGGCCGCGCGCCGCGATCCGGAATCCCCGATCTCACCGAATCCGTTGGCCAGCACGACCGCTCCGGCGATCCCCGCCGCCGCGCAGGCTCGTAACGTGTCGGGGACCGCGCTGCCGGGCAGGGCGATCAGCGCCACGTCGGCGCCGTGCGGCACTTGATCGATCGCGCCGAACACGTCGAGGCCCAGGATCCGATCCGCCGAAGGGTTGACCGGATAGATCGGATCGGCGTACCCGGACCGCTGCAACGCACGGATGGCCTGGAATCCACGTTTGGCCGGATTGGCCGACGCGCCGACGACGACGATCGAGCGCGGATCGAGCAACCGCGCCAACGCGGTTCGCGGCACAGCGGATGCGGTGCCGACCCCCGCCGGTCCCTCCAGCGCGGAGTCGGCGATGTGTGCCTCGAGGGTCATGGCTATCGCCCCTGGAAGACGGGGCGACGACGTTCAGCGAACGCCGCGACTCCCTCGGCCCAATCACGGGTGGCCATGAGCGCCAGCAACTCTCGCGGTTCCTCGGCCAGCGCGACCTCGAGCGAGTCGTCGCGGCGGAGGGCCGCCTTCATCCGGGACAGCGACAGCGGAGCCTTGGCCGCGAGGACATCGGCGAGTTCATGTGCCGCCGAGAGCAACTGATCACCGGGTACCGCCGCGTACGCCAGACCCCATTCCCGCGCCTGCCGCCCGGTGAAGCGCTCGCCCAGGATCAACAGATCCGTAGCGCGCCGCAATCCGACCAGTCGAGGCAACCGATTGGTCACTCCCCCACCGACATACGTTCCCAGACCTACCTCGGGAAAGCCCATCTGCGCGTCCTGCGCCATGATCAGGAAGTCCGCGCTGACCGCCAGCTCCGCCCCCGCGCCCAGGGCGTAACCGTTCACGGCCGCCACCACCGGCGTATGCATCATCTGAATCTGCTCGCACGCCTGCTGGCCCAACCGCGCGTACCGGGTCAGTTCCTCGGGCGGGCGGAGCCCGGAACGATGCGCCTTCAAGTCCGCGCCGGCGCAGAACGCACGGCCGCCGCCGGTCAGCACGACGCAACGGATCGTCAGCGCCTTCTCGGCGGCGACCAACGCCTCGATCAGCTCCTGGTACAGCTCCTCGCTGACGGCGTTGAGTCGCTCGGGACGGTTGAGCGTCAGTGTCACAACGGATTCGGATCTGCTTTCCAGCAAGGTCGGCATATGTGGTGCCCTCCGCTTTCGGTTCTCGGCCACATCGGTACGCCTCTGGGGCGCGGTTCGATGGTGGCAGACCGCAACTCAATTTGCAATCCGAGCAAATTTGCAATTCCAGTTGCATCGACGGCGTCGAGCGTGTTCCATTGCTGTCTATCGGTTATCTGGGTCACACCCTCACGGCTCGTCGGAAGAAGACCATCGTGTCCACCTCACTCCCGGACTCGGGGAATCTGAAGCCCACCATCAGCACCAGGCAGCTGACCATGATCGGCATCGGCGGCGTCATCGGCGCCGGGCTGTTCGTCGGCAGCGGAAAGGCGATCTCCTCGGCCGGCCCGGGCATCGTGCTGGTCTATCTGATTACCGGCCTCGTGGTAATCCTGGTCATGCGGATGCTCGCCGAATTGGCCACCGCCAGCCCCGAGACGGGCTCGTTCTCCAGCTACGCGTCCCGCGAGCTGGGTAGCTGGGCGGGACTCTCGGTCGGCTGGGTCTACGCATATCACTGGTGCGTCACAGTGGCTTTCGAGTCGATCGCCGGGGCCGCCCTCGCCGAGCAACTCCTGCCGGGGCCACCGACATGGCTGTACGCGCTGATCTTCATGAGCGTGCTTACCGCGGTGAACCTGGCCGCGGTGAGCTCGTTCGCCCGGATCGAATTCTGGTTCGCGATGATCAAGGTCACCGCGATCGTGGTCTTCATCGGCATCGGCATCGTCGCGATCGCCGGACTGTTCGGCGGTCATCCCGCACCGAAGACGACGAATCTGCTGGGGCGGGGCGGGCTGTTCCCGCGCGGCTACTCCGCGATACTCACCGCTGTGCTGACGGTGTTCTTCTCGTACTTCGGCACCGAAATGGTGACCGTCGCCGCCGGCGAGGCGAAGGATCCGGTAGAGGCGGTCCGGGCGAGCATGCGCAGCGTGGCCGGGCGCATTCTGATCTTCTACGTCGGTTCGATCCTCGTCGTCGTCACGCTGTTGCCTTGGAACGCGACACAAGTCACCACCAGTCCGTACACCGCGGTCCTGACCCGCCTCGGCATCCCCGGCGCATCCACGATCATGAACCTGATCGTGCTCACCGCGGTACTTTCCTGCCTGAACTCCGGCCTGTACTCCTCCTCTCGGATGTTGTATTCGCTGGCCCAGCGTGGTGAGGGCCCGCGCGTCCTGAGCCGGACCAACCGCACCGGGGTGCCGGTGGCCGGTGTGCTCGCCGCGTCGAGCGCCGGATTCGTCGCGGTGGTGGCGAATTACTTCCTGCCCACCGGAGCGGTATTCAATTTCCTGCTCAGCTCGTCGGGATCGATCGCGGTCGTGGTCTACCTGTGCATCTGCGCGACGCAGATCCGCGCCGGGCGCGGCCGGACGCCGGAGGAGATCGCGGCGTTGCCGGTGAAGATGTGGGGGGCACCGTATCTGTCCTACGCGGTCGGCCTCGTGCTGGCCGCCATCATCGCCGGTATGGCGTTCACCACCAGCACCCGCGGCCCACTCGCCCTGACCCTCATCGTCACGGGCGTCGCCGTCACCGCCGGGGTGGTGCATCATCGGCGCACCGCCGCGCTGCCCTCGGCAGCGGCCGACTAGCGACGCGGCACGCCCGGCCGACTACTCACCACCGGATTCCGCGACGTACACGCCGAACTCACCGAGCAGATTCTCCTCTTCGAGCAGGGTCGCGCGAACCTGATGTCCCAACAGGTGCGCGACCGCGCCCGACATCGCCTGCACCAGTGCGGTGAACGCGGTCATCGACCGCAGCACACCGGCGCTGGATGCCTCGACACAGAACGTCTCGTGCGCCGATTCGGCCAAGGGCGAGCCGACGGTATCGGTCAGCGCGAGGACGTGCGCGCCACGCTCCCGAGCCCACCGCGCGGCGCGAACGGTGTCGACGCTGTAGCGATGGATCGATATCGCCACGAAACAATCGTCGGCGCGCACCCGGCGCAGCTCATCTGTCAGCGCTCCGGCCGAGCCGTCGACGACCACCACGTCCTCGCGCAGCATCCGCAGCAGATAGCCCAGCAGGTACGCCGGCGCATGGCATTTGCGCAACCCCATCACGTGCACACGCGGCGCGTGCGCCAGCCGATCGACCGAGGCGGTCCACTGTGCCTGATCCACGCGCGCGAAGGTACGGACGATATTGGCCTGATCGAGCGCCGCCGTCTGCTCCAGCAGCCCCGCACCATCGGCGACCAACCGTTCGAGGTTGTCGAATCGACGCAACAGCTGAGCCTGTTCCCGCAACCGCTCCCGGCAGAGTTTGGTCAGCCCCGGATACCCCTTCAATCCCAGCCCGGTCGCGAAGCGCACCACCGTCGCCTCGTTGACGCCGACCGCACCGGCCAGCTCGGAAACCGTCATGAACGCCACCGCCTCGGAATCCGACAAGACCCGTTGCGCGAGCTTGCGATGCGCGGCGGACAGGGTGTTCATCCGCGAGCGGAGCACAACGACCAGGTCATCGAATGTCTCCGGAGCGGTTGCGACCGGATCCTGATCATCGGCAGGCCGAGTACTCATCACAGACTCCTGTCTCATGCCGGTGGACCTCATCGTGCGGCACACACATTGTCCCGAAGCCCAGCCGGGCCATCGAGGCGGGACGGTCCGGCATGGCGGCGAGGCCGCGGTGAGGGTCTCGACATCCGACCGAGCGGAGCGTTCTCCGGCCGGTCGCGCGCTGTTTTCGAATCAGCGGCACGACCGGTCGCTCATCGGATGGTGCCGACCCCTGGGATCAGAGGCAGATCCAGTGCGGTGACCCAGCCCGGCGGGAGGGCGTTGACCGCGGTGACCGCGTTCAGGGCGCGCATCCCGGTGGCCAGGCAGCCCGCGACAGCAGGGGTCCGGCCGGAGCCGTCGGTGAAGCGGAACGAGGTTTCCTGGGAGATGGACGGCGAGCCGAGGATGTCGACGCGGTAGACGTCGTCGCGGGTACCCGCGGGCCAGTCGGGGGCGGCGTCGAGACCGATGCGGTTGACGTGCTCGAGGGTGATGACCTCACGATCCCGGTAGACGCCGTTGATGGTGAAGCGGATCGCGGCGACCGTGCCCGCCGCGACCGTGCCCTTCGCGGAGCGGCGGTCGGTCGGGGTGACCCACTTGTCCCACGTGGTGGTGATGCGGTCCAGTTCGATACCGGCCGCGTGCGCGATCATCGGCACCGTCGCACCCCAGGCCATGATCAGCAGGTCCGGATGTTCCAGCAGCGCAGAGAATTCCGGCGGATGGCCGATGCCCATCTCGAATTCGTAGTCGCCCTCGTAATCGGTGTAGTCGAGCAGTTCCGAGGCGCGCACCGAGGTGACCTCGCCACACAGGCCCATCAACGTCATCGGGAACAGGTCGTTCGCGAAGCCGGGATCGATACCGGTGGTGAAACAGGACGCGCCGCCCGCCGCGCACGCCTCGGCGATCGGATCGCGCCACACGTCCGGCAGCTGCTGCATCGACGGCCACACCCACGGCGTCATGGCCGTGGAGCACACATCTATTCCGGCACGCAGGAATTCACCGATCACCCGGATGTTCTCATCGGCGAACTGCGCGGTGGGGCCGTAGTGCACCACCGCGTCCGGCCGCAGCGCGATCAACTCCTCGACCGAATTCGTGGCCGCCACACCGGTTTTCCCGGCACCGCACAGATCGCCGGCGTCCACGCCGACCTTCTCCGGATTGCTCACGCCCACGCCGACCAGTTCGAACCGCGGGTGCCGCAGAATCTCCGCCAGCACCATCGACCCGACAACGCCGGTGCCCCACAGCACGATTCGCTTCTTCTCGTTGGACACGGGTCCTCCTGATTCAGCGGTGGAATTCGCCGCAGTCGACGGTCAGCATCTGCCCGGTGACGGCGGTGGCCAGATCGCTGGCCAGGAACAGCGCCGCGCGGGCCACCTCTTCGGGCGCGGCCAGCCGCTGCAGATCGGTCGGCGCGGCCTTCTCGCGGTAGATGTCGTCGTGCGTGACGCCGGCCTGCGAGGCGAGCCAGTCGAAGTACGCCTTGTTGATGTCCTCGTACACATAGGACGGCGCGACGCTGTTCACCCGGATCCCGCGCGGCCCCAGCTCGGTGGCCAGCGACGAAGCCAGGTGCGCCAGAGCGCCTTTGGAGAGCTTGTAGCCGGAGTACTCGGGCTGCGAGCTGTAGGACACACACGAGTTGAGCATGATGATCGAGCCCCGGGACTTCGCGAGAGCGTCGGCGAACAGCGCCGACAGCCGCAGCGGCGCAAAGACGTTCGTCTCGTTCGCCACGCGCAGGGCAGCCGGATCGATCTGGCTGATCGGATCCATCGGCGGAATGGCGAAGGCATTGTTGATCAGGCAGTCGATCCGGTCGAATGCGGCCAGGGCGCGTTCGACCAGCGCGACGCGCTGATCCTCGTCGGCGATGTCGGTCGGGACGACCGCCGCGGTGCGACCCAGCGCGCGAATCTCCTCGGCCAGCTTCTCCAGACGCCGCTCGGTCCGGCTGACCAGCACCAGATCCGCACCCATGTGCGCGGCTTCCAGAGCCAGCGAACGCCCCAGACCGGGCCCGACGCCCGAGAGCACGATGACTTTGTCCTGCAGCAGCGGCACCGGGCGATAAGTCTCGGCGGGCGCGGTGACATGCGCGTCGGCGGGCACGACTCCTCCTAGAATTCCAGCAGTTACAGTATGTAACGACTTAGATGTGACAGACTGTAACGACTCTCGTCCGCGCTGACAAGGATGCATTTCGTGACCACACGCCATCGCCTCGGCCCACACCGCGATCCCGCGGTGGACCGCACGGTGCTCGAGGCCGCCCGCAGCCTGCTCGTCGAACGCGGATACGCCGCGACCTCCATCGATGCGATCGCGACCCGCGCCGGCGTGAGCCGTCCGGCGATCTATCGCCGCTGGCCGTCCAAGGCGCATCTGATCGCCAAGGCGGTGTTCCCGGACGTCGGCTCCGAGCAGGTCGCCCCCGATCTGATCGCCGAGATCCGCAAGGTCATCGGGGGCACGATCCAGCTGTTCGGCTCGGCCGAAGCGCGCGCGGCCATGCCCGGCCTGATGACCGATATGCGCGCGGATTCGGGTTTGTATCAGAAACTTTCGGCCCGCCTGGACACTCCCACGCGCGACGAACTGGCCGAGTACCTGCCCGCCGACCCGGCCTCCTCCCGCCCCGGCCTGAACCCGAACACCCTGCTGGACACGATCGCCGGTGCGGCCCTGTTCGCCATGTGCATCCGCGACGTCGAGGATCTGGACGGCTTCGCCGAATCGCTGGAGGACCTGCTGCTGTACGGCATCGTCGGCGCGCGAAACCGCACGGCGACAAGCGACCCCGACTGACCGGGACGCGCCGCGACGCTCCGGACAACCTCTGGCTGTTCGAACATTTGTTCGATACACTCACTGCGCAGCAGTTCCCGGAGCAACCACGACGGGCGTTCACACCGCACCCCGGACGCAGCGACCCGCTGCCTCACCGAACTTGTCGTACCCCTAGGGCACAATAGCCGTATCGGACGCCGATCAGGTTGCACCGCAAAGTAATCCGCAACCCTAGGAAAGGCGTGTCCATGTCCGAGCTCCGCTCGTCGACGTCCGATGACAGTGCCGGCAGCCGTTTGGTCGCCGAGGCACAGCGGCACCGGGAGCTGCTGCGCAAACCCGTCGAGGACTACCGTCGGCGACTGGTCGTGCAGGCGGGGCTTCTCCGCCCGATGCAGCGCTCACCCCTGCTCACCAGGGCCGAGGAGCGTATCGCGGACCTGATGATCGATCCGGTCCGCCATCGCGAGCTCGACCTCGATGCCTATCTGGCCGTGCGCGACGGGCTGCCGACGCGCTGGGATGCGCGCTGGCAGCGGTTCATCGCGCAGAACGGCTCGCGGGAGATTCCGATCGGGCCGCACACCGCCGAACGCCGGCTGGGCATCATCGCCCGGCTGGCCTCGCGCGATGTCGAGATCGAGCAGATCCTGACGGTCGCGGCGGTGGTGATCGCGCACCCCGCAGGCCCGGACGCGGCGGTCGTTCCGCCCGTCCGGGCGACCAGGCGCGCTGAGGCGCTCTCCACCGCCGCGCAGCCGACCGGGACGCACGGATGAGATGAGGTGCGGCCGTGCGCCGCACCTCATCTCCGCCGTCGGTCAGCTCAGCTGTTCGACCACCGGTTCGGCGTCCACCGGCCCGAATCGCTTGTGCACGAAGTACTGCTGCACGAACGTCCAGGTGTTGCTGGTGGCGAAGTACACCAGCACGCCGATCGGCATGACCAGCCCGGCCGCCAGGGTGCCCAGCGGGAACAACCACATGGTCATGAAGTTGATCAGCCGGGTCTGGGTGGTCATCTCGGTCTGCCGGACCACCGAGGCGCGGGCGGTGAAATGCGTGGCCACCGCACCGATCACGACCAGCGGGATCGCCACCGCGGCGACCGGGACCCAGGCCGATCCGGAGGTCAGCAGGGTCGCGGTCAGCGGCGCGCTGAACAACTTGGCGTGCAGGAAGGACTGCACCTGGGCGACGGAGAAGAAGTAGTTCGAGGTCACCGTCTGCGCCGCGGCCGCGTGCACCGGATGCCACAGCAGGTGCACGATCGAACCGGATCCGGTGCGGCCGAACGAACTCAGCACGTGCAGCAGGCCCACGAAGATCACCAGTTGCACGATCACCGGCAGGCAGCCGCTGAACACGTTGAACTGGTGTTGCTGCTGCAGTGTGCGCATCTCGGCGGCGAGACGCTCCTTGTCGCCGGCGTGCCGTTCCTGCAACTCCTTCATCTTGGGCCGCAGCACCGACATGGTGCGCTGGAACCGCACCTGCGCCACGAACGGCTTGTACAGCGCGGCGCGCAGGGTGAGCACGAGGAACATGATCGCCAGCGCCCAGGCCAGGCCACTGGCCGGTCCGAGGAGGGCGGCAAATCCGGTGTGCCACAACCACAACACGCCGGACAGGGGGTAGTACACGAAATCGAGCATGGGCAAACACCTCACTGCGAGGTACCCGCGAACGGGCCTATGGTGAACAGGGTCGGCGAAGAGGCCGACCGCGCAACCGCGCGGTCAGCCGCCGTGTCCCGGCGCCCTGGGCCGCACCCGGCCCGCTGTGTCCGGATTGCTCTGCCGCAGGAACGATCCGCGCCGCCGCCGTTGCGCCGACACCGGCGGACCGGTGCGAACGACGACCGGCAGCAACCGCACCCGAGTGGAATGCGCCGCCACTACGGCCAATGCCACCAGGACCGCGGTGCCCAGGGCCAGCAGGGAATTCGACTCACCCGCCGGAAACAGCAGCGCAGCCCACACGGAGACGACGAACGCGCACACCATCAGTGCAGTCGATCGCATCACCATGGCCACCAGAGTACCGGCCACACGAACCTGCGCACGCCAGGGTTCCCGGCGCGTTGACCGGCCCGTCCGCGGCGCCGGGGCGGCGATCGCGCTGCCCGCGAGGCGATCCGGCGCATTCCGGGCGAACTCGCGCGCCGACTTGGCCCCCGCTGATTCCCGGAAAATCCGTCCGGTGCCGGACGCGCGGGGCCGCCTATTCTGGTCCGATGAGCTTCGGGGAGGAAGGGCAGCCGATGTCCGGTGAGTTGACAGCGGCCGAGTTGACGGTCGACGGCCGGGTGCGAACGTTCGGGCTGCGCGCGCCGCAGCAGGACGGCGCGCCGCTGGTGCTGGCATTACACGGGAATGCCTCGCGATTGCCGTCGGAGCAGCGACGTCCCGGGCTGATGATGGACGAGTGGACCAGTTTCGGTGCGCACGCGCAGGAGTGGGGGATCGCCGTCGCCTATCCCGACGGATGGGATCGCTGCTGGGCGGACGGGCGCGGCGTCACCCTCGCCGACGAGGCCGGTGTCGATGACGTCGCATTTCTTCGTGAGCTGATCCACTGGTGCGCAGCGGAATTCGGCACCCGCCCGGATTGGACCATCCCGGCGGGGATTTCCAACGGCGCGTTCATGGCACATCGCCTCGGACTCGAATCGAGTGATCTGGTGCCCGCATTCGGCGCGGTCGCCGGGGGTCTGCCGGTCGCGCTGGAGCGGATCGAGCCCACGCACGCGGTATCAGCCCTGCTGATCAACGGAACGGCCGACGAGGCGGTGCCGATCACCGGCGGTTACTCCCGTCATCGTGGGCCGGATGGTGAATTGCGGGGCCGCACACTGGGTTTGGCCGAATCCGCCGCTTGGTGGCAGGCTGCGAACCGGTGTTCGGCCGAAGGCGCGACCGTCACCACCGATCGGTCCAGCAGATATGCCGTCGAGGGCGGGGCCGGTGGCAGCCGGGTCACCGCGTGGACGGTGTTCGACGGCGGGCACACCTGGCCGGGCAAACCGACTCCGCCCGAATGGGACAACGGCCCGAACACCGTGACATCCACCGAATTCGATGCGGCCGAGCAGATCTACCAGTTCGCGCGAGCAGCACTCGTACCAGCCGACGCGCGCAAACTCTGAGGCTCCCCCGCCTCTCCGGGACTTCAGCGTGTCGTCGGGTGCCTCGGCCGTTTCGCTTCGGTCCGACGGTGAGGTGGATCGCGCGAGCATCACCGACTGCTGCGCCTGGACCGAGGCCTAGGCTCGGCGACCGATCAGCAGGTGACCGGGCAACGGCTTGCGTTCGAGGGCACGATGTTCGACGGTCAGGCCGACGCGTTCGAGGGCATCGGTCAGCTCCGCGACCGGACGCAGCCGGAATCCGTGCGCCGTGAACGGCAGGGAGGTCATCGCATCGGGATCGCCGATGCCGATCACGACCCGCCCCTGCGGCCGCAGCACCCGCGCCAACTCCGCACACGCGAGGTCGAGTTCGGCGACGAAGTAGACCGTGTTGACGGTGATCACCGCATCCAGACTCGCATCGGCGAGCGGCAGTTCGGCGAGCGAACCCTCGAGCACCCGCAGCCGCCCGGTCCCGATCTCCCGGGTGAACCGAGATCTGGCCCGCGCCAACATGTCCCGGGAAAGCTCCACACCGTGCACCGTGCCGTCCGCACCGACCCGGTCCAGCAGCAGCGAAAGTCCCACGCCGCCACCGAATCCGATATCGGCCGCCGCCTCCCCCGGCGCGACCGCGGCGCCCAGGACGCTCTCCTGGATCACGAATCGGTTGGTGCGGTCGAGAATCCGACCCACCCCTTTGCCCAGCAGCCCGCTCGGATGTCCGAGCTGACCGGCGACGGTGGACATCACGCGTGCGACAAGCGGGTTCACGCCACGGATGCTACCCCCGGATAGGACCCCCGGCCCGAACGTGTCACCACCGCACCCGCCAGCAGCGCGATCGCCACGACGTACAGCAACCGCACGCCCAGTACGAAGGGCTGAAATGCCAAGGGCATCAACGAGATCAGGATCAGACCCAGCACCGCGACCAGCGCCGCGGCCGACCAGAACCGGCGCGGTGCGCGCGCAACGGCCCGCGGCTCACCGTGCCAGGCTCGGATCATTCCCCGACGGCCGATGTAGTAGAACACCCCGATCGCGAGCACCGCGCCACCCACGGTCGATGCCTGTTGCAGCAGATACCACCACGGCCTGCCGAACAATCCCGCATGCAGCAGCACGGGGAATCGGGCCACCGCCCAACCGTGCCCACCCGCCGGATCATGGGTGAATCCGTCCCAGCAGATGTGCGTGATCGCGCCGATCAGAATCGAATACCCCGTCATGTACCACCGATGCCGCACCGCACCGAGTACGCCGTAGGCGGGCAGATCGAATCCTCCGAGCCGCGGCAGATGCGCCGCGATCGACGGCGCGCCCCACCGAATCACCACCGTCCCCACGATCCCCACCGGCAGACACCACCACAGCAACGCCGCCAGCGCATGCGTCTCGGGCATCGAGAAGAACCCCGCCACCGGATACGACGCGTCCGGCACCGCCGACCCCACCACGAGCGCAACCCCGTCCCACCGCCGCGGCCACCGCATCTTCAGCGGAAGCACGGCCAGCGAATGCGAGGGAAAGGTGAGCGGCATCGGCGGAGTGTATCCACCGACCGCCCACCTCCCAGCCCAGAATCTGCTCCCGCGAATGTCGGCATGACCGTTTCCCGGCGAGCGGCCTCCACCACCGGCGCGTGGGGCGACCGTAGGCTGCTCGTCGTGGACAGGACGGTCGAGGGCTTCGGGGACGGGGACGGGGCGCATCCGCACGAACCGCACGGCAACGGGCTGGCTTCGCGGTTGAACTGGTTGCGGGCCGGGGTGCTCGGGGCCAACGACGGCATCGTGTCGACCGCGGGGCTGGTCGTGGGTGTCGCGGCGGCGACCACCACGACCGCGAATATTCTGACCGCGGGTGTCGCCGGGCTCACGGCGGGCGCGATCTCCATGGCCGTGGGCGAGTACATCTCGGTGAGCACGCAGCGCGATTCCGAACGGGCCCTGCTGTCCAAGGAGCGCCGGGAGCTGGCCGAGGAACCCGATTACGAACTGAACGAACTGGCCCAGATCTACGAGGGCAAGGGATTGTCCGAGGAGACCGCCCGCCTGGTCGCGGAGGAACTCACCGCCCACGACGCCTTCACCGCCCACGCCGAGGCGGAACTCCGCCTGGACCCCACCGAGCTGACCAGTCCGTGGCAGGCGGCGATCTCCTCGGCGGTGTCGTTCACCCTCGGCGCGATTCTGCCGATCCTGGCGATCCTGCTGCCGCCGGTGTCGTGGCGGATCCCCGTGACCTTCGCGGCCGTGCTGATCGCCCTGGCCCTGACCGGTTCGATCAGCTCCCGCCTCGGCGGCAGCAATCCGCGTCGCGCGGTCCTGCGCGTGGTCATCGGCGGCGCTCTCGCCATGGCGGTGACCTACGGCATCGGCCAACTGGCGGGCGTTTCCGGTCTCTGAACCGATATTTCAGTCCTGGCCCACTTGCCACCGCGCCCCCGCGGAGGTCAGGAACTCCAGGAAATCCGCGGGGTCGACGGCCTGTGCCGGAGTCAGCGCACCGGCGGGCGCACCCACCTCGACCAGACGCCGCGCGGTCTCCACGGCGATGACCGCGGTCAGACCGTACGCATCGGGTCCGGTGACCCAGCCGTGGATCCGCTCGCCGTGCCCGCCGGTCATCCCGGCGAACATGAGCCATTGCCCAGCCTGTCGCGCCTGCATCGGGACGACCTCCGGAATCGTCTCGGCCACTTCCTCGGTCAGCCCGGTGAACAACGTCGCCACCTCCGTCCGGATCGCGCCGCGCACCCGTTCGGCCGCGACGTGCCGGGGAATCGTGACCACTCCGGGCAATGCGAAGGCGCGCAACGATGCGAGCCGGGTCTGCCCCGGCGGTGTGATCGGATCGAACTCCTCGCCACTGTCCGGATGCCAGCCACCGGCGGCGTACTCGAGCCCCGTACCACCGACGACCGCGAGCATCGATCGGGCCGTTCCGCGCGAAACACCGCCCGGCGCACGGAGGTCCGCGATCAGAACGTCCCGGACGATCGATACCCGCGCGGCGGCCAGATGCGCGATCAGATCTCCGGGGACGCCGTCGTCCGTCACCCCCGGAACGATTGTCATCGCCGATTCCTTTGCTGCCGAATCGAATTCACCGAGCATCCGATGGATGTGCCGCTGCTCGCCGGCGGTGTCGACGTAGTGCCGCCCGGCCGAGATCGCCGCACGAACCACCGGTTCGCCCCATCGCGTGAACGGCCCGGCGCAATTCACGACCGCATCGCATTCGGCGAAAACCACTGCCATTTCCCGGGTTTCGCCCAGCCCCGCGGCACACACCTCGGCGTTCGGCACACCGGCCTCCTCGGCGGCTCTGCGCAACCGCCGGATGTCCCGGCCCACCAGCACCGGTTCGATACCCCGCCGCCGAGCCTCGGCCACCACCAGCGATCCGGTGAATCCGCTGGCCCCGTACACCGCAATCCTCATCGCACACTCCCGAGTGATGATCCCGTGTCGGCCGAATGCCGACACCACGACGTTACGAACGTCGAATGGGATGCTCCATGCCGGAAAGTCCGGAGAAGATGTCCGATCGTCCGGCACATATGCCTTCCGCAGTACCCTGAGACGGTGGACGTACTCAGCGACGCGGTCGGTGCCATGCGCATCGGCCAACCCCATTCCAATCGCACCGAACTGCGCGCCCCCTGGGGTATCCGCTTCGCGGCGCAGCGCGGCGCGGGATTCCACGTCGTCCTGCAGGGCGCGTGCTGGCTGATCCCGATGCAGGGCGATCCGATCCGGCTGGTGGTCGGTGACGTGGCCTTCATTCCGCACGAACTCGGCCACGCCATCGCCGATTCACTCGACACGCCACTGCGCGGGCCGGGCGAATCCGATGATTCTCCGATCGGCGAGCCGACCACCGTATTACTCTGCGGTGCATACCTTCTCGACCAGAACAGGGTGCATCCGCTGCTGGCCGAACTCCCCGAGGTGGTACATCTGCCCGCGCGCGTGGGCCGCCATCCGACCCTGCGCGGAGCGATCGATCTGCTGGGCCGTGAATTGGACGCCGACCCGCTGCCCGGTGCGCCCGGCGTGCTGCCGCCCCTGCTCGAGGTGCTGCTGCTCTACATCCTGCGCGCCTGGCACGAGGAACAGTCGGCCCGCGACGGCACCGGATGGGCTGCGGCCCTGCGTGATCCCGACCTCGCACCGGCCTTGCAGGCGATGCATCACGACCCGGCCTCCCCCTGGACGGTCCAGCGCCTGGCCAGTCTGGCGGGACTGTCCAGATCGGCTTTCGCGCAACGCTTCACCGCAACAGTGGGCATGCCGCCCCAGACCTACCTGACCTGGTGGCGAATGACCTTGGCAGCCCGCATGTTACGCGAGGCCGACCTACCGCTGCGGTCCGTCGCCGCACGCGTCGGTTACGTCTCGGAGTACGCCTTCGCCAAGGCATTCAAACGCGAGTTCGGCACAGCGCCGGGTCATTATCGTTCCGCACCAGAGTAATTCGCGACCGGTGCCGGTAGGGACACTCGAGCCGGGAGCAGGCCGATGGCCTGCTTGGCGGCGGTCACCGTCTCGCCTGCGATCAGCCGGGCCCGGATTGCGCCGTCCTGCAATATCTTCCGTACCGCTTCCGGGTCCTGGCTCAGCTCGGTGTAGCGGTGGCGGATCGGGTCGGTTATGGCGATGACGGCGTCGGCGACCACGCGTTTCAGGTCGGCGTAGCCGCCGGATCGGGCGGCCACGTCGGCGGGGTCCTCGCCGGTGCAGGCCGCCAGGATGGTGAGCAGGTTGGCTGTGCCGGGACGGTTCTCGGGATCGTATTCGACTGCGGAGCCAGGATCGGTCACCGCGCGCATTACCTTGCGGCGCAATGTATCCGGCGAATCGAGCAGCCGTAGCGATCCGGTGGCCGAGGTCGATTTGCTCATCTTGGCCGTGGGGTCGGACAGGTCCATGATGCGCGCGGCGACCGGCGGATTCACCATGCGCGGGACGGTGAACACCCGACCGTAGGCGGTGTTGAAACGTTCGGCGATATCGCGCGCCAACTCGACGTGCTGCCGTTGGTCCTCGCCGACCGGCACCTCCCCGGCCTGGTACAGCAGGATATCGGCGGCCATCAGCACCGGATAGGTCAGCAGCGACACCCGAACCCGGTCGCTGTCCCGCGATTTCTCCTTGAACTGGATCATCCGCCGCACCTCGCCGTAGCCGGTCGCACTCTCCAGCAGATAGTGCAGTTCGGTGTGCTCGGGGACGTGGGACTGCACCAGGAAGATACTGCGCGCCGGATCCGCCCCGGCGGCCAGCAGCACGGTCGCGAATTCCAGTGTGCGCCTGCGCACCGCGGCCGGATCGTGGTCGAGGGTCAGCGCGTGCAGATCGGAGACGAACACGATGCTCCGGTCCGGAATCTGTTGGTCGACAAGGGGTTTGATCGCGCCGAAGTAATTGCCGAGATGCAGCTCGCCCGAGGGGGTGAAGCCGGTGATACGCCGGGACATGATGTTCCGCCTTTCGCGTGGGGCCGCCCGGCCGGACCGCCACCGCGTCACGCAGACGAGAACGGCCGCCCGATTCGGGCGGCCGTGTTGTTCGGAGCATACGGAGCGCGGCCGCCCGTCAGGGCAGCCACCACGCGAGGCGCGCACAATTCCGCATGCGGGCCAGATTACTGCGGCACACAGGCCGAGTCGAGCGAATTATCCGCACCATCCCCCGATCGAATTTCCAGTCCAGTAATCAACGATTGGATCTGTATTACAGGTCCAGTGGTCGGTCAGGCTGTACACCATGCTCTTACGCCGCCTGCTTGCGCTCTACACCGGACTGTGGATGTACGGCTTCTCGATGGCCGTGATGATCCGCGCCGGGCTCGGCCTGGATCCGTGGGATGTGTTCCATCAGGGCGTGGCCCGGCACCTGCCGATCAGCTTCGGCACCGTCACCGCACTGACCGGTGTCGCGGTGCTGCTGGCCTGGATTCCGCTGCGGCAGCGACCCGGACTCGGCACGGTGAGCAATGTCGTGGTGATCGCCGTCTCGGTCGACAACGCCCTGCACTGGCTGCCGCATCCGCACCTGTTGGCGGTGCAGATCACCACGATGATCGCGGCCGTGGCGCTCAACGCCGTCGCCACCGTGCTCTACATCGGCGCGGGGATGGGACCGGGCCCGCGCGATGGACTGATGACTGGACTGGTTGCCCGCACCGGCTGGTCCGTCTGGCCGATCCGCACCGGAATCGAAGCGACCGTCCTGGCGACCGGCTGGCTGCTCGGCGGCAGCGTGGGTGTGGGCACCGTGGTGTACGCATTCGGTATCGGCCCGCTGATCCACCTGCTGATCCCGCTGGCGCGCCGCGGGCTTCCGGGATTCCCCGTCCCGCAGCGGGAACCGACGCCCGAGCCAGAATCAGTTGTCGCGCACCGTGATCCCGGCCGCACGAGCGAAGGCGGGGGCCAGGTCCAGCAACTGCGGAGTGCTCACCGTTGCGCCGCGGAGTGAATCGATTCCGGCGGTGAGATCCAGCGTCGTCGCGCCGCGCAGGTCGACATCGTGCAGGCTCGAGCCGTGCAGGGTGATCCCGTCGAGCCTGGTCCCCGGAAAACTCACCCGCCGCAGTGTCGCCTCACCGAAGTCGGTGTCCCGCAGGACGCAATCGCTGAACGTCACATCCTGCAGCGAGGCATTGCGCAGATTCACCGAATCGAATTTGCAGCCCTCGAAGCGGATTCGGCGCAACCCCGCACCGACGGCCTCCACACCGGACAGCGCGCACTCCACGAGTTCGGAATTCAACCAACCGCTCTGGCCCAGATTGGTGCCGATCCAGCGCACCGCGCGCAACCAGACATCGTCGAATCGGCCGTACCGGAACGTGCCGCCGGTGAACTGAACCGTGGTCAGCGCGGATTGGGTGAACCGCACGCCCCGCGCGTCGAGTTCACGGAAGTCGAGCCCGTCCACGTGCACACTCTCGTAATCCGCATCGGGCTCGAGTTCCGTCTCGAACGCTTCCAGGAAACGAGCGTACGACAGGTCGGCGAGTTCACGAGGCACTCCAGCACCCTAATACCCCGACCGGACCGTTCGCGCCGTCGTAGCCACACTTCCCTGGTCACAGCCCGGCTATCGCCGACCGCACGCCGGATCAGCGCGGTGGCGGAGGCAGCGGGAACGGAATCTGCGGCAGCTGGAACGGCAGTTTCGGCAGCGCCGGTGGAGGAGCTGGTGCGGGACGCGGCGCAGGAGCGGGGGCAGGAGCGGGAGCGGGCGGCTGGGTGATGACCGGAGCCGGAGCCGGTTCGGGCGGGGGCACATGAACCGGGGCCTGCTGCACCGGAGCCTGCTGAACCGGGGCCTGCTGAACAGTGTGCGGACGCGTCGGCGCAACTGGTGCGGGAGCTGGGGCCTCGGTCGTCACCCGGCGCTGGGTCTGGCACAACCACGCAGGTCCCGGGCCCACCACCCACTGAGCGACCAGGTCGCCGTGCGAGCAGTCCTCACCCTCGTGGTGGATCGAACTCATGATTCCCGGTGGCGCACACACCCACCGGCCATCGCGCTGCTGCCAGCGCGCCGCGATGAAGTCGTGCGTGCAGTCGTCGCCCTCCCGATGCGGCTTCCCCGCGCCCGGCACCCCCTCGGTGCGAACCACGGGCTCCTCGCTGACCGTGACCGTGGTGGCGGTTGAGGTGGACCGAACACCCTGCTCCGATCGAACGGCGAGCACGCCGACCACGACCGCCACCGCGAGGACCGCGACCGCGGCCACCGCCATGTACTTCCCGCCGCCGCGTTCGCCGTCCGGCGGCTCGTTCTCCTGTCCGATCTCGGGTGAAGCCATAGCCGGAACCTTTCGTCCACCAGTCGAACCGCTGATCCGAAAGCCCACTCACCAGGCACGTTAACGAAGATCACGGCACAGGGGACGGTCTGATCCGTATTTAGTTCGGATTGAGACCTACGCGCGGTCGGCGTCCAGGTCGACGCGCACGGTCAGCAGATCGGTGCCGACTGCGCCCACGACGGCGCTGTTGTACTTCGGCAACTCCCGCATGCGGGCCTTGGCGTCGTCCTCGGGCAGCAGGTGCGCGGTCCCGCTGTACCAGCGCCCGTGCAACCGCACCCGCACTCGGTCGTGCGCCTGGATGTTGCGGATGTACTGGGATCGCTCACCGAATTCGGAGACGAACCAGAACGAATCTCCGCGACGCGCCCCGCCGATCGGCGTGTGCCGAGCCTGCCCGCTGACGCGGCCCGTGGTCTCCAACAGAGTCTGACTCGGCAGACGACGCAGAATCGGATTACCGAGATTGCGCTGGAAGGCGGTCACCCAGCGGTGTTGCAGGTCGGCGTTCACCATCTCGTCCTCATTTCACCGGTACGAAATCCGAGGCCCCGTCATCGGTCAGCGAATAGATCCCGCTGCCGAGATCGAGTGCCAGAACTGTCCGAGCGGCGGCCTCGTCGACGTGGATGCGCGGCGAGTCCGGAAGCGCGGCGCCATCCGGGTAATACGTTCCGGGACCGTAGAATTGGCCGTAGCGCAACACCACGCCGCTCAGGCCGAGTACCGAGGACTCCAGGAATTCCTTGGCGGCCTGGCCCTCCCCGGACATCTCCCACGCAACACTCTGCGCCAGAAAGCGTTTCGCGCCCGCGGCCTGCGCCGCCGCGATCAGATTGGCGGTGCCCTCCTTGCGCATCCGCGCATTGGCCGCGCGCCCGGCGGCCAGATCCTCGGCGCTGTCGGGCAGGTCGGTGAGCTGGTGCATCACCAGATCGGGCGCGTAGGCCCGCACCGCCTGCTCGAGCGCGGCGGCGTCGAAGACGTCGCACACCACCGGCTCGGCGCCGAGTTCGGCGAGCATCTCGGCCTTCTCCGGTGACCGGGTCATCCCCGCCACCTGGCATCCGGTCGCAATCAACAACGGAGTCAATCGGCTACCGAGCACACCGCTCGCCCCTGCCAGGAAGATCTTCACCCACCCCAGCCTAGCCACCGCCCGGGCATCGCGGCATAGCTCCGATATACCCCGTGGTGGACCGGCCGGGTCACCGTTGCGCGATTCCCCCGAGGGAATGGCAACGCGGCAGCGCGGGGTCGATCATGGGGACCATGACCACAGTTCTGGCCGCGCCCGCCTTCGGTCGCGAGCTGCGCCGGTGGCGTGGCCTGCGGCGATGGAGTCAGCTCGATCTCGCGATCCGCGCCGACACCACCCAGCGTCATCTGAGCTTCCTCGAGCAGGGCCGCTCGCAGCCGGGCCGGGCGATGGTGGTGCGGCTGGCCGAATCGCTCGGCCTGTCACTGCGCGAGCGCAACGGGCTGCTGGCCGCGGCCGGCTATGCGCCGATCTTCAGCGAATCCAATATGGAGACAACGGAATTGGAGCCGGTCCGCACGGCACTGCGGCAGATCCTGGACGGTCACATGCCCTATCCGGCACTGATCGTGGATCGCCACAGCACCCTGATCGAGTCCAATGCCGCGTTCGATCTGTTCTTCGAGGGCTGCTCCCCCGAACTGCTGCGCGCACCGGTCAACGTGCGACGGCTGGCCCTGCATCCCGACGGACTCGCGCAGCATGTGCTCAACCTGCCCGAATGGGGCCGCCACGTCACCGAGGCCCTGCGCAACCGACTCCGGGCCAGCCCCGATCCCGACCTGGAGGCACTGGCTGCAGAGCTGGAGAGCTACCTGCCACCCACCGATCCCGGACCGGACTACCTCGGATTCGCCGTCCCGCTGCGGCTGCGCACCGCCGCCGGCGAGCTGCGACTGATCACCACCCTGACCTCGTTCGCCACCGCCACCGACATCACCCTGTCCGAACTGCAACTCGAGGCATTCCTGCCCGCCGACGAGGCCACCGCACGGATCCTGCGCGAGCGCGCCCGAACCTGATCATCCACCGTCGACCACTCACCAGCTACGGCCCGCTGCGAGCAGGGCTCGGCGTACGGCGTCGACGTCCGGGAGGGCGGGTGCGCCGATGCGGCGGGCGAGGAACGCGGTGTTGATCGGCGGGTCTTCGGGGTCCAGCAGGGCGACCAGCTCACCCGACTTCAGTTGTGCGGCAACCAGATAACGTGGCAGAACGCTGATTCCCGCGCCCGCGGCGACCAGGGCGGTCAAGGCGCGCAGGTCCGCGGCGACGACGGCCGGTTCGGCATCGAGCCGGGTGTGGAAAACGTGTCGCCAGAACCGACGCAGAATCGGCAGGTCCGCGGCATAGCTCAATAGCGGGACCGTTGCCAGCGCGGTGGGATCCGCCGACCGCAGCCGCCGGGTATCGATGCCCGAGGCCACCGCGGGCGCGGCGACCAGGACGAATTCCTCGTCCATCAGAACCTCGGCGTGCACCGTGCGCCCGCGCGGGCGGATCACCGAGATCACCAGGTCGTACTGTCCGGTGCGCAGTCCGGCCAGCAGGTCCTCGGCCAGTCCGGCGGTCACCGTGAGCCGCACGTCCCGGGCCACCAGCGCAGCCAGCGCGGGCAGGGCCAGGACGGCCAGCATCTCCGCCGGACCGGCCAGTCGCACCGGCGGTTGCGCGGCCGGCGCCTGCGCCCCGCCCCCGGCGATCGCCTCGAGCGCATCCATCGGCCCGGCCAGGCGCGCGGCCAGTTCCTCGGCCGCCGCCGTGGGCACGACCCCGCGCGGCAGACGTTCGAAAAGCTGTCTCCCCAAACACTTTTCGAGCATCTGCAACTGCGTGGTCACGGTGGGCTGGGACAGCCCGATCAACCGCGCCGCCGCGGTCACCGAACCCGCCCGGTAGACCGCGAGAAAGGTCCGTAGCTGAATCAGATCCAGCCCGCCCTCCGCGTTGCGCTCCACCACATCCGTCACCTCGCCCCGTCGCACCGCACCGATCGCACAGCACTGCCGGATTCGCAGTCTATTGAGCCGCGCGAGCCCGGCGCGGCAGGCGATCTACCCGTGGGCGGCACCAAGTCGACTCCATTACTTGCGTACGAATACTCGCCGACGTATATTCGTAGACGAGCAATGGAAGGGAGTCCCGATGAAACGGCGGAAGGTCGGCAATCTGCTGGCGTTGGCTGTACTGGCCACGCTGGTCGAGGGCCCCATGCACCGGTACGAGATCGCGGCCAAGATGCGCAATCGCGGTAAGGAACGCGATATGGATGTCAAATGGGGCTCGCTCTACACCGTGGTGCAGAACCTGGAGAAGCACGGCTTCCTGGAGATCGTCGGCAGCGAACGCGACGGGGCCCGCCCCGAACGCACCATCTACGCGCTCACCCCCGCCGGTCGCGCCGAGACCGAGGATTGGACGCGAGAGTTGCTCAGCACCCCGGCGCCCGTACATCATCCGTTCGTCTCCGGCCTGTCCGTCGCCGCCATCATCCCTCCCGACGACGTCATCGCCCTGCTCGAACAGCGCAGCGAGCGGCTGACCCGCCGGATCGCCGAAGATCGCGCCGAGATGGACAAGGTTCGTGGCGCGGTCCCGCGACTGTTCCTGGTCGAGAACGAATTCACCGTCGCGATGCTCGAGGCCGAGGTCGCCTGGGTGGACGCGCTGCGCGAGGAGATCGCGAGCGGCGCCTTCCCGGACGTCGGCTGGTGGCGCCGAATGCATGCCGAGAACATGGACCCGCAGGAGGTCGCGGGCATGGTGGAGAGGGGGGATTTCACGCAGTCCACCGAAACAACCCAGCAGTAGCAGAAAACGAGCCCGGTCAGGTGCGGCAACACCTTCCCGAGCCCGATTCCCTTTACCGTCCCGAACCGCATCCGCGCAGGCGAACCCGGCCCAAGAGTGGCAACTACAGGATAACTGGGCTCCCCGCGCACGAATCGGATCGGGCATCCACACCCATCCACAGGGAGAACACTCATGTCCGCAATTCGTTCCGCACTGATCATCGGCGGCGGCATCGCCGGACCGGTCACCGCCACCGCACTGCGCATGGCCGGCATCGAGGGCCGCGTCTTCGAGGCGTACCCGGGCCCGGCCCACAACATCGGCAGCACCCTCGGCTTCGCCGCCAACGGCCTTGCCGCACTGGACATCATCGGCGCCGGCGACGCGGTGCGCAAGGTCGCACAGCCGATCCGGCACCAGGTGATGTCGTTGGGCCACAAACACATCGAGATGCCCAGCCTCCAGGACGTCGAGCCGCTGCAGATCGTCGAACGCAGCGATCTGCACCGGGCGCTGCACGATCACGCCGTCGCCGCCGGAGTGGATTTCAGCTACGACAAGCGCCTGATCTCCGTCGACGAGCACGCCGGTGGCGTCACCGCGCACTTCGCCGACGGCACCAGCGCCACCGCCGACATCCTGATCGGCACCGACGGCATCAAATCGAAGGTCCGCACGCTCATCGACCCGAACGCGCCCACGGCGAACTACACCGGCCTGCTGGGCTTCGGCGCATCCGTCGAATGCTCGGTGGCCGTCCCGTCGGACACGATGTACTTCGCCTTCGGCAAGAACGCCTACTACCTCTACAGCGCGATGCCCGACGGCCGGATCGGGTGGGGCGCGAATCTGCCGAACGCGGAGTACATGAGCATGTCCCAGGCCCGCGCGATCCCCAACGAGCAGTGGTTGCGCACCCTGCGGGAGACCTACGGCCAGGACACCCCCGGCGGCGAGTTCGCCCGCAACACCGCACCGGAGGATCTGGTCGTCATCGGCGGCCTGCACATCATGCCGCCGGTGCCGAACTGGTATCGCGGCCGGATGGTCCTGGTCGGCGATGCGGTGCACGCACCCTCGAACAGCACCGGTCAGGGCGCCTCGCAGGCCGTCGAGTCGGCGGTGCAGCTGGCCCGCTGCCTGCGCGACTTCGATGATCCGGCAACGGCTTTCGCGACCTACGAGCGGATCCGCCGCCCGCGGGTGGAGCGGATCGCCGAGCGCGGGGCGAAGATCAACCACGGCAAGACCATGGGTCCGGTGATGCGCCGGATGATGCCGGTGGTCATGCCGCTGGCGGCCAAGGCGATGAAGCTCGAGGAGACCATGCGCCGCGAGCAGAGTTACGTGATCGACTGGGACGCACCGGTGAACGAGCGATCCGAACTGGTCTGGGCCTGAATCGTCCAGTGCGACGGGCGGTTCCGGGCAGCGGGAGATCCCGCTGCCCGGAACCGCTCAGACTCGTGCGGTGAGCAACTCCGGACGATCGGACTCGTCGAGAAGTTTGGTGGCGATGTTGTCCAGCGCCTTGTCGAACAACGCCCGGTCGTTCGGATTCGCGCAGTCCCAGTCATCGATCCGGCCGCACACCCAACTGCGCCAGGCGGCCCTGATCCGATCCGACTCGGCGAGTCCGGCCTCGGTGAGTTGCATTCGCGGACCGTCGAATTCGATGATCCCGAGCTGAACGGCCTTGTCGTACACCGGTTCCAGGACCTCGGGAGGCATCCAGTGCGCGCGGGCGATGGCGTCCAGGGTGGCCTCCCCGCGCGCTCTGCGCAACATCTGCACCTGCCCGATCGCCCAGGCCTGATCCCTGGTCAGCGAGGTGCCCGAGGCCGCCAGGATCATCGGATCGGGCAGTTCGTCCTCGCGCAGCCTGCGCATCAGACTGGCCAGCGCATACTCCAGGCGCACCACCGAATCCGAAGACTCCGGCACCGAGAATCCACCGCCGACGTCCGAAGCCTCCGCACGCATGCTGTCGCGCAACGGAACCTCCTTCAGCAGCCAGGCGACCAGGAATCCCAGGATCGCCACCGGCACCACCCAGCGGAAGACGTGATCGATCGAGGCGGCGTACGCGTCGATGATCGGATTCGCCTGTGCCTCGGGCAATTTGCGCAACAACTGTGGAGTCTGCGCGGTCGTCGGCGACACCCCGGGCGTACGGGCCAGCGCCTCGGCCAGCCTGGTCCCGATCTGATTGTTGTACAGGGTGCCGAAGATCGCGGTGCCGAAAGTGCTTCCGAGAGTGCGGAAGAAGGTCACCCCGGAAGTGGCGGTACCCAGATCCGCATAGGGCACCGTGTTCTGCACGACGATGGTGAGCACCTGCATGGTCAACCCGATGCCCAGCCCCAGTATCAGCATGTACAGCGATTCGAGCCAGATACCGGTGCTGCGCCCCATCGTCGACATCAGATACAGCCCCACCGCCATGACCGCGGTCCCGGCGATCGGGAAGTATCTGTATCGGCCGGTCCGCCCGACCACCTGACCGGACATGATCGAGGTGGTGAACAGGCCCACGACCAGCGGTAACGTGCGCAGGCCGGACGCGGTGGCCGAGATCCCGTCCACATATTGCAGATAGACCGGCAGATACGTCATCGCACCGAGCATCGCGAACCCGACGATGAACGACAGGATCGAGCAGACGGTGAAGACGTTGCTGCGGAACAGATGCATCGGCAACATCGGCTCGGCCGCACGCAGTTCCACGAACACGAACGCGGTCAACAGGATCGCCGCCGCGATGAACAGCCCGATGATCGTGGTCGATCCCCACGCGTACTGCTGACCACCCCATTCCAGGCCGAGGATCAGACAGCTCACGCCGATCGCGACCAGCGCGATGCCCGCGTAGTCGATGATCGGCCGGATCACCGTGCGCACCTGCGGAATCGCCCGTGCCGCAACGATGATCATGATGATCGCGAGCGGGACGTTGACGTAGAAGCACCACCGCCAGCTCGCGTGATCGGTGAACAGTCCGCCCAGGGTCGGGCCGACGACGGTGGTGACGCCGAACACCGCGCCCAGTGCGCCTTGATATTTGCCGCGTTCGCGCAGCGGGATGACATCGGCGATCAACGCCATCGAGGTCACCATCAGCCCGCCCGCGCCGACCCCCTGGATGGCTCGCGCGATGATCAGCAGCAGCATGCCGTTGGACAGTCCGGCGACCATCGAGCCGACGATGAAGATCAGCGCGCTGAGCTGGAAGACCAGTTTGCGGCCGAACAGGTCGCCGAATTTGCCGGCGAGCGCGGTCGCCACGGCCTCGGCCAGCAGATAGGACGTGACCACCCAGGCCATATGCCCCGAACCACCCAGGTCCGCCACGATCGTGGGCAGCGCGGTGGACACGATGGTCTGATCGAGCGCGGCCATGAGCATGCCGAGCACGACTGTGATGAATACGACATTGGCGCGGGTGTGGCTCACGGGAGCCGGCACGTCGGCGACTGCTGCGGGGGCACCGGTCATTAGCTCAGTATGTGCCGGGAACACCGGTTCTACGGGCAGGACACGAAAGACAGCCAGGACCAAGGTCATCTGAGCAAATAATTAGCAAATACGAACACACCGCACAGGAGCCTTCCGCCAGAACTTACTCCTAAGTAAGATTGCTGGCGGGCAGCAGGGCGCTGCCCGGACGACCACACCAGCAAAGGTCCGCGCAATGGCCTGGAAGCCCAGCGAAATTCCCGATCTGACCGGCCGCACCTTCGTCATCACCGGCGCGAACGGCGGCATCGGCAAGCACACCACGGCCGCGCTGGCCGGCAAGGGGGCCAGAGTGATCATGGCCTGCCGCAACACCGCCACTGCCCAGCAGGTCGCCGACGGAATCGACGGCGAGGTCACGGTCGCGGCGCTGGATCTGGCCGATCTGTCCTCGGTCCGCGAATTCGCCGAGCACAGCGGCGAATTCGACGTGCTGATCAACAACGCCGGACTGATGAACATCCCGTTCTCGCGCACCAAGGACGGTTTCGAAACCCAGTGGGGCGTCAACCATCTCGGCCATTTCGCGCTGACCGGACTGCTGCTGGACCGCGTGCGCGATCGGGTGGTGACCCTGGCCAGCATCGCGCATCGCCAGACACCCAAGCTCTGGATCGACGACCTGAACTACGAGCACCGGCGCTATCAGCGCAATCTCGCCTACGCCCAGTCCAAGCTGTCGAACCTGATGTTCGCCCGCGAACTGCAGCGACGCCTGACCGAGGCCGGATCGACCAAACGTTCCTACGCGGTGCATCCCGGCGTCTCGGCGACCGATCTGTTCACCCGGACCGAGACCCTGGTGGACAAGGTGGCCAAACCGGCGATCGCGGTGATCGGGCACTCCCCCGCCCGCGCCGCGCACTCGAGTCTGTTCGCCGCCACCATGCCCGATGCCGATCCGAACCGGTACTGGGGCCCGACTCGGCTGTTCGGTAGTCAAGGGCCCGTGCGGGTATCGCCGTCGAGCAAACTGTCCGAGGACCGCGAGCTGCAGCGCCGACTGTGGGACGAGTCCGAGCGGCTCACCGGCGTGCACTACACGTTCTGATCTCCTCGCGGACCCGGCCCCTGTCGTAGCCCCGGTCACGGGTGCTCGATCGGGGTGACGGTAATCGCTCCCCCGGAGTGGACCTGCCCCTACGGAACGTGTAGTAGACGAGTACCGTGGTAGCCGTGTCCGCTCCGCACCGCCGTCCCGCACTGATCATCCTGGTGATCGTCGCGGCGCTGACCTGCCTCGCTTTGGGCTGGTGGCAGTGGGGACGATTCCAATCCGGGACCGGGACCGGGCAGAACCTCGGCTACGCACTGCAATGGCCGCTGTTCGCGGGCTTCGTGGTGTTCGCCTACGTGCGGTTCGTCCGGCTCGAACGCGAGGCCGACGCCCCCGAGTCCGAACCGCCCGAGATCGTGAAACCCGCTGTGCAGCGCGAGATTCCGGCGGGCATCCTGCCCGAGCGGCCGACCGTGCAGCGCACGCAGGATCCGGTACTCGCCGAATACAACAGGTACCTGGCCGATCTGCACGCCCAGGACCTGCACGAGCAGATGCGTGCCGCCGGGCTCGATGCCCGCGAGACCGAGAGGAGCGCCGGTTGAGCGCCAGCGAGAACATCGAAACCGCCGAAGTGAGCGCACCCGCGGCCGCCCCGGCCCCGGATGCCCCGGCCGCGCCCGCCCGCGGCGCGTCGTCCGCCAAGGTTCGACCGGCATTCCTGCGCTATCGCGTCCTGGCCTGGGCCACCGGTACCTGGCTGCTGTTGCTGTGCGCCGAGATGATCGCCAAGTACGGCTTCGACGTGCACACCCCCAACTGGATCGCCGTGGTCCACGGCTGGGTGTACTTCGTCTACCTGATCGTCACCGCCGACCTCGCCGTCAAGGTCCGCTGGCCCGTCGGCCGCACCATCGGCACCCTCCTGGCAGGCACCATCCCCCTGCTGTCCTTCTTCGTCGAACACACCAACGCCAAACAGGTCAAGCAGGCGTACAACTTCTAACCCGGCGCGCGACAACTGATTTCGAAAGAACATAGGTAACTCGCCGGGTACGCCCAGAAGGTGACCACCTGCTCAACCATCGGCCCGACACCCGGGTTCCCGCGCACCCAACGACCCGCTGAAGTCCCGGGGAGGCGGAACTGCTACTCGGCGAGAGCTGCCAGGGCGGGGAGCAGAGCGCGCAGGGCGCGGCCGCGGTGGGAGGCGGCGTCCTTCTCGGCCGGGGTGAGTTCGGCGGCGGAGACGGTGCCGCCGTCGGGGACGAAGAGGGGGTCGTAGCCGAAGCCGCCGTCGCCGGCGGGTTTGCGGGCTATGTGACCGGGCCATTCGCCGATCTCGACGACCTCGCGACCGTCGGCGACCAGGGCGCAGGCGGAGACGAACTGTGCGCCGCGACGCTCGTCGGGAACGTCGGAGAGCTGGCCCAGCAGCAGGTCGTTGTTGGCCGGATCGTCGCCGTGGCGGCCGGACCATCGCGCGGACAGCACGCCCGGCATTCCGTTCAGGGCGTCCACCGCGATGCCGGAATCGTCCGCGACACAGGCCAATCCGGTGGCCGCAGCACCGTCGCGGGCCTTGGCCAGGGCGTTCTCCTCGAAGGTCGCGCCGGTTTCGGGAGCCTCCTCGTACGGGGGCACCTCGTCGAGTCCGACGATCTCGAGCCCCTCGACGCCGGCCTCGGCCAGAATCCGGCGCAGCTCGCCGAGCTTCTTGGCGTTGCGGCTGGCGACCAGTACCCGGCGCGCCACTACTTCTTCTTCTCCGGCCCGGGCAGCACACCCGGATACGGCTGCTCCAGCGCCGCCTTCTGGACGGCGAACAGCTGCTCGCATCCGGCCAGCGCGGAATCCAGCATTTTGTCCAGGGTGGAGCGCGGGAACGTCGCCCCCTCGCCGGTGCCCTGGATCTCGACCAGAGTTCCGGTGTCGGTGGCGACCACGTTCATATCGACCTCGGCGCGCGAATCCTCCTCGTACGGCAGGTCCAGGCGCACCCGTCCGTCGACCACGCCGACGCTCACCGCGGCGATCATGCACGAGATGGGCTGCGGGTCGGCCAGGCGTCCGGCCGCCCCCAGATAGGTCACCGCATCGGCCAGCGCGACGTACGCACCGGTGATCGCGGCGGTACGGGTGCCGCCGTCGGCCTGCAACACGTCGCAGTCGATGGCGATGGTGTTCTCTCCGATCGCGGCCAGGTCGATGCAGGCGCGCAGCGAGCGCCCGACCAACCGGCTGATCTCCTGGGTGCGACCGCCGACCTTGCCCTTCACCGACTCACGCCCGCTGCGGGTGTGCGTGGCCGCGGGCAACATCGCGTATTCGGCTGTGAGCCAGCCCAATCCGGAGTCCCGGCGCCACGGGGGAACCCCATCGGTGACGCTCGCGGTGCACATCACCCGCGTCTGCCCGAACTCCACCAGCACCGACCCTGCGGGATGAGTGGTGAATCCTCGGGTGATGCGGACCTCGCGGAGCTCATCGTCCGCCCTGCCATCGGCTCGTCTCGACACAGCCAGCAGCCTAGTGGTAGCCGATCACCAAATCCGCGCTCCCCCCGAATCTCTCCTGCCGAGAGCCCGGACGGCGCCGCACACGGGGCGAGTCCTAGATATCGAAGACCTCACCGGGCGAAACCGCGTGCACCGGACCGGTGAACTGCTCCTTCGCCTCGGCGATGACGTCCTCGCGCGAGGTCCACGGCGGAATGTGGGTCAGCAGCAACTCACCCACCCCGGCCTGGGCGGCGACCATCCCGGCCTCGGTGCCGGACAGGTGGATGCCCTCGGGACGATTGCCCGGATCGTGCGTCCAGGACGCCTCGGCGAGCAGGACGTCCGCGCCCTGCGCGAGTTCGAACACCGCCGGGCACAGCGCGGTGTCCCCGGTGTAGACCAGGGTGCGCCCGGCAGCGGTGGTGATCCGCAGGCCGTAGGACTCCGGCGGGTGATACATCCGGCGCGCGGTGACGGTGTGCCCGGGACCGAAGCCGATCGACTCGCCTTCTTTCCAGGCGCGCATATCGATCACATCGGACCAGTCGTCGCATTCCCCGCCGACCTCGGCCGAGGCGTTGCCGATCCGCAGCGGTGCGTCCGAGGGACCGCGCACGATCGCGCGCCCGCTCGGCGGATTCGGGTGGTATCGCCGCCACACCAGCAGACCCGGCATATCCAGGCAGTGGTCGGCGTGCAGGTGGGTCAGGAAGATGTCGACCTCACCCGGATCCAGATGACGTTGCAATGCGCCCAGCACGCCGGGGCCGAAGTCGATCACCGTCGGAGTCATCTCCGGGCCGGTCAGCAGATATCCGGAGGCGGGGGAATCCGGGCCGGACACGCTGCCCGAGCACCCGATGACGGTAAGGCGCATTCCCCCATGCTCCCACGCTGCACTACTGGTCAAGAGGGGATCCCCCAACTCGTCGGCCGGGGTCCACAGCCGTCACGGCGAGGCGGGGCGGCCGACACTATCCCCGCGACGATGACGACGTTCATTACCGGAGAGTACCCAACCGGCTATCAGTCCACCCAACGCGCCGAAAAGATGTGCTTGCCACGAGATTCCGGCCTGTCCAGGCAGTGCGCCCCACAGAATTCCGCCGTACAGCAGCCCGACGATCACGCCCAGCAGGACCTGCCAGACGTTGCGCGCGAACAACCCCCGCGAGATCAGATACAGCAGCCAGCCGAACACCAGACCCGACGCACCGACCGTGGTCGTCCCGGAAGCGCTGATCAGCCAGGCGCCCAGGCCGCTGACCACCCAGATGATCGCGGTCGCACTCAACCCGCGGCCGATCCCGGTCAGCATGGTCAGCAGTCCGAGCACGATCACCGGCAGCGTATTGCCCATCAGATGCGCCCAGTTCGCGTGCAGCAGCGGCGCGAACGCCACCCCCTCGAGCCCCGCCGCACTCCGCGGCCGGATCCCGGCCTGGTCGAGGTGGTGTCCGGCGAGTACGTCGATCCCCTCGATGACGTACAGCAGCGCCACGAACCCGAGCGTGATCGCGATCGCCCGCGCCCACAACTGTTTCGCCGCCGCCCGCGACACGCCCCCGGACGTCTTGTCCAATTGCGCGCGCACAGACGCGATCCGATCCGGATCGAACGACGATCCCATCCCCGCGGTCATCGGACCTCACCTCCTCGCAAGGTCCGCACACCCGCCGATTCGGAAATCCGGACCCCACCCCTACGAGAATACTGGCCGCACTCCACCCGTCACCCACACACCGAAACCATCGGCCCAGATCCCCCATCAACCCCGACGCCGCTGGCGCGCCCTACTCGAGAGAGGAGGGCATCTCGGCACCCGACCACCTCGCGAAGCACCCAGCGGCGAAGCGTCTCCGTCTCGCTGGAAGTCGCCCGCGAAGCGAAAGGCTCAACAAGGCCAACTCCAAGTTTTTCGGCGCGGGCCCTCCGTCTGCCCCCCCCCGGC
>NZ_JAINZY010000016.1:0-239228 GCF_019890715.1 Nocardia coffeae | reverse complement strand
CGGAAAACGTCAACTCTCGGCCGGGGCCCGGGTCGATTCTGGACTGACCGGAGCGGAGGAGCGAAGCGGGGGAGCGGAGGGAGGGAAGAATCGGCCCTCCGGGGGCCCCGGCCCTGCCGGAGCGAAGCGGAGGCCAATGTTACAGTGCCGGGCGTGATGTCGGGGGCTTGCGCAACGCGGCGCGCCACGGTGCTGCTGCGGGTTGTGGTGTTGGTGCTGGCGACTTCGGTGACGTTGCTCGCCGGGTGTACGGCGAATCCGCCGCCGCCGATCGAGAGTACGGACAGCCCGAAGACGTTGCCCGCCACGCCGACCAAGACCACGGTGGTGGTGGCGGTGGACGACATCGGGATCGGGTTCAATCCGCATCTGCGGTCGAATCAGTCGCCGGCCACCGATGCGGTTGCCTCGATGGTGTTTCCGAGTCCGTTCCGGCCGGTGCCGTCTCCCTCGACGCCGGGCGCGACCGATTGGGTGCCCGACAACTCGTTGATGGTGTCGGCGGATGTGACGTCGCAGAATCCGTTCACGATCACCTACAAGATCCAGGATCAGGCGTCCTGGTCCGATGGTGCGCCGATCGCGGCGGAGGATTTCCGTTATCTGTGGCAGCAGATGATCACTCAGCCGGGCGTGGTGGATCCGGCCGGTTATCGGATGATCACCGATGTGGGTTCCTCGCAGGGCGGTAAGACGGTGACCGTCACCATGAACGGGGCCTATCCGGCGTGGCGGAGCATGTTCACCGATCTGCTGCCCTCGCATCTGCTCAAGGATGCGCCCGGCGGGTTCGAGCGGGCGTTGACGTTGGATCGCGGTTTGATCGATCAGAATCCGATCTCCGGCGGGCAGTTCCGGGTCAAGCAGGCCGACGCCGGTCGCGAGGAGATTCTGCTCGAACGTAACGACCGCTATTGGGGCGCTCCGGCGGTGCCGGATCAGATCCAGTTGCGTGGCGGCGGAACTGCCGCTCAGGTGGCCGAATCGCTGCGCTCGGGTGATGCGCAGATGGCGCTGGTGCACGGCACCGCGGCGACGCAGGCGCAGCTCGGTGCGGTGCCGTCGGTGCGGACCGCGATCATGCCGCAGGCCCGGGTGATGCAGTTGGTGCTCAACGGCCGCACCGGTGATCTCAGCGACGTCCGGGTGCGGCGCGCGGTGCTGGGTCTGGTGGATCCGGGACTGCTGGCTTCGGTCGGTGCGCAGACCGGTAGCTGGGTGGATCCTGCTCGGGCGCAGATACTTTCGCCGTCCGATCCCGGATACGCTCCGACCGAGCCGCCGCGCATGGCCGCCGATCAGGCGTTCGGGCTGTTGGCCGAGGCGGGTTTCGCGCGGGCGCCCGAGACGCCGCCGACCAATTCGGCGACTTCGCCCGCCCCGCAGCCGCGGCAGGTCGCCAAGGACGGTAAGACGCTGACGATCCGGATCGGCGCGGTGGACAAGGATACGACCGCGCTCGCGGTCGCCAACACCGCCGCGGACCAATTGCGCAGTGCCGGAATCGATGCCAGTGTGCGCAACCTGCCCGCCGATGAGCTCTACGGTAAGGATCTGCTGGACGGCACCGTGGACGCGATCGTCGGCTGGGAGCAGGCCGGTGGTGATCCGGCGACCGTGCTGGCTTCGCGGTACGGCTGCCCGCCCGCGGCGCCGACCGGGCAGACCGATAGTTCGTCGTCCCAGGTCGAGGTGATTCGCAAGGCTCCGGGCAATGTTTCCGGGGTGTGCGATCCGACTCTGCAACCGCAGATCGACGCGGCTGTGCGCGGTATCGATGTGCCGAAGGCGATCGCCGAGGCCGAGCCGAAGCTGTGGAATCTGGCGACGGTGCTGCCGATCGTGCAGGACAACGGTGTCGCCGCGGCCGGGCCGCGGATGGACGGTGTGTCGCTCAGCGGTTCGATCGAGGTGGGGATCTTCGGCGGCGCGGCGAACTGGCGGCGGTTGTCGTGACCGAGAACGTCCCGGTCGGTGGCCTGCTGCTGGTGCACGCGCATCCGGACGACGAGACGATCGACACCGGCGGCACCATCGCGCACTATCGGCGTCGGGGTGTGCCGGTGACCGTGGTGACCTGCACTCTCGGCGAGGAGGGTGAGGTCATCGGCGAGCGGTGGGCGCAGCTGGTGAGTTCGGCGGCCGATCAGCTCGGCGGTTATCGGATCGGCGAATTGTCCAGGGCCCTGGCAGAATTGGGCGCCGGTCCGCCGTTGTTCCTGGGCGGTGCGGGGCGCTGGCGGGATTCCGGGATGTCGGGCACCACGGCGGCCCCTCGCGAATCGGAGGCGGCGTTGCATCCGCGGGCGTTCGTGAAGTCCGGTGACGCGGCGGTCGAGGCGCTGGTGCGGATTCTGCTCGCGGTGCGGCCCGCGGTTGTGGTCTGCTACGACCCGATGGGCGGGTACGGGCATCCGGATCATCTTCGCGCGCACCGGATTTCGATGGATGCGGTGGATCGTGCCGCCGAAAGAGGTTGGGACGTACCGAAACTCTACTGGTCCGTCACCGATGCCACGGTGTTGCGCCTGCACACCGAGGCGCTGGCCCGCCGCACCGTCGATCGGCTCCCCGGTGCGCTCCCGGCCGGTTGGCGTTTGCCCGCCGAGGGTGAATTGGCTTGTGTGCCCAGTGAATCGGTGACCGCCACCATCGACGTCTCCGAGGTGCTGCCCGCCAAACGCGCCGCTCTGCGCGCACACGCGACCCAGGTCGGGGTGGCGCCCTCCGGTCGCGAATTCGCGCTGTCGAACGATATCGCCCAGCCGATTCTGCCGGAGGAGCACTACATTCTCGTGCGCGGCTCGCGTGGCGAGGTCGGCCCGGACGGCCGGGAACACGACCTGTTCTCGGGCCTGGATGGTTGACACTCCGGGCACGGTCGCGATCTCGTGACGCCCGGCGCGGTGCCATGGGGTCCGCTCTAGACTGAGCGGCATGTACAACTGGAGTCTGCAGGATGCCATCGTGGCGTTCGTCCAGAGTCAGCAGCCACATTTCCAGGCGCAACACGACCTGTATCTGTCGGTGCTGTACTCCTTCGTCGATATGCAGAGTCACCTGCTGACGCTGCTCGGCTTCCCGCCCGTCCCGTGACGGCCCCGGCGATCGGCCGCGCGAATTCCCCGGTGGAGGATCAGCGGCCCGGGTTCGTCCTGGCCGGTGTGGCTCTCGCGGTGCTGCTGGTGTTCAACGGCCTGCTGACCTTCACGGTCGAGGTGCTGTATCTGCCGACTTATATCGGTGCGACTCCGTTCCCGATCAGCGCGGCCTTCGCGGCGGTGATCAACCTGGTTCTGGTGCTCGGCATGGGGACCGTGGTCTCGCGTCCGGCCACGATGTCGCTGCCGGTCCTGGCGTGGCTGCTGGGCTTCGTGGTGTGCCTGACCACCGGGCCCGGTGGTGATGTGATCCTCACCGACAGCTGGACCACTCCGTTGTTCCTGGCCTGCGGCATCGTCCCGGCGGGTTGGTATCTGTTCTGGCGTGGTTTCGTTCTGCCCGCGCGTAACGCGGGTAAGGCCACCGCTCGTTAGCGTTACCGGTTCAGGTGCACGGTCATTGTCGCGACGACGGCGTCGGTGCGGCTGCGCAGGGCCGCCGCCAGCACCGGGCCGCGCGGATTGTGCAGCAGACGTTGCCACCAGTGCCGGGTGTCGATCTGGGCGAGCAGGACCGTGACGCGCTTACCCTCGGCGGTCTGTTTGCGGACGTAGCCGACGAGTGTGGCCACGAGGCTGCGGTTGGGGCAGGGCAGCACGGTCAGCGGGACGCCCGGATCCCACTTCTCCCATTTCGCGCTGAGTTTCTTCGTCGCACCCGGGTCGATGGCCGCGGCGACGGCGACGGTCTGTCCGCCCATCCGCATCGCGGCTTCGAGCGCCTGTTCGGTGATCATGCTGACGGTCACCACCGGAACCACCACCAGCGTGGGGCCCGTCGGCAGCGGTGTGGGTGGGACCAGTCCCATACCCAGTTGCTCGGCGACCGAGGCGTAATAGCGTTCGGTGCGTGCGAACAACACCACCAGCACGGGCACGATGATCAGCAGCAGCCACGCGCCCTCGGTGAATTTCTCGGCCAGCAACACGATTCCGGCGATCGCGGTGAGGATCGCGCCGAAGCCGTTGAGAGCGGTGCGCCGGATCCAGCCGTCGCCGCGCTGATGTCGCCAATGCCGCACCAGGCCCGCCTGACTCAGCGTGAAGCCGATGAAGACGCCGATCGCGAATACCGGCAGCAGTCGATGGGTGTCCGCGTGCACCACCACCAGGACGATCGCGGCGAGGACGGCCAGGGCGGTGACGCCGTAACGGAAAACCGGTCGCTCCGAACGCATTCCGAACATGTGCGGCACACGGTGATCCTTGGCCAGCAGGGCCAGCAGTACCGGCAGGCCGCCGAAGCTGGTGTTCGCGGCCAGGACCAGTACCAGGGTCACCGCGAGATTGGTGACGTAGAACGCCCAGCCGGTGCCGAACGCACCCGCCGAGAGCTGAGCCAGGACGGTCACATCGCCGCGCGGGACGGTGTGATACTTCCCGATCAGCACTGCCAGCCCGAGCAACATCAGACCCAGCAGCACACCCAGCGCAATCTCGGTGTGCTGGGCGCGGCGCACCGCGGGTGTGCGGAACGACGGGACGGCGTTGGCGATCGCCTCCACACCGGTCAGCGAGGAGCATCCGGCGGCGAATGCCCGCAGCAGCAGGAGGATTCCGACTGCGGCGGTCGGTGAGATCGGTCCCTTGTCGGTGCCGATGACCTCGACCGGTCCGGATCGGCTCAGGCCGACCACGATGACGGCGACGATGGCCACCACGAACACGATCGTCGGCCCCATCAGAACTTTCGCCGATTCCGCGACCCCGACCAGGTTGATCGCCGTCAGCACGGCCAGGCCGATCAGCGTGATCAGCAGCAGATGATCCGCCAGCGCCGGGAACGCGCTGGCCACGCTCGCGGCCCCGGCGGCCAGGCTGACCGCGACGGTGAGGACGTAGTCCACGACCAGACTGGCCGCGGCGAGCAGACTGGCGCCCCGGCCCAGATCCTGCTTCGCCACGGCGTACGCGCCGCCGCCGTCCGGATGTGCGGCGATGACCTGCCGATAGGACAGGACCAGCACGGCCAGCAGGGCGGCGATCGCCAGCGATACCGGCAGCGTCCAGGTGACTGCGGCGGCCCCGGCGGTGACCAGGACCAGCACGATCGATTCGGGGCCGTAGGCGACGCTGGTCAGCGCGTCCAGCGACAGTGCCGCGAGGCCGCCCAGCGCGGTGAGCCGGAATTCGTCGCCGCGTTGATGTCGACGCAACCGGCGGTCGGCGATCGGCCGTTCGGAAGTACTCCTCTGCCGCGTCTGCGTCATACAGCCATTGAACGCGAGGACGCTGTTCGGTGTCGCAGCGACACATCAGCAACCGGGGCGCCGGGCGGGTGGAAACGTCCTCAGCGGTGACCGAGTCGCCCGGGAGTCACCGCTTCGATCAGTGACCACGCCTCTTCCAGCGGAACATCCACGACCCGGTAACGCTTCTTGCCCGCGGCCGTCGCGGCGACGAGGGTGGCCAGGCCGGCGCGGCGCTGGAAGAAGGTCTGCCGGACGGTCCAGCCGATGATGCCGGGCGCCTCGAGACAGTCGCGGTCGCGGTCCAGGGATCCGTTGCGGGTGATCAGCCAGGTCGGCCCGGCGGCGTCGCCGGGGATGACCGCGTGCCCCAGGCCCCGGTAGCGATCCTGCGCCAACGCCAGCGCGATCAGTGCGATGACGGCCAGAACGATCCACGCCCACAGCGGAATCCCCGGTGCCGCAACGTCGATCACGGCCATGATCACGGCGATCAGCAGCAGTGGCGTCAGCGCCCGGGTGAATCGGCGGCGTCTGGCGCGCTTGCCGTGCGGGATCAGCGCGACGTGCACGGGTGCGGCCGCATCCTTCGCCAGGGGTGAGGTCGGCGTCCCGGATGACGTGGATTGCCTTGCGGCCGTATCGATTTCATGCCCGCCGGGGATCGATGCGGCGACGCTCGTACTCGAGTCCGTCGGGTGGTCGAAGCCGGGGATGCGGACAGCATCGGCCGGCGCGTGCTGTGCAGCGTTCGAAACGTGGTAACCCGTTGCGGTACCGGATGTCCCGCCATCGACGGTGATCGGTCGCCGATGCTGCTGGCGGCTGGTGAGCAGTTGGGCGAGGGTGTGGTCCACGGCGGTGCGCGGGGCCTGGGGAAGGATTTTCTGCCGGGAGCTGGTGCCGGTCATGATGGCGTCGAGTTCCGCGCCGCCCGCGAGACGCAGCAGCAGCGGCTCTTTGAGGGTCGCGCCGCGCAGGCGGGCCAGGTCCAGGGTGGTCTGGCGGGTGGTGAACAGGCCGTGGCTGATGTGCAGTGTGCGGCCGTCGTCGATGACGCGCAGGCCGAAATACGTGGTCAGATACCGCAGGCAGTCGCCCAGTGTCACCACCACGATCAGTGTCGCCAGCACGATCACGACCGCCACCGTGAGAAATGCCGCGCCTCGGGCGCCGATCTCCTTGACGGTGTCGGCGTTGAACAGGACGTTGGCGATTCCGAATTTGAAGGCCAGGCCGACGATCGGTGCGATGACCGCGAGCCCGCGCAGCGACAGCGGCGCGTATCGGACCCAGGCCGGTTGCCAGTGGCCGATCTCGATTCCCTTGTGCGGCTGTGAATCCGGCTGCGCAATCTGTGGAATATCGTGCCCCGCAGGAGATTCCACATCGTGTAGCAGCAGAGCGCGAAGTTCGGGAACCTGCCGGGCATCCACGCCGTCCAGATGGAAGCGCTCCTGTTTGTCCGCCTGCTGTCCGGTGCCGATCGCCAGGACCACCAGCCCGAGCAACCGGTGCATCAGATCCGCGTGCACGTCCACCGAACGGATTCGCGAGCGCGGCACCGTCAACGTCTTGCGTTGCAGCAGTCCGCGTCGCAACTGCACGGTGTCGGGGCCGATCCGGTAGGTGGTGGTGAACCAGCGGGTGAGTGCCAGTCCGACGATCACCGCCAGCGCCGCCAGACTCCACATCGGATTGTCGCTGCGGCTGCCCGCGATCACGGTCACGATCAGCACCGGGATGAAGCGCACCACCTCGCGCACCGGATGCAACAGCAACATCCGGCCGTCCAAGCGACGCCAGGGCGGCTCGGCGGACATCCCGGTCGGCGCGTCGTCGGGTGCGCCCGCGGTGATCCCCGGCTCGGTCATGTCGCATCCCCGCGATGGGTCGCGGCCACCTTGGTCAGCCGCTCGACGGTCTGCTCAGCGGTCGCCAGATCCAGTGCCGGAATGCGCACCGCGCCCGCGGAGGACGCCGTGGTGACGGTGACCGTCGCGAGTCCGAGCAGTCGTTCGAGCGGCCCGCGGTGCGTGTCGACGGTCTGTACGCGACTGATCGGCGCGACGCGGCTCTCCTGGGTGAACCAGCCGGTGCGGGTGTACACCGCCTCCTCGGTGACCTCCCAGCGGTGCACCGCGTACCGCCACAGCGGTACCCCGGCCACGTGCGCCGCGGCCACCACCAGCGTGATCACCAAGGCCATCGACTGCCAGGCACGATTGGTGGAGTCCGAGAGGATCCACACCACCTCGGCGATCACGACGATCACCCAGCCGATCGCCGCCGGTATCGCCCAGAGGGTTTTCGCGCGCGGGCTCGGCCGCCATGCCGGTTCTGCGAGAACGGTTCGCTCGACTGGAATTCTCTCCTGGCCCATCGCCCCTCCGTATGCCACACCGCCCATAGTGCATCAAATCGGGCGGCGGCGTGACTACTGTTGCGGCCAGTCGGAATAGGGTGCGCGGGCCTCGGGTTGTGGTATCCACAGGCACCGAAGGGAGAACGGTCGGATGGTTGGCGCATGATCGAGGGCGTGACGGATCTACCTGAACCAGGCGTCCCCGCTGCTGCACCCACGTCATCGGCGATGCGCCGGGCGTTGCAGCGCGCGCGGGACGGGGCGACGCTGGACCTCGACGAGGCCGTGGTGTTGTTACATGCCCGCGGCGCGGATCTGGCGGACCTGTGCGCGTCGGCGGCCCGGGTGCGCGATGCGGGACTCCGTGCGACGTACGGCGACCGGGAATCGGGTCTGCCGATCACCTATTCGCGCAAGGTCTTCATCCCGTTGACCAACCTGTGCCGGGACGTGTGTCACTACTGCACGTTCGTCACCGTGCCGGGCAAGCTGCGCGCCGCGGGCAAGGGGATGTATCTGGAGCCGGACGAGGTGCTCGAGATCGCCCGCAACGGTGCCGAAATGGGTTGTAAGGAAGCGCTTTTCACGCTCGGCGATCGTCCCGAGGAGCGCTGGCCCGAGGCGCGGGAGTGGCTCGACGAACGCGGTTACGCCTCCACGCTGGACTACGTGCGCGCGATGGCGATCCTGGTGCTCGAGCAGACCGGTCTGCTCCCGCACCTGAATCCGGGCGTGATGAGCTCGGCGGAGCTCTCGCGGCTCAAGCCCGTCGCGCCCTCGATGGGCATGATGCTGGAGACCACCTCCGAGCGGCTGTTCACCGAACGCGGTCAGGCCCACTACGGCAGTCCGGACAAGGATCCGGCGGTCCGGCTGCAAGCGCTGACCGATGCGGGCAGCCTGTCGGTGCCGTTCACCACCGGCATTCTGGTCGGCATCGGCGAGACCCTCACCGAGCGCGCCGAATCGATCCTGGCGATCGGCCGGTTGCAGCGGACCTTCGGGCACGTGCAGGAGGTGATCGTGCAGAACTTCCTGGCCAAACAGGGCACCGCCATGCGCAACACCCCCGACGCCGGTCTCGAGGAGTTCCGCGCCGCCATCGCCGTGACCAGGCTGGTACTCGGGGCGCAGATGCGCATCCAGGCGCCGCCGAATCTGGTCTCGCTGGAAGAGTGCCGCGCGCTGGTCGACGCCGGTATCGACGATTGGGGCGGGGTTTCCCCGCTGACGCCCGATCACGTCAATCCCGAACGGCCCTGGCCGAATCTGGACACTCTCGCCGAACTCACCGCGCAGTGCGGCTATGTGCTCACCGAGCGGCTCACCGCCCATCCGCGATACGTGCTGGCCGGCGAGCCGTGGATCGATCCGCGCGTGGCGGGACATGTTGCGGCCCTTGCCGATCCGGAGACCGGCCTGGCGTTGTCGGTGAATCCGCAGGGCAGCCCGTGGCAGGGAGCGGACGAGTCGTGGGAGTCCGCGGGAGGATCGTCGAGCCCGCAGCACGCGGCGGCCGGAGCCTTCGCGACCGGCTCCCGGCTCTGAAGGAGACCGGAAACCGCCGCCGAACCGGCTGGGATCGGTCATTCGATGTGTGTTCGGACACCATCCTCGGCGAGTCGCAGGACACGATCCGCGTGGTGCCGGTGGCGGTCGAATGAGGCTCGCGCGGTGGCTACGATGTCCCGTGGCGCCGCGTGCGGTAGGCGGCCGAAGTTAGGCAAGGCTGACCAGTAGTAATGTGTAATGCCGGGATACTGTTGCGCGGGCGGAGTATCCCGCAGGCAAGGACAGACTAGGAGAGCGGCAGTGCCGTACATCATCGCTGAACCGTGCGTTGACGTGAAGGACAAGGCGTGCATCGAGGAATGCCCCGTGGATTGCATCTACGAGGGTGGTCGCATGCTGTACATCCATCCCGACGAGTGCGTGGACTGTGGTGCATGTGAGCCGGTGTGCCCGGTGGAAGCGATCTTCTACGAGGACGACACCCCGGATCAGTGGAGCGGGTACGTGAACGCCAATGTCGACTTCTTCGACGACCTGGGCTCCCCGGGCGGTGCGACGAAGGTCGGCAAGGTGGACTTCGACCCGCCGTTCATCGCGGCGCTACCGCCGATGGCGAGCGAGTAACGACGTTGTCGCAGCCCAGCGTCGGGATCGACGGCCCCGGAGAAGGCAGCTTGCGTAACCGCGGAGGGGACCGATCCCGTCGCCATCAGCTCCGCCCTGTCAGCAGTCTGCTACCTGATTTTCCTTGGGACACCATCGCTTCCGCGAAGGCGCGAGCGGCGGAACATCCCGGCGGCATCGTCGATCTGTCGGTGGGAACGCCGGTCGATCCGGTGGATCCCCTGATCCGTTCGGCTCTGGCCGCGGTCGCGGAGGTGCCCGGATATCCGGCCACTCACGGCACGCCGGAACTGCGTGCCGCGGCGGTGCAGGCGCTGGTCCGGCGGTTCGGCATCACGGGTGTGGCGGCCGACGCGGTGCTGCCCGCGATCGGCACGAAGGAACTGATCGCCGGGCTGCCGCGGTTGCTGGGGCTGGGCGCGTCCGATCTGGTGGTCATTCCCGAGGTGGCGTATCCGACCTATGAGGTGGGTGCGCTGCTGGCCGGCACGCGGGTGCTGCGCGCGGACGGCGTGACCCGGCTCGGCCCCGAATCCCCAGCGTTGATCTACCTGAACTCGCCGTCAAATCCGACCGGCAAGGTCCTGGGTGTGGACCATCTGCGCAAGGTGGTGGACTTCGCCCGCCGGCGCGGTGCGATCGTGGCTTCCGACGAGTGCTATCTGGGCCTGGCCTGGGACGAGTCCGCAGTCTCGATTCTGGATCCGCGGGTCTGCGACGGCGACCACACCGGTCTGCTGGCCATTCATTCGCTGTCCAAGACCTCGAATCTGGCCGGATATCGCGCCGGATTCGTCACCGGTGATCCGGCGCTGGTGCACGAACTGCTCGAGGTGCGCAAACACGCCGGAATGATCATGCCGTTCCCGGTGCAGTCGGCCATGACCGCCGCGCTCAGCGACGACGCGCACGAGGCGCAGCAGCGCGAACGTTATCGCGCGCGTCGGGAGATCCTGCGAAAGGCGTTGCAGGAGGCGGGTTTCCGGATTGATCATTCGGCGGCGGGCCTGTATCTGTGGTCCACGCGCGGGGAGAACGGACGCGTCACGCTGGACTGGCTGGCCGAACGCGGCATCCTGGCCGCTCCGGGCGATTTCTACGGCCCCACCGGTGTGGACCACGTCCGCGTCGCACTGACCGCGACCGACGAGCGGATCGCCGCGGCGGCCGAACGGCTCACCGCGGAGTGATCGGATTCCTCTGTCACGCAGGGGAATCCGGGCCAGCGGGTTCGATGCGCGGATCCGCGTAGACCGTGGCCTCGGTATCGGATTCGCTCATCCGCTGCGCTGCCCCGTCGGTGACGCGCAACGTGTACAGCCCCTCGTCGGGATCCAGGCAGATCAGTCCGTAGCCGAGGTCGGCATCGGCCTGGCTCAGGTGCAATTCCCGCAGAGCGTCGTCGAGGGTCGCGCCCTCGGGCAGCCGGACGGTGAGTAGCGGCATGAGTCCACGGTACTGGATTTCCGTGCGGGAAGAAGGGCCCGAGTTCACCGAACTCGGGCCCTGCTCCGAACGATTTGCTTCCGAATCAGGCGCGCGCGGCGTTCGCCTTCTGGAGTTCGGCGAGGATCGCCGACGCGTCGAGCGTGCCGTAACCGTAGTCGTAGTCGAAACCGGACTTGTCGTGGTGGGTTGCGGTGCGCTGCAACAGGGCTCGCAGCTGGGCCGGGGGCAGCGCGGTGGCCGAATGGGTGGTGCGGATGGCCGCGACCAGGCCCGCGGCGACCGGGCAGGCCGCGGAGGTGCCGGTATCGGGATCGTTCGCGCCGAAGACCGTGGAACCCAGGAAGTGGGTGTAGGCGCAGACGTCGGGCTTGCGGTCGCTGAGGCGGCCGGGCCCCTGCGAGGAGTAGCCGACGCGCTGTCCCTTGGTGTCGACGCCGCCGATGCTCAGCACGTTCGGGCTGGAGTTGGCCCCGCCGATCGGGTGGTCGGCGAAACCACACCGCTGGTCCGGGCAGTCCTTACCGCAGTTTCCGGCGGCGAACAGGATGTCCGCGCCCGCGGCGTCGAGCGATCGGACGATCACGTTGAACGGATGGTTGGGGTTGTCGGAGTAGTTCCCGGGCTGGCCGACCGGGAAGTCCCACTGCGGGGAGAACGAGCCCCAGCTGTTGCTGATCACCAGTGCGCGAGTGGCTTCGGGCTGATCGGACAGCACGGTGCGCAGATGGGCGTAGGCGGCCACGGCATCCGACAGCAGCCCGTCCATGGTGGAGCCACCCTGGCGGGTGCTCTTCATGACCGGAATGTCGAGGTACGCGGCCTGCGGTGCGGCGATCAGCGCGTCGAAGGCGCACATGCTGCCGTGGTCCACCGGGAACTGGCCCGCGGTTCCGGTGACGCCCTGGGGATTCCAGCTGCGCTTGGTGTCGATGGTGAACGTCCCGCCGCGCGCCTGGTTGACCCGGTCGGCGTTGATTCCGGTGTCCACGATGGCCAGCGCGACGCCGTTGCCGGTCAGCCCGGCGGCGGTGAGATCGCCGGAGCGCAGCAGGGTTTCGACGTCGTGCCAGGTGCCCACGGCCGGATCGCCGCCGCAGGTGAGTACCGACTCGATGACGGGATCGGCGAAAACCCCTGCGACGGTGGACGAACCGTGCAGGGCCGACAGGACGCTCCGGTCGTCGTCGGGAATCTCCCCGCGCACCACGACCGAACCGTCGGCCGGATGGGCGGAGAAGGTTTCCGCACCGCCGGCGGCGCCCGGGGTGAATCCGGGAATGTGGATCGGATCGTAGGTGTTCTCGAGGGCGAAACCGGGCAGATCCCCGACCACATCGGTCGCCGCGACCTGTGTGCCGGGATCGGCAACGGCGGCAAGAAGTTCGGTGGCGGGGTGAAGCTGGATCACTACGCGCATGGCACCATCCTGCCGCCTGGGCCGGAAGTTCGCTCGGTGGATGCGGAGATTGGTCCGTCCGGTCCGGAAATGCCTGTGCCGCACGAGGAACGTGCGGCACAGTATCCGGGCGACAGCTCGCCGGCTCAGACCAGGGGACGACCGAATCGGCGCTGTAGTCGCATGTAGGACAGGCAGGTGTTGAGCGGAGCGGCGCGGATGACCGCGGGCATCCGGGTCCACACCACCGAGATCGAACGCAGCAGCAGGGTGAAGCGACGTTCGTCCCCGGCGGTCCAGCTCATGCCCATCTGATCGCGAAGGTGTTGCGGCAGCAGGGCTGTCACGCCGAATCGGTGTACACGGGCGAACAGCAGCCGGGGCACGGGGGAGAGCCACTTCAGGTCGATCATCTCGTTGAAGTAGTCCCGCACCGTGTCGTCGATGGTGCGCTTGGCGATGTTCTCCTCCCAATACTGTTGGAAGGCAACACGATCGGCGGGCCACATCTCCGGACGCATCTGCAGGGTGGTGCCCAGCCGCGCGCTGTAGCGATAGAACTCGTCGGCCAGTGTGGGTTCCATCGGACCGCGCATCCGGGTGTACAGGTCGTCGACGCCCCAGTACAGGCAGGCGGCCACCCAGAGCTGCAGATTCGGGTCGAAGGCGTTGTACTTGACCGCGGCGCCCGGCTTCGAATGCACGGCGCGGTGCGAGCCGTTGACGGCCTCGCGGTACGCTGCGCAGTCCTCCTCGGTGCCCATCCAGGCGACCGCGAGGTAGGTCAGCGTGGTGCGCAGTCGCTTGACCGGGTGCAGCGAGGCCTTGCCGCTGTCCACGGTGCTCTCCACGACGCCGTAGCCGACCGGCGGGTGGCTCAGCTGCATGACGACGTTGGCGGCTCCGCCGATGAACGCGGCGATGCCATCGATGTGTTCACGGACCGTTTCCGGGGTAAGTGTCACCGGCGGGGTCGGCTCGGGCTCGGCCCATTGCCGGGCAGCGGCGGTCATCGTTGACTCGACTCCTCGATCTCTCTTCGCGCCACCCGGCGGAAGAAGTGTGAGAAACTTTCCTTCTCACCTTCTCATCGAGATCTGGACCTGTCAAACGCTACGGTCGTAGAGTTGCATGTGAGCGATGATTTTCTTGTCATCGTCTCTTGGCGCAGAGAGAGGATACGGTCGTGACCAAGCTGGCCAAACTGCTGCCGCTCGTGCGTGACGCGGCTCCCGAGGATCGCAACCAGGCGACGGTACTCGACGCCGCGCTGCTGGCCTTCCTCGATTTCGGGATCAAGCGCACCAGCATGGTGGAGGTCGCGCGGCGCGGCGGACTCTCGCTGGCCACCCTGTACCGGCGGTTCGCCGGGAAGTCCGATCTGATCCAGGCGGTCGGCCTGCGGCAGGCGCGGGAGTTCATCGTCCAGGTGGATACGGTCGTGCAGCGGCAGATCGACTCCGAGGCCGATGCCGAGGAGCAGATCGTCGAACTGTTCGTGGCCTTCCAGGATGGACTGCGCAGCAATCGGCTGCTGGATCGGCTGCTGACCACCGAACCGGAGATGGTGCTGCCCTACCTGACCGTGCGCGGTGCGCCGGTCATCGAACTCGGCCGCGACTACCTGGCCGAATTCATCGAACGGCTGCAGCGGGAAGGCAAACTGGCGCAGTACGATCCGCTGCCGCTGGCGGAGATGATCGCGCGTACCGCGCTGTCCATGGCGTTGACTCCGCAGACGGTCATCCCGCTGGACGACGACGCCGCGGTCCGCCGCTTCGCCCGCGATCACGTGGTGCCCGGCTTCCGGATCCCCTGAGTCGCATCGTTTTCCTCGCCGTACCGGCGGAAGGGCGAAACCGCGGGGCGGCGGCTTGATAGGTTGAACCCGTGTCGTATGGGTCGTTACCGCTGCTGAAGTCGTTGAATCCGGCCGCTGTTGCCGCAGGTGCGGATATTCCCGATGCCGTCACGATCGACGGGCATACGCTCTCTCGCAGCGATCTGATCGGTGCGGCCACCTCGGTGGCCGAACGGGTCGCGCAGGCCGAGCGGGTCGCGGTGCTGGCGCGGCCCAGCGCCACGACGGTGCTGGCCATCCTGGGCTGCCTGATCGCCGGGGTCACGGTGGTTCCGGTGCCGCCGGATTCCGGACCGGCCGAGATCGCGCACATCCTGACCGATTCCGGGGCGCAGGCGTGGCTCGGTGAGGCGCCCGAGGGTACCGAACTTCCGGTGATCCCGGTGCGCGCGCACGCGCGATCCTGGCACACCTATCCCGAACCCGGGCCGGGCACAACGGCTTTCATCCTCTACACCTCCGGCACCACCGGTGCGCCCAAAGGCGTGGTGCTGAGCCGTGGCGCGATCGCCGCCGGACTCGACGCGCTCGCGCAGGCCTGGGCTTGGACCTCGAACGACGTTCTGGTGCACGGACTTCCGCTGTTCCACGTGCACGGCCTCATTCTGGGCGTACTGGGCCCGCTGCGGGTGGGCAGTCCGCTGGTGCACACCGGCAAGCCGACGCCCGCCGCCTATGCCGCGGCGAAGGGCACGATGTACTTCGGGGTGCCGACGGTGTGGTCGCGGGTTGTCGAAGATCCCTCCGCCGCACGGGAACTGGCGAATGCGCGACTGCTGATATCCGGTAGCGCACCGCTGCCGGTACCGGTGTTCGAGCGGCTGCGCGAGCTCACCGGTCAGGCTCCGGTGGAGCGCTACGGGATGAGCGAGACCATGATCACCCTGTCCACCCGCGTGGACTCCGAACGCCGTCCCGGCTGGGTCGGCACCCCGGTCGAGGGCGTGCAGACCAGGCTGCGCGACGAATCCGGCGAACCGGTCCCGCACGACGGCGAGAGTATAGGCGGACTACAGGTGCGCGGGCCGATGCTGTTCGGCGGCTATCTGAACCGGCCCGAGGCCACGGCCGAATGCTGGACCGAGGACGGCTGGTTCCGCACCGGCGACGTCGCGGCGATCGGCGCGGACGGCTTCCACCGCATCGTCGGGCGCGAATCGGTGGACCTGATCAAATCCGGCGGCTTCCGCATCGGCGCGGGTGAGATCGAGACCGCCCTGCTCGGACATGCCGCGGTCGCCGAGGCCGCCGTGGTGGGCGTCGCGGACGACGATCTGGGCCAGCGCATCGTCGCCTTCGTGGTACCCCGCGAGGGCGCCCCCCAGGATCTGGAGCCCGCCCTGATCGAGCATGTGGCGCAACAGCTCTCGGTGCACAAGCGGCCGCGCGAGGTGCGTCTGGTGGAATCGCTGCCGCGTAACGCCATGGGCAAGGTGCAGAAGAAGCTGCTCGGTTGAGCGCCGAGTCCCGCGGATCGTCGACGGGTTGAGGAAATGCCTTGGTATTCAAGGCATTTCCCCGAACGACCTCAGTTGGCGTGCAGCGCAGCGTTGAGTTCGATACCGGTGCCCTTGCGGGCGACGACCTCCACCGCGCCGGTCAGCGAATTGCGCCGGAACAGCAGGTTCGAGCGGCCGGTCAGGTCGGCGGCCTTGACGGTGCCGCCGTCGGGCAGTGCGACCTTGGTGCCCGCGGTGAGGTAGAGCCCCGCCTCGACGATGCAGTCGTCGCCGAGGGAGATGCCCAGACCTGCGTTCGCGCCCAGCAGGCAGCGCTCGCCGATCGAGATGACCTGCTTGCCGCCGCCGGACAGCGTGCCCATGATCGAGGCGCCGCCGCCGACGTCCGAGCCGTCGCCGACCACCACACCGGCGGAGATCCGACCCTCCACCATCGACGCGCCCAGCGTCCCGGCGTTGAAGTTCACGAAACCCTCGTGCATGACCGTGCTGCCCTCGGCCAGATGCGCACCCAGGCGCACCCGATCCGCATCGCCGATCCGCACGCCCGAGGGCAGCACGTAGTCGACCATCCGGGGGAACTTGTCCAGGCTGTACACGGTGACCGGGCCGCGGGCGCGCAACCGGGCGCGCACCAGCTCGAACTCCTCCACCGCGCACGGACCGTGGTTGGTCCACACGACGTTGGCCAGCAGGCCGAACTGGCCCTCCAGGCTCAGCCCGTGCGGGCGCACCAGGCGATGCGAGAGCAGGTGCAACCGCAGGTAGACGTCGTGGGCGTCGGCCGGGGCGGCGGCCAGGTCGGCGATGGTGGTGCGCACCGCGACCACCTCCACCCGGCGGGCCTCGTCGACGCCGACGAGATCGGCGAAACGCGCGTATTCGGGATCGGCCGGGTCCAGCTTCTCGGTGCCACCGGTACCGAACTCACCCAGTTCGGGGTACGGGTACCAGGTGTCCAGCACCGTCCCGTTCACGGTGACGGTCGCCAGGCCGACTGCGGATGCTCCCTGAATGCTCACGGTCCCGAGTGTATGGGCAGGCCGGGCGATGCAGGGCCGGTGGGTGCGCCGCGGGCCGGGAGTGCGCGTGCGCGAACAATTAGGCTGGTACGGGTGACCATCGATCTGCGCGCCGACCCCATCACCCTCACCGCCGCCCTCGTGGACATCCCGAGCGTCTCCAAGGACGAGGCGGCGATCGTCGACACGGTGACGTGGGCGCTGCGCGAGCAGACCAGTGGTTTCGAGGTGCTGCGCTGCGGCAACACCGTGCTGGCCCGCACCGATCGCGGCCGGGACACCCGCGTCATCCTGGCCGGGCACCTGGACACCGTGCCGATCGCGGGCAACGTCCCGAGCCGGTTCGAGACGCTCGAGGGTCAGGAGACGCTCTACGGATGCGGCACCGTCGACATGAAATCCGGTGACGCGGTATTCCTGCACCTGGCCGCCACGGTCGCCGATCCGGTGTGCGATCTGACCCTGATCTTCTACGACTGCGAGGAGATCTCCGCGGAGTTCAACGGCCTGGGCCGCATCGAACGCGAACTGCCCGAATGGCTGGACGGCGATCTGGCGATCCTGGGCGAGCCGTCCGGCGGCTGGATCGAGGCGGGATGTCAGGGCACACTGCGGGTCCGGCTCACCGTCCGCGGCACCCGCGCGCACACCGCGCGAGCCTGGAAGGGCGACAACGCGATTCACGGCCTCGCCCCGATCCTGCAGCGGCTGAGCGAATATCGCCCGCGCGAGGTGGACATCGACGGCTGCGTCTATCGCGAGGGTCTGTCGGCGGTGCGGATCGGCGGCGGCGTGGCCGGCAACGTGGTGCCGGACGAGGCGACGGTCGAGGTGAATTTCCGGTTCGCCCCGGACCGTTCGCTCGAACAGGCGACCGAGCATGTGCGCCAGGTGTTCTCGGGCCTGGATCTGACCCTCGAACGCACCGACGGCGCATCCGGCGCGCTACCCGGCCTGACCGCCCCCGCGGCGAAGAACCTTGTCGAGCAGGTGCATTCGCACGGTGGCGGTGGCGTCCGCGCCAAATACGGCTGGACCGACGTCTCGCGCTTCGCCGCCCGCGGCATCCCGGCGGTCAACTTCGGCCCCGGCGATCCCAACCTCGCGCACACCGTCGACGAACACGTCCCGACCGCCCAGATCACCACCGTCACGGACATCCTGCGCGGTTATCTGTGTCCTCGGCCTCCGGTTCGCTCCGGCGGGCCGGGGCCCTACTAACCCCGCTCCCTCCCTCCGCCGCTCAGCCGCTGCGCTCCTTCCCTCGGTCAGTCCAGACCGGGGCGGGCCCCGGCCGGGAGCCGGCGTGTCTCGGGGTGAGCGGAACTCAGGTGACTCGAGGTGTTCTGCCTGCGTTCGGATCCGGGGTGTCAGCGTGGGGGTCGAATGCATGGATAGAGTTGGCTCATGTCCAGCGAATCCGAGCCCGTTGTGCCCCGATCGACACGTTCGGCGCCGAAGTACCAGGGGCCGATCATGTTGCGGGGGGATCGTAAGCAGGGGACCGGTACCACCGATCAACATCTGCTCGACGGGCGCGGGCCGACCGATTGGGTGCACACCGATCCGTGGCGGGTGCTGCGGATTCAGAGTGAATTCGTGGAGGGGTTCGGCGCCCTGGCCGAGATCCCCCGGGCCGTCACGGTTTTCGGGTCCGCGCGCACGCCGGTGGATCATCCGGAGTACCAGGCCGCGCAGGCGATCGGCGGTGCGCTCTCGCGGGCCGGATTCGCGGTGATCACCGGTGGCGGTCCGGGCGTGATGGAGGCGGCCAATCGGGGTGCGCACGAGGCGGGCGGCTATTCGATCGGCCTGGGCATCGAACTGCCGATGGAACAGGGGTTGAACGAGTGGGTGGATCTGGGTATCAACTTCCGCTACTTCTTCGCCCGCAAAACGATGTTCGTCAAGTATTCACAGGCGTTCATCTGCCTGCCGGGCGGATTCGGCACGCTGGACGAGTTGTTCGAGGCGCTGACCCTGGTGCAGACGCACAAGATCACCCGCTTCCCGATCATCCTGTTCGGTACGCGGTACTGGTCGGGTCTGGTCGACTGGCTGCACGATTCGCTGCTGGGATCGGGCAAGATCTCGCCCGGGGACCTGAGCCTGGTGGAGGTCACCGACGACGTGGAAAGAGTCGTCGACATCGTGGTTCGCGCTGCCGAGAGCCGCGGTGAGGATTCGATAGGGACGGAGGACCAGTGGTGAGTGAGCGGCCGTTCGCGGTGTGCGTCTACTGTTCGGCCAGTGCGGGAGATGCGGCGCATCTGCGGCTGGCAGGCCAGGTCGGCACCGAGATCGCCCGGCGGGGTTGGCAATTGGTTTCCGGCGGCGGAAACGTATCGATGATGGGCGCGGTCGCCACCGCGGCGCGCGCCGGTGGTGCGCGCACGATCGGCGTCATCCCGAAACAGCTCGTGCACCACGAGGTTGCCGATGTCGACGCCGATGAGCTGATCGTCACCGACACCATGCGCGAGCGCAAACAGGTGATGGAGGATCGCGCCGACGCCTTCCTCACCCTGCCCGGCGGCATCGGCACGCTGGAGGAGTTCTTCGAGACCTGGACCGGCGGATATCTCGGTATGCACGACAAGCCGGTGGTGGTGCTCGATCCGCTGGGGCACTATCAGGGTCTGTTCGCCTGGATCGAGCAGTTGCTCGAGAGCGGTTTCGTCACCCGGGCCTCGCTCGACCGGATCCGGGTCACACCGGATCTTCCGCAGGCGTTCGACACCCTGGCACCCCTGTCGACCTGAACCCTGAAACCCGTTGGAGGACACCGTGACCGCGGACTTCTCGACGAACGTCACCCTGCTCGATCTGGTGCGCACACTGCCCGCCATGGCCGTGGACGCACCCGGCATGCTGCGCGGCGCCACCGGGATGCTGGTGCGTTCCGGCGACCGGGCCTCGATCGGGTCGTACTTCCAGCGGGCCGCCGAACGCGTGCCGGATCGGCCGTTCCTGCGCTTCGAGGAACGCGAATACACCTACGGCGCAGCGAATCTCGAGGTGAACCGCTATGCGGCGGTGCTGGCCGAGTGCGGCGTCTCGCGCGGTGATGTGGTCGGAGTGTTGATGACCAATCGGCCCGAGACGTTGTTCGTGGTGCTGGCGACGGTGAAGCTGGGCGCGACGGTCGGGCTGCTCAATCATCATCAGCGCGACCGGGTTCTGGCGCACAGCGTCGGACTGCTCGGCAGTGTGGTGAACGTGATCGGCGCGGAGTGCCGCGAAGCGCTGGACTCGCTGTCCGAGCCGCCCGCGAATCTGCTGTTCGCCGAGGAGCTCGCCGACCGCGCGAGCACCGCGCCGACTGCGAATCCGGCTGCGTGCCAGGATGTTCGGGCCAGCGAGCGAGCCTTCCTGATCTTCACCTCCGGAACCACCGGCCTGCCGAAGGCCAGCGTGATGACGCATCTGCGGTGGATCAAGGGGATGGCCGGACTCGGCGGTCTTGGTATTCGCCTGCGCGGCAAGGACACGCTGTACTGCTGCCTGCCGCTCTATCACAACAACGCGCTGACCGTAGCCCTGGGCGCGGTGCTCGGATCGCGGGCGACATTCGCGCTGGGGCGCAAGTTCTCCGCGTCCGGCTTCTGGGACGAGGTGGTCGCGAACCGCGCCACGGCGTTCATCTACATCGGTGAACTGTGCCGCTATCTGCTCAATCAGCCCGAAAAGCCCCAGGAGCGAACGCATTCGGTGCGGCTGGCGGTCGGCAACGGGTTGCGCCCGGAGTTGTGGGACGAGTTCCGGCGACGTTTCGGCATCGGCCGGATCGTGGAGTTCTATGCCGCCAGCGAGGGAAATATCGGCTTCATCAACGCATTCGGCGTGGACCGCACCGCCGGATTTGGGCCGCTGCCGTACGCGATCGTCGAGGTGGACGACGCCACCGGCAAGGCGCGACGTTTCGAGAACGGCCGGGCCCGGCGCGTGCGGTCCGGCGGCACCGGCCTGCTGCTGGCCAAGGTGACCGGACGCTCACCGTTCGACGGTTACACCGACCAGGCCGCGACCGAGGCGAAGTTGGTGCGCAACGCATTTCGCGACGGCGACTGCTGGTTCGACACCGGTGATCTCGTGCGCGACCAGCATTGGCATCACATCGCCTTCGTCGACCGTCTCGGCGACACCTTCCGCTGGAAGGGCGAGAACGTCGCGACCACCGAGGTCGAGGGCGCCTTCGACGGCGTCGAGTGGATCACCCAGGCGGTGGTCTACGGCGTCGACGTCCCCGGAGCCGACGGCAAGGCCGGAATGGCCGCGGTGACCCTGCGCCCCGGCGCGCAGCTCGACGGCACATCCCTGGCCGCCCACCTCTACGATCGTCTGCCGGGTTACGCGGTCCCCCTGTTCATTCGGGTGGTCGACGAACTCGAGACCACAAGCACCTTCAAGAGCCGCAAGGTGGACCTGCGCAAACAGGGCTTCGCCGCCGACGAAACCACCACCCGCTACGTCCTCACCAGCCGCACCGACGGCTACATCCCGTTCTACGAGACCTTCCCGGACGAGGTCGCCGCGGGCGTCAAGCCCGGATCGTGATCATGCGGCACGGCGGGTGGCGCGTACCGCGCGGTCGATCTCCTCGGTCGGCGTAGCGGCGTCGGATTCGTCCGAGGCCCAGGCGATGTAGCCGTCCGGTGCCCAAGAGGGATCGCAGGGCCGTTCCCTGCGGGGTGAAGTTCGTCCAGGAGTTCGTCAGGGCCCAACGGGCATCCACCAGATCCTCGGCCCGGCTTCGCGATAACGCTCAACGGCCAGCGGTATCCGTGGGCAAACCCTCATCTCATGACGGCGAGATTGCGCCAGAGGTTCTCCAGGCTGTCGGTGCCACCGAAGAGGGTGGTGAAGTTGGTGGAATCGATGAGCACGATATCCCCGGCGCGGGCGCCGTCGGGCGGCATCCAGATCAGTGCGTTGAATTCGGTGTTGCCGGCCGCCGTGAACGGGTGCGGCCGAGTCGGATCGACGCGTTGACGGCCGAGGACCCGCAGGGATTCGCTCTCCGGCGCGGTGAGTTCGTAGTGCGGCAGGTGGGGGTGGAAATTGAAGGTGGTGACCTGGTCGAGCAGGTGGGGGCCGTCCAGGTCGGGGAAACGGGTGAGCGGCGCGATCTGGGTGGTGCCGTCGACGACCGCGGGCCGCAGTCCCCACGTGTTGTGCACCGGCACTTCGAGTCCGGTCATCAGCGAGCGGGTGTATCGGCCGAATCGCTGTTGCCGGGGTACCAGCGGGTCGCCGTGATGCTGGTACTCGGTCTGCCGCTGGGTGAAGTCGTCGGTGAAGCCGACGTCGTGATGCGGCGCGAGCAGCAGGCAGGTGCCTTCGCGGCGTAGCCAGTCCTGGATGGCCTCGATCTCCTCGGGCGCGGCCTCCTGTTGGGACAGCAGATGGTCGAGCCCGAAGACCATCAGCGTGTCGGTGTCGGCGAGGATGCGCTCGTCGATCGGCAGCCGGTATCCGGCCTGGTCGATGCGTTGGAACACCGCGACCTGGTGACCGGTCGCCTCGCCGGCGAGGCGCTGGAACGCCAGCGTCGAGCGATGGAACAACTCGAGCGTGCCGGCGATGCCCTGCAGGAAGTGCTCCGGAGCGTACTCGGTGGTCTCGTAGGCGGGCCATGCGACGTTCCGGACTTCGGTGATGGTGGAGAACCGGTTGTAGATCTCGGCGGGATCGCGTTGGGCTTCCCACGGATAACTCCAGGTCCAGTAGATGCTGATCCGCCGCCGCCCGTTCCGCGCGCGGGGGATGTGGTCCTGGTTGTAGGTGCGTGCCGAGGGTGCAGTGTTCACGGCCTCGAACCGCCTTTCACTCGTCGAGTGTGGCCAGGTAGCGCAGTGCCCTGATGCCGGGGAGGAAGAAATACGCGCCGCCTTCGAGGGTGGTGAAAGCGGGCAGGCCCTTGTGCACGGTGCGGATGGGGCGTCGGGGGACGGTGAAGTCCAGGGTGCCGTCCTGCGCGCCGCAGATGGGATCGTGTTCGTTGCCGAGTTCGTGGAAGGTCTCGTCGTTGATCCAGACGTTCTGCGCGAACTCGAATTGCCGGATCAGACTGGCGCAGATGATGAATGCGGCGATGCCGCGGTCGACGCCGTCGTCGGGCGCACCCGCCGGGAGTGCGGGTCCGTAGGTGGCGCCGCGTCGAATCATTCTGCGCCGGTTCATGTTCACGGCCGTGTCACGCGGGTTGAGGCGTCGGGCGTGCGAGCCCAGTGGCGTCGCGTAACCGTGCGGATCCATCTGTCCGTAGTCGAAATCGTTGTTGCGCATGGGATCCGCGCCCAACTCCGGATCGTCGGCATCCGGGGACAGCACCAGCGGCGCACCGCTGCGCCAGCGCCCCATCAGCTTCGCGGCGAGCAGTTCCTGCCCGTCGGGGTCGCCGGCGCTCTCGCGCAGGAAATCCCGGAACGCGCCCACATGCTCCCGCAGCCGCCGGTAGGCCAGATAACTTCCGTTGCGGGACAACACTTCCGGCTGCGGCAGCCCGTGGGGCGGTCCCGCCTCGTCGGGATAGCCGAGGATGAATTCACCGGCTTTGAGCGGCGCTCCCGAACCCGGCGTGGGGACTTCGCCGGACCCCTCGATGACGGGCTGGGACAACCGGTCCCGGAACCCGAAGTGGTCGTGGGCGTAGTCGAACGGCGGTGAGGCGTTGAGATCCAGATACGACAACACCCGCACCCCGGGACAGCGGGCGAGGTGTGCGCGATGTGCGTCGGTGGCGCGCCGGTGTTCGGCGTCGGTGCGCGCGAACAGGATTGCGATGGCGTGCAGGTCCTCGCCCGCGAGTTCGCCGAGCCAGTTGTCGGGGTGATTGGCGCCGGTGTCGCCGAGGATGTCGGCGCGGGCGGCCATTCCTTCGCGGAACTCGTTGGGGAAGCTGTCCAGCGCGGCCGGGGGCACTCCGAGCGCGCGCAGGCCCTGCCAGGTGAAGGCCAGGGTGATCCAGCGCTCGGAGCTGTCCATCGTGGCGCGTGCGTCCGCGGCCGACTGGACCCGGTCCAGCAGACCGGTCAACCAGGCCCGGCCACCGGCGGGGTCGTCGAAGGACAGGAACTCGTAGCGACCGGTCATCGCCGGGGTGCGGGTCAGCAGGATGTGCTGGATGTCGTCGAGTTCCAGTGTCGCGGTGGGGCTCATTGCATCTGGTCGAGCATGTCGGAGAACGCCGACTTCAACCGCAGTGCCTTCTTGATCTCGTCGGCGGTGACGTAGGGGTATTCACCGTATTCGAGAAAGCTCGGGCACTGGTGCGCCCGGACGAACTCGATGAACGCTTCGGGGTTCTCCTTCCAATCCTCCGGGAACCCTTCGAGATTCGTGAATACGGTCGTGATGCCGGTCTGGCTGAACAGCGTCACCGCATCTTCGGTGTACTTGTCGAAATCGGTGTCGAAGATCCCCTGGTATTGGAAATGCAGGCCGGATCCGACATCGAAGAGCACCCATCGCAGGTAGTGCAGACGTAGCGGCGCAAGCACATTCGGACTGTTCGCGACCGCGTCTTCGATCTGCTTGCCGTAGGCCCGAATCGCTTCCTCCCGTCCGGGTTTCACCTTCGCGATGATCGAGAATCCGTAACATGCCGGCGTCCGCGGGTAGAGCGGACCGTACCGGCCCCGCTGCAACTCGAAGTAGCCCTCCTCCGGAATGGCTACCGCCGCTGGTTCGGCCCAGTCGGTATCAGAATCGGACATATCGACGCCCTCCTCGACCGCAGAAGTAAGCCGTACATTAGCCATAATAAGCTTCGGTCCCGTCGACAGGATGCCGTAATGCCCACATCGCCGCACGCCGTCTCTGCGCCGCCGCATCGGCTCTCGACCCCGCGCGCTGCCGCCGTGGCCGGAGTGGTCTTCGCGGTCCTGTTCGCCATCACGCTGATCCTGGTTCGCGTCAGGATGCCCGGCAATGCCGCGGATTCGGCTCGCTGGCTGCAGAGTCAGCACGGGACGATCACGACGGCGACGGTGCTGATGCCGTTCGCGGGCATCAGTTTCCTGTGGTTCATCGGCGTCGTGCGCGATGGGTTCGGGCGGAGCGAGGACCGATTCTTCCTCTCGATATTCCTCGGCAGCGGGCTGCTGTTCCTGGCCATGATGTTCGTCGCCACTGTTGTTGCCGCAGGATTGCTGTCAATTGGGAGCGGCGCCGCGGACCCGGCCGCACATGCCGAGGTCCTCACCTTCGGCAGGGCGATCGTCATCTCTGCGAGCCAGACCTACGCACTGCGGATGGCCGCGGTGTTCATGACTTCGCTGGGGACGATCTGGCTGAAGACGGGACTGATGCCGCGTTGGCTGGCCGCCCTCACATACCTGCTGGCCGTGGCTCTGCTGATCGCCGGGGATACGAGCAGGTGGACGACGCTTGCGTTCCCCGCTTGGGTGTTCGTCGTCAGCATTCTGATCCTGGTCCGCTCCGGCCGCGGCGACGAATTCGAACCGCACACGCCGTAGCACCCGCAGGACCGAGTCGGCCCGCCGACCGTTCGCGGTTCGCTCCCGAGCACGGGTATGTGGAAACCGGGGACCCGATCAGCCCGGAGAGCGGGGGATGCTGGTCCAGTACAGTCTGAGTATGAGTTCCACGCCGCCGTTGCCCACTTTGTGCGGGAAAACGGTGGCGGAGGATCGGGCGCTGGTGATGGCGATCGTGAATCGCACGCCGGATTCGTTCTACGACCGGGGGGCCACCTTCTCGGACGACGCGGCGTTGTCGGCGGTGGATCGGGCGGTCGCGGAGGGCGCCGATCTGGTCGATATCGGCGGGGTGAAGGCCGGGCCGGGGGATGTGGTGGATGCGGCCGAGGAGACGCGGCGGGTGGTGCCGTTCGTCGCGGCGATCCGGGAGCGGTATCCCGAGCTGTTGATCAGTGTGGACACCTGGCGGGGCGAGGTGGCGCGGGCCGCGGTCGCCGAAGGGGCGGATCTGATCAACGACACGTGGGCGGGGGCGGATCCCGATCTGGCCGGTGTGGCCGCCGAGTTGGGCGCGGGGATCGTGTGCAGCCATACCGGGGGCGCTGTGCCGCGTACGCGGCCGCATCGAGTGCGTTATACCGACGTGGTGGCGCAGGTCACCGAAACGGTCGTGCGGGCCGCGGAGAACGCCGCGGCGGCGGGTGTGGCGAAGGATTCGATCCTCATCGACCCGACCCACGATTTCGGCAAGAACACTTACCACGGGCTCGAACTGTTGCGTGCCGTGGACATTCTTGTAAATACCGGATGGCCGGTCTTGATGGCGCTGAGCAATAAGGATTTCATCGGGGAGACTCTGGGTGTCGGCCTGTCCGAGCGATTGGAGGGCACATTGGCAGCAACGGCATGGGCAGCCGCGGCCGGCGCCCGCGTCTTCCGAGTCCACGAGGTCGCCGCGACCCGGCGAGTGGTGGACATGATCGCGGCCATTCAGGGCATCCGTCCTCCCGCACGAACTCTGCGAGGTCTGGTATGACAACCAACCCCGACCGTATTCCCGACAACACCTGGGCCACCAGCAACACCTGGGACCGCCCGGACTGGACCGTCGACGAACTCGTCGCCGCCAAAGCGGGCCGCACCGTCTCCGTGGTGCTGCCCGCACTGAACGAGGAGAACACCGTCGCCGACGTGGTGGCGAGCATCCTGCCGCTGCTGGGCACCCTGGTGGACGAATTGGTGGTGCTGGATTCCGGTTCCACCGACGCCACCGTCGAACGCGCTCGCGCCGCCGGAGCACGCGTGGTCAGCCGCGAACAGGCTGTGCCGGAACTGGATCCGGTACCCGGCAAGGGTGAGGTGCTGTGGCGTTCGCTGGCGGTCACCTCCGGTGATCTGATCGCGTTCGTCGACTCCGATCTGATCGACCCGGATCCGTCCTTCGTGCCCCGGCTGCTCGGCCCGCTGCTGACCGTGCCGGATATGCATCTGGTGAAGGCGTACTACCGTCGTCCGCTCCGGCAGGGCCAGACGGTCGACCACAACGGCGGCGGCCGGGTCACCGAACTCGTGGCCCGCCCCCTGCTGTCGGCGCTGCGCCCGGACCTGTCCGCGGTGCTGCAACCGCTCGGCGGCGAATACGCCGGAACCCGGGAACTGCTCACCGCGGTGCCGTTCGCACCCGGCTACGGCGTCGAGATCGGCCTGCTGCTGGACACCTACGATCTGCTCGGCATGTCCGCCATCGGCCAGGTCAACCTGGGCGTGCGCACCCACCGCAACCGCCCGCTGTCCGACCTGGGCGTGATGAGCCGACAGATCATGGGAACCATGCTGGGCCGCACCGGAATTCGTGATTCGGGTGCCGCCTTGACCCAGTTTCCGCTGGTAGGCGACGAATTCACGGCGTTGACCACCGACGTGTCCCTGGCAGACCGTCCCCCGATGAATACGCTGCGTGCTTGCCCGCCTCCCCGAGACTTCAGCGTGCCTGTGGGTGCCGCGAGGCTCGGTCGTCGGGCTGTCGGCGAGGTGGCTGGTCACCTTCTGGACGTACCCGGTGAGTTACCCGTGTGCTCACGAGATCAGTTGTTGCGCGCCGAGGCCAGTTGAAACCACCGGGTGGGTTGCAGGATCGGTTGTCAGTGCGCGTTCGCCGCTAGCGCTCGTGGCGGTAGATGGGCGTCAGCAGATCCGCCTCGAGCGGTTCGCCCGTGTTGCGGTCGTAGCGGACGCCGACCACGGCCGAGAACGGGTGGGTGCCCGCGCGTTCGTGCAGGGTGGCCAGACGGGTGGCAAGCAGGCGGATCGCGCCGAGCGATCCGGGCGGGTGCAGGCCGTCGATGAGCAGCACCGTGCCGTGGCTGTCGGGGCGGTGCAGGCGGGCCAGATAGGCGATGTCGTAGGGTTCGGTGCCGCCCGGGCGGTAGACGCGGCGGGCGGCGCGGTCCTCGATGCCGCGGCGCACCCGCCCGGCGCGGGCGATGGTGCGGCGTAGTCGCGGATCGGCGGCGGTCAGATAGCGCAGGCTCGGCGAGAGTTCCGGACCGCCCAGGATGATGAGTCCGTCGCGTTCCAGATCCAGCGCCCGGCCGGGGAGGAAACGTTCCACGGTCACCGAGAAGCCCAGTTCACGCAGCAATTCCTCGAGGCGGTGCGGCGCCGTGGCATCGGGTGCGCCGACCAGCGGCGCGGCGCGGGTGGTGCTGCGCACCTCGGGCGTGACGATGGTCAGCGGACCGTGCCCGAAGAACAGCCCCTCCGGCACCGGCCCCTGGGTACTCACCTGATGGATCCGGGCACGCGAAAGCCCTGCGGCCGCACCGATTCTGGCGAAGGTCCACCCTTCGGCATGCAGATCTCGGATGACTGCTCGCCGGATGCGCGTGAGCTCGTTGATGGTCTGCTGCGCCTGGGCGACTCCGTCGGTGGCCGCCTTGAGGCGTTCGACCTTGTCATCGATCGCGAACACCCGTGCCACCTCATCGGCCGACATGTGCGCAGTCTAGATACCTCGACAGTGGTATGTGTCTAGCCCGCTTGACGTGGTATTTCCGATTGAGAACACGCGTCGGCCCGCTACCTTGCCGAACGCTGCTGGGCGACCGGCCGGTCCGGGCCGAAATCGTTATGTTGCGTCGAAATCGATGGGCGGCTTCTCGTTGTGCCCCAGCGGTTTCGGAGCGGGAGTGTCCGTCGGGGTGTACGGCCCCGTCGACTCCGGCGACGTACCGCCCGGCTTGTCGAAATTGCCGGTGAAAATCGAGTCGTCACCGTTCAACAGATGTTTGGTCACCATCGAACGCGGCGACATCCCGCGCAATTCGTCGAGTGGCTTACGCAGCTCGTTGAATTCGTCGAGCGGTTTGCGCAGCTCGTCGAACTCCGGACCGAGTTCACTGCGCAGCTGGCTGGTGGCGCCACTCGCGTAATCGCGTACCTGGCGCAGACTCTGCGCGGTCCAGCGAATAGCCCCGGGCAACCGTTCCGGCCCGAGCACGACCAAGGCGGCAACCACCAGGATCATCATCTCGGGCCAGCCGATATCGAACATGAGACCAGGTTACTGGGGTGGCTTGGGTGCGTTCCGGTCGGATTCCAGCGTCACCGGAATCGTGACCTGCCGACCATCGCGCACAATCTGGAAATCGACCTTCTGCCCGATCTGCTGGGACATCACCGCGACGGTGAGTTCGGCCTGTTCGGTGACCTCGCGATCGCCGACCTTCACCACCACATCGCCCTCTGTCAGACCGGCCTTGGCCGCCGGGCTGTTGGCCACGACGTCGGCGATGGCCGCGCCGCTGAGCGTGTCGTTCTCGACCTGTTTGGTCTTGGCGCTCACGCCCAGCCACGGGTGTTCGATCACGCCGTGGTGAATGATCGTCTGCGCGACCCGCTTGACCAGGTCGACCGGAATCGCGAAACCGAGTCCGACCGAACCGCCGCTCTCACTGCGGATGGCCGTGTTGATGCCGATGAGCCTGCCCTGACCGTCGACCAGCGCGCCACCGGAGTTGCCGTGGTTGATCGCCGCATCGGTCTGCACCGCGTCGAACGCGCCGGCGGTGTCGTCTCCGGCCTCCGGGGTCTCCACCATCGCGCGATGCAGCGCGCTCACGATGCCCGCGGTGACGGTCTTCTGCAGACCCAGCGGGGAACCGATCGCGAGGGTGGCGTCGCCGACCTGCACATCGGCGGATTTGCCGAGGCGGGCGACAGTGAGGTTCTTGACGTTGTCGACCTTCAGGACCGCCAGGTCGGTCTTGGGGTCGCGGCCGACCAGCGAGGCCGGTACCCGGGAGCCGTCGGAGAAGGTCACCTGGATCTTGCCGTGGTTGGTCTTGTCCATCGCGACCATCGAGATCACGTGATTGTTGGTGACGATGTAGCCGCCGCCGTCGATGACCACGCCCGAGCCGAGCGCGCCGTTGTCGCCGACGGTCTCGCGGATCTGCACCACCGAGGGCATCACGGAGTCGACGACCCCGGATACCGAGCCCTGCGGTTTCCCCGATACGGCGTCCTGGGCCAGCGTGACCTTCTTGGAGGTCAGTACCGAGGTGGCCTCGGCGGTGAGCCGGCCGACCAGACCACCGGCCAGACCGATGACCAACGCGATCACGCCGAGAATGACCAGAGCCTTGGGCGCGACGCGGCTGCCGAACAGGACCTCGCGGGCGCTGAGTTTGATGCCCGGACGCAGCCGCGTGGACTGCGGGGTGCCGACCGCGGGTGCGCCGAGCCGGGCACTGGCGGCCGGATCGCGCCACGGGTCGGCGGGCGGGGCGGGGGTGGCGGAGCCTGCGGTGTCGTCCGGATCGCGCTGGAGTAGCTCGTCCGAGCCCTCGGGACGGCCGAACGCCTCGGCCAGTACTGCATCGGGCGGCCGGTTCACCAGTTCGGGTGCGGCGGCCTGCTGCTGCGGTGTCGCGGTGTGGGGAGCGAAGGATCCGCTCTGCCCGTCAGGGCGGCGGAACGCACGTGCGGTGTGCTTGTCGATATCCGGCCGGTAGACCGGCCGCGGGCCCAATACCGGTGCGTCCGACGGCCTCAGGTTCCCCCGATTGGCCGCCGAATCCGACGCGGACGACTGCCCAGCAGCCCCGTCCGCCGCGGATTGTGATCCGGTGTTCGTCGATTCGGTGGTCACGGCTCAAACTCTACTTGCGCCACCAACCGGTCCATCGCCTACTGTCGGAACTCAATTCGCGGTCCGCCGACGAGGCGAAACGGAACGAATCCGTGCGCAGGCCCAGGAAACTCGGGCCGCGGGACATATCTTCGACGCCATTTCCGGTGAGGTCCGCGAGCGGGATCCGGCTCAGCGTGTCGTGTAGATCGTGCGGTGCGGAAATCTGCATCTCGGCGGCCTGGCGCAGGGCGATGCGGGCCTGCTGCTGCGCCTCGACCTCCGCCGCGCATTCGGGGCACCGGGCCAGATGCTCGGCAGCGCGTAGGTAGGGGTTCATCCGTAGCTCGCCGTCGACGTAGGCGGCGATGGCCTCGCTGGCCAGATGTTCGGTCGGAGCGAAGCTGGGTCGGCGTTGGGGCGCTCTACCGGCCGCATTACCCGAATCGCGCTCCTGGCCACTCATACGGTGTACACACCCTTCCGACCTGACAACAGCTGGCACCAACAGAATTTCCGCCGTCGGCGACGGCCGTAAATTACCCGACCTTCTCCGTGGCGGCGAACCGCGGCTGAGATCCATTATGCGCAAGGTACTCCCGCAGCGCTTGACGCCCGCGGTGGATGCGACTGCGCACAGTGCCCAATTTGACGCCGAGCGTGGCGCCGATCTCCTCGTAGGACAGGCCCTCGATATCGCACAGGACGACCGCGGCGCGGAATTCGGGCGCGAGTGCGTCGAGTGCGGATTGCAGGTCGGGATCCAGGCGGGAGTCGTGGTAGGCCTGCTCGGGATCGGGGCCCTCGGACGGCACGCGATCGTAGTCCTCGGGCAGTGCCTCCATCCGGATCCGATTGCGGCGCCGCACCATGTCCAGGAACAGGTTCGTGGTGATGCGGTGCAACCAGCCCTCGAACGTGCCGGGCTGATAGCTCTGCAGCGACCGGAAGACGCGGATGAACGTCTCCTGGGTGAGATCCTCGGCGTCCTGCGGATCGCCGGTGAGACGGTATGCCAATCGGTAGACCCGGTCGGCATGTTCCCGGACCAGCTCGTCCCAGGTGGGCATCATGGTGCGGTCGCCGGTGGCGTCGAAGGCCGCGGTGCCCGACAACGGATCGGACTCGGCGAGTTCGGCCTCGACGGCCTCGTCGGGGTGGGCGGGGAGCGCGGCAGGGTCGCTGCCGTCCGCCGCGGGCAGGGGGTATTCGGCCGAGGTGCCATCGATCGGCACACTCGACTCGGGCAGGGTGGCGAACTCACGCGCCGCATCGACCTTGTGGATGGGGTTACCTCCTACTCGGGACCGCGCCCGGCGCTGCTACGACTCGTGTCGTATATCGGTTACAACCGTCGATGCGTATCAGGTTGTTCCCCGGCGCCGGTCGACGGTCGGTCGGCCTTTGCGTAGTGCTTACTAAACGTGGTCCCGATGTGGCCGTGGTATGGGGAGCCTGAGCGACACCTGAGAAAAACTGCGCTCGCGTCGCCGGGCCGTCCAGGTGATCCGCGATTAGCCTCATACGCGTGAGCGTCATACCCACCGCATCGGCCCTGCAGCGCAACCTCGCGTACGTCGAGGATTCCGTGGTCGAGGACGAGGTTCTCCTCGCCGCCCGGGAACGCGCCACCGAACTGGGCGCCGCGCCCGTCCCGCCGTCGGTGGGTGCGCTGCTGAGTATGTACGCGCAACTGCTGGGCGCGCGGGCGGTGGTCGAGGTGGGCACCGGTGCCGGGATCAGCGGTTTGTGGCTGCTGGACGGTATGCGCGAGGACGGCACGCTGACCACGATCGATTCCGAGCCCGAACATCAGCGCGCGGCCCGCGACGCGTTCCGGACCGCCGAGATCGCCCCCGCGCGCACCCGCTTGATCAACGGCCGTGCCCTGGACGTGCTGCCCCGGCTCGCCGACGGCGCCTACGACCTGGTGTTCATCGATGCCGCCCCGCTCGAACATGCGCAGTACGTGGAACAGGGGGTGCGGCTGCTGCGCGAGGGTGGCGCGATCATGCTGCACAACGCCCTGCTCGGCGGACGGGTGCCCGATCCGGCCCAGCGCGATGCGGGTACCCAGGCGGTGCGCGCGGCCACTCGCGCGATCGCCGAGGATCCACGGCTGACGAGTGTGCTGATCCCGCTGGGCGACGGATTGCTCTGCGCCTCGCGCGGATAATCGCGCAGGTCACGGCCTTGATCGGCAGCCGTGGCGCGAAGGTGTGAATACGACACGCCGGAAGTTCGGGCGAACTCTTGCGTGACGATTGAACGCGTGTTTAGTATATTAAACATGTGTTCAAAGGAGTCGCCGTACCGGAAGGATCCCCCGAGGATCTGAATACTCGCGCCCGCATTCGTGAGGCCGCGATGACAATTTTCGGAGAGCAGGGTTTCGGGGTCGGGGTTCGTGCCATCGCCGCTGCGGCGGGCGTGTCACCCGGCCTGGTCAATCACCATTTCGGCTCGAAGGACGGGCTGCGGCAGGCATGTGACGACAATGTCCGCGAGTTCATCCGCAAGGCCAAGATGGAGTACATGAGCAACCCTTCTCCGAAGGGGCTGCTGCAGGCGATGGCCGAGGTCGAGGAGTTCGCGCCGTACCTGGCCTACCTGATGCGCAGCCTGCAGGCGGGCGGACCGCTCGCGGTCGAGATGTTCGACCACATGGTCGCCGACATGGAGTCCTATCTGAAGGTCGGCATCGAGAACGGCTCGTTGCGGGCGCCGCTGGACGTTAAGGCGACCGCTCGCTACATGGGTCTGCAGAACGGCGGGGGATTCCTGTTGTTCATGCAGCTCTACCTGGCCCAACACGACGGCGTGCCGGACTATCCGAAGATGCTGCGGGAGTACACCGAGGTGATGATGCTGCCCGCGATCGACCTCTACACCAACGGCCTGCTCACCGATTCGATGGCGCTGGACACGCTGCTGTCCGGGCGCGAAAACACTGACGCACAACATATTCCACCCATGAACCCATCCGGCGCGGAGGGCTGATTCCGGGGACGATCCCGCGGAGTCGCGGTCCGTGCCACGAATACAGGAGATCCGATGTCATCGGCAATCGTCGTCCGACAGTTGCACAAGCATTTCGGACAGGTACGTGCCCTCGACGGCCTCGATCTGGACGTCGCCGAGGGGGAGGTGCACGGCTTCCTGGGCCCCAACGGCGCGGGCAAGTCGACCACCATCCGGATCCTGCTGGGAATTCTGGCCCGCACGTCCGGCACCGCGGAGGTCCTGGGCCGCGATCCGTGGACCGACGCGGTCGCGCTGCATCGCGATATCGCTTATGTCCCGGGCGATGTCACGCTGTGGCCGTCGTTGTCCGGCGGGGAGACCATCGATCTGCTCGCCCGGATGCGCGGCGGCCTGGACGCCGATCGCCGGGCCGAGCTGATCGAGCGTTTCGAACTCGATCCGCGCAAGAAGGCGCGCACCTATTCCAAGGGCAATCGGCAGAAGGTCGCTCTGGTCTCGGCCTTCTCCTCACAGGCGCGGCTGCTGCTGCTGGACGAGCCCACCTCGGGCCTGGATCCGTTGATGGAGCAGATATTTCGCGATTGTGCCCGCGAGGCGGCCGAGCGCGGTGTGACGGTGCTGCTGTCCAGTCACATCCTGTCCGAGGTCGAGGCGCTGTGCGATCGGGTCACCATCATCCGCGCCGGAAAGACCGTGGAGAGCGGCTCGCTGGCGGAGATGCGGCATCTGAGCCGCACCTCGATCAAGGCCGAATTGATCGGTGACCCAGGTGATCTGAGCCGGATCGCCGGTGTGGAGGACATCGATATCAGCGATCACACGTTGAGCTGCCAGGTCGACAGCGAACATCTCGGTGAGCTGATCCGGGTGCTCGGCGATGCCGGTGTGCGGAGTCTGGTCAGCCAGCCGCCGACGCTGGAAGAGCTGTTCCTGCGCCACTATTCGCTCGGCGCCGACGGTTCCACCGGCGCGGGTGATCGCGATATGGCGGAGGTGTCGAAATGACCACCGCGACTCTGGCCGGACCGGTCGGCCGCGCCGAAACATCCGGTGGCGCCTCGGAATTCACCGGTACCTGGCGGCTGCTGCGGCTGTATCTGCGGCGCGATCGGATCGTGTTGCCGCTGTGGGTGCTGCTGTTGTCGCTGCCGCTGGGCAGCGTGTACGTCAAGAGCACCGAGAAGGTGTATTCGACCCCGGATCAGTTGGCGCACTTCGCGCATACGGTCAACACCAGTCCCGCCCAGCTGGCCATGTACGGGCCGGTCTACAACACTACCTCCGGTGCGGCGGCCGGGTTGTGGAAGGCCGGGATGTTCTTCACCATCATCGGCATCGCGACCATCCTGACCGTCATCCGGCACACCCGCGCGGAGGAGGAGACCGGTCGCGAGGAACTGCTTGCCTCGACCAGGGTCGGCCGGTTGGCCAATCTCACTGCCGCGCTGCTGGTTTCGTGCATCGGCGCTCTGGCGACCGGGTTGCTCGCGGTGGTCAGCATCAAGGGTGCGGGCGTGGATGGGCACGGGGCCTTGGCATTCGGGCTTGCGCTGGCCGGATCGGGCATGGTGTTCGCCGCCGTCGGCGCGGTGGCCGCGCAGCTGTCCGCGAGCGCTCGCACCGCCCGCGGGATCGCGTTCGCCGTACTCGCGGTGACCTATGTGCTGCGCGCGGTCGGCGATGCGCGCGCTGCCGACGGACCCGCCGATCCGTTCAGCTGGTTCTCCCCGCAGGGCTGGTCGATCCAGGTGCGGGCGCTGTCGGGGGATCACTGGTGGATCCTGCTGCTGCACGTGGCGACCACGATCGTGCTGATCGCGGTGTCCTATTCGCTGTTGCGGCGGCGGGATATCGGGGCCGGGCTGATCGCCGAACGTCCCGGTGTGCCGGTGGCCGCGCCCGCGCTGTCCGGACCGTTCGGGCTGGCCTGGCGGTTGCAGCGCGGCGCCCTCGTGGCGTGGGCCGTCGGGCTCGGGTTGTACGGGCTGGTCATCGGGAGTGTCGTCAACGGCATCGCGAACGAGGTCGGCGGCAGTAAATCGGTGCAGGACATCATCGCTCGCATGGGCGGGGCCAATGTGCTCGAGGACGCCTTCATCACCACCGCGTTCACCCTGCTGGGTCTGGCCGCGGCCGCCTACGCGATATCGGCGACGTTGCGGCTGAATGCGGAGGAATCGGCCGACCGCGCGGAGATCGTGCTGACCGGGGCGGTCGGCCGGATCCGCTGGGTCGCCTCGCATCTGGTGTTCGCGATTGTGGGACCGGTTGTGCTGCTGCTGATCTCGGGTGTTCTGGCCGGTCTGGCGTACGGGATCGCCGCGCACGACGTCGGCGGGAAGTTGCCGCGGGTGCTGAGTGCGGCGCTGGTGCAATTGCCCGCCGTCTGGTTGTTCGCCGGTGCGGCGGTACTGCTGTTCGGAGTGCTGCCGCGCTGGGCCTCGGTGGCCTGGGGCGTGTTCACCGCCGGGGTGGCGCTGTTCCTGCTCGGCTCGATCGCCGGTATGCCGCAATGGGTTCTGGACATCGACCCGTACAGCCATCTGCCGAAACTGCCCGCGGAGCCGTTCGCGTGGACACCGGTCGTCATCCTGGTGGTGATCGCCGCGGCGCTGACCGGCTCGGGACTGTACGCCTTCCGTCGACGCGATCTTCGCTGAGAGTTCGTCCGCCGATTCCACCTGATACGTCCCCGGCCTGCGCCGGGGGCGTATTCTTCGGCGGATCGCTCGGAGTCCTGCGCACCATCCGCCCTATCGCTACCAGTCGAAAACCGCCGCGCAGCCGGTCGAGTGGTCGCGAGGGGTGCTGCAGCATGACCAAATTCGTGGATATCCAGGACGAACTCGGCGAGCACATGCCCGGCGGATTCATCGGCCCACTCCTGATCGCCTTCTGCCTGGTGATAGCCGCCGCGCTCGTGGTCCTGCTGCTGGTCAGCGGCGCCCATTTCAAGGACCAACGATCCTCGGTCCTGACCACCCCCGGCACCTGCGCCCCCTTCTGCGCGGCCGACCCCACCGCCACCCCCACACCCGTACACCCGAGCTGACCAGCATCGTCGATCGATCTCGAGCTGCCGCCCACCCGATTCGCCCCGAACCGATATCATTGGGGCAGTGTGCGATTCGGTTGTGGGGTGATGAGCAGTGGTGATCCAGCGTGCGATTCTCATCGAGGTGTTGCCGCGCGGGTGGATCGTGCTCGTCGGCGTGGTCCTCGGGTTCGCCGTTTTCGTTGCTCTGCTGGTCATGCTTCTGGTGACCGGTGGGTTCGGTGGGCGTCACTCCACGACTCCGACGCCCACCCCGACTCCCGGCACGTGCTATCCGTTCTGCACCGCCGGGCCGAACACGCCTCCGCCGGGCTGGAATTAGCGCCGGGTTCGGGCGGTCGTGGCCGCTTTCTCGTCGGACAGCTCGATGGGCTCGAGGTCGTGGCCGGTGAGGACCTCTCCGCAGTGGTCGCAGGTCAGTTGTGGGTTCACCAGTTCGCCGCAGCCGGTGTGCCGGATGCGGCGGCGGTCGGATCCGCCGGGGTGCAGGTGGGTGCGGCCCCATTGGGTCAGCGCGATCCAGGCGGGCACGAGTTGCCGCGCGCTGTCGGTGAGCCGGTAGTCGTACCAGTCCTTGTCCGGCCGGTAGCGGTGACGCTCGAGTAGGCCGAGCTCGACCAGCGTTGCCAAGCGGCTGGTCAGCGTATTGGGGCCGATTCCCAGGCTGCGCTGCAACGCGCCGAACCGGTGCACGCCCCAGTAGACCTCACGCAGGATCGCGTTGTTCCATCGCTCGCCCAGGAGGTTGAACACCTCCTCGGCCGGGTGTGGTTCGCAGCTGTCCGACATGGCGACCACGATACCTCATACTCTTCTCAGAGAAGTACTCCTAGACAAGATGTACTTCATGATTGATAGTAGTTCTGGGCGTCGCGATGGATCGCGAAGTGCCTCATTCCATTTCGGGGAAAGGAGGGGCGGCGATGAGGGTGATGGTCGATCTGGCGCGCTGCCAGAGCTACGGGCAGTGCGTGTTCGCCGCGCCGGAGGTGTTCGAGCTGACCGGACAGGAGGTTCTGGAGTACGACAGCGCGCCGTCGGACGAGTGGCGGCTGCATCTGGAGCGAGCGCGTGCCGCGTGCCCGGTGCAGGCGATCGTGCTCGGGCCTGCCGCGGGCCCGGTCGAGACCGTCGGAGGCGGACATGGCCGCTGAGATGAAAAGCGAACGCGCACAAAGACTCTTCGGCAACAAGTGCGATGACAGCCCGGCGGACACGGAACACGTCGTGATCGCCGGCGCGTCCCTGGCCGGGCTGCATGCGGCGGAAGCGTTGCGGGAGAACGGATTCGATGGCCGTATCACGCTCGTCGGCGCGGAGCCGCATCCGCCCTACGATCGGCCCGCCCTGTCCAAACGGGTGTTGTCCGGGCGGCTGTCCGCCGACGACACCGGCCTGCCCGGATCGCGAGATCTGCACGCGCAGTGGCGACTCGGCGTCGCGGCACAGAGCCTGGACCGGCGGACCCGGACGGTGCGACTGGCCGACGGCGCCTCGCTGGAATACGACAAGCTGCTGATCGCCACCGGCGCGCGCGCCCGGTCCTGGCCCGACGCCGGCGAGGCCGCCCTCGACGGAGTGTTCGGGATCCGCACCCGCGACGACGCCCGGGAACTGGCGGTCCGGCTGGCCGCGCGGCCCCGGCGGGTGCTGGTGATCGGCTCGGGTTTCGTGGGTTCGGAGACCGCGTCCGTCTGCCGGGAACTGGGTCTGGAGGTCACCGTCGTCGAGCGGTCCTCAGCCCCGTTGACCGGCGCGCTGGGCGTTCCGGCCGGAATCGCGGCCGCCGAGTTGCACCGTCGGCACGGCGTGGACCTGCGCACCGGCACGTCGGTGTTGGCGCTGGAGGGCGATGACGCCGGGCGACTCTGCCGCGCCCGCCTGTCCGACGGGACTGCGCTGGACGTCGAGGTCGCCGTCGTCGCACTGGGCGCGGTCCGCAACGTCGAATGGCTGGACGGCTCCGGCCTCGCGGTCACCGACCGTGGCGTGCACTGCGATCAGTACTGTCGCGCGGTCGATATCCACGGCTGCCCCGACGACGACGTCCTGGTCGCCGGGGACGTCGCCTGCTGGCCGCATCCGCTGTTCGACGACGCTCCGCTGGCGGTGGAGCACTGGGACAACGCGGTCCGGCAGGCCCGCGTCGCGGCCGCGACGATGCTGCACGGACCGGTCCGCGCACACACCGCGCTGCCGACGTTCTGGTCCAACCAGTTCGGCGTGAACATCAAGGTGGTGGGCGTGCCGAGTCGAGCCGATCAGGTTGCCGTCGTGCAGGGTTCGGTGGCTGATGGGGCGTTTGTCGCCGCCTACGGTCGCGGTGGCCGGATCGTCGGCGCGCTGGCGGTCGATACGCCCCGCGCGCTGGACGCCTATGCCGCGATGATCGCCGCCCGAGCGAGCTTCCCGCCCCGGCTCAACGCCTCCGACGGCCCGGATCCGGTCCGGGTCGTCGAGCTGCGGGCTTCCGATGATGACAGTAATTCCCTTGTACTCCAATAATTTTCGCGGAAATTCGTATTCGAGAAGGTGAAAGATGTCCGCACCGACGACAGCACGAACCGAGTTGTTCGCCCGGGTCCTGGCTCCCGAGAACCGCGCGAACCCCTATCCGCTCTACGCCGAGCTGCGTGCGCAGCCGGTATCCCAGCAGGCCGACGGCACCTGGGTGGTCAGTGGTTTCGACGAGATCTCCGCGCTGCTGCACGATCCGCGCATCAGCTCCGATATGGACAACGCGGACCACGCGACGCGCATGGACGTCCAGAAGTCGTTGCTCACGCGAGATCCGCCGAATCACGACCGTCTGCGCCGCGCGGTCATGACCACGTTCACCCCGGCGGTGGTCGAATCGCTGCGTGCGGATGTGCGCCGGATGACCGACCGGCTGCTGGACGCCGTCGGATCCAGGACCAGGGTGGATGTGGTCGACGAGATCGCCTATCCGCTCCCGGTCGCCGTGATCTGCGCCCTGCTGGGCATCCCGGAGCGGGACGAGGCGCGGTTCCACGGCTGGGCCGACACGATCGCCCGCGGCCTCGATCTGGACCCGACGATGTCGCAGTCCGAGCGCGACGCCATCGCGCACGCCTCGACCGAGCTGACCGCGTACCTCGCGGAGCTGACCGCGCAGCGAGCGCAACGCCCCGGATCCGACCTGATCTCCGGCCTGATCTCCGGCGGCGCGCGCAGTGAGTCGCTGACCGGCGAGGATCTGGTGATCACCACGCGCCTGCTGCTGATCGCCGGTCACGAGACCACGGTCAACCTCCTCACCAACGGAATGCTCACCCTGCTACGTCACCCGGATGTCCTGGCGCGCTTCCGCAACGATCCCGAACTGGTCGTGCCGATGATCGAGGAGATCGTGCGCTACGAGCCGTCGGTCCAGTTCCGCTACCGTGCCACCCTGGCCGATATCGAGATCGGCGGCGCCACCATCCCCCGCGGCGCGACTGTGGTCCTGCTGCTGGCCGCAGGCAACCGCGATCCCCGCCATTTCACCGACCCGGACAGCTTCATCCCCGACCGAATCCCCAACGAGCACTTCGGTTTCGGTGGCGGCATCCACTACTGCATCGGTGCCCCTCTCGCCCGCATGGAAGCCCAGATAGTCCTCCCGGAACTGGTCCGCCGCCTCGACAACCCCCGCCTGGTAGTCGACCCGCCGCCCTACCGACCCGCCGCAACCCTGCGCGGTCCCCGGCACCTGTGGGTCGAGGTCGATCGAATCCTGCACTGACCGTGTGACATTCGGTTCGGGAGCCGGAGGGCGGCGCTACGGTTTGCGCGCCACACCCGCGTAGAACGACACCTGCGCGTCCAGATCGTCGCCTTCCGCGCTCGGTGTCTCCGGGTGCCATCGGTGCGGCACTTCGATACCGGGGTCCGCCAGCTCCAACCCGGTGAAGAATCCCTCGAACTCGGCCCGTGTCCGGAATCGGGCGTCGATGCCACCGGACGCGTAGATCTGCTCGATTCTGGCGAAGGCGTCCGGATCGAAGTCCGCTGTCGCCTGGGTCAGCACCAGGTAACTGCCGGACGGGACCGCGTCCATCAGAGTTCCGAGGATCTCGTTCGGATGCTGGCCGTCGGGGATGAAGTGCAGCAACGCCGTCAGGCTTACCGCCACCGGGCTGGACAGGTCCAGCGTGGTGCGCAGGGCGTCGGCGTCCAGGATCGCCTGCGGTGCCCTGACATCGGCGTCGACAAATGCGGTGCGGCCCTCCTGACTGCTGATCAGCAACGTTCGAGCGTGTGTCAGCACCGTCGGATCATTGTCGACGTACACAACCCGCGACTCGGCCGCTGCGGCTTGTGCGACCTGGTGGAGATTCGGCTCGGTCGGAATCCCGCTGCCGAGATCGAGAAACTGGCGGATTCCCCGAGAGGCCAGCCAGCGCGTCGCGCGATGCATGAACGCGCGATTCACCCGTGCGGCGAGACCGACCGATGGGAAGGCCGTCTCCACCCGCGCGGCGTGTTCCCGGTCGGCCTCGTAGTTGTTCTCGCCGCCGAGATACCAGTCGTACATGCGCGCGATGTGCGGCTTGCTCCTATCGATATCCACAGTCGTCAATCTTGGCAGCCGCAGGGTAACTCGGCCAGTGCGACGCCACTTCGCAACAGCGCCAATTGATTCCGTGACACCTGTAGACGCACTGGAATTCCGATGCGGGTACCGACTATTCGATCAACCACAGCCGATGCGGTGGAATCTGTTGCGGGCGTGGCCTGTTCGCTCCAGCGGCGCTCGACGTTCCGGAGCGTCGGTGGCGCTCGATGACGGAATCGGCCGGTCACTCGGGACTATTTCCGCGGCGGAGGTTGTGGGAGCGGGGTTCTCGGCTGTCGAGCTGGTGGGTGAACAGGGGATTCCAGGTGATGATGCTGTGGATGCCCGATTGAGCGGCGTCGGCCAGGAGGGTGTCGAGGTCGGTGACGTCCAGGTGAGCGAGAGTCGGGGTGAAGATCGCTTCCGCGTCGGCGCGGTGGGCCTCGTGTAGGAGGCGTGCCATGCGGTCCGGATCGGCATGACCGAAGACGATCGTTTTCGAATGTACGTAGCCGAATCGTTTTGCCAGCGACCGCAACTGATTCTCGTGCCAGGTCTGGTTCAACTTCGATATATCACGCCTCAGGTACGAAATAGCAATGGGGACAGTCCAATCTCGGTTCTTCGGGAACATGTCGGTGACGTCCTTTCACGTGTCGGATGTGTGACGACGAGAAGAAATACGGTGTGCCGCGCCGCCGGACACCGCTTCAAGGCTGTCGCACAAGGGTTTCCGCATGTGATGGCATAGTGGTGGGATACCGTAGGGGAAGCGTGCGTATGTGCCGGTTCGTGAGCTGGAAACGTAGGTAGGGGAATGGTCAGAGGGCGGGCCTGGACCGGTTTCGAAGCGGTGGCGCTACAGGAGGCCATGCGCAAGTCGATCCGTGAGTACGCGGCTCTGTTGGGGATCGATACGACGACGATCGCCAACTGGCGTAGTGGACTCGGTGCTGTCCATCCCCGGCCCCGGATGCAGGAGATTCTCGATACGACGCTGGATCAGCGAGCCACGCCGGACGACCGAATTCGATTCGAGCAGATCCTTGCCGAGGGGGAACAGGTCTGGCGGCGGCGTCATCCGGGGAACTCACGACGACCCGTGAAAACCGATATCTGCTCGGCTATTTCGTCGGTCGGGATCGGCGACCGGCTTCGGAACGATCGCGAGGGCATTGATGCCGACCGATTGGCCTACGTTGCCGCACATCCGAGGCAGGTCGATCGGACGGCGTTGGACGAACTGTCCGTTGTGTTGGCGGCCATACGTAAGCTCGATGATTCGCTGGGGTCGGAATCGGTTCTTCCCGCCGTGAACGGGACCGTGATCACCGTCGAGCGGCTCGTAAGGGAAGCGCGCGGTTCGATTCGGCCCGCTGTGCTGAATATCGGCGCGCAGTGGTTGCAGATGTCGGGCTGGCTGAACACGACGACCAAGCGGCATACGATCGCGCGGACCGTGCAGGATCGGATGCTGGAATGGTCCGTCGAGTTGGACGATCCGGACCTGATCTCGACAACGCTCGGTGTGAAAGGGCATCGGGCTTGGACTCAGGACGAATTCGGTCCGATGATCGGCCTGTCGGAAGCGGCCGGTCGGTACGGGCGGGCATCCCCGGCGGTGCTGGCGGTGGCGGCGCAGCAGCAAGCGCGCGGTCATGCGCTCGTCGGGGAGGCCGAGGAGACCGAGCGCAAACTCGATCAGGCCGATGACTATGCGGTGTCGGCTACCGTCGATCCCGAGCGCATTCCGCCGTGGTTGTACTTCCACAGCACGGATCTGCTTGTGCTGCAACGCGGTTTGGCGTACAAATACCTCGCCGAATCCGGGCGGCGGACCTATCGGCGCAAGGCGATCGACACATTGTCCGCGGGCTTGGCGGGACTCGATCGGGAGACTCGTGAATCGGATTGGATGCGTTGGTATTTCGACCAACTGGACGAGTTGACTCGCACCTGCTGAATTCGGGTGGTTATCGGTGTGGGCGAATTCGCCTACACCCAAATACCTTTGCCGACGGTCACCACACCGCCGTGGCTCACCGCGAAACGCTGGCGGTCCCGTTCCAGGTCGACGCCGATGATCTCGCCCTCGCCCACCATGACGTTCTTGTCCAGGATCGCGCGACGTACCACCGCGCCACGGCCCACCCGGACGCCGGGTAGCAGCACGCTGCCCTCGACGGTCGCGCCGTCCTCGACGAAAACGTTCGAGCTGAGTACCGAATTGCGGACGGTGGCGGCGGACAGGATGCTGCCGGAGCCGACGATGGATTCCTGGGCCAGGCCGCCCTGAGCGAATTTGGCGGGTGGGAGATTTTCCGCGGCGCCGCGGATGGGCCAGTGGCGGTTGTAGAGGTTGAAGACGGGGTGTACCGAGACCAGGTCCATGTGGGCGTCGTAGAAGGCGTCGATGGTGCCCACGTCGCGCCAGTAACCGCGGTCGCGGTCGGTGGAGCCGGGGACGTCGTTCTCGGCGAAGTCGTAGACGCTCGCCTCGCCCTGGGAGACCAGGGTCGGGATGATGTCGCCGCCCATGTCGTGATCGGAATCCGAATCCTCGGCGTCGGCGCGGATCGCGTCCACCAGCGTCTTGGTGGTGAACACGTAATTGCCCATCGAGGCGAAGGTCATATTCGGATCGTCCGGAATGCCGGGCGGATGAGCCGGTTTCTCCAGGAATTGCGTGATCCGGCCCGATTCGTCGGAATCGATGCAGCCGAACGCACTCGCCTCACTGCGCGGCACCCGGATTCCGGCCACGGTCACCCCGGCGCCGGAATCGATGTGATGCGCCACCAACTGTTCGGGGTCCATCCGATACACGTGATCGGCGCCGAACACCACGATGTAATCGGGATCCTCGTCGTAGATCAGGTTGAGCGACTGCATGATCGCGTCGGCGCTGCCGGTGTACCAGCGCGGTCCCAGGCGCTGCTGCGCGGGCACCGGGGTGATGTACTCGCCGCCGAATCCGGACAGCCGCCAGGTCTGCGAGATGTGCCGATCCAGCGAATGCGACTTGTACTGGGTGAGAACGCATATCCGCAGATATCCGGCATTGACCAGATTGGACAGGACGAAATCGATCAGCCGGTACGCACCCCCGAACGGGACCGCGGGTTTGGCGCGGTCCTTGGTGAGCGGGAACAGGCGCTTGCCCTCACCACCGGCGAGCACGATCCCTAGTACGTGCGGCTGGCTCCTCACGAGTCCAACTTACCGCCCGAGGAGTGGACGGGTGGTGATGGCGAAGGTGAACGATTAGGTTGGACCGGTGAGTTCCCGTGTAGTGAGCGAGCTTGCGAGTGAACCATCAACACAGCGCGGCCCGCGTACGGCGGAGCCGAGCGCCAGCGAGGCGCAGCCGTGAGCGGTAGCGATCCCCAGGAACGCGACCGTCTCCGGGTCGCGATGATGACTCGTGAATATCCGCCCGAGGTGTACGGCGGCGCCGGGGTGCACGTCACGCAGCTGACCGCGAAACTGCGACGGCTGTGCGATGTGACGGTGCACTGTATGGGTATCCCGCGCGACGACGCGGTGGTGCATCAACCCGATCCCATGCTGTACGCGGCCAATTCCGCCCTGCAGATGATGTCGGCGCAACTGCGGATGGCCGATGCCGCCGACGGCGTCGACGTGGTTCACTCGCACACCTGGTACACCGGCCTGGCCGGACATCTGGCCGCCACGCTGCACGGGATTCCGCATGTGCTGACGGCACATTCGCTCGAACCGCGGCGGCCGTGGAAGGCCGAGCAGCTCGGCGGCGGATACCGGTTGTCCTCCTGGTCCGAGCGCAACGCGATGGAGTACGCCGACGCGATCATCGCCGTCAGCGCTGGCATGCGGCACGACGTGCTGGACGCCTATCCGTCCATCGATCCGGACCGGGTTCACGTGGTGCACAACGGAATCGACGCACAGGTCTGGCATCCCGGCGGTCCGGTCCCCGAGGCCCGCGACGTGCTGGACGAGCTCGGGGTGCGCAGGGATCTGCCGATCGTCTCGTTCGTCGGGCGGATCACCCGGCAGAAGGGCGTCGGCCATCTGCTCGCCGCCGCCCGCGATTTCGATCCCGGAATTCAGCTCGTCCTGTGCGCCGGTGCGCCCGACACACCGCAGCTCGAGGTCGAGGTGTCGGCGGCGGTGGCGGATCTGGCCGAACGTCGCGGGGGAGTGTTCTGGGTGCGCGAGATGCTGCCGTCCGAACAGGTGCGCCAGATCCTGGCGGCCTCGGCGGTATTCGTGTGCCCCTCGGTGTACGAGCCGCTGGGCATCGTCAATCTGGAGGCGATGGCCTGCGGTACGGCCGTCGTCGCATCGGACGTCGGCGGCATCCCGGAGGTCGTGTCCGAGGCGACCGGACGGCTCGCGCACTACGACAGCGAGAAGCCCGTGGATTTCGAACACGATCTGGCCGAGGCGGTCAATGCCGTCGCCGGTGATGCGCAACTCGCCGAATCCCTGGGCGTCGCCGGACGCGCCCGCGCTGTCGCCGAATTCGACTGGGCGCAGGTCGCCGAGCGCACCGTGCAACTCTACGAACGCATCCGCAAGAACTGATCTCGCTCACGCCCGGCCGAAGGTCGAGACCGTGACCGAGGCCGTCACCCGGACGATGTCGGGCAGCGCGGCGATCCGCTGAGCACGCTGCTCGGCGGCGTGATGGGCCGAGGGGCCCATGGCGGCGACCGCGGCGATGTCGTCGTGGGTGAGTTTCATCGAGTACTCCACGACGTCGCGGTCACGGAGGGTGAAGTGCGCCGACATCGTCTCGGCGAGGCGATCGTCCTTGGCGGTGTCCACGCCGATCATGGCCAGCGGCTCGATCAGCTCGGACAGGTGGCGCGGCGTCGGGGTGACCACCGTGACCAGACCGTTCGGGGTGAGTGTTCGGGCGATCTCGTCGGCGTTGCGGGGTGCGAACACCGACAGTGCGTGATCGATCCGGCCGGTCCCGATCGGCAGGCCGCGCCAGGCGTCGGCGAGGATCGAGGCGGCGCGGGGGTGTGCGCGGGCGCCGCGCCGGGCGGCGGGCTTGGACACGTCCAAGGCGATCCCGTACGCATCCGGCGCGGCGTCCAATGCCGCGGCGAGGTAATACCCGGTGCCGGCGCCGATCTCGAGAATCGAGAACGGGGACGGTGGGTCGTCCCGGTGAACGGCGTCGGCCACCGCATCGGCAATGGGTGCGAAATGGCGCGCATCCTGAAAGGCGGCCCGTGCGTCGAGCATGGCCGCGGTATCGCCGGACATTTTCGTCGACGCACCCGTCAGCAAGCTGACATATCCCTGCCGGGCGATATCGAAACCATGTCCGCGCGCGCAGAACAATGAACGATCGCGCACGGCCAGAACGTCACCGCATTCGGGACAGGCCAGCAAGAACGCGACCGTGGCGAGCTGTGCCGCCGGATTCACCACTTCGGGCGAGTCGAGCGACTAACTCGTGACTTGGGTGAGCTCTTTGCCCAGAGCCGCCGCCTCGTCGGGCGTGAGCTCGACGACCAAACGCCCGCCACCCTCGAGTGGAACCCGCATGACGATTCCACGCCCTTCCTTGGTTGCCTCGAGGGGACCATCCCCGGTGCGGGGCTTCATGGCCGCCATCCTCTGCTCCCTCCAGATCCGCGCGGTCTTCTGCGCACTTTCTTGGAACTCGTGTTGTTACCAACAGGTAGCCCGCCGAAGCAGCGATCGCCGCGACGAGGGGCTACACCAGGCCCATTCTTCCCTATTGCGGAACTGGGCGGGTACCGGAGTTCCAAAACCGACCAGCCGGGCGTGTACTCACGCGCGCGCGTCAACCCAGCAATCGGCCAGATGATCGTTGACCATCCCGGTCGCCTGCATCAGCGCATATGCCGTTGTCGGACCGACGAAGCGGAACCCGCGTCGCTTGAGTTCCTTTGCGAGAGCGGTCGATTCGGATGTGACGGCGGGCACATCGGATAGCGTGCGCGGGCGCTTACGCGGCGCCGGGGCGAAGGACCAGATCAACTTGTCCAGACTAGTGTCCAGCTCACGGGCAACTTTTGCGTTTGCGATGCACGACACGACCTTGGCGCGATTGCGCACGATGCCCTGATCCGCCAGCAGCCGTTCCACATCCGCGTCGCCGAATTCGGCGACCCGTTCGATCGAGAATCCGGCGAAGGCCGATCGGAAGGCCGGACGCTTGCGCAGGATCGTGATCCAGGACAGCCCCGACTGGAACGCTTCGAGACTCATCCGCTCGAACATGGCGTCGTCACCGTGCAGCGGACGACCCCATTCCTGGTCGTGATAATCCCGATAGAGCTGCGAGGATTCGGCCCAGCCGCAGCGCACCCGGCCGTCGGGTGTCACGGGCCCGTCGGTACTCACAGCTGCCCCCCTGTGGTCTGTCCGGGCTGGCCGGGCCACGGAACGGGCTGGTTGTGCGGGGGCTGGGCGGGTGTCGGGGCGACCGGTGGGAGCGACAGGCTGCCGGTTGCCGGGGCTGTCGGCGGTGGAAAGCCCGCGGACTGGTCGAATGCGGGTTGTCCGCCGGTGTACGCGCCCGGCGCGACCGGATAGCCGTCCGGTCCGGCTGTGCCAGGGGGCGATGTGGCGACGAACGGGACGCTCGGTTGCGGTGGTCCGGCGGGGGCAGCGGCCGGCGGCGCCATGAACGGGCTGCCCGGTTGCGGTGCTGCGGCGACGGCCGGTACCGCGCCGGATGCGGGTGTCGCGGTGACGGGGCTGCCCGGTGGGGGTGGTGTGGCGGGGAGCGGGCCCGTGCCGTTCCCGACGGCCGGGGGTTCCCACGGGCCGGTCTCGGCCGGGTCGTGCCAGGGAATCTGTCCTATTACGTTCCCGGGTGCGGTGGGCAGGTAGCCGATTGTCAGTCCGGCCAGCGACGATTGCATTCCGTCGTTTCGACCGGGCGTGTCGTTCGGCGTTTCGCCGCTCTGCTCGGTCGATTCGCTGCCCTGGGTATTGCCGGGGCGTTCGATCCTGGACTCGCCGTGCGGCTGCGACGTCCCGGTGGCCGGGTGGGCGCCGGTCCACGCGCCGGAGCCGGTCTGCTCCGTGGGCTCGGTTCCCTCGGGACGCTGTGGTGATTCGCTGTGCGCCTGGGCGAGCTGCGCTTCCAGTTCGTCGATGCGGGCGGCGAGCCGGGCCAGTGCCCAATCCACCTCACCCGCCTTGTATCCCCGGAAAACCTGCTGGAAGCGCAGATCTCGGACGTCGGCGCCGCTGATGTCGTGGGCCGGCAGCACGGTCTCGGTCGTTCCCTCGGGCAGCGGACCCAGTTCCTCCGCGCGCCCGAACACCGCGCTCGCGACCAGGAACAGCAGCGCGGCGACCAATCCGACGATCAGCACGTACAGCAGCATCGTGAGCATGCGTTCGAGAATAGGGGGCGGCGCCGACAGGAGCGACGCTGCCGTCGGCGGTCCGGAGCGAGTCCCGATCGCGTCGGGAGCCGCGGGCCGGTGACCGGCCCATCCGGCCGGTTCCCCGCCCAGCGGCCCGATGGACGCGGATCACGAACCGCCGGTTCACCTTTCGCCGGTGCGCCGGAAACAGTAGGCGGAAGCGGCCAGATACTGCCGGCAGCCGCCGCCGTGCCCGGCGTGTACGGCCAGGATGAATCGCGCCAGCTCGTCGGTGAGATCGACGGGCTCGTGCGAACAGTCACGGCTGTTCATCAACCACATGTCCCGGGTACCGGAAGACGGTGTGTTCATGGGAGATACCTCCTGGGCGAGTGGACGCACCCGGCGCCGCTCCGCCGTGGTTCTCAGGATCGCCGACCACGGTGCGCGATGACTCCGGCTGTGAAGGTGACGCTCGACGCCGGGTGCCCCAACTACTTTCGTCGTTTCCGTACCGATGCGAAATCGCGCAGTGTTGGCGTTGGTGTTGGCCTACTGTTGGCATGAAGGTTCGAAACACAGAATTAACACACACTCACAACAGGACTCCCCATGGTGTTGGGTCGGCCGTGGACCGGCTTCGAAGCAGTGGCGCTGCAGGAGGCTACGCGAAAGTCCGTGCGGGAGTTCGCAGCCCATCTCGGCGTCGAGATGACGACGGTCGCCAATTGGCGCGCGGGCTTGAGTGCGGTCACCCCGCGCCCGCTCACCCAGGAGCTACTCGACACCCTGCTGGTGCAGGTAGGGCCGGATGTTCGCGAGCGGTTCGAGCAGATCCTCGCCGAAGGCGAGATGACGCTCGGCGCACGCCGTCTGCCCGCCCGCCGCACCACCGCGCCGATCGTGCCCGCTCCCGGCTACGACGCGACGCTGCTCACCCGGCTCGACGACGCTCGCGCGCTGGTCGACCGGACCGTGGCCGCCTGCACGGTCGGCCCGGTGATGGTGGATCTGATGGAGGAGCGGGCCGCCGGACGCGTGCTGGCCTACACCCGCACCCCGCCCGCGCAGGTACTGGCCACGGTCCTGCCGGACGTGCTCGAGGTCCAGGCGGTCGCGACCCAACGTCAGCCCGCGGCAATCCAATCCCGGCTCTCGGAGGTCACCGCGGTCCTGGGCCTGCTGATCGCGGACGCGCTGATGAAACTCGGCCAGATCGAACGGGCGAACTTCTGGTACGGCACCGCGCGCATGGCCGCCGACGACACCGCCAACCTGCGCTTGCGGGCCCAGGTGCGCGCCCAGCACGCGATGCTGCCGTACTACTACGGCAGTCCCGAGCAGGCGGTGGTGCTCGCTCGGGCCGCGCAGGCGCAGTTGCCCGAAACCGCCGATGACGCAACGGCTCTGGCGGCCGCCGCCGAGGCGCGGGCGCTGGCCCGGCTGGGCGATACCGCAGGTGCGGACCTGGCGCTGACGCGGGCGGTGCACCGGACCGCCGAACTCGGTGACACCGCCACCGACGAGGCGTTCCGATTCGGTGAAAAGCGTTTGCTGCTCTACCAATCCGGCATTCTGACCAATCTCGGGCGTACCGATGCGGCGCGGCGGGTGCAGGAGCAGGCGTTGCAGCTGTATCGGATGAGTCCGGACGTGGTGGTCGATCCCGCGCTCATCGAACTCGACACTGCGATCGGCTATGCGGTCGACGGCGCGGTGGACGAGGCGTGCGAGCTGGCCGCGCAGGTGCTGACCACGTTGCCGCCGGAACATCGCACCACGATCGTGCTGACCCGGGCGGCCGCGGTGGTGGACGCCATCGGGGAACGCGGCCGCGGGCGTCGTCAGGTGGACGAGCTGCGGCATCTGGTTTCCGTCCGAGCGGAGGTCGCGCAGTGATCGAACGGTTCTGTCCTGCTCGCGGATTCGATTCCGTCGACGCACTGTGGCATTCGGTGGTCTTCGAAGGAAGGGGTCCGCGGTGATCACGACGTTCGAACCGGCCGAACCGGTTGCCGCCCCGGCGTTCACTCCGGAGCGGACCCTGTCGATACTCGAACACGCCTGCCGTGCGGTGGGTTTGGATCACGCTGGTGCGCAGCTGATGCGACATCACACCAATGCGGTGTACCGGTTGGTGAGCGCTCCGGTGGTGGTGAAGATCGATCGGCCCTGCCAGGGCCGATCGCCGGTCGACGTGGTCGCGCTGGTGCGCTGGTTGCAGGCCAGGCAGGTGCCGGTGGTGGGGCTCGCGCCGGCGCGGCAGCCGATGAAGATCGGCGGTTCCGCGATCACCTTCTGGCGTTACCTGCCGCAATTTCGCGAGATCGCCGCGCCGGATCTCGCCGCACCCCTGTCGATGCTGCATTCGCTGCGCACCCGCCCACCGCAATGGCTGCCCGCTCGCCATCTGGCCGGAACTTTCACCCGGATCGCGCAATCCATTGCGGCGAGCCGGATCCTGACCCCCGAGGACCGCGCCCTGCTGCGGGCCGAACGAGCCCGCCTGGCCGCCCGCGCCGCCGAAATCAGCTTCGTCCTGCCGCCGGGGCTCATCCACGGCGACGCCCATCACCGGAACATGCTGTGGGACCCGGCCACCGGCGGCGGCGTCCTGTGCGACTGGGAGAGTGCGGCATACGGGCACCCCGAATGGGATCTGGTCACCCTCGAAGTGCACTGCCGCCGCTTCGCCCACCCCGCCGCCGAATACGAGAAGTTCTGCCACGCCTACGGTTTCGACATCCGCACCTGGCCCGGCTACTCCTGGCTTCGTGACCTGCGCGAACTCCGCATGATCACCACCAACGCCTACAAATCCGCCCCCGACACCCCGTGTGCCCGAGAGGTCCTGCGCCGGATTGCAGCCCTGCGAGCAGGTGTCCCATCCCGTTGGAACATCCTGTAGCTCAGCGTCTTTCGTATCGGATATCCGAAGAAGCTCAGAGCTTACGGGTGGTGTCGATGCCCAGGGACATGCCCGCCAGGCCGCGGCGGCGGACGGCGAGCTTCTCGGCGATGTCGAGCAGGGCCTGGGCGGCCGGGTTGTCGGGGGAGCTCAGGACGATGGGGGTGCCCTCGTCGCCTGCCTCGCGGAGTTCCTGGGTGATCGGGATCTGGCCCAGGAGAGGGACGTTCGCGCCGACGGCCTGGGTGAGGCGATCGGCGACGTCCTGGCCGCCGCCGGAGCCGTACAGATCCATCCGGGAGCCGTCGGGCAGATCCAGCCAGGACATGTTCTCCACCACGCCCGCGATGCGCTGACGGGTTTGCAGGGCGATCGCCCCGGCCCGCTCGGCGACCTCCGCCGCGGCCGGTTGAGGTGTGGTCACCACCAGGATCTCGGCATTGGGGATGAGCTGGGCGATGGAGATCGCGACGTCACCGGTGCCGGGCGGCAGATCCAGCAGCAGGATGTCCAGATCGCCCCAGAACACGTCGGCGAGGAACTGCTGCAGCGCGCGATGCAACATCGGGCCGCGCCACACCACCGGCGTATTGCCCTGGGTGAACATCGCGATCGAGATGACCTTCACCTCGTGCGAGACCGGCGGCATGATCATCCGCTCGACCTGGGTGGGCCGCTGATCGGTGCCGAGCATGCGAGGTACCGAATGGCCGTAGATGTCCGCGTCCAGCACGCCCACCGACAGACCACGCGCGGCCATCGCGGCCGCGAGATTGACGGTGACACTGGACTTTCCGACCCCGCCCTTACCGGAGGCGACCGCGTAGACGCGGGTCAGCGAACCGGGCTGGGCGAACGGGATCACCGGTTCGGCGGCATCGCCGCGCAACTGCTTGCGCAGTTCGGTGCGCTGCTCGTCGTTCATCACGTCGAGCTCCACGGTGACCGCACCCGCGCCGGGCACATCGGCGACCGCGCGGGAGACCCGATCGCTGATCTCGGTGCGCAGCGGGCAGGCGGCGGTGGTCAGGTAGATCTCGACGTCGACCCTGCCGTCGTCACCGACCCGAACGTCCTTGACCATGCCCAGTTCGGTGATCGGCTTGCGAATCTCCGGGTCGATCACCTTCGCGAGGGCGCCCCGCACATCCGATTCCGTAACCACTGGCATGAGCCCGAGTCTAGCGACTGTATTTTTGGCCTCCGCTTCGCTGCTCTACCTTTGGCCTCCGCTTCGCTGCGGCGGGTTCGCGGCCCCTGGAGTCTCGCCGTTCGGCCCCGTGTCGGGCACTCGTTCCTCGCACCCGCCACGCGTCCGAACGACGAGACGGGGCGCGAGCCGTGTTGTTGGCGTCCGCGTCCGCGTCTAGACCGGCGCGGACGGCCGAACTCGTCGGCTGTGTCAGATGGTGGGCAGGTCCGCGGCGTGCGGGGTGACGCCGGTGCGGTAGGCGGTCTCCCAGGCCATGACGTTCGCGACGTAGGCCATCGAGTTGTTGTAGCGCATGATGGCCCGCGACTGCTGGGACAGATCCCGCATGTCCAGCCCGCCCTCGCACAGATACTTGCCCGCGGTCAGCGAGGCGTCGTAGATGTTCTGCGGATCGGAGATGCCGTCGCCGCGGGCATCGCCCGCGTACTTGCGGTAGGTGTCGGGCAGGAACTGCATGGGGCCGACCGCGCGGGCGTAGCTCGTCATACCGTCCAGTGCGCCGCCGTCGGTCTCCGGGACGACGTTGTTGCCGTAGAGGCTGCCGTCCAGGACCGGACCGTAGATCGGCTCGATCGGATTGCCGTCGGCGTCGAGCTTGCCGTACGCCTGATGCGATTCGATCTGACCGATACCGGCCAGCATCGACCACGGCATGTGGCAGTTCGGATCCTCCTGGGCCAGGATGTGCTCGGCGTTCTGGTAGGCGGCGTAGGCCACGCCGGGTATGCCCAGCGGACCGGCCGGACCCTGCGCCTGGGCCCGATTCTCCGGCAGCGCAACCGATTCCACGACCGGCGGCCCGGGGTGCTTCGCCAGGTGCATGGTCTCCTCGGAGACCGCTGCGGCGGTGGCGGCCTGGGCCTGCTGTGCGCCCGAATTGTGTTGCGCCGCCGACAAGGCCACGAACTCTCCGGTGTTCAGCTCCGAGGCGGAGGCGGTGCTGACCGTCACGACCCCTGCGGGGACGAGACCAGCCAACGCGATAACAGATCCGCGCCGGAATACTGGCTCCGGCTGCTTGCGGTGACGTCCCACTGTGTGGTGACCCTCCAATGCTCGCTGTGAGCTTTGCGTGACACAACGATTGAAGGTTACCGCATCCGAGATCTTTTCGTTACTCCTTCGTGATGGTCTTCTCGGTTTAGCGTTACCGAGGGGCCGGCGGCAGTGGGATGACGATGCCGAACGGCAGCGTGATTCCCGGCGGAGGCGGCGCGACGGTGGGCGCGGGCGCGGGTGCCGCGGGTTCGGGCGTCTTCGCCGGTGGCGCAGGCTGTTGCGGCGTAGTAGCCGGTGCGGGCGCCGGGGCTTGCTGGACGTCCGGCTTGCCCGGAGCCGCCTGCGGCTGGGCCGGAGTCTGCGGTTGCGTGCAGGCCGTGGGTTGTTGCGGCTGCGGGGCGTTCGGGTCCTTCGGATCGGCCTCGGGCATCACGGCCGGATCGCCGGGTATCGCCGGTGTGCCCGGATTCGCCTGGCCCGCAAGCGCTCCCGGAGCCCACCGCAGGAATCCGGCCAGCGGGTTGCGCGGATCCTGATTCTGCGCCGGGATGGGCGTCGTGGCGGGGTCGCAGGGCTGGGGCTGCTGCGGCGCGGGGCAGAAGACGCCGCACGGAATCGGCGGCAGCCCAGGGACATTGATCATCACCTGCGTCGGCGGCGTTGGCGCGGGCTGGTTGCCGCCCCCGGTGACCGGGGCCTGGGTGGCGGGGCCGGGGGTGGCGGTCACCTTCGAATTCGCCGCCGTCATATCCGATCCCGCGCCTTCGGGCATCGTGCCCGGCGGAACCAGATCAGGGGAGATCGTGACCTGAGTCGGGACGCCGCCGGTCCGGTAGGCGTTGGCCCAGCTCAACACTTCCGAGGCGTAGGCGATGGAGTTGTTGTAGCGCAGCACCGCGCGCAACTGCTGCTGCGGATCGCGCAGATTCAGCCCGCCCGAGCACAGATATTTGCCCGCGGCGAGTGCGGCGTCGAAGACGTTGTTCGGGTCGGGACGGCCGTCGCCGCGGCCGTCCGAGGCGTATTCGGCCCAGGTGCCGGGCAGGAACTGCATCGGCCCGATGGCGCGCACGTAACCGCCGTCGCCGGCTTTGAGCACCTCGTTGCCGGGCAGCGTGCCGTCCAGGGACGGACCGTAGATCACCCCGACGGTGGTGCCGTTGGCGTCGGTGCGGCCGTTACCGGCATGGTTCGACTCGATCTTGCCGATACCCGCCAGCAGACTCCAGTTCAGCCCGCAGCCGGGCTCCGAGGACGCCAGCGCCAGCTCGGCATTGCGATAGGCCGCCAACACGATCTCCGGGATGCCGAACACCCCGGCTCCGCCCGGGAGCGAGATGTCCTGCAGCGGCATCGTGCCGCCGAACAGCGGCAGACCATCGGTCGGCGCGGACATCGCGCGAAGTTTGCGGGCGGGTTCGGGCGCGGCGGGAACGATGCCGAAGGTCTCATCCGAGGGTGCGGCGGACGAATTCGCGGGGTCGGTAGCGGCCGTCAGTTGCGGTTCGGCCACGGTCTGCGAGTGCGAGTGCGCAGCGGTCTGAGCCGCCGAACTCGAAGCTACTAAACCCGCCGCCACCAGCGCCGATACGGTAACCGGTCCAGATATTCGCATCGGCACACCAATCCCCTCTGGTCGTGTGAGCGGCTCGGGCAGCACCCGCCGTTCCGTACAACGTGATCCAGGTTACCTATGGGTCACGTCGATGTTGTCGATATTTGCGGTCAGTTGCCACTCATCTGTGGCGAAATCGGTACCTGGCCCCTCTTTCGATCGGTACTCTTCCTCGTTTTGGGCCCATCTCCCGGATCTTCATCGTCCAGCGGGGCGATGGACTCGATCCGGTTCAGCATGCCCTTGATGTCCTCCAGCTCTCGGCGCAGATAGTCGCGCGTGGCCACCTCCCCGACCGCGATCCGCAACGACGCCAGTTCGCGGGCCAGGAATTCGGTGTCGGCCTTGGTCTGCGCCGAGCGGCGGCGATCCTCCTCGAGCGAGACCCGGTCCCGGTTGTCCTGCCGGTTCTGCGCCAGCAGGATCAGCGGCGCGGCATAGGCGGCCTGGGTGGAGAAGGCCAGGTTGAGCAGGATGAACGGATAGGGATCCCAGCGCAGGGCGATCGTGAAGATGTTCAGCACGATCCACACGAACACGATGACGGTCTGGATCACCAGATAGCGGCCGGTGCCCAGGAACCGGGCGATCCGCTCGCTGGTCCTGGCCATCGCCTCGGCGTCGAAATCGAATCGGAATCTGCTCTCGACCGGGGTCTCCAGGCGGGCACGTGGCTTGTCGGCGCGGTCGGTCACTGCAGTTCTCCTTCGGCCCCGGCCCCCATACCCTTGCCGGCGTGCGCGGCGGGCTGGACGTCGTGTGCCTCCTCGTCGTGTTCTCGCCAGTCCTCGGGCAACAGATGATCGAGAACGTCGTCGACGGTCACCGCGCCCACGAGGTGATTCTCCGAATCGACCACCGGCCCGCAGACCAGGTTGTAGGTGGCGAAGTAGCGGGTCACCGCCGGAAGCGAAGTTTCCGGCCGGAGCTGGGACAGATCGGTGTCGACGATACCGCCGAGCAGGGTAGCCGGTGGTTCGCGCAGTAATCGCTGCGTGTGCACGCAACCCAGATAACGTCCCGTCGGAGTGGCCGTCGGCGGCCGGACCACGAACACCATCGAGGCCATCGCCGCGGGCAGATCCGGATCGCGCACCCGCGCCAGCGCCTCGGCCACGTTGGCGGCCGGGGGCAGCACCACCGGTTCGGGGGTCATCATGCCGCCCGCGGTGTACGGGGAGTATTCGAGCAGGCGGCGCACCGGTTCGGATTCCTCCGGATCCATCTGCGCCAGCAGCGCCTCGGCCTCCCCCTCGGGCAGTTCCCCCAGCAGGTCGGCGGCGTCGTCGGGGTCCATCGCCTCGAGCACGTCGGCCGCGCGGGACACGCCCAGATTCTGTACGACATCGATCTGGTCGGTTTCGGGCAGTTCCTGGACGACGTCGGCGAGACGCTCGTTGTCCAGGGCGCGGACCAGTTCGATGCGACGTTTCTCGGGCAGTTCGCGCAGCAGATGGGCCACATCGGCGGGGCGCAGGCCCTCGAACTGTTCCAGCAGGGCGGTCACGCTCTGTCCGGGCAGGTTGAGTTGTTGCAGATTCAGGCCGCGCACCTCGGTCCAGTCCACGACGTGCACCGCGCTGCGGCGCAGGGCCCGGCCCAGTCCGCGATACCGGCGCACCGCGACGCGCGAGACCACCCAGTCGCGGGTGCGGGTCTGTTCCATACCCAGGTCGGCCACGAAGACCTCGACACCGGCGAGTTCGGGCAGATCGGGGTCCTCGACCTGGACGCGCGAGTCGAGGATCTGGGCCAGGGCGAGCATCTCGCCGGGACGTTTCTGGAACCGGCGCAGGCTGACCGTTCCGGTGTTGAGGCTGACCGAACCGGGCTCGATCGAGGTGACTCGCAGCATGGGCACGAAAATGCGTTTGCGCGTTGGCAGTTCGACGATGAGCCCGAGCACTCGGGGTTGTTGTCGGTCGTAGCGGATGGAAATGGCCGCGTCCCGGACACGGCCGATCGATTCGCCGTCCGGACCCAGGACCACCAGACCGGCGAGCCTGGCCGCGAAAACCCTCGTCGAAGCCATGACTGAAAGGTTAGAGGCACCGCTCCGAGGCCGTATCGATAGACTCACCACCGAACCCAGACGTGGAGGAGTCGCGCATGCCAACCCGCCGTTCGGTGCTCGCAGTTCCCGGCAGCAACCCCCGGATGATCGAGAAGGCCAAGGGTCTTCCGGCAGATGAGATATTCCTGGATCTCGAGGATGCGGTGGCTCCGGCCGCCAAGGCCGCGGCGCGGGGAAATATTGTCGCGGCGTTGAATTCGCCGGGCTGGGGCGATCAGATCCGGGTGGTGCGGGTCAACGACTGGACCACGCCGTGGACCTACGCCGACGTGATCGCCGTGGTCGAGGGCGCGGGCGCGCATCTGGACGCGATCCTGCTGCCCAAGGTGGTCGACGCCGGTCAGGTGCGGGCGCTGGATCTGCTGTTGACCCAGCTGGAGAAGGCGTGCGAGCTCGAGGTCGGCAGTATCGGCATCGAACCGCAGCTGGAGAACGCGCTGGGCCTGCGCAACATCGATGAGATCGCCACCGCGAGCCCGCGGGTGCGGACGCTGGTGTTCGGTCCCGCGGATTTCATGGCCAGTATCAATATGCGCACGCTGGTCGTCGGGGAGCAGCCGGAGGGCTACGACACCGGCGATGCCTACCACCACATTCTGATGACCATCCTGCTCACCGCCCGTGCGCACGGGCTGCAGGCGATCGATGGTCCCTACCTGCAGATTCGCGATCTCGACGCGTTCCGGCGGGCGGCGGCTCGCACCGCGGCGCTGGGTTTCGACGGCAAGTGGGTGCTGCATCCGACGCAGATCGAGGCCGCGAACAAGATCTTCAGTCCGCGGCAGGCCGATTACGACCGCGCCGAGGAGATTCTGGACGCGTACGCCTATCACACCTCGGCCGACGGCGGCGCGCGCGGCGCGGTCATGCTGGGTGAGGAGATGATCGATGAGGCGAGCGCGAAGATGGCGCATGTCATAGCGGAGAAGGGGCGTGCTGCGGGAATGGCGCGAACCACGCGTTTCGTACCCCCGTCGGCCGCCGAGAACTAGCATGATGGAGTTATGACCAACCCACTCGGGAATTCGAACCGCAATCGGCAGGGCCTGCCGACCCCGCCGTCGGGCTGGCCGGTCGGGTCGTATCCGACATATGCCGAGGCCCAGCGCGCGGTCGACTATCTGGCCGACAACCAGTTCCCGGTGGAGAACGTGACCATCGTCGGGGTGGACCTGATGCAGGTCGAGCGGGTGCTCTACCGGTTGACCTGGGGCAAAGTCATTGGCGGCGGCATGGTTTCGGGCGCCTGGCTGGGCCTGTTCCTCGGCCTGCTGCTGAGCCTGTTCACCAGCGGCGGCGCGGTCGGCCCGCTGATCGTCGGCCTGGTGGGCGGTGTGATCTTCGGCGTCATCTCCACCTCGATTCCGTACGCGGCCACTCGGGGCCAGCGTGATTTCGCCTCCACCATGCAGTTGGTGGCCGGTCGTTACGACGTGCTGTGTGAGCCGAAGGCCGCCGAACAGGCACGCGACATGCTGGCCCGGCTGGCGATCTGAGCGGTATGAGCTGTCCGGCACGCGCACCTCGGTGGCGCGCAATCAGACGGTGCCGCGCCGAGGTGGGAGTCGGGTCGGCATGGATGTGATCGAATCGGTCCGAGCGGCGGTGCTCGGGCATTTCGCGGTGTCGAGTGCGGATTCGGCCTCGGTGACATTTCTCGGACTCGAGCCGATCGAGATCCTGCGCATTCCCGACGGTGAGTTCGTGCACTACGTCACGCTCGGCGGCGCGCGGCATCCGATGACCGATCCCGGTGCGGCCGTTGTCGATCCGGAGCGTGGGCCGCGCGCGGAACTGGTGCTGACGCTGCGCGGTGGTGACGCGCACACCGGGTTGACCCGCGCACTGGGTGTGCTGATCGCCTCACCTGCGGTGGAAGGCGTTGTGCTGCAACCGGACGCGCTGCTGGACCTGGGAGAACCGCTGTGGCACAACGCACCGTTCACCGCCGTCCTGCTCGGCCCCGGCGACATCCCCGACCTCGCCCTCCCCGACCCCGCGGAGCCCGTGAGCTTCCTGGCGCTGTCGCCGATCACGGCCACCGAGGCCGCCTGGGTACGCCTGCGCGGCGCACCCGCGCTGCGTGAGGCATGGACCGAGGCCGGTATCGACGTGCGCGATCCAGGCCGAGGCGCCGCAAACCTCTGACAACGCCCACCCCTGACCGTCGCTCGGCAAGCCGCGGTGCCCTCGCCGCTCTCCGGCGTGAAATGGCGCAATCCGAACCAGAGACCGAATCCCAGCGGATAGAACCAGAGACCGAACCATCGCGGACACCTGAGTCTCGCCGACCCGGGAAAACGCCAGCTCCAGGGCCGCGGCCCGGGTCGATTCTGGACTGAGTGGAGCGGAGGAGCGAAGCGGGGGAGCGGAAGGAGGGAAGAATCGGCCCTTGGGGGGCCGCGGCCCGCCGGAGCGGAGCGGAGGCAAAATGACACAGTGCGCATCGACCTTCATACCCACAGCAGTGCGTCCGACGGGACCGACAGTCCCGGTGAGCTGATCCGGAGTGCCGCGGCGGCGGGGCTCGATGTGATTGCGATCACCGATCACGATACGACCGCGGGGTGGGGCGAGGCCGCTGGGGCGTTACCGGCGGGGATGAGTCTGGTGCGCGGTATGGAGATGTCGTGTCAGGGGATGGGGGAGGACGGGTGGCCGGTTCCGGTGCATCTGCTGGCCTATCTGTTCGATCCGACCGATGTCGCGTTCGCCCGGGAGCGGGAGCGGCTGCGTGGTGAGCGGGTGGCCCGGGTGCGGGCGATGGCCGAGCGGATGGCCGCGGACGGTCTGCCGGTCGATCCGGACGAGGTGCTGGCCTCGGCCGGACCCGCGGCGGGCCGACCGCATCTGGCGCGCGCTCTCGTCGCGGCCGGTGTGGTGCCGACGGTGGACGCGGCCTTCGCGGAACTGCTGGCTCCGCGTGGCCGCTACTACGCGGAGAAGGCCGACACCCCGCTGCATGCTGCGGTCGAAATGGTCACCGCGGCAGGCGGAGTCGCCGTGGTGGCTCATGCTCGCGCCCGCACGCGCGGTCGGCTGCTGGCTCTCGACGAGATCCGCGATCTGGCCACCGTCGGCCTCGGCGGCCTGGAACTCGACCACCCCGACCACAATCCGTCCGACCGCGCGGTCCTGCGCGATCTGGCCGCCGAACTCGGTCTGCTCACCACCGGCTCGTCGGACTACCACGGTGCGAACAAGGTCATCGAATTGGGTGAATGCACTACGGACCCAGTGCAATTCGAGAAGCTCGTCAGCAAGGCGACCGGCGTCCCGGTGATCACCGCATGACGCCCGGACCATGCGTCATCACACAGGGCCGCAGTTTGCACTGCCCGGAACTCGACCTCGCCCGCGTGAGATCGGGTGGCACGGGTACTCGGTGGCGGTCATATTCCTTGGATGACTGCGACATGTCATCGCATCGGCCGTATTTCGACGACAGGTCGGTGATATCGACCGGCGTGACGGCTCATGGTTGGGCGAATCCCGATGTGGGCGGCTGCTTTCGGGGAGACGCTGATGACCGCGGTACGTCATCGGAGGGCTCGGCTCTCGATCGGGGTGGTCCGAGGATGCGTGCTGTAGCCGACGGGTATCGGGTTTGTCCGATGGTGGGCAAGAACTTTCGAGCAGGGGCCCGGGGTGCGGCATGTCATCGCGCCGCACTCTTCGGGTGCTGTGGTCGAGCACGGGAGGCGATGTGAGCGTATCGGGGCAGGAGATACGGGGGCGTGCGGTGGATCGGTGTGGGACGGAGTGCGTGGCGTGAGGGTTCTGCGGGCGATCAGCGGCGCGGTGGCGGCGGGGATGGTGGTTCTGGCCTTGGTGGTGGCCGGCTCGGCGATCGTGGGCGAGGTGCGGGGGTATCCGGGGCCGGGCGGGAAAATGGTGGGCTGGCATATCGGGTTGGCGGCGGCCGCCGTGGTTGGGCAGGTGTTTGCCGACCGGCGTCGAGGTTTGCCCGCTTTTTCCGGATCGCTGGTTGTTTTTGTGGCGGCAGGTTATCTATTGGTTACGCAATGGTGGAATTGAACTCCGTGTAATGGTTGCCAACGGGTGAATTGTGCCCGAACCTTATTCTCTGTGAGCAAGATCGCGAGCGAATCTTCGAAGCAGTCCGCGGCGCTGGCAGGCCTGTACCGGGTGGAGTCGGGTAGCCGCGGGAGGCGGCCGTGATCGACCTCGAGGCCGACGTCCTGGTGCTGGGCGGCGGCCCGGCCGGAGTATGGGCGGCACTGGCCGCCGCGCGGGCCGGAGTCCGGGTGGTGCTGGTCGACAAGGCCCGCTGCGGGCACAGCGGTCCGACCGCGAAAGGCTTTGTCTCGCTGTGGAATATCCCGCCCGGCCCGCTCCGTGACGCGGCGGTGCAGCGCGGCTTGGCGGACGGCGGCTGCCTCGGCGATCCGGAATGGATGGCGCGGATGCTGGCCGAGACCCATCGGCACGCGGGCCGGCTCGCCCGCTGGGGGCGGCGCGACCCGGGGGAGCGCGCGGCGCGCGCCACCCGGGTCCGGCTGGACGGTGCGCAGTATCTCGCCCGGATGCGTCGTGCGCTGGTGCTGGCCGGGGTGCGGATCCTGGATCACCACCCGGCGCTGCAACTGGTCGTGGACACCGAGGGGGTGGTGTCGGGCGCGGCGGGCGTCGCGCTGCACGAAGGTTTCCGATCCTGGTCCGTGCGGGCCGGGTCGGTGGTGCTGGCGACGGGCGGATGCGCGTTCCGGTCCGGCGGCGCCGGGACCGACGTCGACACCGGCGACGGGATGCTGATGGCCGCCGAGGTCGGCGGCGAGCTGTCCGGTATGGAGTTCTCCAGCGCGTATTCCCTGGCTCCGGTGCTGGGGCCGCATCCGGCGGGCGCGGAACGGCGCGCGGTCGCTGCTCGGGCGGCGCTGCGAACGGCCACCCTCTGCGACGAGTCCGGCACGGTATTCGGCAGTGCGGGAGAGGGATTCGGCGCACAGGCGCTCACCGCGCTCGCGGACGGCCGACGCGTCTATGCCTGCTGGGAGGCCGATCCCCGTGACGCCGTGCCGGGGCGGCGGGTGAGTGGTGATCTCGCGCGCATGCCGGTGCGCGCGGTGCTGGAGGGCACCGTGCGCGGCGCGGGTGGTGTGCATCTGATCGGATTCGACTGCGCCACAACGGTTCCGGGATTGTTCGCGGCCGGTGAGGTGGCCGGGCGCGAACCGATCACCGGCGCGGTCGGCGGATTCGGCGGGCAGGGTGGGGGCTGGGCGATGTCCTCGGGTGCGTGGGCGGGTGCGGGTGCGGCCCGCTTCGCGACCGGACGTGGTCGCCGGGGGCCGGTGCGGCTGGTTCCGGGTGCGGGCTTGCACGGTGGTTCCGGGCTCGATCCGCGTGCGGTGATCGGTCTGGTCCAGGAGCACACCCTGCCCATGCGGCGCAGTTATCGACGCAGCGCGGACAGTCTGCGCAACAGCATCGCCGAACTCGACGCCCTGTGGCCCGCCACCGAATTCGCGCTCGGTGGCAGCGGTGCGGATCGATTGCACGCCCGTGAGGCCGCGGCGCTGCTGGCGGTGGCGCGCTGGACCAAATACAGCGCGCTGGCCAGGACCGAATCCCGCGGTATCCATCGGCGCACCGACCATCCCCAGATCGTCGACCATTGGTGCCGCCGTCTGCTCAGCGGCGGCGTGTCCACGGTCTGGGTGCGTCCACAGGCGTGCGAGCCGGTCGTCCCGGTGCCGCAGCCGCAGGCCGAGCCGGTTTCCCAACTCGAGCCGACGGATCTGGCCACCGCCTGATCGGGCGGGCCGGATCGTCCGCACCTCGCCGCCCTGATCCCGGTGCGACAGTTCACCGATCCTTCGCGCGGAAGGTCGGTCTTCGGTGACCCGGGGGTAATTTGCGCCACGTAGCCTCGGGAAATGGCACATCCCAGCGGTTCTGGACCCGCCACCGTGCGGGGGGATTTGGCAAGTCCCGGGGCTGCTGGCAGAATGTTCGGGATCCCGGCCGACGCCACCGCCCGGCCCGGGGAGGTTGGTGAACGGCGATCCGTGACGCACGGCTCCGGTCCGCGGATCACCACCGTAGTGCATTGCCCGGACAACCATCCGGCTCCGGCTCGACGGATCTGTGCAGCGATACGTGAACCGCGTCTCGTAATACCCCTTGCGGCTTGCCGCGATGTAACTACTGAACGGTATTGCGAGACATGCGTGAGCGTATTCGGCGCACCCTCGAGTAACCCGAAAAATCCCTTATTTCCATACCCGACGGTAACCGTTCCCCGGTTTAGTCCGCATCGAGCAGGAGTGAAATCGTGTCATCTGTGACTGACGCACCGAATGCAACTGCCAGCCTGTCCGAGATCACACACGAAGAGATTTTCGCCGGCCATCTCGGAGGCAAGCTCTCGGTGGAACTCAGCGCGCCGCTCGACTCGCAGCGTGATCTGTCCATCGCCTACACCCCGGGTGTGGCACAGGTGAGCCGGGCCATCGCGTCGGACGACGCATTGGCCAAGCGCTACACCTGGACCGACCGCCTGGTCGCGGTGGTCAGCGACGGCACCGCGGTGCTGGGGCTGGGCGATATCGGCCCGCGCGCCTCGCTGCCGGTGATGGAGGGCAAGGCGGCGCTGTTCAAGAAATTCGCCGATCTGAACTCGATTCCGATCGTCCTGGACACCAAGGACGTCGACGAGATCGTGGAGACCCTGGTCCGGATGCGGCACAGCTTCGGCGCGGTCAACCTCGAGGACATCTCGGCTCCCCGCTGCTTCGAGATCGAGAAGCGCGTGATCGAGGCGCTGGACTGCCCGGTCATGCACGACGATCAGCACGGCACCGCGATCGTGGTGCTGGCCGCGCTCAACGGTGCGGCAAGCGTGCAGGGCCGCGACATCAAGGACCTGAAGGTCGTGGTGTCCGGCGCCGGTGCGGCCGGTGTGGCCTGCACCAACATCATGCTCGCCGCGGGCGTGGCCGATGTGGTCGTGCTCGACTCGAAGGGCATCGTCGGCACCGATCGCGCCGACCTCAACGAGGTCAAGGCCGAACTGGCGCAGCGCAGCAACCCGCGGGGGCTCAGTGGCGGCGCGGCCGAGGCACTGGCCGGTGCGGACGTGTTCATGGGCCTGTCCGCGGGCACCATCGCCGAGGAGTTGATCGCGTCGATGGCCTCGGACGCGATCGTGTTCGCCATGTCCAACCCGGACCCGGAGATCCACCCCGACGTCGCGCAGAAGTACGCGCAGATCGTGGCCACCGGACGCAGTGACTTCCCGAACCAGATCAACAACGTGCTCGCCTTCCCGGGCGTGTTCAAGGGTGCGCTGGACGCGGGCGCGCGCCGGATCACCGAGGGGATGAAGGTGGCCGCCGCCAACGCGATCTTCGGTGTGGTGCGCGACGAACTCGCCGTGGACAAGATCATCCCGAGTCCGCTGGATCCGCGGGTCGCCCCGGCGGTGGCCGAGGCCGTGGCCGCTGCGGCGCGCGCGGAAGGCGTTGCGTAACAGGTGGTTTCGAAGGTAGGACGCCCCATCCCGGGTCGGGTGGGGCGTTCTGCGCTGTCCGGTGACGCCTACGGCGGACGGCCGGGCGCGCGGCACGGTGTGGTGGTGGCACTGGTGGCCGCGCTGACGGTGGCGCTGGTGCTGATCGGCGGTGTGGCCTCCGCGCCGTTCGCCGATACCGTGCACCTGGGTGACACCGCGATCGCGATCCCCGGTGTGGCGCGGACTCCGCCGATGGGCTGGAATTCCTGGAACGCCTACGGCTGTTCGGTGGACGAGCACACGGTGGAGCAGGCGGCCGACGCGCTGGTGGCCAGCGGAATGCGTGAGGCCGGTTATCGATACGTCGTGGTGGACGACTGCTGGTTCGCCTTACAGCGCGCGGCTTCCGGTGCGCTGCAACCGGATCCGACGCGTTTTCCGCACGGGATCGCGGCCCTGGCCGCTTATGTGCACGCGCGTGGATTGAAATTCGGTATTTACGAGAGCCCGAATTCTCGCACCTGCGCACAGATTTCCGGAACTTATCCGGGAAGTACCGGAAGTTCCGGACACGAGGCACTCGACGCGCGCACATTCGCTTCGTGGGGTGTGGATTATCTCAAATACGACTGGTGCTCACCAGATTCCAATATCGACCGCCAGGTATCCGCATTCACGAGAATGCGAGACGCGTTGCGTGCCACCGGACGTCCGATCGTGTACAGCATCAATCCGAACAGCCGGGTGTCCGGTGCGCCGCCGGGCGGGATCTACGACTGGTCCGGTATCGGCACGCTGTGGCGTACGACCAACGATCTGCTGCCCGGCTGGGCACTGCACCAGGGCCCGGCCGGTGATCAGGGGGTCAGCGAAATCCTCTCCAGCACCGTGGCGTCGGCGAAGCGAGCCGGTCCGGGGCATTGGGCCGACCCGGATATGCTCGAGGTCGGCGTCCCGGGTGTGCTCGGCACCTCCTATCCCGGGCTGACCGAGGTCGAGCAGCGAACCCAGTTCGGCATGTGGGCCATGCTGGCCGCACCACTGATCGCCGGAAATGCCCTGTCCTACATGAACGAGACGACCTGGCGGCTGCTGACCGATCCGGAGATCATCGCGGTGGACCAGGATCCGCTCGCCGCACCGGTCACCGTGGTGCCCGGGACCGACGGAAAGGTCTGGCGCAGAACGTTGTCGGACGGTTCGGTCGCGGTCGCGTTGTGGAACAACGGCGATTCGACCGCCACGATCTCGATCCCGCTGGCGAGCCTGGGCCTGCCCGCCGCCGATGGTTTCACCGCCCGCAACCTGTGGTCGGGGGCGCACGCGACCGTGCGTACCGCGGTCGGCGCGCAGGTGGCCGCACACGACACCGTGCTACTGCGGATCAGCCCGTCCCCGCTGACCTGATCGGCAGTAGCACGGCGGACCGGCTGCTAGTTGTTGTCGTTGTACTCGTTGTTCAGCAACTGCTGATAATCGGTGATGCCCGAGGAACCCCACAGAATCGGATGCGCGCCGGGACCGCAATCGCGGACCATGGTCTGCGTGGAGGTCGGGCCGATCCGCTCGGTGTGGTACCACTCGAACACCAGATTGGTGCACAGCAGTGAGTAGTTCATCGTGCCGGGTCCGAGATCGGTATTGGTGCACGTGGTTACGAGCTTGCTGCCCGTGGGGACCGAGCCGCAGTTGACGGTTCCGATCGGAGTCGCCTGTGCCGCAACCGAACCCAGTGCAGCGACGCCGCCGAGGATACCGCTCGTGAGTACTGCCGCCGTGATGATTCTCCGCATGTGTGCCACTCCCCGTTTAGATTTCGATCCGAACGAGTCAGTTCTATCGCACGGTGCGCTGGAAAACGAGGGTTGCCAGCTGATTTCGAGCAGGGAGCCAGCCGATTCTCGAGAGCGAGATGTCGGCTACCGATGGCAGGCGTGCCGGTAGTCGATCACCGGCTGGCGTGCGCCGCGCAGGCCCGCGATCAGATCCGGATGGGCCTGGCGGTAGGACTGGCGTTCGGCCTTGCGCTGATCCTTCGGCAGGGTCCTGATGTGGGCGAGTTCGGCGGAGAGGTCGGGGTGGGCGGCCAGGTAGGCGGCGACCTTCGGTGCGGCGGCGGCGTGGGCCGCGGCGCGGTTCTGCACGGTGCACTGTGCGGGATCCGCGGAGGCGGTCGCGGGCAGGGCGATCGCGAGGGTGGCCAGACCCGCGGTGGCGGTGAGCAGGGCGGCGGCGATGCGTTTCACAGGGGAACTCCGTTCGGTCGATTCGTGCTGTCGAACCGAATGTGCCCGGCGTAGCTGAGGACGCGCTGAAATTCCGGGGTTCGACCCGCGTACCTTCAGGTGATCTTCAGGGTCAGCACGAATCGTGCTCCGCGACCGTCCTCGGATTCGGTGCAGTTCAGGTCGCCGCCGTGGGCTCGGGCGATGCCGCGGGCGATGGGCAGGCCCAGGCCCGAACCACCCGAACGGGTTTCGCGGGCCTGATCCAGGCGCACCAGCCGGTCGAAGATGCGTTCGCGGTCGTCCGGTGCGATGCCGGGGCCGGTGTCGGCGATCGTGATCCTGGCCAGGTCGTCGCGGGCCTCGACACGCACGGTGACCACCCCGCCCTCGGGCATGGCCTGACACGCGTTGCTCAGGATGTTCACCAGGATCTGCCCGATGCGTTCCGGATCGGCGATCGTGCGCACCGCCCGGCCGTCGAGCCGGAATTCCACGTCGGGGTGCAGCATCCGGACGCGATCGAGCTGAATTCCGCTGAGCTCGTACAGATCCACCGGTTCGGTGTGCAGTTGCAGGCCCGCATCGATCCGGGCCATGTCGAGCAGATCGTCGACCAGCCGCCCGGCCCGCTGCGCCTCGCGGGCCAGCAGCAGATACATGCGCTGGCGTTCCTCGGGATCGGCATCGGCCGGTTGATGCAGGACGGCCTCGGCGATGGCGCGGATGCCCGCGACGGGGGTGCGCAACTCGTGCGCGGCATCGCCGACGAAGGCACGCAACTGCTGCTCGGAACCGCGGGCCCGCGATTCGGCGCCTTCGAGCGCGTCCAGCATTTCATCGAAAGCGCTTGCGGTGCGGCCGAGTTCGGTATCGGTGCGGTCCGGGGACAGTCGGCTGCCACGGTGACCGTGGGCGATGTCGCGGGCCAGGCGCGTCATCGAATCCAGGGGTGCGAGGGCGCGGCGCACTCCGAACCAGAGTCCGCCCGCGATCAGCAGCAGCGCCGCGGCGATCGCGGCGACCAACACCCAGACCAGCCGGGAGCCGATCCGGGCCAGCAGCGGCTCGTCGATCTGCACGGTGAGCCGCGAATGATTGAGCTGACCCGGTCCGGTCAGGATCACCCGTCGTGTCTTGGCGACGTTCTCGGCCTCGCGACGCGGCGTCAGGCTCCCGTAGGTCTGGCCGTCCGCGAGCACCAGGCTGGCCCGCACCGAGCGATTGTCGACCCGGGCGATCAGCACCCGCGGCGGGGTCTTCTGCATGGCGAGCTGACGGGCCAGCTGCACCCGGTCCGTCAGGGTGGTGTCCTCGCTGCGGGAGACCACGACCGCGAACAGGCCGTGCACCACGACCGCCACGACCACCAGTGCGATCCCGGAAACGATTGCGGCGGTGAGGGTTACCCGGCGGCGCAGCGATACGGTCCTCATGACGCGCTCGCCGGGACAGTCGGCCGCCGCGTGTTCATCGGTCCCCGGCCCGCAGCGCATAACCCATACCGCGCACCGTGTGCAGCAGCCGTGGCCCGTGCTCCTCGAGTTTGCGCCGGACCGCGCTGACGTACACCTCCACCAGATTCGGGTCGTAATCCTCGTACCCCCATACGGCGGTGAGGATCTGGGTCTTGGTGACCACCTGGTCGCGATGTGCGGCCAGATAGGTCAGGAGTTTGAACTCGGTGGCGGTCAGGGTGACGGTCTCGTTGCCGCGCAACACGATTCCTGATTCGATGTCCACCACCAGATCCGCGATCGTGATCTTGTTCTGCAACTTGCCCATTCGCCGCAGCAGCGCCTCCACCCGGGCCACCAGCTCGGTCAGGTCGAACGGTTTGACCACGTAGTCGTCCGATCCGGCGCGCAGTCCGCGCACCCGATCCTGCACGCCGTCCCGCGCGGTGAGCATCACCACGCCCGCCGCGCAGTGCGCGCGCACCGATTCCAGCAGGGCGAAGCCGTCGCGTCCGGGCAGCATGACGTCCAGGACCACCACGTCGGGGCGGAACTGCGCCAGATCCCGTTCCAGCTCGCCGCCGTCCGGGCGCGCGAGGGTCTCGTGACCGGCCGCGCGCAGCCCGGACGCGACCGCCGCCCGAATGGCCTCGGCGTCTTCGATGACCAGGATTCGCCCGTTCTGCACACCCGACATTGTGGCCGTTGCCGGCTGAGGATTGGCTGAAGGTAGCCCGTGCGGGTCCTGCGGAAGGGCTGTGCACCGCCGATACTCGGAATATGGCCAGCCAATCAGCACAGTGGATGCGCAGCGCTCGGGTGCTGCGCCGGTCCGGATTCGGTGCGGCGGGCCCGGAGATCGACGCGGTGAGCGATCCGGCGGCGTATCTGCGCGCGGCGCTGGCGGCCGATCCGGAGGCCGATCCGGGGGCGCGCGCCACGCCGATGCCACAGTTCGCCTTCGTCGCGGCGCCCGGTCGCAAGGCCACCGCCGACCAGCGCCACCGCTACAACACCGAGATCACCGCACAGCTGAACGAGCTCACCGTGTGGTGGTTGCGACGGATGGCCGCCGTACAGGTGCCCGTGCGGGAGAAGCTGACCCTGTTGTGGCACAACCACTTCGCCACCTCTGCGGTGAAGGTGCGCAGCGCGGCGGAGATGGCCGGACAGAATCGGACGTTGCGCGCCATGGGCGTCGGGGATTTCTCGACCCTGGCCTACGCGATGCTCACCGATCCGGCGATGCTGCGCTGGCTCGACGGCCAGACCAATACCGCCAAGGCCCCCAACGAGAATCTGTCCCGCGAATTCATGGAGCTGTTCGCGCTCGGGCACGGTAACGGCTACACCGAAACCGATGTGCGCCAAGGGGCTCGGGCGTTGACGGGGTGGACGATAAAGAACGGCGCGGCGGCATTCGATCCGAAACGCCATGACGCGGGGACGAAAACCCTTCTCGGCGTGACGGGTCCGCTGGGTGTGCGGGAATTCTGCGATGCGGTGCTCTCGCGTCCGGAGTCGGCGCGGTATGTCGCCGGGCGGATGTGGCAGCAACTGGCCTCGGACGATCCGCCCTCGCAGGCCGCGCTGGAGCGCATCACCACCGCCTACGGGCCCGATCGTGATCTGGGGGCGATGATCACCGCGATCCTCACCGATCCCGAGTTCGCCGGCGCCCGTGACACCGTCGTGCACGCGCCGGTGGAATGGCTGATCGGCGCGGTGCGGGCGTTGCGGGTGCCGCTGAGCAGCGATGCGGAGGCGCATCGGGTGATGGGGGTGCTGCGCACGCTGGGGCAGTTGCCGTTCTATCCGCCGAATGTGGGTGGTTGGTCCAGTGGGCAGGCGTGGATGTCCACCGCGGCGGCCCAGATTCGGCTGACCGCGATCACCGCACTGCTCAAAGGCGCTGACCTGTCCCCGATTTCGTCCGCGAGCAGCAACGATCGGGTGGATGCCGCCGGACATCTGCTGGGTGTGGGCGCGTGGTCCGACCGCAGCGCGAAGGTGCTGCGCACCGCGGTCGGCAATCCGGCGCGGCTGGCCGCGATCGCCGTGAACACTCCCGAATACCTGACGAGCTGAGAGACGGAAAACGCCATGCCATCTGTGAGTCGCAGACAATTCCTCGTCGGTTCCGGCGTGTTGGGTGCGCTCGGGGTGCTCGGGGCTTCGGCGATCACCTGGGACGAGTTGCACCATGCGGCGAGCACCGGTCCGCTGCCCGCCGGATCGGGAATTCTGGTGGTGCTCACCATGTACGGCGGCAACGACGGCATCAATACCGTGATTCCCTACGCGGACAACGCATATCACGACGCACGTCCCGAATTGTCCTATCGCCCGGAGGAAGTGCTGCACCTGGACGGGCAGCTCGGGCTCAATCCGGCCATGAAGGGACTGGCCCAGTTGTGGGGGCAGCACGATCTGGCGATCGTGCGCGGCGTCGGGTATCCGAAGCCGGACCACAGCCATTTCCGGTCCATGGACATCTGGCAGACCGCGGTGCCCGACGAGCCGTCGCCGACCGGTTGGGTCGGCCGCTGGCTCGACGCGACCGGCGACGATCCGCTGCGCGCGGTCAATATCGGCTCGGTCCTGCCGACGTTGGCGATCGGCGCGAAACACACTGCCTCGGCACTGGATCCGTCCTCGGCTCCGCTGTCGGCGCAGCTGAAGGCCGAACTCGCCGGGCTGGCCGCAGCCGATCCGCACGACAGCGCCGCCCAGGGTTTCGTGTGCAGCGGATATCGCTCGGAACAGACCGTCTCACAAGCCTTCTCGTCGATCGAGACGGGCAAGAAGGCCGAAGCCAAGTCCGAGTCCGGTGGCAATCCCCTCGCGACGCAACTGGATCTGGTCTCGCAGTGCATCAAAGCCGGTGTGCCCACCCGCGTCTACTCGGTCGGTCTGGGCGGCTTCGACACCCACGCCGACGAACGCCACACCCAGGAACAACCGCTCGGCAGGATGGACCAGGCGGTGTCGGCCTTCCTGCGCGATATGGCCGGACATCCGCGCGGGCGCGACGTCGTCCTGTTGGCGTACAGCGAATTCGGCCGTCGCGTGACCGCCAACGCCTCCCAGGGCACCGACCACGGCACCGCGGGCCCGATCTTCATCGCGGGCTCCCAGGTCGTCGGCGGTTTCCACGGTGAAGAACCCAGCCTCACCGACCTCGACGACGGCGACCTCAAATCCACCGTCGACTTCCGCGACGTCTATCACGAACTTCTGCACCGAGTAGTCGCCACCGACCCCACCCCCGTCCTCGGCCCCGGCCGCCGCGACCTGGGGCTGATCACCTGAGAGACAACGGATCTGCTCGGGCGTTCGACTACTGCGCTGATCTCTGCCGCGAAACGCTGATCATCGACGAGGACCCGGTTCTCGGTCCGGGCCACCATGCTGTGTCCTCGGTTCGGACCCGGTGGCCTCGGCCGGCATGTGTGAAATCCGCGTGGCGGTGGACTTCCCCGGCCGCAGATCTCCACCTCGGGTCCACCCGCGGGTGGTGGGGTGACGGGCCCGTCTGATCGACGCTGGAGGCATGAGCTTGCAGAATGCGGTACTCGAGGGTGTCCTGGTCGTCCTGGTGCTGGGGTGGATCATCTATCGGCAGACACGGTGGCAGGTAGTGGATCTCACGCGGGTGTGGCGCGGGCCGATCATTCTGGCGGTGGTCGGGGTGCTGGTGTCGCGGTCGGCGGTGGCCGGGGCCTCGATCGGGGGGTTGGCGGTGGCGCTGTTGGCGCTCGAGGCGGTGCTGAGTGTGGGGATCGGTCTCGGGATGGGGATGTTGTCGCAGGTGCGGCGGGTGGACGGGGAGTTGCAGGCGCGGACGGGACTGGTCGGGTCGCTGCTGTGGTTCGTCATGCTGGCGGTGCGCCTGGGCGTGGACGTGTGGGCATCGGCCAGCGGGGCGAAGATCGTGGCCTCCGCCGGGATCATCCTGCTGATGCTGGCGTTGAACCGGGCCGGGCGCACGGTGATGTTGCTGCGCCGGACCAAGCAGCCGCACCAGGTTGCGGCACACTGAACGCGATGATCGCTGCTGTCTCGCCGACGAGCCTGTCCAGGCTGCTTCGCCTGGTCGGGCTCGTCGCCGTGCTCTTCTCCTCGCTGCACGCGCACCTGTGGTCCCATCCCTGGATCGCGGCGGGTGCGGTGCTGTCCTGGCTCGGCTGGGCGGTGTGGATCGCCGAACCCCCGGGAACGGCGTGGCCGGGGTGGATCTGCCTGTGTGCCATGGCGATCGGCGGCGGGCTGACCGCCGCGTGGGTGGTGGGATCGGCGATCACCGCACTGGCGACGGTCTTCGCGGCGTTGTCCCTGGCGACCTCGCCCGTGACGATCGGACTCGCTATCGCGGCCCTGTCCGCGGTGTGTGGCTGTGTGTCGATGCTCGGCGTCGCGGGGCATCCGCGCGATCTGCTCGGGTTTCTGGTGGGAGCGCTGGTATTCGGGCTGCTGGGCTGGAGTCGTAGCCAGTCACGCCGGGCGGCGGACCAGAATCTGCTGCTGCTCGAGCAGAACCGGATCATCCGCGCCGAGCGGGACCGGGCCGCCGCGCTCGCCGAACGCGGCCGGCTGGCCCGCGACATCCACGACGTGCTGGCACACACCCTGGGCGGACTGGTGCGTCAGCTCGACGCCGCGGACGCGTTGCTCGAGGCGGGCGAGGTGGATCGCGCGTCCGAGCGGGTGAAGGCCTCGCACGAGCTGGCCCGGTCCGGATTCGAGGACGCCCGGCGTGTGGTGCACGCGATGCGCGCGGACGGTTTCGACCTGGGCACGCAGGTGCGCCGTCTCGCCGGCGACGAATGCGCCTCGGGCGGCCGGGTGGAGTTGCACCTCGACGCGGATCTGCGCCGGTTGGACGAGCAGACCGCCGTCGCGGTCGGCCGCGCGGTACAGGAGGCGTTCACCAACGCGCGCAAACACGCTCCCGGACAACCGATTACGCTCACCATCGAGGACCGGGACGAGGGTCTGGAGGTGGTGGTCGGCAATCCGCTCACCGCTCGGCTCGGCGCGCTGCGGCATTCCGGTGCGGGCGCGGGCCTGCTCGGCATGACCGAACGGATCGCGGCCGTGGGCGGCACGGTGCGCGCGGGAAGGGAGGAACAGCAGTGGACGGTTCGCATTCTGGTGCCGCGCAGATGATCTCGGTCGTGGTGGCCGATGATCAGACCACGGTGCGCGACGGCCTGAGCACCGTGCTGTCGCTGCTGCCCGACGTCGAGGTGGTCGGCGAGGCGCGCGACGGCGCGGAGGCGGTCGAGCTGGTGCGCACACTGTCTCCGCAGGTGGTGCTGATGGATCTGCGCATGCCCGGCGTCGACGGCGTGGCCGCGACCACCGCGATCACCGCCGCCCATCCTGGAACCGCGGTTCTGGTCCTGACCACCTACGCCGACGACGCGTCCATCGCCGGGGCCCTGCGCGCGGGCGCGCGTGGCTACCTGACCAAGGACGCCGGACGCGCCGAGATCGCCGCGGCCGTCCGCTCGGTCGCCAGCGGGCACACCACCCTCGCCGCCGACGTCGGCGCGCGCCTGGTCTCGGCACTGGGCGCGGCCACCCGGCCCGCGCGGGCCGATCTCACCGACCGCGAGCTGGACGTGCTGCGCCTGATGGCGCAGGGGCGCAACAACGCCGAGATCGCCGCGGAGCTGTACATCGGCCTGAGCACCGTCAAGAGCCATATCAATTCGCTGTTCGCCAAGCTCGACGTCCGCGACCGAGGACAGGCCATCGCCTACGCGCATCGCACCGGACTCGCTCACTGACATGTCATGATGGGCGCCATGGCGGATCAGAAAATCACCACGCAGCTGATGTTCGAGGGTGCCGCCGAGGCGGCCATGACCTTCTACACGAGTCTTTTCGAAGACGGTGCGGTGCTGGAGATCGAGCGGTTCGCCGCCGGTGAACCCGGACCGGAGGGCACCGTCAAACGTGCGGTGTTCGCGCTGGCCGGTCAGCAGTTCAGCTGCATCGACAGTTTCGTTCATCACGAATTCGGTTTCACCCCCTCGATGTCGCTGTTCGTCGAATGTTCCTCCGATGCGGAACTCGAGCGGCTCTACACGGCGCTGTCCGAGGGCGGCGGGCAGCTGATGCCGTTGGGCGAGTACGGATTCAGCAGGCGCTTCGGCTGGGTGAACGACCGGTTCGGCGTCTCCTGGCAGTTGAACCTCAAGTAGCGCAAGGCTTTTCGAGCGAACCGGGCTCACTGGGCATCGGGAATCGTTGCGCTGCGGCGCAATCGGCCCGTGCCCGGTGCGCTGGCCCATACCGCCACGGCGAGCAGCGCGTCCAGCGCCAGCGCCAGCACGGCCACCAACAGCGCCCCGACCAGCACCCGGTCGTACTTGTACAGGCTGATGCCGTCGAAGATGTAGCGGCCGAGCCCGCCCAGGTTGACGTAGGCGGCGATGGTCGCCGTCGCCACCACCTGCAGTGTGGCCGAACGCAATCCGGTGAGGATCACCGGCATCGCATTGGGCGTCTCCACGCGCAGGAGTATCCGACGTTCGGTCATCCCCATCGCGCGCGAAGCGTCCACCACGGTCGGATCGACATTCGCGATGCCCGCGTAGGTGCCCGCGAGCAGGGGCGGGATGCCGACGGTGAGCAGTGCCAGCAGCGGCGGCAGCAATCCCAGTCCCAGGCCCAGCACCACGATGGTCAGCACACCGAGCGTCGGCAGGGCGCGCATCGCGTTGGCGAAGCCGACGACCATGCCGCCGCCGCGTCGGGTGTGCCCGATCAGCAGTCCGATCGGCACCGCGATGACCGCGGAGATCGCGATCGCCAGGAAGCTGTACCACAGGTGTTGCAGCAGACGATTGCCGATTCCGGCCGGTCCGCCCCAGTTCGCCGCGGTGCTGAAGTAATGCCAGGCGTCTATGAAAAGGTTCATGCGCCAACCCCTTTCGCCGAGCGCAGCCGTTGCGCGAGCCTGGGCCTGCTCGCGCGCAGCCACGGCGTGGCCCAGCGTCCGAGGGCGAACAGCACCCGGTCGACCACCAGGGCCAGGATCAGCACCACGATGATTCCGGCGATGATCTCGTCGGGATAGTCGCGCTGATATCCCTGGGTGAACAGTTTGCCCAGCCCGCCGACGCCGATCAGTGCGCCGACGGTCACCATGGAGATGTTGGTGACCGCCACCACTCGTAGATTGGCCACGAAAACCGGTATGGCCAAGGGGAATTCGACCGTCAGTGTGCGGCGCAGCCGGGTGTGGCCGAGGGCGTCGGAGGCGTCGAGCACCTCGGCGGGCACCGAATCCAGCGCCGCGGGGACCGCGATGATCAGCAGCGCCACCGAATAGATGCTCAGCGCGATGACCACGTTCAGCGGATCGATGGTCGCGATGCCCGCCAGCGGCGGAATGATCACCAGCAGTGCCAGCGACGGAATCGTGAAGGCCAGGCTCGCCACGGTGATCGTGATCCGGCGCAACCACGGCACCCGCCGCACCGCCGCACCCGCGGGAATCGCGATCACCAGTCCGACCAGCAGCGGGACCAGCGCCAGATACAGGTGCGTGCGGGCGAATCCGGCGATCTCGGCGAAATTGTCGATCAGATATCTCATCGGGTCGTATCCGGTCTCACTGCGCCTGCTCCGGTGCGAAGAAGTGGCGATTGCGTGCGGCGTCCTCGTCCGACCGTTGCGCGGCCAGTCGATCGATGACCTCGGTGGCCAGCAGGCCGCCGGTCACCGCGCCCGAATCATCCACGGCCACACCGATTCCCGAGGGCGAGGAGATCGCGGCATCCAATGCCTGGCGCAGATCGCCGCCGGGGGAGAACAGCGAACCACCCGCGGACATGCTCTCGGCCAGTGCGTCTCCCGCTCGCACGCGCTCGACGGCGGTGACGTCGACCCAGCCGATCGGGCGGCGCGAATCGTCCACGACCAGCACCCATTCCCCGGCGTCGAGCCGCAGTTCGGGAACCTCCGATCCGGTCACGGTCCGGATCTCGTGCAGCACGACGTCGTCGGCGGTGCGGAAGGACAGCCCACGATAGCCGCGGTCCCGCCCGGCGAAATCGGCCACGAAATCGGTCGCGGGCTCGGCCAGTACCCGCTGAGGCGAATCGTATTGCTGCAGAACGCCGCCGCGGCCGAAGACCGCGATGCGATCGCCGAGTTTGATCGCCTCGTCGATATCGTGCGTCACGAACACGATCGTCTTGTGCAGATCCGCTTGCAGCCGTTGCATTTCGGCCTGCAGCTCCTCGCGCACCACCGGATCCACGGCGCTGAACGGCTCGTCCATCAGCAGGATCGGCGGATCGGCCGCCAGCGCCCGCGCCACACCCACCCGCTGCTGCTGCCCGCCGGACAGCTGCGCCGGATATCGGCTCGCCAGAGCGCGATCCAGCCCGACGCGATCGAGCACCTCGAGGGCGGCCCCGCGCGCGGCGCGCCGGGATTGCCCGCGCAGCACCGGAACCGTGGCCACGTTGTCCAGCACCGTGCGATGCGGCAGCAGCCCGGCGTGCTGGATGACGTAGCCGATACCCAGTCGCAGCTGCACCGGATCGACCGTCGAAATATCCTGGCCCGCCACGGTTATCGTGCCCGCGGTCGGCACGATCATCCGATTGATCATCCGCATGGACGTGGTCTTGCCGCAGCCCGACGGGCCCACGAATACGGTGAACGACCCGGATTCGATCCGCAGATCCAGATCGGAGACCGCGGTCGTACCACCGGGGTAGGTCTTGCTCACACCACTGAATTCGATCTCACTCACGACCGCACCCCGCCGACATTCGGTTCCCTCCGCCGATATTCGTGCTCACCGGCAAACCTATCCGATCGGCTTGTCCAGTCCCTGCGCGGCGACCCACGACTTCGCGGCGGCCGCGGGCTCGGTCTTGGTGGCCCCGGACACCTGCTCGTTGAGTGCGATCAGCTGATCGGTGGTCAATTTCGCGGAGATCGCGTCGAGCACCTTCAGCGCCTTGTCGGACTTCTTCTTCGCGTTCAGCACCGGCACGACGTTCTGTGCGGCGAAATTGTGCTGCGGATCGGCGAGCACCACCAGGTTGTTCTCCTTGATGGCGGGGGAGGTGGTGAAGATGTCGGCCGCGGTGACCTGACCGGTCGTCAGCGCGCGCACCGTCGCGGGTCCGCCCTCGTCACTGATCGGGACGTACTTGTTCGTCGGAATATCCAGGTTGTAGTGCTTCTTCAGGCCAGGCAGGCCGTCGGGGCGCTCGGCGAATTCCGGCGACCCGCCGAAGCTCACCTCGGACGAGTGCGCGGCCAGGTCCGCGATCGAATGCAGATTCCACTTCTGCACGGTTTCCTGGGTGACCACCACAGCATCGGAATCCTCACCCGATGCGGGCGTGCCGGCGACCAGATCATTGCCCAGCGCCTTGGTCAGCGCCTGATTCACCGCGTCCGCATCGGTCGCGGTCGTCGACTTGTCCAGGTACTGCAGCAGATTGCCGGTGTAATCGGGAATGACGCCGATCGAACATTCCCGCAGCGCCGGGATGTACGCCTCGCGACTGCCGATATTGAGTTTGGTGTCGACGGTGAACCCGTTGGCGCGCAACGCCTCGGCGTACACATCGGCCACGGTCTCCGATTCGGGGAAATTGGCCGAGCCGACGGTGAGCTTGTTGACGTCGCCATCGCATTTACCCGATCCCGAGGCCAGCGGATCGGAACTGCCGCCGCAGGCGGACAGGGCCATCGCCGCGGCCAGCGCGACGGCCGTGGCGACGAACCGGACGGCGGTGAATGCGGGGCGAAGTCCGCGCCGACGCGCGGAGACAGAGATCGTGGATTTCACTGCAGTCCTTCCGAGGGCCCGGCGCTGCCGGGTGAGGTGCGGCGCGGCCCGGCTACCATTCGTCGTCGGGACGGCCGCGGTCTGGCTGTCCATCCTTGCAGCCGGGTGTCGTTCTGACTATCTAACGGGAGTAGGTGTCGCCGGATGGAATTGGCAGCGTCGCTGCGAACGGCGGCTCGCGCGGTACTCGCCGTGACGGCGTTGACGCTGGTCGTCTCGTGTTCGCACAGCGAATCCGGCGGGACGATCACGGTGGGCGCGGGCAGTTCGGCGCAGTCGGATCTGATCGCCGAGATCTATGCCGGAGCGCTGGCGCGCACCGGCGCGCACACGGTGGTGAGCGCGCGGCTGGGCGGGCGTGCGGACCTGCTGGCCGCGCTGGACGCGGATCGGGTGACGCTGGTCGGCGACGACAGCGGCGATCTGCTGACCGCGCTGGATCCACGCTCGACCGCGCGCATCCCCGATCCGGAGTCGGCCGCGGCCCAGGCGAGCGAGGCGACCGGAACGACCGTCGCGCAGGCCGAACCCGGTTCCTCGGTCTCGGATGCGCTGAGCCGGGCCCTGCCCGAGGGACTGGCGATCTCCGATATCGCCGACGGGACCGATCTGCGCCCGGACTTCGTCCTGTCCGCGGCGCAGGCCGCCCGCCTGCCGCATTCGCTGAAGGATCTGGCCGCGCACTGCGGTGAGCTGACGGTGGGCATCGCCACGGGCAGCGAGCTGGATCCGCTGCGCCCCGGCCCGAACCCGCAGCGCGACGTGCTGACCCCGCTGCGACAGGTCTACGGCTGCGATATCACCCATTACACGATCTACCACAGCGATACCGCACTGCGGGACGCGTTGCGGGGCGGGCGGATTCAGGCCGGAGTGCTGACCGCCCCGGCGACGCTGCTGCCCGGCGGCCCGGGTGACCTGGTCGTGGCCGCTGATCCGGACTACGCGTTCCGGGCGCAGAACATCGTCCCGCTGTTCCGGCAGGGCTCGCTGACCGGAACCCAGATCAAGAAGCTGAACTACGTTGCGGGCGAACTCACCACCGCCGACCTGACCACGCTGACCCGTCGTCTGCGCGACGAGCACGCCTCGGCCGCGGATCTGGCGCGCGGCTGGCTGGACGAGCACGACCTCTAGGACGATCCGGGCACATCGGCCGGTTCCGGCGAGTAATCTCAGGTGGGTTGATCAAGCAGCCACCCGAGGGAGGCGCGAGCATGTTCAATCGGACGATCGCGGCCCGCACACTCACCGTCTGCACGCTGGCCGCACTGCTGAGCACCACCGCCGCATGCGGCGGGTCGGATGACAAGTCCAGCGGTACGCCCTCCAGCGCTCACCCGGCCAGCGTGACCGAGGCCGTGACGACGACCTACAAGCGCTTCTTCGACGGATCCACCACGGCCGATCAGAAGATCGCGCTGTTGGAGAACGGCCAGGCGTTCGCGGACACCATCAAGGCCCAGGCCGGCTCCTCGATGGCCAAGAGCACCACCGCGACGGTGTCCAATGTGGCCAGTTCGGCCACCGATCACGCCGATGTCACCTTCACCATCCTGCTCAACGGCAAACCGGCGCTGGCCGGGCAGTCCGGTACGGCGGTCCGGACCGACGGCACCTGGAAGGTCACCGCGGCGACGTTCTGCGCGCTGCTGACCCTCGAGGGCAACCCGCCGCCGGTGTGCGCCGCGGCGACCCCTGCGCCCGCGCCGACGCCCTGAGCCGGACATGGCCTCCTCGGACGCACCGAAATCGTTGTGGCGCACCGTGATATCGCGGGACCCGACCCGCGGCGGCGCCGAGCGGCCGCGGCTCGCGCTGACCGTCGTGACCGCGGTGCTGTTCGTGACGTTCCTGGACACCACGATCGTCAGCGTCACCCTGGGCAACATCCAGTCCGATGTGCACGCCGGGGTGGTGTCGCTGCAATGGGTGGTCAACGCCTACACGCTGGTCTTCGCCAGCCTCATGCTGACCGCGGGATCGCTGGGCGACCGGTGGGGCCGCAAACGGGTGATGATCGCCGGACTGGTGATCTTCTGTGCGGGATCGGTGCTTTCGGCGCTGGCCGGCTCGGTGGCGGTGCTGATCGCCGGGCGCGCGGTGATGGGGCTGGGCGCGGCCGCCTCGGAACCCGGGACGTTGTCGCTGATCCGGCACATCTATCCGGATCGGCGCGCACGAGCCAAGGCGCTGGGTGCGTGGGCGGCGGTGTCGGGGTTGGCGCTGGCCGCCGGACCCGTGGTCGGGGGTCTGCTGGTCGGCGCGTTCGGCTGGCGATCGGTGTTCTGGTTCAACCTGATCGTCGGCGTGGTGGTGTTGGTCGCCGCGTTGCGCTATGTCCCCGAGAGCGCCGATCCGCAGCCAGGACCGGTCGACGTGCCCGGATTCGTCCTGGGCGCAACGTTTCTCGCGTGCGTGATCTACGCGGGCATCTCCGGTGAGCAGGTCGGTTACAGCGCCGCCTCGGTGATCGCGCTGTTCGTGGTGGGCGGTATCGCCGGAGTGGGATTTCTGGTCGTGGAGACCAGGGCCCGCAATCCGATGTTCGACTTCGCCTATCTGCGTAGCCCTCTGGTGCGCAGCGCGCTGATCGTCGCGTTCGCGGTGTATTTCGGCATCTTCTCGATCTTCTTCTTCACCGCGCTGTATCTGCAGGAGGTGGTGAGCTATTCGGGCTGGCGGATCGCGGCCGTCTTCGCGCCGATGGCGGTGGCCATCATCCTGGGCTCGCTGATCTCCGGATTCTGGGTGGCCTCGCGCGGTTCGCGCACGCCGATGATCGTGGGCTGTGTACTCGGCGGTGCGGGAATTCTGCTGACCCGCCAATTCCTCGGGGTCACCGTGCATTTCACGCCGTTGGCGCTGTCGCTGATGCTCGCCGGGATCGGCTTCGGCATCGCGGTGGTGCCGCTGACCTCGGCGGTGCTGTCCGGTGTTCCCGCCGAACATTCGGGTATGGCGGCCGCGGCCACCAACACCATGCGCCAGGTCGGCGCGGTCGTCGGCGTCGCGGCCCTGGGCTCGCTGGTCAACTCGTTCCTCAACTCCGACCTGACCTCCCGGCTGAATCAGTTGCAGATCCCGGCCAACTTCCAGGCCATCGTGATCGACGCGATCGAGACCGGCAACGTTCCCGCGGGCGGTGATCAGGCCGCCTCGGCGGCCTACGGGCCCATCGTCGACAAGGTCATCACCGCCACCTATGCGGCGTTCCATCGCGGACTGGATGTGGCGCTGCTGGTTTCGGCCGTCATGATTCTGCTCGCGGCGGTGCTGACCGCGATCTCGCTGCCTCGATTCGATCGCGCGGGGTACGAGTACGACACCTGATCGACCGGACTGCCGTTCGCCGGGCCGGAAGGCTCGGATTCAGTTGCGCAGCAGAGCGATCAGCGTCGGATCGGCGGCGAGTCCGGGCAGCGATTCGACGAGCATGTCGATCAACTGCTCGCGGGCGATCGTCTCCGCGGTGAGCCAGCTCAGCGTGACCTCCTCGACGAAGGCGATCCAGCCGCGCACGGCCAGCTCCAGCCGGGGCCGGTCCGGATGGTCCGGGGGCAGCGGGATCTCGGCCATGATGCGGTCGGCCTGCGCGCCTCGGGTCGCATCGACCAAGGCCATGAGTTCGGTCCCGGCGGGACGGCGCAGCAGGGCCAGGTACGAGGTGCGGTTCTCGCTGACGTAGTCCACGTAGCGGCGCACCGCATCGCGCAACATATCGCCCAGCTCGAGGCTGCGGTCGGGTGCGGTGCGGGTGAGCAGTTCGGCATTCGCGTTGGCCACGATCGCCAGCTGGAATTCCTGCTTGGAGGAGAAGTAGTGGAACAGCAGGCCGCGGGAGATCCCGGCCTGTTCGGCGACATCGCTGATCGAGATGTCCTCCAGCGCGCGATCGCGCAGCATCCGGGTGCCCAGGGTGATCAGCTGCCGACGGCGTTCGTCGGGGCTCAGGCGCACCCGCTTCCCGTTCTTGGCGGCAGTTTTTCCGTTCACGGGAACCATCCTACTGAACGCGAGTCAATACTGTTGACTCCGGCTCAATAAGCGCTTAGGCTCGGATACATGAGTCGCAAGGTTACAGACAGTGGTGTCGGTGATCAGGGGGAACCTGCCCGCCACGTCCACGTCCTGATCGTCGGCAGTGGCTTCTCCGGACTGGGCATGGCCATCCGGCTCAGCCAGCAGGGGGTGCAGGACTATCTGGTGCTCGAGCGCGGCGGCGACGTCGGCGGCACCTGGCGGGACAACACCTATCCCGGTGCGGCCTGCGATGTGCCCTCGCACCTGTACTCGTACTCCTTCGCGCTCAACCCGGAGTGGTCGCGGTCGTTCTCCAGGCAGCCCGAGATCCAGAGCTACATCCAGGGCGTGGCACAGCGGTACGGCGTGCGCGACAAGCACCTGTTCGACTGTGAGATGACCGGCGCGAGCTGGAACGAGGAGCAGGCCCGCTGGGAGGTGCACACCAGCAAGGGCGAGTTCACCGCCGACATCCTGATCTCCGCGGTCGGCGCGCTGTGCGAGCCGAATCTGCCGGATATCAAGGGCATCAACACCTTCGAGGGGCAGATCTTCCACTCCGCGCGCTGGGATCACGATGCGGATCTGGCGGGTAAGCGCGTCGCGGTGATCGGCACGGGCGCCTCGGCGATCCAGATCGTGCCATCGATCGCGCCGAAGGTCGCGCACCTGGATCTGTACCAGCGCACCGCGCCGTGGCTGCTGCCGCGAATGGACCGGCCCTACACGCTGCCCGAGCGGCTGGCCTTCAAATACGTTCCGGGCGTACAGAAGTTGTCCCGCGCGGCCATCTACGCCGCCCGCGAGACCCAGGTCGTCGGCCTGGCCAAATTCCCGCCCGCGATGCTGGCGCTGGAGACCATCGCCCGCGCCAAGCTGCGCTTCGAGGTGCGCGATCGCGCACTGCGCGAGAAGGTCACCCCGAACTTCCGCATCGGCTGCAAGCGCATGCTGATCTCCAACGAGTACTACCCGGCGCTGGGCCGCGACAACGTCGACGTGGTCACCGACGGCATCGCCGAGATCCGGCCCGGATCGGTCGTCACCAAGGACGGCGCCGAGCGCGAGGTCGACGCGATCATCGTGGCCACCGGTTTCCACGTCACCGATTCGCCTGTGTACGAGACGATTTCGGGTCGCGACGGACGCACCCTGACCGAGGTCTTCGACGAGGGCGGTCAGCAGGCGTACAAGGGTTCGGCGATCGCCAACTTCCCCAACATGTTCTTCCTGCTCGGCCCGAACGTCGGCCTGGGGCACACCTCGATGGTGTACATGATCGAATCGCAGATCAACTACGTCGCCGACGCGGTCGCCACCTTCGATCGGATGGAGCTGCGCACCGTCGAGGTGCGCAAGGACACGCAGGACACGTTCAACAGCGCACTGCAGGACAAGCTGGTCGGCAGTGTGTGGAGCACCGGCGGCTGCGCGAGCTGGTATCTGGACAAGCACGGCAACAACACCACGCTGTGGCCCGATTTCACGTTCCGATTCCGTAGGTTGCTGGAAAACTTCGATGTCGCGGCCTATCGGACCAGCGCCGCGGCGAACTCTGAAACATCCGGGGCCCAGGGGCGGCCCGAAGCGAAAGTGGTGGCAGGACAGTGAGCAACGACGCGTACTTCACCGGCAAGGTCTGTGTGATCACCGGCGCCGGATCGGGCATCGGGCGCGCGCTGGCGGAGAATCTGGCTCGCCGCGGCGCGAAACTCGCTCTCTCCGACATCGATTCCGAGGGGCTGGCCGAAACCGTCCGCCGCTGTGAGGCATTGGGCGCGCAGGTTCGATCCGATCGGCTCAACGTCGCCGAGCGCGAGGCCGTACTGCTCTACGCCGACGAGGTGAAGAAGCACTTCGGCGTCGTCCACCAGATCTACAACAACGCCGGTATCGCCTTCCACGGCGAGGTGATCGACTCGCAGTTCAAGGACATCGAGCGGATCATGGACGTCGACTTCTGGGGAGTCGTCAACGGCACCAAGGCATTTCTGCCGCATCTGGTCGAATCCGGTGCGGGGCACGTGATCAACGTGTCCAGCCTGTTCGGGCTCATCGCGGTTCCCGGTCAAAGTGCTTACAACGCGGCGAAGTTCGCGGTGCGCGGCTTCACCGAGTCGCTGCGCCAGGAGATGATGGCGCGCAAGCAGCCGGTCAAGGTCACCTGTGTGCATCCCGGCGGCATCAAGACCGCCGTCGCGCGCAACGCCACCTACGCCGAGGGGATCGACGCCAAGCAGTTCGCCTCGTTCTTCGACAAGCAGCTGGCCCTGCACACTCCGGAGATGGCCGCGCAGACCATCACCGACGGTGTCGCCAAGGGGCACGGCCGGGTGCTGATCGGCTGGGAGGCAAAGGCTCTGGATCTGTTCGTGCGCACCACCGGCTCGTATTACCAGCGGATCGCCACTCTGGTGAACCGGCGGTTCCTGCCCTGATCGTATGAGGATTCCCGCGATGCCCGCTGTTTCGCTGCCGCTGCCGATCGCCCGCGCGGTACTGCACCCGATGTTCCGATATGCGATGCACGCCCGCCTGCCGTGGGGTGTGCAGCGCGCGCTGCTTGATGCCGGTTCGGCGCTGCAGGTGCTGCCGCCGGGCACCCGGGTGGACCGGTTGCGCCTGGGCGGCCGTCCGGCCGAGCGGATCACCTCCGGTTCGAGTACCGGTACGGGGGCGCTGCTGTATCTGCACGGCGGCGGCTACACCATCGGTTCGATCGCCACGCACCGCTCGCTGGCCGCGCACCTGGCCCGCGAACTCGGCCGTCCGGTGTATCTGCCGGACTATCGGCTCGCGCCCGAACATCCGTATCCGGCCGCCCTCGACGACGCCGAGGCTGCCTACCTGGAGTTGCTGTCCACCGGGTTGCAGCCGGAAAACCTTGCGGTAGCGGGTGATTCGGCCGGTGGCGGGCTGTCGTTGGCGCTGGCTCGCCGCCTGATCGACGAGCACGGAATCCGGCCCGCCGCACTGGGCCTGATCGCGCCGTGGTCCGATCCGAACGAATCCGCGCCGCGCGAGCGCGATCTGGTGGTCAGCCGTCCGTGGTCGCGGGCCTGCGCCGAGGCATACCTCGGCGCCGGTGACGGTCTGGATCCCGGCTACGCACCGCTGCTGGGTGAGCTGAGCGGACTGCCGCGGACCTACGTCCAGGCAGACCGGGACGAGATGCTGTACACCCAGTGCACCCGTCTGGTGGTGGCGTTGGACGAGGCCGGTGTGCCGACGAAGTTCTCGGTGACCCGCGGACTGTGGCATGTGGCCCAGCTGCAGGCTTCGCTGGTCGCCCCGGCGGCGGCCGCGGTGCGCGAGCTCGCCGACTTCCTCGACGAATCGCTGCAACCTGCGCAAACCCGACCATAGGATGAGGTGCGGACGATCCGGCGCCGCAAGACGGCCCGGTCGTGGCCGATGCGGCGGTCCCGCGTCGGCCGTTTGCGGCGGCTAGCGTAAATTACTGGTGAGTAAACCACGTGGAAGGGCACCGATGCGAGAGTTCGAAGTCCCGGCTACCTACACCATCCCCGAAGACATCAACGTCTCCGACGGCGTCTTCCGGCATGCCGAGCGCACGCCCGGCCTGGTGGTGTTCAACAGGCCGGACGGTAAGGGCGGCTGGACCGATGTGACTGCCAAGCAGTTCGCGCAGGCCGTCACCGGCGTGGCGAAGGGGCTGATCGCCACCGGCATCGAACTCGGCGATCGCGTCGCGATCCTGGCCTCGACCCAGTACGACTGGGTCGTCCTGGATTTCGCGATCTGGGCCGCGGGCGGTTGCACCGTCGCCATCTTCGACAGCTCCTCGGCCGAGCAGGCCAAGTGGATCCTGCAGGATTCGGCGACCAAACTGCTCGTCGTCGAGACGCCCAAGCAGCGCGCGACGATCGGCGAGATCGAGTCGGCGCTGCCGGATTTGAAGGAAACACTGCTGCTGAGCGAGGGCGCGGTCGAGGAATTCACCCGTCGCGGTGCGGATCTCGACGATGCGGTCGTGCACGAGCGTCGCGCACAGGTCAAGGCGGCCTCCCCGGCCACCCTGATCTACACCTCGGGCACCACCGGACGCCCCAAGGGCGTCATGCTCTCGCATTCGAATCTCTATGCCGAGTCCGCCGCGGACCGCGCGGTCATGCCGCAGGATCTGCGGCCGGGCAAGCGTTCGCTGCTGTTCCTGCCGCTGGCCCACGTCTTCGCGCGGGCGGTGGCGCTGGCCGCGTTCGACGCCGGTGTCACCGTCGCGCACACCGCGGACTGGTCCACCCTGGTCGAGCAGTTCGGCCAGTACAAGCCCGATTTCATCCTCTCGGTGCCGCGCGTATTCGAGAAGGTGTTCAACGGCGCGAAGCAGAAGGCGCACGACGGCGGCAAGGGCGGGATCTTCGACGCCGCGGCCGATACCGCCGTCGCCTACAGCCAGGCCCTGGACAACGGCGGGCCCGGTCTGGTGCTCAAACTCAAGCACGCGGTCTTCGACAAGCTGGTCTACGGCAAGCTGCGCGAGGCGATGGGCGGACGGTGCGATTCCGCGGTCTCCGGCGGCGGCCCGCTGAACGCGCGCCTCGGACATTTCTTCCGCGGCGTCGGGGTCACCATCCACGAGGGCTACGGCCTGACCGAGACCACCGCCGCGGTCGCGGTGAACACCCGCCGGCACACCCGCATCGGCACGGTCGGCCGCCCGCTGCCCGGTCACGGTGCGAAGGTCGCCGAGGACGGCGAACTGCTGCTGCGCGGCCCGGTCGTATTCTCCGGCTACTGGGGTAACGACGCGGCCACCGAGGACGCCTTCGCCGACGGCTGGTTCAAGACCGGCGATCTGGGTGCGATCGACGCCGACGGTTTCATCACCATCACCGGCCGCAAGAAGGAAATCCTGGTCACCGCGGGCGGCAAGAACGTCTCCCCGGCCATGCTCGAGGATTCGCTGCGTGCGAACCCGCTGATCAGCCAGGTCATGGTCGTCGGCGACAGCAAGCCGTTCATCGGCGCGCTGATCACCCTCGACGCCGAGGCGCTGCCCGGCTGGAAGGAACGCCACAACCTGCCGGCCGACACTCCGATCGAGAAGCTGATCGAGAACCCGGATCTGGTCGCCGAGATCGACGCCGCGGTCGCGGACACCAACAAGCTGGTCTCGCATGCCGAGGCCATCAAGAAGATCCGCATCCTGCCGATCGACTGGACCGAGGAGGGTGGCGAACTCACCCCCAAGATGTCCCTCAAGCGCGCGGTCGTGATGAAGAACTACGCCTCCGACGTGGAGGCCATCTACGGCTGAGCCCAGCTGTCGGGCAATGGATTTCCGAACGAACGGCCCATCCGCGTGTTGCGGGTGGGCCGTTCGTTCGTGAATCATGTCGCGGTCGGCGCGCCTTCGGCGACCGCGCCCGTTCCCATCCGGTCCGCGCCCCAACTGCGCTGGATGTATCCGGTGACGCGGTCGAGTTCGTCGGGGGCGACCGAGGCCGACTCGCCGTGCTCGAGCGGGTCGAAATGGAAGATGTACAGACGTGAGGCGAACTGCTCGAACGGCAGAGACGCTTCACCCGGACGCTCGCCGTGCCCGGCGGTGCCGACGACCACGCCGTCACCCCAGTCCTGTCCGCTGTCGTTGTTCGGGTTGTAGAAGTAGACCCGCATCTGTTCCTGGGGGTCGAGATTGACTCGCAGGATGGTGATCGCATGCCACCCGACGAAGCGGGCCGCGCTGTCGGTGACGGCGATACCGGCGGGCTGCGGGTGGACCAGCGGCTGGTTGCCGTTGTAGTACGGGTGATAGCTGGCGTAGAAGTGCCGCAGGAACTCCTCGAGATCGGTCAGCGCGCCGGTGGCCACATCGACGTTGATCCGGAACCCGCGGCCGGACCACCAGCCGTGGAACTCCGGGTTGATCCAGCGGTGCGGATCGCCCTCGCGGCCGATACAGCGCCGTCCCATCTCCGCGTAGATCCGATCCAGATGCGGTACCACCAGTAGCGATACCGGGTCCAGATCGAACGCCAGCGTGGCCGCGACACCCGTCGCGATCTCCTGCGAGGAGATCGGCTGCCCTTCGAAGTGCATGACGATCGCGTCGTCACGCGCCGCCCAAGCCACCGTCTGCAACAGGTAGTCGGGATCGTTGTAGGCCCACACCGATAGCGCCCGCGCGGACTGGCATGTCGGATTGTCGCCCTGCCCGACTCCCAGCGGCAGGCCCAGGATCGACAGCACACCGGACAGTAGCCAGGCTCCCGGATCCGGGCTGGGGCCGAACATCCGGTTCAGCCGGGCCTTCGAGTCGGCCGACAACTCCAGTCCGAGTTGCCGCCACATCGCGGGTGCGACCGGCGGCTGATACAGAATGCCGCGTTCGAGCAGCGACGCGAGACCGTAGACGCACTGGGCCGTCTCGGGATGTACTGCTCGATCGATCAGTGCGCGCACCAACTCGTGGTAGCAGAGCAGGCAGTCACGCCCGGTGCTGGACAATCCCATCGCCTCACCGAGGAGATATTCGCCCTTGCCGAGCAGATGGCGCAGCAGTGTCGCGTGATACGGCGAAACCAGACCGGTGTCGTGCATGGATCGCGCGAATCCCGTTGCCTCGGACTGCAATGCGGCGTCGTCCATCGCCTCCAGCCGGGCCTGGTAGATCTCGACGCCGGGGTCCTCCCGGCACGCGTCGGTGGTGCTGTAGAGGCTGCTGATCAGCCGGTCCGCGCCGAGTGCGCCCGCGCCGAGATCGATATCCGGATTGGCCCGCGCCACGGCGATCTGCGTGATCATCCGCTTGACCGAGTCGACCTGGATCGGACGCTGGCGCAGGATGCGCCAGATCTCCTCGATCAGATTCTCGAGTACCTTCTCGTACCCGATCTCCTGGACCAGCAGCCGCAGCAGTTCGCGGGAGGCCAGCGACATCCGGCCCTGCTGTGCGCGCTCGGCCTCGCCCGGTGGGGTGAACAGCAGGGACAGGTTGGTTGCCAGGACTTGCGAGAGGTGGTTGTGCGCGTACTCGGCGGACACCGTGGGGTGCACGTATTCCCCTTTCGCGACGGCCAGCAGACGCAGGTCGCTGACCGTCTCGAGGACCACGGTGTCCGGGTTCGAACTGTGCAGGGAACCGGTGCTCAGCGCCGGTATCAGGATCTCCGGACTCGCCCAGTCCGTTCCGAGGAACAGTCCGGCGGACTCGAGTCCGGCCGCGCGTGCGCGAACCGCGGCGCAACCGCCGGGGAGGGGCAGCACCCGCCGCAGTGTGCCCAGAACCCTCGTCAGCTTGACCTGCTTACCGAAGTCGGCAGCGGCCGCGAGGGATCCGGTGGCATCGTCCAGCGCAGCGAGACGTCTGTCCAACGTCGTGCTGTCGCTGCTTAGTGGACTCAATCAGGATCCTCCCCGTGAGCCGTTACCGTCGAACGGATTCAAATGTAGAAGTCGAGTTCTTCCTGGCGCTTCAACAGATTTCGGAGAGTGTACGGGTCCTCTCCGAAGAAGTACAGTACGCCCCAATGGTTTCCGAACGCAGTGCGCTTCGTCACCATTTCTTCCAGGGGCGGAGTGAGTTCGTGTGAATCGAAGTAGTCGTGCTCCTCGGTCTCTTCGGGCATCGCCAAGCGGCTTACCACGCGCCGCCGCGGATAAACCCCGAAGCAGCCCGCATGTCCTTTCGCGTCCACCACCTCCTTCGGGAAGAAGGCCTCGATCTCCTCGGCGGTGGTCTTCGGGTCGAAGGCCAGAACCAGCGCATGATACGCGTTGAATCCGTAGCATCGCTCGAGCAGTTCGAACACCTTGAATCCCGGTGGCCGGTAGGCGACCTCGCCGAAATACATCTCGCCGTCGCTGGTCACGAAATATTCGGGATGGACGAATCCGAAATCGATGTCGAACGTCTTGATCAATTTCTCGATCTGCCGGGTGATCTCCGGCCGGTACTGTTCCAGCTCCGGCGTCGCCGGAACGAATACCGAATATCCGAGAGTCACATATTCGGAGATGTTCAGGAAACAGATCTTGCCGTTGTGGATCCACGCCTCGACCGCGAATTCCCAACCGTCCAGGTGAGATTCCATCAGGACCGGGAATTCCTCGTCGGGAATCGAATCGATCTCGTCGGGTGTGCGGATGACCCGATGCCCGAGACAGCCCGCCTTGTCGAAGGCCTTGAGGTGGATCGGATCGTTCAGGTCGCCGTCGAGTTTGAGCAGAGTCTGGTTGACCCGCTTGAGGAAGCGGATGACGTCGTCGCGCTCGTGCGCCTCCTCGAAGATGCCCACCCGGATACCGCCGAGTTGCGCGCGGCGCTTCATCAGCGACTTGTCGCGCAGCAGCATCGCCTGCCCCAGCAGACGCGGATTGTCCAGCAGGACGGAGTTGATCGCCCCGGCCCACTCCACGGTCTCCTCGAAGATCGGAATGGCGACGTCGACGCCCTTGGCCTTCAGCGTCTCGGCGATCTCCATCGAGCGATCGTTGAGACGCTCGAAATCCCAGAGAATATAAGGGATCTCGTGTTCATTACAGTATTCCTCCGCCCATGCCGGAGCCACCACGACATAGCGCCGGTCGAAACGATCCACCGCTTCGACGGCGTTCAGACTCCAGCCCAGCAGGGCGATGTAACCTTTGTCCGGGTTTCGGATCGTCGATTCGGGTGTTGAAGTCGACAAGACCTGTCTCCTCTCGACCCCTGGATCCAGCGTATCGATTCGGGGCCGTCATCGCGGATATCGCTGTGCGGTCGGTGTTCTGCTATGCGCTATCCGTATCTCTTGCCGCTGGCGGAGTGTCCCGATATCCTCGTCGATACGGGTGTCCGGCGGTTACGTGATCGAAACGGCTTTCGGGCGTTGGCAATTGGAACAGACCCCGTTTTGCCGTCATTGTGTCCGAGTACCCATGCGGGCATCACGTCAAACAGAAGTGGCTCATCGGGGCCGGGATGGCGGAAATTTCGACGCACGGGGGATGACGTCGATACCGCAGTAGCTCGAAAAATGTTGCAGTAGTGGAAGATCGACTCAGCGGTCGATGTCGGGCGAACAATCGGATTGTCGACATTCTTCGAGAATCGTTCGAACGCAAACGGACCGGCACCGAATGTGCGGTGCCGGTCCGTTCGCGTGCCGGTGCTCGATCAGCCGACCGGGCCCTGGGCGAGTTTCGTCTTGGCCGACTGGGTCTGCCCGGACTGGTCGGCGAACTTCAGCGTCACCGTGTCGCCGGGGTGGTGCTGGTCCATCGCGTCGGTGAGTTCCAGAGCCGAACCGATGGTGGTGCCGTCGACGCCGGTGATCACGTCGCCCGGGGTCAGGCCCAGTTGTTCGGCGGGACCGTCGCTGACGATATTGCGGACCAGTGCACCGCCGTCGGCATCGCTCACCGTGACGCCGAGGAAGGCGGACCGACCGATGTGGACGGTGCTCGAGCCCTTACCCGCCTGAATCTGCTTGGCGATCGTCAGCGCCTTGTTGATCGGGATGGCGAAGCCCTCCCCGCCTCCCTGCGTGCTCACGGTGCCGAATCGGAAGCCCTGGGAGGCGGCGGTGTCCACGCCGACGACCTGTCCCGCACTGTTGATCAGCGGACCACCCGAATCGCCCGGCTGGATGTTCGCCGCGACCTGGATGAGTCCGGTCAGCTTCTCCGAGGCGCCGGCCGCCTCGTCACTCGCGGTGATCGACCGGTCCAACCCGGTGACCTGCCCGGCGGCCGCGGTCGGGCTGCCGGTGCCGCCCGCATTGCCCAGACCGACGATGGCGTCGCCGACCGCTACTCGATCCGAATTGCCCAGGGGCGCGGTCTGCAGGCCCGAGGCGCCGGACAACTTCACCACCGCGAGGTCGTCGGAGCGGTCGTAACCGACCACCGTCGCGGGATAGGTCCGGCCATTGCCCAGGTCGGTGACCGAGATCTTGGTGGCGCCCTCCACGACGTGGTTGTTCGTCAGGATCTCGCCGTCGGAGGTGAGCACGATTCCGGTGCCCGCGCCCGCACCGTTCTGCAGGCCCAGCTGGGTGTCGACGTTGACGATTCCGGGCACGACCTTGTTCGCCGCCGCGGTGAGATCCGCGGCACTGGTCTGCGAATCGACCGGCTGCGACACGATGCCCGGCGACTGCGCCATCGGCGATCGCGTGACCGCGCCGTTCGTGGTCAGACGTGCCGCGACCATGCCGATGGTGACCGCCAGGGCCAGCACGATCGCGGCCACGACGGTGAGACCAAGCCCGTGACGCGGCCGAGGGGCCTGCGGTGGACGGCCACCCTGCGGCGCATACGGGCCATAAGGTGCTCCGTACGGGCCCGGCTCTCCGGGCCTGCTCCCCTGATTCGGATACACGGTCATCACGTCCTTTTGGTCAGGAACCTCTCAATCAATTAAGCGCGCTGTTCCTGAGAGCGGGCTGGGGAGATGCCGTGGAACCGCCACGGTGAGCGCCGCCATATCCGAACCGGTCCCGGTGGACCGCACGCGCCGTATTTCTGACGAATCCGTGACGGTGCGGATTTCGGGCTTCTCGGCCGGTCACCAGGGCCCGAACCGGCAGTACGCTCACGATATGAGCTCTTCGGGCACGCGCGGAACCGCTTCGGATATCGGTGGGACGCAGCGCGGCGACATCCGGCCCGGGAACGATCCCGCAGCCGCCGGCTCGGGGTTGCGCACGGCCGCCGGCATCCTCACCGCAGGGTTCGCCCTGGGGGCGGCGGAGTTGGTGGCCGCCCCGATCGGATCGGGTAGTGCGCCACTGACCGCACTGGGCGGAACCGTGGTGGACCACACCCCCGACAGTGTGCGGGAGTGGGTGATCGGCCTCGTCGGGACCAACGACAAGCTGGTGCTGTTCATCCTGATGGCGGCCGTCGCGGTCATCGTGGCGGCCTTCGCCGGGCGAATCGAACAATCCCGTCGCCCGGCCGGTTCCGTGCTGTTCGCCGTATTCGGGCTGGTGGCGGCCGGGATCGCGGTGACCAGACCGGGGGCGTCCTGGACGTGGGCGCTGCCCTCGGTGATCGGGGTCGGTCTGGCGATCGTGGTGTTGCGGGGGCTGACTCGGCGGATCGAGGCGTACGAGTCGAAGGTGGCGGCCCGCGAGATGGCTTCGGGTGCAGCGGTTTCCGGTTCACCGGAAGGGGCGAGCGAGGCGGCGCGGACTGCGTCGGCAGCATCCGGCCAGGCGGCTGCGGGGGACGAGATTACCTCTGGTGCAATGACTTCCGGTTCGTCCGCCGAGATCGATCGACGAGGTCTGATGCGCGCCCTGGTCGGCGTCGGAGCGCTGGCCGCGGCGGCCGGGGTGGCGGGCCGGTTCATCGGATCCAAGCTGCACAGTGTCTCCGCCGAGCGTGCCACGGTGCAGCTGCCGGTCGCGCCGTCGCCGGAGCCGCCCATCGATCCTGCGGCCGATCTGCGGATTCCCGGCTTGACCCCGTACCTCACCGCCAACCGCAATTTCTATCGGATCGATACCGCGCTCACCGTTCCGCAGGTCAGTACCGAGACCTGGACACTGCGCGTGCACGGCATGGTCGATCGCGAAATCCGGCTCGGCTACGCCGATTTGAAGGCGCGCCGCCCGATCGAACGTCTGGTGACGTTGACCTGCGTCTCGAATCCGGTAGGTGGCGACCTGGTGGGCAACGCCCGGTGGCTCGGCTACTCCCTGGCCGATCTGCTCGCCGAGGCCGGACCCCACCCCGACGCCGATATGGTGCTCTCCCGCAGCGTCGACGGATTCACCGCGGGCAGTCCGCTGGCCACCCTCACCGACGGCCGCGACGCCATGCTGGCCATCGGGATGAACGGCGAACCGCTGCCCATCGAACACGGCTACCCGGTGCGGCTGGTGGTGCCCGGTCTGTACGGCTATGTCTCGGCGACCAAATGGGTGACCGATATCGAGATCACGAGATTCGATCGCGCCCAGGCGTATTGGACCCAACGCGGCTGGTCCGAGCGCGGCCCGATCAAGACCGGCACCCGCATCGACACCCCCAGGGACGGTGCGTCGGTGGGCGGGAACCGGATCTCGGTCGCGGGCGTCGCCTGGGCCCAGCACCGCGGCATCAACGCCGTCGAGGTCCAGATCGACGACGGCCCTTGGCAATCCGCCCGCCTGGCCGCCGAACCCACCATCGACACCTGGCGACAGTGGGTCTACGACTGGACCCCGACCGCGGGCACGCACACCCTGCGGGCCCGCGCCACCGACGGCGCCGGCCAGGTGCAGACCGATGTGGTGCAGGACGTCGTTCCGGATGGCGCCACCGGCTATCCGTCGGTCACCGTTCGGGTGGGCTGAGTTCGGGTGGCATGGCCCGGCGTACCGCGGCGGGCCATGCCACCGCGGCTCACGACCGATCCGCGCCGTTGTAGCTGATGGCGTTGCTGTACTCGGCGGGCCGCGCCTCGGGGGCGGGCTCGTACCCGAGATTCACATCGTGGGTGCGGTTCGCTCCGTCGATCCACACCCGGCTGCTGACCGCCGGATATCCACGCGCCACCACGGTGTAGTCGCCTGCGGGCAGATCCTCGATGCGGTAGTTGCCCTGGGCATCGGTGAACACCGAGCCCACCACCCGACCGGTCGAATCCAGTACCGACACCTGGGCATCGGCGACCACGTCCGAATCCGTGCGGGCCCGGCCGGTGAGTACCCCGGTCGACGACAGCTCGATGTCGTAGCGCAGCGTGCCCGACTCCGGAATGGTCAGGGTGGTGGCGTGCGGCTGCCGGCCCTCGGCCACCGCGACCAGGGTGTAGGTCCCCGCGGTCGTGCCCTGGCAGGCGTAGGCGCCGTCGCCGCCGGTCACCCCGGCCGTGGCGACCTCGCCGCGCGAATCGGTCAGGGTGATCGTGACCCCGGCCAGCGGATGCCCGTCGCTCGTGGTGACCACGCCCGACAGCTCACCGTTACCGCTCAGGGTCAGTTCCCACGGCCCGCTGCGGTCACCGGTGACGACGGTGACCGCCGCAGGCTGATGCCCGCTCGCCGCCGCGATCAGTACGTACTGCCCGGCAACCGGCGCCGCGATGCGGTAGACGCCGTTGTCGCCACCCGTGGCACGGGCGACCTGCTGTCCGCGTTGATCGATCAGCGTGAGCGCCGCGCCCGCCACCGGACGTCCGTCCTCCCGGTGCACACGAACCGACAGCGGTTGTTCGCCGCCGACGGCCGCGGTGGCGAGCTGATAGGTGCCCGCCCGGTCGACCGGGGCGACTCGTGCAGGCGTGACGACCGCGTTCGGTTCCTCGTCGACCGGCAGCTCTGTGGTCGCGTCGGTCTCGGCGGCGCCGGGTGCGGGCGCTTTGTGCTTGCCCGTGAACAGGGCCGAGGCCACGACGCCGATGAGCAGGATGGCGGCGGGCAGATACATCGACTGGCTCAGCGCGGTGCTGAACGGGTGCAGGATGAACGCCGGGAGCTTCGCCGGGCCCGAACCCTCGGAGAACTGACCGCCGCCGAGGTGCTGGGCGGTCATCCGGTTGGAGACCAGGGCGGCGATCACCGCACTGCCCAGAACCGAGCCGATCTGCCGGGTCGTGTTGTACACACCGGCGCCGGCGCCGGCCAGCTCCATCGGCAGATCGTGCGTCGCGGTCGAGGCCAGCGGCGCCCAGATGCAGGAGTTCGACAGACCGGCGACACCGCCGATCACGATGAACAGCACGATCGAGCTGTCCGGCTTCATCAACGTCGCGAATCCGAAGATCGACGCCGCGAACAGCGCGAAACCGATGGTCGGAATGATCCGCGGCGGCATCCGGTCGGAGATCTTGCCGATGAACGGTGCGGTCAAACCGGTGACGATCGCCATCGGCGCGAAGACCAGCGCCGCCCGCGTCGGCGAATACTCCCGCACCGCTTCGAGATAGAAGTAGGCGGGCACCATCAGGGCGGTGATCGCCGCACCCATCGCCGCGATCGCCACGCTCGACAACGCGAAGTTCCGGTCGCGGAACAGGCTCATCGGCACCAGCGGCTCGCCCTTGTTGAGTGCCTGATTGATCACGAACAGGACCAGTATCACCGCACCGGCGATGATCATCGTCCAGATCCAGGCGTCCCAGTTCCGGGTGTTGCCCTCCTGAATTCCGAAGACCAGCAGGAAGATTCCGATAGCCGAGAGCACGACGCCGACCAGATCGAACTTGTGCTCATGCCGCGGCAGCGACGGCACCAGCCACACCGCCAGCGCGAAGGCCACGATGCCGATCGGGACGTTGATGTAGAAGATCCAGTTCCAGCTCAACTGGTCGACCAGCACGCCGCCCAGGATCGGGCCGACCAGGGTGGCCAGTCCGGCGACGCCGCCCCACAGGCCCATCGCCGCACCGCGCTTGTCCGGCGCGAAGGTGCGGGTGATCACGGCCATGGTCTGCGGCGTCATCAGCGCCGCGCCCAGACCCTGCACCGCGCGCGCCGCGATCAGCATCTCGATGCCGCCGGACAGGCCGCACCACAGCGAGGCGAGGGTGAACACCGTCAAGCCGATCAGGTAGATGTTCTTGGGACCGAAGCGATCGCCGAGTCGCCCGGTCACCAGCAGCGGCACCGCGTAGGTGAGCAGATACGCGCTGGTCACCCAGATGACCTTGGTGATGTCGGTGTTCAGGTCGTGCATGATGGTCGGATTGGCCACCGCGACGATGGTCATATCCAGCAGAATCATGAAGAATCCCACGACCAGCGCGTAGAGCGCCAGCCATGGACTGCGTTGGGTGGTCATGGTTGCGTCCTATCCAGCAGGTGACGATCGCTGCGAACGATCGATGAAACGTCGAGTGAAGTTGGCGCGCCGCGCGGGGCGCGCCTCATTGGTCGGCAGGGATCGCACCGCCCTTCCGCAACTGAGCGAGCACGTCGTCGGTGACGGCTGCGCCCCAGCCGGGACCCAGATCCTTGTCGGTCTCGCAGGTAGCGATCCGCTCGCCCTCGGGAGTGAACTGCTCCCATTCGAGGGTGCCGTCGCGCAGTTCGGCGACGATGCGGCGCAGCCAGGTGATCTCGGCATCGGTCTGCGCGCGGATGTATTCGATCACCATCCAGTACCGGCGCGGTACCCGGTTCGTCGTGACCCATTCGTGGACCGCGTCGAGTTCGGTGAGGTCGTTGTCCAACAGGCCGATGCGTTCGGTGACCAGGTCGATCACCTCCTGTGCGGGCATATTGTGCGCCTCGGACATCGCCAGCGGGAAGATCGGATATTCGCGGATGGGCGTGCGGATGATGTCGGTGATCCGGGCGCGCAGGGCGGCGCTGCCGGATCGGGTGATGCGGTAGGTGGTGCGCTCGGGCCGGTTCCCGGCGCGGTCGGTGCCCTCGGCGTGCACGAGATCCTGCTCGGCCAGCCGGGTGACCGAGTGATACAGCGAACCGGGCCGGACCTTGAGCAGATAGTCCTCGCGGCGTTGCAGCAGTAGTTGATACATCTCGTACGGATGCATCGGCCGCTCTTCCAGCAGCGCGAGCACCGCGATCGCCAGTGGCGTCAGCGTGGCACCCGACTGCTTGGTCATCGTGATCACTCCTCTGTAGCCCCTGAGAAATATTCCACGCCGAATATACGACGCGGAACATGGATGGGACAAGGTAGATGATCACCGTCACAGCAAGAGATCCGGCCCCGTCGGGGTACAGGCCGCGGAGAAACGACCGCGCCGGGCCGGAGCCGCTCGGTGGGAGCGATTCCGGCCCGGCGCAGTGGTCGGGATTGTTCGGTTGAGCCGTAGGGCTTTTACGGCTAGGCCGTCGGCGAGAACGCCTCCGCGACGATCTCGGCCTGCTCGACGGCGTGCACCTTCGACGAACCCGAGGACGGGGCCGACATGGCGCGACGCGAGATGCGGCGCAGCTTGGTGAACCGGTCCGGCAGGATCTCCGGCAGGTTCAGCCCGAAGAACGGCCAGGCGCCCTGGTTGGCCGGCTCCTCCTGCACCCACGCGATATCGGTCGCGTTCGGGTAGGTCGAGAGCTTGTCGTTGAGCCGGTAGGACGGGATCGGGTACAGCTGCTCGATACGCACGATGGCGACGTCCTCGCGGCCCTTCTTGCCCTTCTCCGCGACCAGCTCGTGGTAGAGCTTGCCACTGGTCAGCAGGATGCGCTTGACCTTGGCGCGGTCGCCGTCGCCGCTCTCGTAGGTGGGCTCCTCGAGCACCGAGCGGAACTTGTTGTCCGTGAAGTCCTCGATGTTGGAGACCACGGCCTTGTTGCGCAGCATCGACTTCGGGGTGAAGACGATCAGCGGGCGGCGGATGCCGTCCAGCGCGTGGCGGCGCAGCAGGTGGAAGTAGTTCGACGGGGTGGAGGGCACCGCCACCGTCATCGAACCCTCGGCGCACAGCTGCAGGAACCGCTCGATGCGGCCGGAGGTGTGGTCCGGACCCTGACCCTCGTGACCGTGCGGCAGCAGCAGCACGACCTCCGAGAGCTGGCCCCACTTGGCCTCACCGGAGGAGATGAACTCGTCGATGATCGACTGCGCGCCGTTGACGAAGTCGCCGAACTGCGCCTCCCACAGCACCAGCGCGTCCGGGTTGCCCAGCGAGTAGCCGTATTCGAAGCCGACCGCGGCGTACTCCGACAGTGCGGAGTCGTGCACCGCGAACCAGCCCGGGTTCGCACTGCCGATGTTGTGCAGCGGGGTGTACTCCGCGCCGGACTTGCGGTCGATGACCACCGAATGGCGCTGGGTGAACGTGCCGCGGCGGGAGTCCTGACCGGTCAGGCGCACCGCGCGGCCCTCGTCGATCAGCGTGCCGAAGGCCAGCAACTCGGCGAACGCCCAGTCGACCTTGCCCTCGTAGGACATCTCGCGACGACGCTCCAGCACCGGCTTGACGCGCGGGTGCACGTTGAAGCCCTCGGGCACGTTGAGGAACGCGTCACCGATGCGCTGCAGCACGGTCTTGTCGACCGCCGTGACGACGGTGCCGGGAACCTGCTCCTCCTCGACCGATTCGCTCGGCTCCGGCGGATACTTCTCCAGTTCGCGCACCTCGTTGAAGACCCGCTCGAGCTGGCCCTGGAAGTCGCGTAGGGCGTCCTCGGCCTCCTTCATCGAGATGTCACCACGGCCGATCAGCGCTTCGGTGTAGGACTTGCGGACGCTGCGCTTGGTGTCGATGACGTCGTACATGTACGGCTGGGTCATCGACGGGTCGTCGCCCTCGTTGTGGCCGCGACGGCGGTAGCAGATCAGGTCGATGACCACGTCCTTGTGGAACTTCTCACGGAAGTCGGTGGCCAGTCGGGAGACCCAGGTGCAGGCCTCGGGATCGTCGCCGTTGACGTGGAAGATCGGCGCGCCGATCGACTTGGCGATATCGGTGGAGTACTCGGTCGAGCGGCTGTTCTCCGGCGCGGTGGTGAAACCGATCTGGTTGTTCACCACGATGTGCACCGTGCCGCCGACGCGGTAACCGCGCAGGCCGGACATGTTCAGCGTCTCCGCGACCACGCCCTGACCGGCGAAGGCGGCGTCACCATGCAGCATCAGCGGCACGACCGAGAAGGTGCGCGCCTCCTCGCCCTTGGTGACCAGGTCCTCCTTGGTGAGCAGGTCCTGCTTCGCGCGAACCAGACCCTCGAGCACCGGGTCGACGGCCTCGAGGTGCGACGGGTTGGCCGTCAGCGAGACCTCGATGTCGTTGTCGCCGAACATCTGGATGTAGGTGCCGTGCGCGCCGAGGTGGTACTTCACATCGCCCGAGCCATGGGTGGCGGCCGGGTTCATGTTGCCCTCGAACTCGGTGAAGATCTGCGAGTACGGCTTGCCGACGATGTTGGCCAGCACGTTCAACCGGCCGCGGTGCGGCATACCGATGACGACCTCGTCCAGGCCGTGCTCGGCGCACTGGTCGATGACCGCGTCCATCATCGGGATGGTGGACTCGGCGCCCTCGAGCGAGAACCGCTTCTGGCCCACGTACTTGGTCTGCAGGAAGGTCTCGAACGCCTCGGCCGCGTTCAACCGGGACAGGATGTACTTCTGCTGAGCGACGGTCGGCTTCTCGTGCTTCTGCTCGACCCGCTGCTGAATCCATTGCAGCTGTTCGGTTTCCAGGATGTGGGTGTACTCCACACCGACGTGGCGGCAGTACGCGTCGCGTAGCACCGAGAGCACGTCGCGTAGCTTCATCCGGTCCTGGCCGTGGAAGCCCGCGACGTTGAATTCGCGGTCCAGATCCCACAGGGTCAGCCCGTGCTGGGTGACATCGAGGTCGGAGTGGCTGCGGAACTTGTCCTTGACCAGCCGCAGCGGGTCGGTGTCGGCCATCAGATGACCGCGGTTGCGGTAGGCGGCGATGAGCTCCTGCACACGCACGCTCTTGTCGACGCCGCGCTCTTTGATGTCCTTGCGCCAGCGGACCGGCTCGTACGGCACACCCATGCCGTGGAAGATCTCGTCGAAGAACTCGTCGGAGATCAGCAGGTTGTGCACGGTGCGCAGGAAGTCGCCGGACTCCGCGCCCTGGATGATGCGGTGATCGTAGGTCGAGGTCAGGGTCATCAGCTTGCCGATGCCCATCTCGGCGAGCTGCTGATCGCTCATGCCCTGGAACTCGGCCGGGTACTCCATCGCGCCGGCACCGATGATCGCGCCCTGCCCCGGCATCAGCCGCGGCACCGAGTGCACGGTGCCGATGGTGCCCGGGTTGGTCAGCGAGATGGTGACGCCGGTGAAGTCGTCGGTGGTGAGCTTGCCGTCGCGGGCGCGGCGCACGATGTCCTCGTACGCGTTGTGGAACTGCGCGAAGTTCATCGTCTCGCAGTTCTTGATGGCTGCCACGACGAGGGTGCGCGAGCCGTTCTTGCCCGGAAGGTCGATGGCCAGGCCGAGGTTGGTGTGCGCCGGGGTGACCGAATTGGGCTTCCCGTCGACCTCGGCGAAGTGCCGGTTCATGTTCGGGAAGGCCTTGACGCCCTGCACGATCGCATAACCCAGCAGGTGGGTGAAGGAGATCTTGCCACCGCGGGTGCGGGCCAGGTGGTTGTTGATCACCAGGCGGTTGTCGACCATCAGCTTGGCCGGGATGGCGCGCACGCTGGTCGCGGTCGGGATGGTCAGCGAGGCCGACATGTTCTTGACGATCGCGGCGGCGGGACCGCGCAGCACCTGCGACGCGTCGGCTGCCTCGGCGGATTTGGGCGCGCCCGAGGTGGCGGCGGCGTTGGAGGCCGGGGCCGGGGTGGTCTGCGGGGTGCGCGCCTGCGGCGGGGCCGCCGCGGCGGAGGTTGCGACGGCGACCTTCGGGGCGACCGGGTTCGGCGCGGCGGCAGGGGTGGCGGCCGGGGCGGGTGCTACCTCGGGGGCCGGGTTCGCCGCGGGAGCGGGCGCGGGGGCTGCGGCTGTGGTCGCGGTGGCGGCGGCAGTCGGGGCCGTGGCGTTGCTGGCACCGTTGTCGGACGGACCCTCCGGCGTGTAGTCGGCGAGGAACTCGTGCCAGCTCTCATCGACCGACGACGGATCTTGCTTGTACTTCTGGTACATCTCGTCGACGAGCCACTGGTTCTGTCCGAACTGGGATGTTGAGCTGCTCACAGCAGGTGTTCGCCTCATTTCGTTCTTCGCGCTGCGACGTTTGTGACGTGCTGGCACGGGTTTCGGCTATGCGCGCCGATGCGCCCTTTCTGAGGATAGGCCCAGCCCTGAACCGGCGCTTCACGGCGGTCCCCGCGGGTCGCTGCCTGATTACACAAGCTGCCTCCTTCGGGTCCGTCCCGATCTCCGCACCCCGCTGGCGCGAATCCACGCTGCCAGGAAATCTGCCGGACGTACCGACCTCATAAATGACGACTCGTCCTAGGTCGAGAATATTCCCTCATCTGCCCCTGCCGCTTCCCATAGTCGGCTGTAGATGCCGTTCGCCGCGACGAGCTCGGCGTGGGTGCCGATCTCCGCGATCCGCCCGGCGGCCACGACGGCGATCCGATCGGCTCGCGCCGCGGTGGCGAGCCGATGCGCGACGATGACCGCGGTGCGTCCCGCGGTCATCGCGGCGCTGGCGGCCAGCACCTTCTCCTCGCTGACCGGGTCCAGTACGGCGGTCGCCTCGTCCAGCAGCAGCAGATCCGGATCGACCAGTTCGGCGCGGGCCAGCGCGATGAGCTGGCGCTGTCCGGCGGACAGGCCGCGCCCGCCCTCACCGACCGGCTGCCGCATGCCGCGCGGCATGGACGCGATCATGTCCAGTGCGCCGACGGTTTCCGCGGCCCGCTCGATCTGCGCGGTGGTCGCGGACGGTCTGCCGAAGCCGATATTGGCGGCGATATCGCCGGTGAACAGGTGTGCCTCCTGCGGGACAACGCCCAGGCGGGCGCGGAAATCCGCCAGGCGGTAGTCGCGCACGTCCGCGCCGTCGACCAGGATCGCCCCGGTGGGGGCGGCGCCGCCGTCGTGGGCCGGTTCCGGGTGCGTGGTCTGCTCGGGCGGCAGGTCGTAGAGGCGGGCGAGGAGTTTGACGATGGTCGACTTGCCCGCGCCGGTCTCGCCGACCAGCGCCAGGCTCGAACCGGCCGGGATGTGCAGGCGCAGCCCGTCCAGGGCGGGGGAGGCCGCGCCCGGATATCGGAAGTGCACCGTGTCGAATGCCACATCGGCGGCGCGGCCCGCGCCTGCCGGGGCCGGCTCGGCGGGGTCGGGCGAGATGGATGACGGTGTGCGCAAGAGTGTTTCGATGCGGCCGAGCCCGACGCGGGCCTGCTGGTACCCGTCGAACACCTGCGACAGCTGCACGATCGGGTTGATCAGCAGGCTCAGATACAGCACGAAGGCGACCAGCGTGCCGGGGGTGCTCACCCCGTGCGCGATATCGCGGGCGCCGACGTACACCACCGCGGCCTGGGCCAGATCGGCCCAGGCGACGATGAAGCCGAAATACACCGCGATCGCCTTCTGCGCCCGCATCCGGGCGGTGCGGTACGCGTCGGAGTAGCCGGTGAAGCGCAGTGCCGCATGCGGTTCGGACCGGTACGCCTGGGTGGTGCGCAGTCCGGCGATGTTCTCCTGGAAGTCCGCGTTCACCGTGGCCACGCGCTCGCGGGAGGCCGAATACGCCGAGGCGGAGATCTTGCGGAACACCAGCGTCGCGACGGCCAGCGGTGGCAGCGCCGCGAAGACCACCAGCGCGAGCCCGGCATCGCAGATCACCAGCGCCACCATGACCCCGGCGACGGTGGCGATGCCGATCAGCGCGGTACTCAGGCCGGTTTGCAGGAAGGTCGACATCGCATCGATGTCGGTGGTCATCCTGGTCATGATCCGGCCGGACAGCTCGCGCTCGTAGAAGTCGAGCCCGAGCCGCTGCAGATGCGCGTAGCTGCGAATGCGCAGTCCGTAGAGGATCCGTTCGCCGCCGCGGGCGGACAGCATCGTGCCCACCGACTCGTCCAGCCAGCTCAGTAGGGCCAGCACCAGCGCGCCCAGTGCCGCGGCCACCAGCGCCGCACCGCTGTGCGCGGCCACGCCGTGGTCCAGGGCGTAGCGGGTCAGCATCGGGAAGGCCACGCCGATGGCCCCGTCCAGGGCCAGCAGAACCACCACGGCGACGAGTAGCCAGCGCACCGGCCGCAGCAGACGCAGCAGCCGGAAGTTCGGATCGGGACGCTCGTGCTCGCTCGGATCGATACGGGGTGGTTCGTTCGCCGAGGGCAGCTGTGCGAGCGTGGCACGCAACTCCGGGGGCACGTCGACATCGGGCACTTCGATCTGCCGCGACCGGCTTGCTGCGGAATCCGCGACCGTAGAGCCTTGTTGCGAATTATTTGCCACGGATCCGGCAGGCGCTGAAATCGGCTGACTCGCTGCGGATCCGGTGAGCGCCGGAAGTTGTTGTGGCGCGGCAGGATCGATGTGCTGATCTGCGGTGGCCGTCGGGAGCGCGGCGACCGGGTCACCGGCGGAGGAGTTCGCGATCGGGTGGGTATTGCTGCCGGAATTCGTTGTGGCAGTGGCAGTCTCGACCGGATCGGGCCAGAGGTCCGTGACCTCGTGGCGGGGCGGCGCAGGTAGGCGGATGACGCGGTCGGCGTGGGCGAGGGTGGATTCGCGGTGGGCCAGGATGACGGTGGTGCGGCCGGTGTCGTCGGCGAGGCCGTCGAAGATCGCGGCCTCGGTGACGGCGTCGACGGCGGAGGTCGCGTCGTCGAGGATCAGGATGCGCGGGTCGGCCAGCAGGGCGCGGGCCAGGGCCAGGCGTTGACGCTGGCCGCCGGACAGAGTCAGGCCGCGCTCGCCGACGACGGTGTCGTAGCCCGCGGGCAGGGCCGTGATGAACTCGTGCGCCGCGGCGCGTTCGGCGGCGCGGCGGATCTCCTCGGTGGTCGCGCCGGGACGGCCGAGGGCGATATTGGCCGCGACGGTGTCGGAGTACAGGAACGGCTCGTCGAAGACGACGCCGATCGCCGCGCGCAGATCAGCGGCCCGCAACCGTTCGACATCGGTGCCACCGTTCGTGCCGTGCAGGACGATCTGCCCCGCATCGGGGTGGTAGAAGCGCGGCAGCAGCATGGCCAGGGTGGATTTACCCGAACCGGCCGGCCCGATGATCGCGACGGTCTCACCGGGACGCACGGTCAGGTCGAAATCGTGCAGCACCGGACGGTCGGCGTCGAATCCGAAAGTGAGGGAGTCGATCTGGATGCCCAGCGGTCCCTCGGGCAGCGGCTGCGGCTCGGGTTCGTCGACGGTGTCGGGTGCGTCGTCGATCACGGCGAACACTCGCTCCGCGGCCGCGCGGGTGAGCTGCGCCATCACGATGACGCTCGCCACCACACGGGTGCTGCCCGCGAGCATCGTGACGTAGGCGGCGAAGGCCAGGAAGGTGCCGACGCCGATCGTGCCGTGCAGGGCGAGCATGCCGCCGAGCGCGATCACCGCGACCATGCCGATCTGCGGGATCGCCGCCACGGTGGGCGCGAAGCGGGAGTCGATACGCGCGGCGCGCATCCGTTCGCCGAACAGCCGGCGCGCATGCCCCTCGAGCACGCCCACCATGCGGGCCTCCTGGCCGAACCCCTTGACCACCCGCACGCCGGTGACCGTCTCCTCGACGTGCTGCGCCAGATCGGCCGCGCGCTGCTGGGCCGACCAGGTGGCCGCGTGCAGGCGCGGGCGGGTTCTATACACCACCAGCATGAGCGCGGGCACGGTCAACAGTGAGACCAGCGCCAACGGCGGAGACAGCACGATCATCACGATCGCGGCCAGCACCGCGAGCAACAACTGCATCGCCGACATCGGCGCCATCGCCAGGAACCCCTGCACCAGCTGCAGATCCGAGATCGATCGGGACACCACCTGCCCGGTGCTCAGCCCGTCCTGCCCGCGCCCGTCGTATCGGTGCAGTGCCGTCAGCAGTGATACCCGCACCTCGTGCTGTACGTCCAGGGCCAGCCGACCGGCCAGCCACCGCCGCCCGGTCGCGGTGCCGAACCGCACGATCGCCAACGCCACCAGAGCCCCCGTGACGCCGGTGATGGCCCGCATATCGCCGACCCGGGCGCTGTCCAACGCCTGCTTCGCCGCCACCGGAACCGCCGCTTCGGCCACCGCGCCCAACACCAACGTGAGAACTACCGCGAGCAGCAACCGGGGCCGTGCCCAGCATGCCGCCCACAGTCGGCGTAACCACCCGATCTCGCGGTTCCGTGCCACACCCGCCCCCATTTCTACCGAGCTCCTCATCGGCCTCCGACAGTACCGACCGGAACCGACAACCCCTCCCGCCCGCAAATCCTTCCCTGGTGATGCATATGTGCAGCCCTATCGGCCGACCGAGCGCTGGAACGAGGGGGCCGGGCGAGCCCGGGACGGCCGGAGGCGGATCCCCGGGCAGTGGTGCGGTCTACAGGTCGCGCTCGCGAAGTTTCCACCAGGTCAGCGCGCCGACGGCGGCGGTCCAGATGATCAGGACGACGGCGGACACGGCGCCGGGAGCCAGGAACGGGCTGTGCGAGAAGGAACCGACGGCGGCCACACCGATGGTGGCCGAATCGGGCAGCAGGACCGCGATCCCGGCGATGCCGATACCCCGGACGATCAACCACAGCAGCGGTTCGGCGACCAGGCACCAGCCGATCATGGCGGTCACGGCCAGGCCCGTGGAGCGCAGCAGCAGACCCAGACTCGCGCCGGCCACGCCCCAGCAGACGGCCGCGAGCAGACCACCGAGCAGCACACCCGTAAGCCGCAGGCCGAACTGGACCTCCGAATGCCCCAGTATCGCCAAGCCGATGCCCGCGCCGATCTCCGCGGCCAGTCCGAGTGCCAGCGAATACAACGCTGCCACACCGAGTTTCGCGCCGAATCGCACATCGCGATCCGGGACGAACAGCGCTGTCAACGACATGCTCTCGTAACGGTATTCCGCACCGGTGGCCGATGCGCCGCTCACCGCCGCGGCCACGACCGCCACCAGTACGGCCAGATACAGCCCGACAGTGGCGGTTCCGGTGGCGATCTGCCCGCCGTCCTGCGGTCCGCTGCCGGTTCCCGCGCTCACCAGGCCGGTGACCAGGCCGATCGCCGCGCAGAACGCCGGCAGCAGCCACCCCGGACGTTCTGTGGTCACCCGCCGGATCTCCGAGTACGCGGCGCGGCGCACGGGGAGCGGAATCTGCGACAGGGTGGGCAGCTTCGGCAGCCTGGGCATGGTCAGATTCATTGCGGCATCCCGTACGGTGTCGTCGCGGTCCTGGTCAGAGCGGTCAGAACCCGGTCCGGATGCACGGGCTCGGGGATCATCTCGGTCAGGCGTACCCGCGCGCGACCGGCGGCGGCCTCGATCTCGGCGCGACCGGCCTCGGCGATCGCGAGCCGCCCGTCCGAGCGCATGACCGTATCGGTGAAGCCCTCCGCGGCCAGCATCGTGGCCAGCGCGATCGGACTCGAGGCGGCGACCACGAGGCGGTCGGGGTGGCTGCGGCGCAGCGAGCGCGGACTGCCCTGATACACCACCGAACCGGCGCTGAGTACCACCAGATTGTCCGCGACCGGCAGCACCGCCGACAGACTCTGCGAGGTCAGCAGCACGGTGCCACCGCGGCGCGCGTGCCGGTGCAGGCGGTCGAACAGCCAGGCTCGTTCGGGGCCGTCGAGTCCGGTCAGCGGATCGTCGAGGATCAGCAGCGGCGGATCGCCCAGCAGCGCGATCGCCAACGCCAGCCGCGTGGTCATATTCGGCGGCAGCGTCCGCACTCTGTTCCTGGCGACCGCATCCAGGCGGGTCAGGGCGAGAATCCCGTCCGCTTCGGCATCGGAGACACCCGCGGCCGCGGCATAGACGAGCAACTGCCCGCGCACCGTCCGCCCCGGCTGCAGCCCGTGCGGCTGCAACATCGCGCCGATGGGCCGGTTCCCGCGCACACCCGAGCCCGGTCCGCCGACCGACGCGGTTCCGGACGAGGGTTTCAACTGTCCCAGCAGGATCTGCACGAGCAGCGACTTCCCGGCTCCGGGCGGTCCGACCAGGGCGGCGGTCGTCCCGGCCGGCACCGAGAAATTCACCTCGCGCAGGACCGTGACGCCGTCGAACTTCATGGTCAGTCCGCTGACGCCGAGGGCAAGCGGTCGTGCCGCGTTCATCGTTCGCTCCTGCGGGCCGGGGTCGTCGGGCGGTGCGGGACGGTCACCGCGGCTCCTCCCGCAGCTTGTCCAGGGCAGGCAGGGGATCCGCGTCGATCACCACCGGAGTGTGCCAGACCAGCGGGGCCGGGCCGTATGCCCGGTGTGCGTTGGCGATGGTCTGTTTACCCAGCGTCCGATTGCCGAATCCGCCGATGGCCGCGCCGATTCCGGCGGGAAGTACCTTGCCGAACATCAACGGGCTGCGCTTGGCCAGGAAGCGCAGGATGAACCGTCGCATGAGCGTGTCGTTGAGGCTGCGGATCCCCGGAATCCGCTCGGTCAGCAGGCTGGCCCAGTTCTGTGCCGAGCGGCCGACGTTCTTCTCCACGATCTCCATCCCGCTCTCGCCGAGCACGACCGCCAGCACCAGCGCGCGGCGGCGTTCGGCGTCCTCGGGCGCGATGCCGTGCACGGCCGCGACCGCGAGGGTGTAGACCGCGGAGGCTTCCAGGAAGAACGTGGTTTCCGCGCTGACGGCCGCGAGCGCGGCGAGGGTGCCGACCGCGGGTACCGCGGCGGTCGCGCCGACGGCGGTGCCGCTGCCGGTGACGGTGGTGAGATACAGCGTCTCGATCCGCCCGATGATCTGTGCCGGGGATTCCTCGGGATGTGTGCGCCGGAAACGGTCCACGTACTTGGCGACCGCGGGCGCCTGCAACTGCGCGCCGTTGTCGAGTACGGCCCGGATCGCCTTCTCCACCCCGGCCTTGAATATCGGCATGTCACCCCTCTCGTCCGCGCCGAGTCTAGTGCGGCCGACCGCGATGCAGCGGTTCCGGCGAATCCGGTTCGCCCGCACGATGCCGGTCGGCCGGCGGTCACCGAAAATTGTCGGTGGTCCGGCCTACCGTGGAGGCGTGAGCGAGCTCACCGGTGAGTTCCCTGCTCCGCATCGATTCGGCTGCGGTGTGGGTGCCCGCGGTCGGAGGTCCTCACCGCACGGACACGGAACTGTTCAGGGGGTGGACGCGTGACTGCGATATCGGTGGCGGACCGGGCCGGGTTCCGGCGGGACGCGAGCGTGAGCGAGCTGGTGGACGAGTTCTCGGCGCGGCTGCGAGCCGAGGGCGCCGCGTTCGCGTCCGATGGCGGCGTTTCCGAAGGGGCTCGGGCCGCACCGGATCCGCGATTGCGGCCCTATCTGGGGGATTACGTCGGCTATCGGCTGCGTGGTTTCGCGCCGGGCGTGCACATCGGGATGCCGTCCACCGCGCTGACGGTGATCGTGACGATCGATGAGCCGATCGAGCTGCCCGTCAGCTGTCATCCCGCCCAGTGCGGCGGCCGGTGGGATGCGCTGGCCAGCGGGCTCACCGTGCGACCGTGCCTGATCGGGCATCACGGATATCAGCACGGAGTGCAGCTCGCGTTGACGCCGCTGGGCGCGCGGGTGTTGTTCGGTGTGCCGACCGCCGATCTGGGATCGTGGGTGGTCGACCTGACCGACGTGCTGGGTCCTCGGGCCGCGGAGTTGCGCGAGCGGATGGCGGCCACCGCCGACTGGTCCCGCCGGTTCGCGATCCTGGACCAGATCCTGCTCGAGCTGATGTGTGAGGCCACGATCGAACCGGAGCTGCGGCGGGCCTGGCAGTTGCTGACCGGCTCGGCCGGGCGCGCCCGCGTGGGTGCGGTGGCCGAGGAGATCGGTTGGAGCAGAAGGTATCTGGGTGCCAGATTCGCCGCGGAGTTCGGGATCACTCCCAAGGATGCCGCGCGGCTGGCGCGCTTCGAGTCCTCGCACCGGCTGCTGCGCACGGTGGCCACCGAAGCCGCGAGCGCTACCGCCGCCCAGCCGCGCGCGGGCACGACCCTCGCCGAAGTGGCCGCCGCGACCGGTTACTACGACCAGGCGCACATGGCACGGGAATGGCGGGAACTGGCCGGACTGCCGCCCTCGCGATGGCTGGCGTGCGAGGTGTTCCCATTCGTCCAAGACCCGGTACCCGACCTGTTGGAAGGCTGATGGCATGACAGAAACAACCAGTGAAATCAGCGCCCGCGTCGCGACCCCGGTGTGGCCGTGCCTCACCTACCGAGACGCCCCCGCGGCGATCGAGTTCCTCTGCCGTGCATTCGGTTTCGTCGAACGTGCCCGCTACGGCGAGGGTGATGTCGTCCAGCACGCGGAGCTCGGCGGGCCCGGTGGCGGCGGCATCATGCTCGGCTCGGTCCGTGAGGACTCGGTGCACAGCGAACTGCCCACCGCCAGCGGGTCGGTGTACGTCGTCGTCGACAACCCCGACGAGCTGTTCACCCGGGCGGAGCGAGCCGGAGCGATCATCATGCGCGGGCTGCGCGACGAGGATTACGGTTCCCGGGGGTTCACCTGCCGTGATCCCGAGGGCGTGATCTGGAGCTTCGGCACCTACGCCGGAGCGCCGGGCGGAGAGTGATCATTCGGCGCGGTGGACCAGGCCGTCCGCATCGATGTCGACCTGATTGCCGGTGTGGAACCAGCTTCCGGTGAAACGGGATTCGGTGGTCTGGGGGTCGTTCCAGTAGCGCGGGGTGACGTTCGGCCCGCGGCACAGCAGCTCGCCGTGACCGGATTCGGCGCGCGGACCCCACAGAGCCAGTTCCGTTCCGCCGAACGGCAGCCCGAGCAGGTCGTGGCGGTGTGGTTCGCCACTGTCGGCCACTGCGAGTCCGATCCCGCTGGTCTCGGTCGCACCCCAGACCGACCATTGCCGTGCCAGCGGGAACACCTCGCGCAGTGCGGCGGCGACGACCTCGCAGGTGCCGGGATCGGTTGCGGCCAGTTCGGCGCGATGTCCGGCGCTGCAGACCTGCCGCACGGCCTCGGCGTGCAGTCCGGCCAGATCGGGCAGGAGTCCGGCGAAGATGCGCGGTGTCGCGCAGACCGCGTCGATGCGTTCGGCCACAATGGTTTCCGCGATCAACGCCGGGTCCGGCGACAGTACGACGGTGCCGCCGACCGCGAAGGTCGGCAGCATCTGATCCACACACCCGCTGGCGTGGGCCAGGGGCATCAGGACCAGATTGCGAAGCCCGTCGGTGGGCAGGTCGAGTGCGCCTACCATCGAGCGAACCGCCGAGAGCAGATTCTCGTTGGTCAGCTCCACCCCTTTGGGATCGCCGTGTGCGGGCGAACCGTCCGGGCAGACCCCGCCGCTGGTGTAGCACAGCAGGGCCAGCTCACTCAGGGACGCGCCGTCGTCGATGAAGGCCGCACCGTCGGGCAGATCCGCGTAGTGCGCCTCGGCCCCGCCACCGTCCAGGACGAAATCCGCGGAACTGTCCGAGAGCAGTTGGGCAGCAAGCGCATCGGGCAGCGGATCGGGTACCAGCACCGGCACCGCGCCGGACAACAGTGCACCCAGGAAGGCTTGTACCCAGCGCGCTCCCACGGGCATGCGCACCGCGACCCGGTCGCCGTAGCCGATGCCGTGCTCCTGCAATCCGCCCGCGATCCTCGACGCGCTGTGCCACAGCTGCCGGTAGGTCAGGCGTATCTCGTGCCCGCCCGCACCGCCGATCTCCACCACGGCCTCGCGGTTGCAGAACGCGTGTACCTGGACGTCGAGTAGTTCGGTGAGGGCCGGATTGAGGTTCCCGTATCGCAGAACGCCGTCGGCGCCGCGGGCAAGAGGGTTGGTACACCACGGATTTCGTGTCTGTGGATATTCGACGAGCTGTGGCATGCGTCCCTCCGAGTGCCTCGTATCCGGCAGCCACCTGTGACTATATGACTCAGCTCACAATCGTGGGTTGATTGTCGGCAAACGTGTCTCCGACGTCATCGTCCGGAGAATTTCGCCTTGCCCGGACCGACGTCCAGGAAGCTGCGCACCGCACCGCGCAGATCCTCGGTCGCGAACAGTTCGCCCGAGACCCGCGGCGTCACCGAATCCGCGTGCGCCACACCGCCGGACCGCCACGCCTCGATGATCTGCTTGGTTGCCGCGTGTGCACGGGTCGGGCCGTCGGCCAGCCGGGCGGCCAGGGCGCGAGCTGCGGTGTCCACGTCCTCGTGCAGGGCGTTGACCACACCCCAGTCGGCCATGGTGGCCGCGTCGTACAGATCGCCGGTCATGACGAATTCGCGGGCGCGGCCCGAACCGGCGCGTTCGGCCAGCCGCTGGGGCCCGCCCATGGACGGCGTCAGCCCGACGACCGTCTCCACCAGCCCGAATTTCGCCTTCGGCGCGGCGAGGATGATGTCGCAGGCCAGAGCGATTTCGAAGGCGGCGGTGAGGGTCAGCCCGTGCGCGGCGAACAGCACGGGGCACGGCAGCGCCTCGATCGGATGGATGATGCGGCCGAACAGGTTCTCCCACAGTTCGGCGCCCTGTTCGATCGACAGCCCCTCGAAGACGTGCACGTCCACGCCCCCGGAGACGACCTTGCCCTCCGCGCGCAGCAGCACGGCGCGCGGTGGCGCGGCGGTCAGTTCGGCCACATTCGCGGCCAGCGAGTCCAACAGGGCCTGGTCGAACAAATTCAGCGGCGGATGGTCGATGGTGATGGTCGCCAGCTGTGCCCCGGCGGCCGTTTCGGTGCGGTCCAGGCGGGTGGGTTCGGGGAGCTCACTCATGGGCCGAATCTAGCCATCCGAGGCCGCGAAGGGGAGAGGGGCCCGGTGCGATCTGCCAGACTCGGGGTATGAGCGGCACTTCCGAGACGGCCGGTTATATCGAGCCCGGCGGATACGAGCGGGACACCAACTACATCACCACCCGCATCACGGCCGACGGCCGCGACGGGTATCCGGTCGAGCCGGGCCGTTATCGGCTGGTCGCGGCGCGGGCATGCCCGTGGGCGAATCGGACGTTGATCGTGCGACGACTGCTGGGCCTCGAGGATGTGCTCTCGCTGGGGTTGTGCGGTCCCACGCACGACCAGCGCAGCTGGACCTTCGATCTGGATCCGGGCGGTGTCGACCCGGTGCTGGGCGTGCACTTCCTGCGCGATGCGTATCTGGCGCGTTTCCCGGACTATCCCCGCGGTATCACGGTGCCCGCGGTGGTGGATGTGCCGACCGGGCAGGTCGCCACCAACGACTACGCGCAGATCACCCTCGACTTCTCCACCGAGTGGGCGCGGTATCACCGGCCGGGTGCGCCGCAGCTGTATCCCGAAGCACTGCGCGCCGAGATCGACGAGGTGAACCGGCGCGTCTACACCGAGGTCAACAACGGCGTCTACCGGTGCGGGTTCGCCGGTGACCAGGACTCTTACAATGCGGCCTACGACCGGCTGTTCACCGCGCTCGATTGGCTTTCCGAACGGCTGTCCGACCGGCGCTATCTGGTCGGCGAGGCCATCACCGAGGCGGATGTGCGGTTGTTCACCACACTGGCTCGCTTCGATGCGGTCTACCACGGGCATTTCAAATGCAATCGGACCAAGCTGACCGAGATGCCGGTGTTGTGGGCCTACGCCCGCGATCTGTTCCAGACCCCGGGTTTCGGCGACACCACCGACTTCACTCAGATCAAACAGCACTACTACATGGTTCACACCGACATCAATCCCACTGGGATCGTGCCCAAGGGCCCCGCGCTGTCCGGCTGGCTCACCCCGCACGGCCGCGAGAGCCTGCCCGGCACCCCGTTCGGCGACGGCACCCCACCGCCCCCGCCGCGACCCGCCGAGCAGGTTCCGGACCAGTTCGCGATCTGAGCCGATCGCCGGCTCACTCGAGCAGTCGCTCGCTCAGCCGGGTGCGCACGTCCTCGGTGAGGCCGATGGCGGTGAAGTAGCCGTTCAGGTCGGTGTGCAGGTCGTGCATCGAATCCGTGCCGGCGGCGAGGTATTCCGGTCGGACGCCCAGCACCTCGGGCGGAAGGCGAAGGCGGCCACCGGAATTGTGGTGCACATCGGCAGCCAGGGCCTCGGCCGCATGATTGCTGAGCAGGAAGTCGGCCAGGATGTCGGCTTCGGCCACACCGATCGCGCGCAGCAGGGTGGCGATCGCCCAGCCGGTGCGATCCTTGCCCGCTGCGCAGTGCACCAGCACCGCGCCGTCACCGCGCAGGATCGATTCGGCGATGGCCAGCAGGGCCAGATGCGCCTCGGACATGCCGGGGAACGATCGGTAGACCTCGAGCATCTCGGCGAGTCCGTCGCGCTCCGCGGCCGCCTCGTGCGGCGGCTGTCCGCCGATGGCCGAGTCGAACGGGGTCAGCCGCAGGCGCACGCCCTCGGGCAGGACATCGGCGCCCAGATGGTCGATCTCCTGTGGTCCGCGCAGGTCGTGGACGGTGCGGACACCGAGTTCACGCAATGTTTCCCGGCCCTGCGCGTCGACCCGGCACAGATGTGCCGAGCGCAACAGCACCCCGCTGCGTAGTTTGCGTCCGCGCGCCGTGTGAAGTCGACCCACGTCGCGGTAGTTGAAGGTACCGGAGATCAGGAAGTGGTCTGGACGCGCGGTATTCATCTGTCAAGGCTACGGTCGGGCCGGTTGCCCCTGGGTGTCGTTCATTGATCGAACCGGCGAATCTCCGGGGGCATGTGGGATCCGCCACAGAGATTCGGAGCCGAATCCGTGGTTCACTGGAACTTCGGCCCGATCACCGACTCGTCTCATTTTCCGGCGGGATGATGGGACTGATGTCCATTGGATCGCAGCCTGGTTCCAAGGGGGTAACAAAACATTCCGTCAGTCCGTAAAACCGCGCTGAACTCGGTCGCCACCCCTGGAAACCTTCTATATTGAGGAAGGTTGAACGGGTCGACCGGGCACGGGTCCGGTCCGATCAGCGAGGATCCGTAACCCGTTGAGCGGCCCGCGCAGGCGAGGCGCGTGTGTTCAATTTGCCCAAGGGAGTCTTCGTTGAGCGCTAGTGGAGAGATGATCGAGCTCCGGCCCAGGCCGGCGCTCGCCGATGCGGTGGAACGGGCGTGTGCCGAGCTCGACTTTTCCGGTACGCGTGCGCTGCGGGTGCTGTTGCATGCCGGGGTGAGTGCGTTGTGGCCCGCGATCACGGCCGCGCCGGAACGTCAGGTGCGCATCTACGAGGCCACCATCGCGGCATTGCGACGCCGGTGGGACGGGCAGGGCGAATGTGCGGTCGACCAGTCGGCGGTCGCCTTGTTCCAGAATCAGGAAGCCGAGGTCACGGCGTTTCTGCGGCTGTGCGCGGAGCGGTCCGGGACCGAGTGGATCGAGCCGGTGGAGGCGATCGCGGCCTACGCCGTCGCGGTGGTGCAGGGCACGGTGCTGCGCTGGCTCGCCGACTGTGACGACGAGACGACCGTGGTAGTGCTCGACGATCTGGTGTCGAGTCTGTCCACCAAGGCCGTGGACAAGTAGTCACTGCCGCGAGGGGTCCGGATGTGCGCTGCCACTTAACTGGACGTATGTCCAGTTTCATGGTTCAGTGGAGTATGTGACAGACGTGTCCATCGCCGGGCTGCATGCGGCCACCGCCGACCTCGATCCGCCTCTGGCCGCGCTGGATCAGGCCGCATTACAAGCGAACGCCGCGGATCTGGTCCGCCGCGCGGCGGGTGTGCCGATCCGCGTGGCCAGTAAATCGGTGCGTTGCCGCGCGATCCTGGAGGAAGTGCTCGGCTCCGGCCTGACCGCGTCCGGCGGATTCTCCGGAATCATGGGTTATTCACTGCCCGAGGCGATCTGGCTGGTCCGGCAGGGCGCCCGGGACGTTCTCCTGGGATATCCGAGCGTCCATCGCGCCGCGCTCGCCGAACTCGGCGAGGACGATCTGCTGCGCGAATCGGTCACGCTCATGGTCGACGACACCGCACAGCTCGAGCTGATCAAAACCGCCGTCGGCACCGACCGGGTGCGTCCGCGCATCTGCCTGGACGTGGACGCCTCGCTGCGGATCGGCCCGCTGCATCTCGGTGTGCGCCGCTCGCCGATCCGCACCCCGGACCAGGCCGCGCGCCTGGCTCGTGCGGCACTCGATCGCGGCTTCGAGGTCGTCGGGGTGATGACGTACGAGGCGCAGATCGCGGGCCTGCCCGATACGAATCCCGCTGTGCGCCTGGTGAAACAGCTCTCGGCCGCGGAGATCGCCACCCGCCGCGCCAAGGTGCTGGACGCGGTCCGGTCCGTGGTGGGTGATCTGCAGATCGTGAACAGCGGCGGCAGCGGTTCGATCGAGGTGAGCGTCTCCTCACCCGGCGTCACCGAGGTGACCTCCGGTTCCGGACTGTACGTGCCGACGCTGTTCGACGGATACCGCAGCTTCACTCCGCGTCCGGCCCTGTACTTCGCCGAGCCGGTGCTGCGCCGCCCCGCGCGCGATATCGCCACGGTCTTCTCCGGCGGCTACATCGCCTCCGGTCCGGCCGGTAAGTTCCGCGTGCCGAAGCCCGTGTGGCCCAGCGGATTACGCCTCATCGGCACCGAAGGTGCGGGTGAGGTCCAGACCCCGCTCGCCGGAGCCGGTGAGCTGGCGATCGGCGACCGCGTCTGGTTCCGTCACGCCAAGGCTGGCGAACTGTGCGAACGTTTCGACACCCTGCAGATCGTCGCCGCCGACGGCACTCGCACTACCGTCCCCACCTACCGAGGCGAGGGACAGAACTTCGGCTGAGGGCTACGGCCGAAATCGGTTGCCCCGGCGGTGTGCTCGCTAGGACCGGGCGAGTTCCAGGAAAGCGGCCAGATCGGTGACCTGTTCCGGAGTGTCCGGGAGGTACTCGGTGAGCAGGGCCGAGTGGACGATGACGGCGGTCCACATGGCGCGCGAGACGGCTGTGGTGATCCAGTGGCGGGACAGCAGGGTGTGGATGCCGTGCGGGGCGTCGCTGGGGGAGGAGGTGGTCATGGAGATCAGCACCACCGCGGCCTCCCGGCCGGCCAGGCGTTCGGGAGTGCCGACCAGGACGTCCTCGATGCGGGCCCGGGACAGCAGGGTGCGGATGCGCGCGACCTGCGCGTGATACGGGGTGACGACCAGGATGTCGTGCGGATGCAGGCGTCGGGTCACCGCGCCCTGATGCCACGGCAGACCCAGCAGATTCCGCACCCGGCGGACGATCTCGCGGGCCTCCTCGGCGGATTCGGTGCTGTTGCCGTGATGTTCGATCGGCTTGGTGCGCACACCCGGCGCGACGCCTTCGAGATCGCGTGCGAGAGTGACGGTTTCGCTCGAACGTAGCCGCCCGCCGTACCGCAGCCGGGATACCGGCCCGCACAGCTGCGGATGCATCCGCCAGGTGCGATCCAGGAAGTAGCCGAATTCGACCGGCAGCGTGGGCAATTCGCCGAGCAGACGCCCCAGCGTCGAATCGTGCACCGGCTCGGGATGAATGCCGTGTCCGGGCAGCGGGGCCGGATCGCCGAGTAGCAGCAGATTGTGCGCGCTGCCCGAGACCGCGATCGCATCGGCGAGCGAGAAATGCCCGGCATCGACGATCAGCAGCAGATCCAGCGCGCCGGGCGGCACCTGCGCGGCGTCGGCGAAATCGCCTGGCAGACCGCCGATCACGCAGCCGTTGACGGCGTTGTCCAGGAAACGCGGGTAACGGCCCGGCTCGATGGTCAGCCATTCCGGGGCCACCGCGTGGGTCTCGGATTTGGCGACCAGTTCCGGCAGTACGCCGACCCGCACGAGCGCGTCCAAGACCTGCTCGACCGCCCAGTGCGACCGGGCGACCACTCCGACGCGCCACTTGTACCGGGTGACCAGCCGCTCCACCACGCGGGCGGCGGTATCGGTCTTGCCGGTCCCCGACGGCCCCTGCACCGCGACATAGGAATCGTCCAGATCGAGCACCGCCGCGGTGACGGCCGCGGCGTGATCGCCGAACACCTCGGGCAGCGCCGCACCCGAACGCAGGCGCGGCCGACGCCGCAGCAGCAGGTCGAACGCGGCTGTCGCGGGCACCTCGGGCAGGCTCACCAGCAGCTCGTGCGCCGCGGATTCGAGTGCGTCCGCGATGTTCTCGTCCTGGCCGGGCGGGCCCGGCACGATCGCGACCGGGAGCTCGTCGTAGGGTTCGCAGCCCTGCGGCAGCAACTCCTCGACCCGTAGGGCGTCGTCGAAATTGGCATCCAGCGAACAGCCCAGGATGGTGGCCTGCGCGGTGGTGCGGCGGCCGGGGGAGCTGGTCATCCCGGGGACCGGCCGGTCGTAGACGGTGAGCACCGGCGTCCCGGGACGTGGTGCGGCACCGGTGCCCAGACGTCCGGTCAGCGTGAGGTAGCGACGCATCGGCAGGTCACCGGTGCTGTGCCACTTGGTGTCCACGGTGCCCCAGTCCGCGATGAGCACACCCGGAGCGTCCTCCCATTCGGCGATCGGCCGCCGCAGGCGATCCTCGTGTGCCCAGTGCAGCGGCTGCCGCTCGCGGCGGTGATAGGCCAGGGTCGCGGCGGTCAGCGCCGCGGCCCGCTGTGCGGCGCTGCGGGATTCGTCGAAGTCGAAGGCGAATTCGCGCAGGGCCGCCTCGACCGCGGGCAGCGGTTCGGTCTCCGGGCGAGGGGCCTGTGCGGCGGGGCGAACACCGTGCTCGGCGGCCAGCCCGCGCAGCCACTCGCGCAGCCGCAAAGTATGCGCGCACTCCGATTCGAGTGCCTCACAACGGATTTCGGTCCCCGCGTCGAACAACTCGGCCAGATCGGTCAGCCGATAGGAACGCTGCCCGATGATCAGCGCGGAGCGCAGGATCGGGTACAGGTCCACCAGGGATCCGAGCAGGTCATCGATGATCTGCTCATCCGCGCCGTACCGGACGCACAGTCGGGCCAGCAACTGCCGGACCGGCGAACGGTAGTGGTAGATCCGCATACCCGGGTGGTGCTCCTGGCGGTCCAGGAGATATTCCAGCAGATCGGGCGTCTCGTCGGCGGCGTCGAAACCCTCGTCGGCCGAATCCGTTCCGGCGATGGCGAAGGCGTGGAACAGCACCACCGGATCCTCGCCGCTCTCGGAGTGATGGGCCGGGGCCACGCCGACGCCCACCGCCGTGGCGGGCGTGTCCGTCACGGCCAGGAAGACGTCACCGGGCGAGGGGAGCGGCAGCGCACCCAGTGCCCCCGCATCGGTCACCGTATAGACCGCCGCGCCGGTGCGCTCGTGCTGCAGCTGTACCTCGGCCTGTCGGGACAGCGCGGAAAAGGTATGTGCCGCAACGCCGGTGACCGCGGAATCGGCGGCCGCGAGGCGATCGACGGTGGTGATACCGGCATCGCGCAACTGCGCCCGCACCCCCGGGCGCATACCGGCCACCAGCAGCAGATCGCGACCGGCCACCAGTTCCGCGGTGCAGGTCGGGCAGTGTCCGCAGGCCAGATAGCGGCGATCGCCCCACTGCACATGCAGCAGTTCGTTCTGTTTCCCGGCCAGGATCGTGGCCAGCCGTGCGCGCCGGGCCCGGAACACCGCGGCGGCGGTGTCCAGGTCGTGGATCATCTCCGAGCCGTCGGACAGTCGCAGCCGCAGGCGCGGATCCACCCGGAAACCCCGCTGCTGCATCGCATCTGCGCAGCCCGCCAGTTCGATCAGCGCGCCGATGGGGGAGTTCGAACCTGCCACGCCGTGGATCGAGTACGTGTATTCCAGCGGATCGGCTGTCGCGCCGCGCGGCGGGTCCTCGGCAGCGCGTGCGGTATTCGGGCTCACGCCTACCGGGAACTGCCCGGTGGTGGACATGTGCATGCCCGGGGAGAGTTGCGCGGACGGTCCGTTCGTGGCGATCATGTTCGCGCCCAGGGCGTCGCCGTCGACCACGGAATCGTCGTTGTCGTCGAGGACCGTCGAGGCAGGGCGGGGTTCCTCGTGTTCGCCTCGGACCAGCAGGGCACAACCGGTGGTGAACTCGCCGTCGAAGAACCGTGCGCCGGCGATCACCGGCGCGCCGGCGCGCAGGGCGGCAACCGTCCGTCGATCGGCGCGATCCAGGGCGGCGACCATCGCGGCGGGGTCGTCTCCAGCGGACGGATCGATGCGGACCCCCGCGTCGGCCAGGCGGGCCGGGAGGCTGTCGAGTTCGGCGTCCACCGCACGGATGTCGGTCAGGAACAGCGAATCGGGCGATGACCCGGTGCCCGCAACCGGCGGCACCAGGCCCAGTTCGGCATCGAGCGCGCGCAGCAGCGCGAACTCGCAGCGCGCCGCTTCCACCAGGTCACTGGTGCTGCACACGACGCGATCACCGAACAGAATCAATCGTGGCCCTCCTGTGTCTCGGGACACCCGAAGCCCCGGGCGACGCACCGTTGCGTGCCGAGTCGCGCAACAGCGTAATCATTCGAGGTCGCACGGCGTGGCGTACGCGGCGCGTGTCGTCACGTGAAGTGAAACGCAGCCAGCCGTGGGGACCGGCCCGCACCCCCGCGTGACGGAAGGCCCGGTCCCGAGTGTATGGGACGCGGGCCCTCGCGCGTGGTCAGGTGGGCTTTTCACAGGTGCAGGGGGTGCCGCGCGGACGGGTGCGACCGGTGAAAGGATTGCGGTATGCCGTTTTTCGAGGGCTCGCGCGGGCGGCTGCACTATCGGCGCTGGCCGGTGCGGCAACCGCTGGCCGTACTGGAATGGCTGCCCGGCTCGGGGCAGCACACCGGGCACTATCACCGATTCGCCCGCGCGCTGGGCGCACAGCACATCGAGGTGTGGGGGCTGGACACCGCGGGGCAGGGGCTGAGCGAGGGCGATCCGGCCGCGCCCGGCTCCATCGACGAACTCGCCGCCGACGCGCTGAGGCTGGCCGCCCTGATCCGCCGGGAACTGCCCGACGCGTCGTTGATCGTGGCGGGCCACTCGCTCGGTGCGGCCACCGCGTTGACCGCACGTGCGGCCCTGCCCGATTGCGCCGGGCTCGTGCTCACCGGCACTCCCACGCGTGCGGCGACTCCCGATGCGCTTGTGCCCGAAGGACTACCGGTTCTGGCCCTGCACGGTGTCGACGATCGTCGCGCACCCATCGATCCGATTCGCGACTGGACCGGGCGTCAACAATCTGTAGGGTTGCGTGAGTACACCGATGCCGGGCACGATTTGCTCCACGAACCGGTGCACGCGCGGGTCACCGCCGACATCGCGGAGTGGGTACGGGGTGTGGTCGCGAGCGCGGTGCGCACACCTGTGGAGTGAGCTCGAGAAAGGGGGACCGGTGCAATCACAAGAGACCGGGGACCTGCGCAGCGATGTGGCAGCCCTGACGCAAGCGGTCGACGACGGCGAACTGTGGATGGACGGTGTACTGGTCACCGAGGGCGTCCACGAACGCTGTGCGCGCCGCTACGAAACCCTGGCCGAGCAGGTGGAAGCGCAGATGAAGGTGTTGCACGCGGCCACCGCGATGCCCGGCTTCGGCGGTTTCGAATCCGGCGGCTCACTGCAGCGCGGATTCGAGGGCAAGGCCGCCGACGCACTCGAGCATCTGCGACAGTACGCCGACGCTGCCCGCCAGCTCGCGCAGACGCTGCGCACCGCGGGCGCGGCCTACACCCAGCACGACGCCGATATCGCTGCGGCCCTGGGCAAGACCAACAGCGATGTGGTGGGGGCCGGGCATGCATAAGATCAGCGGCGACGGCACCACGGTCGAAACCACGCACTCCGACCCGGATTACGCGCCGAACGTCGAAGTCTTCGACCACCTGACCTACGACGAGATCCACCGCGGCGTCATGGCGCTCAAGCCGGAGGTGCTCACCGCGGGCCGCCAGACCTGGCAGAGTTCGGGCAGCGCGATGAGCGATGCTGTGCAGCAGGCACATGCGGAGATTCGCGCGGCCATCGCCGACGGCTGGCGCGGCAGTGCCGCGCAACTGGCCGCCAATGCCGTGCAGGCGTTCGAATCGCTGGGACAGAATCTGGCCGATGTGATGTCCGAGGTCGGACATCGTCTCGGACAGGCCAACGACGCAGCCGAGACGTTGCGTTCGTCGGTATCGCACCCCGCTTCGGCTGCCATGGATCTCGATGCCGCACTGCTGGATCCGAAGCATGCCGCCGCCAATGCCGAGACGCAGAAGACCACGGAGAACGTCCGCCTGGATGTCGTGCGGGTGATGAATTCGGTCTATGTCGGGGCCTTCATCCCGACCGGCAACAACGTGCCGGGCTTCCCCGTCGGCGGCATGTACCCGACGCAGCAGCAGACCACGCCGCAGCCCGGCGTGACCGCCCCGGGCACCAGCGTGGATACCGCGAGCCCGACCACATCGCACGGGCCGAATTCGAATCTTGCCGGGACGCAGTCGGATCCGACCATCCACCAGCCGTCCCAGCAGCAGGCCGCGCAGCCCGACCAGGCTCGCACCGATGCCGCCGCCGCGGTGACACCGGCCTCGGTGACCGCCCCGGCGACAGCGCCCGCCGCGGCGACGACGCCCGCTGCCGTGCACCCCGCGTCCACCGCCACTCCGGTGAATACCGTTGCGCCGCAGGCAGATCGGGCAGCTCCCGTGACATCGGCGCCCGCTTCGGCGGTAGCGTCCGCTCCGGCTGCCGCCACGCCGCGCGGTACGTCGACCAAACCGCAGAACACCTCCACGAAACCGCAGAGCACCGACGGCGACGGCAAGCGCAAGGACCAGTCCGACGGTTCCACCAGCGGTGACGGTTCCGGCGGCGGTGACGTCTCGTCCGGGATGGGTGCCGGGATCGTCGGCGGACTCGCGGGTGGCGCATTCGCCATGGGCGACGCGACCCGGCCGGGCAACACCGTGCCGGCTCCGCCGCGGCGCTCTCCGGAGGACGAGTACGAGGACGACGAGGACTACTACCCCGAGTTCGACGATCCGACCTTCCTCGAGCCCGCCGAACCCGGCACCGAGCTGGTCGGGCATCTGGACCCGACCACGCCGCCGGTGGTCGGCGAGTGGGTCGACGATGAGGAGTGAGCCGACAATCGCGTCGGTAATCGAATCCGTGGTGGGCCGCCGCCGGTGAAATGGACGCTCACGCCCGACCAGTTCGCACTGGCCTGGGAGCGCACCGACGGCGACCGGATTCCGTATCCGCTCGCCGTTCGACTGTCCGCTCGCGACAGCGGTGAACGTGCCGCACAACTGCCCGAATTGAACGAATGGTGTTCGCGCACACTCGATCCCGATCTGGAAGGGGCGTTGCGGGTGTTGGCCCGCCCCGACGTGCGGGTGGAGGTGTTCGGCAGGCAGGGGCCCGAACCCGACGCGCCGCCGGTGCGGGTGCTCGGCGCGGGCTCCGGACATGTCACCGTGGTGGCCGCGCAGCGTGCGGGTGAGTTGCCGGACCGCGGTTCGGATATCCGGCTGTTCGTCGGTAATCCGAAATCCCTTGCACCCCGGGTGATCTCGATGCTTCCGGAGAACGTCGCGGGCACCGGGCCACGCTACAGTGCCCCGGTGGGCCGGGTCCGCGAGGACAGTCGCGATCTGGTCACCGTGCCGATCTCCGGGCCGTCCGCTCCCGCCCGCATCCGCCGCCTGCTCAAACAACCGCGCGACGGGATCGGGCAGATCATCGTCTCCGCGCGCCGCAGCAACGGTGAACTACGCCCGTTGGGCGTACTGTGCTGGATCGACGTCGCCGGGGACGGCCGCTATACCGTGCACACCCGCACCGAGGTCGACATCGTGCCCGCGAGCGCGGAGGCGTTCACCACCGCGCTACGTCCGATGCTCACCGCCGCCGAACGCATCGTCGCCGAGGCCGGAGTCTGGTGATTCGCCCGGCGCGGCGCAGGTACGCAGCAGGTCGATGACCTCCTCGTCGGTGAGCTGGTGGAAATCCCGATACGCCCCGCCGACGCCACCGAGCACGCGGGGGACCAGCGGACAGATGAGTTCGTCGGCCAGTTCGCCGACCCGGCGCAGCGCCTCGATCGAGGAGACCGGCACCGCCACCGTGAGCCGGCGCGGCGCGCAGATATCCGCGACCTGACAGGCGACCGCGACCGTGGCGCCCGTGGCCATCCCGTCGTCCACGATCACCACACAGCGGTCGGTGAGCGGCACGCGTGGCTTTCCGCCGCGCAGAATCCGTTGTCGCCGTGCGAGTTCCGTGCGTTCGCGATCCTCGATGGCGGCCAGTTGGCCGGGACCGACGCCGGTCTGGCCGATGACGTCGTCGTTGATCACCCGCGCCCCGCCCTCGCCGATCGCGCCCATCGCCAACTCCGGCTGCCACGGCACTCCGAGCTTGCGGACCAGCAGGATGTCGACCTCACCGCCGATCACCGCGTGCACGCCCGCCGCGACCGGGACTCCGCCCCGAGGAAGTCCCAGCACCAGCGGATCCGACGCTCGCAGGTGCATCAGCGACCCACCCAGCGAGCGACCGGCGGCGATCCGATCGGGATAGATCATGGTGTCTGTCAGTCTAGTTCGCCGACACCGAATCTCCGCAGGTTCAGGCTCGGGTTCGTGGCCCGCACCTTGTCCAGGTGATCGGGTTCGATGCGGGCGGTGGCGAATCCGGTGCCCTCGCCGAGTTCGGCGAGCACCATGCCCGTCGGATCGACGATCATCGACCAGCCCGCACCGCGCGGCGCGGCGTGATCGGCGGCCGCGACGTAGGCGGTGTTCTCGATGGCGCGCGCCCGCAACAGCGTCGACCACTGTTCGACCTTGTCGGGTCCCGGAATCCATTGCGCGGGCAGCAGGAGCACCTGCGCACCGGCCGCGGCCAGCCGCCGGAACCCCTCCGGAAAACGCAGATCGAAGCAGGTCTGCAGGCCGAATACGACGCCGTCCGCGGTGAACGTCGCCGGTTCGGTGATCGGGCCCGGCAGGACGATGTCCGATTCGCGGAAGCCGAATGCGTCGTAGAGGTGCACCTTGCGGTAGACGGCCGCGAATTCGGCGTCGGGTGCGGCGGCGACCAGTGTGTTGTAGACCAGGCCGGACGGTCCGCCCGCCTCGACCACACCCGCGACCAGGTGCACGCCGAATTCGGCGGCCAGTCCGCGCAGCCCGGTGACGTATCGTCCGGTGAGCGGTTCGGCCGCGTCGATCACCCGCTGATCCAGCCGGGTCACCGCGAACATCGAATACTCCGGGGCGACCACGACCCGCGCGCCGCGTTCGGCGGCGGCGCGCACGTGCTCGCGCAGCATCGCCAGATTGGCGTCCTTGTCGGTGTAGGGGTCGAACTGCACCACCGCGACGTCGAGTGCCTTCGCCGGCGGCGAGGCATCGGAGCTGCTGGTCGGTCGCGCCGCGGGGTCTGCGGCGGTGACGGTGACGGGCGGCACGGGCGGCTGCTGCGGTTGCATACGTCTCACCGTATTGGGCCGATGGTCGGGGTGACCACCAGCACGCAGTAAACTGCTGGTCAATGAATACCTCAGAGGTCGACAGCGATTCCCAGTCCGACGAGAGGGACGCCGCCGACCCGTCCTTCGCCGATCTCGGCATCGATGACCGCATTCTGTCGGCCATCGCCGACGTCGGCTATGAGTCGCCGTCGCCGATCCAGGCCGCCACGATTCCCCCGCTGATCTCGGGGGCCGATGTGGTGGGCCTGGCGCAGACCGGCACCGGTAAGACCGCCGCCTTCGCGATCCCGATCCTGATGGGTCTGGCCAACGCGGAGGGCCGCCCGTCCAAGAGCCCGCGTGCGCTGGTGCTGGCGCCGACCCGCGAGCTGGCGATCCAGGTGGCCGAGGCGTTCGGTAAGTACTCCGCGCATCTGCCGGGTGTGCACGTGCTGCCGATCTACGGCGGCCAGAACTACGCGGTGCAGTTGTCCGGGCTGCGGCGCGGCGCGCAGGTCGTCGTCGGTACGCCGGGCCGTGTCATCGATCACCTCGAGCGCGGCACGCTGGATCTGTCGCAGCTGCAGTATCTGGTGCTCGACGAGGCCGACGAGATGCTGAAGATGGGCTTCCAGGAGGATGTGGAACGCATCCTGCGCGATACGCCCGCCGAGAAGCAGGTCGCGTTGTTCTCGGCGACGATGCCGACGGCGATCCGCAAGATCTCCAAGCAGTATCTGCACGATCCGGTGGAGATCACGGTCAAGGCCAAGACGGCCACCGCCAGCAATATCACCCAGCGCTGGGTGCACGTGTCCTATCAGCGCAAGCTCGATGCGCTCACCCGCATCCTCGAGGTCGAATCCTTCGAGGCGATGATCATCTTCGTGCGCACCAAGCAGGCCACCGAGGAGTTGGCCGAGAAGCTGCGCTCGCGCGGTTATTCGGCGGCCGCGATCAACGGTGACATCGCGCAGAATCAGCGTGAGCGCACCATCGGACAGCTCAAATCCGGTGCGGTGGACATTCTGGTCGCCACCGATGTGGCCGCGCGCGGCTTGGACGTGGATCGCATCTCGCATGTGCTCAACTACGACATCCCGCACGACACCGAGTCCTATGTGCACCGCATCGGACGCACCGGTCGCGCCGGCCGCACGGGTGAGGCGTTGCTGTTCGTCGCGCCGCGCGAGCGCCGCCTGCTCGATGCGATCGAGCGCGCCACCCGCCAGCCGCTGACCGAGATGCAGCTGCCCAGCGTGGACGATGTGAACGCGCAGCGGGTGGTGAAGTTCCAGGACGCCATCACCGAGAATCTGTCCTCGGACAATCTGGCCTTGTTCCGCAAGCTGATCGAGGACTACGAGGCCGAGCACAACATCCCGCTGGTCGATATCGCCGCCGCCCTGGCGGTCGCGTCGAACGACGGTGACAACTTCTTCATGGAACCCGAGCCGGAGCCGGAAAAGCAACGGCGCGAACGGGCCCCGCGCAAGTTCGACGAGCGTGAGGACCGCCGCCCGGCCGGGCCGAGCAAGCATCGCAGCACCGGCGCGGACATGGTGACCTACCGGATCGCCGTGGGCAAGCGCCACCGCGTGGTGCCCGGTGCGATCGTCGGCGCCATCGCCAACGAGGGCGGCCTGCGCCGCAGCGATTTCGGCCACATCAGCATCCGGCCCGATCACAGCCTCGTCGAGCTACCGGCCGACCTGTCCCCGGAGACTCTGGAAGCATTGCGCCGCACCAGAATCAGCGGCATCCTCATCCAGTTACAACCCGACCAGGGCCCGCCCGGACACCGTTCCCTGACCCGCGGCCCCCGCCGCGAGCCCAAGCGCTTCGACCGCCGCAAGCCGCGTACCTAGCGACGGAAAATGCCGCCCCGGGAGAATCACTTCTCTCGGGGCGGAACTAGTGGGCGCTGCGCGGGCCCGAGGGGACGCCGCCGGGGACCGCCTGGCCGGGGGCGGGCTTCGGGGCCGCCGGGGTGGTGGGGTCGGGGATGGGGGCGTTGAAGTTGGGGCCGGGCGCGTTGTAGACGGTGAAGGCGCCGACGGTGGGTGCGATGACGCAGGTGCCGCCCGGATAGCCGATGGTGCCCCACAGGGCCGCGACGACGGTGCCGGGGCCGGTCGCGACCGTCTTGGACAGGCCGGGCAGGTGGTACTGGGTCATGTCGTCGAGCGCGCTGACGCCGCTGCGGCCGTTGCCGGTGTTGAGCCACGCGACGTTCAGGCCCGAACCGGTGGCGTAGCCCGGGGTGGCGGTGGTGGCCTGGAAACGCAGGGTGCCGTAGCCGCCGTGCAGGCCGTTGTCGGCCCCGTTGGATCCCGCGACGCCCGAAGACACCGTCATGGTGACCGGGTTGCCGGGGCAGCCGAAGGTGGGGGAGGAGAACCAGAACGGCTGGAACGCGCCCGCGATGTGATCGAGCTTGGCGGCGGTGAGCAGATGCGTGGACTTGGCCAGCTTGCTCACCGCGTTCTTCGCCGCCGCATCGGAGCCCACGGCCGTGGTGAGGTGATCGATCGCGGTGTCGGTCGCGCTCGGCGCGGCGTCTGCGGTGCCGAATGCGGTCGCGGTGCCGATTGCGGCACAGGCCGAGAGCGCGGCCAGACGCGCGAGGATCCTGCCGTTCACTCGTCGTACTCCTTGATCGTGAACCGGTCGGCCACCGAATTCGTCCGATTCGCCGGACGGCCGCAGCCTGCTTCCGGAGCAACCTACCAGTTGGCAGCCGGTCGAGTGGGGTGGACCGGGCGTGCTGCGCCGGCCGGGGCGAATGCGCTGGTGTGATCCATCCGACAGGTCCGGATTACCGGGGAGTAGGTTTGAGCCCGGAAATCCAACACGGTGGGAGACGCCCATGAAACTTGCTTTGGCACCCGATGCGGTGGCCTTCCGGGACGAACTGCGTGAGTTCTACCGGACCAAGATTCCGGCCGAGATTCGGGACAAGGTGAAATACGGCCGGGAACTCTCCCGCGACGATATCGTGACCGCGCACAAGACCCTGCACGCGAACGGTCTCGCGGTGCCGAACTGGCCCGCCGAATGGGGTGGCAAGGATTGGACGCCGCTGCAGCGTCACATCTGGGAAGACGAGATGCAGCTGGCCTGCGTGCCCGAGCCGCTGACCTTCAACGCGAACATGATCGGCCCGGTGATCGCCCAGTTCGGTTCGACCGAACTGAAGCAGCGCTTCCTGCCGCCGACCGCCTCCCTCGACATCTGGTGGTGCCAGGGCTTCTCCGAGCCCGACGCCGGTTCGGACCTGGCCTCGCTGCGCACCACCGCGGCGCGCGACGGTGACTCGTACATCGTCAACGGCCAGAAGATCTGGACCACCCTGGCTCAGTACGCCGACTGGATCTTCTGCCTGGTGCGCACGAATCCGGACGCGCCCAAGAAGCAGGCCGGCATCTCGATGCTGCTGTTCGATGTGAACACCCCCGGTGTGACGATCCGCCCGATCAAGTTGATCGACGGACATCACGAGGTCAACGAGGTCTTCTTCGAGAACGTCCGGGTGCCCGCCGATCAGCTGGTCGGCGAGGAGAACATGGGCTGGACCTACGCGAAGTTCCTGCTCGGCAACGAGCGCACCGGCATCACCGGTGTGGGGCGCACCAAGGTCAAGCTCGCGGTCGCGAAGGAGTATGCCGCGCAGACGAAGATCGGCTCGGGCACGCTGCTCGAGGATCCGGTGTTCGGCGCGCGGGTGGCCGAGCTGGAGAACGAACTGCTGGCCCTGGAGCTGACCCTGCTGCGCGTGGTGGCCAATTCCGCCGAGGGCAAACCGAATCCGGTCTCCTCGGTGCTGAAACTGCGTGGTTCGGAACTGCAGCAGGCCGCGACCGAACTGCTGCTGGACATCGCGGGCCCGGACTCCCTGCCGGTGAACGCCGAGGCCATCGCCTCGCCCGATTGGGCGCAGCGCAGCGGTCCCGGATACCTGAACTTCCGCAAGACCACCATCTACGGAGGATCGAGCGAGGTGCAACGCACCATCATCGCCTCCACCATCCTCGGATTGTGAGGCGCAGCCATGGATTTCGAACTCACCGATGAACAGGGCATGCTGCGCGACACCGTCCGCGATCTGCTGGCCCGCAGCTACGACCCGGAGTACCGGCTGAAGGTGATCGACACCGAACTGGGCTGGAACCGCGACGTGTGGGGCCAGCTGGCCGAATTGGGTGTGCTGGGACTGAGTTTCAGCGAGGAGGACGGCGGCGTGGGCGCCGGTCCGGTGGAGACCATGGTGGTCATGGAGGAGATCGGCCGCCGGCTCGCGCCCGAACCGCTGCTGGATGCGGTGCTGCTGCCCGGCGGGTTGATCGCCCGGGTGGGCACCGCCGAACAGCGTGCTCGGGTGTTGCCCGAGGTCGTCTCCGGCGCGACACTGCTCGCCTTCGCCCATGACGAGCCCGGAACGCGCTGGCCCGCAACCGGTTCGGCGGTCACCGCGACTGCCGACGGCGACGGCTACCGGATCACGGGTGTGAAGAATCCGGTGTCGCACGGTGATTGCGCCGACCTACTGGTCGTCAGCGCGACGCTGCCCGGTGGCGGGATCGGATTGTTCCTGGTCGCGGCCGACGCCACCACCCGGATGCCGTATCGCACCTTCGACGGTCTGCGCGGCGCGCAGATCGAGTTCGACGGCGCGGCGGCCGAACTGCTCGGCGAATCCGGTGACGCCTCGGCGGCCATCGCTGCGCAGATCGTGCAGGCGCAGGCGAGCCTGTGCGCGGAGTCGGTCGGTGCGATGGCCGAGGCGTTGCGGCTGACCACCGATTATCTGAAGACCCGCAAGCAATTCGGGGTCACCCTGTCCAAGTTCCAGACGCTCACCCAGCGTGCGGCGAACATGTACGTCTCCCTGGAACTGGCCCGGAGCATGAGCGTGTACGCCACCGCGTCGCTGACCGAGGGAGAACCCGATCCGGCCGTGGCCTCGCGGGCTCGCCTGCAGGTCGGCCGGTCCGCCCGGCACATCGGTCAGGAGGCGGTCCAGATGCACGGCGGTATCGGCATCACCACCGAATATCCGGTCAGCCACTACGTCGCGCGACTCACCGCCATCGAGCACACCTTCGGCGGCGGATTCGAGCATCTGCGGGTGCTGACCGATCGCCTCGGCGAATACGACCTGGTCGAGCTGTAGCGCGACCGCGGTGACGGCCGTTCCCCGTCAGTTGTCGCCCTCCTCGGACGGCAGCCGATGGTGGGGGTACTGCGGATCGGTCGTCACCGAGGTGGGCGCGGTGGTGGTCGTGTCCCCGCCGTACGGGTCGGTGGTACTCGTCGGCGGCGTGGTGTTGCCCGGGGGATCGAAGCTCTGCTCGTCGAACGGATCCATGGTCGGCGTCGCGGCCGGAAAGGACGGATCGGAGGGGAACGGCGAGGTGGTCGAGGTGGGGCGGGGCGTGGTCCTGGCCGCGATATGCCAGGACGGCGACGGCGGGATGACCACGACGTAGGACGTCGCACTCGCGGCGCGGGTGCCCGTGACGACGTGTCCGTCCGCACTGAGCGGCGGCGGAGCGACATAGACGTCGTGTTGTCCGAGTCCGCAGGCTCCGATCAGTACCAGCCCCAACGAGATTGCGCCCGCCGCGATCGCCGGGCCTGCCACCTTGGCGGTCAGGCGGTGTGGGATGTCCTCGGCGTTATCCCCCAACTCCGCCTTGCTGCCGTGCATTGGTGACTAGCTCCTCAATTGTCCCGAACCGGCCTCACATTATCCGAGTGCCGGGGTCGGGGGCCAGATGAGCGTGCTGGTCGACAAGATACCGACCCGTCATGTCAAACACCTTTGGTTCAGATAACGGATCGATAACTTCGGCGTGTCATACGCGTGTCGGGTGGAGATTTGACAACGGAGACGTAGCGTGTGGGCAAAGTTACACGTGAGACGCCTTCAATATGCCGGGGGAAACCGTGAAATTCACGGCTCCGGCGGCGTCATCGAGGAGTGGTGATGGGAGCTTTCTCGACGACCCCCCTGGGCGCGGCGCCCCAGAGTGATTCGGCCGCAGCCGAATCCTCGCGTCCCGTCTGGGCGATCGTCTCGCGCCTCGTGGCCTGGGTGATTTTCGCAGGCGGCATGGTGGGAGCGGTGATGGGCATTGTCGATCTACGCGTCCTGGTCACCGTCGCAGGCCTGATCCTCGCCAGCACCGCCGGTTTGGTGCTGTTGAAGCTTCGGGCCGATGCGCACGGATCGGCCTGAACGCGCGGGTCGGTGAACGCCCGCGGAAATCCGCTGGGCGATAAGGAATTACGTGCCCGACCTCGTCGGGTATGCGGTTCGAGCCGATCTGTGGACCTCGTGCGGGTCCGGCAATCCACGATGGACGCCCTCGGTGATCCATTGCGACACACGACGATTACCGCTGTGGTCAGGTGCTGTCCGATGCGGTGATCCGGCTGATCTCGCGCCGGGTGGGACGTTCGGCGCATCGGCTGTGGATTCGCATGCTGCCGGTGAATCGGTGGCGCTCAGCGCTTTTGCGGTTCGGCCAGGATTCGATCGAGTGCGGAGTCCAGTGCCGTCGCGGGGTCCGCGGGCGCGGTCGGCGTGCGCCAGGCGACGATCTGATCGGGACGTAGCAACAGTGCACCCGATCTGGTGATACCTGCTGCTACGCACCACTTTTCGTCCAGGGTGTGGACGTATGTGCGCGGTCTCGGCGGAATACGGTGATCTGCCCGGCGTTCGGTCGAGGATGCATCCGGTGGTGTTGCTGCACAGCCGGTTTCGCGCAGCGCGTCGGGCAGTCGCTTCGACAGCTGCCAATGGTCGGCCTGCGGGCCGGTGAGCAGGGCGAAGCCGGGGCCCGGGAGGTCGAGGGTGGAGCGGCCGTCGGGCAGGGGCAGATGTGGCACTCGGGTGCCGGGCTGGCCGGTGAGATCCAGGTGAGTCAGGGTGTGTGGGCTGTCATCGTCGATGAAGGCTCCGGACGGGTAGCGCTGGCCGAGAATCATGGCGATGGGGTCCGCCAGTGGCGTGCCGTCGGTCGAGCGGTGGGCCAGGGTGCGCAGATCGGCTGTGCGGACGCTGGATTGGTCGGCGGTGAACCAGCCGACCGGGTGGCGTTCGGTGTGGTAGGTGTCCAGCAGACCGGGCCCGGCGGCGCCGCGCAGTACCGCGGCAAGCTTCCAGGCAAGGTTGTGCACGTCGTGAATGCCGGTGTTCGCGCCGGCGGCCGCATACGGCGGCATGACATGGGCGGCGTCCCCGGCCAGGAAGATCCGGCCGTCGCGATACCGGTCGGCGACGAACATGCCCGGCTCCCAGGGCAATACGCTCACCACCTCGAGGTCGACATCCGGTTCGCCGATCGCGATCCGTAGCGCGCGCGGCCAATCCCGCACCGGGCGGTCGATATCGTGCGAGGTGCTGAAGATCCATCGGCGCGCGCCGTCCACGGACATGAATGCCCCTGGTGCGCGGTCGTTCTCGATCTGACAGAGATTGAATTCGCGGCCCCGCACCAGATTCGACAACTCGGCGTGGAAATAGACGTTCACCGCTCGGCCCAGGGTGCCTCGACCACTGCGGGTGATACCCAGGCGCTCGCGGATCGGGCTCGCGGCTCCGTCCGCGGCGATCAGATAGCTCACCCGCATCCGCCGGGGATCGCCGTCGGCGCTGCGTAGCGTCGCCGTGACGCCCGTTGTGTCCTGGGTGAATTCGGTGCATTCGACACCGAAGCGGATATCGCAGCCGCGCTCGGTGGCCAGGGTGCGCAAGGTCGGTTCGAGCAGATCCTGTGCGCACAGGCAGGCCGTGGACGGGGTGATCGCGGCCCAGTCGGGCATGCCGCCCGGCAGTGTGAACGGCAGGCGGGTGGCGCGGGCCAGGGTCGGCCCGGCGGCCATGGCCTGGTGGGCGGACAGATCGCGCGCCGCGTCCAGGACCGTCTCGCCGATGCCGATCTGGTCGAACAGTTCCATGGTGCGGATGTTGATCCGCCGGGCCTTGGGTTGTGGGGATGTGGTCGCGCGCCGTTCCACCAGCAGCGATGGCACACCGTGGTACCGCAGGAACAGGGCAGCCGTCAGGCCGACGAGTCCGCCGCCGACGATCAGTACCCGAGGTTCGTGTACGTCGTACATCATATGTACGTTGTACACCAATGGTTGAATGCCCGGCAAGGGACGGATTTTCGAGGAGGTGCAATGACCGAGGAGGCTCCGGGACCGCTGATCTGGACCCTGCCCGAACCGCCCGGACGGCCCACGACCAGTCTCAGTCGCGCGGGCATCCTGCACGCGGCCCTGGCGATCGCCGACGCCGAGGGAGCGCCGGCGCTGACCATGCGTCGCGTCGCCGCGGCCGTGGGCGCGTCGACCCCGATGTCGCTGTATCGCTACGTCGGTAGCAAGGACGGTCTGGTGGATCTGATGATCGACGCCGTCTACGGTGAGATACCGCTGCCGGAGGAGCCTGCGGCACACTGGCGTTCGGGTCTCGAGCACCTGGCACGGGAAACCTGGGCGGTACTGCTGCGCCACCTCTGGTTCGGGGAGCTCGTGCACACCCGCCCACCGCTGGGGCCGAACGCGCTGCGCTACTTCGATTTCCGGTTCGCGATGCTGGAGCCGCTGGGTCGCACCGCCGATGAGCTGTCACTGATCACGAGCGCGGTGGACGGGCATCTCTTCGGCGCGGCACTGCAATTGGCGCACGAGCAACGCATGCGCACGCGCGTCGGCCTGCACACCGACGACCAGCTGGCCGCGGCCGCCCGCCCCTTCGTGGAGCCGATTCTCGCCGAAGGCCGCTATCCGGCTTTCAGCCGATGGTTCCAGGGGCGTACCGGCGCGGGCCCCGACGAGCCGGTCGAATGGACCCTCGGTTGTATCCTCGACGGCCTCACCCTCAGGCTCGGTCTGCCGGCGTGAACCGTCCGGCGGCTGCGTGGCGGACCGATCAGTTCTTTTCGTGCACAACCCATTCGAAGGCGTCGGCCTCGGATCGGGCGCCTTCGGCGGTACGGGACCGATTCGGTTCGCCGAGTTCGCCGAGCAGGTCGCGGGACAGGCCGACCAGGGTTGCCAGCGTGTCCGGGGTGAACCAGTCCGGGCGGGTGGCGAACAGCAGATCCTCACTCGAGGTGTTGCCGCTCGCGCCGGGGGCGAACGGGCAGCCGCCCAGCCCGCCGAGCGAACCGTCCACCATGGTGGCTCCGGCATCGAGTGCGGCCAGCGAATTCGCCACGCCCATACCCCAGGTGTCGTGGCCGTGGAAGATGATGCGGCGCTCGGGAGTTCGGGCCCGCACGGCAGTGATCAGATCGCTGACCTGCCGCGGATGCGCTTGGCCGAGAGTGTCGGCGACGACGATATCGGTCGCACCCTCGGCGCGGGGATCGTTCGCGATGTCCAGCACCCGACGTGGATCGACGGGACCGTCGAACGGACAGGTGAACGCCGTGGCCAGGCACAACTGAATCGATCCTCCGGCCTCGTGCGCCAGGGTGATCGCCTCGGGCATGGCCGCCAGGCTCTCCTCGGTGGTGCGCCCGATATTGGCCTTGTTGTGCGCGTCGGACGCCGAGAAGCAGTACTGGAAATTGCGCACACCGGCCTCGGCGGCTCGGCGGACATGCCGGGGCGTGGCCACCCATACCCAACAGTGCTGCAGCTCTTCGGGTTCCAGAGCGGCGATCAGATCCATCGTGTTCGCCATCGGCGGCACCAGATCCGGCCGCGCCATCGAACCGATCTCCAGCGTGGGCACGCCCAGACCGAGCAGGGTGCGCACGAGTTCGACCTTGCGATCGGTGGGTAGCACCTTGCCGGTCAGTTGCAGGCCGTCACGTAGCGTGACATCGCGCAGCATCAGTCCACCTCCAAGTCGCGGATCTGCTCCTGCGACATGCCCAGCAGTCCGGCGAGCACCTCGTGGGTGTGCTCGCCCAGATCCGGGCCGACGTTGCGGATCGGCAGCGACGCCTCGCCGATCACCGGCACGATGCCCGGGAAACCCACCTGCTTCGGCTCGGATTCGCCGACGTCCACCGGAAAGTGCTGAATCATGTTGCGCGACAGGTACTGCGCGTCCGTGGTGATATCGGCCGCGGTGTAGATCGGGCCGGACGGGATGCCTGCGCTCTCCAGAATCGCCAGCGCCTCGTCACGGGTGTGGCCGCGCGTCCACTCGGCGATGGCGGCATCGAGGCGTTCGCGATGTTTCCAGCGACCGGCGTTGTCGGCCAGTTCCGGATCCGCGGCCAGATCGGGCCGCTCGATGACCTGCATATAGCGCTGGAAGATTGCATCGCCGTTACCGCCGATGATGATGCTGAACCCGTCCGAGCAGGGGTAGGCGTTACTGGGGGCGATGCCCTCCATCCGGCCGCCGACGCGTTCGCGGGCGATGCCGTAGGCGTAGTAGTCGGGCACCAGCGATTCCATCACCGACAGGATCGATTCGTTCAGCGCGACGTCGATCATGCGGTGCGGCAAGGGAATCGACTCGTTCGACCGCTCGCGCCGGAACAGGGCCATCACCGTGCCGAAGGCCGCGTAGATCCCGGCGATCGAATCGCCGATGGACACGCCCACCCGTACCGGCGGTCGATCCGGATCGCCGACCAGTTCGCGCAGACCGCCCACGGCCTCGGCCACCGCCGCGAAGCCGGGTCGCTGGGACATCGGTCCGGTCTGACCGTAGGCGGAGATCCGGGTGAGGATGAGATCCGGATTGGCCGCGTTCAGCTCCTGCGGGCCCAGCCCCCACTTCTCCAGCATGCCGGGCCGAAAATTCTCCAGCAGGACATCGGATCGGGAGACCAGATCGAGCACGATCGCCCGGCCCGCCTCGGACCGCAGATCCAGGGTGATGGACTTCTTGTTCCGGTTCACGGTCCGGTACAGCATCGAGGTGTCGCCACCGTACAACCGCCAGTTACGCAGTTCGTCACCGGTTTTCGGCCGCTCGACCTTGATCACCTCGGCGCCGAAATCGCCGAGGATCCGCCCCGCGGTCGGCGCCGCGATGTAATTGCCCAGCTCCAGTACCCGCACTCCGTCGAGCGGCCGAATCTCCATGGAATCGATTCAACCAGTCTCGGCGGGAGTCCTGTAGCCCGCGCCTGCGCCGGAGAGGCGGACGGCCATGCCGACACTCTGCGGTATAGCAACTCGGCCGAACTGCGGCAGCCGGCTCGGTGTCGGTGCGACCCGAATGGGCGATCGGTCCGTGAGGGGCATCGAGGCAGCCGAAAGTCTCGGTCGCGGAGGGAATCGGCGACGGGGACCTTCGGCTGCGGCGCGATCAGGCGGCGGCCTGCTCGACCACCGAATAGTGCTCGGCGTTACCGGCGATCACCGTGCTGGTCCGGCCGTCGACGCCGACGGGAATATCGCCCGCGAGGGTGATGCGGGTGAGCTTGCGGTGCTCGGCGCCGTCGAAATCATCGATGGCGTAGTGCTGGGTGGCGCGGTTGTCCCAGATCGCGACGTCGCCCAGCGACCAGTTCCAGCGGGTGGTGTGCTCGAGCCGGGTGACCCGGTCCTGGAACAGCCGGAACAGCGCCTGGGACTCGGAGTTGTTCAGTCCTGCGAAATGCTTCACGAAATGTCCCAGCAGCAGGGCGCGTTCACCGGTTTCGGGGTGCACGCGCACCACCGGGTGCTCGGTCTCGTAGTAGCTGGAGACGAACTCGTCGCGATAGGACTGGTACTTCGGATCCGAATCCTTGCCGTGACCGGCGGCGTAGTCGTAGGCGTTGGTGTGCACCGCGCGCAGACCCTCCGCCAGGCGCTTGAGCGGGTCGGGCAGCGAGTTGTAGGCCGCCACGGTGGAGGCCCAGGTGGTCGAACCGCCGTAGCTGGGCAGCGTGACCGCGCGCAGGATCGATGCCTTGGGTACCCGGTCCACGAAGGTCACGTCGGTGTGCCAGCTGTTGGCCCGCCCGGTCTCGGAGTCGATGGCCAGCGATCGGACACCGCGGGAGGTGACCGTCGGATGCGGTGTGGTCGGGGTGCCCAGCAACTCCGCGAACGCGTACTGGCCGTCCTCGGTGAGGTGGTCCTGACCGCGGAAGAAGATCACCTTGTGTTCGTTGAGCGCCGCGCGGATCGCCTCGACGGCCGGCGCGGACAGGTCACCGCCGAGCCGGACGCCCTCGATACGTGCGCCGATGTGGGTGCCGAGCTTGACGACCTGCACGGCTGTCTCGGTTTCTACTGCGTGATCGACGGACATGAAGCGCCTTTCGCTCGGATCTGTGGTGCATGAGCAGCACATCACCGGCGAGCGGGACGAACCATATTTGCGGTCAGGAGGATCCGAACGCTCGCGCTCAGCCCAGATGTTCGCGCAGATAGGCCAGATCCTCGGCGACGCCCTCCGCGGGGGTTTCCAGGACCACCGGCGCACCGGCGGTGCGGCAGACCTCGGCCAGCAGTTGCGGGTCGATGGTGCCCTCGGCGAAGTTGGCGTGCCGATCCGCGCCCGAATTGAACTCGTCGCGTGAGGAATTCAGATGGACCAGATCGATCCGACCCGTGATGGCCTTGATCCGATCCACGACGCCGATGAGCTCCTCGCCGCCGGCCCAGGCGTGACAGGTGTCCAGGCAGAATCCCGCGTCGTACTCGCCGACGACGTCCCAGAGTTTGGCGATGGAGTCGAAATACCGGGCCATGGCGTGATTTCCGCCCGCGGTGTTCTCGATCAGGATGGGCACCGCGAACCCGCCCTTGTCCTGCTGGCGCTCGAACAGCTTGCCCCAGTTGGTGATACCGGCCTCGATCTCCGCATCCGAGCGCACATGCCCGCCGTGCACGACGAGGCCGAACGCCCCCAGATCGGCTGCCGCCTGCGCCTGCAGCGCCACCGCCTGCCGCGAGGGCATGCGCAGGCGATTGTTGGTGCTGGCCACGTTGATCTGATACGAGGAGTGCACCACCAACTCGATCGGGCTGGCCTTGATCTGCTCGGCCAGCGGATGCGGCTGGGGTTTGTCCCAACTCTGCGGATCCACCACGAACATCTGGATGACCTCGGCGCCCAGTTTCTCGCCGAAGCCGATCGGATCACTGTCTTGTCTGACGTGTGCTCCAATGCGCATGGGACCGAGCGTATCGGTACCCACCGACAGGTTCCGCCGGGGCGCGGAACAGGCCGTTTCCACCGGTCCTTCCGGGGCGATCAACCCGCATGGGATCGGTGCGCTGGGGGCGCGGCGGCGTTCGCGCCACCGCGGGTGCGGATTCCTCCGGGCTGCTATGGTTTCGGTGTTTCCCGTGGTCGGCTCGTAACGACGACGGAGTTCATGCGGTACACGGCCGTGCGCTGGCGGGTCCCGGTGCGCGGCACGGGAAGTGGGAGCGGACATCATGGTGGCCAACGGTGAGATCTTCGCCGGATATCTCGTCGAGCAATTGCTCGGCCGCGGCGGCATGGGTTCGGTATATCTGGCCAAACATCCCCGTCTGCCGCGCAAGACCGCGCTCAAGCTGCTCAACCGTGAAATGGTATCCGATCAGGAGATCCGTGCCCGCTTCGAGCGCGAGGCCGATCTGGTCGCCCAGCTGGACCACCCCAATATCGTGACTGTCTACGACCGCGGTCTCGAAGACGGTCAGCTGTGGATCTCGATGCAGTACATCGACGGTATCGATGCCGCCAGTGTGGACCCCACCAAACTCCCGCCCGAGCGAGCGGTGCAGATCATCGGCGAGGTCGCCGAGGCATTGGACTACGCGCACGGCAACGGCGTCATGCACCGCGACGTCAAACCCGCGAACATGCTGCTGGCCCGCTCGACGGGTGGTAAGGGCGAGCGCGTCTACCTCACCGACTTCGGCATCGCCCGGCTGCGTGACGACGGCGGCCACCTCACCCAGACCGGCACGTTCACCGCGACGCTGGCGTACGCCTCGCCCGAACAGCTCACCGGGGCCAACCTGGACGGCCGCGCGGATCAATACTCGCTGGCCTGCAGCCTGTTCTGGTTGTTCACCGGGACCGGGCCGTTCGCCGCGTCGAATCCGGCCGCGGTGATTCGCGGACATCTGCAGGAGCCCGCGCCGCCGCTGAGCAAGATCCGGCCCGGCCTCCCGCCCGCGATGGACAGCGTGCTGGCCAAGGCCATGGCCAAACGCCCGGACGACCGGTTCGTCTCGTGCGCGGAATTCGCCGCCGCGGCCCGCCGCGCCCTCGCCGCGCCCAGCTCCCCGGGGGTTCCGCTGTCGCCGCCGCGGCAGTTCACCGGCCCGGGTATGCAGACCGTCGGCCCGCAGACCCTGGGCCCGCAGACGGTAGGGCCGCAGACCGTCGGCCCGCAGATGGGCCTCACCGGAACCGGCCCCGGCAATCCCGTGGTGCCGCAGCGGACCGGCCCCGGCATGCAGAACGCCGGACCCATGCCCACCGCCGGGCCCGCACCTGTGCCGATGCCGGTGCGTTCGCCTACGCCGCCCCCGCAGCAGATGTATCCGCAGAATTCGCCGTATCAGCAGACCGGTTACGGCTATCAGCCCACGCAGATGCCGCCGCAGCGCAAATCCAACACCGGCCTGATCATCGGCATCATCGTCGGCGCGGTCGTCATCCTGCTGGTCGTGCTGGCGATCATCGGTTCGCTGGGCTAGCCGGTCCGGTATACCCCCGAAGTATTGGGGGGCATTCCTGATGGCGCAGACGTGCGGGTCAGGCAACACTGGAGAACATGACTGCCGATGCCCTGGGCACCGAAACCACTGCCGACACTACGATCGCGGCCCGCGCTACCGATCTGGTCAAGCTGTACGGAACTGGAGACACCCAGGTCCGGGCACTGGACGGGGTGAGCGCGGAATTCGCCACGGGTGAGTTCACCGCCATCATGGGTCCGTCGGGCTCGGGCAAATCCACCCTGATGCACTGCCTGGCCGGGCTCGACGCGGCCACCTCCGGCGCGGTGCACATCGGCGGGACCGACCTGACCGGCCTGTCCGACAAGGAGATGACCGCACTGCGCCGCGACCGGATCGGTTTCGTGTTCCAGGCGTTCAATCTGGTCCCGACGTTGACCGCGCTGGAGAACATCACGTTGCCGCTGGACATCGCCGGCCGCAACGCCGATCAGGACTGGCTCGACACGGTGATCAAACGCCTGGGCCTGAACGACCGGCTCGCCCACCGGCCCAGCGAACTGTCCGGCGGCCAGCAGCAGCGCGTGGCGTGCGCCCGCGCCCTGGCCGGAAAACCCGAGATCATCTTCGGCGACGAGCCGACCGGAAATCTGGACTCGCGGTCCTCCGGCGAGGTGCTCTCGATCCTGCGCGCGGCCGTCGACGAATTCGGGCAGACGGTCGTCATCGTCACCCACGAGCCGCACGCCGCCTCCTACGCCGACCGGGTGATCTTCCTCGCCGACGGCCGCATCGTCGACGAATTGCGTGATCCCACAGCCGAATCCGTGCTGGACCGGATGAAAAAGCTGGAGAACGCCTGATGGCCGCGAGCCCGATGCGCAAGGTGGCCTTGCGCAATCTCGCCGCGCACAAGGTGCGCCTGGCGCTGACCGTACTGTCGGTGATTCTCGGAACCGCCTTCATCGCAGGGTCTTTCGTGTTCACCGACACCCTGCAGAGCACCTTCAACGGCATCTTCGCCGATCAGGCCAAGGGCGTGGACGTGCGGGTGCAGCCCGAGGAACGTACGTCGCTGGGCGTTCCGCTCGACGTGATCGACAAGGTCACCGCGACCCCCGGCGTGCGGGCGGTCGCCCCCGCGGTGCAGGGGCCGGTCGTGCTGCTGAAGGACGGTCACGCGGTGCAGACCGGTGGTGCGCCCAGTCTCGGGCAGTCCTATCTGCCGCCGGACAAGGCCGTCGCCGAACCGCAGAAGATCGTCGCGGGCGTCGCGCCCACCGGCCCCGGACAGGTCGCGATCAATTCCGGTGGGGCGCAACGCGCCGGGTTGTCGGTCGGGGATCGCACCGAGATCCTCATCCCGTCCAAGGGCAATATCGTGGTGACCGTCAGCGGGATCTACACCATGAGCTCCGATTCCGGCGGATTCATCGGAATTCTGTTCGACGACGCTCAGGCGCGCGAACTGTTCACCGACGGACAGCACGTGGGCTACGTCGACGTGGCCGCGGCGCCGGGCGTCTCGGCGGATACCGTGCGCGACAGGCTGTCCCGGGTTCTGCCGGGCTACAAGGTGCTCGACGGCGATCAGGTGCGCGCGGATCTGAAGGCCCAGGTCGGCAACGCGCTCAAATTCGTGAACTACTTCCTGCTCGCCTTCGGTGCGATCGCGCTGCTGGTGGGCACGTTCATCATCTACAACACCTTCTCGATGATCGTGGCGCAGCGGCTGCGGGAACTGGCGCTGCTGCGTGCGGTGGGTGCGAGTAGACGGCAGGTGGGGCTGTCGGTGGTGGCCGAGGCGGCGATCATCGGATTGATCGGCAGCGCACTGGGTCTGGCCTGTGGCATCGCGTTGGCGTTCGGGTTGTCCGGGCTGCTCAATGCCTTCGACCTGGGATTGCCCACCGGGGCCATGCAGGTGCAGGTGCGTACCGTGCTGGCGGCGCTGGGCATCGGTCTGGTGGTGACGGTGGGCAGCGCCTATGCGCCCGCGCGCCGCGCGGCCAAGATTCCGCCGGTGGAGGCCATGCGCGAGGAGTTCGCCTCGACCGGCGAATCGTTGCGGTTGCGCACGGGCATCGGCGTGGCGCTCGCGGTCGTCGGTGTCGTGCTGGTTGTGCTCGGGGCTCGCCACACCGGCGGCAATGCCGCGTTGACCGTCGGAATCGGTGCTGCTGCACTGATTTTCGCGGTGCTGTTCGCCTCGCCGTCGTTGTCGCGGCCGGTGCTGGCGGCGCTCGGCGTGCTGGTGCGACCGTTCGGGCCGATCGGGCATATGGCGCGCAACAACGCGGTCCGCAATCCGCGGCGCACCGCGGCGACTGCTTTCGCGCTCACCCTGGGGTTGATGCTGGTCTCGGCGATCGGCATGCTCGGAGCCTCGGCGAAGGCGAGTGTGAGCGACGTGGTCGACCAGGGCGTCAAGGCCGATTACGTCCTGACCGGTCCGCAGCTGATCGGTGTGCCCGTCGGCGCGGGGCAGGCCGTGAGATCCGTTGCGGGAGTCCAGGATGCGGTGGCCTTCCGCGGCGTGCAGATGAAGATCGGCGAGGATCCGCTGTACGGCATCTCACCGGATGCGGCGATGAGTCCCGTCCTGAACTACGAGATTCGCAGTGGCGACAAGACACTCGGCGACAACGATATTCAGGTCTCGGAAACCGAAGCCGGGAAACACAATTGGCACGCCGGTCAGCAGGTGCAGCTGACCAGCATGGACAACAAGAAGTTCACCGTCACGGTGGCCGGAATCTACAAGGACACCCAGTTGCTCGGATCCTTGGTGGTGTCCTCGGCGCTGTACGACCAGGTGATGCCCGTCGCGTTCCGCGCCGATGTGATCGTGCTGATCTCCGCCGCGCCGGGGGCCGATCTGACGCTCATGCGGCAGAACCTGGTCAAGGCGACCGCGCCGTTCGTCGTGGTGCAGGTGGAGAACCGGCAGGAATTCAAGGGCACGCGGGGCCAACAGATCGACACCATGCTCGCGATCCTCTACGGGCTGCTGGCCTTGGCGGTGGTGATCGCGGTGCTCGGCATCGTCAACACGCTCGCACTGTCGGTGGTCGAACGCCGTCGCGAGATCGGCATGTTGCGGGCGGTCGGCATGCAGCGACCGCAGGTGCGCCGGAGCATCTATCTGGAGTCGATGCTGATCGCGGTGTTCGGTGCGCTCGTGGGCGTGGTGCTCGGGCTCGGACTCGGCGTCGGATTCCTGCGGACCCTCAGTGATCTGGGCATCAGCACGATCACCGTGCCGTGGATCCAGATCGTGCTGATGCTGGTCGGCTCCGGCGTGGTGGGTGTACTGGCCGCCGTGTGGCCCGGGATCCGGGCCGCGCGCACGCCACCTCTGGCCGCCATCGCCGATCTGTGAGCACGGCGGGCGTCGAGCATCCGGCGGTCTCGTCGGCGAGTTCCCCGGGGCGACACGGTCGTCGGGTGACGCGCAGGCGAGATACCGGGTCCGGGGGTGTGCGGATCGTATGATCTGCATCTGTCCGGTTCGCCCGCTGGTCCACATGGTCGGTGAAGGAGTCTGGAGATGGATCTCTTCGGCACGCTCGGTGGCGCGTTGGGGGTTCTGAATGCAGGTTTGGGACTGGCACAGTCGTTGATGGGATTCCTGAGCGCGCTCGGCAGCAGCGCGCCGGGGACGTAGCGTCCGGCTCACCCCGCGTGGTTGTTCGCCCAGGTGCGTACGTCGCCGCGGTCGAGGGCCACGGCCAGTAGATCCGGGAATTTGTCCGGGGTGCAGGCGAAGGCGGGGACGCCAAGTCCGGCCAGTGCGGCGGCGTTCTCGTGGTCGTAAGCGGGTGCGCCGTCGTCGGACAGCGCCAGCAGGACCAACACCTGGACGCCGGATTCCCGCATCGCGGCGATCCGGCGCAGCATCTCCGCGCGGATCCCGCCCTCGTACAGGTCGGAGATCAGGACGAACAGCGTGTCGGCCGGACGCGTGATCAGCTGCTGGCTGTAGGCGATGGCGCGATTGATATCGGTGCCGCCGCCGAGCTGGGTGCCGAACAGGACGTCGACCGGATCCGAGAGCTGATCGGTGAGATCCACGACGGCCGTATCGAAGACGACCATCGAGGTCTTCAGCGAACGCATCGAGGCCAGGACCGCACCGAACACCGAGGCGTACACCACGCTCGAGGCCATCGATCCGGACTGGTCGATCGCCAGCACCACATCGCGCCGCACCGCCTGCGACTTGCGGCCGTACCCGATCAGCTGTTCGGGTACCACCGTGCGGTGTTCGGGCAGGTAGTGCGCGAGATTGCGGCGGATGGTGCGATCCCAGTCGATATCGCGCAGCCGTGGACGCGTGGTGCGCGCGGCGCGGTTCAGCGCGCCGGACACCGCGGCAACGGTCCGCGCGGCGATGCGCCGCTCGATCTCGCGCACCACCTTCTCCACCACCATGCGTGCCGTGGACCGGGTGGTCTCGGGCATCACCCGGTTCAGGCTCAGCAGGGTGCCGACCAGGTGCACATCGGGCTCGACGGCCTCGAGCAGTTCCGGTTCGAGCAACAGCTGCGTCAGATCGAGCCGCTCCACCGCATCACGCTGCATCACCTCCACCACGGTGGACGGGAAATAGCTGCGGATGTCACCCAGCCATCGGGCTACCTTGGGCGCCGATCCGCCCAGCCCGCCCGTCCGCTTCTCCGACGGCGTCAGCTCCTCGGCGTTGTACAGCGCCGAGAGCGCCCGATCCATCGCCGTGTCACCTCCGGAACCGAGCCCGCCCAGGCAGGACTCCGCGGGCGCGCCCAGCACCAGACGCCAACGGCGAGACTGTGTTCGATCGATGTCGGTCATCGGTGGTAATGCCTCCTCGTAGCGCTGCGGTTGAATCCGCAGCGTGCAGGTTTCGTCGTCAGGTCGGTGATCGGCCGGTGCACGGCGGGTGAGTTTCCGGGCATTACGCGACTGCCAGGATTCGGGTGACGGCGTGCAGGGCCAGTGCGCCGCGGTCGGGGTCGAAGCCGCCGGTTCGGGTCGGGGCGACCGGGACGGGGCCGCCGTCGCGGACGGCCTGCGCGATTGCCTGCCGTTCACCGGATTCGAAGGCGCCGAAGGTTCTGCGGAGGAGCGGTAGAGTGGCGACGAACTGGTCCTCGTCCAGGCTGCGGAGCCAGATGTCGATGCGGTGCAACAGGTTCCGGTCGTGCACGAGGAGCAGGCCGCGGCCGCCGAGGAATCCGTCGATCCACGCGGCCTTCTCGGCGGGATCGTGACCGACCGACAGCGCCGCGGACAGGCGACGGGCGGATTCGGCGTCGTCCAGGATGCCCGCGTCGCACAGCAGCCGGACCGCACGGCCGACCAGGCTGCCGTGCACATCGCCGCGGTCGGCGAGTTTGCCCAGGGCGCTGTGCCATTCGCGGGTCGACCACTCGTCGTCGCGGGTGGCCAGGGCCAGGTGCGCGTCGTCCAGCAGGACGCGCAGGGCGGCCGCGGCGTCGGCATCCAATCCGGTGACGGCACTGGGCAATCCGGCGCAGATGCGCACCAGCATCCCGTTGGCGACACGGGCCAGCGCCGCGACGTCGGTACCGCGCACATCGCCGTACCGCAGCGTGCGGATCAGCCCCGGCAGAGCCGCGAGCAGACGGGTGACGTCGTGATCCACCGCGGCCGCGGATTCGAGCCGGGCCACCAGTCCCGGCACCGCGCCGCCGAGATCGGCCAGCAGGGCCTGTTCGAGGGCGCCGCCCAGATCGGCGACGGTGGCATCGGGTGCGGCGGCGGAGTCCAGGATCTTCGCCTCCGCGGCGGACAGCAGGGTGGTGCCCCAGCGGGATGCCTCGATGACGGCGATGGCGAGTTCGGGCTCCCAGACCAGCGTCCACGTCTCCCGGAAGGTTCCGGTATTGCGGACCTCGCTCGATGTCGGTGTGCCCCAGCCGATTGCGAGCAGTCCCAACCGGTGCAGCAGGTGTGAGCGCGCGACGTCGCGATCTTTGCGCAGGTCCAGATCCAGCTGGCGGGACAGGGCTTGACGCGTCAGCCGCAGCGAACGCGCCTGTGCGCGCAGATCCGCCTCGAGCGGAACCGCTGGGGTGTCCTCCGGTACCGAGCCGAGCGCCTCGCCGACGACCAGCTCCCCGGTGACCAGGCGCAACATCGTCTCGTCGCCCTCGCACAACACCGCTCGGGTGGCCTCGGTGACTTCCGAGAGCCCCGGCAACGGTCGCTCGCGCAGGATGGCGAGGGTGTTCGCGAGCCGCACCGATTCGATGATGTGCGCACTGGATACCGGCAGGTCGTGTGCCCGCAGGGTTCCGGCGACCTTGGTGAGCCAGCGCACGATCGGCTGATCGGTCTCGGTGAACAGGTGGTGATACCACCCCGGCGAGGTGACTCCCGCGCCGTAACCCGAGGAACCCGCCAGGCGCGAATGTGTCCAGGGCACCCATGTCGAGGTCGCCTTCACCTTCGGCAATCCCTTGAGCATGCGCGCATCGGCTGCCGCGGGCCCGAGCGGCCCCACCAGCGCCGGAGCATGAAAAGCGCCGCACACCACGGCGAGTCGCACGGCCCCGCCCTTCAATGCCTTACGCATCGTCTGGCGCATGTATGCCTCGCGCCGCAAGGTATGCGGATCCACCGAGGATCCGATCAGCTCAGCGGCCTCGCGTGCCGGATCGATCGCTGTCGGTGGGTCGATCTCGTGATCGGCAGCGGCGTGGATATCGTCGCCCGCGCCGACGGTCTCGGCCGGCGAACCGCTGGGCTCCGAGGTCGGTTCGCGCAGGGCGGCCATGGCCTCGGTGACGGCGTCGAAAACGTCTGCGTCGGCGCTGGATTCGATGACCGCGTCCCACCAGCGTTCCGGGTCGTCGTAGCCCGCGGTGGCAGCCAGGACGGCGAGGGGGTCGGTGCGGTCGCCGGGTTCGTCGGTCGCGGCCAGGGCGTGGGTCGCGGGCAGGTCGCAGAAGCCGACGCTGACCTCATGCTCATGGGCGTAGCGCAGGGCCTGCCATTCGGGGGAGAACACCGCGAAGGGCCAGAATGCGGCGCGGGAGGGGGTATCCGGGACATAGGCCAGCAGTGCGACCGGTGGCGTCATGTCCGCGGCGGCGATGTGGGCGATCAGCGGATCGGCATCGGCCGGGCCCTCGATCAGGATGGCATCGGGCCGGAACTGCTCCAGCGCCAGGCGAAGTGAGCGCGCCGATCCCGGGCCGTGATGGCGGATGCCGAACACACGGGTCTGTGGCGCTTCGGCGGCCGGGGCCGATTCCGGTGGTGAGTCGGCTGTGTGGTGTGGGCTCATGCGTGGACCTCGCGGCACGCCCGGTAGAAGTCGGCCCAGTCCTCCCGTTCGCGGACGACCGCTTCCAGATATTCGGTCCACACCACGCCATCGGCCACCGGATCCTTCACGACCGCGCCGAGCACCGCGCCCGCGATATCGGCGGCGCGCAGGACACCGTCGCCGAAATGCGCCGAGAGCGCGAGTCCGTTGGTGATCACCGAGATCGCCTCGGCGGTGGACAGCGTGCCGGACGGGGATTTGAGTTTGGTCCGGCCGTCGGCGGTGATTCCGGATCTCAGCTCGCGGAAGACCCGGACCACCCGGCGCACCTCTTCCGCGGCGGCGGGCACCGCGGGCAGTTCCAATGCGGCGCCGAGCTGTTCGACGCGGCGGGTCACGATCGCGACCTCCTCGTCCTCGTCGGCGGGCAACGGCAGAACGACGGTGTTGAAGCGCCGCCGCAGTGCCGAGGACAGTTCGTTGACGCCGCGGTCGCGGTCGTTGGCCGTGGCGATGACGTTGAAGCCCTTGGTGGCCTGCACCTCCATCCCCAGTTCGGGGACCGGCAGGGTCTTCTCCGAGAGCACCGTGATCAGCGCATCCTGTACATCGGAGGGGATGCGGGTGAGCTCCTCGACGCGGGCGATCGAACCCAGGCGCATGGCCGTCATCACCGGGGAGGGCACCAGCGCGCCCTCGCTGGGGCCCTCGGCCAGGAGCCGGGCGTAGTTCCAGCCGTAGCGGATCGCCTCCTCCGCGGTTCCGGAGGTGCCCTGCACCAACAATGTCGACTCACCACACACGGCCGCCGAAAGATGTTCGGACACCCAGGTTTTCGCGGTACCGGGCACACCGAGCAGCAACAGTGCGCGGTCGGTCGCGAGCGTGGCGACCGCGACCTCCATCAGCCTGCGCGGCCCGACGTATTTGGGGCTCACCACGGTGCCGTCGGACAGGGTGCCGCCCAGCAGGTAGGTGACCACACCCCACGGCGACAGTCGCCACGAGGGCGGGCGGGGGCGGTCGTCGGCCGCGGCCAGTGCGCGCAGCTCATCGGCGAAGGCCTGTTCGGCGTGCGGACGCAGCAGGCTGTTCGATGCGGAATCGGTGGTATCCGTCGTGGTCATTGCAACTCCTCGAGCATGGTCGTGCGCTGGATCAGGTCATGGGCGAGCTCGTTGAAACAGGTCTCCCAGTAGGGATCACCGCAGCGGCGGGCAGCGATCTCGACCGCGGCGGTGGCCTCGATCGGGAAGTGCACCGCGGCAGTGCGGAACAGGGTGCGATAGGACGCGGGGGACAGGCCCGGCGCGCCGGGACGTGCCGCGGCGAGCTTGGCGCGGTCCAGCAACAGCCGGATCAGGTACTGGGCCAGCGGGACGGGCCACGGCCGCGGCACCGCCTGCACCAGCAGTTCGATCTCGGCGAGCCAGCTGCTGTCCAGTGTGCGCAGATACTCCACCCGCCGGTCGAGCGGAAGCAGGGCGAACAGCTGCCGCCGCACATCGGGGTCGGCCCCGAGCGTCGGGGTGCCGGTCAGCACCTCGAACAATGTTGCGGCCCAACGGCTGTCGTGCTGGGCGAGTGCGGCATCGGCCCATCCGGCAGTGACCGGACCGAGCAGATCGGCGCGCATACCCACCCGGGCAGCCGATCCGGGAGCGCCCAGCAGCGCGTCCCAGTGACGCATCGGGGTCGCGGCGATCACCCGTCGTAGCCACTCCGCCGTGACGTGCGGCGCTCCGTCCAGCCGGTAGGCGGTGTGCGCGGTGCGGTCCGCGATGCCGTCGCGGCGGGCCGAATCCTCCAGCCGGTGGGGCAGATCGGCGACCAACTGCTTGCCGTCGAAGGTGAGCCAGCGCGAGGCGCGTTCGGTCATCCGCGCGGCGAAGGCCGAATCCGGCAGGCGGGCGAGCAGATCGGCGGCGACCCGGCGGACCTCGGCGCGTGAGTCGTCGAGCGCGGATTCCAGGAGCGGCTCGTCGGCCAGGGTGAGTCCTTCGGCGAGGACGGCCAGCAGATCCGCGCGTACCGGACCGGGTTCGGAATGCCAGGTGCCGGTGAGGGTTTCGCGGGCAGCGCAGGAATCGTGCGCCCGCAACTGAGCCAGCCAGGCGCGCCGCTCGGCGGGGCGGCCGTGCGACCAGACGCTCCGATCGTCGGGACTGGCGCGGGCCAGGGTGTGCCACGGCGCGTGGTGTTCGGCCAGCCAGCGGCCGCGTTCCCCGGCCAGACGCAGCAGTGACTCACGCAGGGGCGTACGGGATTTCGCCTGGTCCAGCAGCAGGGTGCAGATCGCGTCGGGTGCGCGGAAATCGTGCGGTTCGGCGACCTCGAACCATTCGGTCAGGAACGGCGACGCCTCGCTCAGCAGGCGCACGAGGCGAGTCGCGGCCGGAGCGGGCAGGATCGGGCGCTGGTCGGTCTCTGCGGGTTCGGGCGGCTCACCCGTGCCGGGCAGGACCGCGCCGCGGGCGAAGACGTCCTGTAGCGCGGCGGCCTCGAGCAGAATCTGTGCCGGATCGCCGGACAGGCGACCGGCGGCCTCGGCCACCGGTTCGGGCAGTACGGCCGGATCGACGCCGCGACGTGCCGTACCCAGCAGGGCGACCGAGGCCAGTTCGTCCGTCTGCGCCCGGGATCCACCGATCGCCTCCGCGTCGATGGCGGCCATCTCACCGCCCGCCCACGCCGACACCGGCACGAGACCGTCTGCGGTCCATTCCCCGACCACCGCGACCGGATGTCCACCCGACAGACTCATCAGCTGCCAGGGCTGGCGGGCCAGTCGTGCCAGCGGGAGTGCGGAGCCCGCGTGGTCGACGACGGACCAGGCATCGCCGGACACCACCGGAACGACATCGCTGAGCAGCACCGGCCACGATCGCAGCCACGGATCCGTGCCGAGGGCACGGGCGTGCGCGGTCAGCGCGTCGGTGATACCGCCCGGCTCCGCGCCGGGGGTTTCCGGCGCGGTGGCGAACGGCCGGGGGATGGGCTCAGGAACGTCGTGCCGTTCGCCCCACAGCGCACGCAGTGCGGCGGCTCCCGGATAGAAATGCAGGTCGGCATCGACCATCGAGCCCGGCACCGGCAGATCCGCGGGAAAGGCCGGAGTACCGAACGAGTGGTCGAGGATCAGTGCCCAGCGCCCACTCGTCCGCCCGCGTACCCAGACCTTGCGGGTATGTACCCGTTCCTCCTCGGTGATCCGCAGGCCCAGCACCATCCAGTGATCGCGGACGGCGGATTCGCTGCGGACCGACTCCGCGGTGACCGGATAGCCGATGTGCGTGCGCGCACTGGCGGCCAGCGCCGGTTCGAGATCGTCGAGGCGGCGATGTGCCGTGGCGAGCAGGTGTAGCCGGGCGTACTCGCGCAGCAGGACCGCCGGCCAGTCCTCCCGGCCGACAACATTGCGTGGAAGTTGCCGCAGCACGGATGCCACGCCGGGAACCTGTGCGTCGACCATCCGCGCGGCGACCGATTCGAAAGCGCCGAACGAGCGATCCGCCTGGGCCAGCCCGGTGCGCACCTGATCGCACAACCACACGTCCAGATCCGCGAGTCCGGCCGTGACCCGGTCGCGGCGCTGTGCCGCCGTGGCTGCCGATGGCGTCTTCTGCTGTGCCGCAGCGGTTTTGGCTTCTCGCTGCGCGCGGGCGCCGAGCCATTCCGCAGCGTGGTCGGCGGGTGCGGCGGCCTCGGACACCATGCCGTCGGACCAGATCAGCAGGAGCGACAAGGCGTGCTTACAGGGGAATTTCCGGCTGGGGCAGGAACATTTGTAGGCGGGCCCGGACAGATCCACGATCGTCTGGTACGGCTTCGCGCCGCTGCCCTTGCACAGCCCCCACAGTGCGGTGGCACACCATCCGGCAGAGTTCCACCGCCCGTGCAGTTTTCGCGCGGCGGTGAGCGATGCGGCATCGGGTGCCAGCGCGGCGACCTGCTGTGCGGTCCATGTCATCGATTCGGTTCCCACTGGTGTCGTCGGCACTGCCGTCCCCCGTTCATTCGGTTGATCGGATTTCTACCCCACCCCACCGACAGGAATCGCCCGACGGGTTCGGCGACCGGGTTCGCGGTGGGTTTGCGAGACCAATATCGCTGGGGCGGTGAGTAATTGAAACTTCATGCGCTCTTGTGCTGGAGATCGAACTCTGTCATTCTGTTCTGTTCGGTTGATCCGAACCACCCGAATTCGGGTGAGACCCGTAGAACTGCCCGGTCGGGGACGGCCGAGGGGTGGACATCGGGCGGATCACCGCTCGATGGCCATAAGCACCCCGTCCGGGACGGTTCGCGGCCTCCGGCATACGCGAGTGCGCGGCGCATCCGGTAGCGTCGGCATGTCGGTAGTCCGAACGCGCTATGGCGTTTGCGGAGGGAGTGGCAGTTGGGGGACGTGTCCACCGGCGTCGCGCAACGCCTGTCCGATCTGGTGCTGCACCGCCTGGATGCCGATCCGACGATCACCCCGCAGGTATCGAGTGCGGTGCTGGCCGCGCTGGACGCCGAACCCGACCCGTCGCCGAGCCTGGGGATGAACGGAATCTTCCTGCGCACCATCCGAGTTCGCGGTTTTCGCGGTATCGGCCCCGAGGCGTCGCTTCGTCTGGATCCGGGCCCGGGGCTCACGCTCGTGGTGGGGCGCAACGGATCCGGTAAATCGAGTTTCGCCGAGGCCGCCGAGCTGGCCCTGACCGGTGATACGCGCCGCTGGGCGGGCCGGGCTTCGGTCTGGCGCGAGGGATGGCGAAACCTGCACGACGGCAATACCTCCCGGGTCGAGGTGGAGCTCACCGCAGCCGCTCCGGACGGCGCGCTGACGATCGCCCGCGAGTGGCCCGAGGGCGCCGATCTCGCCGGCGGCACCTGGACGCAATCACGAAAAGCAAGCGACCCCACCGAATTTCGCGTCGATCGATGGTCTCGTGCACTCGAGCTCTACCGGCCGTTCCTGTCCTACAGCGAACTCGGCGCGCTGGTCGACGGCCGCCCCAGTGATCTGTTCGACGCCCTGCATCGGCTGCTGGGCCTGGACGATCTCACCGCGGCGCAGGAGCGCACGCGCGTGCGCCGCCTCGAATTGGAGCGTGCGGCAAGACAATCCCGCGACGAACGCAACGAGCTGCTCGTCGCTCTGGATTCCGTCGCCGACGACCGCGCGGCACGGGTCGCACAGTTGCTGCGGGCCGCCGATCCGGATCTGGCGGCCATCGGCGGCGAGGTGTCGGGCGCCCGGCACGATCCGGCGGGCACCGCCGCATTGCAGTCGATGCTCCGGCTGCGATTGCCGGATGCGGAGTCGGTGGCGGAGGCCGCCGCGGCGGTCGAGGCGAGTGCGCGGCGGCTGAGTGAGCTGACCACCGGCGATACCGAGGCCGAATTGCGGGTGCTGGAGCTGCTCACCCGCGCACGCACACATGCGCTGGCCGCGGGCACGTGCGCCTGCCCGGTGTGTGGGGCGGGCGCGCTCGATGCGCAGTGGTTGCACGAGACCGAGACCCAGATCGCCCGGCTGACCGAGCGCGCCGCCGCGGTCACCGCTGCTCGCGACGCTCTCCTCGCCGCCGCCGAACGTGCCCGTGCCCTGGTGCTGCCGGTGCCCGCCGAACTGGATCCGCCTCCGCCGCAGGCGCCCAACGTGGACACCGGACCGGCGCGGCGTGCCTGGTCCGCATGGGCGATGCTGGCGCAGGCGGAACCGGATGTGGAGTTTCCGGCGCGGTTGCGGTCCGCCCACGCGGATCTGGCTCGGCTGCTCGCGGCGTTGCGCGGTTCGGCTCGTAAGGAATTGGATCGGCTCGACGCGGTGTGGGTGCCACTGGTTCCGCGCATCGCCGCCTGGCTGCAGGGTGCACGGACGGTCGCGGCCGCCGAATCCGAGCTGCACACCGTCCGGCGTGCCGAGGACTGGCTCAAATCGGCCGCCGCCGGGCTGCGCGAGGAGCGGATGGCTCCGCTGGCCGAGCACGCCCGCGGTATCTGGCGCGGATTGCGCCAGCAGAGCAATGTGGACCTCGGGGTGATCCGGTTGCAGGGCAACGCCGGAGCCAGTCGCAAGGTGCTGTTGGACGTCACCGTCGACGAGGCGGGGAGCAATGCGCTGGGGGTGATGAGTCAGGGCGAGCTGCACGCCCTGGGCCTGGCGTTGTTCCTACCGCGCGCGACGGTGCCGGAGAGTCCGTTCGGCTTCGTCGTCATCGATGATCCGGTGCAGGCGATGGATCCGGCCAAGGTGGACGGCTTGGCCCGGGTCCTGGCCGCGGCGGCGCGCAGCGGACGTCAGGTCGTGGTGTTCACCCACGACGAGCGGCTGGCCGAAGCGGTGCGCCGATTGCGGCTGGATGCAACGGTTCTGGATGTGCAGCGTCGGGAACGCTCGGCCGTGGAGGTGCGCGTCGCTGAGGATCCGGTGCGGCGCTATCTCAGCGATGCCAACGCCCTGGCGCGCACCAAACAGTTGCCCCGTTCCATCGCGGACGAACTGGTGGTGACCTGCTGCCGGTCGGCGATCGAGGCCGCCGCACTGGCCAGGTCCCGGCGCACGCTGCTGGCCGAGGGGATCGATCACCGCGAGGTGCAGCGCCGGGTCGACGCCGCGCGCACCACCTGGGAGAAGGTGTCGCTGGCCGTCTTCGGCGATCCGGATCGGGTGGACGATCTGAACGATCTGCTCGACCGTGATGCGGCCTGGGCGCGGGCGGTGCTGCGGGACGCGGCCGCCGGGGCGCATATCCGGATCGATCGCCGTACTCGCGAATTGATCAGCGGGACCAGGAAATTCGTCAAATGGCTGAATCCGTAGCGCCGGAGTCGCAGCCGCCGACGGTCGCGCAGCGCCTCGCCGCGGCGGATGAGCTGCTGCGCGGCACCGTGACCGATGCGGGCGGGCTGTGGTCGCGGGCGACGGTGTGGATCCTGCGTCTGGCGCTCGAACAGTCCATCGACCGGCTGTGGCTGGTGGTGGCCCCACCGTTGGCCCGGTGCAGCATGCGGGCCCAGCTGCTGGCGCTGGATTCCTATGCCGGCCAGGAGACCTCGGCCCGGATCTCGGCGCTGTGGGCGACGTTGTCCCGAGTGGGGCATCACCAGGACTACGAGCTGGCCCCGACCGTGGTCGAGCTGCGGCGGTGGTTCGACGAAACCGCCCGGCTCGCCGACGAATTGGCGGCGCTGGCCGAATCCGATGATGTGGCTACGCACAAGCAACCACGTACCGGCCGGTCGTAATGGCCCGTATTGTCCGGCAATTCGGTGACTAACGGCCCAATATCGCTATCAACATGGGGATTTCGGTGATGCGGATGGCCTATGGCCAGTACTGTGTGCTTGCTGCTCGGTTTGCGGCGTGAATGCGGTTGTACACGGTCGGGTTTCATCTGTCTCGATGAAAGAGAGCTGCATCATGGATACGCTCAACCTGCTCAACTCCGGTTCGGCACTGGTGGCCAACGCCAGCTCGGCGCTGGCCAGCGTCCTCAACCTGCTCAGCATGCTGTGAACCGGACGGGTGCGGCGCCGATGACCCGGCGCCGCACCCGCGTCGGTGACCGGGCGGTCCGTACGCGGGCCGCCCGGATCCGATAATCGAACGATGCACAGCGAATCTCCGGCCGGCGCCGATCGGTGTCCCTGCCGCAGTGGTGAATCGTTCGAGCAGTGCTGCGGGCCGCGCTTGGACGGCACCCGGCCCGCACCCACTGCCGAGACGCTCATGCGGTCGCGGTACACCGCGTTCGCCGTAGGCGACACCGCATATCTGCTCGCGTCCTGGCACCCCCGGACCCGGCCGCGTCGGCTCGAGCTGGATCCGGGGCAGCGCTGGATGTTCCTGGAGATTCTGCGCACGCAGGCCGGCGGTCCGTTCGACGACAACGGTGTCGTGGAATTCCGCGCGCACTACCGCAGCGCGGCCGGACGAGGTGTGCTGCACGAGTGCAGCAGATTTGCCAGGGTCGAGGGCGTGTGGCGCTACCTGGACGGAGATGTCGAGATGTAACGATTCGGGTGCGGCTTTCTCGAGTTATTGCCCGGTGCCGGGGACGCTCATACCGTTCCCACTACAGACGCACCGAGGAAGCGGAGGAGTTGCTACAAGTTTTTCCATGGGCATATCCGCCGTCGACGTAGGGTGCGGATATGCCACGAGTCGCGATCGAGTACTGCACCCAATGCCGCTGGCTGTTGCGAGCGGGTTGGATGGCTCAGGAGCTGTTGAGTACCTTCGCCACCGAACTGTCGGAGGTGGCGCTGGTCCCGGGGGACGGGGGTGTCTTCCGCATCACACTCGACGGAGACCAGATCTGGGAACGCAGGTCCGACGGCGGATTCCCCGATATCGCGCTGCTCAAACAGCGCGTTCGCGACCGGATTGATCCCGGTCGCGATCTCGGTCATATCGATCGCGGCTGACGTGCGAGCGCTCGGGCTTCGCCGTCGGACATGATCTCGGACGTACTCTCGTTACAGAGAGTTGAGGAGGTGCCGCATGGGCCAGCGAGTGATAGGCGCAGCTACCGCGGTGGTCGTACCGGAGTCGAGCACGAGCGAGGCACGGGAATGAGCACTCAATTCTTCCAGGAGGCTCCCGGTGTGGATACCCGTGGCCCCGAACCCGTAGCCCGCACCGCCGCGGGTGCGGTGCGTGGATTCCACGACGGATCGGTGCACGTCTGGCGCAGTATTCCGTATGCGGCGTCCCCCGCCGGGCCCAATCGGTTCAGCCGCCCGCAACCGCCGGTCCCGTGGGACGGGGAGCGGGACTGCACCGAGTTCGGTGAGATCGCCCCGCAGACGATGGGCACCATGGTGCCGGTCGATTCCGGTCTGCGGATGGGGGAGGACTGCCTGTGGGTGAACGTATGGGCTCCCGCCGCAGCACATTCGGAGCCGCGTCCGGTGATGGTCTGGTTGCACGGCGGGGCGTACTGCCTCGGGACCGCCGCCCAGGGCATCTACGACGGGCGCAAACTCGCCGAGACCGGCGATGTCGTCGTGGTCGGGGTCAACTATCGGCTGGGTGCGCTGGGCTTTCTGGACCTGTCCTCACTCGGTCGTGAGTTCGTGCCGAATCTGGGCCTGCACGATCAGATCGCGGCACTGGAGTGGGTGCGTGACAATATCGCCGCGTTCGGCGGTGATCCCGGCAATGTGACGCTGTTCGGCGAATCCTCGGGTGCGGGATGTGTGACCGCCCTGCTCACCTCGCCTCCGGCGGCCGGGCTGTTTCATCGGGCCATCGCCCAGAGTCCGCCCGCCACATCGGTTTTCGGGCCCGAACGAGCCATCGGTGTGGCCGGTCGATTCCTGGAACTGATGGATCTGCCGCGGCAGCGGGTGAACGAACTGCTCGAATGTCCGATCGATCGGATCGTCGAGGCGGCCGGGATCCTGCTGGACGAGGTGCCGCTGCAATCCCCGGGCCGGTTGGCCGCCGCACCCGTGGTGGACGGCGATCTGCTGCCCACCTATCCCACCGACCGCTTCCAGCAGGGACGCTCACATCGGGTGCCCCTGATGATCGGCACCAACCGGGACGAGGCATCGCTGTTCCGGCTGTTCCGCTCGCCGATCATGCCGGTCACCCCGGATGCGGTGAACGCCATGCTCAAGGGAGTCGCCGCCGATCACCCCGAGATGTCGCCCGAGCGGATCGCCGAGATCACCTCTGCTTACCCGGATCTGAGCAAACCCCGTGGCGCCCTGGCGATGTCCACCGACGCCGCGTTCCGGATGCCCGCGCACTGGGTCGCCGATGCGCACTCCCGGCACACCCGCACCTGGATGTACCGATTCGACCAGGCCACTCCGATGCTGAAGGCGGCGCGGGTCGGCGCGGGACATGCCACCGAATTGCCGTATGTCTTCGGCAATTTCGGCACCCTCAACCATGATCCGACGTTCTGGCTCGGTGGCCGCAAGGCGGCCATGGAGGTCTCGGGCCGGATGATGCGGCGCTGGCTGGCATTCGCCGAGCACGGCGTACCCGCGGCGCTGGACGGATCCAAGCACTGGCCGCCGTACCGCGAGTCCACCCGGGCCACACTGCTTATCGACGTCGCGGACCGGATCGTGGACGATCCGGACCACGACCTCTACACCGCGTGGGGCGACCAGGTCGTCGGCTTCAGCTGAGCCGGAGCGTCCGTCAGACCGGCGTGGTGTGGTCGGCGTGGCGGCGGCCGAGGTTCGCTCGCATACGGCTGTAGCCGTGCAGGGTGAACAGCGGGCGCCGCTCCGGTGGGCCGTCCAATCGCAGATCGGGGAAGCGGTCGAACAGTGCCCGCAGGGCGTGCACCGCCTCCATCCGCGCCAGGCTGGCGCCCAGGCAGACGTGGATGCCGGAGGAGAAGGTCAGGTGGTCCTTGGCGTTGGCGCGGCCGACGTCGAAACGGTCGGGCGCTTCGAAGACCTTCGGATCGCGATTGGCACCGGCCAGCGACAGCGCGATGGTCGTACCCTTGCGCATCGGGATGCCCTCGTACTCCACCTGCTCCAGGGCGACGCGTCCGGTGTTCTGCACAGGGGCGTCGAAACGCAGCACCTCTTCGACGGCGTTGGGCCACAGGTCGGGCTCCTCGCGCAGTCTGGCGAGCTGGTCGGGATGGGCGAGCAGTTGTACGACGGCATTGCCGATGAGGTTGACCGTCGTCTCGAATCCCGCGCCCATCAGCAGGCTCGCGGTGGCCTTCAGATCCTGGTCGTCGAGTTCGCCCGCGGTGACCAGGCTCGACAGGATGTCCTCGCCGGGGGTGCGGCGTAATTGCGCGATGTGCTCATCGGCGAATTCGTCCATCTCCTCGATGGCGGTCACGGCACTGCGGTACGAGCGCCACGGGATGCCGATATCCAGCAGCGGGCTGATCGCATCGCCCCAGCCCAGGAAGCGGTCCTTCGTGTTGTGCGGGAAGCCGAGCATCTCGGAGATGATCGCGATCGGCACCTGCGCGGCGAAATTGGCCACCAGATCGGCCGAACCGTTCGAGGGCAGCGCGTCGAGCAGTTCCTCGGTGACCGATTCGACGCGATCGCGCAGTCGGCCGATGGCCCGCGGGGTGAATGCCGCCGAGACCGATCGCCGCAGCCGGGTGTGCTCGGGCGGATCGATGACCAGCATGGACGGCGGTTCCATCGGATTCGGCGGGAGCGGGGCCAGTGCGGTCAGCTTGCGCAGCGGGCGCGGAATGTCGAAGCTCTCCGCGCTGACCACGCCCATCGCGTTGTCGCGCAGGATGTTCCGGCACAGATCGTGTTCGGCGGTGACCCAGGCGAACGGCGTCCGGACCAGCCGCCCGCGTGCGCGGATCGACTCGAGCAGCGGGTACGGATCATGAGTGACCGCGGGATCGCCGAACAACTGCGCGAGCGGATCACCGCGCCGGGCGTACGCCTTCAGCGCCAGCCGGGGCACACCCTGCACCGACATCCACCGCATCCAGTACAGCGGCCCCATAGCTACCCCCAAATCGTCGTTGTCGTCCGGTCGGCATCCACGGTACGCACGCGTACTGCTCGCGGAAACGTCCTGCGGTCGGACTCGAACCCCTACCGCGGTAGGACTGCCACGCCCCATGCTACGAGCGCGATACCAGCGCGTACACACTTCTGTCCCAGGCGCACCCGCTACCGGTAACCGCACTCCCAGCCGCTTTCGAACCGTGTGCGGATGTACGAACGGGGTGCGTCATCGAGTCGATTCGGATCGCGATGCCGAACCCGTCCGGATGGCGATGCCGATCGATCAGGATCGCGACACGGTGACGTGCTCGGTGCCGACGCGCGGCGCACGCTTCGCGGGATCGGCATTGTCCACCTGCACCAGCGACGCACCCGCCGCGTACACCGCGAGCAGACCGTCGATCACCTCGGCGGAGGTGTCCCACGGCGCCTCGGACAGCACCCGGTCCTTCTCCGAGATTCCTTGCCGGGCAGCCGATTCGCGGGATTGCGCCAGAACGTCGGCGACGGACGTGCCGTCCAGCGCGAGATCCGCGCCACGCGAGTGGAACTGATCGCCGTGGGTCCGCACCGACGTCGCGAAATCGGTGACGCCGAGCGGCAGATCGCGCACCGGACCGCCCATCGCGTCCAGCGACAGCGCCACCACCTCGGCGATGTGGTCGACCTCGTCGAGTCGGCCCGCGGTGGTCAGCGCGAGTTCCGCGTCGTCGTCGGGGCGCAGCACCACTTCCGCACCGGCCCACCAGCAGCCCAGCAGCACCGCGGCGGTCTGCCAGTGCGCGGGCAGCAGCACCGCGACGCGCGCGCCGGGGGTGAGGCCGAATTCGTCGCGGAGCAGGTTCGCGGTCTTGGCAGCCCAGTTGGCCAGGGTGAGGGCGGACAGTTCGATGCGTGCGCCGGTGGCGTCGTCGTAATAGGTGATCCGCGGTCCGGCCGGGTCCCGGGCCAGGATCGGCTCCAGGAGCGCATCGGTGAGAGTCCGGTTCAGTTCACGCATTTCGGTCCGTTCTGGCCTGCGTCGATGGGAGCCGCGGGCGGGACCGGAGTAGCGGTGGTCGAACTCCCCGACCCCGACGTATCGAACAGTTCGCCCGCCGCCGAGCCCGGACCAGAGTAGTCACCGGCCAGCACCACCCGCACGGCCCCCTCCGGCGTCCCCGGCGCGGCCCGCACCGGCAGCCCGCCCAGTGCCTTGGCCACCGCCTCGGCTTTGGCGTCGGAAGTGCTGGCCGCCAGCACCCGGCTCGTCGACACCGGAGCGCCCGACCAGTTCTCCACCGTCCCGGTGCGGAATCCCTTGCTCGCCAGGGCCTGTGCCACCTGTGAAGCCAATCCCGAGGTATCGCTGGCGTTGTACACGTCCGCGGTCACCTGCGAGGGGGTGACACCGCCCGAGCCGGAACGGCCGACCAGGGAGGCGACATAGGCGTGGACCGCGGACGGATCCACCCGCACCACCGATTCGCCGTCGTCGGTGCTGCCGTTGATATCGGCCACCGGGATCGTCTCGAATCGCACCTGCCCGCCCGAGAGGTCCTGCAACTGCTTCATGAAATCGAGTGCGTTCCACTTGTCGTCCAGCACGATCGTGCGGCCCACCGCCTTGCTGAGCGCATCCAGCTTGGACGGATTCGCCAGGATCTTCGCACTGAGCGCCTGATGCACCAGCGAGGCCATGAACACCTGCTGGCGCACGATCCGGTCCAGATCCCCGCGCTGCAGATCGTGACGCTGACGCACGAAACTAAGTGCCTGCGCACCGGTGAGCCGCTGCTCGCCCGCCGGGAAGTTCGCACCCGACATCGGTTCGTCGACCGCGTTGTTCAGGCAGACCTGCACCCCGCCCACCGCATCGGTGAGCAGGACGAATCCCAGCAGCCCCACCTCGGCGTAGTGGTCGACGGTGATACCGGTCAGATCGGCCACCGTCTTGATCAGCGCCTCGCGCCCGGCCTGCGTGGACCGCTTGTCCGCCTCGGCATCCGAGACGCCCTTCGCGGTGAGTTTCTGCCGGGTCATTTCCTTCGTCGCGCCGTACGCCGAGTTGATCTTGCCCTTGCCGATGCCGGGAATGTCCACGTAGGAGTCGCGCGGGATCGAGATCGCCGTGGCCGAACGGCCGTTGTTGGGTATGCGGATCAGGATGATGGTGTCGGTGTTGGTGCCGACCTCGTTCCCGGCGTGCAGCATCGCCCGTTCGGCGGAGCTGAGCGGATTTCCGTGCGCATCGGTGCGGCTGTCGACGCCGACCATGAGAATGTCGGTGGCTCCGTCGCTGCCGCCGCCCAGGCCCAGATCGCCGATCCGCTCGATGCCGGAGATCAGTCCGTCGACGCTGTGCCAGCCGAAACCGGTCACGATGAAGATCAGGGCCGCGAGTGCCGCGACCAGCAGTCGGCCCGGACGGGCGGCAGGCGGTCGTCCTGGCCGAGCGGGAGACAGCTTCTGCGGCAATGCTCTGATCCTTTCGGCCACGCCCTGAAGAAAACTCTTTGCACGCTCTTTCCACGCATCGACCCCGTGAATCGAGGCTAGCCAACACAGTCGCGGGCACCCCTCAAGCGCGACGGGCGTGGCGTGCCAGACTGGCCCGCGTGTGCCCAGAAAATTCCAGGCGTGTGGTGGTGACCGGCGCGGGTGGCCAACTCGGTCGAGCCGTGCGTGCGCAGGCTCCCGACGTCGTGGCATTGCGCCGCGAGGATCTCGACATCACCGACGACGCAGGTGTGCGCGCCGTTCTCGAACCCGGTGACGTGGTGCTCAACTGCGCCGCCTACACCGCCGTCGACGCCGCCGAATCCGATGTGGCGGGCGCGTTCGCCCGCAACGAGACCGGACCGGCGGTACTGGCCGCGGCCTGTACTGCGGTGGGCGCCACCCTGATTCACATCTCCACCGACTACGTCTTCGACGGCACCGGGACCCAGCCGTACGAGCCCGGCGACGCGACCGGGCCCACCACCGTCTACGGACGCTCCAAACTGGCGGGTGAACAGGCGGTGCTGCGTCTCGCGCCCGAGGCGCACATCGTGCGCACCGCCTGGGTCTACACCGGTGATCAGCGCGATTTCGTCGCGACCATGCGTCGGCTGGAACGCGAACGCGAGACCGTCACCGTCGTGGACGACCAGATCGGCTCGCCCACCTTCGCCCCGGACCTGGCCGCGGGTCTGCTCGAACTGGCTCGATCGGTCGCTGCCGATGTGCGGAGTATCGCGCCGATCCTGCACGCCACCAACGCCGGTCGGGCCAGCTGGTTCGAATTGGCTCGCGCGGTCTTCGCGGGGGTCGGCGCGGATCCGGAACGGGTGCGTCCGTGCAGCAGTGCGGAATATCCGAGTTCCACACCGCGCCCGGCATATTCGGTGTTGTCGAACCGTGCCTGGACCGACGCGGGACTGACCCCGTTGCGTGATTGGCGGCTCGCACTCGACGACGCGCTGGCTCGCCCGGACCAGTAGGCTGCACCGGTGAACTCTTCGGATGCAGTAGAACGGCACGACGGTGAGACGACCCCTCGGCCCCGTCTGGTCGTGGTCACCGTGACCTATTCGCCCGGCGAGCACCTAGAGCATTTCATCAGTACCCTGGCCACCGCGACCGGCGAGAAGCCGCAGGTCATCCTTGCCGACAACGGTTCGAACGACGGCACCCCCGAACTCGCGGCCGAGGCGAACGAGCATGTTCGGCTACTGCGGACCGGCGGCAATATCGGTTACGGCGGCGCGATCAACCGGGCCGTGGCGGAGATCGATCCGGAGATCGAGTTCGTCGTCATCGCCAATCCGGACATTCGCTGGGGTACCGATTCGATCGACACCCTGCTCGAGGCCGCGCAGCGTTGGCCGCGCGCCGGGGCGATCGGCCCGATGGTGCGCGAACCCGACGGCAGTGTGTACCCGTCCGCGCGATCGGTGCCCGGCGTGCTCGACGGCGCCGGTCACGCCGTTCTCGGCAGTATCTGGGCGGGAAATCCCTGGACACGGCGTTACCGCCAGGACAACGAGCAGATCGCCGAGCGCACCGTGGGCTGGCTCTCGGGTTCGTGCCTGCTGGTGCGCCGCGCCGCGTTCGACAGCATCGACGGTTTCGACTCCCGGTACTTCATGTACATGGAGGACGTCGATTTCGGTGACCGGATGGGCCGCGCGGGCTGGCACAACGTTTTCGTGCCCTCGGCGGAGGTCACGCATGCGAAGGGCCACGCGGCGGGCCGCCATCCCGAAACGATGTTGCCCGCCCATCACGCGTCGGCGTATCGTTTTCAGGCCGATCGGCATCCGCACTGGTGGCAGGCACCGTTGCGGTGGGCTCTCAAGGCCGGACTTGCGATTCGCTGCAGGCTTGCGGTTCGATCTGCGCTGCGCGAACGTGACGCACAGCGTTAGCGCGACGACTTCCACCCACGCCCGCGTGGACCGAACCTGACAAGGGGAGATTGATGGCGGACAACGCTGAGTCGACGAACCGTACCGCCGGGCCCTCCGTGGTTACGCAGGCTGCCGCCTCCGGGCCTGACGGCGGTACGGCGGTGTCGACCAACCGTACCGCCGGGCTCGAGCCCGGCGCGACGGCCGACGCGGTGATCCTGGTGGGTGGTCAGGGCACCCGGCTACGCCCCTTGACACTTTCCGCGCCCAAACCGATGCTTCCCGTCGCTGGTCTGCCGTTCCTGCACCATCTGCTGGCCCGGATCGCCGATGCGGGTATCACCCACGTGGTGCTGGGCACCTCGTTCAAGGCCGAGGTGTTCGAGGAGCACTTCGGCGACGGGTCCGAGCTCGGGCTGGATCTGGAGTACGTCACCGAGACCGAGCCGCTGGGCACCGGCGGCGGTATCCGCAACGTGCTGCCCAAACTGCGCGCGGACACCGTGCTGGTGTTCAACGGTGATGTGCTCGGCGGTGCGGATCTGGGCGCGGTGCTCGACACTCATGCCGCGACCGAGGCCGATGTGACCTTGCACCTGGTGCGGGTGAGCGATCCGCGTGCCTTCGGCTGTGTGCCCACCGACGATTCGGGGCGGGTCACCGCCTTCCTGGAGAAGACCCAGGATCCGCCGACCGATCAGATCAACGCCGGTTGCTACGTGTTCCGCCGCGAGTACATCGAGAAGATCCCCACGGGGCGTCCGGTGTCGGTGGAGCGCGAGGTGTTCCCGTCGCTGCTGGCCGAGGGTGCGCACATCCAGGGCCACGTGGACGTCTCGTACTGGCGCGATATGGGCACTCCCGAGGATTACGTGCGCGGTTCGGCGGATCTGGTGCGCGGTATCGCGCCCTCGCCCGCGCTGCCGGGCCAGCGTGGCGAGTCGCTGGTGCATCCGGGGGCCGGTGTTGCTCCGGGTGCGCTGCTGATAGGCGGTACGGTCGTCGGCCGCGGCGCGGAGGTCGGCGCGGGCGCGCGCCTGGACGGCGCGGTCCTGTTCGACGGCGCGCGCGTGGAAGCCGGTGCCACAGTGGAACGTTCGATCATCGGCTTCGGCGCTCGGATCGGCCCGCGGGCTCTGGTCCGCGACGCCGTGATCGGTGACGGCGCGAGTGTCGGGGCCCGCTGCGAACTCCTGCGCGGCGCCCGCATCTGGCCCGGCGTCGATCTGCCCGACGGCGGGATCCGATTCTCCACCGACGTCTAGGAATTCTCGGCAGGCCGCTGCCGATTCCTGCTGTGCCGCAGCGGATCTCGCCGGTCTTGTTCGGGCGATGGTGACTCCGGCCGGGGCGGGAGTCGGCGCAGTCCGGCTTTCGTGGATGAAGCAGTGCGCTGGTGGCGATGCGGGCCGATCTCATGGCCTCGGCGCCAGAATCTAGCAGCGCTAACTGATGTGGCGAATGCTAGATTGTGCACGGCTACATTGTCTAGCGATGCTAGGATTCAGATATGAGCACCCAGACGCGACGCGAACGGCAAAAAGCCGAGCGGCATCAGATGATCATCGATGCCGCTCGGGAGATCGCCGAGACTCAGGGCTGGGAGGCGGTGACCGTGCGGCGGCTGGCCGAGGCGATCGAATACAGCCAGCCGGTGCTCTACAGCCATTTCAGCGGGCGTGATGCGATCGTGGCCGCCGTCGCCGAACAGGGGTGCGCCGAGATAGCGGTTCGGTCCCGAGAATTGCGGGCCGCGGCGCAGACCCCCGAAGCCGCCCTGACCGCCGTCGCGACCGGCTATCTGGACTTCGCCCGGGACAGTCCCGCGCTGTACGACGCGATGTTCGTGCAGAAGGTGAATCTGACCTTCGGTGAGGGTGCGCCCCAGGCGCTGCAGGACGCGTTCGCCGAGCTCGCGGCCGTATTCGCGCCTTTCGCCGCGGGGCACGACGTGGAGACCTTCACCGAGGTCGGCTGGGCGGCGTTGCACGGGCTGGCGACGCTGGAACAGCACGGCCGGCTGCGTCCGGCGTTTCGGGACCAGCGCCTGGCCGTCCTCGTCGACCACTGGACACGCCGCTGAGATCTGCCCCTACCATGGTGATCATGGACGTCGCCGTTGTCGGATCCGGGCCGAATGGTCTTGCCGCGGCGGTGATCTGCGCCCGCGCGGGACTGAATGTGCAGGTGTTCGAGGCGGCGGACACGCTCGGCGGTGGATGTCGCACCGCCGAGACGACCCTGCCCGGTTTCCAGCACGACGAGTGTGCGGGCGCGCATCCGATGGCGGTGGCCTCCCCGTTCTTCCGCGCCTTCGATCTGGCCGCGCACGGTGTGGAGCTGCTCACCCCCGAGATCTCCTACGCCCATCCGCTCGACGGTGGCGCGGCCGGATTGGCCTGGCGCGACCTGGATCGCACGGTGTCCGGGCTGGGCCGCGACGGCGCGTCGTGGCGAGGGTTGTTCGGTCCGCTGGTGCGCGAATGGCCGGAACTCGTGGCCCTGGCGATGTCCGACACCCGTCATCCGCCGCTGGACGCGATCACCGGCGTGCGTTTCGGCCGCCGGTTGCTGGAACAGGCATCGCCGCTGTGGAACGTGCGTTTTCGAGAGGAAGCCGCCGCCGCGCTGTTCACCGGGGTGGCCGCGCACGCGATCGTCCCGCCGCGCGCATTCTCCGCCGCGGGCGTCGCGCTGCTGCTGGGCACCCTTGCGCACGTGGGCGGATGGGCGATTCCGCGGGGCGGCAGCCGAACCATCGTCGACGCACTGGCTCGCGGACTCGAACGGTCCGGCGGAAGTATCGTGACCGGTTACCGGATCGACTCGCTCGACGAATTGCAGGGCGCGGAGGCAATTCTGCTCGATACCGCACCCGCGGAGCTTTTGCGGCTGGGCGGCGATCGCCTGCCGGCCCGCTACGCCGCCCAACTGTCCCGGGTCCGCTACGGCGGGGCGGCCTGCAAGGTGGATTTCGCGCTGTCGGGGCCGGTGCCCTGGCGGACGCCGGAATGCGCGTTGGCCGGGACACTGCATCTGGTCGGCACCCGAGCCGAGGCGCTCGCGGTCGAGCGGGACGTCGCCGCCGGACGTCATGCCGATCGGCCGTATGTACTGGTCATCCAACCCGGCGTCGTCGACGATTCCCGTGCGCCGCAGGGCAATCACACGCTCTACGCCTACGCGCACGTCCCCAACGGCTCCTCGCGCGACGTCAGTGCCGAGGTGATCGCCCAGATCGAACGTTTCGCACCGGGTTTCCGCGATCTGATCCTCGCCCAGCACGTCCGCACGGCCGTGCAGATGCCCGCGTACAACGCGAACTACGTCGGCGGCGACATCTCGGCGGGCGCGATGACCTTGCGCCAGACCCTGTTACGTCCCACTCCACGCTGGAACCCGTACTCGACTCCGCTTCCCGGGGTCTACCTCTGCTCGGCATCGACCCCGCCCGGCCCGGGCGTGCACGGCATGTCCGGTCTGCACGCGGCCTCGCACGCCCTGCGCACCCGCTTCGGCATCCGCACCGATCCACTCACCCTCGCCGCCGGAACCGCCGCGATCCCCGGCTGACCGCCGGGCGAGCAATTCTGTTGCACGACAACCGATCGCTGTTCGGTGCGTCATCTCGCGGCGGACGCCATGATCACGCTGCGACCGGAATGCGGCCCGCCCGCGCGGTCGCGGTGCTAGGCGGGCTGGGTGCGGTAGAGATCGGGCTCGATGTACATGAGGCGGGCGATGGGGACCGCGGTGCGGACGCGCTCCTCGGCGGCGTCGATGGCAGTGGCGATATCGCCGATCTCCAGACCGGGCACGATCGCAACCTTGGCGGCGACCAGGAGTTCCTCGGGACCCAGGTATTCGGTACGCAGGTGGATGACCCGATCGATGTGGGTGCTGTCGACGAGGTTCTCCCGGATCGCGCGGATCTGCTCGGGAGTCGCGCCCTCGCCGATGAGCAGGCTCTTCATCTCCACGATCAGCACGACGGCGATGACGCCCAGCAGGATTCCGATGCCGAGAGTGCCGATACCGTCCCAGACCGGATTTTCGGTGAGCATGGTCAGCACGACCGCCAGCAGTGCGATCAGCAGGCCGACCAGGGCCCCGCTGTCCTCGAGCATCACCACCGGAAGTTCGGGATTGCGGGAATTGCGGATGAACCGCCACCATCCGGTGCTGCCGCGCAACGCCGCGGACTCCTTCATGGCGGTGGCGAAACTGAAGCCCTCCAGCACCGCGGCGATGGCCAGGATGACGACCGCCACGATCGGTGAACTCAGCTCCTCCGGATGCTGGATCTTGTGGATGCCCTCCCAGATCGCGTACATCGAGCCGAGCGTGAACAGCACCAGCGCCACGACGAAGGAGTAGAAGTAGCGATTGCGCCCGTAGCCGAACGGATGCAGCTCGTCGGCCTCCTGTTCGGCGCGCTTCTGACCGAGCAGCAGCAGTCCCTGATTTCCGGTGTCGGCCAGCGAGTGCACGGCCTCGGCCAGCATCGATCCGGATCCGGTGATCAGCGCACCGGCGAATTTGGCGACTGCGATGCCCGCGTTCGCGCTGAGTGCAGCGAAGATCGCCTTCTTACCGCCACTCGCAGACATACCCCTCGCCCCTACCCTTTCGTCGCCCTGCTCGATCAGTGTCCGATTTGTCCGCAACCCTAGCGGAATGGTCCGACATCGGGTCGGGGAGCACTACTCACCACCCACGCAGGCGCAGAACAGCTGTGCCGCCCCGTCGACCGCCTGCGCGCGAATATTGGTGTCCGCCGCGGAGATCCAGGCCGCGCCGCCCGGGGTGATCTCCAGGTCGTCGACCCCCTGCAGCAGCCGCACCGTCCCGGCCGTGCACAGGATGATGCCCGGCCCGGTGCGCGGAATCGGCGTCGGGTCGGCCCCGGCCTCGAGTTCGAAGCGGCGCAGCGCGAATTCCGTTGCGGGCGTGCAGTATCGGAACGAATGCTCGTCGACCGGCTCCGGGGTGATGATAGGCAGGGCGAGCGGTTCGAAATCCAGCACGCGGAGCAGTTCGGGAACGTCGACGTGTTTGGGGGTGAGCCCGCCGCGCAGGACGTTGTCGGAGTTGGCCATGATCTCCACTCCGACCCCGTTCAGATAGGCGTGCAGATTCCCGGCCGCCAGGAACAGACCCTGGCCGGGTTCGAGGGTGATCCGGTTGATCAGCAGCGCGGCCAGCACACCGGCATCGCCCGGATACGCCTCGGCGAGTTCGAGAACGGTGCGCGCCTCGGGGGTGAATTCCTCGTTGCCGTCGGCCAGATAGCGCACACAGCCGTCGAGCACCTTGGGCAGCAGCGTGTCCAGCATGGCCTGCGGCAGCGTGATCCAGGTGGTGAAGACCGTCCGCAGGCCCGACGAATCCGGTTGCGCGGCAAGCAGTTCGATATAGTGCTTCAGCTCCGGAACGGCCAGGGCGGTCAGCAGCGCGACGGTGCGGTGCGGATCACGGAATCCGGCCAGCGCCTCGAATCGGTTCAGCGCCACCACCAATTCGGGTTTGTGGCTGTCGTCCCGGTAGTTGCGCATGGGCGAATCCAGCGGCACCCGTTGCAGATTCTCTCGCTCGAATCCGGCGCGGGCCTGATCGGCGCTGGGATGCGCCTGCAGCGACAGCGGCTCCTCGGCCGCGAGAATCTTCAGCAGGAACGGCAGCCGTCCGCCGAATTCCGGTGCCACCGCGCCCAATTGACCTTGCGGATCCGCCGCGACGAACTCGAGCAGCGATTCGGTGCGTCCGTCGACGCGCACCTGCGCCGGGTCGGCGGGGTGCGCGCCGAACCACAGTTCGGCCTCGGGATGTGCCGATGGCACCGGACGTCCGCACAGCTGAGCCAGAACGGTGCGTGAGCCCCAGGCATAGGAACGCAACGCACCCACGAGTTCGTGCACTAGAAAGGGCCCCCGTCGTAGTGGGCAGAACGATCGGCCGGTGTCGCGGGACCGCCGAGCAGGCGCAGGTAGGCCGCGGCCGTCTCCAGCCGCAGCACGAGCACCGCGAGCTGCTCGAGCTCGCTGCCGGGGCGTACGGCTCGCGGACTCTGCTCGCCCGGCTGTCCGGCGATCAGTTCGGCGTCGACGTTCACCAACTCGGCGTCGATCAGGCCGGATCCGGCGCCGAAGATGGTTAGGCGACGATGCGCGGCGAGCTGATCGGCGTCCGCGCTCACCACGAACAGGCCCACCCGTTGTACGGGGGCCGGGCCGTCGAGTTGCTCGTCGTGGAACAGCGGATCGAAACCGGGTGCGGCGGCGCCGGCGGCCTCGGAGATCAGGTTGTGCGCGGCCGCCACCTGAGCCAGTTCGGCGGCGGTCCCGATCTGCCCGGCCGCTGACAGCAGCACCTCGGAGATGTGCGCGGCCACCTGCGTCGCGGCAGGGGAGTCCCCGGACAGCACGATGCTGCGCTGGTGCATCCGCGCGGCCAGCATCTTCGCCGGGTTGTGGAAGACCTCGTTGGTGGGTCCGTCGCGCAGGGCCTCGGCGTCGAGTGCGTCGGCCAGCGCCTCCAGATCCGGTGTGAGCGGACCGATATGCGTCGGATCGATGGCCTGCAGGACGGCGATGCCGATGGCCAGATAGCGCAGCAGGCGATTGTGGTCCAGCACCGGCACCCGAGGCGGCAGCATGGCCGCGCGTCCGGCGGCGGCGGTGCGCAGCGGACCCTCGTCCGGTGCGGCCACCACGACCTCCGCACCACGATGCAGCGCCCGATCGATCGCGCCGATCACCCGCGGATCGCCCGCATCGTCCGCGGCGACGAGCACCACGTCCAGCGGGCCCACCCACTGCGGGATCGCCGTGACGGGCACGATCGGCAGTGCCGCGCGATCGCCCAGACAGGCCACCAGCAGGGCGGCCGCCCGCGCGGCACGACCCGCGCCGGTCACGATCACGAGGCTGCGCGGCCGCATATCGCTCAGCCGTGTCAGCACGCCTTCGCCGATGGCCGCCGCGGTGGCGCGCACCTGGGCGCCACCGGATGCGGCCGAACGCAATGTCCCCCCGGAATCGGCGGCCTCCAGTGAGGCGACGTCATCGAGGTCGAGAACAGGTGTCCCTGCGATCATCGGGCGTTGCCACCTCCCCTCATCGAGTCACCAGGCCGGGAGAACCTGTCCGTACGGAGTGAAAAGTCCGGGGGCGAATACACACCCTGTGATTCCACTATTCCAGTCAGCCGCGCACGATGCTCAGGATCTCGGTTACGAGTGCGTCTACTTCCTCGGTCGAACGAGCCTCGACGTTGAGACGCAGCAGCGGCTCGGTGTTGGAGGCGCGCAGATTGAACCACGCGTCCTCGGGCAGCTGCACGGTCACCCCGTCCAGCCGGTCCACTGCGACGGCCCGATCCTGGAATGCCGTGAGCACGGCCATCGTCCGCTCCTTCGCATCGGCCACCGTCGAATTGATCTCGCCCGAGGCCGCATACGTCGAATAGGACGACGCCAGTTCCGACATCGGACGGCCTGCGCCGCCGAGCGCGGCCAGCACGTGCAGGGCGGCGAGCATGCCCGAGTCCGCACCCCAGAAATCGCGGAAGTAGTAGTGCGCGGAATGTTCGCCGCCGAAGATCGCTCCGGTCGCGGCCATCTGCTGCTTGATGAACGAGTGGCCGACGCGGGTGCGCACCGCGGTGCCGCCGAGTTCGGTGACCAGCTGCGGCACCGACTGCGAGGTGATCAGGTTGTGGATGACGGTCGCGCCCGGCTCTTTCGCCAGCTCGCGCTCGGCCACCAGGGCCGTGATCGCCGACGGCGAGACCGGTTCGCCGCGCTCGTCCACCACGAAGCAGCGATCGGCGTCGCCGTCGAAGGCCAGGCCGATGTCCGCGCCCGAGGTGCGGACCAGCTGTTGCAGATCGACCAGGTTCTTCGGATCCAGCGGATTGGCCTCGTGATTGGGGAACGAGCCGTCGAGTTCGAAGAACAGCGGATCGATGGTCAGCGCAGGCACCGCGCCCAGCACCGCGGGCACGGTGTACCCGCCCATGCCGTTGCCCGCGTCGACCGCGACCTTCAGCGGGCGGATGCCGCCGAGATCGACCAGCCCGCGCAGGAATTCGGCGTAGGCGTCGAGCAGGCTCTCCTCGGTGGCGGTGCACGGTGCGCCGTCGTGCGCCGGGACGCCCTCGACGAGTTCCTCGGCGATCGTCGCCAGTCCGGTGTCCTGGCCGACGGGCAATGCGTTGGCGCGGCACAACTTGATGCCGTTGTAGCGAGCGGGATTGTGGCTGGCGGTGAACATCGCGCCGGGGCAGCCCAGATGTCCGGAGGCGAAATACAGCTCGTCGGTGGAGGCCAGGCCGATCTGCACCACGTCCAGGCCCTGCGCCAGGACTCCGGCGGCGAAAGCGGCGGACAGCGTGGGGGAGGAGTCGCGCATATCGTGGCCGATGACGACCCGGGTCGCCTGCTCCGCGCGCATCAGGCGGGCGAAAGCCCCGCCGACGTCGCGCACGAAATCCTCGTCGATCTGCTCTCCGACCACACCCCGCACGTCATAAGCCTTGACAACTGCTTGAACCGATTCGGCAGACCGAGCGACCGTCATGCCCAACACCCTAGTAGGGCCCATGCGCCAGGACATATTCCGTCCCGGATCCGCCACTCAGTTCGGCGGGTCGGGCAGCACACGCAGGTGCCCACGGCGGCCGGTGCGCGCCGGACGGGCCGGGCGCTGCGGTGCGGGCTGGTACTCCGCGGAGTAGCCGCGCTGTTCGGGTTCGCTTGGGCGGCGGCGCATCCCGGCCTCGCGCACGGCCTCGGCCAGCGCGGTCAGATCATCGTCGTCGGGAGTGGCGGAGGAGAAGCTGCCTTCGTGGCGGACCATGTCCCAGCCCTTGGGAGCGGTGATCCGAGAGGCGTGGGTCTCGCACAGGTCCCAGGAATGCGGTTCGGCGACGGTGGCCAGCGGGCCGACGACGGCCGTCGAATCCGAGTAGACGTAGGTCAGCGTCGCGACGGCCGGGTTCTTGCAGCCGGGTCGGCAGCAACGACGCATGGGAATCACGCAAAGGAGAGTAACCCTCCCGGGGCCCGCGCGCCGAGGAGACACGCGCGAATGCGGCATACCAGTTTGTCGCGTTCACCTCCTCGCCCCGGTGCCGGGCGGAGTGACTAATCTCGTGGTTATGACGCGTTCACGGAAGCGGCGACCGCCGACGGCACGGTCGGTGATCCGTCGCGGGCGGGGGGTACGCGGCCCGATGCTGCCGCCGACGGTTCCGGCCTGGCGCACACGCGGGCAGCAGTTCGACCGACTGGTGCTCGAGGCGTTCGCGCCCCTGGACAGCCGCTGGCACGACCGGCTCACGAAGTTGGATATCGCGGTCGACGACGTGCCCAAAATCCGTGCCCTGCACCCGGATTCGGTGACCTGGCCGGACGAGGTGGTGGCCGACGGCGCGGTGCCGCTGTCCCGGCTGATTCCCGCGGGGGTCGATTCACGCGGCGCGGCCACCCGCGCCCGCGTAGTGCTGTTCCGCAAACCCCTCGAGCTGCGCGCCAACGACCCGGACGACCTGGTCGACCTGCTACGCGAGGTACTGGTCCAACAAATCGCGACCTACCTGGGCGTGGAACCGGACGTCATCGACCCCGAGGAATGACGCCATCGCCTCCGATGCGAAGCGAGGCGGACAACGAAAAGCAAGAACTGATCTCGCACGTACATCGGTAACTCCCCGGGAACGCCCAGAACCCGAGGATCCACCCAACCGTCGGCCCGAAGCCCAAGTCTCGCGGCACCCACGACCCGCTGAAGTCGCGGAGAGGCGGGTCAGCCGATGCCGCGCTTGAGGCGGCGGCGTTCGCGTTCGGACAGGCCGCCCCAGATACCGAAACGCTCATCGTGGGCGAGTGCGTATTCCAGGCACTCGTCCCGGACCTCGCAGCCCATGCAGATCCGCTTCGCCTCGCGCGTCGAGCCGCCCTTCTCGGGGAAGAACGCCTCCGGATCGGTCTGGGCGCACAGGGCCCGTTCCTGCCACTGCTCCTCGATGGTGTCGAACATCGCATCGAAGTCGGTGACGATGAGGCTCAGCTGTGGCGGCTCGGGCTTGCGCTGTGTGCGTGCCCACTGGCCGCCCTGCTGCGTGTGACCGTCCAGCTGTACGGGTGTGTCCGACTCGATTCCGGTCACCATGCTTCCCCCCTCTCGTTCATCGATCCAGCGGTCGGTGCAGACGCCTGGAACTGCGCCTGCCGTGGAATCGGTTTGCGATACACCACCCGGAATGCCCGACGGGGCCAGCTCCTCGGCCATCGCTCCGCCTCCTCACTGTGTGTTAGCGCAGAAAGATTTATCCGTCGGACCCGATGTGCAAACCGACGGCCCAACACCGCGACGTTGTCCCGCGGACATCCCCGAGCTCGTCATTCCTGTTCGAACATTTGTTCGAAACCTGGTCTGCGCCTTGTGCTCTCGCGCATGCCCGGAATGACATGCCTGTGATTAGACACGCCGGACGGCGCGGTGGTCAAGCTGCCGACACAATTCCGTTACTATCCGCGACCCGGTTCTAGGCCGTTCGGTGACCGTCTAGTAGCAAATGAGCAGCAAATATGCTCCTCGGCGAGCCCTTCGAAGCAACGCATAGGCTATGCGGATGTGACTGGAGAACAAGCGGACATCGCGCCCGCTGCCGAGTATGCCGGTCCCCGAACCAGTGTTGCCGTTCTGGTCGGCGGAGTCGGCGGCGCACGGTTCCTACAGGGCGTGCGTGAACTACTGCCCGATGCCGATATCTCGGCCATCGTGAACGTCGGCGACGACGTCTGGATGCACGGTCTGCGCATCTGCCCGGACCTGGACACCTGCATGTACACGCTCGGTGGCGGCATCGATACCGAACGTGGCTGGGGCCGGGTCGGGGAAACCTGGCATGCCAAGGAGGAGTTGGCGAAATATCACGCCCAGCCCGATTGGTTCGGGCTCGGAGATCGCGATATAGCGACACATCTGGTTCGCAGTGAAATGCTGCGTGCCGGATACCCGCTCTCCGCGGTCACCGAAGCGTTGTGCAACCGATGGCAACCCGGTGTGAAACTTCTTCCCGCGACCGACGACCGATGTGAAACGCACGTCGTCATCAGCGAGCCGGAGAACGCTGGCGAACGTCGCGCGATTCATTTCCAAGAGTGGTGGGTACGCTATCGCGCCGACGTCGAGACCCATGGATTCGTCACAATCGGGGCGGATCAAGCCGCTCCGGCGCCAGGTGTGACAGAGATCATAGAGCGGGCCGATGCGGTTCTGCTGGCTCCGTCGAACCCCGTGGTGAGCATCGGCGCGATCCTCGCGGTCCCCGGAATTCGCGGCGCGCTGCGCACCACCACGGCCAAGGTCGTCGGCCTGTCACCGGTGATCGACGGAAAACCGTTGCGCGGTATGGCGGACGAATGCCTCGCGGTATTGGGTGTGGAGACCAGTGCCGAGGCCATCGGCAGGCATTTCGGGGCGCGCTCGGACACCGGCATCCTGGACGGCTGGCTGGTGCACTCCACCGACACCGCGGACGTCCCGGGTGTGGAGGTGCGCAGTGTGCCGCTGCTGATGACCGATCCGGCCGCGACCGCCGAAATGGCCCGCGAGGCACTGGATATCGCGGGGGTGAAACCGTGAGCGAATCCTCGACACAGCGCGCACCGGTGCTGTCGGACACCGGCGATCACGCGCCCGGTGGTGAGCTGCGGATCATCCCGGTGGACGGCCTGCCGGAATTTCGTCCCGGTGACGACCTCGCCGAACATATTGCGGCACAGGCGTCCTGGCTCGCCGACGGTGACGTGCTGGTGGTGACCAGCAAGATCGTCGCCAAGGTGGAGGGCCGGATCGTCGCCGCGCCACAGGATCCCGAGGAGCGCGACGCGCTCCGCCGGGAGCTGGTGCGCTCGGAGTCGGTGCGGGTGCTGGCGCAGAAGGGCCGCACCCTGATCACCGAGAACAAGCTCGGCATCGTGCAGGCCGCCTCCGGCGTGGACGGCTCCAATGTCGAACAGGGCGAATTGGTGTTGTTGCCCAGCGATCCCGACGCCAGCGCCGCGGCCCTGCGCCGCGCGCTGGCGCAGCGCCTCGGCGTGGACGTCGCGGTGGTCGTCACCGACACCATGGGCCGTGCCTGGCGCAACGGCCAGACCGACGCGGCGATCGGCGCGGCCGGGTTGCGGGTGCTGCACGACTACGCGGGCTCGGTCGACGGGCAGGGTAACGAACTGCAGGTCACCCAGGTCGCGGTCGCCGACGAACTCGCCGCCGCAGCCGATCTGGCCAAGGGCAAACTCGGTGGCGTCCCGGTCGCGGTGGTGCGCGGGCTCAGCCCGCACGACGACGGTTCGCGCGCCGCGGATCTGCTGCGGGGCGGCGAGGACGATCTGTTCTGGCTCGGCACCGCGGAGGCGATCGAACGGGGGCGGCACGAGGCGCTGCTGCTGCGTCGATCGGTGCGCCGATTCGCCGACACCCCGGTCGAGCCCGGGCTGATCCGGTCCGCGGTCGCGGTGGCGTTGACCGCGCCCGCGCCGCATCACACCCGGCCGGTGCGGTTCGTCTGGGTGCGTGATCGGGCGTTGCGGGCGCGGCTGCTCGAGACGATGGCCGATCGGTGGCGCGCGGATCTCACCGGTGACGGGCGCAGTGCCGAGAGTGTGGAGCGCCGGGTCGCGCGCGGGCAGATACTGTTCGACGCACCCGAGGTGATCATTCCGTTCTGCCTGCCCGACGGTGCGCACGACTATCCGGACGAGCGTCGCCGCGCGGCCGAATCCACCATGTTCACCGTGGCCGTCGGCGCGGCGGTGCAGGGACTGCTGGTCGCCTTGGCCACCGAGGGTGTGGGCAGCTGCTGGATCGGGTCGACCATCTTCGCCCCGGAGACGACCCGCGAGGTGCTCGGCCTGAGCGCGGAGTGGAATCCGTTGGGCGCGATCGCCGTCGGCTATCCGGACGAGGAACTCACCCCGCGCGAGCCGCGCGATCCCGGGATCGGTCTGGTCGAGCTGTGAGCGCGAGTTCGCTGCACGAGTCGGCGACCGAACTGCTGGAAACCTGGCCTGCGGCAACGGGTCCGGAGCAGTCGCTGCGTCAGGCCGTGCTCGCCTTCCTGGGCTCGGCTCCGCGCGGGTGCCTGCGCGAGCACGCTGCCGGACACATCACCGCGTCGGCGATGGTCTTCTCGCACGACGAACGTGCGGTCCTGTTGACCCTGCATCCGCGCGTGGGCCGCTGGATCCAGCTCGGCGGGCACTGCGAGGAATCCGACGACACCGTGCAGGCCGCGGCCCTGCGCGAGGCCACCGAGGAATCGGGCATCCCCGATCTGCGGATCGAGCCCGGCCTCTACGGCCTTCAGGCGCATCCCATCACCTGCTCGCTGGGCCGCCCCACCCGGCACCTGGACCTGGTGTTCAAGGTCCGCGCGCCGAAGGACGCTGTCCCGGTGCGCAGTTCGGAATCCACGGACCTGCGCTGGTGGTCCGTGGATTCCCTGCCCGACGATTCCGATCTGCTGTTGCGCTGACTGCCTGCGCCGTGCGCGGCGCGGGCTCTCAGGCCGTGATCAGGTCCTTCTGCCCCGAGGCAGGCGTGGCGGGAGATTCGGCCGGCTGTTCCTCGGCCAGTGCCGATTCGTCGAACGGCAACTCGCGATTCAGCACCGACCGGGCGCGATCCGGATCGATGGTGCGGGTCCAGGTGCCGACCAGGACCGTGGCCACGGCGTTGCCGGAGAAGTTGGTGATCGCGCGGGCCTCGGACATGAAGCGGTCGATGCCCACGATCAGCCCGACGCCGCCGAGCAGGTCCGGACGATGGCTCTGCAGGCCGCCCGCGAGCGTGGCCAGTCCCGCGCCGGTCACTCCGGCCGCACCCTTGGAGGCGATGACCATGAAGGCCAGCAGGCCGATCTGCGCGCCCAGCGACATCGGCTTACCCGTGGCGTCGGCGATGAACAGCGACGACATCGTCAGGTAGATCGCGGTGCCGTCCAGGTTGAACGAATATCCGGTCGGCACGACGATGCCCACGGTGGAACGCTCCACGCCCAGATGTTCCATCTTGGCGATCAGCCGCGGCAGCGCCGACTCCGAGGAGGAGGTGGAGAAGATCAGCAGATATTCGCGCGCCAGATAGCGCACCAGCCGGAAGATCGACATCCCGGCGGTGAGCCGCATCGTCAGGCCCAGGACGCCGAAGACGAAGATCAGGCAGGTCAGATAGAACGCGAACATCAGTGCCGCAAGCTGTTTCACCGCGCCGAGTCCGGTGTCGGCCACCACGTTGGCGATCGCGCCGAACGCGCCGATCGGCGCGAGCCACAGAATCATGGACAGAATCCGGAACACCAGCTTCTGCACGAGTGTCACACCGCGCAGGATCGGTTCACCCGAAGCGCCCATCGCCTGGATCGCGAATCCCACCAGCAGCGCGACGAACAACGTCTGCAGCACGCTGCCCGCGGTCAACGCGGACAGCAACGAGGTCGGGACGATGCTCTCCAGGAAATGCCAGGTGCCGCCCGCGCCCGCGGCCTGCTTGGTGTAGATCGCGGCGTCGGCGGCGTGCGCGTGGATGTTCAGTCCGCTGCCCGGATGCAGCAGATTGCCGACCGCGAGTCCGATCGCGAGCGCCACGGTCGAGGTGATCAGGAAGTAGGCGACGGCGATCCCGCCGATTCGGCCGACCCGCGCGGCCGCGCGCACCGAGCCGATACCCAGCACGATCGTGCAGAAGATGACCGGCGAGATCATCATCTTGATCAGATCGACGAATATGGTGCCGAGACTCCCCACCGACTTCCCGAAACCCGGTGCGAGCCATCCGGTCAGGACTCCGGCCACCACCGCCGCTATGACGGCGAGGTAGAGCCAGTGGGTACGGTCGCGACGGTGCGACCCGGTCGAGTTGCTCATGACGATCGTGCCTCCGGTCCGGCGTGAGCTGGGCCACGCGTTGGTGGAGCCAATCCTGGCGGCTACCGTGACGGCGGTCACTATTGCGTACATTTCGTTCACGGAATTCGGTTCACGGGAGGTGTCGTGCGGGCGAGCGGCTGGGCCGGGTTCCGGCGCGGCCGGGGAACGACCCTGGCCGGTCAGGTCTTCGTCGTACAACTGGTCGCGCTGATCGTGGTGATCGCGGTCGGTTCCGTGCTGGCGGTCTGGGAGGTGCGTCGCGAACAGGACGATGCGACGCGACAGCGGGTGCTCGGCATCGCCGTGGCGCTCGCGCAGTCTCCCGCGACGGTGGCAGCGGTGCGCGCGCCGGACCCGACACGGGAGTTGCAGCCGCTGACCGAACGCATCAGGCTGCGGACCGGGGTCGATTTCATCGTCGTGATGGCTCCGGACCGCACCCGATACACCCACACCAATCCCGAGCTGATCGGAAAGCCGTTCAGCGGCAACATAAATCGGGCGTTGGATGGCGAGACGTTCACCGAGACCTACGTCGGGTCGCTGGGTCCGTCGATCCGCTCGGTGACCCCCGTCCAGGACGACGGTGGTCACGTCGTCGCGCTGGTCTCGGCGGGTGTGACCCGGTCCCGCGTCGTCGATCAGGTGATCGAGCAGGTGCCGTTGATCCTGGGCGCGGCGGCGGCCGGACTGCTCCTGGCCGTGCTCGGGGCGCTGCTGCTACGGCGACGCCTGCTGCGGCAGACGCACGGGCTCGGCCCCGGCGAACTGCGTACCCTCTACGAACATCACGACGCGGTGCTGCACTCGATCCACGAGGGCCTGGTGGTGTTCGAGCGGGACGCCGAGGAGGCCACGGTAGTGAACGACGAGGCGCGGCGGTTGCTCGAACTCCCGGCCGGACCGGTGCGCCGCGCCGACCTGCCGGTGTCGTTGCAGCACCTCGACCCGACCGTGCTGCGGGACGAGATGCATGTGACCGCGGAACGGGTGCTGGTGGTGAATCAGGACCTCGTCACCTGGTCGGGACGGAGCCTGGGCACCGTGCTCACGATCCGCGACCACACCGAATTGCGGGACATCATGGGCGAATTGGATTCCGCCCGTGGATTGTCCGCCGCGCTGCGTGCTCAGGCGCACGAGTCCGCCAACCGGCTGCACGCGGTGATCACCATGGTGGAACTGGGGCATTTCGGGGAGGCCGTGGAATTCGCGACCGCGGAGCTGCAGCTGTCCCAGGCCCTCATCGACCGGCTGACCGAGGCGGTGCGCGAACCCGCGCTGGCGGCGTTGCTGCTGGGCAAGGTGGATCAGGCGATCGAACGCGGCGTGGAGCTCACCGTCGCGCAGGACACCGCGCTGGACTCCACCGCGCCGCTGAGCGCGCACGACATGATCACGCTGGTCGGCAACCTCATCGACAACGCTATCGACGCGGTCGCCCAGGACGCCGATGCCTGGGTGGAGGTCACCGTGCGCGCCCAGGAGTCGGAACTGTTCGTGCGGGTCGCCGACAGTGGTCCCGGCATGTCGCAGGAGGCGTTCGCCCGCGCCGTGGAACGAGGGCATTCCACCAAGTCCGATCACCACGGGCTCGGGCTCGCACTGGTGTGGCGGCTGGTGACCCGTCACGGCGGCGTCCTGCATGCCGAACGAACTCCCGAATCGGCTGTCGTGGTGCGGATTCCGCGATGATCCGGGTGCTGATCGTGGAGGACGACGCGCGTATCGCCCAGGCCCACGACTCCTATGTGCGGCGGGTGCCCGGTTTCACTCCCGTCGGTATCGTCCACACCGGCCGGGACGCGATCCGCGCCGCGACGCAGGCGGCGGCCGAGGGCGAGCCGATCGAGCTGGTGCTGCTGGACATCGGACTGCCCGATATCGGCGGCCTCGAGGTGAGCGCGGCGCTGGCCCGGCTGAATCCGCGCCCGGACATCATCGCCATCACCTCGGCCCGGGATCTGGCGATGGTGCGCGCCGCGGTGGCTCACGGTGTGGCGCTGTACCTGCTCAAACCCTTCCCGTTCGCGGCGTTCCGGGACAAGCTCGAGCGCTACCTGGAATTCCGGGCGGCGCTGCCCGCCGAGGAATCGGCGCTGACCCAGCACGACATCGATCGGGCGTTCGGCGCCTTGCGCACCCCGGATCCGAAGGCGTCGGTGCCCAAGGGCATCTCCCCGCCGACTCTCGACGAGATATCGCGGGCGCTTCGGGCAGCGCCCCAAGGACTTTCGGCCACCGATGCCGGACGGGCGGTGGGCGTCTCGCGGGTGACGGCCTGGCGTTATCTCGAGCAGTTGGCCACCGCGGGCGCGGTGGAGCGGCAGACCGACTACGGCCGCGCCGGACGGCCGCAGGTGCGGTACGTCTGGCGGAGATGAGCGCGTGCGGCGTGAGGGACGGCACATTTCGGGTTCGCATCGTTCGGGTTGCGTTCGACGTGCGGTTGCGGGCGGGCCCGGACAGGGTCGGACGGGGCGGCCCGGGTCGGTCGAAGCGTGTTCGGCCTCGGGGGACGCCGGGCGGTCCGCCGCGCGGCCGGAGGTTGCCGGAAGCGTGGTCGGGGGACCGGGCGGCTATGCCGCACGACCTCATGTTGTGTCGTGGCTCTCCGGCGGAGGCGTCGGGCTCCGGGTGCATCGGGCGGGGCGGCCTCGAATGTGATATTTCTGGCGGCGGAGAGTACTGACTTTCGTGCGAAGTTCAGTCGGCCGGTTCGTTGCGACCGCCTCGGAGTTATCCGAATTGTGTTGTGTTGTATAACGATTGCGTCGACTCGCCCGGTGTGTGCTCCCAGGCGGAAACTTACGATCTGCAAGGCTCGAACGAGAGGACGACGCATCGTGCGAGGGTGGGTGTGGTGTTTGCCTGCCGTATGCGGTCACTGCCGGAACATGAGTAACGGCTGAAAAATGGACCGAACCGTATGTAACGGTTGCCACTTACGGCTCCCGAAACTGTGTGTAACGGTCCTAATGTCTGTACCTATCTACTGGCAATAGTCCAGAGGAATCAATTAGCGGGGCAAACGTGCAATCGGTTGGCAATCGCTCGGGTAGGCCTGACCCGAAGCGATACCTGTGGGTGCTCGGGCTCATCGCCCCCGGCTGTGCCCTGTTGCCGTCACAGTTGGTACTGCACACCGGGTTGCGGGTGTTCTGGTGGATCGGCCCGATCATCGTGCTGATCGCCATTCCGGTGCTGGACTGGGTCGTCGGCGAGGACGGCACCAATCCGCGCGACGAGGACTACGAGGTCCTGTCCAAGGATCGCTACTACCGCTGGTGCACCTACATGTTCCTGCCGATCCAGCTGTTCGGGCTGGGGATCGCGGCGTATCTGTGGTCTCGCGACGAGCTCGGTGTCGTCGACAAGATCGGGCTGGCAACCACATTGGGTCTGGTCAGCGGGATCGGCATCAACGCCGCGCACGAACTCGGACATCGGGTCGAACGGGCCGAGCGGTGGCTGGCGAAGGTCGCGCTGGCGCAGTCGGGGTACGGGCACTTCTACGTCGAGCACAACAAGGGGCACCACGCCCGGGTGGCCACCCCGGAAGATCCCGCCAGCGCCCGGCTGGGGGAGTCGCTGTGGGAATTCCTGCCGCGCAGTGTGCTCGGGGGCTTCCACTCGGCCGTGCGCATCGAAGCAGAACGTTTGCAGCGCAAGGGATTGCGTTGGTGGAGTTGGCAGAACAACATCCTGCAGGCGTGGTCGATGACGCTGGTGCTCTACCTCGGGCTGCTCCTGGCGTTCGGCCCGACGATGCTGCCGTACCTGTTCCTGCAGGCGGTGATCGGGGCCGGGCTGCTGGAGACGGTGAACTACGTCGAGCACTACGGCCTGCTGCGCGGTAAGCGCCCCAACGGGACGTGGGCCCGCTGTTCGCCCGCCGACAGCTGGAACAGCGACCGGCTGGTCACCAACATCTTCCTGTTCCATCTGCAGCGGCACAGCGACCACCACGCCAACCCGGGGCGCCGCTACCAGACGCTGCGCAGTTCCCAGGAGGCCCCGCAGCTGCCTGCGGGCTATGCGGGGATGATCCTGCTGGCCGCGGTGCCGCCGCTGTGGCGGCGGGTGATGGATCCGAAGGTGTTGGCGCACTACGGTGGTGACGTCGGCCGGGCCAATATCGCCCCGCGCAAGCGCAAGCGGATCCTGGCCGCCCACCACGGTCGCGCGGCTGCGGCCTGAGGCTGCTGCGGCTCTCGATTTCGCAGGTGAACGACCATGCGTACCGTGTACGCAGGATTCGTACTAGTCTCTTCTGCGTACACGCCGACCAGGAGAGGCAGATGACGACCGCAGTGAGCAGCATGATGACTGCCGACAGCCGCAACGGGATCGATTACAAGGTCGCGGACCTGTCGCTGGCCGAGTTCGGCCGCAAGGAGATTCGACTCGCCGAGCACGAGATGCCCGGCCTGATGGCGCTGCGTCGCGAATACGCGGAGGTGCAACCGCTGAAGGGTGCGCGCATCTCCGGGTCGCTGCACATGACCGTGCAGACCGCAGTGCTGATCGAGACGCTGGTATCGCTCGGCGCGCAGGTGCGCTGGGCTTCGTGCAACATCTTCTCCACCCAGGACCATGCGGCCGCCGCCGTGGTCGTCGGCGCGCACGGCACCGTCGACGAGCCGCAGGGCGTGCCGGTGTTCGCGTGGAAGGGCGAGAGCCTCGAGGAGTACTGGTGGGCCGCGGAGCAGATGCTCACCTGGCCCGGTGAGCCCGCGAACATGATCCTCGACGACGGTGGCGACGCCACCATGCTCGTGCTGCGCGGCGCGCAGTTCGAGAAGGCGGGCCTCGTCCCGCCGGCCGACGAGGAGCACTCGGCCGAATTCACCGTGTTCCTGAACCTGCTGCGCGACCGTTTCGAGGGCGAGAAGCACAAGTGGGGCGTGATCGCGGACAGCGTGCGCGGCGTCACCGAGGAGACCACCACCGGCGTGCTGCGGCTGTACCAGTTCGCCGCCGCGGGTGAACTGGTGTTCCCGGCGATCAACGTCAACGACTCGGTCACCAAGTCCAAGTTCGACAACAAGTACGGCACCCGCCACTCGCTGATCGACGGCATCAACCGCGGCACCGACGTGCTGATCGGTGGCAAGAAGGTGCTGATCTGCGGTTACGGCGACGTCGGCAAGGGCTGTGCCGAGTCGCTGGCCGGCCAGGGCGCGCGCGTGCAGGTCACCGAGATCGACCCGATCAACGCCCTGCAGGCGCTGATGGACGGCTTCGACGTGGTCACCGTGGACGAGGCGATCGGCAACGCCGACATCGTGATCACCTCCACGGGCAACAAGGACATCATCCTGCTCGACCACATGAAGGCCATGAAGGACCAGGCCATCCTGGGCAACATCGGCCACTTCGACAACGAGATCGATATGGCCGCGCTGGAGCGTTCGGGCGCGACCCGCCTGAACATCAAGCCGCAGGTCGACCAGTGGACGTTCGGCGACTCGGGCAAGTCCATCATCGTGCTGTCCGAAGGCCGGCTGCTGAACCTGGGCAACGCCACCGGGCACCCCTCGTTCGTCATGTCCAACAGCTTCTCCAACCAGGTCATCGCGCAGATCGAGCTGTGGACCAAGCCGGAGCAGTACGACAACGAGGTCTACCGCCTGCCCAAGCACCTGGACGAGAAGGTGGCTCGCATTCACGTCGATGCTCTGGGTGGTCAGCTGACCAAGCTCACCAAGGACCAGGCCGAGTACATCGGCGTCGACGTGGAGGGCCCGTACAAGCCGGAGCACTACCGCTACTGATTTTCTGGCCTCCGCTTCGCTCCGGCGGGTTTTCGGCGCTGTAAGGCTCGTCGTTCACCCTCGAGACTCGGGCTTCGCCCGTGCGCTTCGAGGGGTGAACGACGAGCCCGCGCCGAAAACCTTGGAGTGTTCTCGCTGAGCCTTTCGCTTCGCGGGCGATTTCCAGCGGGACGGAGACGCTTCGCCGCTGGGTGTGTTGGTGGTGGAGATCGAGTGGGAGCTGCTGGACGAGGCGATCCGCTGAGGGCCCTTGGGTGGGGTGGGGATTTTTCGGTGGTGTGGCGCGGTAATCTGCAGCTTATGGGTGTTCTGGTGGCGGTTGAGGGCCTGGATGGGGCCGGAAAGCGCACGCTCATCGATGCGGTGGTCGGTGAGTTGGTCGGGGGTGGGGTCCGGGTGGGCACTATGGCCTTTCCACGGTACGGGAAGTCGGTGCATGCGGATCTGGCGGCGGAGGCGTTGCGGGGGCGGCACGGTGATGTGGCGGGGTCGGTGAACGCGATGGCGTTGCTGTTCGCGCTGGATCGGGCCGAGGCGCGCGATGAGTTGTCGAAGTTGTTGGCGGACAACGATATCGTGCTGCTCGATCGGTACGTCGCGTCGAATATCGCCTACAGTGCGGCCCGGACCGGCCAGTCCGCGGACGGTGAGATCGCCTCCTGGATCGAGGAATTGGAGTTCGGGCGCTTCGAGTTGCCGGTGCCCGACGAACACGTGCTGCTCGCCGTGCCGGTCGAGCTCGCCGCCGAACGTGCCCGCCGCCGCGGTGAACTCGACAGCGATCGCTCGCTCGACGCGTACGAGCGCGACAAAGGGCTGCAGGAACGCACCGGAGAGGTCTATCGTGTGATGGCCGAATCACACTGGCAGGGTCCGTGGTGGCGCCATGCACCGCACGACGATCCGGCGAAACTGACCGCGCGTCTGTCGAAAATTATTGGCCGATAGGGTTGGATGTGCGTCGGATACGTACCAGTGTTGGCGTGGTTGCCCGTTCCGAGCCGGAGAGATGACACCATAGTAGTTATGAAGCCGAAGATTCTGGTCGTCGACGACGATATGGCGCTCGCGGAGATGCTCACGATCGTCTTGCGCGGCGAGGGTTTCGACCCTCACACCGTCGGCGACGGCACACAGGCGCTGACCGCGGTCCGGGAGCTACGCCCGGATCTGGTGTTGCTGGATCTGATGCTGCCCGGCATGAACGGCATCGACGTATGCCGTGTGCTGCGAGCCGATTCCGGTGTGCCGATCGTCATGCTGACGGCGAAGACCGACACGGTCGACGTCGTATTGGGGTTGGAGTCCGGCGCGGACGACTACATCGTCAAGCCCTTCAAGCCGAAGGAGCTCGTCGCGCGGGTGCGCGCCAGGCTGCGGCGCACCGAGGAGGAGCCCGCGGAGCTGTTGTCCATCGCCGACATCGTCATCGACGTCCCGGCACACAAGGTCACCCGCGCCGGAGCGCAGATCTCGCTGACTCCGCTCGAATTCGACCTGCTGGTGGCGCTGGCCCGCAAGCCGCGTCAGGTGTTCACCCGCGAGGTTCTGCTGGAGCAGGTCTGGGGATATCGGCACGCCGCCGACACCCGACTGGTCAACGTGCATGTGCAGCGGTTGCGCGCCAAGGTCGAGAAGGATCCGGAGAATCCTGAGATCGTGCTGACCGTCCGCGGTGTGGGTTACAAGGCCGGACCGCCGTGATCGATCGCTCCAGAAACCGCATCGAGCGGTTACTGGCAGCGATGATGACGTGGTTCAAATCCGTCGGCGAGTCGCTGGGACACGTGTGGCGGCGTTCGCTCCAATTGCGCGTCGTCGTGTCCACGCTGACGTTGTCGCTGATCGTGATCACCATCCTCGGGGTGGTGCTGACCAGTCAGATCACCGATCGCCTCCTCGACGGCAAGATCGCCGCGGCCGTCGAGGAAATGGGTCGTGCCCGCGCGACGGTCGAGAATCAGCTGGCGGGAGCGCATGATTCGGGCAGCCAGCTGACCAGTCTGCAGGCCGCGCGCAACGCGCTGTCGAGCGGTAACAGCGGCCAGTCCGGCGGCACGGCCGGCAATTTCAATTCCGCGCTGGAGATGGTCGGCGAGAACATGCAGGACATCTCCGTCGGGCCGGTGCAGGAGGTGCCGGCCGAACTGCGGCGCTTCGTACAGCAGAACCAGGTCAGCTACCAGTTCGCCACGGTGTCGGACCCGGACGGCTATCGCGGCCGGGCGCTGGTCATCGGCAGTCCCAGCACGCAGGTGCCGACCCTCGAGGTCTACCTGATCTTCCCGCTGACCAACGAGGACCGCAGCCTCGGACTGATGCGCGGGACGATGTTCATCGGCGGCGCCGTACTGCTGGTGCTGCTCGCGGCGATCACCGCGCTGGTGACCAGGCAGGTCGTGCTGCCGATCCGGTCGGCGGCCCGGATCGCGGGCCGATTCGCCGACGGGCGGCTCCGGGAACGCATGCTCGTGCGAGGTGAGGACGATATGGCGAAACTGGCCATATCGTTCAACGCGATGGCCGAGAGCCTGTCGAACCAGATCACCCAGCTCGAGGAATTCGGTAATCTACAGCGCCGCTTCACCTCCGACGTCAGCCACGAGCTACGCACACCGCTGACGACCGTGCGCATGGCCGCGGATCTGATTCACGGTTCCAGTGACGAACTGGACTCCGCGCTGGCCCGAAGCGCCGAACTCCTGGTCACCGAGCTGGACCGATTCGAGGGTCTGCTCAACGATCTGCTGGAGATCAGCCGTCACGATGCCGGTGTGGCCGAACTGCAGGTCGAATCGCTGGACGTGCGGATGTGCGCGCGGGCCGCGATCTCCACGGTGCGTCATCTGGCCAAGGAATCCAGCGTCGAGCTGGTCGTGGATCTGCCGGAGGAGCCGCTGGTCGCCGAGGTCGATCCGCGACGCGTGGAACGCGTGCTGCGCAACCTGCTCGCCAACGCCATCGACCACAGCGAAGGTAAGCCGGTGCTGATCCGGATGCGCGGCGACGTCGACGCCAATGCCGTCGGGATCGTGGTGCGCGATCAGGGCGTCGGTTTGCGGCCGGGCGAGGAGAAGCTGGTGTTCAACCGGTTCTGGCGCTCGGATCCCTCGCGGATGCGGCGTTCGGGCGGGACCGGTCTGGGCCTGTCGATCAGCGTCGAGGATGCGAATCTGCACGACGGCAAGCTCGAGGCATGGGGTGAGCTCGGCGCGGGCGCCAGCTTCCGGCTGACCTTGCCGCTGGTGCGCGGGCGCAAACTGGGGCCGAGTCCGTTGTCGCTGGAGCCGCCGCCGCGGCGCGGCGCACCGCGTGAACTGCTCGCCGCGCCTTCCGATGCGGCGCAGGATGTGCCGCGGTCCGAGACGTCGGCCGAGTCGGTCACCGAGGGTTCGGATGGGCTTTCCGATACCGGAGGCCGAACGGATCCTGCCGCGGATACCGATGCGGATCCGGCCGAGGTGATCGAAGCGGATTCCTTTGCCGCCGGAGTGGATGCACCGGTCACCGAAGCGGAACTCTCCGCCGCCGAGGCGGAGATGGCCGAGACGGAGTCGAGTGTGTCCGAGGAGGAATCGAGTTCGGCGCACGCGTCGGCGGATGTTTCCGGGGCCGAGAGTGATTCGCGCGCGGCAGCAACGGATGTGCCTGCGGGCGGCGTGAATTCGGCTGCCGACGAGACGGATGTGGCCGAGCCGGGCGCGAGCACCGCCGAGGCGAACGAGCCGGTGGCCGAGCGGGATTCCGCGGCATCGGACGCGGCAGCGGATTCTTCCGACGACGAGTCGAATGTGGTTGGGGCGGGGAAGAATTCGGATGAGCGGTCGTCGCAGGGGGCCGGTGAGAGCTCGGGGGCGGGGGAGCAAACCGTACTGAGCGATACCGGAGACGGGACGAAATGAGTCGAGGTCCTCGCACCTGGCACCACGCCGGGGTGAGCCGATTACGCGTGATGATCGGTCTGTTGCTGGTGTCGGTGCTGGCGGTGAGCGGATGTGCGAATCTGCCGGATTCTTCGGCGCCGCAGGCACTCGGGACCATCGATCACGCGCCCACCAGCGTCGGTCCGGTGACACCGGTCGCCGGGCACGATCCGGATCTGCTGGTCCGCAATTTCCTGACCGCCACCGCGAATCCGGCCAACCGGCATCAGCAGGCGCGCGAGTATCTGTCCCCGGCCGCGTCGTTGAACTGGGACGACAGCGCCGGGACCGCGATCGTGGAGTCACCGGACACGCTGCGCGAATCCCTGACGGGCGATACCGCTACCTATCGGATCCGCGCGCGCAAACTCGGCGAGCTGGGTGCGGACGGGTCGTTCCGGGCGCAGGACAACACCTACGAGACCAGGGTCGAGCTGACCAAGGTCGGCGACGAGTGGCGGATCAATCAGGTGGAGCCGGGTGTCGTCGTGGACAGCGCCGCGTTCTACAAGGCGTACCGCCGCTATTCGCTGTATTTCGCGAACACCTCCGGTACCAGCATGGTTCCGGATCTGCGCTGGATCTCCACGAGTAAGGACCAGCTGACGCAGCGGTTGTTGGCGCTGCTGTCCGAGGGGGCGCAGCCGTCCCTGGCGCCGGCCGTGCGCAATGTGCTGGCCGCGCCGATCAGCCTGCGCGGGGGCATCACCAAGGCCAACGGGTCGGCCGACGGGGTCGGCATGGGCCTGGGCGGGGTGCGAATCGACTTCACCGGCGCCTCGACGCTCGATGCGCGAAGTAAGGAGCTGCTGGCCGCGCAGGTCGTGTTGACGCTGGCGGGTGCGGACATCCTCGGTCCGTACGTCCTGCTCGCGGACGGGAAGCCGCTCGACGACCGATACGCGAACACCGGCTGGTCGCTGGACGACGTCAACGCGATGAATCCGAAGACGCCCACCGCCGATCGCACCGGTCTGCACGCGCTGCGGGACGGCACGCTGGTCACGGTGGATACCGCCAAGGGGCACGTCACTCCCACGCCCGGATATTTCGGTACGGCACACAATCTGCAGTCGGTCGGCCTGTCCGATGACGGGCAACTGGTCGCCGCGGTCGCCGACAGCGGCGAGCCCGCTCCCAAGCCCAAGCGCACCCTGGTCATCGGCAGTTACGACGGTTCCACCACGTTCTCGGTGGTGCAGGGCGACACCTTCACCCGGCCGTCGTGGACCTCCGACGGCGGGGCGGTGTGGACCGTCATCAACGGCACCAAGGTCGTTCGGGTGGTGCACGATCGCGCGACCGGCAACGTCTCGCGGCAGGACGTCGACAGTTCCACGTTGACGGTGGGCGAGCCGAACAGCACCGATCCGGTGCCGCGTCTGCCCATCACCGATCTGCGGATCTCCCGGGACGGCACTCGCGCGGCGATCATCGCCGGCGGCAAGGTGTACCTGGCGGTCGTGGTGGCCCATCCGGACGGTAAGTACTCGCTGGTCTCGCCACAGCCGGTCGCGGTCGATCTGAGTACGACCGCGGTGTCCATCGACTGGTCCAGTCCCGACACGCTGGTCATCGCCCGGGAGGGCGATGTGAACCCGGTGGAGTCGGTGTACATCGACGGTTCGGATCTGACCCAGTTGTCGAGTCAGAACCTGACCCCGCCGGTGCGGCTGGTGAGCGTCGCGTCCGACACGTTCTACGTGGCGGATTCGCGTGCGGTCATGCAGCTGCAGTCCACCGATCCGGCCGCGGACCGATTCTGGCGCGAGGTACAGGGATTGGGCACGAGCGCGCTACCGGTGCTGCCGGGCTGAGTTCCGAACGATCTCCGGCGGTCGTCCGCACTCGTTGCACGTGCGCGAACGCCGAACCCGTTGGCGCCGCTGGAGATGACCGGCACACTGGGCCGATGCGGATGCTGCTGGATCTGATCCTGCCGCGAACGTGCGGGGGATGCGGGGCGCACGGGGATGTGTGGTGCGCCGGATGCGCGCGGAGTCTGTCCGGTATGCCGGTGCGGGTTCGGCCGCGCACTGATCCCGGCGTGCCGTGCTGGGCACTCGGTGGGTACGCCGGCGCGGGACGCCGGGCGGTGATCGCGGTCAAGGAGCATGGACGCCGGGATCTGGCGCCGCCGTTGGGGTTGGCATTGGCCAGGGGGCTGGCTACACTTCGGGATCCACGGCGGTCGCTGGTATTGATTCCAGCGCCGACCAGAAGGTCGGCCGCGCGCCGTCGCGGAGGTGATCCGGTAGCCCGGGTCACCAGGATCGCTGCGGGTTTGCTACCCGATTGCCGCGCTGCTGCGGCGTTGCGAATGCACCGTGCTGTACGGGATTCGGTCGGCCTGGGCCCGAGGGAGCGCAGAGCCAATCTGCACGGGCGGATCACGGCCCGTGCCGAGTCGTTGCATGCTGCCGTCTCGATGGCAAATGCCGAGGTAGTACTGGTCGACGACGTTCTCACGACGGGAGCGACGGCCGGTGAGTCGGTCCGTGTGCTGGCAGCCGCGGGTATCGGGGTCCGGGCTGTCATGGTGACTTGCGCCGCGTGAGTGGGCGAAATTTGCGTGAACACTGGCGGACAGGTCGCTGGCGTAATAGCGTGGCCATCAGAGCGATCTGACACCCCGTACCAGAGGTTGGAGGTGGCGCCTCGAGCGACTTTCGTGTCGAGTTCTCCAGTGTGTGCAACCATTCTCGCGACGCCGCCAGTGTCAGCTGATCGCCTGCCGCACGCACCTCTCGACACGGTCATTACCCGCCGCACACGACTCGTGTGTGTGGCCAGATCCGGGAGGTACGCGTGACGACTTCACGACCTTCAGTGAAAGAAGCAGACGCCTCGGCTCGCTACGGCGCGACAGCTGACTCCACCGCTTTCGACCGAGCCGAACCCGAGGAACAGGCCAAAGTCCCCAGTGCCGACGTCGTGGTGAAGGGCCGCAACGTCGAGGTTCCCGATCACTTCCGAATTCACGTGGCGGACAGGCTCTCCCGGCTCGAGCGTTTCGACCCGTCGATCTATCTGTTCGATGTCGAACTATTCCACGAACGTAATCGTCGGCAGCGCAAGAGCTGTCAGCGGATCGAGATCACCGCACGCGGCAAGGGGCCGATCGTGCGCGCAGAGGCATGTGCGGAGAGTTTCTACGCCGCCCTGGAACAGGCGGCCGACAAGCTGGAGAGCCGACTGCGCCGCAGCAAGGACCGTCGTCGGGTGCACTACGGGGAGAAGACCCCCCTCTCGGTGGCCGAGGCGACCGCGGATCTCGTGGACGAATCGCTGAGCCGGGCGGCCGCGAACGGCACCGCAGTCCGCGATCAGGAGATGGACCCGGGCGATTACGCCGGTCCCGGTCATATCGTACGGACCAAGGTGCACCCCGCCGCTCCGATGTCCGTGGACGACGCCCTCTACCAGATGGAACTCGTCGGCCACGATTTCTTCCTCTTCCACGACCGGGAGTCCGACCGACCCTCGGTGGTGTACCGCCGTCACGCCTTCGACTACGGACTGATCAGACTCGCATAACGGGCGGGTCCCCCGACGGTGGTTTCCAGGGGCCGACGACTTCGAGTCGTCGGCCCCTCGCCATGTCCGGTCGCGAATTTTTCTGTGACATCGCGTATCGCTTTTCTTCTTACCTTGGAGTAGGTTCGGTGCCGGATGCTTCTGTCGAAAGGAAATCGCATGGCTACCAGCGCAACTCGCCGTGCCGTGATCGTCTCCGGGGTGCGGACGCCGTTCGTGCGGGCCTTCACCGATTACATGCGGATGGATTCCATCGACCTGGCCGATACGGCGGTCGCCGGGTTCCCCGCGATCAGGTGTTGATCGGTCCTGCCATCTCGATGCCGCGCGCCCTGGACAAGGCCGGAATGTCTTTGGGCGATGTGGATTTCGTCGATATCCACGAGGCGTTCGCCGCGCAGACCCTGTCGGTGCTCGCGGCGTTGGGCAGTGACGAGTGGGCTAAGACCCGGCTCGACCGCGACAGCGCCGTCGGGGAGATCGACCCGGACGTACTGAATGTGCACGGCGGATCGGTCTCGCTCGGACATCCCTTCGGTGCGACAGGTGCGCGCATGGTCACCACGATGGCCAACGAACTGGCCCGCTCGGACAAGAGCGCTGCGCTGCTGGGGATCTGCGCGGCCGGCGGCATCGGAGCCTCCGCGGTGCTCGAGCGGGTGTAGGCCGGGCGAGGCCGGTTCAGCCGGGGAACTTCTCCCAGTGCACGGCCTCGCTCAACGGGCGGCGCTCGCGCCAGCCGAAGCGTTCCAGATCGGGGGTCTCCTGGAATTCGTGTACCGGACCCACACACAGCCAGGCGACCGGGCGGATCCCGGGCGGCAGCTGCATCAGGTCGGTGAGGAAGGGGGCGTCGTAGAAGCTGACCCAGCCGACGCCCACGCCCTCGGCGGTCGCGGCCAGCCACAGGTTCTGGATCGCGAGAATCGTGGAGTAGAGCCCGGTTTCGGGCACGGTGGCCCGGCCCAGGATGTGCGGGCCGCCGCGGCTGTCGTCGTGGGTGACCACGATGCCGGTGCGGCTCTCGGTGATGCCCTCGATCTTGATCGGCTCGAAGGTCCGGGCGCGTTCGGGCGGCAGCGACTCCCGGAATTCGATGCGCTTGTCCGCGACGTGCGCGGCGAAGCTGGTCAGTGTGGCCGGGTCGCGCACGACGATGAAATCCCACGGCTGTGAATTGCCGACGCTCGGCGCGCGGTGCGCCGCATCGAGGATCCGCATCAGCGCGGCGTCGTCGAGGAGTTCGCCGGTGAACTCGGCGCGCACATCGCGCCGCCGCCGGATCACTTCGTAAATGTCGTGCTCAGTAACCACACCATCGCCAATCTTGCCCGCGTCCATCGAGTCGGGACCAGTCAACCAGAGGTAAATAATCCGGCAGCGCCGAACCTTGCCCGACGCACCCGCACCGATGGACAAGTGCACCCCGCCCGGGATGTCGGACGGGGTGCACTCGGGTATTTGCGGCGGCGAACTCAGCCGATGGGCACTGCACGCCTGGCTTCGGCCAGGAGGCGGCGGCGGCCCTGCTTCAGGGCCGTGCGCAGACCCTGGCGACGTCCGGTGACCGGATCGATCTCGGCGACGCCGCCGAAGGCGCGCTCGGACCTGGTCTCGGGGGCGTCGTCGGTGGAACGGCGCAGGTATTTGTTCGGCAGCGAGAGCTTGATGATGGTGCGCCACGACTTGCCGTACTGCACCGGCAGCGAACCGGTGGTGTAGGGCAGATCGTATTTATCGCACAGCGCGCGGACCCGCACCGCGATCGAGGCGAGCCGGTTGCTCGGCAGATCCGGGAACAGGTGGTGCTCGATCTGGTGCGAGAGGTTACCGCTCATGAAATGCAGCACCGGGCCGCCGGAGATATTGGCGCTGCCCAGCATCTGGCGCAGATACCACTCGCCCTGCGTCTCACCGTCGATATCGGCCTTGGTGAATTTCTCGGCGCCGTCGGGGAAGTGGCCGCAGAAGATCACCGCGTTGGTCCACACATTGCGGATGATGTTGGCCGCGACATTGGCCGAGAGCGTGGAAAGGAACGCCGGGCCGGTCAGCAGCGGGAAGATCAGATAATCCTTGGCGACCTGCTTGCCGACCTTCTGCAGCACCGCGCGGCGGTCCTCTTCGAACTGCTTGCGCTCGGGGCTGTCGGCGGCCCATTTCTTCTTCGCGACCTTGCCCAGTTCCAGATGCTGGATCGCCACGCCGTATTCGAAGAACATCTGCAGCAGCAGGTTGTACACCGGCTGGCCGAGATAGAACGGCGACCAGCGCTGGTCGCGCGTGACGCGCAGCAGACCGTAGCCGATGTCGTCGTCCATACCCAGGACGTTGGTGTACTTGTGGTGCAGGAAGTTGTGCGTGATCTTCCAGTGCTCGGACGGGCCGACGTTGTCCCATTCCCACGACGCGGAGTGGATTTCCGGATCGTTCATCCAGTCCCACTGGCCGTGCATGACGTTGTGGCCGATCTCCATGTTCTCGATGATCTTGGCCGAACCCAGCAGGGCCACACCGGCGAGCCACGCGGGCGGGAGGAAACTCGCGAACAGCACCGCGCGTCCGCTGATCTCGAGCGCGCGCTGGAGCCGGATCACATTGCGGATGTAGCGGGCATCACGCTGTCCGCGGGAGGCTTCGATTTCACGCCGGATGGCATCCAGCTCGACACCGATCGCTTCTACGTCCTCCGGGGTGAGGTGCGCGTATTCCTTGACATCCGAGATCGCCATGCGGGTTACACTACCGTAGGTTACGGGTCCGTAGGTTATCTCGGGATTGATTCACAACTGTGGCGTACGCCGCATTGTGAATGAGACCAGGATATGCTTACCGACCCCGTCGCGACCGCTGCCGACGACGCACCCGCCACAGCGCGCGCTCGCGCAACGCGCGTCGCCGCAACTGCCGCCGTTCGTCGCGGGCCTTGTCCTGCAGCGCCTGGGTTGCCTCGAGCAACGCCTGCTGCTCGGTGCGGGCCTTGTCCTGCCAGGCCCGGGTTGCCTCGCGCAATGCCTGTTGTTCCTGGCGGGCCTTCTCCTGCAGAGCCAGCTTGGTCTCGCGCAGGGCCTGCTTCTCCTGCCGGGCCCGCTCGCGCAACGCCACCTTCGCCTCGGCCATCGCCGATCGCAGACCGCGACGTTCGCCCGTCTCCGGATCGACGACGGCTTCCGCGCTGGGCCAGTACAGGGACAGCGCGGCGAATTTGCGCTCGGACGAGGTTTCCGGTGCGTCGTCGGCGGTGCGGCGCAGATATTTGTCCGGCAACGCCAGCTTGTGAATGGTCCGGAAGGCCAGCAGATACTGTTTGCCCAGCGAGCCGGTCGTGTAGGGCAGATCGTATTTATCGCAGAGCTCGCGCACCTGGACCGAGATCTCCGGATAGCGGCTGCTCGGAATGTCCGGGAACAGATGATGTTCGATCTGGTAGCAGAGGTTGCCGCTCATGAACGCCATCGCGGGGCCCGCGGTGAAATTCGCGCTGCCCAGCATCTGCCGCAGATACCATTCGCCGCGGGTCTCGTTGGCGAACTGTTCCTCGGTGAATTTCTCCGCGCCGTCCGGGAAATGGCCGCAGAAGATCACCGCGTACGCCCACAGGTTGCGGATCAGATTCGCGGTCGCATTGGCTTGCAGGGTGCGCTTCCAGCCCGGGCCGGTCAGCGCGGGATGGATCACGAAATCCTTGACCACCTGCCGCCCGGCCTTGCGGGCGAACGCTTTGTTCGGCTCCGACAGTACCTGCATGGCCGGCACGCCCAGCTGATCTTTCTCGGCCTTCAGATCGTGCAGGGCGATACCCCATTCGAAGGTGGCGGCCAGCAGCAGATTCGCCAGCGGCTGAATCAGATGGATCGGACGCCACTGCTCGTCGCGGGTCATCCGCAGGATGCCGAAACCCAGATCGTCGTCGCGGCCCAGCACATTGGTGTAGATGTGGTGCGAATAGTTGTGCGCGCGCTTCCACTGACCCGAGGTGCCCGTCATATCCCACTCCCAGGTGGTGGAGTGGATCTCCGGGTCGTTCATCCAATCCCATTGCCCGTGGCTGATGTTGTGCCCGAGCTCCATGTTCTCGATGATCTTGGCAATCGTCAGCATGGCCGTCCCGGCCAGCCACGCCGTGCGCCGCTTACCAGCGAACAGGGTGACCCGTCCCGCGGTCTCCAGGATGCGCTGCGCGCGAATGGACCGCCGGATGTACTTCGCATCGTTCTCGCCCAGCGATGATTCGACGGTGCGCCGGATACTGTCGAGCTCCTGGCCCAGAGCCTCGATATCCGTCTCCGTCAGATGGGCGAACGCCTTGATATCGGTGATTGCCACTGTGCTGAGTTGCCTCGATTCGCTCCACGCGTCATGTGTGGGGGTGCGCGGTGCACCGGGATGCCGTCACCGAGGGTATCCGGTTTCGGTGAATAGTGTTCACACGTCGAGTGTGCAGTCGCCTGCCGCCACGGAAATACAGGTCTGGATTTTCTCCCCGGCCTGATGCTCGGTGCCGTTGCGCAGATCGCGCGCATGTCCGTCGGTGATGGCGACCACGCAGGTCTGGCAGATGCCCATCCGGCAGCCGAACGGCATCTGCACGCCCGCGTCCTCACCGGCCTGCATCAGCGTGGTGGCCCCGTCGACCTCGACGGTGCGGCCGGTGCGCGCGAAGGTGACCGAGCCGCCCTCGCCGACCGCCGAGCGTTCCACCTCGAACCGCTCGACATGCAGGTTGTCGCTGACATTCGCTGCCGCCCAATGACTCTCGATGTCGTTGAGCATCTGTAGCGGGCCGCACGCCCAGGTCTGCCGCGCACGCCAGTCCGGGTACAGCTGGTCCAGCGAGGCCAGATCGAACTTGCCCTGCGCACCGGTCAGGTTCACATGCGAGGTGAAACCCGGGTGCTGGTCGTGCATCCGGCGCAGTTCCTCGCCGAACATCACGTCCTCGGCCGTGCGGGCGGAATGGATGTGCACCACGTCGGGCAGGGCGCCGCGCCGATCCATCGTGCGCAACATCGCCAGCACCGGGGTGATGCCGCTGCCCGCGGTGAGGAACAACACCTTCGGCGGGAGCGGCTCGGGCAGCACGAAACCGCCCTGCGGTGCGGCCAGCCGCACGATCGTGCCCTCGGGAACGCCGTTGACCAGATGACTGGACAGGAACCCCTCGGGCATCGCCTTCACCGCGATGGAGATCAGCCGGCCGCGCGGGCCACGACCGTCGGCGGGGGCGTCGCTCCAGTCGGGCGGGCAGGTCAGCGAGTAGGACCGCCAGTGCCAGCGGCCCTCGACCAGGACACCGATGCCGATGTACTGGCCCGGGGTGAATTTGAAATCGAATCCCCAGCCGGGCTTGATCACCAGCGTGACCGAATCGGCGGTCTCCTTGCGCACGTCCACGATGCGGCCGCGCAGCTCGCGCGCGGACCACAGCGGGTTGATCAGATGCAGATAGTCGTCCGGCAGCAGCGGCGTGGTGACGCGGGCGGCCACGCCGCGCAGCGCGTTGAGCCGGGTGCGACCGGCCATCTTCGCCTCGGCGACCGGGGCCTCCAGCCATGCCCGAACGCCCTGTACCGATTTCGAGACCATCGTGCGAATGCTCATTTCCCTGTGGTCATGGTGGTCATGCGCCCCGCGAGGGCATCGTCGCGCCTGCGGAAAACATCCGTCGAGGCAAGGTTACGGCATCGTAGGTTAGAGCTGTATTTTTGGCCTCCGCTTCGCTGCGGCGGGTTTTCGGCGCTGTAAGGCTCGTCGCTGCGCCCTCGAGACTCGGCCTTCGGCCATGCGCTTCGAGGGCGCAGCGACGAGCCCGCGCCGAAAACCTTGGAGTGTTCTTGTTGAGCCTTTCGCTTCGCGGGCGATTTCCGGCGGGACGGAGACGCTTCGCCGCTGAGCACGTCTGGGATCGATGGTTCGTTGCTGGGCCTGGCCTGATTGCTCTACAGCAAATCGAGGAGGAACGGGAGTTCCTGGGCGGCGTACCAGGCGAGCTGATGGTCCTCGGCGTCGCCGAGGACGAACTCGGCGTCCTCGTCGCCGATGTCGGCGGCGTCGATGACGTCCACCGCCTTGGCGATCGCCGGTTCGGCCTCGGCCAGGTCGACGTGCACCGAGGCGATCTGGCTGTAGGTGACCGGGGCGGTCAGGCGAACCACGGCGTCGTCCAGGTCGGGGCGCAGAGTCGCGCCGGTGATGTCGGCGGCGATCACCGCGCGGCGGTAGACCGGGGCGGAATAGTCGCCCACGTCGTCGCCATCCGTGTCGTCGCCGGGGGTCGAGCCGCTCGGGTCGGGGGCGGCCTCGTCGGCGAGCAGCGCGGCCTCGCGCTCCTGGGCGAGCAGGCGCAGTGCGGCGCGGCCGGCCTCGATCATCGCGACCTCGGCCAGTTCCTCGTCGTCACCCGAGGCGTACGCCTCGCGCAACGCCGGTGTGACGGCGAACGCGGTGTCGTTGATCGCCCGGATCTCGCGGTCGGTCACCAGCTCTCGCAGCATCGGGACGGTCGCCGGGATGTAGACCCGCAGTTTGCCTTTTCCGGCCGCGGCTTCACTGGACGCAGGCACCGAGCATCTCCTCCATGGATTCGTGCACCGCCGCGGACAGTACGCCGATGTCGGCCATCGCATCGCGGTCGGCGTTGAGACCGTAGAACACCCGTCCGTCGTACGAGGTGATTCCGATACTCATGGCCTGGTTGCGCAGCAGTGGCGACACCGGATACATCTCCAGCATCCGCGCGCCGCCGATGTACATCGGCTGCTGTGGACCCGGTGCATTGGTGATCACCAGATTGAACGTGTGTTCGGCGAACGTACTCGCCGATCGCACGCTCATCGCGTGCAGGCTCGCCGGGGCGAAGCCCGCCATGTGCACGAGCGTACGCGCCTGCACTCCGCGCCGGTGCCGGGAATTCGGCTCGTTGGCGTGCGCGATGTGTGAGAGCCGGATCACCGGATTCGGTTCGCCCACCGGCAGATCGACCAGGAACGAGGAGACCTCGCTGGTCGACGGCGGCCGTTCGCCGTACTGCCCTTCGACGTAGACCGACATCGGCACCACCGCCCGCAGCGCCGCCGATTCGATGAGCACCTCGCCGCGGGACTGGATGAAGATGCGCAGTGCGCCGGTGACCACCGCCAGGATGGCGTCGTTGATGGAGCAGTCGAAGCTCCTGCGAATGGTGCGGTAGTCGTCGAGATCGGTGGACACCACCTCGAAGCGCCGATCGCGGGACGTGGGCGCGTTGAACGCGCTGTCGGGCGTCCCGCTCGCGGCGGTGCGCACGGCGGTGACCACCCGGCCGGCCGCCTTGCCCGCGGCATCGATGAACGAGAAGGCCTCGGTTCCGGCGCGGCGCAGCACGTCCAGCGCCTCGGCGGGCTGGGTGGCCAGGTCGATCACCGCCATGGCCAGCAGTTCGGCATCGCCCGGCTCGTGCCGGGTGACCCACGCCTCGGTGGCGATCTCCCGCGGCGAGGGGGAGTTGTCCAGGATGACGTGCCCGATCTCTAGCGCCGAACTGCCGTCCACCAGCGCCGAATGGGTTTTGGTGAAGATGGCGCAGCGGTCCTGCGCCAGGCCCTCGATCAGGTACATCTCCCACAGGGGACGGGTCTGATCCAGCGGGCGCGAGGACAACTGCGCGACCAGTTCCAGCAGCTGCGCGTTCGAGCCCGGTTCGGGCAGCCGTGCGCGTCGCACGTGGTAGGTCGGGTCGAATCGGCTGTCCTGCACCCAGACCGGGCGGCCGAGTTCGAAAGGGACCTCACGCACCTTGCGCCGGTAGCGCGGCACCAGCGGCAGGCGGCCGGCCACCAGGTCCAGCAGCCGGTCGTAGTCCAGCCGTCCGCACGGCCCCTCGCCCGCGCGCAGGATCGCGAGCGAGCCGATGTGCATCGGGTTGCTGCTCGTCTCGAGTCGGTAGAACGCCGCGTCCTGCGGTGACAGTCTCGTGATCACGCTGACCGATACCCCTTTCGATGCTCGCTCCATTGTGATCCGCACCCAATCTTTCGTGGCCGTGTGTGGGACATGTCGCGATACCGAGAGGAAATCCTGTATCAGGGGCGGGGCGCGTGGCATGCTGTTTCGATCCGTGTCCAGGGGACCCGACAAGCAGGGGGAAGCGGAATGCTCGGATCTCGGAACGACGCCGATCCGGCCGGTTCGGGCCGGTCGCTGGCGAAGGCGCCGGCCTTCGAGCCGCCGCTGGAGTGCGCAGGGGGCATTCCGGCGCGGTCCGGCGGTTCGGTCGGACGGGTGGCGGCGCCGTGCGCGGGTGGTGCCCGCCGGCACGGCGCACCTCGTCGCTCCCCGCACGACGGGCGGTCCGCGGCGCCGGTTCGTGTGGATGAAAACCATTCGGCAGCAAAACAATTCGCCGAGCGAGCGCTGCGGTCGGTACTCGAGGTGCTGGACGGCCGCCGCAGTGCGACACAGCTGGCTCCACTGGCCGAACCCGCCGTGATCGCCGCGGTGCAGACGCTGGTGCGCACTGGCGGCGGTGATCGCAGACTGGGTGCGGCCGTGCTGGTCAACGTGCGCGTCGCCCTCGACGGAACGGGTGCCGCGGAGGTATTCGGCGGTTACGAGCGCGGTGGCCGTCGATTCGCTGTCGCGGCCCGGATCACCGTGAAACGCGGCGACCACCGGCTGACGGCGCTGCGGCTGCGCTGACATCTCGCACTCCCGGGCGCACGTCCCGGACCGGCGGGTCCTCTCCACTCCGCCGCGCGACGCATACCATGGGCCGCGCATTACCATGAACCTTGCTGCGCATCCGCGCATCGGGGATCCCGCCCGCGCGGGGTACTACAGGATGTAAGCAACGCAAGACGACAACACCGACCAGAGGACTGACGAGACCCGTGCCTGCGCTGACACTGACGAGGTTGCTACGTTTTGGTGAGGGCCGCACCGTCAAGCGGCTCTCCAAGTTGGCAGACGAGGTCCTGGCGCTGGAAGAGGAGTTCGCCGATCTCAGCGACGCCGAGCTGCAGGCCAAGACCGACGAGTTCCGCGACCGCCTCGCCGACGACATCACCGACGCCCTCGACGGCGTCGAGGACGAGGAGCAGCAGGAACGCGTCGTCGAGCGGGTCAAGCAGGACTTCCTGGATCAGACTCTGCTGGAGGCGTTCGCGGTGGCCCGCGAGGCGTCCTCGCGGGTGCTGAACCAGAAGCACTACAAGGTGCAGGTGATGGGCGGCGCCGCACTGCACATCGGCAACGTCGCGGAGATGAAGACCGGTGAGGGCAAGACCCTGACCTGTGTGCTGCCCGCCTACCTCAACGCCCTCGTCGGCGACGGCGTGCACGTCGTCACCGTCAACGACTATCTGGCCAAGCGCGACTCGGAGTGGATGGGCCGCGTGCACCGGTTCCTCGGCCTCGAGGTCGGGGTGATCCTGTCCGGCATGACCCCCGCCGAGCGCAAGGAGGCCTACGCGGCCGACATCACCTACGGCACCAACAACGAGTTCGGCTTCGACTACCTGCGCGACAACATGACGCACTCGAAGGACGATCTGGTCCAGCGCGGGCACAGCTTCGCCATCGTCGACGAGGTCGATTCCATCCTCATCGACGAGGCCCGCACGCCGCTGATCATCTCCGGCCCGGCCGACGTCACCGCGTCCAAGTGGTACACCGAGTTCGCGCGCATGGCGCCGGAGATGAAGGGTATCGACACCACCGCGATGACCAGCCAGGAGCGGCAGAGCCGCGCGGCGGAGATCGAGGGTCGGTACCACTACGAGTTCGATCTGAAGAAGCGCACCGTCGGTGTGAGCACCACCGGCGTCGCGTACGTCGAGGATCAGCTGGGCATCGACAATCTGTACGAGGCGGCGAACTCGCCCCTGATCAGCTACCTGAACAATGCCCTCAAGGCCAAGGACCTGTTCGTCCGGGACAAGGACTACATCGTCCGCAACGGCGAGGTCATCATCGTCGACGAGTTCACCGGTCGCATCCTGGTGGGTCGCCGCTACAACGAGGGCATGCACCAGGCCATCGAGGCCAAGGAGGGCGTGGAGATCCAGCCCGAGAACCAGACGCTGGCCACCATCACGCTGCAGAACTACTTCCGCCTGTACGACAAGCTGGCCGGTATGACCGGTACCGCCGAGACCGAGGCGGCCGAGCTGCACCAGACCTACTCGCTCGGTGTGGTGCCGATTCCGACCAACAAGCCGATGGTCCGCAAGGACCAGGCGGATCTGATCTACAAGACCGAGGAGGGCAAGTTCTCCGCGGTCGCCGACGACATCACCGAGCGGTACGAGAAGGGTCAGCCGGTGCTGATCGGTACCACCTCGGTGGAGCGGTCGGAGTACCTGTCCGAGCTGCTGACCAAGCGCGGTATCCCGCACAACGTGCTGAACGCCAAGTTCCACGAGAAGGAGGCCGAGATCGTCGCGGAGGCGGGCCGGCCGGGTGCGGTCACCGTCGCGACGAATATGGCCGGTCGTGGTACCGACATCGTGCTCGGCGGCAACCCGGACATCCTGGCCGACCTGCTGCTGCGTCGGCAGGGGCTGGATCCGGTGGAGACCGCGCAGGAGTACGAGGCGCACTGGCACTCGGCGCTCGAGCAGGTCAAGCAGGAGGTCGACGAGGACGCCGAAGCGGTGCGCGAGGCCGGTGGTCTGTATGTGCTGGGCACCGAGCGGCACGAGTCGCGGCGTATCGACAATCAGCTGCGTGGCCGCTCCGGCCGTCAGGGCGATCCGGGCGAGTCGCGGTTCTATCTGTCGCTGGGTGACGAGTTGATGCGGCGGTTCAACGGCGCGACGCTCGAGTCGATCATGACCCGCCTGAATCTGCCCGACGACGTGCCGATCGAGGCCAAGATGGTCTCGCGCGCGATCAAGAGTGCGCAGACCCAGGTCGAGCAGCAGAACTTCGAGATCCGCAAGAACGTGCTGAAGTACGACGAGGTGATGAACCAGCAGCGCACCATCATCTACGACGAGCGCCAGCGCATCCTGGGCGATGAGGATATGGACGGCCAGGTCCAGGAGATGATCACCGATGTGGTCACCGCCTACGTCAACGGCGCCACCGCCGACGGCTACGTCGAGGACTGGGATCTGGACAAGTTGTGGACGGCCCTGAAGTCGCTGTATCCGATCACCCTCGACTACAAGGATCTGACCGGCGAGAACGAGCACGACGAGATCGGTGAGCTGGGCCGCGAGGAGCTGCTCGACGCCGTGCTCGATGATGCGCATTCCGCCTACGAGCAGCGCGAGAAGGAGATCGACGATCTGGTCGGCGAGGGCAGCACCCGCACCCTCGAACATCAGGTGCTGCTGCAGGTGCTCGATCGCAAGTGGCGTGAACACCTCTACGAGATGGACTATCTCAAGGAGGGCATCGGCCTGCGCGCGATGGCTCAGCGCGACCCGCTCGTGGAGTATCAGCGGGAGGGTTACGACATGTTCTCCGCGATGCTCGAGGGTCTGAAGGAGGAGTCGGTCCACTACCTGTTCAACGCGAAGTTCGAGTTCGAGGCGCCGCAGCAGCCGCAGGGCGCCGCCGCGATCGATCAGGGCCTGCGTTCCCCGGTCGGCGCTCTGGTCGACGCTCCGCAGACCAACGGCACCGCGGCTCCGGCTCCCTTGCGCGCCAGGGGAATCGACAACTCCAGCCCCCGCGGCCTGAGTTACTCGGGGCCGGACGAGGACGGCCATGCCGCCCGCCGCAGCGATGCCCAGGAGTACGGCACCGCCGAGGACACCGGTATGACCCGACGCGAACGTCGCGAGGCCGCCCGCAGCGAGGGTCGCGCCGACCGCGGACCGAAGTCCAAGCGCCGCCGGTAGTTTCGCGCATCTCGCAAGACGCCCGCTCCGGTCCGGAGCGGGCGTTTTCGTTTCGCGGTATCCCGCCGAGGGCTCCGGATTCCGGTAAGCTCCGCGAGGTGTCGAGGTTCAGGGGGGCACGCCGTGGTGCGTGTATCGCCGTTGTCGCCGTGATCTTCTGGTCGGTCGTTTCGGCTACGACTGCTGTTGCCGGACCGGTGTCGGCAGTGAAATGGAAACAGTGCGTGGATGATTCGCGGCTCTCATGTGCCGCGCTGGATGTTCCGCTCGATTACCGGGATCCGGGCGGTCGGCGGATCGGTATCGCGCTGGCGAAGCTGTCGGCCCGTGAGCCGGGTGAACGGGTCGGGACGCTGGTGATCAATCGTGGGGGACCGGGCTACTCCTCGATCGAATACCTGAATCAGATTGTGGCCGGGCAGGTTCGGGCACCGTGGGACGACCAGGTGCGAGACCGGTACGACGTCGTCGCGGTGGACCAGCGAGGTGTCGGCAGGGCGACGCCCGCGGTGACGTGCTTCGATTCCGATCAGGCCGCCGCCGCATTCGGTGCTGGTGTGCCGCTGGTCCCGGACAATCCGGTGGAGATCGCGCAGCGTACGGCGAAGGATGCGGAATTCGCCGCCGACTGCCGAGCGCACAGCGGCAATCTGCTCGACCATCTGTCGACGGCGACCGTGGCCCGCGATCTCGATACCGTGCGAGCCGCGCTGGGGGAGCCGAGGCTCAACTACCTGGGGCAGTCCTACGGCACCGCGCTCGGGGCGGTCTATGCCTCGATGTTCCCGCAACGGGTGGGGTCGTTCGTGCTGGACAGCATCGAGGATCCGGTGCAGACGACTGACGCCTCGGCCGGTTCGACGTTGTCGGAGCGGATGGGGTCCGACGTCAGTAGCCAGGAGGTCGCGCACGAATTCCTCCGGCTGTGCGCCCGGAGCAAGAACTGTGCTTTCGCCCAGGACGACCCGTGGAAGGCGTTTCCAGCGGTGTTGGCTTCGCTGCGTGCGAAACCTGTCACCTCGAGTGGTCCGAACGGAGCCCCCTTCTCGATAACTTACGGGCAGCTCATCTACTCGCTCGGTGAGTATGTGTATCAACCGGTGTCGTGGCCGGTATTGGCGCTCGCATTGCACAGGATATATCGGGCTCAGCTGGCTGCCGGGCCCACGACGGCACACCTCGGCCTGATCCCCACGGCTGCCGAGGATGAGTTCGACACCCCCTATACGAGCAGTATCGCGCCTCCCTTCTACGCGTTCACCTGCAACGACACCGCACTGCCCCACTTCGCTCCCGCGTGGTGGGCAGCGAGTGCCCAACGGGCAACGCTCGCACCGGATTTCGCCGCCCTCCGCGCCTACGAAACCAGCCCCTGCGCCTTCTGGCAGGCATCATCCACCGACCGCTACACCGGCCCCTGGAATATCCACACCGCGACCCCGATCCTCCTGCTCAACAACCGCTTCGACCCCGCAACCCCCTTGCCCGGCGCAATCGACCTGGCCGCCCACCTACCCGGCAGCCGCCTCCTGATCAACGAAGGCTGGGGCCACATGGTCACCGACAAGTCCACCTGCGCACTACGAGCCGCATCGAACTACCTTGTATCAGGCCAACTCCCGCCCCCCGAAACTCACTGCACCCCGGACACCATCCCGTTCGCATCCTGAGCAGGACTGCGACACAACGCTGATCGTGGCGAGGTGCGGCCGCAGCGCGGTGCACCGGCGTCGCACTGACGGAATGTGCTGCGCTGGTCTGGAATCGGGCTGCGAGCCGACGGATCGGGGGCGTGGTCGCCGGTCGATCAGCCGTTCCCCACGACCCACGGGTCGTTGGAGTTGAGGGCTACCAGTAGGAGGCGGATGGCGGCTACTCGGCGTTCCTTGCCGGGGAGTTCGTCCAGGGCGCATTCGGGGTCGGCGGGTGGGCCGAGGTGGGTGCAGCCTCGGGGGCAGTCCTCGATGGCTTCGGCCAGGTCGGCGAAGGCTTGGATGACGTCGTCGGGGGTGATGTGGGCCAGGCCGAAGGAGCGGATGCCGGGGGTGTCGATGATCCAGCCGCCGTCGGTGAGGGGCAGGGCCAGGGACTGGGTGGAGGTGTGTCGGCCCTTGCCTACACCGGAGACGTCGCCTACGGCTCGATCTGCTTGTGGGACAACACGATTGACCAGGGTTGATTTACCCACGCCGGAGTGGCCGAGCAGGCAGGTGAGTGTGTCGTGCAGGAGGTCGTGCACCGCGTCGAGGGGGTCGTCGCGGCCGCCGTAGACGATGGTCAGGTCCAGATCGTCGAAGGCGGCGGCGAATTCGGATTCGGCGGCCAGATCGTGTTTGGTCAGGCACAGGATCGGTTGCAGCCCACCGGCATACGCCGCGGCCATGGCGCGTTCGACGAAACCGGTGCGCGGCGGGGGATCGGCCAGGGCCACGACGATGAACAGCTGCTCGGCGTTGGCGACCACGATCCGCTCGAACGGATCGGTGTCATCGGCGGTGCGCCGCAACACCGTTGCGCGATCGGCCACCCGCACGATGCGGGCCAGGGTGTCGGGTTTGCCGGACAGATCGCCGACCACGTCGACCTGATCGCCCACCACGATCGGGGTGCGGCCCAACTCGCGCGCCCGCATCGCGACGATGGGCTGATCCGGATCCCCGTCCAGCACGCAGCTCCATCGCCCGCGATCGACCGAGATGACCATCGCCGTGCGCGCGTCCCGGTGTTCGGGGCGATTCTTGGTGCGCGGACGCGAGCCCCTGCCCGGACGCACCCGGACGTCGGACTCGTCGTACTCGCGCCGCTTCAGTGCGCCGACTCCGCCGTGTCGTCGGCAGGCCGCGCGCCGTCACCGGAAAGCATCGTCTCCCACAGGGATACGAAATCCGGCAGGGTCTTCGCGGTGGTGCCGACATCCTCGACATGCACGCCCGGCACGCGCAGTCCCAGAATCGCTCCGGCGGTGGCCATCCGATGGTCCGCGTAGGAGTGCCACGGGCCGCCCCGCAATGGCGTGGGCACGATGCTCAGCCCGTCCTCGGTCTCGGTGACCTTGCCGCCGAGCCGGTTGATCTCGGTGGACAGCGCCGCCAGCCGGTCGGTCTCGTGCCCGCGCAGATGTGCGATCCCGCGCAGCCGCGACGGCGAATCAGCAAGTGCCGCAAGGGCGGCCACCGTCGGGGTGAGTTCGCCGACGTCGTGCAGATCGATATCGATCCCGGCCAGCCGATCGGGCCCGCGCACGACGAGTTTGCCGTGGGCACGGCGCGCCTCGGCGCCCATGCGCACCAGGATCTCCCGGATGACGTCCCCCGGCTGGGTGGTCAGCTGCGGCCAGTGCGGAATGGTCACCTCACCGCCGGTCACCGCGGCCGCGGCCAGGAACGGCGTCGCATTGGACAGATCGGGTTCGACCTCCCAGTCCACACCGTGGATCGGCCCCGGCGCGACCGTCCATACCTGCTCCCTGCGCGGATCGGTGGGCGCGGTGACCTCGACGTCGGCCTGGCGCAGCATCTGCACGGTCATCTCGATGTGCGGCATCGAGGGCAGCGGCGCACCCTTGTGGTGCACGGTCAGTCCGTCGGTGAAACGGGCCGCGGACAGCAGCAGCCCGGAGACGAACTGCGAGGAGCCCGACGCGTCGATGGTCACCGATCCGCCGCGCAGCGCACCCCCGCCGTGCACCGTGAACGGCAGGGTGTCGCCGTCGATGCCGGCGCCGAGTCCGCGCAGCGCGTCCAGGATGGTGTGCAGCGGCCGCAGCGCGGCCTGATCGTCGCCGAAGAACGCGACGTCGCCGTGGGCCAGCGCCGCCACCGGCGGCAGGAAGCGCATCACGGTCCCCGCGAGCCCGCAGTCGACGGTCGCGCCGGTCAGGGAGGCCGGGGTGACGGCGAGAGTGTCGGCGTCACCGCTGATCTCGGCGCCCATCGAGCGCAGCGCCGCGATCATCAGGTCGGTGTCGCGGCTGCGCAGCGCCCCGGTGATCGTCGAGGGGCGATCGGCGAGCGCGGCGAGGATCAGGGCCCGATTGGTGATGGATTTGGACCCGGGCAGGGTCACGGTCGCGTGGACGGGGTGCTCGGTATGGGGCGCTGGCCAGAGACTCACCCCACCATCTTCGCCTATCGACTGATTCGGGATGCGCATGGTCATGAACTCGCAGTAAACGCACAAGCCCGCGACGTGGAATTCGTCGCGGGCTTATGAGACTTCACCAGGTGGCCGGTGATTTTCCACCGGCACCCGACGCTGCTACTTGTGCCGTCCGTGCAGGATCGGCACGACCCGGCGCAACAGCTTCATGGTGCTCGCGGTGCGCGAGTAGCTCAGCAACGCCATACCCGGAATTGTGAAGCGCTGCACCGCGATCGAATGCGGCACCGTGAACTCCAGCATGCCGGGCGCGCCGTGGATCCGGCCGATACCCGAGTCCCGCCCGCCGCCGAAGGGCAGCGCGGAGATCGCCGCGAAGCCGAGCACCGCGTTGACCGAGGTGGCGCCCGCCTTGATCCGGCGGGCGATTTCGAGCCCGTGCTTGCGGGAGAACACCGTCGAACCCAGCGAGTAGGTCGAGTTGTTGGCGAGTTCGATCGCCTCGTCGATGTTGTTCACGGTGCGGATGGTGACCGTCGGGCCGAAGGTCTCCTCGCGCACGGCCGCCGAGTCCTCGTCCACGTCGACCAGCACGACCGGCTCGATGAACGCGCCCTTGATCGAGTCGAGGCCGCCGAGCACCGCGGTGCCGCCGTTGTCCAGCGCGTCCTGGATGTGGCGGCGCACGATGTCGATCTGGCTGGGCATGGTCATCGGGCCGTAGGCGGCCTTGCCGTCCGAACCCGGGTGCACGTCGGACAGGATTCGCTTGACCTCGGCGACGAACTTGTCGCGGATCGAGGCGTCCACGTAGACGCGCTCGACGCCCGCGCACGTCTGGCCGCTGTTCATGGTCGCGCCGTAGGCGACCGCGTCGGCCGCGGCGGCGACGTCGGCGTCGGCCGCGACGATCACCGCATCCTTACCGCCGCATTCGAGCAGCACCGGGGTGAGCCGCTCGGCCGCGGAGGCCATGATCTTCTTGCCGGTGGCCGCGGATCCGGTGAACGCGATCTTGTCGATGTCGGCGCGCACCAGCGCCGCGCCGGTCTCGCCGTACCCGTTGATGGTGGTGAAGATCCCGTCGGGCAGTTCGGGATTGGCCTCGGCGAATGCCTGGGCGACGAAATTGCCGATGCCGGTGGAGAATTCGCTCGGCTTGTAGACAACGGCGTTACCCGCGGCCAGGGCGTAGGCGATCGAGCCGTTGGGGGTGTAGATCGGGTAGTTCCAGGGGCCGATCACACCGATCACGCCGAGCGGGCGCTGCTCGATGTACGCGCCGAAGTTGGACATCAGCGCGCCGGGGGAGACCTTCTTGGTCTTGAGCACCTTCTCGGCGTTCTTGGCGGCCCAGGAGATGTGTTCGAGGGTCAGCAGCAGTTCGAGGAATGCGTCGTCGCGGGTTTTGCCGTTCTCGGCGTGGATCAGATCGCAGAGCTCGTCGGATTTCTCGACCAGCCGGGTGGCCCACCGCAGCAGATACCGCTTGCGGTCGGCATAGCTCAGCGCACCCCAGCTCCCGGCGGCGGTGCGGGCCTTGGCGACGGCCGCGGCCACCGCCTCCTCATCGGCGATCGGATGCGTGTCGATGACCTCGCCCGTGGCCGGGTTGACCGAGGTCAGCACGGTCCGTCGGGCGGTTGTCGGCTCGGTGGTGGACATGGTTTCGGCGACCCCTAGTGAGAAAGTGATTGCATGAAGTTCTCATAGCTTAGATATGAACAGCTTAGATATGAAGTCACCCGCCATCACATGGAATTCCGGCCAATCTGAACGGCCGTTGCGGCAGCTCTTTAGCATGGTTCACATGTGCGGCAGATATGCGACCACGGTGAATCCGGGCCGTTTGGCGGCCGAGCTCGATGCGATCGATGAGACGAGTGATGCGCCCGTCGAGCCCAATTACAATGTCGCGCCGACGAATCAGGTGCTGACGGTCGTCGAGCGACACGATCGTGACCACCCGGACGACGACGCGCGGCTGCGGATCCGGCGCATGCGCTGGGGCCTGATCCCGGTGTGGACCAAGGCTGCCGAACCCGGTGTGCCGGTCAAGGGGAAACCGTTGTTCAATGCGCGCGCGGACCGTGCGGCCGAGGCGCCGTCCTTCCGGGACGCGGTGAAGAAACGTCGGTGTCTGGTGCCGATGGACGGCTGGTACGAGTGGGTCGTGGAGGGGGACTCGACGGCCAAGGGCAAGGCCGTCAAACGTCCCTACTACATGTCCCGGGCCGATGGAGCACCGCTCTACATGGCCGGTCTGTGGTCGATCTGGCGCGATCGCGACCAGCGCGAGATGGATCCGCTGCTGTCCTGCACGATCCTGACCACCGATGCGATCGGCGACCTGACCGCAATTCACGACCGGATGCCGCTGATGATGCCGCGCGAGCAGTGGGCGGCCTGGCTCGACCCGGACCACCCCGCACCGCACGAACTCTTGGAAACCCCTGCGCTGGAACGGGTTTCGGATATCGTCGTGCGGGAGGTCCCGTCGCTGGTGAACAGCGTGCGCAACAACGGGCCCCGATTGCTCGGACCGGTCCAGGAGCAGCCGGGGCAGATCAGCCTGCTCTGAGGTCTGTGGTCCCCCGATCGGCACCGTTCGATGAGCTGCCATGTCGTGCCGGAGGTTTGCGGCGTCCGGATGGCCCGTTCGCCGCAAATCCGTTGTGCTGGTTCGGGTTCGGCTAGCCGCAGGACACGCTGGGAGTGACGAGGCTGACCACGCATTTGGTCAGGTTCGCGCTCGTATCGATGATCTGGGTGACGATTGCGCCGCCCACGTCCTCGGCTCGCTCGGCCCATGAGTCCGCGTCCCCCGTCTCGGGGTGACCAGGCGCCTCGTTCTGGGCGCCGAGCGGGTAGTCGGGATTTCCCTGTGGTTCCGCGACGGCGGTGGCGGCGCCGAGGGTGAGGATCACGCCACCGGACAGGGCGATGATCAGGGTGCGAACGGACTGCCGGTGGAACATGCGCATCACATCCTCGAATCGACGGAAAGGGCCCGTCAAGTAAACGCACTCCGAGCAGCGCCGCAGATGATTTGCGCGATTCGTCCCCGTGGCTCTGCGTGTTCTCGCCGCCCGGTGATCGCTATGCGTCTTCGGTGTGGTTCGCGGTCTTGTCGGGCGCGGGATCCTTCGGGTGCAGGGTGAGGATGGTTTCGCGGGCCTGCTCGTAATCGTCGACGAAGCGGCGCATCATCTGCCCGAGCGTCGCGCGTTCCGCATCGCTCCAGTGCTGCAGGACGTTGTCCAGCATCGCGTTGCGACGCTGCCGCAGCGCTGCTGCCAATTCCCGGCCGGCGTCGGTGACGGCCAGGACGCTGGCCCGGCCGTCGGCCGGATCGGCGCGACGTTCGATGAGCCCGCGTTTGACCAGTGCGGCGGCCTGGCGGCTGATCGTGGAGGCGTCGGAGTAGAGCAGTTCAGCCAGTGCGCCCGAGCGCATCGGGCCGTCGTAGAGCAGCCGGAAGATGATCGAGTAAGCTGCAGCCTCGATCTCGCCCCCGGATGCGGCCGCGATCTGAGCGTTGGTGCGCTCGCGGATTCGGCCCAGACGGATCAACTGCAGGGCGATCACGTCGATCGCCTCGTCGTGGTCCATGGACACCCTCCTCGGGGAACCGCAACACTGGTCAACACAGTCAATTGCTTGAGTTTTCCAACTAGTTGTACTTGGCAAGTATGTGTCAGGGTGCGGGGGATATGCAAGGTGACCGACGCGACGTTCTACCGCCGCAGGTCAACGTACTCGATGTCCGGGATGTCCGTATTTCGGGTCCTCAGGCGGCGGTGACCGCAGCGGTGACGGCCGAGGTGAGTCGCACCAGATCTCGCGGGGCGAGTTCGATCTCCAGACCGCGTCGTCCGGCGCTGCACAACATCCGATCCCACTCCAGGGCCGAGGCGTCGATCACCGTCGGCAGCGCCCGCTTCTGTCCCAGCGGGGAGATGCCGCCCAGGACGTAGCCGGTGGTCCGCTCGGCCTTGCTCTTGTCGGCCATGACGGCCTTCGACGCACCCAGCGCGGCCGCGGCGGCCTTGAGCGAGAGCGTCGCGGGGACCGGCAACACCGCGACCGCCAACCCGTGGGCTCCCGACCCGCCGGACAACTCGATCACCAGCGTCTTGAAGATCTGCCCGGCCTGCACGCCCAGCCGTTCCGCCAGCGCGGAGACCGCCTCGGCGCCGAACGAGTCGTTGCGCGGGTCGTGTGGATAGGTGTGGACGCGATGGGCCACCTCGGCCTGGGTCGCAGCGCGGATCGCGGGGGTCGGGGCAGCCATGCCGGTCACCCTAGGACGGGCCTCCGGGCCCGGCCAAGCGCTGTGCCCGGCGCTGCGGGAACACAGTGGCCCCGGCGCATGTTGCACGCCATACGACACGCATCCCATTCTGTGAGAATCGAAGGAGTCTGCCGGTGACGGTTCTGATCGACGAACGTCCGGTGCGCACCGTGTTGTCCGCGGAGTTCGCCCCGACCTCGGTGCCTCCCGTCACCGGATTCCCGCTGCCCACATCGCTCACGGTAGATTCTGTGACTACGGCGATCGAAGGGATGGGCGTGACGAGCGACGACGATTTGGCGGCCGATCGCCTGAACGGCGCGGCCGAGAACGGGGATTCCGGCGGTGACGCCGCGGCGCGGGAATCGGCCGCGCCCGCGGATCCCGCCGAGTTGGCGCAGCGGTTCGAGCGTGATGCGCTCCCGCTGCTCGACCAGCTCTACGGTGCGGCGCTGCGGATGACCCGCAACCCCGCCGATGCCGAGGATCTGGTGCAGGAGACCTTCGCGAAGGCGTACCAGGGCTTCCGGTCCTTCCGCGAGGGCACCAACCTGCGGGCCTGGCTGTACCGGATCCTGACCAACACCTACATCAACTCCTACCGCAAGAAGCAGCGGCAGCCTGCCCAGTACCCGACCGACGAGATCACCGACTGGCAGCTGGCCGCCACGGCGGAGCACACCTCGACGGGTCTGCGTTCGGCGGAGATGGAGGCGCTCGAGGCACTGCCCGACGACGACATCAAGGCCGCGCTGCAGGAACTTCCGGAGGAGTTCCGGATGGCGGTGTACTACGCCGACGTGGAGGGCTTCCCCTACAAGGAGATCGCCGAGATCATGGGCACTCCGATCGGGACGGTCATGTCGCGGCTGCATCGCGGTCGCAAGCAGCTCAAGGGGCTGCTGGCCGGTGTGGCCCACGAGCGGGGGTTCGATCGAAACCAGGCGGGGGACGGGGCGCGTCAGGAGGTCACCCAGTGAGTGGGCACCAGCACAGCGAGCGGGAGACCGAAGGGGATGCGGATATGAAGCTGGACTGTACGGCGGTGCTCGCCGATGTCTGGCTGATGCTCGACGGCGAATGCGATCAGGCCACCCGCGAGCGGTTGCAGCACCATCTGGAGACCTGCTCGCCGTGTATCGACGCGTACGGCCTCGAGGAGAAGCTCAAGCGGCTGCTCAATCGCAAGTGCGGCGGCGACCGGGCCCCGGATTCCCTGCGCGAGCGACTGACCGTGGAGATCCGGCGTTCGATCACCGTGACCGAGAGCACGATCGACAACCCGTGAACAGCAGAGCGGCACGCCTTGACGAAAAGGCGTGCCGCTCAGTGCATTTCATCGGCGCGCAGGTTATCGGCACGCGGCGCCGGGCGAAGCTGCGAACAGCTCAGCTGTTCGGACGCTTGCCGTGATTGGCGGCGTTGCCCTTGCGGCTGCGCTTCTTACGACCACGCTTTCCCATGATTTCTCCCTTCTGATCGAAAGACATTGTTCCACGTGTGGTTGGCTATATCGTCAGCTGGTCGTCACGTCGAACTCCGGAAGGGTGCCATGGCTGAGGAAGTGCTCGCGGAGATGGTCTCCACCGTCTTCCAGATCGTCGCGCGGGAGGGCGCGGCCGTGGTCGAGGGCGACACCCTGGTGCTGCTGGAGTCGATGAAGATGGAGATCCCCGTCGTCGCCGAGGGGCCCGGGACGGTCACCTCGATCAACGTCAAACCGGGTGATGTCCTGCAAAAGGGCGACCTGATCGCAGTGATCTCGTAGTTCCGCCATGTCCACTCTGAGTGATCTGCTCGCCGAACACACCGACCTACCGGGTGCGGCCGTCGACCACCTGCAGCGCGTCGTGGGCGACTGGCAGCTGCTGGCCGATCTGTCGTTCGCGGACCTGCAACTGTGGGTGGGCGTGGGCCCGGTCGCCGAAGGCGCCGACGTGGTGTGCGTGGCCCAGTGCCGCCCGACCACCGCGCCCACCGTGCACCCCGAGGATCTGGTCGGCTCACTGGCCTCCCGCGCCGATCACGCGCAGATCTTCCAGGCGCTGCGCAGCGGTGCGATCGTGCGGGTCGAGACCGACGACGAACAGACCGGCGTCTACCACCCGAACCCGGTGCACGTGATCCACGAGGCGATTCCGGTGCGCGTCGGCGAGGACGTCATCGCGGTGCTCGGACGCGATATCGAGGTGCAGCGCACCAAGATTCGCGGCAATCTCGAAATCGCCTACATGGCCTGCGCGGACGATCTGTGCCAGATGATCGCCGACGGCACCTTCCCGACCCTGGAGGATCGCACCGGATCACACTCCAGCCCGCGCGCCGGGGACGGATTCATCCGGCTCGACACCGACGGCATCGTGCGATACGCCAGCCCCAACGCGCTGTCCGCGTACCACCGCATGGGCCTGCAAGCCGATCTGGACGGTCAGGATCTGGCCCAGACGACGCGCTCGCTGATCACCGACCCGTTCGACGCCCAGGAGGTCGTCAGCGATATCCAAGCCGCGCTGGCGGGCAAATCAGGGCGCCGGATGGAGGTCGAGGCGCGCGGGGCGACGGTCCTGCTGCGCACCCTGGTGCTGCGCCCGCACGGCGAGCTGGCCGGAGCCGCGGTCCTGGTGCGCGATGTCACCGAGGTCAAGCGTCGCGATCGCGCGCTGCTGTCCAAGGACGCCACGATCCGTGAGATCCACCACCGCGTGAAGAACAACCTGCAGACCGTGGCCGCGCTGCTGCGGCTGCAGGCGCGTCGCACCGAGAACGAGGAGGCGCGGCTCGCGCTCACCGAATCGGTGCGACGGGTCACCTCGATCGCGTCGGTGCACGAGATGCTGTCCATGTCGGTGGACGAGGAGGTCGATCTCGACGAGGTCGTGGACCGCCTGCTGCCGATCATGGCCGACGTCGCCACGGTCAACACCGCGCGGATCAAGGTGCGCCGGGAAGGCTCCCTGGGCGTGTTCTCCGCCGAACGAGCCACGCCGTTGGTCATGGTGCTGACCGAACTGGTGCAGAACGCCATCGAGCACGCCTTCGACGCCGGGGAGAACGGCACTGTGACGATCCGCTCGGAGCGTTCGGCGCGTTGGCTGGATGTGATCATCGGTGACGACGGTCGTGGGTTGCCCGACGGTTTCAGCCTGGAGGGTTCGGACCGGCTGGGCCTGCAGATCGTCCGTACGCTCGTCACCGCCGAACTCGGCGGTTCCATCGGCCTGCATCCCGGCGCCGATGTCGGCACCGACGCAGTGCTACGAGTCCCCCTGGGCCGCCGCACGCGGTAGCTGTGTCTTTGGCCTCCGCTTCGCTCCGGCGGGTTTTCGGCGCTGTAAGGCTCGTCGCTGCGCCCTCGAGACTCGGCCTTCGGCCATGCGCTTCGAGGGCGCAGCGACGAGCCCGCGCCGAAACCTTGGAGTTGGTGTTGTCGAGCCTTTCGCTTCGCGGGCGATTACCAGCGGGGAGACGCTTCGCCGCTGAGCACGTCCCGAGGGGGTCGGGTCACGTGGAACCTCGCTACTCGGGCGGGGCTCACCGGGGGCACCGCTGTCGGGCCCGACTCGACTCCGGCGCCGACGGTTGGCTGGGGTGGCCTCTCCCCCGGGGCCGGGTGTGTCGGGCACGTCGCATGGTTGCTCGGCGTGCGCTTGGGGTGGTCACAGGGCATTTCGTGTTTACCGGACTTGTCGTGCGTCACATAAGCGTGATGCTTTTCGCATTGACGCATTGCCGGGCGGAATTTCCACCTGGTTGTTTTGTGCAGCACGGAATCCGCTATTCGGTGCACAGCTGGTCGAAATGTACGGATTGGTGTGTCGCCGGAGTCCGTCGAATGAGCATCCGGATGTGTGTCCGGACCGGCGATATCCGTTCCGGAGACAATGAAGCCCGGCACCTCACGGGTGCCGGGCCGAAGTGCGCTACGTGCCGGGGCTGATGCGAGCGATCGCGATGGCCGTAACGCCGACCGTCATCCTCAGACGACGGCCCGGGTACGCGTCCGCGCATTACGACGCTTCAGCGCGCGCCGCTCGTCTTCGCTCATACCGCCCCATACGCCGGCATCCTGCCCGGACTGAAGGGCCCAGGACAGGCAGTCAGCAGTGACGGGGCAGCGGGCGCAGACCAGCTTGGCATCGGCAATCTGCGCGAGCGCAGGACCGCTGTTACCCACCGGGAAGAACAGCTCGGGGTCCTCATCGCGACAGATGGCCTTGTGGCGCCAGTCCATTCCTCTGCTCCTTTGCTGGGCGCCGCAAGGCGCCGTGAGTTTGTGGTTCGTTCACTTGTGCGACTCGAATGTTTCCGCACGGTTGCTTGTGAATGCTTTCACGAACACCGTAGATGTCAATAGCTTTGTGGTGCACCGTGGGGAAGCTCACGCCTAAGACCCCGGTAACGGGGACTGCGGAGTCCTTTCTACCCGCTCGACCCGGTTTTCGCAGCACAACCGGGATGATTCTCAGTTGTGTCGAGTCACACGTGGCTGCGGCGCCACGACATCGAGGACCTGCGGTACAGCCGTGAAATCCACCACGTTGCGCCGGCCGATGAAATCGCCATCGATTTGCAAGCCGATGGGCGTGTCGGCTTCGATCCGGACGGACGGCACATCGTCGTCCCGAAACAGGCTGCGGGCCTGCGGGTTTCCCTCGGCCGCCAACAGTTGCCGGGTGATCAGCAGGGTCGGCAGCACTCCCATGGTGCGCATGGCAAACACTCCGAGACCCGTTTCGAACGTCGTACCGGGATTGGTGTGTACCGGGGTGGAGTCGAGATAGGTCCACGGAGTCGTGTTGGTCACGAACGCGTAGTGGACGTCGCGGACGGGTTCGTGCCCGGGAATGTGCAATGTCACCGACGGCTCGGCACGCCGGTGCCGGAAGAACTCCCGCACGGTCGTGCGGACGTAGCGGGCCGGGGTCGCGGCGTGGCCCTTGGCGCGGCTCTCGTCGATCGCCTCGCACACGTCGGCGTCCAGGCCGACGCCCGAGGTGAAGGTGAACCAGCGATCGTCGGCCAGGCCCAGACCGATCCGGCGATCCTTGTCCAGCGACAACAGATCGATGAGCTGGTTGGTCGCCGCGACCGGATCGGGTTTGATGCCCAGTGATCGGGCGAAGACGTTGGCGGACCCGCCGGGGATGACACCCAGACGCGGTTTCCACGCCTGCCCGTCATCGATCTGCGGCAGCGGCAGGAATCCGTTGATCGTTTCATTGACCGTCCCGTCGCCGCCGTGCACGACGATCAGGTCCATCTCGTTGGTGGCCGCCCACTGCGCGAGTTCAGCGGCGTGTCCGCGGTGCTGGGTGTGCGCGACGGTCAGCTGGGTCCGGCTCTCCAACGCATGGGCCAGCAGATCGCGCGTGGCCGATGTGGTGGAGGTGGCATTCGGATTCACGATCAGCAACGTCCGCACGCGAAGAGCCTACTGACCGCCGGTCCGAAATCTGTGCCCCGGCCGTGCGTCCGGTCGGATTCCCTGGTCGTGGTCCATCTCGGCCGGGTCGTAGGCTGGGCGCGTGGCGAACCAGAACTCGGACGGGCACGACGACGACCCGGTCGTCGAGCAGGGTGACGCGCGGCCGGCGGTGCCGGGCACGGTGCGCGGTGCGGGCGCGCTGGCGGCGCTGGAGGGCGCGGTCGGTGTGATCGTCGCGATCGTGCTGGTGGTGCGCGGTCTGTCGGGGGCGGATCAGAGCAAGGTGAGTGCGTACGGGACCGCGGCGTGGTTCCTGATCCTGGGCGGTGCGGTGTTGGCGGCCGGGATGGGGTTGTTCCTCGGACGTCGCTGGGGCCGGGCGATCGCGGTGATCGCGCAGATCCTGCTGCTACCGGTGTCCTGGTACATGATCAAAGGCGACCAGTTGCAGTTCGGCATTCCGCTCGGGCTGGTCGCGCTGGCCGGACTGGTCCTGCTGTTCGCGCCGTCGTCCTCGCGCTGGATGGCGCAGGGGTACGACTCCTCGATCGGTTCGGCGGACTGATCGCGACTCAGCGCGGGGTGCGCCACATCGGCCACATCGGCGGGCCGCCGTCGGTGACGTTCAGTTCGCCGGTGAGGTCGAAGCCGAAACGCTCGTAGTAGGCGATGTTCTCGGATTTGCTCGATTCCAGGTAGGCCGGGCTGCCGGTCTCGTCGCAGCGCGCCAGACGCGGGGCGAGCAGGGCGTGGGCGAAACCGTGTCCGCGGGCGTCGGGATGGGTGCCGATGAACGCGAGATACCAGTGCGGCTCGGTGGGGTGATGCCGGGCCATCTGGTCGGCCATCTCGCCGCCCGCTCGCAGCCGCCCGCGGAACGCGCGCACGATTCCGGGCAGCATGCGCAGCTGGGCCGCTCCGGAGGTCCGCCAGCCGCCCGGCGGCGCCCACACCGCCGCGCCGAGCATCCGGCCGGTCTCGTCGAACGCCGCGTCCACCGCGCCGCCGGGCAGGAACTGGTGCCGGATCATCGTGGCGAACATGTATCCCGCGCGCCGGGGCCGGGCGCGCGAATCCGGAATGAGCCAGCTGATGATCGGATCGTCGGCGAATGCGACGCCCAGCACGCGTGCCAGTTCGGGGACGTCGGACGCGGTCGCCGGGCGAACGGTGATCGTCATTCGTTCACGATAGGACCGCCGTGCTCAGCTGGGTCATAACGACCCCTGAGCGCCTCGTGGCCGCACTTTTGGTCACCTGCCCAGTTCGGCTGCGCGGGCGGTGAGGAAGGCGCGCTCAGCGGCGTTCTCGGTGAGCAACAGCGCCTCCTCGTAGGCGAGCCGGGCCTCGCGGGTGCGGCCCAGTTCGGCCAGGAAGTGCGCGCGGGCGGCGGGCAGATAGCCATAACCCGCCAGCTGCGGTTCGGCGGACAACTCCGTCAGCGCGCTCAGCCCCGCCTCGGGCCCCTCGGCCATCCCGACCGCCACCGCCCGATTCAGCGCCACGACCGGAGAGGGCCAGACCTGGATCAGCACGTCGTACAGTCCGGCGATTTCGGGCCAGTCGGTGTCCGCGTAACCGGCTGCCTCGGCGTGCACCGCCGCGATGGCGGCCTGCAGCGCGTAACGGCCCGGCGTGCCGTTCAGGGCAGCCCGCACCAGTGCGATGCCCTCGGAGATCTGCGCGCGATCCCATCGGGTGCGATCCTGCTCGGACAGCCGCAGCATCGTCCCGTCCGCCCCGGTGCGCGCGGCGCGGCGTGCGTCGGTGAGCAGGATGAGTGCGAGAAGTCCTGTCACATCGGGATTTTCGGGCAGCAGGGCGTGCAGCATCCGGGCCAGGTCGGTGGCGCGTTCGGTCAGGTCGCGGCGGATCAGGTCCGCGCCCGCGGGTGCGGTGTGACCGGTGGTGAACAGCAGATGGACCACCGTCAGCACCGCATCGATGCGGTCGGGGAGTTCGGCCGGGCCGGGCACCCGATACGGGATGCGGGCCGCGGCGATCTTCTTCTTCGCCCGGGTGATGCGGGCGGCCATGGTCGGCTCGCCGACCAGGAAGGCGCGGGCGACCTCGGCGGTGCTCAGCCCGCAGACCAGGCGCAGGGTCAGCGCCACCTGCGCCTCGCGGGACAGGGCCGGATGGCAGCAGGTGCAGATCAGCCGCAAGCGGTCGTCGGGGATCTGCGTCAACGCCGTGACCGCGGAATCGGCGATGTCCTCGGTGTGATCGTCCTCGATCAGCAGCGGCAGCGTCCGGCGCATCGTCGAGTGGTGGCGCACGAGATCGAGGGCTCGATTGCGCGCCACCGTCGTCAACCAGGCGACCGGGCGCGCCGGGACGCCGTCTCGGGTCCAGTGACCGAGGGCCTGGGCGTAGGCGTCCTGCACGCACTCCTGTGCCAGATCCAGATCGCGGGTGACCCGGACCGTCGTCGCGAGGACGAACGCCCACTCGCGGCGATGCGCCTCGGCGACCGCCGCCGCGACCTGAACGTGCGGCGTGCGTGAATCGGTCGCCTCCGCGGTCACGGCGGATTCGGTCCCCGAGTGGTCCCGCGACTGCGTCATCTGCGGGACCTCCCGGAAACTCGGTGAATCATGTGACAGTGCAACATAATTCGTGATCGGTGTGTCGCCTCGGCCGACTCAGCTCAACACGAGCAGGGGCCGCACCTCGACGCCGCCCTCGGCCATCGGAACCTGCTTGGCGACCTCGAGCGCGGCGTCCAGATCGTCCGCTTCGATCAGGTAGTAGCCGCCGAGTTGCTCCTTCGTCTCGGCGAACGGCCCGTCGGTGACGGTGAAACCGCCCGCGCCGTCGGGGCGGATGCTGGTCGCGCTGTGGCTGTGCGCGAGGGCGTTACCGCCCCGCAGGGCCGACTCGTTGGCCTGCATGAACCGCTGATGACCGGCCATCGTCGGGTTGCCCGGCCCGGGTTCGGTGACCTGACGTTCGTCCTGGTAGATCAGGACCAGATACTGCGACATGGTGATCGTCCTTCGAACAGTGTGGCCCGCCTTTCGGACCATTCAACTCTTCGACGGACGGTCTCCGGCGAAATCGACAACGCCGCGAAAAAAATTTCAGCGGGCGGCCAGGCGGGTGAGCGCCTCGCCGGTCAGGCGGTAACCGGTCCACTCGTCCTGGGGATTCGCACCCAGTGCGTCGTAGAACTCGATCGAAGGGGTGTTCCAGTTCAGGACCGACCAGTCCACGCGGCGGTAGCCGTTGGTGACGGCCTCGCGGGCGAGTTCGGTGAGCAGCGCCTTGCCCAGTCCCAGGCCCCGCGCCTCCGGTGTGACGTAGAGGTCCTCGAGGTAGATACCGTGGGTGCCCGTCCAGGTGCTGTAGTTCAGGAACCAGATCGCGCAGCCGAGCACCTCGCCGCCCGAATCACGTTGCGCCACATGGGCGAACACCTTCGGATCGGGGCCGAACAACGAAGCGTGCAGTTGCTCGTCGGTGAGGGCGCATTCGTGCCGGGCCTTCTCGTACTCGGCCAGGTCGTAGACGAGCCCGACCAGTGCGGGCACATCCTCGGGTGTGGCGCGGCGGATCATCGGGCTCCTTCCGGGGTGGTCGGGACGAGGTTGTGCGCGAGGATGGTGCGCGTGCCGTGCTCGTGGCCCAGCACGCTGATCCCGGCGGTGGACAGGTAGAACCGGCGGGCCTCACGCACCTCGAATTCCGCCCACCGCGCGATCAGGCATCGCGAGAAATGCCCGTGCCCGACCAGCACCGCATCGCGCACCTGCAGTTCCGGCGCCACCTTCGCCAGCACCCGATCGGCCCTGGCTTGCACCTGCTCGGCCGATTCGCCGCGCGGCACCGGATCGGTGAAGATCGTCCAGCCCGGTACCGACTCCCGGATCTGCGGTGTGGTCAACCCCTCGTAGTCGCCGTAGTCCCACTCGACCAGGTCGTCGTCGATCCGCACATCCGTCAGCCCGGCCAGCTCGGCTGTCCGCACCGCTCGCTGCCGCGGGCTGCACAGCACCAGCGGATCCACCAGCCCGAGCCCCGCGAGCACCTGCCGCGCCGCCGCTGCCTGTTGCTCCCCGGTTGCCGTCAGTGCGATATCGGTCCGCCCCGTGTGCTTGTGCGCCTTGGACCACTCGGTCTCCCCGTGTCGCAGCACCACCAACCGGAACTCACCCGCGGAACCACTCATGGGCTCGATCATGCCGGACCGGGGTGGGGCGTGGCATCCAGGACCCACCGGCGGTAGCCGGGGTGCGCGTCGGCGACCGGGACGGCCAGGACCTCCAGGGGTGTCGCAGGGGTGGTCCCGTTCGCTCGAATCCGCACCACGAGGGTATCGAGCGACATACCATCGGTCTTCGAAGTCTGTTCAGACGTATACGTCTCGTGAAATCTCGTGAAGGTGGGGTGCCGAGGTGGACAGATGGGTGCGGGTGGGACGTTCCGGGTGCGGTGCGGCGGGATGGAACGGCGACCGAACGCGGTCGTCGTGAACGGCCCGGGGGACGCCGGTCTGCCGTATCGTCCCCGCGGCCTTCCGCACGATCCGGACTGTGCCACGGCGGCGTCGGGAGAGGTTGTCACACCGCAGGATTGGGCCGCATCCTACCGATCCCTGTTCGGTCTGCCCCGAGTGCACGTCACCGCACCGGGTTTCGTCGTACTACCTCTCACCGACTCCATCGCCGCAGTCAATACACCTGAGCCACTGGGTGTTTCGATCCTCGGTGAACTGATCGACCGAGGCATTCCCGGCCCGGTCCTGGTACGCGCCCGCCCGCCGCGCCGCACCTTCCTGGTGGTGGCCGACCGCCACCCGACTCCCGAGCGCCTGACCCGCCTGGAACGTCGCGGCATCGACATCGGCCCGCACCGCGGAAATGTCGTGCTACCCACAGGTTTCGGCCGCCACACCCCCGAAGGCCGCTGGTGGGCCCGCCCTCCTCGCCGCGACGAATCCCTCCCCCTGCTCTCCGAACTGGTCTCCGCCGCCATCGCCGTCCTGTACGGCCTGCGCTGATATCCCTACCGGTCGGTACTTGCGGACCTGAATCCGTTGCGCCACTCTGGTATTCATCGGTCTACCGGATATTCGGCATCGAGGGGCGCGCGATGGCACGGACAGGCGGTTCGAACGGAGAAGGTCGGCGCCTGCGCGCACAGCAGGCGCTCGCGCCGCTGGGGCCGATGCCGTCGAGACAGCGGAATGTGTTGTGCGGCTTGCTGGTCGAGAGCCGCAATGCCTGGCGCCTGCTGGTCCGGGACCGGCAGCAGCAGGGCGAGGATCGAGCGGACGCCCTGCTGATCGGTCCCGCCGGTGCGTTCGGTCTGGTCTTCGGTGACCAGCCGCTCCAGGACAGCGCGTCGAGGAGGCTGCGCGTGCACCTGGAACAGCTTTTCGCCGGATTGTCCGCAGCGAACGGGCGTGATGTCTTCGTGCCGGAAACCGTCGAGGTCGTGCTGGTCGCCGCGCCGCACAGTGGATTCGCCGGCGATGGGCGATACCAGGTGGTGAGTGAACTCGACTATCGGGTTCTCACGGCCGGTGCGGCGCGGATGAGCCGTCGGACAGCGGAGATCCTGGCACAGGCTGCCGCACAACGAGATCCGATCTATCGATCGGTATCCGTCGACGACGAACCGGTCGCGGTGATCGATGACGTCCTGGTCGACCGCGAGGATCTGCTCGACCGCGATCGTCTGCGCGCGTTGCGGGCCCCGCTGCCGACCTGGATGTCCTTCCTGGACCCTGAGCAGCACGGCCTCGTCGGCCGGAACCACCACGGGCCCGCGCGCATCGCGGGCCCGGCCGGAACCGGGAAAACCGTTGTGGCACTACACCGTATGGCCCGCCGTGCGCGCGTCACGACCGGTCGGCTGCTGTTCACCACCTTCGTGCGCAATCTGCCGCCCTGCCAGGAGCGGGCGTTCGCGGAACTCGCGCCGTTCGCGGCGCATCGCGCGCGATTCGTGACGATGCACTCCTGGGCGGGCGAATTGCTCGCCCGACGCGGTTCGCCTTACCGGATGGACCTGAGACAGGCGGACAACGCCTTCGGGTTGGCCTGGTCGAGGGTCGGGCAGCACGGCCCCTTGGCGAAGATCGAGATCGACAGTCGCTACTGGCGCGAAGAGATCGATCGGGTGATCAAGGGACGAGGTTTCAGGGTCGGGGATTTCACCGGGTACGCGAAGCTGGTGCGTCGAGGACGGCGTGGTCGGCTCCATCAGGGGGCCCGAGCCGAGGTCTGGAAGCTCTACCGGGAATACGAGAAGATCCGGCTGGAACGCGGCTTTCTCGACGCCAACGATCTGATCACCGCGGCACTCGAAGAATTGGCCCGGGTACCGCTCGTCGAGCGGTACGACATGGTCGTCGTCGACGAGATGCAGGACATGTCCCTGCAAGGGCTACGGCTGGCACACGCCATCGTCGGCGACCAGGCCAACGGATTGCTGCTCGTCGGTGATGCGCAGCAGAAGATCTACGCCGGTGGTTGGCGAATCTCCGATGCCGGTATCCGCATCGTCGGGCGAGGTGAAATCCTGCGGGTGAACTATCGGAACCGCCGCGACATCCTCCAGCTGGCGGCCTCGCTCGAGCAGCGGAACACCGTCGACGATCTGGACGGAGTCGCCGCGGTGCCGCTGGGGCGTGTGGAGGCGGCGCTGCCGGGCGGTGTGGCGATCACCTGGACCGGTCCCGATGCCGAGATCGAGGACGAGCTTCGTCGTCGGTTGCGCAGTATTCGGGAGCACGGGATCCCGCTCGGGGCAACGGCTCTGGTCACGCGCACCAACAACGAGGCGGATCGGTTCAAGAGTGCGCTTCGTCGATGGGGGCTCGAGTTCCGGGACCTGGAGGAGTACACGGGCGCGGACGAGGAGCTGATCAAGATCGGAACGGTATTCCGAGCCAAGGGACTCGATTTCCGGGCCGTCCTGCATCCGTGTTTCATCCGGAGCGGTGCGGACCTGTACGCGACGGGCGAGCGCGACGGCAGCGACGCCGAGCGTGACCATGCGGAGTTGGAGGCCAATCAGCATTTCGTCGCGGTCACCCGGGCGCGCGACTACCTCTGGCTGGGCATCGTCGAGAAGTGAGCGGCATCGAAAATCCGTGTCGTGGTGTCTGTCTCGCGGTGGTGGAGGTGGATCGCCGCGGTCGTGCGCCGGGCTGACTCGGGTCGCCCGTGAGCGGTATGCGGAAGGCCGGGGAATCATCCTGCGGGGTGATGTGCCGCGAATGCGCCGTCCGGCAGGCTGAATGTCCGGGGGTCGGGGCTTTTCGGCGAACAGGAGGGTGAGATGGGATTTCTCGAAGGTCGGCGGCGGCGCCAGGAGGCGCGCGAGGAGAAGGTCAGGACCGCGGCCTACGACGAGGCCGTCGGTGCGGGCGCATCGGCCGAGGATGCGAGTGCCACGGCCGAGCAGGCGGTGCAGCGCGCTCGCCGTCGTCGACGCCTGCTGCTCATCGCGGGTGCGAGCGGCGGTTCGAGCTGACAGTCCCCCCGGTTCCGGCGAACCGGCCGGAACCGGGGGATTGCCGAGGATTTACCAGGCGCGGCAGCGCTGATCGCGGTGGCCCTGGTTGTCGTGCTCGTTGTTGTGCCAGTTGCCGTGCCGGTCGCAGTGCCAGTCGTTGCGGAACGGATCCTTCGGATCGTGGTAGCCGGGGCGGTTGAACCCGCCCCAGTCGTTGTTCTGGTGCGAGAGCCCAGGGAACACCGGGTTGGCGGCGGCCGAGCCGATGACGGGGCCGACGAGCAGCGCGCCCGCGGCGATGGCGACGAACGATGCGGACAGTGTCCTCTTCATTGTGACCTCTCGTAGGAAGTGGGGGTCCCGACCTCGGATGTCATTGCATGCTCCGCTGGTCCGGGATGCAACGACCTGGAGCAGATACACAGCAGACTCATATCTCGGACAGAACTTCGCCCGGCGGTCGGGAACATCGCCCAGGCGATTGCTGGACGATAGCTAAATTACTTCACGTGGGTCGCTGATCACGGATCCACGCCCGTCGGTGATCTGATGGCAGGTCAGCCGACCGCGGCCAGCAGGCGACGGAACTCGCGGCGATCCTCGGCGCTGAGTTTGGCCAGGACATGTGATTCGGCCGCGAGCACCAGCGGATCGAGCCGTTCGAGCAGGGCGAGACCCTCGCGCGTCAGGCTGGCGGGCAGCGATCGGCCCGTCGGCACCGATGCCGGCCGCGTCACCAGGCCGCGGTCCTGCAATTCGCGGATCACCTTGTTCATCGCCTGTGGCGAGACGGTGGCGTCGCGGGCCAGCTGTGCATTGGACCGACCGGGTGATTGGGACAGCAGGCGCATGCAGAGGTATTGCGGGAACGTGAGTTCCAGCGGATCCAGTGCGGTGGCGACCACCTCGGAGCGCAACGCCGCGGCAACCCGGTACAGAAGGTATCCGAGAGGCCTTTCCTCGAGACCTTCCATGTCAACTATATTGACATATATCAACCAGGTTGACATAGAATGGGGCCATGACGAGTTCATCGAATGACGCGATGTTCGAATCCGCCTACCGTGGTGAGGCCCCCGAGATGGGGCAGGGAAATCGGCCGCCGTGGAGTATCGGCGAGCCGCAGCCCGAGATCGCCGCACTCATCGACGCCGACAAATTCCACGGCGAAGTCCTCGACGCGGGCTGTGGCGAGGCCGAGACCTCGCTGTATCTCGCCGAACGAGGTTTCACCGCCGTCGGCCTGGACCAGTCACCCACCGCGATCGACCTCGCCCGCGCCGCGGCCGCCGAGCGCGGCCTGAATGGCGCCGCCAGCTTCGAGGTCGCCGACATCAGCGCGTTCACCGGCTACGACGGCCGGTTCGGCACCATCGTCGACAGCACCCTGTTCCACTCGATGCCGGTGGAATTGCGCAAGGGTTACCAGGAGTCGATCGTCCGGGCGGCCGCGCCCGGCGCGTCCTATTTCGTTCTCGTCTTCGATCGCGCGACCATGCCCGCGGGCCCGGTCAACGCCGTGAGCGAGGACGAGTTGCGCGAGGCCGTCGCCCCGTACTGGACCATCGACGAGATCCGCCCGGCCCGCATCCACGCCAACGTCCCCGACGACTTCCCGGGGTTCCGTGATTTCGCCGGATCCATCAAGGACGAAGGTCCGGGTCGCAAGTCGGTACCGGCCTGGCTCCTGTCGGCCCACCTGGGCTGACCCGAAAGGGTTACAGCGCAACAGTTTCCGAACGCCCGTGCCGGGTCGACGACTCGGCGCGGGCGTTCTGCTGATCGGCGTTCGTACCGCTCCGTAATGTTCGGTCACGGAAGCTGAACGGGCACAAGGGTTTCGAACGTCCCGATGACCTGTGACCGATTCGATCGGTTACTGGCCGACGCCGTAGATGTGGCCGTCGCGTTGTTCCAGAATGGTCGACCCGATAACGGCGAGGGATATAGGGCCGTTGTGATAGCCGGTGCGCTGCACGGGGATTCGGGTGGTTTCTGCGCCGGTCTCGGGGTCGAGTGCGGCGATGGCGCCGTCGACCGGGATGAGAATCCGACCGGCCATGAGGACCGGGGAGCCGAGCGCGTCGGGGGCGGTCCAGAGCGGGTCGAACGTGGCGGCGTTCAGTGCGATCACGCTGTTTCCGGAGTAGATCAGATAGGCCGAGCCGATGCGGGTGGTGGTCGTCGTCGGCGGGAGGGGAGCGTTCAGGCGCTCGGTGGAAAGCAGGTTCGCGGTGCCGTCGAAGATCGCCAATTCCGGTGCGGTGGTGGCGGTTCCGGGGAGATACAGCAGAACCCGGTTGTCCGCCACCGCGAGGACCCGCGCGCCGTCGACGTTCGCACCGGGGTTCGTGAGCACGTGCGAGCCGTACTCCTCGGGCACGGTGCTGTCCTTGGGAGCCGGGTTCAGCACGCTGAGCCGGTCCGCGCCGTCGCCGGGGCAGTGTTCGAGCACCGCGAGACGGCTGCTGCTGGAGACCGAGGACAGCAGCGTGCAGCCGACGCGCGGCTGGGTCTTGATGTTCACCGGCGCGTCCACATAGCCGTATTCGAGGGTGCGCACCAGATCCGAACGCCACACCTCGAGCCGGTCCGAACCCTGGGCCAGGAAATAGGTGCCGTCCGCGGTCAACGTGATCGCGTGGTCCATATAGCTGCTGCGCGCGGTGCGGCGGGCGCCGCTGTCGGCCGAGAGCATCGTGGTCTGGCTGCAGCCGCGCTGATCGCGATAGGTGGCCACGACGGTGCCGTACTGCGCCTCCACTCCGCACAGCGGCATATCGCGCTGGTATTTCCACACCTGCTTACCGGTCGCCGGGTCGTATCCGGTGACCGTGCCGCCGTCGGCGGCGACCGCCACCCCGGCCACGGTCAGCGCCCGCAGCGCGGCCCCGTCGGGCGCGTGCCACAGCTCGTGCAGGGATTGCGGCAGCTGGTCGGCGGCGGCGGGCTGTTCGGCAGCGTGTGCGGCGGGCTCGGAAATCGTGCCGCGCGCATCACTGATCCACCACACGACGGCTATCGCGATCACCACCACGACGGCGATCGCGACTGCGGCAAGGAGATCGGCGCGCGTCCGCCGCTCGGGTGCGAGCACGTCAGCGAGCGTAGTCGATCCGCCGGGCCCGCCCGATGGTGACATCGCGGCGTCCGGTGTGACCGCCGGATTCACCCTCGGCGACTACGCATTTCGACCGCGGCGGGGCTGCGCGGGGGCGGCCGGAGACCCTGCGCGTGTGTGTGCAGTGCCGGAACAGGCCGAGGGGCCCCGTGCCGGTCGGCAGCGGGACCCCTCGGTCCGTGGATGTCGTTACGGCGCTCAGGCCGTCGCGGAGATCGGCGCGTCGGTCGCCTCGGCGGAATCCGCGTTGGCGGGCCTGCGGCGGCGACGACGGCGACGGGCCGGTTTGTCGGCCTGCTCGTCCGACTCGGCGGCCGGTTCGTCCGAGGAGTCGGCCGACTCCTCGGAGGTGCTCTGCGCATCGTTCTCGGCCGCGGCGCTCGCACCGGGGGACCGACGCCGCCGACGGCGACGCGCGGGCTTGGCGGCGTCGTCCGACGCGGTCGAATCCTGTTCGTCCGCAGACGAATCGGCGGACGATTCACCGGCTTCGGTTGCCACCTCGGCGCTTTCGACACCCTCGGCCGGCTGACCGGCCCGGGTGCGGCGACGGTTGCGCTTGCGCGGAGTGCGCGCCTCACGCTCCACCACGACCGCGTCGTCATCGCGTTCCACCTTGCGGCGCAACGTACCTGTCACGCCCTCGGGGATGTCGAGGTCCGAGAACAGGTGCGGGGAGCGGGAATAGGTCTCCACCGGCTCCGGAATGCCCAGTCCGAGTGCGGAATCGATGGTGGACCAGCGGTTCAACTCGTCCCAGTCCACCAGGGTGACCGCGACGCCGGTGCGGCCCGCGCGACCGGTGCGGCCGATGCGGTGCACGTAGGTCTTCTCGTCCTCGGGGCACTGGTAGTTGACGACGTGGGTGACATCGTCGATATCGATGCCGCGGGCGGCGACGTCGGTGGCGACCAGGACGTCGATCCGGCCCTTGCGGAACTTGTCCAGGGCCTTCTCGCGCTGCACCTGGCCCAGATCGCCGTGCACCGCGCCGACGGCGAATCCGCGCTCGGCCAGATCGTCGGCGACCTTCTGCGCGGTCCGCTTGGTGCGGGTGAAGATCATCGTCGCGCCGCGTGCGGACGCCTGCAGGATGCGCGCGACCAGTTCGCTCTTGTCCAGCGCGTGCGCCCGGTAGACGAACTGCGCGGTGCGATCGTGCACCGCCGAGTCGTGCGGCTCCTCGGCCCGGATGTGGGTCGGCTTGTGCAGGAAGGTGCGCGCCAGGGTGATGATCGGGCCGGGCATGGTCGCGGAGAACAGCATCGTCTGACGCTTGTCCGGCACCATGTTCAGAATGCGCTCGATATCGGGCAGGAAGCCCAGATCGAGCATCTCGTCGGCCTCGTCCAGCACCAGCACGCCGACCTTGCCCAGGATCAGATGCTGCTGTTCGGCCAGATCCAGCAGGCGGCCCGGGGTGCCGACGACCACGTCGACGCCCGAGCGCAGCGCCGCGATCTGGGTCTCGTAGGGGCGTCCGCCATAGATCGAGGTGACCTTCAGCGGACCCTGGTGATTGGTCAGGTATTTGCTCGCATTCTCCAGGTCCTGGGTGACCTGGATGCACAATTCCCGCGTCGGCACGATGATCAGTGCGCGCGGTGTTCCGTCCAGTGCGGTGGTGCCCGAATCGCCACTGGAAATGCGGTGCAACAGCGGCACGCCGAATCCGAAGGTCTTACCCATACCGGTTCGTGCCTGGCCGATCAGGTCTTCACCGGCCAGTGCGAGCGGCAGGGTGAGTTCCTGGATTGCGAAAGTACGTTCGATTCCGATCTCGGAGAGTGCGCGGACGATTTCCGGGCGAACTCCCAATTCGGTGAATGTGGGGGCGGTGTGTGTGGGATCGAGCTCTGCTGTCACCAGGTTGTCGCTCAACCCGGGTTCCTGTTCCACGGTGATCTTGCTCAGGTTCTTGCCTTCCTCGCGGTATCGCATCTCGCGCGCACGAGGTGTGGGGCGGTTGGTCCGCTCTCGGCCACATATCCGGCGGTGTTTCCCACCTCGGCCGCTGCGGGATGCCGGTGGCGGCATCAACCTGGCGCGGCGCATCGGTGTTGCGGATCTGGTGCGCGCACATTTTCCGTTAGGGCTGCGGTACTTCTGCTCGGCCACGCGTGTAGGTCACGCACGATGTCACGAGTCGAATTTTCCGTTGCCCATGCAGATTGTAGCGTGATATCTTCCGCCGCTCGAGATGTGCGGTGGTAAATGCGCGGTTCGGCCGCGCGGAAGTTCGCCGGATTTATTGTGTTACCGCGTGGCGTGCGGTGTGGCACAGGATAATTCACGAATCGCGTCGAATTGGCGTACCGCTGCCACGATCGGGCCGCGACACCGGGAGAGTGGCCTATCCCACATATGTGTGACGCCGTGTCACACGATAGCTTGATGCCTGTGAGTTTGGCAGACACCGTGACCCTCGCCGCGCGCAACGCCTGGGCGCTGACCCTCGGCGACGGTATCGAGCGGCCCGCCCCGACGCCGTACACGATCCTGTGGGACCAGCCGCACCGGCGACTCCAGCGCTTCGAGCGCATCGGCGAGGCGGGCGCGGGTGACGCCGGTTCCGCGGTGCTGCTCGTTCCGCCGCTGGCGGCCCCGGCGACCTGTTTCGACCTGCGTCCCGATCAGAGCCTGGCGCGCTTCCTGCTCGACTCCGGCCATCAGCCGTACCTGGTCGACTACGGCGAGATCACCTTCGCCGACCGGCGGATGGGGTTCGAGGACTGGATCGAGGACATCCTGCCCGAGGCGATCCGGCGGGTGTCCGCCGATCGTGACGGTGCGCCGGTGGATCTGGTCGGCTGGTCGCTGGGTGGTGTGCTCGCGCTGCTCACCGCGGCCGCCGACGTGGCCCTGCCGATCCGCTCGATCACCGCGATCGGTGCGCCGCTGGACTACGACCGGGTGCCCTTCGTGCCGCAGGTACGCGCGGTGGCCCGGCTCACCGGAGGAATCGGCGCGTCCACTCTGATCAGGCTCGCGGGCGGCGTTCCCGCGACGCTGACCCGGCTGGCCTATCGCGCGACGTCCTGGGAGCGCGAACTGCGGCGTCCGCTGTTCGTCGCCGCGCACCTCACCGATGCCGCCACGCTCGGCCGGATGGAGACCATCGACCGTTTCCAGGCCGGCATGCCGGGATATCCAGGGCGGCTCTACAACCAGCTGTGGGGCCGCTGCATGCTGGCCAACGACCTCGGCAAGGGTGAGTTCCGGCTCGGTGCGCGCCGGATCGAGCTGTCCGAGGTGACCGCACCGGTGCTGCTGGTGGGCGGCCCCGACGACGTGATCACCCCGGCCGCGGCCGTCGAACACGGCACCCGCACCCTCACCGGAGCCGCCGAGGTTCGCTTCGAGACCGCACCGGGCAGCCACCTCGGCATCCTCACCGGCCCGGCCGCCCGCACGACGACGTGGATGTACCTGGAGAAGTTTCTGGCGGATGCCACGGCGTGAGCGGGACCGTGAAATCCCGGTGACCTGGTCACAACCGCACCGGGCTCGATACTAGGGTGTAGGGCATGGGAGCAAACCCGCCTGCCGCGCTGGATGATTCGACCGAATCCACTGTTCGCATTCCCGCCGATCATCCCGGCGTCACCGACCTGTTCGCCGTCCTCGCCTACGGCGAGATCTCGGCGTTCTACCGGCTCGCCGAGGAGGCGAAGCTGTCGCCCTCGCTGCGGGGCAAGGTGTCCGTCGCGACGATGGCCGCCGCCGAGATGGGCCATTTCGAGACCTTGAACCGGGCCCTGGCCGATCGCGGTGTCGAGGTGTTCGACGCGATGGCGCCGTTCGTGCGCGCCTTGGACGCGTACCACAATTCGACCGACCCCTCGACGTGGCTCGAGTCGATGGTGAAGTTCTACGTCGGCGACGGTATCGCCGCGGACTTCTACACCGTGCTGGCCACTGCGCTGGCCCCCGAGGTGGCCGCGGTCGTTCGTGACGTGCTGGCCGAGACCGACCATTCGCAGTTCGTCGTCGAGGAGGTTCGCGGCGCGGTCGCCGAGAGTCGTTCCGAGCGCGATCGGCTGACCCTGTGGGGCCGCCGGCTGCTCGGTGAGGCGATCACCCAGGCACAGTGGGTGATGGCCCAGCGCGACGAGCTGACCGAGCTGGTTCTGATGGCCACCGGTGATCTGAACGGTGTGGCCGCGCTGTTCGAGCACATGCAGACCAGCCACGCCGAGCGCATGCGCGTGCTCGGCCTCGGATAGAGCGGAGATCGCTTGTCGCGCCGCGATATTCGAGAGCGGTCGCGACGCATGCGGTGCGGCGGGTGCGCCGCGGACGGCGTTTCGCTCAGAGCGTTACGTGCGCTCACCCGCCCTGCATTAGCCTGATCGAGACGACAAAAGACTCTAGGAGGTTGGCCGTGGAGGTCAAGATCGGTATCTCGGATAGCCCGCGTGAGCTCGTGATCAGCAGCTCGCAGACCCCCGAAGAGGTCGAGGCGCTGGTTTCCGGTGCGTTGACCGGCAAGGACGCCGTGATATCGCTGACCGACGAGAAGGGCCGCAAGTACCTGATCCAGGCGGCCAAGGTGGCCTATGTGGAGATCGGCACCGCCGCCACCGGCCGGGTGGGCTTCGCCGCGGTCTGAGCGGCCGCATACGTTTTCGGGCCCCGGCAGATACTGCCGGGGCCCGAAATGTATGAGTCCGTGTCCTGGTTACGCCGAACTTCCCGGCAGCCGGGGCACGTGCTTCAGGCCACCCCAGCACAGCGAGACGGTGGTGTCGACGGCCTCTTCCTTCGGGATGGGGCGGTCGGCCTCGAGCCAGTAGCGGGCGGTGATCTGGCTGGCGCCGACCAGGCCGACGGCCAGGATGCGGGCGCGGTAGGGATCCAGGCCGGAGTCGTGGGCGACCAGGTCGAAGACCGCGTCCACGCAGGCCTCGGTGGCCTGCTCGACCCGGCGCTGCACCTGCGGCTCGCTGGTCAGATCGGATTCGAAGACCAGGCGGAAGCCCTGGGTGTCGTGGTCGACGAAGTCGAAGTAGGCGGCGACCGCGGCGCGTACGCGCTGCTTGTTGTCGGTGGTGGAGCGCAGCGCCTGGCGCACGCTGGACACCAGTGCGTCGATGTAGTTCTGCAGCACCGCTAGATACAGTTCGAGCTTACTCGAGAAGTGCTGGTAGAGAACGGGTTTGGAGACACCTGCGCACTGGGAGATCTCGTCCATGCCCGCCGCGTGATATCCGCGTAGCACGAAGACCTCACTCGCTGCCGCGAGTAGTTGCGCCCGGCGGGCGTCGCGGGGCAGGCGAGTTCCACGTTTGTTCGGCACCATGGTCTCGGACGACAGTCGAGACGACGTCATCCGGTCCACGAGGTCTGTCATTTCGGCATCTCCCAATCAATTCCCGGCGGAAAAGGTGTGCACGGGTATCCCACGAACGATACTCGCTCCGATTGTCCCTCGCTGGGCTCGGGCCAACTCGGAGGTCGGTACGCGCAGCCGATCCCGGTAGCTATTGGCAACTTGTCAGTAAATGGTCTACATAAGCAATCTCGCACAGTGGTGAGATATCTCGCAACCGATCCACTGTTCCCGGTCCTGCACTGTGCGCGTCGCGGTTGTGAGAGTCTGATGATCGTGACCGACCAAGAGGACGGATCATTCGACGGCAGTGCCCCGCGCGGTCGCGTCGGCACGGTAGGACCTGATCCGGGCGTCGCGGACGATACGGATATTTCCGCCACGGACCGCGATCGGCAACCGTTGCAGGCGCGGTGGGATCCGACGAATTCTCCGGATCACAATTCCCACGAGTGGGAGCCCGACGACGTGTCGGGCGGTGCGTCCGTGCCTGGACGCGCGAAGAGTAAGCGGGCCGCGGCGCGCCGCTTCGTCTCCACCTACGGCTGGCGCGCCTACGCGCTGCCCGTGCTGATCGTGGTGACGATTCTGGTCGTGGTGAACGCCGTGCGGGACAGCGGGAACTCCAGCGGATCCGGGGTGCCCGGGGTGGGACGGCTGAGTCCGCGATCGGATCGAGGCGGCATCATCGGCGTACCGCCCAAGGGCGACGGCAAGTTCGCGGCCGACCTGCCGACCGGCGCGCTGCCCGCGGGCGGACCGTTCAGCGAGGGCGGCACGGGCAACTGGCATATCGTGCCCGGCACTTCGGCCAAGGTGGGCACGGCGCAGGAACACCTGTTCACCTACACCGTCGAGATCGAGGACGGGGTGGACACCGCCGGTTACGGCGGCGACGAATCGGTCGCGCACATGGTCGATGCGACGTTGTCCAATCCGAAGAGCTGGATTCAGGACACCCGCTTCGGATTCCGCCGGATCGATTCGGGCGAACCGGATTTCCGCATCTCGGTGACCTCACGCAAGACCACCGAGGCCGACTGCGGATTCGACATCCCCATCGACTCCTCCTGCTACAACTCCGATCTGGGCCGCGTGATCCTGTCGGAGGTGCGCTGGGTGCGCGGCGCACCGGCCTTCGAGGGCGATATCGGCTCGTACCGCCAGTACCAGATCAATCACGAGGTCGGTCACGCCATCGGCTATCACGAACATCAGCCCTGCGCGGTGGACGGCGGTCTGGCCCCGGTGATGATGCAGCAGACCTTCGGTACCCGCAACGACGACATCGCCGCCCTCGACCCGCAGGGCGTGGTCCCCAAGGACGGCAAGAAATGCCGCTTCAACCCGTGGCCCTACCCGCGCGGGTAGCGAGCTCACCCGGGGAACAGTGACCCCGCCGACGGTGTTGCATACTTCGTTACTGCGAATTCGATACAAGGAGTCCAGGACGTGTCATCACCGAAGCCCCTGCCGCCGCTGGTCGAGCCGACCGGTGAGCTGAGCCGGGAGGAGGTTGCCCGCTACAGCCGCCATCTGATCATTCCGGATCTGGGCGTGGACGGGCAGAAACGGCTGCGCAACGCCAAGGTGCTGGTGATCGGTGCGGGCGGGCTGGGCTCACCGGCGCTGCTCTATCTGGCCGCCGCCGGAGTCGGCACGCTGGGCATCGTGGAATTCGACGAGGTGGATTCGTCGAATCTGCAGCGCCAGATCATTCACGGCGAATCGGATATCGGCCGCAGCAAGGCCGACAGTGCGCGCGATTCGATTCTGGAGATCAATTCCGGAATCGACGTGGTGCTGCACAAGTTCCGCCTCGACAACGACAATGCGGTCGAACTGTTCTCCGGTTACGACCTGATCGTCGACGGCACCGACAATTTCGCCACCCGCTACCTGGTCAACGATGCCGCGGTGCTGGCCCGCAAACCGTATGTGTGGGGCTCGATCTACCGGTTCGAAGGCCAGGTGTCGGTGTTCTGGGAGGACGCCCCCGACGGCCGCGGCATCAACTACCGCGACCTGTACCCCGAGGCCCCGCCGCCGGGCATGGTCCCCTCCTGCGCCGAGGGCGGCGTGCTGGGCGTGCTGTGCGCGTCGATCGGCTCGATCATGGTGACCGAGGCCATCAAGCTGATCACCGGCATCGGCGACCCGCTGCTGGGCCGGCTGATGGTGTACGACGCACTGGACATGAGCTACCGGACCATCAAGCTGCGTCGCGATCCCGAACGTCAGCCGATCACCGAACTGATCGACTACGACGCGTTCTGCGGTGTGGTGTCCGAGGAGGGCCAGGCCGCGGCCGCGGGCTCCACGATCACCGCGCGCGAGCTCAAGGACATGCTCGATGCCGGTAAGGATGTCGCCATCGTGGACGTGCGCGAGCCCGTCGAGTGGGACATCGTGCGCATCGAGGGCGCGCAGCTGATCCCCAAGGACCGCATCCTGTCCGGTGCGGCGCTGGCCGAACTGCCGCAGAACCGCCCGATCGTCCTGCACTGCAAGACCGGTATCCGCTCGGCCGAGGCGCTCGCGGCGCTGAAGCAGGCCGGATTCGCCGACGCTACGCACCTGCAGGGTGGAATCATCGCCTGGGCCAAGCAGATCGACCCCTCGCTGCCCGTCTACTGAGATGGTGAGCGTCGCGTCGGCCCTACCAACCGTCGGCCCGAGGTGAAAGTCTCGGGGCGCCCGACGACACGCTGAAGTTGCGGGGAGGTGGTCCCGCGCGGCGCGCGGGGTGGTTCACCCGGCGGGAGTACGGTACGGCCGTGACTTCTGTGGAACCCCCCGAGCATGTGCGGGCCACATTCGGTCTCCGCGAGGTGACGCCGATCGCGCTGGGGGACTGGGACGGCGGATGGCGGTGCGGAGATGTGGTGCTGTCACCGGTCGCCGATCACGCGCGTGCCGCGTGGTCGGCGAACGTCCGCGAGACGTTGTCGGTGGACGGGCTGCGTCTGGCGCATCCCGTCCGCGCGACCGACGGGCGGTACGTCGTATCCGGTTGGCGCGCGGACACATTCCTCGAAGGCACGCCCGAACCCCGGCACGACGAGGTGGTCTCGGTCTCGCTGCGGCTGCATCGGGCCACCGCCAGGCTGGAGCGCCCGCGGTTCCTGGCCCAGCAGCCCATCGCGCCGTGGATGGACGTGGACGTCTTCGTCGCCGCCGACCGCGCGGCCTGGGAAACAGTGCCGCTGCGCAGTCTCAAGGCCGGTGGCATGACGCCGGTGACCTCGCCGGACGGGCAGCGCAGTCTCGAGATCCTGACTCAGCTGTCCACCCTGCGTAAGCGGGTGCAGGCGGCCGCGCAGCTGGTGCACGGCGACCTGTTCGGCACGGTGTTGTTCTCCGGTACGGCCACCCCGGGCCTGACCGACATCACCCCCTACTGGCGGCCCGCGTCCTGGGCGGCCGCGGTGATCGTGGTCGACGCGCTGTCGTGGGGCGGTGCGGACGAGGGGCTGCTGCACCGGTGGGCGGATCTGCCGGAATGGCCGCAGATGATGTTGCGCGCGGTGATGTTCCGGCTCGCCGTGCATGCCCTGCATCCGCGTTCGACGCCCGAAGCGTTTCCGGGACTGGCGCATACGGCCGATATGGTCCGCCTGCAGCTCTGAGGCCCGACTCGGCGGACGCTCATCGGCTCGGGAATTCGGCGATGAGCGAGCCGAGGAAGCAATTCGCCGCTCGCGCTGCGCGTTCGGGGTCGCCCGCGATCACCGCGTTCACCAGCTCGGCGTGTTCGGTGTGATAGGAACCGCCGGATTTGGATGTGCGAGAACGGATTCCCTGTTCCATCACCGGCAGCAGTGAATCGTAGAACTCCAGGTAGACCGTGTTGTGGCTGGCGACCACGATGCCGCGGTGCAGTTGGACGTCGGCGTGGATGGCGCCGGGATCGTCGTCGTCCCAGGCCTTTCGGCGTTCGTCGAGCAGATGCTGCAGGGTGGCGATGTCGTTGTCGTCGCGACGTTGCGCGGCCAGGCGCGCGGCCTGGGTGTCCAGCGCCTGACGCAGTTCGAGGATGTCGCGTTCGACGGCGTCGGCGAAATACTTCGCCAGGGTGCCGCCGAGATCGGAGATCGCGATCACATAGGTGCCCGAGCCCTGCCGACGCTCCAGCATGCCGGCGTGGACCAGCGCCTGCACCGCCTCGCGCACGGTGTTGCGGCCGGTTCCTGTGAGTTCGGTCAACTCCGGTTCGGTCGGGATGCGGGAGCCGACGGGCCACCGGCCGGAACGAATTTCGGAACGGAGCTGGTCGGTGACCTGAGCGATGAGGCTGGTGCGCCGGACTTGTTGCACGCACAACAGAGTACCCCGGGAGTAATCCATTGCCTCCCATCATCCGGTCATCCTATGATTCAGTGCGTGTCACCGACCGCCCCTGCCGATATCTCGCCCGCCGCCCCCATCACGTCCGCCGAACTGCCGGACGTGGACGTCCGCACCACCGCCGAACGTCGCCGCTCCCTGCTGGAAGGGCGGCTGCTGGTCTTCGCCGCGATCGCCGTCTCGGCGTTCACGCTGCGACTGGCGGTGACGGCGTTCACCCCGCTGGCCGAGCGGATCGGCGCGGATGTCGGTTACTCGACGACCGTCGTGGGTGTCTTCGGCATGATTCCGACCGTGATGTTCGCCGCCGCGGGCGTGCTCACCCCGATTCTGGTGCGCCGGCTCGGGCTCGAGCGCACCGCGCTGGTGGCCATGCTGGCCGCGGCGGTGGGGCAGGCGGTGCGTGCGCTGGTTCCGGCGACCTGGGAGCTGCTGGTGTTCTCGGCGCTGGCGCTGGCCGGTATGGGTATCGGCAACGTCGTCGTTCCGCCGCTGGTGAAACGGTATTTCTCCGACCGTCTCGCGACGCTCAGCGCGGTGTACATCACGATGGTGCAGCTGGGCACCGTGGTGCCCGCCCTGATCGCGGTGCCGGTCGCCGATGCGGACGGCTGGCGCGTCTCGCTGGGCGTGTGGGCGTTGTTGCCCCTGGTCGCCGCGGTGCCGTGGCTGTGGGTGTTGCGCGATCGCCGCGGCCGGGACGTCGTCGATCGGACCGCGGTGCCCGAGCCGGGCGTGGACGGTAGGGCGTGGAAGTCACCGGTGGCGTGGGGGATGGCCGGAATGTTCGGGATGACCTCGCTGACCACCTATGCCATGTTCACCTGGCTGCCCAAGATCTTCACCGACGCCGGGGCGAGTCCGGCCTTCGGCGGCACCATGGTCGCGGTGTTCTCGTTCATCGGATTGGGTGCGGCGCTGGCCGCGCCGAGTGTGACCGCCCGGGTGCGCAATCCGTTCCCGATCGTGATCGGTTGTGCCGTCTGCTATTTCGTGGCGTTCGCCGGACTGCTGTGGGCACCGATGAGTGCGCCGGTGCTGTGGGTGCTGCTGCTGGGCCTGGGGCCCAGTACCTTCCCGATGTCGTTGACGCTGATCAATCTGCGAAGTCGCACGCAGGCCGGTTCGGCGGCGTTGTCCGGATTCGGCCAGGGCGTCGGATACAGCGCCGCCTGTGTGGGGCCGCTGCTGTTCGGTGTGCTGCACACCGTGACCGGCGGCTGGACCGTGCCGTTCGCCCTGCTCGGTGTGGCGGTGCTGGTGATGCTGGCCGGCGCCTGGCAGGCGTGCAAGCCGCGGATGCTCGAAGACACCTGGAGCTGATCGAACCGGTTGCGTGGCCGGGACCACAGGGGTTTCGATGATGCTGTGGCCGGGAACACTTCGGCCCGAACGCATTCGCGAACGCACATCCGGTAGCTGGGCGCGGAGCGGTATCTCACGAGGTGATCGCCACGCACGTGAGCAACCGTTGATTTGACGGTCATTTCGCGCAGCATCGCCGCAATACCCGTTTTCTACCGTGGGGACATCCGGAATTCAGGAGGTTCCCCGTGAGCATGCCGCGCATCCCCGCCCAGCGCACCGTTGTGGTCGTCGGCCACGGCATGGTCGGCCATCGCTTCGTCGAGGCGCTGCGGTCGCGTGACGCCGAGAACCAGTGGCAGATCGTGGTGCTGAGCGAGGAGCCGCGCGCCGCGTACGACCGCGTCGCCCTGTCCTCCTACGTGGGCGTCTGGGATCCGTCGACGCTGGCGCTGCCCGGTAACGAGTATGCCGGTGACGAGCTGGTGGATCTGCGGCTGGGCGTGCGTGCCGAGTCGATCGATCGCGGCGCGGGCAAGGTCTTCACCTCCGACGGCGATGCCATCGCCTATGACGCGGTGGTGCTGGCGACCGGCTCGTACGCCTTCGTCCCGCCGGTGCCGGGCCACGATCGGCCGGAATGTTTCGTGTATCGCACCATCGAGGATCTCGACGGCATCCGGGCGGCGGCGCAGGGGGCCGGGCCGGGAGCGGTGGGTGTCGTGGTCGGTGGCGGTCTGCTGGGGCTCGAGGCCGCCAACGCGCTGCGTCTGATGGGGGTGACTCCGCACGTGGTCGAATTCGCGCCGCGGCTGATGCCGGTGCAGGTCGACCAGGGTGGTGGCGCGATCCTGGAGAAGCTGGTCACCGATCTGGGGCTGCAGGTGCACACCGGGGTCGGCACGTCGGCCATCGAGCCGGCGGAAGACGGTGCGGGAGTTCGGGTTTCGCTGTCCGACGAATCGGTCATCGATGCCTCGCTG
>NZ_JAINZY010000015.1:0-246029 GCF_019890715.1 Nocardia coffeae | reverse complement strand
AGGTTTTCGGCGCGGGCTCGTCGTTCAGCCCTCGAAGCGCATGGCCGAAGGCCGAGTCTCGAGGGCTGAACGACGAGCCTTACAGCGCCGAAAACCCGCCGGAGCGAAGCGGAGGCCAAAAATACAGAGCTACTCCCGCCGGAGCTTGCGGAGGCCGCCCGCCCCTCCTTTACTCCCGCCGGAGCGAAGCGGAGGCGAACACCCTCCACCTACTCCCGCCACAGCAAAGCAGAGGCGAACGTTCCCGCTCACCCCTGCCACACCGCCCCAGCCCTGACCCCCGATCACCGCCCAGGACAAGGCTGCAACGGATAACAAACCGGCCCAACCGTTTCCGAAGGAATAGTCGGATCAGGCGTAGTAGTCCCAGTCCCACTCGGCGTACCGAACTCATCCGTCTCAGAGGTAGTAACCCCCGGCCCCGTACTCGGATGCGACGTATTCCCACCCCCCGTGCAGGTAGCCGCAACCGCCAACACGACCACCAGAAACGCCAACAACACCAACGGCACAACCCCCCGCCCCCGCCGCCGAGGCTCCTCAGGCGCAGGCCGAGGATCGAACGGAACCGAATACGGCTGCGCCTGACTCGGGTAAGGCGCTGCCCCGGAACCGGATTCGCGCACCTGCTGCACACGCCCCTGCGGATACCCCGGCGGCGGCACGAACTCCCGCGGCGGCCCCTGCTGCTGCGAACCTGCAGGCGGCGGAGGCGGAGGAGGCGCCGCCTGCTGCGGCCGCGGCCGCGGCGCACTACCGGTCAACGGAACAGCCGGCATCGGCACCGCAGGCGCAGCCGCCACAGGCGCCACCGGCGCAGCAGGCGCCGGTGGCGCAGCGGTTTCCCGCCCCCGCCCACGGTCCGCGGGCGCCGGAAACCCTTCCGCGATCAGATCGGAATATGTTGCGGCAGCAGCGAACCCGAGCGTCCCCAGCGCCTGCCCGACTTGCGCGGCATCCCAGGAATCGGGCGGCGCCGGATTGTTCCCGGATTCGTCCCCGGCGATCCGGTTGAAGTAGGCCCGAAGCGACGACGGACCATCTCCCACAACCACATCGATCCCGCTGGGCATCGGCCCTTTCTCCACTGCGATTCGCGTGCCGAGCTGGGGGATCACCAGCACGATGCCGGTCACCGCGACGCCTTCGCGCCCTGGGGCGGAGCGCATTTCGTGCTCGAGTCCGCGAGTCCGTGCGTTCACTTCTTCCATCGGCTCGGTGCCGCTCTGCACGCCTTCGAGTGGTGCGATCTCGCCTTCGATCGTCCACGGCTCGGTGGCCGAGCAGGCCAGGGTGCCGTTCACTCGTTCGGTGAAGCCTTTGAGGACGACGACCACGCAGGTCTTCGGCGTCCACACGATGACGTCGGCGCTGTCGGATTTGACGACCGCGATGCCGGGTAACGCGTGTGCTCCGGTCCACGACTTGAGCCAGTTCACCACTGTGCGTTCGGTGCTGGACAGCCGCGACGGGTCGTCACCACGAACCTTCACCAACATCTGATCAACCCCTGCCCGATGCCTCGTTGCCGACCGAGCGAGCAGCTGCCCGGCCTCCGTAAAGGGTACGGGGATCCGGGCGAATCGGCTTGCGCGGCAGCACAGATGATGCATGATCGGCACTGCCGCGCCGCAGCCGGGTCACTTGTCGTTGCGCCAGGCCAGGTATCCGTCGGGGCGGATCAGCACCCGGGTGCCGGTGTCGGCCGCGTACTCGGTGAAGGCGTGCGAGCCGATCGCGACGAGTTGTCCGTCGCGGGGAGTGGTGTCGGGTCCGACCAGCAAGTACGTCCGGGTGTCGGGGTCGGTCGGTGCGGCCGCGGAGTCGGTTTCGTCGCCGAAGTCGAGCAGGGTGGCGTGCGGCCCGCGGAACAGTTCGAACAGCCGCACGGTGCTGCCGTCGGCGCGGCGCAGGGGCGCGTCGGGTGCGCGATCGCCGGCCACCAGGCGGCCGGTCGCATTCGTTGCCCGGTAGGTGATGTCGAGTTGATGGGTGTCTTCGCCTCGGTCCATCGCGTCGTCGGTCCCGGAGATGTGTTTGTCCAGCAGTGCCGAGCTCAGGCCGAGGACTTGTGCGGCGACGGCGCGTCGTTCGGATTCGTAGGTGTCCGGTGCGGTGATGTCGCCGTCGAGTGCGGCGGCCAGTTTCCAGCCGAGGTTGTAGCCGTCCTGGACGCCGGTGTTGAGGCCCTGCCCGCCGGTCGGGGGATGCGCGTGTGCGGCGTCTCCGGCCAGGAACACCCGCCCGTCCCGGAAGCGTTGTGCCAGGCGGATGTTCGGCCGCCACACGGTCGACCATTCTGGTTCGCCGACGACGAGGTCGGTGCGTCCGGAGACACGGTCGAGCGCGTCCTGGAGTACGGCGCGGGTGGGTTCGGCGTCCTGTGCGAGGGGCGCCGCGAACTGGAACAGATGCCGGCCTGCGAGCGGGGTGAGCGCGATGCCGTTCATCGGCTCCTGCGCGGCGGCGAACCAGTATCCGTAGTCCAGGTCCAGGGCTTGGACCGGCACGTCGCCGAGCAGCATCCGGATCGATTCGTCGGTGGTGCCTTCGAATGCGATGCCGAGCGTCTTGCGCACGGTGCTGCGGCCGCCGTCGGCGCCGACCAGGTAGTCCGCGCGCACCGTCTCGCTACCACCGGGCCCCTCCAGGACAGCGGAGACCCCGGTGTCGTCCTGGGTGAATGTGGCCAGGGCGGTGGACAATTCGACCTGGACACCGAATTCGGCCAAGCGGGCGCGCAGGATCGCCTCGGTGTCGGATTGACCCAGCATCCACGGATTCGGATACGGCACGGCCGGGGTGGGCTCGCGCACTTCGCTCATGCGACGTTCGCCGACCGGATTCCCGTCCAGGAACATCCGGGTCAGCGGGACCGGTATGCCCGCGGCGTGGATCGCGTCCAGGACGCCGAGATCCTCGAACACCTCGAGCGTGCGCGGTTGGATGCCGTCGCCGCGCGACCCGGCGAAGAATTCCGTGGCCCGCTCGACAATCCGGACGTCGACGCCCCGGCGGGCCAGATCGATGGCGAGGGTGAGTCCGGTCGGGCCGGCTCCGGCGATGAGTACCTGCGAGGTCATGGCGTCTCTCCATTTATGAATCTATGTTCAGTGAATGTAGATTCAGTATCGAGGTTGGTAGGGTCCGCTGTCAAGGAGGTGGTCGCGATGGCCGCGGGTGGCGTGGCGAAAGGCGGGCGCAAGGAGCGTTCGGCGGAGACCGAACAGGCGCTCAAGGACGCGGCCAGGCGGCTGTTCGCCGAGCGCGGCTATCTGAACACCAAGATCACCGACATCACCACGGCCGCCGGGCGCGCGGCGGGCTCGTTCTACAACCACTTCGCGAGCAAGGAAGAATTGCTCCAGGCGTTACTGGAAGACTTTGCCGCCGAAGGGGATTCCGCTGCCGAGGAGCAGGAGCACAATCCGGACTTCACCGATCCGGAGGCGGTGCGCTTCCATGTGGCGGCGTACTGGCGATTCACCCGGCGGAACTGGCCGGTGCTGCACGCGGTGAATCAGGCCGCGCTGGTCAACGGGGATTTCGCCCAGGTGGCGGCGCATTTCGCGGCGGAGCATCGCAATGAGGTCGCGACTCATCTGGACGGCTTCGACGCCGCGGGTTTGCGGTTACCCAGCACGCCCGAGGCGAGTCTCGCGATGATGTTCCTGGCGATCCACGGGCTGCTCGAGGTGATCGAAGAGGGGCAGGTGGAGCTGAGTGACGACGAGGCCGTCGAGGGCCTCACGCGGTTCGTCTACCGGGGTCTGACCGGGCGGGACTACCGAGAGGACGCGAAACGAGGGTGACCGCGAGGGATGTCACCCTCGTCCGGCGTGCTGGGAGATCGTCAGGGCAGCAGCACGATCGAGCCGGTGGTGTTGCGGCTCTCCAGATCCCGGTGCGCGCGTTCGGCATCGGCCAGCGGATAGGTCGCGCCGACCCGCACCCGCAGGGCGCCCGAGGCGATGGCGTTCATGATATCGCCTGCACGCCAGAGCAATTCGGCACGATCGCGGGTGTAGTGAACGAGGGTGGGGCGGGTGATGAACAGCGAGCCGCTACTGTTGAGGCGCTGCAGATCGAACGGCGGCACTTGTCCGCTGGCGCCACCGAACAGCGCCAGCATCCCGCGGATCCGCAGCGAGGCCAGGCTCGCTTCGAAGGTGTCCTTGCCTACGCCGTCGTAGACCGCGGCCACACCTTCACCGCCGGTCAGCGCCCGCACCCGATCGGCCAGATCCTGGCCGTAGCGCAGCACCTCGGCGGCACCGGCCTCGCGGGAGAGCGCCTCCTTCTCGTCGGTGGAGACGGTGGTGATCACGCGCACGCCCCGCGCGGCGGCCAGCTGGGTCAGGATCAGTCCCACGCCACCCGAACCCGCGTGCACCAGAACGGTTTCCCCGGCCTCGGGCGTGTAGACCGACTCGATCAGATAGTGCGCGGTCATCCCCTGCAGCAGTGCCGAGGCGGCCACTGGCGGTTCCACGCCGTCCGGCACCGGAACCGCGACCGCGGCGTCGACGGCGACCTTCTCCGCATAGCTCCCCGGTCCGGCCGCCCAGGCGATCCGGTCGCCGACCCGGATATCGGTCACCTCGGAGCCGACCGCTGAGACCACGCCCGAGCCCTCGGCCCCCGGGATGTAGGGCGGGACGGTCTGGTAGACGCCGCTGCGGATGTACGTATCGATGAAGTTGATGCCGATCGCTTCGGTATCGACGAGGACCTGGCCGGGGCCGATCACCGGATCGGCTACCTCGGTGTACTGCAGGACCTCGGGACCGCCCAGCTCGGAAACCTGAATCGCATGCATGTGTCGGTTCTACACCCGCCGGGCTGTGATCATTCCCGGCAGTGTGCCGGAACGGACCTACCGGGCGGTAAACTCGCCGTCATGAGTGCATCCGCGGCCCCAGCCAAGCCGTCCTCCGCCGTGATCGATTCGGTCGAGGATTTCGTCGCCGCCCACGGCGGTTCCGCGACCGCGGTGCTGCAGCCGATCGGCCGCATCGGCGTCCGCATCACCCTGGTCGGCAGTGACGGCGTCCTGGGCGACCGCGTCGTCGACGATCTGGCCACCGCGAAGGCCGTGGTCGAGGCCGTGTCCGGACTGAGCGAAACCGAGCACTGGGATCGCGAGTTGACCTCCGTGGCCACGCCGGCCACCGGGCACTGGGCGAAGATGGCCGGTTGGGTCGCGCACCAGACCCGGTTCCCCCGGGCGCGAAACGAACGCTGACCCGGTTCGCATCCCGTATCGTCTGCAGCGCCCGGCACAAGCTCGGGCGCTGCTCGTCTGCGGGCAGCCGCTACGAACGATGGCGGGAGTCATGCGAATTCGGCGTTTGGTGACCGCGGCGGCGGTCGGTGCGCTGTCCCTGGTCCCGGTGGCGGTTCCGGCTGCCGCTGCGCCCGCGGCCCTGCGGGTCTGCACCACCGGCGACTATCCGCCCTACTCGGTGAGCGACGGGCACGGCGGTTACCGCGGCATCGATGTCGACCTGGTTCGTGGTCTCGGCGAAATACTGCACCAGCCGGTGGAATTCGTTCCGACGACCTGGTCCACCATGGCCGCGGACTTCGGTGCGAAGCACTGCGACATCGCCGCGGGCGGCATCTCCGATTCGGCCTCGCGGCGGTCCTACGCGGACTTCTCGATCAATTACGGCACCGACGGCAAGGCGCCCATCGTGCGGGCCGCCGACGCGAGCCGCTACGCGACGATCGAGCAGATCAACCGGCCCGGTGTGCGCGTCGTGGTGAATCCCGGCGGGACCAACGAGGCGTTCGCGCGCACGCATTTCCCGGCTGCGCGGTTGATCCTGTGGCCGGATAATCTGACCATGGTCGATCAGCTGGATCGAGGTCGCGCCGACGTCTTCGTCACCGATTCGGTGGAAGGTCGCTATCGGGTGCGACAGCATCCCGGGCTGCGTGTGCTGCATCCGGATCACCCGTTCGACTCCTCGGGCAAGATCTTCCTGCTGCGCCGCAACGATCCACTGCTGGCCGCCGAGGTGAACGGCTGGCTGGCGAGCCAGCTCGCGACCGGCGGAACGGACCGCGCCTTCGACGCCTGGATCGGCCCGCATGCGACCGCCTGAGATACGCGGCCCACGCGAATGTCCATCGGGCACAGCGCAAGTCGAGCGACGGTGAGGTGACGGGGTGAAGGAGACCGAGGCCAGCCGCACGGCGGTACTGGTGTGTCAGGGGCGCGCGGTGGGGGACGGGCGACTGGCAACCGGCCGGTTCGCCGATCCTGTTGCCGCGCAACTACTTCGCGACGACGAGCGCGCGGAGGTGGAGCTGGCCCGGTCCGGGAAGGCGCCCTCGGGCTGGCGGGCGCGGATGCGCCACGAGATGCTCAACGCGACCGCCGCGGTGCTGGTGACTCGAACGGTCGCGATCGATGACGCCGTGCGTGAGGCGGGAAATCCGCAGCTGGTGTTGCTCGGCGCGGGCCTGGACGCGCGTGCCTGGCGGATGCCCGAACTGGCCGCGGTCGCGGTGTTCGAGGTGGATCACCCTGCCTCCCAAGGCGATAAGCGCGAGCGGGCCGAAGGACTCGAACCGGTGGCGAAATCGCTGACCTACGTTCCGGTGGATTTCGGTCGCGATTCCCTCGGGTCCGCGCTCGCCGCGGCCGGCCACGATCCGGCGGCGCCGACGACGTGGATCTGGGAGGGCGTGCTGCCGTACCTGACCAGCGCGCAGGTCGAGTCGACGCTCGCGGTGGTGGCCGAGCGTTCGGCCGTAGGCAGCCGCCTGATCGCGACCTATCCGGTGCACAACCGCGTCGCGGTGCTGGGCCGCCGGGCGTTGCGCGTCTACAGCAGGCTGACCGGCGGCAAGGATCCGCTCGAGCACGAACGGCACATCTCGGCCTGGACGGCGGAGCAGATGAACGCGCTGCTGGCCGGATACGGCCTGACGGTCACCGCGGACCGGGATCTGCACGATATCGTGCGAGAACTCTCGATTCCGGCCCGCGAGTCCCGCTTCTACGGATTGGGCCGGATGGCGATCGCGGATCGTTAGTGCGGCGTCCTGCCCGCGACGACCGCTACATGTCGTGCTCCCAGCTGCCGCGCGTGTCGACGTCCGCAGCATCCGCCAGTGCCTCCAGCTCCGCGATCTCCTCGTCGGCGAGCTCGATGCCGCGAGCTCGGACCAACCCGTCGATGTGACCCGCCTTCGTGACCCCGATGATCGGGGTGGTCCCCTTGGCGATGGCCCAGGCGGTGGCGACGTCGGCGGCGGACACGCCTCGATCCTGGCCGATCGCCCCCATCCTGTCCGTCAGCGCCTGCAGCTGGGGCAGGATGCCGTTGTACACGGCCGCCCGGCTGCTGCCCTGCGGCAACGGATGGGCCGGGCTGTACCTGCCGGTCAGCGCCCCTTGCTCGAGGACCATGTAGGAAAAGAACGGCAGGTCGCGCTCGCGGCAGTGCTCGAGGATGCCCGCGCGCTCAGAGCTCCGGTACAGGAGGCTGTAGTGGTTCTGGACCGCCTCCACACGGAACCCGGCCTCGCCGAGGATCCGATCGGCGAGAGCGATCTCCTTCATGTTGTGGTTCGAGACGCCGACATGTCTGATCCTGCCGCTCTGCAGCAGCGGTATCAGCAGCGGCGTCCAACGGGCGACGTCGGCAGGGTTGTGGATCCAGTACAGATCCACATAGTCCGTGCCCATTCGGTTCAGGCTCTGCTCCAGCATGTCCGCGACCGGATCGTCGCGGTCGCCCGCGACCTGCGGGGTGAACTTCGTCGACAGCTGAAACTCGCTGCGGGCGTAGCCCTTCAGCGCCTGAGCGAGGACCGTCTCCGAGTGGCCCATGCCGTACACCACCGCGGTGTCCCACAGGGTGAACCCGTTCGATTGCGCCTTCTCGACGACCTCTCGCAGGCCGGACTCGGTCAGCTGACTGCCGAAATAGCCGTCGCCCACCTCGCCGCTGTCTCCCCAGGCCCACGTGCCCAGCGCCATCGCGGGCACTGTCAGCGTCTTGCTCGTCATGTCGCCTGCCTCATCTCTCATCACCATTGGGCTCGTGTCGGAACGCCCGATCCCAGGAGACCGCGATGGCCGCTATCGGAGAAGGTCGCGTTCACAGGGGGTATGAGCTCAACCCCCCTCGCGCCGTAACCAGTGACTACCGTGAACGACATGGAGCAGCAGCCCGGAAACCGCGGCGAAGTCCGGCACTTCCTTGCCAGCCGGCGCGCGAAGATCACCCCGGCGCAGGCCGGGCTGCCGACCAACGCCCGTCGCCGGGTCGCCGGGCTGCGGCGTGAGGAGGTCGCCGTCCTCGCCGGAGTGAGCACGGAGTGGTACACGCGGCTCGAGAAGGGACACATCGGCGGCGTGTCCGAAGACGTCCTCGCCGCGGTCGCTCGCGCCCTGCAACTGGATGACGACGAACGCACTTACCTGTTCGACCTGGCCCGGTCATCGCGGCCCGCGAGTCGTGCGCTGTCGCGTCGCCGGGACGTCGAGGTCCCGCCCCAGGTTCAATGGCTGCTCGACGCCATGACGATGTCCTCGGCGTTCGTACGCAACGGCCGCACGGACGTCGTCGCCAGCAACCCCCTGGCCCGGGCCCTGCACGCGCCGATGTTCGACAGCGCCACCATCGACCGGCGCGGCCGCCCCAACATCGCCCGCTACGTCTTCCTCGACCCCGGCGCACACGACTTCTTCGTCGACTGGGACGCCGCCGGCAATGCCACCGCCGCCATGCTGCGCGCCGAAGCCGGGCGCGAGCCCCGCGACCGGGCACTGCGCGAACTCATCGGCGAGCTGTGCACCCTGAGCCCCGAGTTCCGCGGGCTGTGGGCCGCGCACGACGTCCTGATCCGCCACGACGGCAGCAAACGGCTCCAGCACCCCGACGTCGGCCACCTGGAACTGACCTTCCAGTCCCTCGACCTACCGCTGTCCGGCCGAGCCGTGCACAACCTGGTCACCTACACCGCCGAACCCGGCACCCCATCCGAAGACCGGCTCAAACTGCTCGCCAGCTGGGCAGCTACCCAATCTCGGGCGGCAGAACCCACCCGCAACTCACCTACGCCCGAGCCGCTCTGATCCGTCGCTGTTCTTCCGGGGTCGCTGCGGACGCGGCACTAGCCGCACCCGCAGCCGCCGCCGCAGCAACCGCCGCCCGAGGGGGCCGGTGCGGAGACGGGCGCCGGGCTGTTCGCCGAGCCCGTCAGGGCGATGGTGGTGAGGAGTTTGACGGTGTCGGCGTGGCCGTCGGGACATACGGCGGGCGCGCCCGATTCGCTCATCGGCCGCTGGAGTTCGAAGGTTCCGGTGCATTCGCGACAGCGGTACGCGTAGGTCGGCATTCCCGAATTATCCCCGATCGCCGTACCGGCCCGCACCGGGCACCCGCCGGATCGGGCCGATCACGGTGCGGCGCAACGGATATCAGGCGGCCTGGGTGACCGAGGCCGGAGTATCGGCGGTGACCCGCTCGCGAGTGCGCATCGCGGCCCACAGCGCGGCGGTGGCGGCGGTGCAGGCGGCCGCGCCGCCGACGTGCACGGCGACCAGTGCGGCGGGGACGTGCGTGAAGTACTGCACGATGCCGACCAGACCCTGCGCGCAGACCAGCACGATCAGCACGATGTAGCGGTTGCGCAGCGCGCGCGTCATACCGACCGTGGCCAGCGCGAAGCCCAGGCCGATCAGCAGTGCGAGGTAGGCGACCAGCATTTCGGCGTGGGCGTGCACCAGTGTCACGATCTCGATCTTCAGGCGCACAACGGGTTTGGTGACGCTCTCGTCTCCGGCGTGCGGGCCCGCGCCGGTCACCAGGGTTCCGGCGACCAGGGTGGCGGTCAGGGCCAGCGCACTCAGGACGGTCAGCCAGCGCAGCGCCGCGGGGACCCGTGGCGCGGGGACCGCGTCGTCCGGTTCGCCGATCTTCGCGAACAGCAGCACCGCCAGCCACACCATCAGCATCGAGACCAGCAGATGGATCGCGACGGTCCACCACAGCAGTCCGGTCCGCACGGTGATACCGCCGATGACCGCCTGCAGGACCGTGCCGCCGGGCATCAGCCAGGCGTAGACGAGCACCTCACGCCGTCGGCGGGCGCGCAGCACCGCCAGCACGACCAGCGCCGCGAACAGCGTCACCCCGAAGGTGAACATGCGGTTGGTGAATTCGACCGTCTGATGCCAGACCGGCACCGCCGCGTGCGGCAGCGGGGTGAAGCTCCCGGGGAAGCACTGCGGCCAGGTCGGGCAGCCCAGTCCGGAGGAGGTGACTCGCACGACCGCGCCGGTCACCGAGATTCCGGCCTGCGACAGGATCACCAGGAACGCGATGATCCGCTGCACGCGGAGGGAGGGCAGCGGCAGCAGGTCGACGAGTCGCATGAAGGCGCGTGACAGCACGCACCGATGGTAGTCCCGCCCCGGCCCCGCCCCGCATCCGGGCTACTACGGTCCGTCGTTGTCGTCGGCGCCCGACGGAACCGCGGCTGCGAGGACTATTGCCTCGGTGGCGGTGGAAGAGAAGGCTGGAACGGTACCGGTGGCGCCGCCGGGGCGCTGCCATCGAGCAGAGAGGGGGTGGGGACGTGTACGCACGCTCCACCACGATTCAGGCGCGACCCTCCGCTATCGATGCCGGGATTGCGCATGTTCGCGACGAGGTGATGCCGGCGCTCACCGGCATCCCGGGTTGTATCGGACTGTCGCTGATGGTGGATCGGCTCTCCTGCCGGTGCATCGCGACGAGTGCGTGGGATTCGGTCGAGGCGATGCACGGTAGTGCGAGCCACGTGGACCCGATCCGCGACCGGCTCGCCGATGTCCTCGGCGGCAGCGCCAAGGTCGAGGAGTGGGAGATCGCGGCCCTGCATCGTGAGCACACGACGCCGCAGGGCGCCTGCGTGCGCGCGATCTGGCTCAAGACCGATCCGGATCGGATCGATATGGCCGTGGAGGCGTACCGGTCCCAGTTCCTGTCGGAGATGGAAACGCTCGAAGGCTTCTGCAGTGCGAGCCTGCTGATCAACCGGGCGTCCGGTCGCGCCGTGTCTTCGGCTACCTACGACAGTGCCGAGGCGATGCTCCGCAACCGCGACCAGGCCGCGTCGCTGCGTGCGGATGCCAGCCGACAATCCGGCGCCGAATTGATCGACGGCGTCGAGTTCGAGTTGGCGCTCGCGCACCTTCGCGTCCCCGAAATGGCCTGAGCGCCAACGGCCGGGGTGTGCGGGCGCGTTGCCCGGAGTACTAGGTGGTTGTCTCGGTCCGGGTGGACGGCAGGAACGGGGCCAGCAGATTCGCTTCGCTGGACGCGCCGGTCTGCCATTCGGCGATCCATGGTCCGGTGCCTTCGCTCGGATCGAGCACACCATCTTCGACCCACTGATATCTGCCCGCGAGAACGCCTCGTGCCAGGGTGGTGTCGGCGTCGTCGGTGTTGTCCCACAGGGCGGCGAACAGCTGATGCACCCGGACACGGGCCTGGTCGCAGAACACGTCCGCCAATTCCTGCGCGGCGTCGGCGTCCGCGCTGTTCTCCGCGCGCAGCGACTGGGCCCGCACACAGACCGCCGCCATCGCGAACAGTTCCGCGCCGATATCGACGATCCGGCCCAGGAAGCCTTGGCGGTACTCGAGTTTCGCCTGCCAGCGGCCCATCGCGTACATCAGCGATCGGGCCTGTTTGCGTGAATTCCGCTCGACGAAACGCAGATGTGCTGCCAGCGGCCCGAATTCGGTGAATCCGCCCGGAGTCGTGCCCGCCCCGACGGTCAACTGCGGGAACCACTTCGCGTAGAAACCGCTCGCGCCCACCGCGGCTCGGGCCTTGTCCTTGAACTGTGCGTCGCGCTCGACCAGCGCACCGGCCGCGGCCATGTGCGCATCGGCCATCTCGCGGGCGATCAGCAGCCGCATGATCTCGCTGGACCCCTCGAAGATCCGGTTGATGCGCAGATCACGCATCAGCTGCTCGGCTCCCACCGCGCGCTCACCGCGGGCACGCAGCGATGCGGCGGTCTCGTAGCCGCGCCCGCCGCGGATCTGCACCAGTTCGTCGGCGATCCGGCAGCTCATCTCCGATGCCCACAGCTTGGCCAGTGCGGCTTCGATGCGGATGTCGTTGCGGCCCTCGTCGCACATCGTGCCGGACAGATCCAGCACCGCCTCGAGGGCGAAAGCGGTTGCGGCCATGAAGGACAGCTTCGAGCCGACCGCCGCGTGCTGCCCCACCGGACGACCCCACTGCACGCGCTCGAGCGACCACTCGCGGCCGATCTTCAGCGACCACTTGGCCGCTGCCGTGCACAGTGCGGGAATCGCCAGTCGTCCGGCATTGAGCGTGGTCAGCGCGATCTTCAGCCCGTCGCCCTCGCGGCCGATCAGATTCCGGACCGGTACGCGCACGTTGTACATGCGGGTGAGGCCGTTCTCGATGCCGCGCAGGCCCATGAAGGAGTTGCGGCGCTCGACTGTGATGCCGGGCGAATCCGCCTCCACCACGAACGCCGAGATGCCGCCGCGATGCCCGTCGCTCTTGGGCACCCGCGCCATCACCACGAGCAGTTCGGCGACGACGCCGTTGGTGGTCCACAGCTTCACGCCGTTGAGTTCGTACGCCTCGCCGTCCGGGGTCGGGGTCGCGGTACTGGCCATCCGGGCGGGGTCGGAGCCGACGTCGGGTTCGGTGAGCAGGAACGCACTGACCGCCCCGCGGGCGCAGCGCGGCAGGAACTCCTGTTTCTGCTCCGGGGTCCCAGCCAGTTTCAACGGCTCGGGCACGCCGATCGACTGATGTGCCGAGAGCAGCACGCCCAGGCTGGGGTGGACGGAGCCGACGAGCATCAGCGCACGGTTGTAACCGACCTGGGAAAGTCCCTGCCCGCCGTACTCTTCGGGGATCTTGAGTCCGAAGCAGCCCAGTTCGGCCAGCCCCTGGACGTACTGATCGGGAATCTTCGCCTCGGCCTCGATCCGGCTGCCGTCGAGGGATTCGCACAGCGCCCGCAGACGCTGTAGATAGGCCGCGGTCTTGGCCTCGTCCTCGGCGGACGGTTGCGGAAACGGGTGGATAAGGTCGAGCCGGAAGCGGCCGAGGAACATCTCCTTGGCGAACGACGGCTTGGCCCAGGTGGTCTCGCGGGATTCCTCGACGAGTGCGCGAGCTTGATCTTCGGTGGCGTCGACTTTTGCGGTAGTCGCCATGATGCCCTCCTCGAACGTGATGGGGATCACATTCGAGTGTAGAAGCCTTTATTACTCGCCGGTAGGGGGTAGCGGGTGTCTCGTCGTGAAAGGGCGCTCAGTCGAAGCGGAAGTAGCGGGTGGCGAGCCACCCGGCGACACCGCCCCAGACGATCAGGACGACGAGCCCGTACCAGTCGACGCCGGTGCGCAACGCCTGATCGAGCGCCTGGGCCAGGGCGCCCGAGGGGAGCAGCCGCGCGACGATGCTCAGCGGTCGGGGGATGTCACCGGCGGCGAACACGACGCTGGCGACCGCGAGCATCACGAACCACAGGATATTGGCAAGGGCCAGTACGACTTCCGCCTTGAGCGTGCCGCCCAGCAGCAGGCCCATCGCGGCGAAGGTCGCGGTGCCCAGGGCGATCACCACCGCACCGAAGGCCAGTCCGCCCGCACCGGGCCGCCAGCCCAGTGCGAAACCGATCACGCCCAGCAGAATCGATTGCAGGACAACGACGATCAGCACGGCCGCGCATTTGCCGCCGACGATGCCCCAGCGTGGCAGGGCGGTGGCGCCGAGGCGCTTGAGCGCGCCGTAGCGGCGGTCGAAGCCCACCGCGATGGCCTGTCCGGTGAAGGCGGTGGACATGATCGCCACCATCATCACAGCGGGCACGATGCGGTCCACCCGGTGCTCGCCGAGGCTGCTCAGCGGCAGCAGGGTCAACCCGACGAGCATGGCGATCGGGATGAACATGGTCAGCAGGAGCTGTTCTCCGTTGCGCAGCAACAGGATCAGCTCCATCCGGGTCTGCGCGAGCAGCATCCGCGTGCGGGCGGCCGGGCGCGGGGCGGGGGAGAAGGTGCCGGGCGCGAATCGGGCGGAGGTTTCGGTCATCGCGAGTGCCTTCCGCTCGGATGCTGGGCCGGCGCGGTCGCGCGAGCCGGGATCGACCGGCCGGAATCGGGGCGCGGGTTCGGGTTCAATTGCGCAGCTCCCTGCCGGTCAGTTCCAGGAAGACGTCCTCGAGTCGGCGTTGATCGATGCGAATGTCGGTGGGCAGCACGTCGATTCGCGCACACCAGGCGGTGAGGGTGGCCAGGACCTGCGGGGTGATGTCGCCACACAGCAGATAGGAACCCGGTGAGGTCTCCTTGGGTGCGAACCCCTCCGGCAGAGCCGTGGTCAGCAGTTTCAGATCCAGTTTGGGCGGCGCGTTGAAATGCAGCTGCCCCTCGGCTCCGGCCGAGGTGACCTCGGTGGGCGTGCCCTCGGCGACGATACTGCCGTGATCGATGATCACCAGGCGATCGGCGAGTTGTTCGGCCTCGTCCATCATATGTGTGGTCAGCAGGACCCCCACCCCGTCGCGGCGCAGCGCGTCGATCAGCTCCCAGACCAGATGTCTGGCCTGCGCGTCCATTCCGGCGGTGGGCTCGTCCAGGAACACCATCTCCGGACGTCCGACGAGCGCGCAGGCCAGCGCTAGTCGCTGCTGCTGACCGCCCGACAGGCGACGGTACGGTGTGCGGCGCGCCTCCCGCAGTCCGAGCGTGTCCAGCAGCCATTCCGGATCGAGCGGATCGGCCGAATAGGCGGCGACCAGATCCAGCATCTCCCCGGCCTTGGAACCGGGATATGCGCCGCCACCCTGCAGCATCACGCCGATCCGGGGGCGCAGGGCGTCGGTGTCGGCGATCGGATCCAGCCCCAGCACCCGCACCGATCCGGTGTCGGGCGCGGAGAATCCCTCGCACATCTCCACGGTCGTCGTCTTGCCCGCACCGTTGGGCCCCAGCAGTGCGACGACCTCCGCGCGTGCCACCTCGAAACTCAAGCCGTCCACGGCGATGGTCTCGCCGAAGCGTTTCACGACACCGTCGACGCTGACGGCGGGTTCCGATGCGCTCACGAGGTCACACCGTATGCCGCGGGCGGTTGTGACGCGGCAGACACCCCCGTGCGCTCGCGCCACGGCAGCCGGTGTCGGGTGAGCACGATGAATCCGACCCCGATCACGACGGTGGCCGTGGCGGCCTCGATGATCTGGAAGACGCCGAAGTCCGCACCGCGCGGCATGAGGATCAGGCCGACGATCGCGGACAGCACGATCGCGGGCGCGCGGAACGCGCGGGTGGTGGCCCAGGCGGCCAGCGGCACGATGGCCCACAGCAGATACCAGGGCTGCACCACCGGGAACAGCAGCACGATCGCCGCGAGTGAAACACCCAGTGCCCCAACGGGATGCAACCGCCCGGTCCAGGTGGCCACCAGCATGCGCAGGCTCAGGAACGCGGCGACCGCCCCGGCGATCGGCCGCGTGATGCTCAGGACCGCGGTCGTGTGGTCGCCCAGACCCAGCAGGACACCGCCGAATCCGGTGATCACGCCGACCGCCGTCGGCAACGACATCCAGCTGCGCACCGCACCGGCGGTATTGAGCGTGTAGATCCACCCGAAGCCCAGACCGCTGGCATAGCTGACGAACAGGCTGGTGGCCACCGCGATGACGCCCAGGACGACCGCGGCCTTCAGGAGCGGCCGCAGCCCGCGACCCCAGCGCCGGGCCAGCGCCATGCCGACGAACCCCAGCACGAGGATCGAGGTGAATTTGATCGACGAGGACAACGTGATGACCACCGCGCCGAATATCAGCAGCGCCCACTCCCTGCGCCCGAATGGGTGCGTCGGTTCCGTGGATGGCGTGTCGATTCCGTGGATGGCGCGCAGGCAGAACTCCAGACCCGCCAGCATCAACCCGAGCATCAGCGCATCGTTGTGCACCCCGCCGACCAGGTGGAACAGCACGAGCGGGTTCGCCGCACCGAGCCACAGCGCGCTCACCGGCGCGACCCCGCAACGCCGCGACAGCCGGGGCAGCGCCCATACGATCAGTGCGACGCCGCCGAGTTCGAGCAGCCGGTGCACCCAGACGCCCGCGATGATGTTGTCCCCGGTCAGCTGCGCGATGGCGCGGCCCATCCACAGGAACAGCGGCCCGTACGGCGCGGGAGTGTCGCGCCAGATGTTGGGCACGTTGTTGGTCAGCACATTGGCCAGGCCCAGCCCCTCGGCCGGGCCGACGACGTACGGATCCATGCCGCGCTCGGCGATCTGGCTCTGCGCGAGATAGGAGTACACGTCGTTGGAGAACATCGGCGGTGCGATGGACAACGGGACGATCCACAGCAACAGCGTGCGGTCCAGCTGCGAACGGCTCAGCCGATGTCGCACCGTGCCGCCGAACCCGCCGACCGCGTAGCGGCCCAGCAGCAGCCAGGCCAGCACGACCGCGACCGTGCCGATCATGCACATGGCCAACGTCGGGGTGGCGGCGCGGGCGAACAACCCCACCACCCGCATACCCGAGACCGGGTTCTGATGGACCGGCTGCGCGCCCACGCCCAGGGCGCTGATCGCCATCAGGACCGCGCCGGTGGCGCCGAGCAGCCGAATTCGCCTGAACTGCACGATCTCCCGGGCGTCGAGGCCCGGCGCCTCGGCCTCGTTGGTGTGCAGGACGGCGATGGTGTGATCGGCGGGGGGTACGTCCAGGCCCAATGCCCGGCGACTCAACTCGATGGACCTGCGTCGCATGTCTTCCACTACCGCCACGCTCACAGAGCTTAATTGCGCCATCAACCGGTGGTGGAGTGGGTGAGGTTTCGAAATGGGGACAGGGGGCCGGACAGGTGTGAGGAAGCTGGCAGCGGGCTGCCCAGGTGCTCGAGCTGGCGGTTTGACTTTGCTCGGGGGTTAGGAAGGTGAACCTTACTAGAATGCGGGATGGAATTCCGTCACACTGATGTTGTGAAAACCGTGGGTTTGCGGAATGCGGAAGCTGCTGCCGAGCGTCGGGAAGGCGCTCGGGGTGTCGTCGCGCCCGCTGCGCCGACGGGTGAGGGGCATACCCGCGAAGCCGTCGTTCAGCTGCTGCTCGAGCAGGGACCGGTGACCGCCACGGCCATCGGTGAGCGGCTGGGGTTGAGCCCGGCCGGTGTGCGACGGCATCTGGACGCGTTGATCGAGTCCGGTGAGGCGCGGGCGACGCGGTCCGCACCCTGGCAGCAGAAGGGACGCGGGCGGCCCGCCAAGCAGTTCCAGCTGACCGCGGCGGGGCGCGGGCGGCTCGGCCACGCCTACGACGATCTGGCCGGTGCGGCCATGCGCCAGTTGCGTGAGATCGGCGGACAGGCCGCGATCACCGACTTCGCCCGCAAGCGGGTGGCGACGATCGTGGCCGGCATCGACCGGCTGGCTCAGCACAGCCCGGAGACGACCGCGGCCAAGGCGCGGGAGATCGCCGAGGCGTTCACCGATGCCGGATTCGCCGCCTCGACCCGCAAAGTCGGTGCGGGAGTTCAGATCTGCCAGCATCACTGCCCGGTGTCGCATGTGGCCGAGGAATTCCCGGAGCTGTGCGCGGCCGAACTGGAAGCCTTCCGTGAACTGCTCGGCACCCATGTCCAACGCCTGGCGACCATCGCCAACGGCGACTGCGCCTGCACCACTCACGTCCCGTTGGTCGTCCCGGCGACCTCCGAAACCACAACCCCCGAAGAGGACGAGTCCGACGCCGCCGCGCAGCCCGCGACGGCATCTCGCAACGACTCCGGAAGGAGTGCCGAATGACGACGACGACCGATCAGTCGCAGCCGCTGACCCAGGAGGAGACCATTGCCTCCCTGGGCACCTACGGCTACGGCTGGGCAGACAAGGACGTCGCAGGTGCCAGCGCCCGGCGAGGCCTGTCCGAGGAGGTCGTGCGCGACATCTCGGCCAAGAAGAACGAGCCCGACTGGATGCTCGAAGCGCGCCTGAAGGCACTGCGCATCTTCGACCGCAAGCCGATGCCGGGCTGGGGTTCGAACCTCGAGGGCATCGACTTCGACAACATCAAGTACTTCGTGCGCTCGACCGAGAAGCAGGCCGAGAGCTGGGAAGACCTGCCCGAGGACATCAAGAACACCTACGACAGGCTGGGTATCCCGGAGGCGGAGAAGCAGCGCCTGGTCGCCGGTGTCGCCGCGCAGTACGAGTCCGAGGTCGTCTACCACCAGATCCGCGAGGACCTGGAGGCGCAGGGCGTCATCTTCCTGGACACCGACACCGGCCTCAAGGAACACCCGGAGATCTTCCAGAAGTACTTCGGCTCGGTCATCCCCGCCGGTGACAACAAGTTCTCCGCGCTGAACACCGCGGTGTGGTCGGGTGGCTCGTTCATCTACGTGCCGCCGGGCGTGCACGTGGACATCCCGCTGCAGGCCTACTTCCGGATCAACACCGAGAACATGGGCCAGTTCGAGCGCACCCTGATCATCGTCGACGAGGACGCCTACGTGCACTACGTCGAGGGTTGCACCGCGCCGATCTACAAGTCCGACTCGCTGCACTCCGCGGTGGTCGAGATCATCGTCAAGAAGGGCGGCCGCTGCCGCTACACCACCATCCAGAACTGGTCGAACAACGTCTACAACCTGGTCACCAAGCGGGCCAAGGCCGAGGCGGGCGCGACCATGGAGTGGGTCGACGGCAACATCGGTTCCAAGGTCACCATGAAGTATCCGGCGGTCTGGATGACCGGCGAGTACGCCCGGGGCGAGGTGCTCTCGGTGGCGTTCGCCGGTGCGGGCCAGCACCAGGACACCGGCGCGAAGATGCTGCACCTGGCGCCGCACACCTCCTCGAACATCGTGTCCAAGTCGGTGGCGCGCGGCGGCGGCCGGTCCTCCTACCGTGGCCTGGTCCAGGTCAACAAGGGCGCGCACGGTTCGCACTCGTCGGTGAAATGCGATGCGCTGCTGGTGGATACGATCAGCCGCTCGGACACCTACCCGTATGTCGACATCCGCGAGGACGACGTCACGATGGGTCACGAGGCCACTGTCTCGAAGGTCTCCGATGATCAGCTGTTCTACCTGATGAGCCGCGGTATGACCGAGGACGAGGCGATGGCGATGGTGGTGCGCGGCTTCGTCGAGCCCATCGCCAAGGAACTGCCCATGGAATACGCGCTCGAGCTGAACCGCCTGATCGAGCTGCAGATGGAAGGAGCCGTCGGCTGATGCCGGTCGAGAACGTTGCTGTCGCCGGTGAGGGCCGGGTTCCGGCGTTGAACAAGGGCGAGGTCTTCACCTCGTTCGATGTCGATGCCTTCGAGGTGCCCACCGCCCACGACGAGTCGTGGCGATTCACTCCGATGCGCCGGCTGCGCGGCCTGCACGACGGCACCGCGGTGCGCGATGGCGCGGTCACCGTCGAGGTCGCCGCGGTCGAGGGTGTGCGCACCGAGACCGTCGATCGCTCCGACGCTCGCCTCGGCGAGTCCGGGGTGCCCTCGGATCGTGTTGCCGCCCAGGCATATTCGGGATTCGAGCAGGCCACGATCGTTTCCGTCGCCGCGGAGACCGAGGTCGCCGAGCCGGTCGTGCTGACGATCACCGGTCCCGGTGAGGGTAAGACCGCCTACGGCCACCTGCAACTGCGTCTGGATGCGTTCGCCAAGGTCACGGTCGTCATCGACTACCGCGGCAGCGGAACCTACGCGGAGAACGTGGAATTCGTCGTCGGTGACAGCGCCAAGCTCAGCGTCGTCGCGGTGCAGGACTGGGCCGACGACGCCGTGCACGCCACCGCGCAGCACGCCAAACTGGGCCGCGACGCGGTGCTGCGGCACGCGAACGTCACCCTGGGCGGCGATCTGGTGCGCCTGACCGAGACCGTCCGCTTCGGAGGTCCCGGCGGCGACGCGGAACTGCTCGGCCTGTACTTCGCCGACGACGGCCAGCACTTCGAACAGCGCCTGCTGGTGGATCACGCTGTGCCGCACTGCAAGTCGAACGTGCTGTACAAGGGCGCGCTGCAGGGCGACCCGTCCTCGCACAAGCCCGACGCGCACACCGTCTGGGTGGGCGACGTGCTGATCCGCGCCGCGGCCGAAGGCACCGACACCTACGAGGCCAACCGCAACCTGGTCCTGACCGACGGCGCGCGCGCCGATTCGGTGCCGAACCTGGAGATCGAGACCGGCGAGATCATCGGCGCCGGACACGCCTCGGCCACCGGGCGTTTCGATGACGAGCAGCTGTTCTACCTGCGTGCTCGCGGTATTCCGGAGGAGGCCGCCCGCCGTCTGGTGGTGCGCGGATTCTTCCACGAGATCATCCAGAAGATCACCGTCCCGCAGGTCCGGGAGCGGCTCGAGGCGGCCGTGGAGGCCGAACTCGCCGCTGTCGGTGTCTGACACGAACTACACACCCCCACAAAGGAATTCGATTCGATGACCATCCTGGAAATCAAGGACCTGCACGTCGAGGTCGCCAATCCGGACGAGTCCGGTGACCCGATCCGGATCCTCAACGGCGTGAACCTCACCATCAAATCCGGTGAGACGCACGCCATCATGGGGCCGAACGGCTCGGGCAAATCGACGCTGTCGTACGCGATCGCCGGACATCCCAAGTACACCGTCACCCAGGGTTCGATCACCCTGGACGGCGAGGACGTACTGGCCATGTCCGTGGACGAGCGCGCCCGCGCGGGCCTGTTCCTGGCCATGCAGTACCCGGTCGAGGTTCCCGGCGTGTCCATGTCGAACTTCCTGCGCACCGCGGCCACCGCGGTCCGCGGCGAGGCCCCCAAGCTGCGCACCTGGGTCAAGGAGGTGAAGGAGTCGATGAACGAACTCGAGATCGACGCCGCCTTCGCCGACCGCAGCGTCAACGAGGGCTTCTCCGGCGGTGAGAAGAAGCGGCACGAGATCCTGCAGCTGGGCCTGCTCAAGCCGAAGATCGCCATCCTGGACGAGACCGACTCGGGTCTGGACGTGGACGCGCTGCGGATCGTGTCCGAGGGCGTGAACCGCTACGCCGAGCGCGAGAACGGCGGCATCCTGCTGATCACGCACTACACCCGGATCCTGCGGTACATCCAGCCGCAGTTCGTGCACGTGTTCGTCGGCGGGCGCATCGTGGCCGAGGGCGGCCCCGAACTGGCCGAGGAACTGGACGCGAACGGGTACGTGCGATTCACCTCCGCCGCCGTAGGAGCATGAGATGACCGCTGTGTCGGACTTGACGGTTCCGGCCCTGGACGTGGCCCGCATCCGGGCCGACTTCCCGATTCTGAGCCGCACGGTGCGCGACGGAAAACCGTTGGTGTACCTGGATTCCGGCGCGACCTCGCAGCGACCGCTGCAGGTGCTCGACGCCGAACGGCAGTTCCTGACCGAGCACAACGCGGCCGTGCACCGCAGCGCGCACGCGCTGGCCGAGGAGGCCAACGACGCCTACGAGGCCGCGCGCGCCACGATCGCGGCGTTCGTCGGCGTCGGCGCGGACGAGATCGTCTACACCAAGAACGCCACCGAATCGCTGAATCTGGTGGCGTACGCGTTCTCCGACGACCGTTTCCGGTATCGCCTGGGCGCGGGTGACGAGATCGTCATCACCGAGGTCGAGCATCACGCGAACCTGGTGCCGTGGCAGGAACTCGCCCGTCGCACCGGCGCCACGCTGCGCTGGTACGACGCCACCGACGAGGGCCGGATCGACCTGGACTCGCTGGATCTGTCGCCGCGGACCAAGGTCGTCGCGTTCACCCACCAGTCCAACGTGACCGGTGCGGTCGCGCCGGTGGCCGAATTGGTCCGGCGCGCAAAGGAAGTCGGCGCGATCGTGGTGCTCGACGCCTGCCAGTCGGTGCCGCACATGCCGGTGGACCTCCGCGAGCTGGATGTGGATTTCGCAGCCTTCTCCGGGCACAAGATGCTCGGCCCGTCCGGCATCGGCATCCTGTACGGGCGGCGCGCGCTGCTCGAGGACACCCCGCCGTTCATCACCGGCGGCTCGATGATCGAGACCGTCTACATGGACCACAGCACGTTCGCGCCGCCGCCGCAGCGGTTCGAGGCCGGATCCCAGATGATCTCGCAGGTCGTGGGATTGGGTGCGGCCATCGACTATCTGAGCGGCGTCGGCATGGCATCGGTTGCGGCACACGAGCATTCGCTCGTCAGCGCGGTGCTGGCGGGTCTGGGCGAACTGGACGGGGTACGGATCATCGGCCCGACCGAGAACGTGGATCGCGGCGGTGCGGTGTCCTTCCTCGTGGACGGGGTACACGCGCACGATGTCGGCCAGATCCTGGACGACGAGGGTGTGGCGATTCGCGTCGGGCACCACTGCGCCTGGCCGCTGCACCGCCGGTTCGGCATCGCCGCGACCGCTCGTGCGTCGTTCGCGCTGTACAACACCCTCGACGAGGTGGATGCCCTGGTCGCCGCCGTGCGCAAGGCGCAGAGCTTCTTCGGCGTGAGCGCGGGCGAGCAGTAGACAGGAGGGGAATTCCCCATGCGTATGGAGCAGATGTACCAGGAAGTGATCCTCGATCACTACAAGCACCCGCATCACCGCGGGCTGCGCGAGCCCTTCGGGGCCGAGGTGCACCACGTCAACCCGACCTGCGGCGACGAGGTCACCCTGCGGGTGCACATCGACGACAACGGCGACGTCGCGGATATCTCCTACGACGGTCAGGGCTGCTCGATCAGCCAGGCGGCCACCTCGGTGCTGACCGATCAGGTGATCGGCCTGCCGCTGCAGCAGGCGCTGAAGACCGTGGACGCGTTCAGCGAGATGATCTCCAGCCGCGGCACCATCGAGGGCGACGAGGAAGTGCTCGGCGACGGCATCGCGTTCGCGGGCGTGGCGAAATATCCCGCCCGGGTGAAGTGCGCACTGCTGGGCTGGATGGCGTTCAAGGACGCGGTCGTGCGGATAACCTCCGCGCAGGAGGCGAAGAATGTGATGGGAAACGGCATCTCCACGAAGGGTCAGCACGATGAGTGAAACGTCCGCGAGCGAATCGGCGGCGGTCGCGCCCGAGCGCGAGCTCTCGGCCGAGGAGATCGGCCGGCTGGAGGATCTCGAGGAGGCCATGCGCGATGTCGTGGACCCCGAACTCGGGATCAACGTCGTCGATCTGGGCCTGGTGTACGACCTGCGAGTCGAGGGCGACGTCGCGTTGCTGGACATGACGCTGACCTCGGCTGCCTGCCCGCTGACCGATGTCATCGAGGATCAGTCGCGCAATGCCCTGGTGCGTAGCGGCCTGGTCGAGGATCTGAAGATCAACTGGGTCTGGATGCCGCCGTGGGGTCCGGACAAGATCACCGAGGACGGCCGCGAGCAGTTGCGGGCCCTGGGTTTCACGGTCTGATCTCGCGTTCGCCGAGCCCGTCGCGACAGTGGCGGCGGGCCGGTGCGCAGGGCCCGATCCGGTTGTGGCTACCGGGATTTGGGGCGTTGTACCCGATCCGATAACGAGCTGGACAAAACACAGCAACTCCGCAATGATCCTCCCCGACATATTTCTCGAACGGGGAGGATTGATCGATGTCATTGCTGCGCAAGGCCGTCCTGGGTCTGGCAGTCGTCTCGACCGCGGGCCTGAGTGTCCTGGGGACGGGTACCGCGAACGCCGGTCCCAATGCGTACGGGGCTTTTTCGCTATCGCAGAGCACCGGTACCGTGGCCTACGCGCTGAACTACGCCAACTATCCCGATGCCATCCACGCAGCGGACGCCAAGTGCGGACGTCCGGACTGCCGCAACATCATTCAAATTGTGAATGCCTGTGGCGCGGTCGCGCAGGGCGCCGACGGGCGGTTCGCGTGGAACTGGGCGCGGTCCAAGGTCGAGGCCGAGCAGTCCGCGGTGAAGGCGCTGGGCCTGAGCGCCCCGCCGTTCCCGGACCTGGGTAGTGCTTCGCCGCGGGCGGCGCACGTGGTGCTGTCGGCGTGCACGGCCAACGTGTGATCTGAATACCTGCGAGGTCTCGCGCCGGTCCGGAGTACGGGTCGGCCGAGACCTCGCGTCGTTCGGCGACGGCGACGTGCCGTTCGTATTCTGCTGTACTTCTTCGGCGTAGGCGACGAGAAGATCTCGCCGACAACGCTATTCATGGCCTCTCAGCGCCGACCGGCACTCTTTGGGCGGCAGGGCGACCATTGATCCGATCCCTGACCGATACGCGCCGATGTGGTTCGAGCTCCGACATTCGGCCCGGATGCGCTGATACCTTCGCAGGACCGTGCCGTTGCTTCGCAGACCACCGCCCGGCGAGGAGGTCGGCCTATGCCGTTACGTGTGATCCGGAATTTCCGTCGAATACTGGGCAGAGCCGCACTGCACGCGGCTGTCGTATCGTCTACGGCGACATTGGCGGCGGCGGTGACCGCGCCGGTGCATGCGGAACCGTTCGCCCCGACACCCGGCGCTCTGGTGGGCTGGGATACCTATCGACAGCTAGATCGGTTGCCGTACTTGGCGCCCGGGGTGCAGACGCAGCAGTTCTCCAGTTACGACCGCAGCGGCGGCAACAACGACGGTGGCGGCGGTTGCCTGCACGGCGGCGGTGCGGGATGTGTGGTGGCCGAGGATCACGGTCCGGGCGAGATCGATTCGATCTGGTTCACGCGGGACCGCGGGAATGTCGCATCCATGGGCAACATTCGCATCGAACTCGATGGAGCAGTCGTCCTCGACGCGCCATTGCAGGCGGTGGTGCGCGGGGCGGCCGGAGCGCCGTTCGCCTTTCCGCTGGTGGCCGACGCGTCGCAGTCGCCGGGCGGTGTGTACATCAAAGTGCCTATGCCGTACCGAGATTCGATGCGCGTCAGCATCGCGCGGAATCTGCAGTACTACCACGTGACCTACCGGCGGTTCCCGGATCCGATCGGGGTGCGGACCTTCGACCGCTCGGACCACGCCGAGGATGTGCTGGCCATGCTGCGCAGGGCAGGCACGAGTGATCCCAAGCCGCCCAAGGCGAATGCGCAGAGGCAAACGCGCACAGTCGATATCGCGCCGGGCACGGCGGTGCCGGTGGCGTCGGCGACCGGCCCGGGCGAGGTGTCGGCACTGCGGCTGAGGATGCCCAGCGGGGCCGCATTCACGGGACTGCGTCTGCGAATCGGCTTCGACGGTCAACAGACGGTCGATGCCCCCGTCGCGGAGTTCTTCGGCCTCGGCCTCGGTACTCCCGGCGCGATTCCGGTGCGGTCACTGATGTTCGGGGCAGATCCCGCTCCCGGTGGATGGCTCTCGGCGTGGTGGCCGATGCCGTTCATCGCCAATGCCACTGTGAGCCTGGTGAATACGACAGGCGCACCGGTGCGCGGCGTCGACACCGATATGGTCGTCGACCCGGATCCACAATGGGCGATAGCGCTGGCCACCGGCGCGGCGGGACACTTCGGCACTCACTCACACGCGGGACCGACTGTGCCGGGACAGGATTGGAGTTTCGCCGACGAACTGGGGCACGGCAAGTTCGTCGGGATATCGCACACGATGCGCGGTCGCCGGATCGGTACGCCGTCGGGTTTCCGGTGGCCGGCGTTCCTGGAGGGGAACGAACGCGCCTACGTCGACGGCGCCCCGACTCCGCAGATCCCCGGAACCGGCACCGAGGACTTCTACGAGGGCGGTTGGTTCTTCGATTTCGGACGGCGTTTCAGCCTGCCGCTGACCGGTTCGCCGACCGAGCAGCGAAGTGGCCCCGGATGCGCCGACTACTGCCTGACTGCCTACCGCTTGATGCTCCCCGACGCCGTGAATTACCTGTTCTCGCTACGATTCGGCATCCAGCACGGTCCCTTCGGCGACGATCAGCAGGCCGATTACAGCTCGACCGCCTTTCTGTACCGATAGGTCAGGTGCCGGAGTAGCAGTGGGATTCGTCCGATTCTCGAGCAAACTCGCCAGCGGGGTCACAGTGTGCTCTCAGCTACCGTGTGGACACTCGATGCGATTCCCGTTCGTCTCTCAGGAGTGACCCTGCAATGTCGACCATCAACGGTCTGCCGGCACATGTTCTGCTCGTCCACATCATCGTCGTGCTCGTGCCGCTCACCTCGCTACTGGCCATCCTGTGCGCGGTCTGGCGACCGGTGCGGCAACGGCTGGTTTGGCTGGTCGCGGCGCTGGCGGCGGTCACCGTCGTGATGACGCCGATCACCACCGATGCGGGGGAATGGCTCGAGCACAAGATCGGCCGGTCCCCGGCTATTCACACGCACGCGCATCTGGGCGACACCATGATCTATTTCGCGATCGGCCTGCTGGTCGCGGCGCTGCTGCTGGTGTTCGTCCACCTGCGGGAGCGGGGTGAGCGCCGGGTCGGCATCGTGCTGGTCTCGGTGATCGCGGTGCTGACCATCGCCGCGAGCGTCGCGGCGACCGTGCAGGTCTACCGGATCGGCGAGTCGGGTGCGCGGGCCACCTGGGGTGAGCAGGCGAGCGGTTAGACCTCCACGACGATGGTCTTCATGATCTTGTCGGCGAAGGTCTGGCGCTTGTCGTCCCACAGCGGCCACAGGTAACCGATGTAGCAGAAACTGTCCAGGACGTGGCACAGGTTGCGGACGAAGGCCATGCCGAAGCCGAGGACCTGGCCGTCGGCCTCCCGGATCAGGCGGATGCCGACCATCCGTTTGCCCGGCGTCTGCCCGGTGGTGCCGACCAGATAGGTCAGGTAGAGCCCGCCCGCGACCGCGATCACCCAGCCCAGGACGATCAGGATCCATCCGGCGCCGGACAGGCCGCCACCGGTGCAGACCGGATAGCCGTTCTCGTCCGGCGCGCAGGACTGCGCGGAGAAGCCGACCGTGAGTCCGGCGATGTAGAGAATGGCGGCCGGTACGCCGACGATCAGACCGTCGATGAGCGCGCCGCCTACTCGCTGGATCCAGCTCGCATAGGGCGGCCGCGGTCCGTAGCCCGCGGGCGGATATCCGTATCCCGGCGGCGCCTGCTGATAGCCGTAACCCGGTGGTGGTCCGCCGTATCCGGGTGCGCCGGGGTGCGGGGGCACGTAGCCGGGCGGCGAGCCGTAGGTCGGCATTCCGGGGGAGGACGGTCCAGGTTGCGAGCCGTAGGTCGGAATTCCTGGTGAGGATGGGCCGCCGTATCCCGGGGGTGTGCCATATACCGGGTTGCCGGGGGAGGACGGTCCGCCGTATCCGGGTTGCGAGCCGTAGGTCGGAATTCCTGGTGAGGATGGGCCGCCGTATCCCGGTGGCGTGCCGTATACGGGATTGCCCGGAGAGGATGGGCCGCCGTATCCGGGAGGAGCGCCGTATACGGGATTGCCAGGGGAGGATGGTCCGCCGTGTTCCGGTGGCGGGCCGTATACGGCGGGGTTGCCAGGAGTGGATGGGACACCCGAGCCCGGTGCGCCCGGCCCGGTTCCGGGCGGGCTTTGCGGCGGTGCACCGTATCCGGGCGGGGGAGCGTTGTAAGCGGGTGCGGGCGGGTAGCCGGATCCGGGCTGCTGCGGCTGCGGCGCCTGAGGTGCTTGCGGTGGCTGGGGTGCTTGCTGCGGCTGCGGCTGCGGTGGCTGGGGCGCCTGTGGTGGCGAATCCTGTTGCGGCGTTGGCGGATTCTGTTGCGGCTGGGGATTCTCGGCATCGCTCGAGCGGTTGTTCGGGTCCGACGGGTTGCTCATTGCGATTCCTCCGATGCGGCAGGGCGTGGCGGCGAACGGGCGGGGCGTACGCCGCCGACTACGTTCAGTATCTCTGATCGACCAGGTGCATCGTGGAGACCGGTGCCGCGTGCGCTGGAGAACGGGCCGGTCGATTGCGCCGAGGCGGAACGGCGAAGACCTCCGAGGGACCGCGCTTCCGCTCGGAGGTCTTCGCCGCGTCGGCTCGGCGCGCCGAGACCGACGCGAACCTGCCCGGTACCGCTAGGCGGCGCTGCCGGTCGGGAAGGGCAGGGGGGTCGAGTGCTGCTGGGGAGCAGGCTGCTGCTGCGGTGCGGGCTGCTGACGGCCCTGATCCTGATGGTTCTGCTGATGCGCCGACTGGTTGTTGCCCTGGGGCTGCTGCGGGGTATCGGCGAATGCGGGGGCCGCGGCCATCACGATCGGGGTGGCGACGAGTGCGCCCATCATGGCGAACTTCGCGATGCGGTGTGCCATCCGGCAACCTTTCTCTGCTGTGACAATGACAGCACCGATGACACCGTCCCACCCTAGCTCTCAGGTATGTCGTCGCTGTGGTTGTGCTATGGACCGCTCACGCGCCCTTGCGGGTCGACTTCCGCACGGCCTTCTCAGGACTTTTACCTGCTGTTTTGCGCGCGGTCTTCGCGGCGGATTTTTTCGCGGCCTGCTTCGCCGCAGGCGCGGGAGTGCGACGCCCGGACGCCTCGAGACTGCGTTGCAGGGCCGCGACGAGATCGACCACCTCGGCGTCGGTCTCGGCCGGAGCGACCTCCTCGCGTGTGGTCACCGTGCCGGATCCGGAGGCGATCGCCTCGTCGAGCACCTTCTTCAGTTCGATCTGATACTCGTCGGTGTACTGGCTCGGATCGAATTCGTCGGACATGCTGTCGACCAGCGTCCGGGCCATGGTGATCTCCTGCGGCCGCGGCTCGGCCACCCCGTCGAGGGCGGGGAAATCCACCGTGCGCACCTCGTCGGGCCACAGCAGCGTCTGCAACATCAGCACGTTGTCGTGCACGCGCAGCGCGGCCAGCCGAGTCTTCTGCCGCAACGTGAAATGCACGACCGCGACCTGATCCACCTGTTCGAGCGTCTTCGCCAGCAGCACATAGGCTTTCGGCGTCGTGGAATCGGGTTCGAGATAGTAGCTCCGGTCGAACAGAATGGGATCGATCTGCTCCGCCGGAACGAATTGCAACACCGGGATCTCGTGCTTCTCCGCCACCGGAAGTTTCGCGAAATCCTCGTCGGTGAGCACCACCCGGTCACCCTCGGGCGATTCATACGCCTTATCGATATCGGCGAACTGCACCGACTGCCCACACACGGTGCACACGCGGTCGTACTTGATCCGCCCACCGTCCTTGGCATGCACCTGGTGAAACCTGATGTCATGGTCCTCGGTGGCCGTATAGACCTTCACCGGGACATTGACCAAGCCGAACGCGATGGAACCCTTCCAGATCGATCGCATCCTTGGATGCTACTTGCGACCGCCCGGTTTCGTCCGCCGAACTGGTGCGACCTGGGGATTCTCGGTTGTTGGTGGGTGTTGCTGGTTGTTGTTTGTTGCTGTTCGTGGACCTGTGACGTCCTGTGGACGTCCTGATGTCGGCGCGATTTGCCCACGTCCGGTGCCGTTTCGAGGCCTGCTGGCAGTGCAGGAACTGCGCTTGGCACCTGGTTCCGGCGACCGGATCGCCTGGTTTGTGCCAGGAAATCCGTGACGGGAGCTCGGCCAGGCCGTCAATGTGTGGGGAGCTGCTACGTCGCTCTGGGTAGGCCGATAGCGTGCGCCTGCGCGTCAATACTCTGGTACGACCGCGCCGGCGGGGAAGCCTCACGAGACCTCGGCCCCGACTTCCGGCGCTGTCCTGTATTGATCCACGCCGCCTTCCACTTTCTGGGCGTCGCGACTATTCCGCGCGGTTCGTCTGTGCGGCAACATGTTCAGAGCAAGGCGCGCAGGAAACCCCGTACTAGCGAGAGGATCGGTGTTGGCGAGATTGGCGACGTTGAGCAAGTACACGGCGATCCAGGCTCCGGTTTTGCTATTTGGCTTCTGGTGGCTGTGGCAGCGATAGTGCCCAGCAGGCCAGCAGTGCCTGCGCCAGGTCCGGGGCCAAGCGGACGCTCGTGGTGTTGTAGGTGGACTCCAGAGCGCGGTCGAGCGCTTGGCGGTGGTCTGGTGTGAGCTTTCTGTTGATCGCGGTGAGCTTTCGGGCTCGGTGGTTGTCCTGTGTCCGAATTAGCTGATACCGGCCCGTTTTTCGTTTCGGAATCGACCGCGGGGGCGAGTATACGACTGCTGGCGGAAGGATTTGTGTGGGTTGGTCGCTGAGCCGCAGGAGAATCGTGTTCTTAGGGTAACTGCGGCTGCGGTGGTCGAGTTGCATAGGCTCGATAGGGAATGCGCGAGCATGTTCTACCGTGTCAGCGATCGCGTCGAGTTCATCCGCGGTGAGATCGTCGTCGACGGTGTCGGTCAGGATTACCGTCGTGGCATCGTGTGGGAGGAGACCGGTTTCCTGGGAGATGCCGTTGATCCCGGGCACGATGCTGCGGGGCACGGAGTTCTGCCACACATCGTAGAGGTGGTCCAGTTGTTCGTCGGTGATCTCGTCGGCGGGGATGGAGTTGACGTAGTCGCGGACTTCGCGGACCACCGATTTCTGGTCGGTGATCACGACCGCTTCGTTGCTGGATGTGGAATGTGTTGACGCGTTGGCTGATCCGACGACGGCGTACTCGGCGGTGGCGATGACTTTGGCGTGCAGTCCCGGTGCTGTTTTCACCACCACGCCTCGCTTGCGTAAGACGCCGATAGCGTGAGGAGAGGTGGAGTGGGAGGTGACGGCTTCTTCGGAGGCGTTGACCACGATCACGTCACCCTCTCCCAACTCGTTCAGCAGGTCGGGTGCTTCGTGACCGAGGTAGGCGATTGCTGCGAAACGAGGACCGGTAGTGGCAGCGGCTTGGCTGATGCGGTTCCACGGACTCGTTCCCACGAACTCGATACCCATTGCCCGATGATGCCACCACAGACACTCTGCCGCGCTGGGGACATCGAACCAGTTGCGGTGCAGTCACATTGAGCGATTCCGAACAGTGCGGCAGATCGACGCCACGTCAGAGACACCCACTCGTACGGTTTCGGGCTCGCGACCTGCTTCGCGCGGAATTCGATCGCTGACGCCGATCCGTCGCGATCGTGGTTGTGTCAAGGTGCTCTGGGGCGCGCGGCTGCCGCGACAACCAGGTACCAGGCTGCGGGTGAATTGACCGTTCAAGCCGCCACCGAAAGTGAGCCAGAGCCGACTTCCCGACAGTCCCGGCGGCGGTGGTGCGTGTCGCCGAGCCGACGTCCCTTCGCCGGTCGGGGGCTAAGCTGCGCGCATGACCGAAGTGCGGGGCGGGATCGGGCAGGCGTCGGGTCGCGGGCAGGTGTTGACCTGGGGGCTGTGGGATTCGGGGTCTTCCGCCTTCAGTGCGGTGATTCTGACGTTCGTATTCTCGGTGTATCTGACGAGCAAGGTGGGCGCGGGGTTGCCGGGCGGGATTTCGCCCAGTTCCTGGCTGGGCTGGGCATTGGGGCTGGCCGGATTTGTTGTCGCGGTGACCGCGCCGGTCAGCGGGCAATGGTTCGATGCGGCCGCGAAACGCAAGCTATCACTGGCGATGCTGACCGGTGTCACGGTGTTGCTGATGGCGGCCATGTTCTTCGTGCGCGCCGACTATCACTATCTGTGGCTGGGATTGGCATTGTTGGGGGCCGCCTCTGCCACATTCGAGCTGTCTCACGTGCCGTATTTCGCCATGCTGCGGCAGGTGTCCACACCCGCCACGGTCGGCCGCATCTCTGGATTCGGTTGGTCCATGGGCTATTTCGGTGGCATCTTCCTGCTGCTTATCTGTTATTTCGGCTTCATCAGCGGGGACGGCGATCACCGCGGCCTGCTGGGGGTGCTGGCCGATGACGGGATGAACATCCGGCTGGTTGCGATCCTGGCGGCGGTATGGTTCGCGGTTTTCGCACTGCCACTGTTGTTTACGGTGCCGGAGCTGCCCCGTACGGCCGCCGACCCGGGTGCCGCGAGCGCCGGTTTTCTCGGTTCATATCGTGTTCTGTGGCGCGATGTGTGCGAACTGTGGGCGGTGGACCGGCGTACCATCGGCTTCCTGGTGGCCAGCGCCGTATTCCGGGACGGCCTGGCCGGGGTCTTCACCTTCGGGGCGATCCTCGCCGTTCGCGTCTACGGCATCGCCGAAGGCGATGTGCTCCTGTTCGGCATCGCCGCGAATGTCGTTGCGGCACTGGGTGCCATTGTCGGCGGCCGGTTCGACGATCGAATCGGTCCGAAACCGGTGATCGTCGTCTCCCTGATCGCGATGTTGTCCTGTGGAACGGTATTGCTGATCGTGTCCGGTCCTATGCTGTTCTGGATCTTCGGCCTGGGGCTCACCGTATTCGTCGGCCCGGCTCAGTCCGCGTCGCGTAGTTTCCTGGCCCGGGTGGCCCCACCCGGCCGCGAAGGACAATTTTTCGGCCTCTATGCCACCACCGGTCGCGCGGTCACCTTCCTGGCCCCCACTCTGTTCGGGTTCTTCGTCTGGGCGTTCGCCGCCGATCGGGCCGGCATCATCGGCCTCCTGCTGGTACTGCTGCTGGGGCTGGCGGCCCTGCTGCCGGTCTCGGGACCGGAGCGGGAGCTCGAACGCGCGTCGTGAAACACCTCGATCGAGCAGAACGGCGCGAAGCACCTCGGGTCGGGCCTGTTCTCCGCGGACGCCAAGGGCGAGTACGCCATCGTCCACGTGCACGTCACGAACACGGGCACTGATCGGCGCGGATTCACATCGACCGCCCAGAAGCTCATCGACAGCCGGGGCCGCAGGTACAGCGCCGATGGTGGAGCGGATCTCGCCTTGGAGGACAACGACGGCACGGACCTCAACCCTGGCCTGTCCGTCGATCGGCAAGTCGCGTTCGGCGTGCCTGCCGGCACGGTCATCCAAACCGTCGAGCTACATGACTCGCTGTTCAGTGGCGGCGTGAAAGTTGATGTTGGGCAGTAACAGCCGGACACGCGTAACGGGCCAGAGCTTTTCGAATTTCACGAGATCCAAGGGGCGGAGCGACGATATAGACGGGCTGTCCTGCGGCGAGCGCGCCCTTCGTGGTGGCGAGTTGGCAGACGGTGAGCTTGCGTCGAAGTCCGGCGCTGGCGCCCGGAGTCCCGGCTCTCCTTCTGAAGCGGGGGATCGTGGACATGCCCGCTCCGCTGGCCCAGGGCGCCGCGGTTTGTGTACAACGCGATGTCAGACAGGGCTGCCGAACTCGCCCGCGATCAGCTCATATCCCCCATCTCGACTGCAGCCCGGCGGTCGCGGCTACCGGATCACGGGCATGGCGGGCGTTGTGGGAACCTTCCCTGCTGCTGGACGGTTCCCTGGTGCTCTGCGGCTGGGTGGAATCGGTTGCCGATATCGGTTTCGCATGGCAGGCCACCGATCTGGCTGAGTTCGGGTATGACACCAGTACAGGCGCCGTATTCACCGCGGGGCCGGGGCGAGCCGCCGGCGCAGGAGGTAGGCGAGCGCACCGGCGACCAGGACCATATCGACCCACGCACCACGCGCGGTGTGTCAGCAATCCTTCAGCGTTCACGGGCTGAATAATCCGCATATGACGTCGATCGGGTTGTCCCGCAGAGCGATGCTCGCCCTGGCGGCGAGCGTACCGTTGAGCGTTGTGGCATCCCGACGCGCAGTGGCCGCCGCCCCGCCGATCCGATACACGATGACGGCGTTCACCAACGCCAGCCAGACCGATATGTGGGTCTACGAATCCACCGACGCAACGAATTTCCGGCTCGTCCAGGCCGACGCCTACCGTCCGCCGGACGCCGACCCCGCCGATACCCCGGCAGCGGCGGCCACGACCAAGACGGGCTTGTGCCGCGACCCCAGCGTCTTTCGTCACATCGACGGCGAGTACTACGTGACGTACACGACCGCATGGGGCGGCAACACCATCGGGTTCGCTCGCAGCCGTGACCGGATCCACTGGGAGTTCCTGTACGAGTACACGATTCCGTTCGTCGGTGTCACCCATACCTGGGCTCCGGAATGGTTCGTCGACCGTGACGGCACGGTCAGCGTCCTGGTGAACATCAACGACGGCACGGTCTTCCGGCCCTGCGTCATGACCGCGACCACCTCATCGCTGAGCCGGCTGCATTGGACCACGCCCATACCGCTGGCAGGCGTCATTCCCGCACGGGGCGGCCTCGGCTACATCGACACCACGGTCAAGTTGTCACAGGGACGCTACTACGCGTTCGTCAAGAACGAATCGACCAAGAACGTCGAGGTCGCAGTGGCCGACCGCCTGGTGGGCCCGTACACGTTCGCGCGAACCGGGAACTGGGCGCACTGGGGCGGACCGGGCCCGGGACAACCGCGCGAGGGACAGTGCGTGATCCCGCTCCCCGACGGCCGATGGCGGATCTACCTGGATGCGTACGACCTCGACGAACCCACGCACGGTCACTATCTCTACAGCGACACCGTCACCGGTGACCTGCTCGGCGAGTGGACCACACCGAAGGACCTGCCCGTCCTGTCCGGTTTCGTCCGCCACTTCACCGTGTTACCCGAACAGCTGAACACCGGCCCGCAACCGGGCCCGAAGCCCGTTACGCGATGAGGACGATCGGGCCGCGGCCTGCCCGCACCGATCAGGCAACCCCCGGCCGCGCTCTCGGCATGGTCACCGAACGCGCGGACTGCCGGCGCCAGCGGCCGGTCCGCGGACCAGACCGAGCTGATCTCACGAAAAGTGGGCGTGTGCAACGAAATTTGGGGTTCCGGTAGTAATCGCGCGGCGCCCAGCTCTCCGGGCGGACCGGATCGTCCTCTCTGCTGTGTGCGATCCAAGTATCGCGTCGTCCACCTGCGTCAGGCTGTTCCTAATCCGAGATTTCGAGACAGGAAGAACGTCCGACGCTTGTTCAGGTCACTCGACGGGATCCGTTGCTGGCACTATGCCTGGTGGCCAGTCTTGTGGCTCGAGGCGGTCGGGCTTTTTGGTGATGTCCTTGTCCCAGTCGAACACTGGTGCCGGCGGGCCCCACTGCTTTGGGTCGGTAAATGAGACAAAGAACCCGAAAGCTACTTTTTTTTGAAGGTGGTTTCTCCGGAAAACGTCACCCCGTGGAAATCGGCGCTGAAAGAGAACTCCGCGTTCTCGAACGAGGTATCGTCAGCGAATGTCGTGTCACTGAAACCGGCTGCGTTGGAGAAGGTCGCGTCCGCAAGAGGCACACCCCCGAACAGGTCGTTCGCAAGCTCGGGGAGGCCGACCGGCTGCTGGGCGAGGGCAAAGACATCGCCGAGGTGTGCCGGAGGCTGTGGATTACCGAGGCCACCTACTATCGCTGGCGCAACCAGATCGGCGGATTGAAGGCCGACGACGCCAAGCGCTTGAAAGGCCTCGAACGCGAAAACTCAACCCTCAAACGGCTTCTCGCCGAGGCGGAGTTGGAGAAGGCGGTGTTGAAGGAGATCGCGAAGGACGCTCCTGTAGGTGTCAAGCTGTCATGGCTCGGTAGTCGGTGCGTAAGGCGCGGAACACTTCTCGCGCGAGATAGCGTTTGAGGAAGCGCAGGATTTCCGGGGTTGTCTTGCCGTTGTGCTTGCGCCGGGCGGCGTATGCCTTGGTGTTCTGGTGGTAGCGCATACGGACGATAACCGCAGTGTGGAGGGCCTGGTTGGCTTGGCGGTCACCGCCACGATGCAACTGGTGCCGGGTGGTTTTCCCGGATGAGGCGGGGATCGGCGCGACGCCGCGGAGGCGGGCGAACGCGGCTTCGGAGATGAGGCTGCCGGGGTTGTCGCCGATCGAAATAAGCAGGGCTGCAGCGGTATCCGGGCCGAGGGTGAACAAATCCATGGTGTTCGGCGCGACCTGTTCGAGGACCTTGCTCAGCTGTTGTTTGAGCTGGTCGGCGTGGGCTTGCGAGTCGCTGATGCGTTGGGCGAGTGAGCGCAGCGCGAGTCTGGTGGCCTTAACGTGCTCAGGATCGGGTGATCGGCTGGCTGTTGAGCGAAGTCCGGGCAGCCGTGCGACTGGTGGTGCGCCGCGACGTCGGAATTGATTGGGTACGTAGCCTGTGTCAGGTTTCACAAACCGGCAGTGAGCAGGCCGTTCGTGAGTCCGAACCAAGAGGGGTCGCCTTTCGGCTGGATTGCTCTGGCCCTTGCTGCTGCTGATCATCGTTCTATGACGATGCACGACTTGGCCACCTTGGTCCTCACCGCGGTCGGGCTCTCCCGGCTGCCGACAGTGGTTGGTGTCACGGTGGCTACTCTCCATCCGGACGCTGTCCGGCGCTCGGATGCCCGTCTGGCGCTTCGCGAGCTGCCTCGAGCGCGCCGGTGCCGCCGGTGAGCAAGCTCGGAGGCATGGCGGGGTGGCTGCGGCGACATCCGCGCCAGCGACTGCTGCTGGACTCCGTCGCAGCGGAGGGTTCGATCCTGGTGGCCGACCTAATCCGACGGCATCTGCCCTCACGAGCCAAAGCCCTGCGCGGTCGTCACGCCAAACACGTGCACTGCCGATACGAATCGTACGTGAGAGAACTCGAGACCCTCGGACTCATCTGGCTACGCTACGTGCCTTCAACCGACCGAATTGTCGCGAGCGCAACGATCCGCGGCCGCAATGCGCTTTGCCGGTTGAGATCCTTTGAACGGCAGCAACAATCGACCATCCGATCCGAAACCTGATGGCCGTCCCCAACGAATGGGTCCAGTTGTGGAACTGTCGCAGAAAGCAGTGATCCGCGGGATGGTGTCAGCCTTCCTGGTGCTCACCTGGCCGTCGGAGTCGCGATGGGAATGATCGCGATGTCCTGCCTTGCGGATCGGATGACGAACTCGATGGGTCGCCGCCGATCATGGAAGATGTGGCAGCAGCCGAGGGCGTTTGGCTCATCGTCTGCCCCGGGGCGGCGCCGGGTCCAGCCGTCTGCCCACGCTGCGGTGCGGGGTGTCGTAGGCGGTTCACAGCTACCGACAGTGGACCTTGGTCGACGTAACTTGCGACGGCAAGTTGGTGTATGTCCGCGCAACTGTTCGACATCTGACGTGCCCGAATCCAGTGGGGCCACAGAGTATCCGAGAGAAGGCCCCAGCGGGATGGAGCGATACCAGCGCCGCACTGCCAGGCTGCCTAGCCAGGTGCGGGGGCACGAGATCGACCATCTGATCGGGGGTCGGCGGCGCACCACCGGTGCGGCAACCTCTTCCAGATCGAGGCCGCTGTTCGCGTTGTCCAGTGTGGTCAGGGCGAACGCGACGACGATATCCTCGTTGGTCATACGTCGCCTCTGCCGTTCGCTCGTGGCCTGTCTGCTGAGATGGGTATCTCACCCGACTGTGCGGGCAAGTGAGCAAGCAGCTTTCGGCGGTACGGTGAACTCGGTGTCAACCGACACTCCGCTTACTGGTGCCCCAACGACATCCGCGGGTGGAGGCAGCCTGTAGAGGCAGGCTCTGCGAGCCGCCCATGCGCCCCGATCATCTCATCCCAACCTTTCCGCAGGTCGTGTCAATATGAGGAAACTGAGGGCGATAACCCCCGCCAGGCTACGCACTTCGGGTCGTGCTGTTTTCGGATGCTGGCTTAGGGACAATACTGTTCAGTTAAGGTCCGGGGTTGTATTGTGCCGGTGTGCCTCGTGGTGGATGGGTGAAGCCGGAGTCGGATCGCCGGTTGTCGGATTTGGTGTCGGTGGGGTTGTTGACCAGGGTTTTCCCTGCCGATGTGGTCGATGGTGTGATCGCGGACGCGGGGCGCACCCAGCAGCGGCATCGGGCGCTGCCGGCACGGGTGATGGCGTACTTCGCGATCGGGATGGCGTTGCATTCCGACGGTTCGTACGAGGATGTGTTCGCGGCGTTGACCGATGGGCTGTCATGGACGACCGGGTGGTCGCAATCGTGGTCACCGCCAACGAAATCGGGTATCTTCCAAGCACGTTCGCGATTGGGATTCGAACCGGTCCGTGATCTGTTCACGCGTGTGGCGCGGCCGTTGGCCGGGCAGGACACGCCCGGTAGCTGGCTGGGCGGGCGGCGGCTGGTGGCTATCGACGGCACGTGCTTGGACCTGGCCGACACGCCGGGCAACGAGGAGTTCTTCGGACGGCCGGGGTCCGGGCGCGGCGAGCGGTCGGCGTTCCCGCAGGCTCGTCTGGTCGCGCTGGCCGAGTGCGGGACACATGCACTGTTCGCCGCGACGATCGGTGCGTGCACTACCTCGGAGGTCGAGCTGGCCCGGGAGGTGATCGAGCGGCTCGAACCAGGAATGCTGATGCTCGCCGATCGCGGGTTCTACGGATTCGGGCTGTGGAAACAGGCAGCCGATACCGGGGCGGATCTGCTGTGGCGGATCAATTCACTCGTGCGGCCACGCCATGTGGACACGCTGCCCGACGGTTCGTGGCTGGCCCGGATCGCCCCGAGTTCGGGTCCCCGATGGAGAAAGACGGCGCCGGTGACCGTGCGGGTCGTCGAGTACACGATCGACGACGGCCGCGACAATCCCGAACACTATCGGCTGCTGACCACGATCCTGGACCCGCAACAAGCCGACGCGACAGAACTGGCGGTTGCCTATTCGCAGCGCTGGGAGATCGAGAACACCTTCGACGAACTCAAAACCCACCAGCGCGGGCCGCGGGCCGTGCTGCGTTCGAAGTCTCCCGAACTGGTCCAGCAGGAGATCTGGGGGTACCTGTGCTGCCACTACGCGATCCGCACCCTCATGCTCGACGCCGCCACCCGATCCGGGCACGACCCGGACCGCATGTCGTTCGTCGCGGCCCTGCGAATCACTCGAAGATCATTGTCGCACAGCTCATTTCTCCCCTCACGACCATGACGCCGCCGCAGGACTGTGGCAGTGCGCCATCACCAAACTCCTGCAACGCCTCAACCCCGCACGCCGCCCACGCGCCAACCCCCGAGTAGTCAAACGCAAAGTCCTCAAATGGAAAGCCAAACGCGCCCACCACGCGCACTGGCCACAACCCACCCACGCACCCAGGATCACAATCCGAAATCCTTAACTGAACAGTATTGGGCTTAGCGGACGATCGAGTTTCCTGCAAGCAGGTCAGAGCAGACCGAGCAGTTCCAGGTCGGTGACGTACTTGATGATCACCGGTGCGGAGATGTGCGGGATGTCCTTTTCCGGCCCGATCTTGTTGTCCTGCACGGCCGCCCGGAAGTGATCCACGGGCGCGACGGACCCGTTGATCGGATGTTCGGGCTTGCGGTAGTTGTGCAGCAACGGCAGCAACGACGCGTGACGCTGCTTGTCGGACAGACCGCGCAGAGCCGTCTCGAACCGCGTGAACCAGGCCGCGTATTCGGGCACCCGGGCGATCGGGTAGCCGGCTTCGATCAGCCAGTCGACAAAGGTGTCCATGCTGATACCGTCGTCGTAGGGATTCATCACGTGATAGGTCTCGAATCCGCTGATCATGTGGGCGCCGATGGTAGCGATGGCGTCGGCGACGAATTCCACTGGCAGCCCGTCGAAGTGCGCGCGTTGGCGATCGCCGTTGGCATCCAGTTCGTAGAACGAGTACGGCGCGATCCCTGTTGCCACCAGCGACAGCATCATCCGAGTGAACATGTCCGGCACGTTGAGCTGACCGGAGTATGTGGTGTCGGCCATGATCATGTCGCAGCGGAACACCGACACCGGCAGACCGCACAGGTCGTGCGCCTCGCGCAGGAGGACTTCGCCGGCCCACTTGCTGTTGCCGTATCCGTTGGCATAGTCGTCGCTGATCTTGCGGGTCGGGCTGATCTGCCGAATGTCGGCATCCTCGATGAACGTCCCCGGCTCGACGCCGTCACCGACAGCGATCGTCGATATGTAGACGAACGGCTTGATCCGGGTCGTCAAGGCGATTCGGATCAGCTCCGCGCTACCGGCGACGTTCGGCCCGAACAGCTGGCTGTAGGGCAGCACGTGGTTGACCAGCGCGGCGGGGTCGACGATCAGGTCGACGGTGTCGGCCAGCCGTTGCCAGGTGGCATCGTCGAGTCCGAGGTTCGCCTCACCCTTGTCACCGGCGAGCACCTCGAGATGATCGCCCGCCAGCGACCGATAGTGCTCGAGCAGTTTCGGATCGCCACTGTCGAACGTCGCATCGAGCCGCTGCCGGGCCGCGGTGTCGTCCTTGGCGCGCACCAGACAGATGACCTTGCCGCCGACCACATCCATCCGTTCGAGCCATTGCAGCGCCAGATAACGCCCGAGAAAGCCGGTCGCCCCGGTCAGCAGCACGGTACGCACTTCGCGATTCGCCTTCGGCAGTGACGGCGCGGTGGCGAGCGTGGCTTCGTCGAGGAACTTGTCCAACGTCAGATCGCGGGCGTGCACCTCGACCGCGTCGCGACCGTGCACCGTGTCGTAGGTCGCCCGCTCGGTTCCACCGATACGCTGCGCGTCGATATAGTCGGCGATGGCGGCGAGGTCGACTGCCGGGCCGACGATCACGCCGACGGGGACATCGACGTCGAAGATCTCGCGAAGCAGATTGGCGAAGGTCAACGCCGACAACGAATCCCCGCCGAGATCGGCGAACGCGGCGTCGGGCGCCACGTCGGCAGCGGCCGCACCGAGCAGTGCACCGGCGGCCCGGATCACGGTTTCCGCCGTCGGCCGGTGAGCGCCGTCCTTGCGCAGCGAACGCAGCACCTCGGCCTGGCTGTCGGTCAGATCACTGTAGAGCTGTTCGAGCGCCGGGCCGTAGTGCGCCTTCAGCGCGGGGCGGGCCAGTTTGCCGATACCGGTCAGCAGTCCGTTTTCCAAGGTGAACGGGGTCGTCTCGACCAGGAAGTCACGGGGAATCTCGTAGGACTGCAACCCCGCTTCCCGGGCGACACTCTGCAGCGCATCGCGCAGCAGCGGTTCGACCGCGGTCACGTCGCCGCCGACACTGGCGAGTGCGTCATCGGTCGGCACGATCACCGCGAGCAGGAAGGACCGGGTGCTGTTGCCGTACACGAAGATCTGACGCACCAGCGGGTGACCGCTGTAGGCTGCCTCCAACGTGGAGACGGTGACGAACTCGCCCTGCGAGAGCTTGAGCACGTTGTTGCGTCGGTCCACATAGGCCAGCTGATCGTGGCTGATCTCGGCCATCACATCGCCGGTGTGGTACCAGCCTTCGGTATCGAACAGTTCGGCGGTGACCTCGGGCCGTTTGTAGTAGCCGGGGATCAGATTCGGGGACTTGACCAACAATTCGCCGCGCGGATGCGGCCGATCGGTAGCGAAGTAGCCGAGATCGGGGACGTCGACCAGCTTGTAGTCGAGCACCGGCGGATGCTGGATCCAGCCGTCGAGAAGGACCATGCCGGCCTCGGTCGAGCCGTACCCCTCGGTCAGATGGATACCGATGAACTCTTCCACCCAGGACAGCAACTCGGGCGAAATGGGCGCGGAGCTCGTCATCGCCGATAGCTGGCGTCCACCGAGGAGTTTCTCGCGCTGCTCGGCCATGACCTGTAGTTCGACGGTATCCCGGTCGCCGTGTGCCGAGCGACGGTCGACTTCGCTCTGGACATGCTGGAACAACATCTCCCAGACACGGGGCACGAGATCCAGCTTCGTCGGGCGGACCAGCGCGAGATCCTCGAGCAGAGTCGACAGGTCACTGCGAGCGACGAAGTACGCCGTCCCGCCCGCGCCGAGCGTGGAATACAGGCTCACGCGACCCATCACGTGGCTGATCGGCATGAAATTCAGGGTGATCGCCGGCAGCTTGTGATCCAGGTCGGAGCCGCGCCTGAACCAGCCCCGCCAGGAGTTGGCCATCAGGCGGTCGGTGTACATCGCGCCCTTCGGAGTCCCTGTCGAGCCGGAGGTATATACCAGCAGGCGTAGAGCGTCACCATCGCCGCTCGACGTCGCCGCCCCGTCGAGGGGCTCGGGGGCCTGTGCGATGACATCGTCGAGCGCCTCGACCGTCACGTGTCGATCCGCCAGGCGTGCTACTGCCGATTCCAATGCCTCGCGGTGGTCGTCGACCTGCGGGTGGTAGTCGAAAACCACCAGACGCTTCGGTGTGTACGCGGTGAGTGCGAGTTCGACCGCATCCGCGAGGTGGTCGACGCTGGAGAGTATCGCGACCGGTTCCGTCTCGAGCAGGATCGGGTGCAGTTGTTGCACCAGGGCACTGGTCTGCAGCGGAACAGCGACGGCCCCAGCCAGCGAGAGCGCCATGTCGACGATCACGTAGTCCGCGCTGGTGAAGCCGAGAGTCACTACGCGATCGCCGGGCCGGACAGGGCTGCCGGCCAGGGCATCGGCGAGCGCCCGGACCCGAGACCAGGTCTCGCGGTAGGTCAGGGTGTCGAATCGAGGTTGCAATTCGGCGACGGTGCGTCCGTCTGCTCCGATCACGAATTCGACCGCGCGCTGACCGAGCGCAGGCCGGTCACCGTAGCCGTCCAGCACGGTGCGCATCGTGTCGGCGAGCAGGACGCCCGGGTCGTCCAGTGCGGCGGCAATCGTTGGATCGGGTTGCGCGGCACCGAGTTGCGCGTCGCTCGAGATCAACTTCTCGAATCGATCTTGTCGGCGTGCCTCGTAGGTATTGTCAGAAGGTGACATGATCATCTCCTTCAACGAACAAGAATTGAATTCGTGAGTACTTGTCCTGTGTTGATGTGATTAGTTTCCGGTGCCGCGCAAGCTGCGGCAGTTGGTGGGCCATCGCGGCGTCGCGGTGCGGATCGCGCGAGGATGTCGAGTTGTTCCGGCGCCGCAGGTCGCCATTTCCCGGCCGACCGGGTGTCACCTGCTGAAACATCCGCTACGACCGCAAACCACCCACTTCGTCGGCTTCCTCGCCGAGACAGCGACCGGATAGGACAAACTGGCGAAATCAACGCGCGACACGGCCCGATAGCCTGACCAGACCAACAACTTCAACCACCTGAGCAGGGCTGATATTCCGCCGGCGATCGGGCAGCCGACGAGGTTCGCACACATGGTGCGCCTACGTCGGGCCGCACGGTCGAAAGCCAAGAATGTCGGCTACCGGTTTTGGTTGCCATACCGATGATCAGGGGTTCTACGATGGGGACCATCATTCTCGGCCAATTTGCTTCCTGAACGTCGTCGAGCCCCAGTCCGGATGCCCGGATCAACTCGAGGATGGCGCGGTTGCAGCGGCAGCCCTGCGCGAATCGGCGCCGGGGGACTTCGAGGCGGTCTTGCCACCGGGCAAGTCGCGACGACTTCGAGCGGCCGTGTTCGATGAACAACGCACTTCGTAGTCGACGGTGTCTCCGGTGAAAGTCATATCGGTCCATAGGGGCGTTGCACCGCGGGCAGGCTATCGGCATCGGGTCTCGCAGCTCACTGGGGCCAGCCGCGACCTTGCAGCCGGCGGCGACGGAGAGCTCGTTAGCGTAGAAGGTCTACCAACCAGGAACACGTTCCTTCCCGTATGTGAAGGACCGGCGGTTCATGGTTTCTACTGCGGGGCAGAGTGGGCAGGTGCCGATCCAAAGGACAAGGGCGCGTTGGACTTTGCGCTGGATGGATCGCCCCGGCTTTGGTGGAGACCTGAGTCGAGCCCGATGCCTGCGACGCGGCACTCCAGTGGGGGCGGAGTCGGCCGCGGCGATCCGGCGCGTTTGATGGCGTCTGCCGGAACAGATCTAGAGATCCGTCGTCAAGTCGCGTACGCGAGAGGGGACTCGTCCCCCTCGATGCGGCAGATTTACCTAACCCGGGTGTTCGATGACCTCCAACATAGGTGGACTCCCTACTGTTTTCAACGATGCCGCGCTGGAATTTGAAGGTAATGCGTTGCAGCTGAGTATCTTCCGAGTTCAGTTCGGAACTGGCCGCACCGCCGCAGCTTCTCCTCGATGCAGGACCGATTGGCGGTCGCGCCGGCCGAGGGCCCGTCGCGGACGGCCCCTTCGATCACATCGCACCGGCGCGGTGGATCCACCAACTACGCCAGTTGGTGATCGCTCGTGGCGCGCTGTCCAACCATGATTGGCAGCTGGACCATTCGGAGCACTGGCCGTCCATGCCGCCCTGCCGCAAAAGCGCTCAGCGAGCCTGCTGGGACCGTCGGTCACCGCCGCGATCCGGTGGGGCGAACTCGCCGATGTCTGCGGCAACACCTACGCCGCTGAAAGTGATGGGTGGGGTCACAATACGCGGCGCAACGGTTCCAGTCGGTGGTTCAGAGCTTATCGGCGAGCACGTCGAGCTTGCTGATTTCGGGCGGGGTAGCGAAGAGTTCGTCGGCGCGTTCGCCGAGGGCCTTGCCGACCGGCCCATCGAGATGTGTTTCACGGGCGGTCTGATCTGGGAATGCGTCGATGATGCCGAACGTCGAGGGGCCGAACCGTACCGCGAACCAGGGCTTCGTGCCCGGCTCTTGCTCGACGAGTGGCAACGCCGATCGGAGGAATTCCTCGACCGCGGTTTCCTTGCCGGGTTTGGCTTCGAGCCGGACCAGCAGCGCCTTGGTGGCCATGTCGGATCTCCTGTTCGAGGTGGTGGACATGGTCCAGCATCACACCATCGACCTGTGAAGGGAAGGAGCCGGTCGAGCCCGCGAATCAACGAAACCAATCTCAACCCCTAGCGATCGTGGAGCCATAAGAGGAGACTTCACCATGGAGGGAATACGACGCCTGGAGTGCACTCACGTCGCCGTGACGCGAAATATGGTGGTGTGCCAACGTTTTGGTGTGGTTGTCGGCTCCGTGCGCTGTTGCGTCGTCTGCCCCAGAAACACGATTCATTCGGCCGGTCGCTCGCATGTAGCCGCCTGTGGCCACCGGGCCGGGCATCAACCGGAAACGCCGCATGTGAGGGAGTGTCGAGATGAAAGCGCTTGTGTACGACGGGCCACGTGAGGTCCATGTGAAGGATGTGCCCGATGCGAGGATCGAGCAGCCGACCGATGTCCTGGTAAAGATCACCAGCACCAACATTTGCGGATCGGATCTACACATGTATGAGGGCCGCACCGATCTGGAGCCCGGGATGGTCCTCGGTCACGAAAATTTGGGGATCGTCGCAGAGGTGGGCAATGCGGTGGTCAAGGTCTCGGCCGGGGATCGGGTGTGCCTGCCGTTCAATATCGGCTGCGGTTTCTGCCGAAACTGCGAGGAAGGTCTGACCGCGTTCTGCCTGACGGTGCACCCGGATCCGAAGATGGCCGGCGCCGCATTCGGTTTCGCCGGGATGGGACCGTTCTGGGGCGGACAGGCGGAGTATCTGCGGGTGCCGTTCGGCGACTTCAACTGTCTGCGGCTGCCCGAGGACGCGCAGGACAAGGAAACCGACTACGTGATGCTCTCCGACATCTTTCCCACCGGATGGCACTGCACCCGCCTGGCCGACATGCAGCCCGGCGATTCGATGGTGATCTACGGGGCCGGGCCGGTCGGTCTGATGGCGGCATACTCGGCGATGATCCAGGGCGCGAGCAAGGTGATGATCGTCGACCGTCACCCCGACCGGCTGCGGCTCGCCGAGCAGATCGGGGCCATACCCATCGACGACTCCACCGGTGACCCGGTCGAGCAGGTCCTCGATCAGACCAACGGGCGCGGCGCCGACAAGGGTTGTGAGTGTGTCGGGTACCAGGCGCACGACCCGCAAGGTCACGAAAACGCCGCGATGACGATGAACCGGCTCGTCGACTCGGTGCGCTTCACCGGCCACATCGGCGTGGTCGGCATCTTCCTGCCCCAGGACCAGAACGGCCCCGACGAACTCGAACGTCACGGCAAGATCGCCTTCGACATGGGCAAATTCTGGTTCAAGGGGCAGAAGGTCGGTACCGGACAGGCCAACGTCAAGCACTACAACCGGCAGCTGCGCGACCTGATCCACGAGGGCCGGGCCACACCGTCCTGGATCGTCTCTCACGAGCTCCCGCTGGCCGAGGCCGAGTCCGGCTATCAGCATTTCGATGCCCGGGACGACGGATGGACCAAGGTCGTCATGCATCCGTGAGGCGTCCCGGACCGAGAGGAGCACAACCATGGCAACGACACTGCAGGGCAAGCGGATCGCGATACTGGTTGCCGCCGGGGCCGACGTCGTGGACGAAGAGGTCGCGATCGACGGGAACCTGATCTCGAGCCGCTCGCCCGACGACCTCCCCGCGTTCTGTCGGGCCATCGTAGAGCAGTCCGCGAAGCCCCGAGGGAGTGCGTGATGACAGTGAACCAGACCTCGGTGTCCCTCGGCGATGCGCAGCGGATGATCGCCGCCGGACAGGCCAAAGCCGACGAGATCGAGTCGCCGTCGAACATTGCGGTGGTCGATGCCGGCGGCAACCTCGTCGCCCACGTGCGGATGGATGGTGCCTGGATCGCCAGCATCGACATCTCGATCAACAAGGCGTTCACCGCGCGGGCGCTGGACATCTCGACCGAGCACCTCGCGGCCGACGCGGGTCCGGGCGGACAGTTCTACGGGATACACGCCTCCAACGGGGGGCGCATCATGATCTTCGCCGGCGGTGTGCCGCTGCGGCGCAACGGCCAGGTCGTCGGCGCGGTCGGCGTCAGCGGTGGCACCGGAGAGCAGGACAAGACCGTCGCCGAGGCGGCCGTGGCGGCGATGTGAGCAGTGAACTACGTCGATACGGCGAGGTCGCGCGCGGATAACCTTGTGAGCAGGGTCTCCGGTGGCTGACCGGCACCGGCTGGGACACCCCGCCCGCACCGCGCTGCCCGACCACCCACCCGCAGTAGGGCAGTCGTCGATGCGGAGGACTCGGGACTGCTCAATTCGGCCTAGCTGAAGTCTCCGGGCTCGTCATAATCCTGCGCACGGCAGACTGGGGCTACCTGTGCTTCCACGAGAGCACCGGCACGCTGTGGCCCTGCTACGAGGAGAACGTCCTAGCCGACCGGGTGCACCGCCTCGGCGACATCTGGGACGTCGACCGCGACATCTACGTCTACTTCAACAACGATCCCGATGGCGCGGCCATCCACAACGCGATCCGCTTCGCCGCCGTCGTTCGCTCCGCCGGTTGGCCGGTCACCCGGACACCCGCACCGCTACCCCTGGTCACCGACCCGCCCGAGGTGTCGCGGGAGTGGGACACCCCGTGGTGAGGACGTTCGCGTGCTGCCACCTTGGCGGCAGCACGTTCACCGAACTCCTGTCGGCGCGTCTCAGCGCGGCAGAGCCGCTGTGCTTTGCTGTCGAAGCGCCCCACCAGGTACTGCATGGGCGCGGCGCTGGACCTGATCGTCACTCTGCGGTTCGTGCCGCGACGCCTCGGGCGGGTCGGACTCACGCATCCGTTCGCGGGCCGAATCGTTGTGCGATGTCTGTGATTACGGCGGGGTCCGCCAGCGTCGTGGTTTCGCTCGGCTCGCGACCGTCGGCGATGTCCCGCAGCAGCCTGCGCACGATCTTGCCCGACCTGGTTTTGGGAAGCTCTGGCACCGAGTGGATTTCGCGGGGGGTAGCGATCGGGCCGATTGCTTCGGCCACATACCGGCGCAGGTCGTCGGCGGTGGGCGGATCGGCCTCACCGCGCGCCACGACGAACCCGATCACGCGCTGGCCGGTCAACGCGTCGGATGCGCCGACCACCGCCGCTTCGGCCACCGCAGGATGGGCGACCAGGGCCGATTCGATCTCCGCCGTCGACAGGCGGTGGCCGGAGACGTTCATGACGTCATCGGTGCGGCCGAGGATCCAGATATCGCCGTCGGTGTCGTACCGGGCGCCGTCACCTGCGAAGTAGTCGTCGTGCGCGGCGAAGCGATCCCAGTAGGTCGTTCGGAACCGCTCGTCGTCGCCCCAGATCCCGCGGGCCATGGCGGGCCAGGGGCTGTCGATGACGAGATATCCGGACGCGCCGGGAGAGACCTGCCGCCCCTCGTCGTCGACGACCTTCGCCCCGATGCCGGGCAGCGGTCGTTGTGCGGCACCAGGTTTCGGCGCACGGAGCCCGGGCAGCGGCGCGACCATGATCGCCCCGGTCTCGGTCTGCCACCAGGTGTCGACGATCGGGCTGCGCCCGCCGCCGACATGCTGGTGATACCACAGCCACGCCTCGGGATTGATGGGCTCGCCGACGCTGCCCAGCACCCGCAGGCTGGACAGGTCGTAGCGGGCCGGAATCTGCTCCCCCCATTTCATGAACGTCCGGATGAGGGTAGGCGCGGTGTAGTAGAGACTGACGCGGTAGCGCTGGATGATCTCCCAGTGCCTGCCCTCGTGTGGGACGTTCGGCGTGCCCTCGTACACCACTTGGGTGGTCCGGTTGGCCAGCGGCCCATACACCAGATAGGTGTGGCCGGTGATCCAGCCGATGTCGGCGGTGCACCAGTAGACGTCGCTGCCGGGGCGATGGTCGAACACGATGCGGTGCGTATAGGCGGCTTGAGTGAGATAGCCGCCGCTGGTGTGCAGGATACCTTTCGGTTTCCCCGTCGTGCCCGAGGTGTAGAGGATGAACAGGGGATGCTCGGCGTCGAAGGATTCGGCGTCGTGGTGGTCGGATGCGTCGCGCAGGAGGTCGTGCCACCATATGTCGCGGCCGTTCTGCCAGGGCGTGTCATCGTCGAGGTCAGCCCCGACGCGGCGCACCACAATCACCCTCTCGACACTGTCCGCGTCGACCAGTGCCTCGTCGACCTTCTCCTTCATGGGTACTGCCCGTCCGCGGCGGTACTGCCCGTCCGCGGTGACGACCACCCTGGCGCGTGCGTCGTCGACGCGCGCCCGCAACGCCGCCGGGGAGAATCCGGCGAAGACGACGCTGTGCACCAAGCCCAGACGGGCGCACGCGAGCATGGCCACGATCGCCTCCGGGATCATCGGCAGCTGAATCGCGACCCGGTCGCCGGCGCGCAGGCCGAGTCCAGCCAGCGCGTTGGCGGCCTGCTGCACCATCCGGTGCAGGTCACGATAGGTGATGTCACGGGTGTCGCCGGGTTCGCCGACCCAGTGGACCGCCACCTGGTCGCCGTATCCGGCCTCGACATGTCGATCCACGCAGTTGTAGGCGACGTTGAGTCGGCCGCCATCGAACCAGCGCGCGATCGGGGGCCTCGACCAGTCGAGGACGTGCTGCCACGGCTCGTCCCAATGCAGGCGGCGGGCCTGTGCCGCCCAGAACGCCTTTCGGTCGGCCTCGGCGCGGGCGTACAGTTCGGCGCCGGAGTCGTTGCCGTGCGCGGGGTGTGCGGGAGTGAGGTGGTTCACCTGGTCGTCCATGGCGGGCAGTTTCCAGAGCGCCGGTTGGCAACAGGTTGGGCGTCCCCGGGACGCTGCTTGCACCCGGCGCAGTGTGATGCATGATGTAGACACACGAGAATGTGACGAGGAAGACATCGCGAGATGGCAGACCACAGCACCCTCTCGCAGCTGCGAGCTGCATTGGAGCAGGAATGGGCCCGCTGGATTCCCGGCCACGCACCCGCGCCGGCGAGTTCGCGGCTGCGTGGTGAGGTGGCACAGTCGTGGATGCGGTCGCTGCTCGACGTCGACCCCGGCCGTGACAGCGCGCCCACCGCGCCCGGTGATATCGCGCCGCGCTGGGCCGAGTCGCCGCTGCGTGCGCCGGTCACCGAGCTGGCCGACCAGTTGCACGGCATCACGCACGATGCCGGGTACGTCGCCGCGGTGACCGACGAGGCGGGCACGATCCTGTGGTCCTACGGCGGCATGGTCATGCGCCGCCGCGCCGAGCGCGTCAACTTCGCACCCGGCGGACGCTGGGGCGAAATGCACATGGGGACCAACGCGTTGTCGCTCGCCTTGCAGACCGGCAAGCCGAGCAAGGTGTTCTCCGCCGAGCATCTAGTCGCGGCCCTGCACGGCTGGGTCTGCTATTGCGCGCCGATCCGTGGCGCCGACGGGCGCCAGCTCGGTGTGCTCGATCTGTCGACGACTTGGGATCGCGCGCATCCGCTGGCGATGTCTACCGCGCAGATGCTTGTCAGCGCGATCGAGAACCGACTGCGGGCGGGGGCCGCGCAAGCGGCGGAGAGCGGAATGCGGTTGACCAGCCTCGGTTCCGCCCGCGTTCTGCGCGACGGCAAACCAGTGCGGTTGCGCCCCAGGCAGATCGAGATCCTCACCCTGCTCGCCCTCGAGCCCGAGGGCTTCACCCATGAGCGGCTGCACTACGCAATCTACGGGGACCGCCCGGTCACCTCGAGCACTTTGAAGGCGGATGTGTCGCATCTGCGGCGCGAGACCGGCGGCGAGATCGCCAACCGTGTCTATCAATTGACCGTCCCGCTGACCTGCGACGCCGTCGACCTGGCCGCCGCGCTGGAGGCTGGGAACACGGCCGAGGCGGTGCGCCTGTACCGCGGTCCGCTGCTGCCGGGATCGGAAACTCCCGGAATCGTCGAGTGGCGTGAGTATTTCGAGGTCGGCGTCCGGACGGCGGTGCTGGCCAGCACCGATCCCGAGTATGCGCTGCGCTACGGCGAGCGGGTGCCTGACGACATCGCGGTACACGAGCATGCCCTGCGATTGCTGCGTCCCGACGACACGCGTCGCGCTGTCGCTGTGGCCCGCCTGCACGCCGCGCTGCGGTCTTGACCGGCGGTAACCGGCCGGTGGCGGGTTGTCAAACCTTCTGCCAACCCTCGCTGCGGATAGTGGTGCGCATCACGGCCGAGTGGTCGTGTGATGCACAGCTCGACTCAGCGAGGAGTATCAGTCATGGCCTACGCCAAGCCCGGTTCGGACGGCAGCATCGTCAGCTACGCCGCCCGGTACGACAATTTCATCGGAGGCGAATGGACCGCTCCGGTCGAGGGCCGCTACTTCGAGAACGCGTCCCCCGTCGACGGCGAAACCTTCTGTGAGGTAGCGCGTTCCACCGCTCCCGATATCGAGCTCGCCCTGGATGCCGCGCATCGGGCCGCCGAGCCGTGGGGCGCGACGTCGGTGGCCGAGCGCGCCAATATCCTCAACAAGATCGCCGACCGGATCGAGGAGAACCTCGAGGCGATCGCGGTCGCCGAGACCTGGGAGAACGGCAAGCCGGTCCGCGAAACCAAGGCGGCCGACATCCCGTTGGCGGTGGATCACTTCCGCTACTTCGCCGGTGCCCTGCGGGCACAGGAGGGCGGCATCTCCGAGCTCGACGCCGACACAGTGGCCTATCATTTCCACGAACCGCTGGGCGTGGTCGGCCAGATCATCCCCTGGAACTTTCCCATTCTCATGGCGACCTGGAAGCTGGCTCCGGCGTTGGCGGCCGGAAACGCGGTGGTGCTCAAGCCCGCCGAGCAGACCCCGGCTTCGATTCTGAAGGTGGTGGAGCTGGTCTCGGATCTGCTGCCGCCGGGAGTTCTCAACGTGGTCAACGGTTTCGGTGTCGAGGCGGGCAAGCCGCTGGCGTCGAGCCCGCGGGTGGCCAAGGTGGCGTTCACCGGCGAGACCACCACCGGCCGGTTGATCATGCAGTACGCCAGCGAGAACATCATCCCGGTCACCCTCGAACTGGGTGGCAAGAGCCCCAACGTCTTCCTGCCCGATGTGATGGCCGCCGACGACGAGTTCCTGGACAAGGCCGTCGAGGGTTTCGTGATGTTCGCCCTCAACCAGGGCGAGGTCTGCACCTGTCCGTCTCGGGCACTGGTGCATTCGTCGATCTACGACGAGTTCATGGCCCGCTGCGTCGAGCGCACCAAGGCGATCAAGAGCGGAAATCCGCTCGACGATTCGACCATGATCGGCGCCCAGGCGTCCAACGACCAGTACGAGAAGATCCTGTCCTACATCGACATCGGCCGCAGGGAGGGCGCGCAGGTGCTCACCGGCGGCGGGCCGCGCAAGGTCGAGGATTACCCCAACGGGTACTACGTCGAGCCCACGATCTTCTCCGGCCGCAATGACATGCGGATCTTCCAGGAGGAGATCTTCGGTCCGGTGGTGTCGGTGACCACCTTCGACTCCACCGAGGAGGCGCTGCGGATCGCCAACGACACGCTCTACGGCCTCGGCGCGGGCGTGTGGACTCGCGATATGAACACCGCCTACCGCCTGGGTCGCGGTATCAAGGCGGGCCGGGTGTGGACCAACTGCTACCACGCCTACCCGGCGCACGCGGCGTTCGGCGGCTACAAGAAGTCCGGCATCGGCCGTGAGAACCACGCCATGATGCTCGACCACTATCAGCAGACCAAGAATCTGCTGGTTTCCTACTCGCCCAAGAAGCTCGGATTCTTCTGATGGCCGAGGGCCTCGCCCGGGTGGAACTGACCGAATCGGCGGAATCGCTGCTGCGCAGCCTGATTCGGCGTCACGGTCAGGTCATGTTCCACCAGTCGGGCGGCTGCTGCGACGGCAGCGCCCCGATCTGCTACCCAGTCGGGGAGTTCCGGGTCGGGGGCTCCGATGTGCTGCTCGGGCACGTCGGTGACCAGACGCCGTTCTGGATGAGCGCTGACCAGTACGAGTACTGGAAGCACACCTTTCTGACAGTGGACGTGGTGCCCGGCCGGGGGAGCGGGTTCTCACTGGAGGCGCCCGACGGCGTGCGCTTCCTCATCCGCTCGCGACTGCTCGACGACGAGGAGTACGCGAAACTGCAGGCCGGTCCGCTCCCGAGAACGGGCGCGGACCCGGCTGGATAGCGGGGGCGCGCGGAGCAGCCTCGAGCCGCCCCTGGCTCCACCGCCTGGAATGCTGCCCTTCCTTCCCGCGCGAAGGGAGGGCAGCCCCTCGGCGCCGGTCGGCCCGGTCGTTCACCCACTGTGGCGAACGACCGGGCCGACCGGCATTTCTCATTTCTGGGCGGGTGAATTTCGCTGCCGAACAATGGTGAAATAGCGCGCGAGCGTCGAATGCCGTTGCCTGCCACCCTCTCCGATCGGGCAGTCCGGGGTTGGTCTTTCGGTCGGGTGGCCGGTTCCGGTCGCATGGTTTGCCGGAATTCGCCTGTCGCGGCTGTGGCCGCGGTCATAGCGTCGCAGGGGCCGGTGCGATTCCGGACCGTCTGTATTTCCCGAAAGGACTGTGCCATGCAGGTCGACGAGCTGATCAAGCCGTTTCCCATCAAGGAGTTTCACCCGTTTCCGCGAGCGCTGCTCGGTCCGGGCGCGCACGAGATCATCGGCCCGGAGGCACTGAAACTCGGATTTCGGAAGGTGCTGGTAATGACCAGCGGCCTGCGCGGTACCGATATCGTGCCCAAGATCGTCGGTTCGCTCGAATACCACGGACTCGAGGTCGTGCTCTACGACAAGGTCGAATCGAATCCGAAGGACTACAACGTCATGGACGCCGTGGCGCTGTATCAGGAGAACGATTGCGACAGTTTCGTTTCCATCGGCGGCGGGTCCTCGCACGACGCTTGTAAGGGCGCGCGCATCTCGATCGCGCACGACGGGCGCAACATCAACGAGTTCGAGGGCTTCAACAAGTCGGAGAATCCGAAGAACCCGCCGCACATCGCGGTATCCACCACGGCGGGAACGGGCTCGGAAACGTCGTGGGCGTATGTCATCACCGATACCACCACCGATCCCGGCAATCCCCACAAGTATGTGGCATTCGACGACGCGTCGGTGGCGACTCTGGCGATCGACGATCCGGTGCTGTATTTCGACTGCCCGACCGATTACACCGCGCAGTGCGGTTTCGATGTGCTCGCGCACGGTTCGGAACCGTATGTCTCCCGGCTGAATTTCACGCCCTCCATCGGTAATGCGCTGCAGTCGATCAAACTGGTCGCCGAGAATCTGCGCACGGCCACCTGGAATCCGGCGGAATTGTCCGGCCGCGAAGGCATGATGTACGCGCAATACATTGCCGGGCAGGCATTCAACTCCGGCGGACTCGGCATCATCCACTCGATCTCGCACGCGGTGTCGGCGTTCTACGACACTCACCACGGGCTCAACAACGCCATCGCGCTGCCGCGCGTGTGGGCCTTCAACATGCCGGTCGTCTACAAGCGCTTCGCGGAGATCGCCGGCGCCATGGGCGTCGACACCCACGGGATGACCGACGTGCAGGCCGCCGATGCCGCCCTGGCGGCGGCGATCCGGCTGCTGCGCGATGTCGGCATCCCGGAGAAGTTCACCGACATCACCCAGACCAGCTACTCGAAGAACCGGCTGGGTCAGGGCCCGACCAAGTTCTACCAGAACGCCGCGGTCATCAAGGGCGACGACGAGGACGTCGATCGGATCACCCGCCACGTGCTCGGCGATGCCTGCACTCCGGGCAACCCCAAGGAGTGCACGTTCGAGACGGTGCGGCCGGTGGTCGAGCACTGCATGAACGGCAGCCTCGACGACCTGCTCAGCTGACCGTCTCCGGTGCGCGGACGGAGACCCGTACTCCGTCCGCGCACCGTTCCTGTCCCGGAAAGGACTGCCGATGAATCACTTCACCGACGTCGAGGACGTGCGCCGGGCGCTGTCCGAGACCGGATACGTCGCCGACGCGCGCCTGGCCACCACGGTGTTCCTGTCGGCGCGCCTGGACAAACCACTGCTGATCGAGGGACCCGCCGGAGTCGGCAAGACAGAACTGGCCAAGGCGCTGGCCGCCGCGACCGGCCGCCGTCTGTTGCGGTTGCAATGCTATGAGGGGCAGGACGAAACCCGCGCGCTGTACGAGTGGGATTACGGCAAACAGCTGCTGTACACACAGATGCTGCGCGAGAAGATCGGCGACCTGCTCGCCGACACCGACTCGGTCGACGCCGCGGTGGAACGCATCGGCGCCTACGACAGCGTGTTCTACTCCGAGCGCTTCCTGAGTCACCGGCCGCTGCTCGAGGCGGTGCGCTCCGAACAGCCGGTGGTGCTGCTCATCGACGAGGTCGACCGCGCCGACGAAGCCCTCGAAGCAGTACTGCTGGAAATGCTCGGCGAATACCAGATCTCGGTACCCGAACTGGGCACCTTCCGCGCCCGGCACACGCCGCTGGTCATCCTCACCTCCAACAACACTCGCGACCTGGCCGCCGCCCTGAAACGCCGCTGCCTGCATCTGTTCGCCGACTATCCTTCCGAGGAGCGGGAATTGGAAATCATCCGCTCCAAGCGCACCGGCCTGGACGACGCGCTCGCGGCCGAACTGGTGCGCATCGTGCGCGGGTTGCGCGCGCTCGACATGCGCAAGGCCCCCGGCATTTCCGAGACGGTGGACTGGGCGCGCACGCTGGCCGTGCTCGAGGTGCGCGCGCTGTCGCGGCACGTGCTTACCGACACCCTGTCGGTCGTCGCGAAATACGACAAGGATCTGCGGCTCGCGGTCGAGGCGCTGCCCAGCCTGCTCGCCGGCGAAATACCGGCGGGACAGCCGGATTCGCTCGACGACGGCGGCAGGGTGCGCGCGGGCAAGGACGCGCCGGGCCGCTTCGACGAGGGCTACTACGGCGCGCATGCCCGCAACCTGGCCCGGTCTGGCGTGAGCGCCAGTCAGGGCGCGCTGTCGTTCGCCCGCCGCCGCGGAGTGTAGGGAAACGCCATGGAAGCGACCGTGCATAGATTCGCGAATATCCTGCGGCGCTGGGGGATCCGGGTATCGGCGGCCGAGATGGCCGACGCCATGCGGGGCGCGGCCCAACCGGGAGTGCTTGCCGACCGGGAAACCCTGCGCTGGACCCTGCGCGCGGCCCTGATCAAGGATCAGCGCGACGACGAACTCTTCGGTGACCTGTTCGATGTGTACTTCGCGCTGCTCGACGCGGAACCCGCCGCCCCCAGCACCGCCACGGCGGCGACGGCCGAATTGACGGGGGCGGACGAATCCGCCATGCCCACCGCGGATCCGGCGTCCTTCGAGCTGGCCGAGGAGGCCGCCGCCGCCACTCCCGGCGACGGCGCACGACCCGAGGACGTCCGGCACCTGTTCGACACCGAGCAGTTGGGCCGCCGGTTCAACCTCAGCCAGGACGACGGCATGATCGATCTGTCCGCGCCGAGTGAGGAGATCGCCTTCTCCCAAGGCAATCAGGTGGTGGGCGCCGACGGATACCGGCTGCAGTTCGACGCCCGACGGCTGCACACCGGCGCCGCGCCCGGACAGCTCAGCGGTGGTGCGGGCGCCGAGGTCGATCTGCGGCTGGGGTCGGCCGATCAGCAGGCGCTGCTCGAATGGCTCGGCGCGCCCGAGGATCTCGACGCCGCGGCCGCCCGGGAGCAGGCTTGCCTGCTGGGCGACCTCCCGGCGGCGCTGCGCCGCCATGCCGAATCCCTGCTGCGGCTGCGCCGCCGCGACCACGAGGCCGGGCCGCGCCGCGGAGCCGACCTGCCGTACCTCGGCGCGGCCGAGCGGCTCGAACTCGAACAGGCGCTGCGCCGGATCGCGCGCTCGCTGCGGGGCGCGCCTACCCACCGTCGCCGGGTTGCGCGTGCCGGTCGCGTGGACGCAGCGCGAACCATGCGGCGCTGCCGCCGTTTCGACGGGGTGCCGTTCGCCCCGGTGACGGTCCGCCGCGCTCAGGACCGTCCACGGTTGCTGGTGCTCGCCGACGTCAGCCTGTCGGTGCGTGCCACCGCGCATTTCACCCTGCATCTGGTGCATTCCATGCAGGACGTGTTCGCGCAGGTCCGCTCGTTCGCTTTCGTCGCCGAGACGGCCGAGATCACCGGGCTGCTCGCCGAGGACGGGGGCGGGCGCGCGCTGGGGGCGCTGTTCGGTGGCGATCTCCTCGACACCGACGCCAATTCCGACTACGGGGCGGTCTTCCGCGCGCTGCTGGCCGAACATTCCGGCGCGCTCACCCGGCGTACCACCCTGCTGGTGCTCGGTGACGGCCGCGGCAACGGCAACGATCCGGGCCTGGCCGAATTCGAGGAGATCACCCGGCGGGTGCGCGAAACCGTCTGGCTCACACCGGAACCGCGCTACTCCTGGCGGCTGGGCAGCTGTGACATGGCCGCCTACGCCGAGCGCTGCGACCGGGTGTCGGTGGTGCGCGGCCTGCGGGAACTGGTGGACGTGGCGGAGCTGCTCGACGCGGCGGTCGGTTGATGAGGGGGCCGGTCGCCCCGCCGCCGGACCCGCTCGCGGAATCACCGGAACTGCCCTACGACGACGGCGTGGTGCGGGTGGCGGCGCTGCGCCCGGGGCACGCCACGTCCGGGGTGGACACCGTGCACTTCCGGGTGCACGCCCGGGCAGGGCGGGTGGTGGTGCACCATAGGCTGCCGCCGGAGCGGGTGGACAACGACATCGCGGAACTGATTGCCGATGAACTGTTCCGGACCGGGCTGGTCGCCGGCACCGACATGTTCGAGCGGATACTCGTCGGCGTCGTCCGTTCCAGTGTGGAGGGCGAGCTGCCGGCGTGGGACGTCTTCTACCGCAACACCCTGGCCAAGATCCGCGGCCACTGGGCTGGGACCTGGGAATCGGGGACCCAGCTGGCGGGCATGGCTCCCGTGTACCGCCGCGCGGCCGATCTGGTGGTGCCGGGCCGGGCGCTCGACATCGCCTCCTGCTTCGGGTTCTTCCCGATGCTGCTGGCCGAGACCGGGCGCACGGTCGTCGCCAGCGATCTGTCGCGCGGCGGCATGCGGCTGCTGGCGGCGGTGGCCGCCCGCCGCCGCGTCGAGGTCGGCACGCTGACGTGTGACGCGGCCGCGGTTCCGTTGCCGCCCAAGTCGGTTCCCGCGGTCACGGTGCTGCATCTGCTCGAGCATCTGGATCCCGAACACGCCCGTGCGGTGCTGGCCGAGGCCATCCGGATCGCGCAGCGGCGGGTGGTCGTCGCGGTGCCGCTCGAGGACGAGCCGGACCCGGTGTACGGGCATGTGCGGACCTTCGATCTGCCGGAATTGCAGGTGTTGGGCCTGGAAACCGGTCTGCCACATACTGTCTCGGAGTACCACGGCGGCTGGCTGGTGCTCGACATCGACTGAGGCGAGGGCGGTGGCTACCCGATCGTGGGCAGCCACCGCGTCACCGCGGCGTCCAGATCGGCGCTCCAGCGGTCGAGTACGGCGGCCCCGCCCTCGGGCGTGGCCCGCGTCGGGTCGCCCAGCACGCCGTTCGCGCTGACCGCGCGTACCCCGCCGGAACGCAGGCGATCCATCAGCTTCGCAAGGGATTCGGTGTTGCCACGGCGGCGCGGTCGAGATGGACCAGATCCGGCCGCAGACGCAGCATGCCCGAGGTCTCGAGGTGCCCGGCATGGCTGTCGTCGGGTCGGCCGGTGGGCGACCAAGCCAGTACGCGACGGCCCTCTCGACGCAAGGTATCCGCCGCGGCCCGCCAACGGTGTGAGATTGCCGCCGTGGCCGTTGACGAGCACGACCCCCGCGAAAGTATCGGCGGAGCGCACCAATTCGACGATCGGCAACTCGACCGCGGCGCGGCCGATGGACAGCGATCCGGTGAATCCCGCGTGCTCGCCGCTGGACCCGTGGGGCACCCCGGGCGCGGCGAGGATCTGCGGCCGGGCCGCGCAGAGTCGGCGACACAGTTCGGTCGCGATGGCGGTGTCCGTGCCCAGCGGCAGATGCGGGCCGTGCTGTTCGGTCGCCCCGAGCGGCACGGTCAGCACGGTCGGCGCTGGCCGGGCCGCTGCCTCCGTCGTGGTCAGCTCGTCGAGGGGCGTGCGCGCTTCTCGGGCGCGGTCGAAGCGCCCGGCCGCGCGGCGAGATCGGGTAGCAGTGGGGCGAGGGTGCGGGCCCGCAGGCAACCGGCCCATACACCGGCCGAGTAGGCCAGATCCTCGGCGAGCCGCAGCAGCCACCAACTCGGCGGACGCCGTCCGGCGACCGCCTCCACCGCGAGTGGCAGCAGGGCTACCAGCACGGCGCGTCGGCCGGTGCGGGTCAGCAGCGCCAGGGGCCACCAGGTTCGGCGCACCGCGTCGGCCAGCGCCCGGCCACCGAGTAGATGTCCCCGGCCGGCGATCGAGCAGGCCACCGCGGGCGGCAGGCCGTGTCGCCGCAGCCGGTGCTGCGCCACCGCGGTGGTCGTCACGGCCGCGATCCCGGCGGGCAGCGGGCGACCTGTTACCAGCAGCGCCCAGATCACGGCGCTCCACGGTTTGACACTAGCGCACGCGAGGCGCCCCGGATGCCGCCGCGCCAGCGCAGCAGCGGAGGTGCCGTAGTCGAATCGCTGTGTCAGCCAGGCGCGCAGTGTCCGGCGCGGCCGATGCCGGACCACGGCGCCGGGGTGGTAGCGAATCAGGAATCCGGCGTCGGCGAGTCTCCAGACCAGGTCGACGTCCTCGCCGAACCGCAACCGCTCGTCGAATCCGCCGACTGCCCGCAAGGCCGAGCGGCGCACCAGCAGCGCCGCCGAGGGCACGTAGCCGATTCGGCTCAGCGGCCGCACCACGCCTTGGGTGGCGCCCATGTCGAGTGCGCATCGAGTCGCTTCGTAGTGCGACAGCAGCGCCGTCGTCCTCGGGACGGGTGTGTCCGTCGTCGCCCGCACGCGCGGCGCGACGGCCGCGACCGCAGGATCGTCGAACAGGGGCACAAGCGCGTCCAGCCAACCGGTTTCGGGCTCGACGTCGGAGTCGACGAAGGCGATGAGGTCGGTGCGCGCCTCGCGCCATCCGGTGTTGCGGGCCGCCGCCGGGCCCTGTGGTGTGTCGTGGCGCAGGTGGGCGGCGGTGGCGGGCGGTCTCGAGCCGTCGTCGACGACGAGGTGATGGCGGAGCGAGCGCGTGCGTGCCAGCAGCCGCTGGACTCCAGCCGGGTTGTCGCGCACCGGAATCACGAGGGTCACGTCCGCGGTGGTGTGAACGCGGCCGCCTCCCACCGGGTGGATGACCCCGGCATCGAGCAGCCGCCGGGCCAGTGTCCGCGCCGCGGGGTCGTCCCCGATCGGCGCGCCGTCGAGCCAGCGGCCCAGCAGCTCGGCGCCCGCGCGTGAGAGCCGCACCAGCCGCAAAGGCGATCCGCCGACCAGCAGTCGGCCCTCGGCATGGCGCCGCACGGTGGCATCGGGTGCTACCCGCATCCACGGTGGGGGTAGCGGATTCTCTTGTACAGCAGTGGAATTGGGTTCACGGGCGATGGTCACGGCACGAATCCTCCGTCGGCATGGATGACGGTACCGTTCACCGCGGCGGAGTCGGCTCCGCACAGCCAGGTGACGACGGCGGCCACCTCGTTCGGCGCGAGCAGGCGGCCCAGCGGCTGATGGTCGGCGAAGAGCTCGACGGTATCGAGTCCGTACAGGCGGGCGGTCTCGGTGAGCATGTCGGTGCGGGTGGACCCGGGGGACACCGCCGTCGCGGTGATCCCGCTGCCGCGCAGATCGTGCGCGAGCCCCTTGATGAGTCCCACCACCGCGTGCATGGCGGCGTTGTAGCCCGCCAGCTGTGTCATGCCGTGGTGCGCGGCCGACGAAGCCAGTGTCACGAACCGACCCGAGCGCGGGCGCGGGCGGCGCAGTAGCGCGGGCACGGCGGCCCGCGCGAGATTGGCCACACCCCGCACATCGATGTCGAACAGCGCCTCCCACTGCCGATCGTCCATGTCCCACAGCGGTTTTCCGCCCGACATGACCGCGGCGGCCCCGACCGCCGCGTCCAGGCGGCCGAAGGACGACGCCGCGAACGCGACCGCCGAACGCAGCGCGGCCGGATCCTGGACGTCGGCGACAACCGGGAGGACGGTGTCCGGATGGGCCTCGGCCAGCGCGGTCAGCTGCCGGCGGGTCGCCAGCGGATAGTCCAGGCGTGGATCGTCGGCGCAGCGGTCCACCGCCACCACCGACCAGCCGGCCCAGGCCAGCCGGTGCACCACGGCGGCGCCGATGCCCCGCGTCGCGCCGGTGACCACGGCGACTCGGGCGGTCACTACATGCCTCGCGTGAAGCTGTCCGGCATCAGCACATCGTCGGCGGTGAGCTCCTGCACCGAGGCGCGGCCGAGCCCGTACAGGGTGGAATCGATGCCCTGACGCAGGATTTCGAGAACATTGTGCACCCCGCGTTCCCCGCCCGCGGCCATGCCCCACAGGTAGGGGCGTCCGATCATCACGGCCCGGGCGCCCAGCGCCAGCGCCTTGACCACATCGCTGCCCCGGCGCACGCCGCCGTCGAGCACCACCTCGACCCGATCACCCACCGCCGCGGCCACCGCGGGCAGCGCCCGGATCGCGGCCGGGGTCGAATCCATGTTGTTGCCACCGTGATTGGACACCGAGACGGCGGTGGCACCCACGTCGACGGCGCGGCGGGCGTCCTCGGGACGGTAGATGCCCTTGATCATCAGCGGGCCGTCCCACTGGTCGCGCAGCCACGCCAGATCCGCCCAGTTCGGCGGCGGGGTGCCCATCCACTCGCCGTACGCGCCGAAGAAGGTGGGACCGGTTTCGCCGGGGCCGACCAGATTCGGGGTGGTCAGGTCGGGCAGTCGCCCCGACCGCGCGAACCGCCACAGCCAGCCCGGCCGGGTCAGCACCCGCGGGGCGAAACGGATCGCGGTCGCCAGGTCGATCCGCTCGGGCAGCGGCGGGCTGCCCCAGTCACGCGCGGTGGCGAAAACCCAGTCCAGGGTGACGATGAGGCCCTTGGCTCCGGCCCGCTTGGCCCGGTCCAACCGGGCCAGCATGGCCTCGCGGCTGCCGAGCCAGTAGACCTGGAAGAAGACCTTGTCGTTGGCTGCAATGACGTCTTCGATCGGCTTGGAGGCGAACGAGGACAGCCCGAGCGCGGTGCCGGAGGCGGCTGCCGCGCGGGCGACGGCGACCTCCCCGGCCGGGTCCACGGCCTGCACGCCGGTGGGTGAACAGATCACCGGCAGCGAAAGCTGCTGACCCATCAGCGTCGTCGCTTGATCGCGGACGCTGGGCAGGTCGGCGATGTGCGGTCGCAAACCCAGTTCGGCGAAGGCGGCGGTGTTGTCGGCCAGCGTCACGCCGGCTTCCGACCCGGCCAGCAACGCGCGGTACACGGGTTCGGGCACCCGCTTGCGGGCGCGCTCGCGCGCCTCGGCGACGGTCTCGAACCAATCCTTGCTACTTGCCATGATGAATGTCCTTGCGGTTCAACGTGTTCAAATGAGGGGGCTGGTGTCGCAGGGCCGGTCGGGCAGCAGTCCGACGCTCGGCAGGCCCAGGGCCACCGACCGGGGCCGCGCCGCCGCGGTCCGCGAATGGTCCTTGTCCGGTTGCGGACGCGCACCGGCAGCGGCGAGCGTGAATTCGCCGTTGCCCCGGACACATTCGGGGTCGGGTCCGTCCAGCGGCAGGCCGGTGAAGAACTTCGCGGCCATGCACCCGCCCTGGCAGGCGTCGAAGGCCGAGCACGACACGCACGCGCCGCCGCCCTGCGGTTCCCGCAGCCGGGTGAACAATTCCGAAGTGCGCCAGACGTTCTCGAAGCCGCCCGGATCGCGGACATTGCCGGCGAGGAACTGATCGTGAATGGCGAAGGGGCAGGCGTACACATCGCCCACCGGATCGATCAGGCACACCACGCGGCCCGCGCCACACAGGTTCAGCCCCGGCAGTGGGGTGGAACCGAGTGCGTTCAGGTGGAAGAACGAATCGCCGGTGAGGACGCCCTCCCCGTGGTCGACGAGCCAGTCGTAGAGTCGCAGCTGCTGTTCGGCGGTCGGGTGCAGCTGCGGCCAGACGTCTGCGCCGCGCCCGGAGGGCCGCAGGCGGGTGATGCGCAGCTGTGCGCCGAAACGATCGGCGATGGCCTTGAATTCGTCGAGCTGGCCGACATTGTGGCGGGTCATGACGACCGAGATCTTGAAATTCTCGAACCCGGCCGCGGCGAGATTCTCCATGGCGCGGCAGGCGGTCGCGAACGAACCCGGACCGCGCACGGCATCGTTGACCTCGGCGGTCGCGCCGTCGATGGAGATCTGGACGTCGACGTAGCCGGTCGTCGCCAACCGTCGCGCCCGCTCCTGGGTGATGCGAACTCCGTTGGTGGAGAACTTGACTCCGACGCCCTGGTCGACGGAATAGTCCAGCAGCTCCCAGAAGTCCGGGCGCACAGTGGGTTCACCGCCGCCGATATTCACATAGAAGACCTGCATGCGCCGCAGCTCGTCGATCACCGCCCGGCCTTCGGCGGTCGAGAGCTCCCGCGGATCGCGCCGGCCCGAGGACGACAGGCAGTGCGTGCACGCGAGGTTGCAGGCGTAGGTCAGCTCCCAGGTCAGGCAGATCGGTGCGTCCAGCCCCTGTTTGAAATGCTCCACCAGTTTCATCGTTTTCTCCTGATTGCGGGCGGCCCCGCGGTGCGGGATGCGCCCGGCGTCAGCCTCGGCGGCGAGGCTCGATCGTTCCGGTCGCGGCCAGATCGGTCAGCGCGGCCAGATAGCGGGTGTGCTCGGCGGCCGGGACGTGCGCGGCGGTCAGTGCCGCAGCCACGTCGTCGTGCTCGGCCAGCCCCCGAACCACGCGCACCAGATCGGGGGTCTTGAGGAAGGACAGCCTGCGGGTGCCGTAGTCGTAGAGCAGCGCGCCGAACGGCTCGGGCCGCACCGCCACCGACGGGGCGAGACGGTACGGCCGGGCCGGGTCGAAGCGCGCGGTGTCAGTAGACACCGCACATCCCGTCGATCGAGACGTCCTCCACGAGCAGGTCCTGCTCGACGGCCACGGCGTCGGTGCTGGATTCACTCATTTCGTTCATATCTGGCTCCTTGTGAGACGGTTCGATGATGTGACCTGGACGTTAGGGATGGTCGCGGGGGATGAGAACGAAACAGCGCCGGAACCGTTCGAACGCCGATCGCTACCTGTCCGATCGGCCAGGTGCCCTCCGGACCCACCGGACGGTGTGTCGGCTCTCACATCCGGTTAGCCTGGGAAGTGCTCGGCAATGCGGCCGAGGCTTTCAGGAGGAATCGCGGTGGCTCAGTGACTCGACCGATCTTGGGGGAGCAGGGTCTGGACGCGTGGTCGGGGTCGCTCCCGGAGCCCGGGGCCTCGGCGGAACCAGCGGAGCTCACCGGCCCTGGCGCCTGTGCCGTGGGCGGGACCACCGCGCCCGAACTGGCGAAATTCCACGCGCCCGAAGTGGTGTTCGGCCCTGGCGCGCTCGCCGAATTCGGCCACTGCGCGCGCCGGGTAGGAGCGCGCAGACCTTTCCTGGTCACCGATCCCGGCATCACCGAGGCGGGGTGGGCCGCCGAGGCTGTGGCCCATCTGCAGCACGTGGGGCTGCAGCCGGTGGTGTGGTCGCGGATCACGCCGAACCCGAAGGATCACGAGGTCACCGCAGCCTACGAGCACTATGTGGAGACCGGCTGCGACGTGATCATGGCCGTCGGCGGCGGCTCGTGCATCGACGCGGCGAAAGCGGTGGCCATCCTGTCCGGTAACGGCGGCTCGATCCTGGACTACGCCGGGGTCGACCGGGTGGTGCAGCCCATTCCCCCGATGGTGATGGCACCCTCGACCTCGGGCACCGGCGCGGATGTCTCGCAGTTCGCGATCATCACCGACACCGTCGAGCGCACGAAGATCACCATTCTGAGCCGGACCCTGGTGCCGGACATCTCGATCGTCGACCCGCGGCTGCTGACCACCATGCCCGACGACCTGAATGCTGCCACCGGACTCGACGCGCTCACCCACGCCGTCGAATCGTTCGTCTCCCGGGCACACAACCGGCTCACCGACCACCACGCGCTGCACGCGGTGCATCTGATCACGAGCAATCTGCGCCATGCCATCACCCATCCGCGTCGGTCCGAGCCCCGGATCGCGATGGCCCAGGGCGCGCTCGAGGCGGGCATGGCCTTCACCAACGCGATCCTGGGCATCACGCACGCCATGAGCCATCAGGTGGGCGGTCTGCTCGACGCGCCGCACGGGGTGGTGAACGGAGTGCTGCTGCCGCACTGCATCCGCTTCAACGCCGAGACCGATCCGACCCGCTACGTGCCGCTCGCCGCCGCGGTGGGCATCGATGTCACGCGCCTGCCCGCCGCGGAGGCCGCCGACGTGCTGGCGCAGCGGATCCGCGAGCTGGCCGACGAACTCGGCATACCTCGCGGCCTCGGCGAGCTCGGAGTCACCACCGCGGATCTGCCCACGCTGGCGCGTACCACGCTCGGCGACGCCTGCCTGACCACCAATCCGAGGTCGGTTGCCGCAGAGGATATCGAGGCCCTGTTCCGGCGGGCTCTATGAGCGTCGAATTCCCGCTGCCTACAGGGCATTACGAGGCCGATGCGATCACACCCGATCTCGGCACGCTCACCGGCGTGCGCTCGGGCAAGCGCTCGTACTACACCGCGTACGTGCGCTCGGCCGAGCGGCTCGAGCGCACCATCCAGGCGCTGGACCGGATTTCGCGGGCCTTGGTGCGGACCGCGGAGGGGCCGCGCGGGCTGGTGGAGGCCGTACTGCGGGCGGCAGCGGACCATCTGCAGGCCGACTGGCTGCTCGTCGCCGTCGCGGACGGTGCACTGCCGGCGGCACGCCCGCGGTTCCTGCTGCTGACCGGCGATGGGGTCGTGGACGACGAGGGTCGGCTGCCCGCGGAGGTCGCCGAACACCTGCGCGTGCTGCGGAGCCGGCCCTGGGAAGCCGAACAGTGCCCGCAGCGGCCGGTCGTGCGCGTGATGATGACCGTCGACGGTGAACCGGTCGGCGGCATCGCCGGTCTGCCGGGCCGAGAGGTGGACGTCGCCGACACCGATCTGGCGCTGCTTCGGGTGCTGGCCAATCAAGTGGCCGTGGCGCTGCACAATTCGTTCCTGCTGCACGCCACCACCCGGTTGCGCGGCCGCGCCGAGCAGCTCACGGAGACGGCCGCCCAGCACGCCCGTGATCTGGCCGAACGCGATGCTCAGCTGGCGCTCACCCAGCAACGCCTGACCGAGGCCATGCAGCGGCAGGTGCTCGACGACGAACGCCACCGCATCGCCCGGGAATTGCACGACAGCGTCACCCAGGACGTGCTTTCGGCGGGCATGACCGTCGAGATCTGCCGCTCCGAACTCGCCGCAGTCGGCGGGAACGACGCTGTCGTCGAAAAGCTCACGGCGGCAAAGGAACTCACACGTCTTGCGGTGGAGCGGCTGCGGGCGGCCATCTACGCGCTGCATCACGCCGCCGACGAGACGCCCGGTTCGCTGCCGGAGATGCTGGAACGGCTGTCCAACGTGCACCTGCCCAGCGATCTGAAGGTGTGCGTCACCGTGATCGGAGAGCAGGTGGCGCTGCCCGACGACGCCGGATACTCGCTGCTGCGCATCACCGGCGAGGCGCTGTTCAATACGGTCGCGCACGCCGAGGCGACGCAGGCGCACGTGCGGCTGCTCTACTATCCCGACCGCATCGTGCTCACCGTCTCCGACGACGGCGCCGGTGATCCAGCCCAGCTGCGCAGGCTGCTGCGTATGACCTCGACGGCAGATCTGGCCGGATCGCATCGCGGACTGGCCAATATGTGGGCGCGGGCGGCCGAATTGGGCGGGGGCATGTCCATCCGCCGTTCCCAATTGGGCGGGGTGATGATCAGGTTCGAGATCCCGCTGCCCGTGACGACCGAGAGGGAGAGCATGTCGTGAACGCGCGGGTGCCGATAACCACTGTGCCGCAACAGGTTCCGCAGCAACTGCGGATCGTCCTGGTGGACGACCACGCCATCATCCGCCAGGGCCTGCGCTCCATCCTCGAGCGCGAGGTCGACCTGCACGTCGTCGGCGAGGCAAGTACCGCCGCGGACGCGCTGGCCGTGGTCGAGCAGCAGTGCCCCGACATCGTGCTGCTGGATCTCAAACTCGGCACCGGTGCCGATACCGAAGGATTGCAGGTGTGTTCGGAGCTGACAGCCCGGTTCCCGGGCGTCGGCGTGCTGGTGCTCACCACCTTCCTCGACGACCACCTGGTGCTCGAGGCGGTTCATCGGGGCGCCAAGGGCTATGTCATCAAGGACGTCGACACCACCGGCCTGATCTCCTCCATCCGCGCCGTCGCCCGCGACGAGAGCGCCTTCGACTCACGGTCGGCCTCGGTCATGATGCGCAGCATCCGGACGGCGCCGGAGGACCCGGCGCTCACCGAACGTGAGCAGGGAGTGCTGGAGCTGTTGGCGCGTGGGCTGAGCAATCGCGAAATCGGTTCTCGCCTCTTTGTTTCCGAGACCACCGTCAAGTTCCACGTGCGCAATCTGATGCGCAAGTTGGCGGTCTCGACCCGCGCCGAAGCGGTGTACGAGGCCAGCAAGATGGGCTTGATCTGAACGACGTCTCAGCGCAGGTGGCGTGGTAGGGGTCGGATGCCTGGGCCGGGTGGAGTCTCGGACGAAGGAACAGTCGGCGAATTCGCCTGTCGTGCTGGGGATCAGGGTGAGCTCGCCGACGGCCGGACGGTACGGTCGGCTTTGCACCACCGATCCGACGATCCACACGCACCGCCACGGCATGATCCGGGTCGCCGCAGAGGGCTTCGCTCAATTCGGTGACGGTGGAGCCCTGGCGCTCTACGCCGCGCCCTGGATCTCGACGCCCGAGAACCGGTATCGGTGCCGGACGGACCTCCTGCCGTCCGGGAAGCGCACGATTCGATCCCAGCCCGTACAACAGCGCCTTCGACGTAGGGAGCAAGACTGTATCCGGCGTGGACGACCCAGCCACCGAAAATCCCACGGTCCCTCCGTCCGAGGATTTCGCTGCTGCCGGATTCTGTCGTGCCGTGGCCGCCGCACGACTACACGCGGCACGATGCGCATAATTCCGAAACGCCGACTGTCTCAACCTTGCACCAACCCGCACATACGAGAGTGGACCATCATGGACCATCCCAGATGTGAACTTCACCCACCGAGGAGGCGAGTTTTCTACACCAGAACGGCATCGACGGCGGCATCGTCGGAATACGCGCGTGGGGGGAACCAGGTCGTCATGGCCCGCGGTTACGGGTTGTCTCTGGGTGCTGTTGCGGTGTTGCCGAATCTGCTGCTGCATATCGGTGGATCCGGCGGTGCGGCCAGCAACCTGCCGTTCGGTGGTACGTCGGTGCTGATCGTCGTTTGTGTGGGCCTCGACACGGTGAAACAGATCAGATCGACAGCCAACTGATGAACAGAAATTACGAAGGGTTCCTCGAGTGAGACTCGTACTGCTCGGTCCGCCGGGTGCCGGTAAAGGCACACAAGCCAAACTGCTGTCGGACAAGTTGGGCGTCCCGCACATCTCCACGGGGAACCTCTTCCGTGCGAACATCTCGCAGCAGACGCCGCTCGGCCGCGAGGCACAGCGGTATATCGACGCGGGCAATCTGGTGCCGAGCGACGTCACCAACCGCATGGTGGAATCCCGCATCTCCGAACCGGACGCGATGAAGGGTTTCGTACTCGACGGCTACCCGCGCACGGTCGATCAGGCCAAGGCACTGGAGAAGATGCTCAAGGAGGCCGGACACGAGCTGAACGCCGTGGTCAACCTCGAGGTCGCCGAAGACGTCGTGGTGGGGCGCATGCTCGGTCGCGGTCGCTCGGACGACACCGAAGAGGTCATCCGCAACCGGATGCACGTGTACCAGTCGGAGACCGCGCCGCTGCTCGAGCACTACGACGGGCTGGTCGTCACCGTGGACGGTGTCGGCGAGGTCGAAGAGGTCAACGGCCGCGTGCTGCAGGCGCTGGGACGCTGACGCGGATGGTCGTCGCCGACACGAATTGCACCTACCTGACCACCCGCGCCACGGTCGATCGCCAGAGTCCGCAGCCCGACAGCGCCACCGCCGTTGGCAGTCCGGATCAGCAGTGCCACGAGCAGGTACAAGATCATCGGGAGCTGTGTGCGCCGGTGGCGCCGACTGATCCCGGTCATCAGACTCTCCTCCTGTAGTGCGTGCGTGACGCCCCCGTGAATCCGCACCAGCACAGACAGTTTCGCCGTCGGCGACGGATCGGGGGTGAATACGGTCAGGTTCAGGGGTAACAGTCCTTCTCGGATGTTGTTGTGATTCCGCGACGTCCTGTCGACGTTCTGTAGATCCAAACGGATTGGCAACCAGGAAGTTTGGAAGCGTGGTTTCAGTAGTTTTGTCGTACCGAAACGCAGTCCAACTGCGGGTTTGCTGTTCGTCACAATGCGGAGGAGTAGCGCGAACGAGGAAGTGCGCCAGCCTATTTGCGTATCGATCGCATCCTTGGATGCTACTTGCGACCGCCCGGTTTCGTCCGCCGAACCGGTGCGACCTGGGGGTTCGTGGTTGTTGGCGACTGTTGCCGGTTGCTGTTTGTTGCTGTTCGTGGATCTGTGACGTCCTGTGGACGTCCTGATGCTGATGTCGTTTGCCGACGTCCTGTGCGATTCCGACGCGATTCGCGGGTGAGTGGAATCGGGCTTCAGAGGCGATCCGCGCGTTTCCCGCGCGTGACTTAGATTGGTACCAATATATGCGCACTTGATTATTAAAGTCCGGATCTGCCTTCGGACGGTGTCCGGGCTTCGAGGCGAAGTGAGGAGGAGGAGTGTCCGGTGGTGCGCTGGTTTGTGCAGTGTCGCGACTGTGGCGATGAATATGTCTGGCACGCGGGGTCGAGCGTGTGCGTTCTGACGGTATTCGCCCGCGGTCGTCAAGTCGCTGTGTGCGAGAGGGGGCTTGAACCCCTCGGTGCGGCAGATGTGCCTGAACCATGTGCTCGATGACATCTGACATAGGCAATTGCCGCAAGGTTGTCGGCGGGGCATTTCTGCCGTAATAGGTTGTGGCCGAGTGTCTTTCATCTCAACCATGCTGACCGATGATCTTTGGTTACCTGTCGTTGCAGGGGATTCGCCGGATCCTTTGGCGGGTTCGTGAGTGAATGTCGCCGCGTGGGTGACGGCGGAGTCGAGCAGGTGGAGTGGGATCGGGTACGGTCATCGGGTCAAGCTGAGCGATCGGCGGGGCGATACCCGGGCGAACCCGGTAGCCGGTGCAAACTTGCTTCCGGGCTCACTCTCTTTCGACACCACGGACGACCGGTGGCCCAGTTGTTCCACCCTGGAGTGGCACGACGGCAGAGTCGGTACCGAGTTATCGCCATCGGGCCTGTGTCGGTCGTTGGTCGCAGGTTCGTGCCCTCGGCAGGACACGCAAAACATGGGCAACTGGAAAACGCTTGGTCATCGTGGGTGCGTATCCGATTTAACGCGTCGGCGGACATGCCGTTGCGCCTCTCAGGTGCTGCGGATTCACCGAATCCGCCCAGGTCGCTCGAACGACCGTGTGATCGTGTTGTGATTCGGCCGACGGCCAGCTGCCGAATTAGCAGCTGGCCGGTACCGAACTGTGGGCCTGCGGGCTGACTGAAGTCTATGTAAGTGATCTGCAGCCGATTTCCGGATATTCTGGATCGTGGGTGGGATTCGTCTGAGTGGGGACGGGGTTGACGCGCTGGGACTTTCGCTCGAATGGGCCCACATCCCGCGTACCAGGCGGTGCGCGCTTACCGCATATTCGGGCTGTCTATGGGCCGCTGTGGATGAGCCCCGCCCACAGATCGGGCCGGTCAGGGTACAGGGTGCGTAGCTCGTGGACGGTGTTGTGCAGGGCGGTCGCGGCGCTATCAGCGATTGGTGATGGGGGAAGATGCTGGTAGAAGGTGGTGGCGGTGGTCGCGGCTGTGTGGTCGGCGAGTGGCCAGAGGCTGGCGATGACGTGGCGGAACCCGGCGAGCTGGAAGGCTGAGGCGGGGTGTAAGGCTTCGTCGGCGTGCTGGATGCCGCGGTGGGCGGTGGAGCAGGCCGATAGGTAGGCGAGTTCGGCGTGGGTGAGTTGGAGTCGGCTGATCTCGGGCAGCGACAGGGTGGCGTCGTGCAATCGCAGCCCGCTGCGGGAGGGAGCGGTGAAATCGATCCCGGCGTGGCAGGCGAAGTGCGCCCAGGTGGCGTCGGGGAGTTCGGCCAGGACGCGGTCGGCAGTGGCGGTGGAGTCGCGCAGCAGCGGGGTGCCGGGGTGGTCGGCATGCAGGAGGGTGGCTTCAGCGACGGTGCCGGGCAGGTCGGGCTGTCCGGGGGTGTGGTGCAGGGCCACGGTGAGTTGGCGGCGTGTGGTGGCTGGTGGGCGAGTGCGGGCGTGGGCGAGTGTGCGCAGGGTGGGGGTGTAAGAGGAGATGATGGTGTCGAGGGCGCCCGGTTGTCCAGGGCGGCCGGCGGCGTGGAGGGGGAACAGGCCGAGCAGGCCGGTGGGCAGCCACCACACCCGCGGTAGCAGTCCTCCAGCGCCGTTGAGGTGTAGGGCGGTTCGCAGGATGGGGTGCACGATTGTGTCCCACAACCAGGCAAGAGCCTCAGAAATTATGCGCTGTCGTCCCAGGACTCCTACCAGACCGCGGTCATAGCTGGCGTCTAGCAGGGCTCGGGCGTAGGAGGCGACGTCGGCGGGAGCCAGATCCGGTAATGGGACGAGTACTGTTTCGCCGTCCGAAGTGAGGATGATGGCGTCGCCACGATGTTGTCCGGCGTTGACGAGAATGACCGTGCTGCCAGCCAACGCCTGCTGCAGGTCAGTCAGGCGGGGCGTTCGCAGAAATCGGTCGAAACCGGGGTATTGGCGAATTCGATCGAGTAGCTCGTCGTGTTCGGCCCACCAACTCTTGCGGTCCTCGATTCGGTTGGCGATTTCGGCTGGGGTATCCCCTGCTGGGGTGGTGCCGGTATGTGGGGTGTTCAGCAACTCACGCACGTGTCGCAACCGCGCGGCCAAGTCGGGAAGGGAGTGGTCGAGATCGGTGAGGTCGGTGCGAGAGTCCAGCTGAGCGGCGAGTAGCACGCCTCTCCCCAATTCGGCGACCTCCACTGCACCGGCAGGGTCGTCGGTCGCGCAATGGGCCTCGACGGCCGCCCCGACCACACCCGGATACGCACCGAGGCGATACTCCTGGTCTTCCCATCCCGACTCCCGCGGCGCCATCGATGGCATCAGCGCCACCGCCGCGTCGAGGATCTGCACCGCGAGCGAGTACTCGTGCACTGCGAGTGCCAGAGACCCCACCAAATACCCCACCCGAATCCGGTCGATCGGCGACGCTGTCCTGGTTGCAGCAACCTGCCCGACCAGGCCGTGGAGAGTCTCGCGGTCCACGCTCTGCTCGCCCGTAGCCACCCGCGTCAGGTAGCCGTTCGCGAGATTGGAGAGGAATATCGCTCGGCCGGGGTGCTCAGGAGGTGTAGTAGCAATCACCTGCCCGCCTATCACTATCGCCCGATCCAGGTCGGTCGATGCCCCATCGCGCACAAACCGCCGCTGGTAGCCGTTCGCGAGGTTTGACAGGATGATCGCTCGGTCGGGATGGTCGGCGGGTATGGCGGCGACCGCTTGCTCACCTGCCTCTATCGCCCGATCCAGGTCGGCAACCACCCCGCGGCGCTCGAACCGCATCAAATGCGTGCCACTGAGGCTGGACAGGAATATCGCACGGTACGGGTCGTCGGACGGGGTCGCGTTGACCGCCTGCTCGCCCGTCTCGATCGCAAGATCTAGATCGGCGTCTACCCCGTGGCGCTCGAACCGTATCTGATAAGCGTTACCGAGGTTGGACAGTGTCGCCGCTCGATCCGGGTGATCAAGGGATGTGTCGGCGGACGCCTGCTCCAACACGTCGATCGCGAGGTCTAGATCTGCCTCTACCCCACGCCGTTCGAACCGCCGCTGGTAGGCGCCGCCTAGGTTGGACAGGACCCCGGCCCGTTTGATGCGCCCAGGGGGCATGGCGGTTCGTGCTTGCTCGCCTAGCTCGATCGCGAGGTCCAGATCGGCCTCCATGCCACGCCGTTCGAACCGCCGCTGGCAGGCGGCGCCGAGGGCGAGCAGCATCATCACACGGTCGGGGTGATCAGCGGGCGTGGCGGTTCGCGCTTGCTCGCCTAGCTCGATCGCGAGGTCCAGATCGGCCTCGCCCCCACGATGCTCGGACCGTCGCCCATAGGTACCGCCGAGTATGGACAGGACTATCGCTCGGTCGGGGTGGTTGGGGGGTGTCGCGGTGACTGCTTGCTCGCCTATCTCAATGGCGCGGTCGAGGTCGGCTTCCACCCCGAGGCGCTCGAACCGGACTCGATAGGCGAGGCCGAGATTCGACAGCCTCATCGCTCGGTCGGGGTGATCGGAAGGTGTGACAGCGACTGCCTGTTCGCCAATCTCGATGGCGCGGTCGAGGTCAGCCCCCACCCCGCGATGTTCGAACCGGACCCGGTAGGCGCCGCCGAGGTTGGACAAGCAAATCCCACGGTTGGGATGATCGGCGGCTGTGGCACTGAGTGCCTGCTCGCTTGTCTCGATGGCGCGGTCGAGGTCGGCCCCCACCCCGCGATGTTCGAACCGGACCCGGTAGGCGTTACCGAGGTTGGACAGGAAATTCGCTCGGTCGGGATGGTCAGGGGGTGAGGCGGTGACTGCCTGCTCGGCCGCCTCGATCGCGCGGTCGAGGTCGGCTTCCACTCCACCCCGCCCGAACCGCAACAGGCAGGCAGCGCCGAGGTTGGACAACATCGCTGCCCGGCTGCGGTGGCCGGGAGGTGCGGCGGCCACCGCCGCAGCGGACAGACTGATGCATGTGTGCAGAAGGATCGGATCGATTGAGGTTTGGACATGCTGCAGCAAGTGCGCTGCGAGGTCGCCTTGAACGCGAGCCTCGGCTGAAGCTCCGACGACGACCCGCAGCGGCTCGGGGAACATCTCGATGTCCCAGTCCAGGGGCTCGAAGAAAAAAATGGCACGGGCCAGCGCATGTGGATCGAAGCTCGGTAGTGCCTTCCAGCGCAGAAAATGCAGCCATCCCAAGGCGAAACGAGCCGCTTCCAGGCGCTCGCTGTCCTCGCGCGTGAGGTGATCACCGTCGGCCGGTTGCGCGGCCTGCCACACCTCGTTCGCCTCGGCCAGTGCCTCATCACCAAGGATGGTCTCTGCTTGGCCCGAGCGGTGATAAGTGATGAGCCGGTGGTGGATCCGTGTCTGCAGCTCGTCGAACGACACGCAAGCCCCCTGGCTGGTTGTGTTACCGCACGCTGTCATTCTGTCATTCCCGTGTCCCTGTGTTTGATGGAATCATCGGGTGTGAGTGACGGGCGTTACCTCACGCCGCCGCGGCTGCCGCGGCGGTCGATGTTCATGCGGGAGAGGGGAAGTCGGGTGGAGGGTCCCGAGCGGGCGGTCCTGACGATGCTGTGCGAGGAGTTGGAATCGCTACGGGCCGAGTGTGCCCGGCATACTGAATCGCACCGAGAGTTGCTGGCGCGCATCGAAACCGAAGCCAGGGCACGGCGGCCGATCCTTCCTCTGCTGGCCCAGCTGATGGGCGCTAGCCAGCAAGAAACCCGCCAGATGGTCTCCAGTGGCCTGCCTGGGTTCAGGGGCGGGCGCGCGGACGAAGAGTCCTTCGGCTGCCCGGACCAAGCCTGCGACCGGGTCTGTGTCCCCCTACCGGCCGGGCCGGTGCCGCGTTGTGTGCTCACCGACACCCCGATGCGGCGACGGTAGCTACCGGTGGGGACCTTCTTTCAGGAACTGGCCAAGAAACTCGCCGAACGATGGCTCACCCTGCTGGTCGTTCCTGGCGCCCTGTTCACCACCGCAGCCGGGATCGCTGCCCGGCTCGGACAGCAACACGCCCTCGACTACACCCGGCTACGCACGGCCGCAACCGATCTCATCGCCTGGATGGCCCGGCAACCCCCCGGCGGCCAGGCAGTCGCGGTGGTCGCGGCGTTGTTGGCCACCGCGGGCATCGGGCTGGCTGTCCAAGCCTTGGCGGGAATGACCCGGGTGGTATGGCTGGGCCCCTGGCCCCGCCTGCTGGCCCCGTTACAGCGCCGTCGAGTCACCAGCCGCCGCCGACGCTGGCGCGCGCGGGTCGACCAGCGGCGCCTGTTGCAACAGACCTATCCATCAGAGTCCCGTACACCCGGCCAGCAACACGAGATCGACACCGCCGCCGCCCGGGTCAACCGGCTCGCCCTGGCCGAACCCGGACGGCCGACCTGGATGGGTGACCGCATCCACGCCCTCGAAGCCGTCGCCCTGGACCGCTACGGGCTCGACCTGACCTTCGCCTGGCCACGTCTGTGGCTCGTGCTCCCGGATATTACGCGCACCGAAATCACTACCGCGAACGCCGCTTTCGCCGCCGCGGTAGCCACCGGTACATGGGCCTGGCCCTACCTGCTGCTCGGCGCTCTATGGTGGCCCGCCGCCGTCATCGGCATCGGTATCGGGGTCACCGGATGGGTGCACGCCCGAGCTGCGGTCACCGACCTGGCCGCCGTATCCGAAGCCGCACTCGACCTGCACGCCCGCAGTCTCGCAACCGCCCTGGGCGCCGCCGAACCCGACCGCGTCGGCCCGCTCACCCTCACCGAAGGCCAACAGCTCACCGCCCTCATCCGCAAAGGACGCTGAACTCACCGCCCACCAAACCAGCTGACCCCCACCTCCGAACAACCGCAGCGCCTCCCGAACACCACCATCTTCGACTGTGCCAGACGTAATGTGCGGTAGCCGCCGTATGCAGCGTGTTCCCGCTATCTACAGCCCGGCGAAGCCGCCAGAATCTGGGGCGTTAGCGCGCGCTCGATTACCCTTGGCACGATGCAGCTCTCGTCCTCTAGCGACCACATGTTCCTGACACGCGTTGACAATGAGAATTGAGAGCCGTGACCGGTTCGACGATCAGTGTCGTGCCGGGCGCGTTCGCCGCAGCGGGCAAGTTGTATGGGGCCAACCACAATGCGGCGGCGTCGGTGGTGCGGCCGCTGGCGAAAGCGCTGGATTCGCACTGGGGTTGCGGCGGGACCGATGATTCCGGGCACAAGTGGTGCGACAAGTACGATCCCGCCGCGGCCAACGCGGTCGCCACCGCCACTGCCGTGGTCCCCTCGCTGGGGAAGCTGAACGGCCTGCTGCAGGTCACCTGTGTCCACCATGCCAATGCCGACAACGGTTCGCACTACGATCCGAAGCCTGGTAATCAGACTCAATCTCCGCCTGCGACTGCGCGTTTCGATGCGCCTGCGTTCAAGGGCGCGTACGGGTGACACTGATGCGCCGTTGGGGTGGGGGCTGCCGGTCGCCCTGTCGGGTTGAGTCGTCATCTGGGGGAGACTGCATGGTTGTGGGCATGGACGCCGAGAATCTCCTACGCAATAACATCGAAAATGTCCCAGAAGCTGGCCCTACCCAGCGTATTTGGAGCTACAGCCAGGGCAGGTTACGCCGGAGCGAACGGCAATTCTCCGGTCTCGTCAGATTCCTTCACGGTCCGCAGGCCGAACGCTCGCGTGGCGAACTCGCCGACGTAGTCGGGGAGCTTCTGGATTGGGCCGCGAAACAACAGTGCGGCGATCACTCGGCTGAGGATGGTGCCGCCACGTGATCCCCGACGACATGACTGTCAATCCGCCCGCGCCGGTAGTGCCCGGTCGGTCCGCGTCGCTGTCGGTGACCGTGCCAGTGTCCGGGCCATCGGGATTGTCCGACTACGCCGTGTCCCCGCTGGGTGTGCCGGCCGCTGTGCTGCGTGACGAGGTCCGCGTGGCGTTCCTGGGCCGCACCTCCACTGAGGATCAGCAGGATCCGCGCCAGTCGATGATGCGGCAGTTGGGGAACTGCAAGACCGCGATCCCCGTGTCGTGGGTGATCGTGGCGCACTTCTACGATGTCGAGTCCGGCCGCATGGAAGTGGAAGCACGCGGCCAGAAGACCGGCTATGAGCGGTTCGACATCCCGATCGCGCGCGACGGCGGCGTCGCGGATCTGCTGGACGAGGTGGCGCATCCGGGGCGTCGGTTCGATGTGGTGATCTGCGAGTCGGTGTCCCGTGTGGCGCGGCGTACCTTCGAGGGGCTATCGATCGAACGTGAGTTGGAGCGCTCCAAGACATCACTGTTCGCCGCCAACGAGCCAATCACGTTGTCCGGCAGCCGCGCCCAGCGAATCCTGCAACGCCGGATCAACCAATCCGTCGCCGAATACGAAGTCCTCAACACCCTCGAACAATCCTGGGGCGGACTGTGCACGCACGTGCGCGAGGGCTGGAACATCAGCAAACCCCCGTACGGATACAAGGCCACAACGTACCGGCACCCGAACCCGACCAAGGCGGCCAAGGGCCAGAGCAAGACCCGCTTGGAACCGGACGGGGTACGCGCCGAGACGGTCACACAGATCGCGTTGTGGCGCTACCACGAAGGCATCGGGTACGACACCATCGCCGACCGGCTCAACGCCGACCCCTTCAAGTACCCGCCGCCCGAACCGCCCAATCGGGAGCGCGCCCGCGGGGCGTGGGGCAAGACCAGCGTGTTCGAAGTGCTCAGGAACCCCAAATACACCGGCTACCAGGTATTCAACAGACGTGCCTCGCGATCCCGGCACGGTAAGGTCAACGACCCGGTGAAATGGGTGTGGTCCACCGAACCCGCTCATGAGCCGCTGGTCCCGAAATGGATGTACGACGAACTCACCGCACGCCGACAAGCCCGGCGCGGGTCGCGCGACGGCAACAGCCCCAACATCCACCCGGCCACGCGCCGCACCTACGTGCTGCGCGGGATGGTGTTCTGCGGATGCGGACGCCGGATGTTCGGCACCCACCGCCACAACATCACCTACTACTCGTGCTGGCCCCGCAGTAACAACCGAGGCCAGCCGGACAGGCACGCCGGCCACTCCAAGGCTGTGTATCTGCGCGAGGACGCCATTCTGGAGGCAATCACGCGGTTCTTCGTCGACCGGGTATTCGGCCCCCACCGCGATGACATCGTGGCCGCCGATCTCGACGGCATCGACGACCGCACCGAACGGGAGCGCCGATTCGAACGGGAACGACTCCAGCGAGTCGTCGCGGACGTGACCCGACGCCAGAGCTCAGTCCTGCGACAAGCTCAGAACGGCGATCGCGATGACCCGTTCGCTACAGCCTTACGCAGCACCTACAACGACCTCGATGCCGAGAAAACCGCCGCACTGTCCAGCATCGCCCAGCTCGACGCCACCGGTGAATCTGGACCCAGCCGCTCCGGCGCCGCGCTCCTGGAGGCCCTGCCGTACCTGATGCGCAACCTCACCACGGCACCGGAACCGTTGGTACGCCGGTTATTCGAGATCACCCAGGTCGCAGTCCGATTGCGCGACAACAGCGACTACGTGACCATCACCATCACACTGCCCGCCGACTAACGATGCGACATCGCCTGAAGCCGAAGGGATCACCAACACCATTGACCAGTGCGCAGTCCCACCGCGCAGCGGGTCCCTTGGTCACTGCGTGCCCCCTCCATGGTTACACGACCAATGTGATTTGCGAGGGTGGCGGCAGCTCTTGTGGCCGGTCGTCGGTGATCCAGGCGTACTCGATGCCGGAGAGGTAGCCGTCGGTGACCCACACTGTGATCTCGCCTGTGTAATCGCCCTGTGTGTCGTGGACCTGAGCGTCGACGGGGACCTCGCCGTCTGCGATGTCTGCCCGCGTGCCTGCCGGGGCGACTCTCAGGTCGACGCTGGGAGACCCTTCTCCCCAAGTCGCGACGACCTCAGTGTGGGGCACCTGCTCCCGGAGCTGTTGTGCCCCATCGAAATCCGCCGAGAGCAGGCTGTTCAAGATCTCGGTCTCTCGACCGGTCAGCGGTCGGGGGGGTATCGGTACTACACCCAACGTCGTTCACCTTCCGGTTCAGGGAATGAAGGCTGTGCTGATCTTGAACACGCCGTTGATCATTGCGCCTCGAATGGTAACTTCCTGCCCGTTGATCGTCCGAACCAGCGGGTTGGCCTTTCCGTAGATGCCATTGGGGACGCCTTGGACGCTGTCGATCATCTGGTCCATCGCCGCGTCTTGTCCGCCGCATGAGGTGACTAGGTCATCGAGCTTGTGTTTCGGCACGAAGACGTGGTCCATCTGCTGTTGCTGATGGGCGTAGGTCTTCGATGCCTGCAGGTTCGATCCCGAAGCCACTGAGGTGTCTTCTGCGGCTTCCTGTTCGGCCAGATCTCCGATGTCCTCGGGTTCCAGGGCGTCGATCTGGTCGAGGTCGTTGCTGACGTTGGCGAGTTTGTCCTCTGCCCTCGCGGCGGCGGTCAGCTTTTCGTCGATCTGGGCGGCGTTGACGGCTTCGGTGATCCCGGTGGCGGCGACGTCGATGTCTCTGCCGGCCTTGAGTAGGGCAGCGCCGTCGAGTATGACTCCGACGCCCGCGGTGATGGTGTCCGCGAAGATGGTCACGAACAGATTCACCGCGAGTGCTTCGTCGAGCGCGAGCAGTACGTCGTTGATCTGTTTGCGCAGTGTGTCCAGCGCCGTCTTGTGGCTGTCGCATTCGGTGGCCAGTTGGTCTCCGCCGTCGTACACCTTGTGTGCTGATCTGCGGGCGGTTGCCAGGTGATCCATGAGGTCCCCGATTTCCGGGGAGTCAATCTGGCCGAGTGTGTTGTTGACCCCGCTGATCTCGTAGGCGGCGTGCGCGACCGCCTCGGTGCCGATGAAGTCGCTCCATGCTTTTGACGCGGTGCTGAATTTGTCGGTGTCGCCGTCGGGGATGTGGACGTGAATTTTCTCCATCAACGCAGCCATCGAGACCAGTCCGTTGCCGGGACCACCCGCGGACGGTGCACCGCGCCAGCAGAGCGGTATCGGGGTCGGGACGGTGGCGGGTTTGCTCGGAGCGCGGCCTTTGTTGGGGTTGATGTCGGCGTTGTAGTTGGCCATGGCGTGGTTGTAGCCAGCCAGAGCGATCAGTCCCGCGAGGTATGGCAGCGTTTGGGCCAGCCGGTGTGCACAGTTCACGGCATCGGCGGCGCGATTGTTGTAGCTGGTGGCCCACGTGCTGGCGGCGGCAGTGGATCCGGCCATCGAGCCTGTGCTGGAAAGGGATTGGACGAGCTTGGTTGTCGCGGTTTCGATACTGCTACCGATGTCGGTCAGCTTTTTCGCGCCGTCGTAGAAGACCTGGGGATCGACGGTGACCACAGGCTCACCTGTGCCTGAACATACGGGTGTTGGCGGTGATCGCTGTGCTGTGCTGGCTGTGCGCGTTCCGGGCCGCGGTACTCAGGTCTGCGACTCCGTCGACGAATTCTTGCGCAGCGACCGCCCATTCAGCGTGCGCCTTCTGGTGGGCGTCGGCAGCGATGCCCTGCCAGGCGCCGTCGGCGTGCAGGGTGGCGACCTTCTGATCGAGGACGGACAAGTGATCGGTGAGGAAGTCGACAAGGCTTGTCAGCCGGGTGACCAGGTTATCGAGCTCGTCAAGGTTGACGGTGAATTCGTCGCTGCTGCTCATGGTCACCCTATCGGTGGGAGATCCAAACTCGACACCTGCGCGGCGAACTGGTTGTCTTGTGCGTCATAGGATTTCGCGGTCGCACCGAGAGTCGAAGCCATGGTCGTGAGCGCTGCGAAGATCTTCTGGCCGCTGTCCTGGCATTCGAACCAGCCTTTGGCGAAACTGTCGGATGCGGTGCTCCGCCACGACCCTTTCGTCAGGATGTCCACTTCGCGGCCCGCGCTCACCAACGCCGCATGCAGCACATCAGCCAGGTCGTAGGCGTACTTGCCCACCGCGGCGACCTCAGCGGGCACAACCGAGAGGTCTGAAGTTCCCCCGTCCGATGTCATGCCCGAACAGTAGCAGGGGCCGACCACAGTCGCTCTGCACATCAAGATCACCCTCTACCGAGCAGAGGATTCGCTGCATGACTCCGCGCTCAGTCTGACTTGACGAATACAGAGCGCCGCTCGCTGGATCGCACTGTTCCAACTCGCCACTGAGATACCCGCAGAAAAGCTGGCCGGGCGCTGGGGGCTGCTGTTCGACGAGTTCGCCAGGTACCGGCCGCTGGAAGAGTTCCTGGCTGCTGATGTACCCGCGCTGGTCGTGCACGGTGACCAGGACACCACAGTGTCGTACCAAATACCTTCCGAAGCCGCGACAGTTCGGCCGAACACCCTGCTGCATAAGGTGCTCGGCTCGGACAACGGCTTCGATTCACGTGAACGCGAGAATGAAGCGATCTCTGTGACGGTGAATCGGCTGGCCGGGCACCCGCGCCCGGTGTCGTGACCCCAGTGAACCGGCATGCCCATGGCGCGGCCCGGCGAAGGTGCTCAGGCGATATGTCCAGCTCGCTGGGGCCGGTGACGCCCTGCCCTCACAGCTGTCATCCCAGGCTGAATTCGTAGACCGCGCGGCTGCGACCCGGTCCTTTGTAGTCGGTGATGACCGATACGCCGTCGATCTGGTGGTCGCCGGGGATATTGACGTAGCCGAGAGTGGTCCACGTGGAGTGTGCGGCTTGATTTTCCGGTTCGGACGTCAGGTAAATCCTTGTGCAGTCCCATTTTTCGGCTTGAGAGTGCACGCTGTGCAGCAAGGCGCGAGCGATGCCTTGCTGCCGATGGTCGGGGTGGATCATGACGTCCTGGATGTAGACCTCGGTCGGGTTGTCCTGGCTGCGGAACGCGATCACCGCGCCGGTGAGGGTGTTGTCCTCGTCGATCATGACGGGGCAGGTCGAGGAGAACAGTTCGGCGTAGAGCCAGTAGTCGGACAGTCCGCGGGCGCGGATGAAAGGTTCGCCGAGTTCCATGAGGTCGTGAACTTCGTTGATGTGCTCGACGCTGAGGGGAGTGACGTTCATAGGCGCTCCTGTGTGTGGATTTTTCGTACGATGCTGGTCAGTTGATATGTGAGGTCCGCTGGTGTGACCATGTCGGCGATGCTTCGGCCGATGATCGCGATATCCCAGTCGGGGCTGCCGGTGAGTTCGTCGTCGGTGGCGCTGAATCCGCCGGAGACCGCAACGGGGAGTTGGCTGCGGTTGCGAATTGTCCTGGCGGTGGCGAGGGGTGGTTGCTTGCGATGCCGAGATCGATGTTGGTGGTGACGACGAAGCCGTCGATTCCGGTGCGTTCCATGGGGCCTGCCCGACCGCGTGGCCGAGCAGATCAGCGCTGGACTGGCCAGCAATCCTGATTCCCGGCCCATGATGCCGGAATTGCGCACCAGTCTGCGCGAGGCCGCGGCCGCCACGCCATGAACCACTCGAAGGAAGGGAACACAGCCGACACCACGCACGCACCAGATTCGAAAAGAACAGCGAAAGTGATTCCAACAGAAGGGATTCCATCATGATCGACACCACCGACGAGATCACCGACTTCCTCGCAGCGGTCGAGAAGTTGCGCGACGACGAGGGCGCTGTCCGCACCACAGCACACACGTCGAGCATCATCGCCGCCGGCTGGCCGAGCGTCGAGATGTAGTCACGCCAGTGTGGGCTGCGCCGATGTTGTCGCAGCCCACCTCAGCCCCGCCACCGAAACGAGCGAAAGGCACCGTCGTGGACGAGCTGACCGGGATATTCCGATACCAGCGGACAACCGACCTGCACCGGGCCCGCGCCCGCTCAATCTGCACGGTCCTGTCCGGCCTCGATGCCCGTGACAGAAGCGAAACTGCCACCAGTGCAATGGATTACGCGCTGGCCCACCACTTCCTCGAAGGTGTAGAACTCGCCGCTCGCAGCGGTGACGGAGACACCTTGAGCTGGTATCGCACCCATCCGACATCGATTCCGCCACATTGGTTCACCCCGACCCCGATCGGCCCCACGATCGTGCAATGCCCCGACCCCACGACGCTGCTCCGGTCCCCGCTTGCCGACACGCCTTACCATCTGCTCGGCCCAAGTACTGAGCCCGCGTCGTCCCGCGCGGCCGAGCTGGTCGCCACGGCATTCGATATCGCGGCCGAACACGGGTTCGGTGACCTGATCGCCAATCATTCGCCGATCGTGTGCCTGCTGATCGAGCGAAGACTCGATGAGCCGCTCAACAGCTGGGCCATCTCCCGGCTGCCCGGCACCGTCTTTCTCGACCATGTCGGCGATCCAACGATCCTCGCCCGCGACTTGGTCCACGAAGCAGGCCACAACTGGCTCAACGACGCCCTCGCTGCAGCCGGCATCGGCCTCGACGACGGGAAAACCTGGAACTCGCCCTGGAAGAACACGCACCGACCCACATTCGGATTCCTTCACTCCTGCTGGGCATTTCCCCTCACCATGCTGTTCGCCGCCCGAGCCATCGGCCGAGTCCCCGAAGTGCTGGCCACCTACCTTGCCCAGCACCGCCAGAAACTGGCCACCACCGACGCCGACCATGACTGCGCGCTCGCGGCGATCACCGACATAGAGCTACGCGAACGTCTCCGCATGGTCCACGCACTGGCTCAACGCGGATGACTCGATCAACCGCTTCCGGACACACACTTTCGATCACATCGACTTCGGCATGACGTCTTTAGCCGAGCAGATTCGGACCATCCAAGGACAAAGCCAAGTGGCCCCACTCCGACATCGGGTTCGGAATGAGGCCGCTTGACTTGTGCGGTACGCAGTCGAGGAAAACTACGCCCTCGGTCGGTTGAATTCTCCGCTCTGCACGTCCGCGGCGAATGCATCCCACTCGCTCGGAGCGAAAACCAGCGCGGGACCGTTGGGGTTCTTCGAGTCCCGAACGCCGATCATGCCTTCGTCGAGGAACGCTACCTCGACACAGTCCTGGCTGCCACCGCTTCGGCTGCTCTTGAACCAGCGAGCTTTGGACAGATCAACGCTCACTCTGCGTACTCCCTTGCCTTATCACGAAGCAGTTGCCTGCTGTCTTGCTCGCTCAACGCTACCTGCCCAAGGTCGGCGTGCGCTTGGCGATACCGTTCCACAACGTTCAGATCTTCGAAGTACATCGCCCCGGCAAACCCCTCGGCGTACACCATCGACGGCTCGATAGGCATGTCATGTTTGGACTGTGGAAAGTCCAGGATGGTGAATGGCCCGGTCAGGTCGCCCAACGGCACACCGGCACCGAACGGCAGAACCCTGATCGTGATGTTCGGCCGAGTCCCGGTGTCGGCGAGGTGTCGTAGCTGCACATCCATTATTCGACGGCCACCGATGACCCTGTCCAGTGCGGACTGGTCGAGGATGACGTCCAGAGGCACCGGCTTCCTCTTCCTGGTCAACAAGGTCTGACGCCGTATCCGCACATCAACACGCCGCGCGATCTCGCCCTCCTGCTCAGACGGATGCGCAAGCTGGGTTAGTGTCCGTGCATATTCGGGCGTTTGCAGCAGGCCGGGCACCAGTTCCTGGAACGAGGTCAACCGCGCTGCTCCTGCCTCGAGTCCCATGTACACATCGAAGTTCATCGGGATCAGGTCACCATACTGATGCCACCAATTCTGGGTATTGCCTTCCTGTGCAAGTCCTTTGAGTGCTGCGGTGGTGGTTTCATCGGCTCCACACACCTGACAGATCGCCTCGATGTCCCACAGGCGGATCCGGTCGGCGCTGCCTGTTTCCAACCGCTGCACGGTGGTCGCGCCTCGCTCGATGCGGCGCGCAAGTTCGGCAATCGTCATTCCGGCCCCCTGACGCAGGTCCCGCAGCAATCGCCCAAGCTGACGGCGCGGGATGGTGGCACTGATATCCGCCATCGTGAACCTCCTTCCTTGGATTCGGTCGTCCAATTTCGTGGATGACCGTCACGGAGTCTGTGGATATTGTCCTAGGTTTTCTGACCAATCCCAATGGATTATCCATTTTCGGTTGTCCCTTGTCTGCCGATCCGCTGTGCTGGGCGTTGACAGACGGGAAACCGCAGGCCGGATCTCGGTAGTCATCGGAACTGCAACACGAACTGGAGAGCGACGAGCAGGTCGTCCCGGGACTCCTCCGGGTACACCCTGCGCAGCGGCTCATTGATGGCGCGGAAGTTGCGCGCCCTGGCGTCAACTGGCAAATCTACCTCATCAATCGGAGGCATCGAAGTGATGAATGAACAAGCAGCGCAGCCGGATTCATCCGGAGGCTGCCCGACGGCGATCGGCATGGTGCGTGGTGAGGTGTCGGGACTCGATGCGCCGCGCCACGCGCTCGAGGTCGAGCGTCACGCGACCAGGTTGGGGTATCGGTACCTGTACACCGTGCGGCCCCCTCGGGATGCTCTCGATCCGATTGCGTACGCGCTGGGCATCGCGGCCGGGCTCGATGCGGTGGCGGTCGTGGTATACGACCTGGCGCAGGTCGACAACCAGCCGGAGTTGGTCTGTGACGACTTCGATCTGGAAACCGTTTGCCCACCGGAGACCTGGGCGCGGGCCGCGCAGCCAGCACCGATCGAATCGGGTGCGGCGTGAGGGGCGCGGCGGTGGCGTCGCCGCAGGTGTGTGATCGTGCTGATGTCGCATTGGCGCATGAGCAGATGCGGCACCATCTCGCCTGTCGGGTTGATCGGTGCGCGTGGAAAGCGGCGGCGTATCGGACGTTGGTCGATGCAGGCCGCCTCGTGCCGCCGAGGTGGAGCCCGCGCGAGCGCGCCGACGCGCGAGGGCTGAAGTTCCCACTGCTTCCCGGTGAACCGGGCGCACACAGCGAGCCTTCGGTACAGACGATCCGCGATGTGCTGAGCAAGCTTTCGGAGTTGAGCCCGTCACCTGCTGTGACTGCGAGGACATCTGGCGGCGAAGGCGATCATTAACCTTCTCGAGGAGCCGGTATGAGTGAGCGTTGTACCGAAGCGGTGGGTTGGGTGGCGCGTTGGAGACTGGACCACCACTGCGTACGAATACTGCTGGTGCGCAATGATTCCGAGGTAGACCCTTTGTTTTCGGCGGCCGTGCCCGCTGCCGCCCCGGACTTGGCGGAGATGCGTGAGCAGTACCCGAAGCTCTCGGAGCTGTGGGACGCGATCCGTGGCGAGTACTGGGCAGAAGTCTTTACAGCCCAAGAGAATTCATGCTGAACCATCGACCCCCAGCAGGTGAGGCGGATCGGGTGTCGAGTCCTGCCGGTGAGCGTGTGGAGTTCTCGCGCAGCCTGACACGCACTATCCGGGCGCTGGGGTTGATCGGCAAGCCGATCTCGGCCCGCAGTCTCGCGGGAAGTTTCAGCCTCGGGCCGACTATCGCCGCGCTGCGCTGGCTGCTGGAGATCAGGTACGTGGCCACGGGAACCTCGCCCACGGCCGGACGGCACCGCGAGCCGGTGTACTGGCTCACCGACGACGGGCTGGGCATGTACCGAAACCTGCTGCGCCGCAGTATCTCTGCGGGCCAGGGAACCTGTTGGCGCGACTGAGCGTGTCAGTTTGTTCGTTTATGGAAGAGAGGTTGTGTTGGTGGAGAGAGGGATTGTGAAGTGGTACAACCCGCGCCTGGGGTACGGATTCATCGGTCGCCCTGGGCGTAAGGCGGATGTGTTTCTGCATTTCTCGGGTTTGGTCGATCGAGGGGCGAGGCGTCCGGATCCTGGGGATGCGGTCAGTTTCGATCTCGGTGAGGGAAGGCATGGGCCCAAAGCGGTCAACGCCCGCGTCTTCTCGCCGCGAAGCTCGGAACCGTCACCGTCCGCGGAGGCTTCCGCGCCGCTGGAGCGGTGATGGCTGATCACATGTTTGTCACCGCCACCAGTTACTTCGCCGAAGACCTGTGCGCAGTGGAGTTGTATGGCTCGGTGTCTCCCGGCCGTGCGGGGGAGTTGGCGCGGATCCATCACGGCCACCTCCTTGAGGAGTGCGCGGTGCTGCGAGCGGTCATGGTGCAGACGGAGGTGTGCTGTGGGTAGTGGTGTGGGCGGGTTCGCCTACGACTGCGATCACGACTGCGCTGATGATCCGCGCCCGATCGGGTCGTTACTGATCGCGGTAGCGTGGGCCGATCTCACCCGCCGTTGCGATCCGGACGAGTGCTGGACACACGCCAGAGCACGAGAAGTACTCGACGCCTTCGGTTTCGACCTGGATAGCGCGCCGCGTCAGTGTCTCAACGGCGCCTACAACATTCACGCCTCCCGGGTCAACGCCTGGGTGGTCGCGTCCAGGCTCGACAGGCCCGATGCCTACTGTGGTGTGGGTCCCGGCCCGGTCACCGAGTCCGCCGGCCGGAAGCTCGTGGACCTGCACCGCTGCTGCGATACCCGCAGGTGTCGAGTCAAACAGCTTGGGCAGCAAGCGATTACAGGCACCGAACAGCTTTCGGTGCCCGAGTGTCGGGTGCCCGAGGACCGGATCGTCCGCGCGGTGGAGCGGGTGATGGCCGCTGATATCGCGCTCGAGGACGCCACGCACGCCCTGCACGCGGGAGGGTGTGAGGCGCCCTCAGCACTGCTCACCGCAGCAGCGAATTCCGGATTCGCCCGCCGTCATCGCGATGCTCTGTTCGTCCAAGGACTTCCCGAGGACGGCACGGTGCCGCTGTCCATGATCATCGGATTCGGGTTGGGTATGGCGGATGTCCGCCGTCTCGTGCCCAACCTGAGTTCCGTCGCCCCGCCGGGTCGGCGCGGCCGGTGACGGCCACGGGCCTGTACCCGTCTCGCCGCCCCGGGGGATGCGGTCCGCGTGCGAGAGCTGGCGTGCGGGTCGGCGTGGATTTCCCGGTTCGATCGGGCCCGAACGTGGACTGGATTGTTTCAAAACCCGAGTGCTACAGGAGGATTGAGGGAATGTCGTATCTCGCTCGGCGCAGTGTGGGTCGACGGTTGCGGGTACTGCGCGAGGAAGCCGGTGTGCGTCAGGGAATAGCGGCAAGTGCGGCGGAGGTGTCTCAGAGCGTCATCGTCCGTATGGAACGTGGACTGCCGACACGGGTCGGGACTATCCACATCAAAGCGCTGTTGGATCGGTATGGGGTCGGGGATGAGGAGCAACGCGAGAGCATTCTCGCGGTGGTGCAGTTGGTGCGTCAGGCCCGCAAGGCACGGCCGCGATGGTGGGACGCGTTCGCGGCCTCGCTGTCGCCGGAGGAGATCGAGCGGATCGAGCTGGAAACCGAGGCGCGGTCGATGAGCTTGTGTGGCGCGACGCTGGTTCCCGAGCTGCTGCGCACCGCGGACTACCAGCGCGCCACCGCGCGAGCCCTGTACCCGCAGGACACGGTCGCGGACATCGCTCGGCGGGCCGAGATCACCGAGCATCGCTGGAAAAGCCTGCGAGACAATGACACCCGGCTCGAGGTGTACCTCCTGGAATCCGCGTTGCGGCAGCCGCTGGGCGGGTCGGAGGTGATGGCCGATCAGCTCACCTACCTGGCCGAGCTCGGCGAACTACCGAACATCTCGATCCGGATCGTCGGGCCAGAGGCAGGCAGCCATATCGGATTGCATCTGGGCAATCTCGTGCTGGTCGAGTTCGATGCCCTGCTGTCCGGTGGCCAGCCCGAACCGCCGATCGTGTTCTTGCCGGGCCTTCCGCAGGACTTGTGCCTGGATCAGGACGGCCAGGCCGACCGCTACCGGGACGCGGTGGCGGGCCTGAGCCGAATTGCGCTGCCGCAGGACACCTCTCGCACACGCATCCGCGAGATCGCCTCGGACTACCAAACGTGAACCCACACGCACAGCAACCCCGGCCGGGAAAAGACGGCGTGGTGAGCCAGCGTGAATGGCGGACCCGTGCGGCGTGCCGCAAGTATCCACCGGAGTTGTGGTGGCCCGAGCAACGCGGGCGGTTGCGTGTCCGGGTGGTTGCTCCGGTGATCGAGATCTGCTGGAGCGAGTGTCCGGTCCGGCCACGCTGCGCCCAGCAAGCACTCGACGACGGTGCGCGCCACGGAATCTGGGGCGGTGTGGACCTGAGCGACGGACGACGTGGTCGCCTCAAACAAGCCAGGAAGGCGCTACGCGGCTCCGCGGCCACCCCGACCGAACTCGACGACTACCCCGAGCCACCGGAATCTTCCGATCGAAGGAGCAGCCGATGACCTGGACACCCAGTGCTGGGCTGTACGCGTTGCGTGCGGTCCGTGCCTTCACACTGCCCCGCCAGGGCGGGACGGGATCGGGCTATCGTCTGGTCGCGGCCCGAACCGATACGTACCAGCCGTGCGCTACCTGTACCTACGCGAGTACGCCCGAGGGCCAGGGGGTTCCGGTGACGGTGTGGCGGGTCACGGATCCGCCGACGCCGTGGTGGATCATCCCGGAGGTATATTGCTGTGCGGCCGGGCACGCCGAGCTGCATGTGCGGGCAGCGCCCGCGCAGGTGCGCCAGGTCCGCCGGTGGCCCTCGCTGCTGCGGCTGTGGCGGATCGCGCTGGTGGCATCGCGGTCGTTCGTTGGCCGGGGACTTGCCGTCGAAGTCGTCGACCAACTCGACGATGACCTTCTTAGCTATCAACACCCTCCACTACGCTCGTATCCGACGCGGCCGCATGGTAATCCGCTCGACGGTCAGCAACAAATTCCTGCTCTCGCCGACAACAACGAGAACCCGATTCATGCGCTTCTGGTTGCCGCCGTGCGGGCGTTTCGTGCCGAATGACCTTCACTGTCATGAAGGTTCAGCAGGTTGAATGATCTGGGAGAAAGTGTCGACGAAACCTCTGCCTTCGATGAGGCTACGAGCGGCTGTTCTGGTCATGGGTTCGGTGAAAAGGTAGCCCTGTCCGCGGGTGCAGCCGAGTTCGATGAGGGTTCGTGCTGCTTCGGGGGTTTCGATTCCTGCTGCTGAGACCTCGAGGCCGAAGGCGGAGGCTAGTCCCAGGATCGCTCGGACTACGGCCGCGTCCTCGTTGTTCGGGAGCAGGTGCTGTACGAACGAGTGGTGTATCTCGATGTAGTCCACGGGTAGGCGGCGGAGCATGGCGATGGACCCGTTATAGGTACCGAATCCTCCTATGCCTACTTTGATTCCGAGGCGCTTCAGTCCCCGTACGATCTCTGTGGTCTTTTCGAGGTCGGTGTCTTCGTCTGCGGCCAGCTCTATCGATATCGTGGTGGGGTCGACGTCGATCCGCAGGACGGTGTCCTCGACGCTGGTGACGAAGTCGGGGCGGGCGAGTAACGAGGGCGCGACGTTGATGCGCAGCAACAGGTCCCTGGCGAGTCCTTCGGTGTGCCATTGGGCGAATTGGGTGCAGGCTGCGTGGAGAACCCAGCGTCCGAGTTCTGTTGCAAGACCGGCCTTTTCCGCTGTACGTATGAAAGATGCGGGGAACAGCAGGCCCCGTTCAGGATGGGCCCATCGAACCAATGCCTCGATCGTCACCAGGGCGCCGGTGTGTAAATCGAGCTCGGGTAGATAATGCAGTTCCAGTTGCCCGGATCGGATGCCGGTGTGTAACTGCTGTTCGGTGGATGGTTCTGTCGACTGTGAGCGGTTGCGGATCAAGCCGAGATGGTCGAGTAGTGGGTTGAGGTCGGCTTGAGGCTGGCGCAGTCCCACTGCGGTCAGCTCGCGGCACAGCTGACGGTGCAGTACTGGCAGAGTCAGCAGTTCGAAGTCCCCTTCCACGCCATCGCGAAGAAGGCGGATGAGCCGACCGGTGTAGGCAGGGTAGGTCTCGGCGTCGAGTTTCTTCGAGATTCCGTTCGGGGGAGCGGAGGTCAGAACCGCCGTTCCCTCGGTGACGACCTCGTTCAACACGCTGCGGTCGCTTGCTGATTGGTCGAGACCGAGTGCACGCCCGGAGTAGCAGCAGTCGAGAATTACGACTCTGGCCCGAGCGGGACTGTCCACGTACAGGTCACGGAAGGCGTCGAACGGAATCCCGCCTATTCCAGGACGATTCGGGTGCGTGTCGGCCGCCGCCAGATGCAACTCCCCGCGCCGCGGGCCCAGTACCCCGTGCCCGGCGAAATAAATCAGCAGCAGATCGCGCGCCCGGTCGGCTGCTGCTGCGACGGCCGCGCCTATCGCTGCCGGTGATGCTGTGGCCGGCAACACCGTGCAGTGCTCGGGATCGAGCGAACCACGGACCGCGTCGGTGAGCACATCACGCAGTTCGACCGCGCCGGCGTGTACTCCCGGCAGGTCAGGCAGATACTTATACCGGTCGATCCCGATGAGGATCGCTCGTGAGGTATCCCGATCCGGTAGACGCATCCCGGCCCCCCACATCTGCCTTCGGATCACCCGTCAGATCGACCACGGACTGCAGGATTGCCGATACGTCCCGCACCCGCTCCGCGTCGACGATCACGGATTTCCCATCAGGGCTACGGATTTCGATCCGGACATCGGACCGTCGTGGCTGCGCGAACCATGCCCTCAACGACGTCGCCAGAACCGACAACACCCCACCGCTTCCCACCGCGACGGTCGCCAGCCCAACCAGTGAACCCATCTCGCCGAGAGTGGGGACCACGTCGAGCGGTGTCACCGTGCCACGCAGCTCGGGTTCCCGGCGTAACCAGCCGATCAACTCCCGTGTCAAGTGTGTACCGTCCGCTCCGGTCGCCGACAGCGTGAGTTCTGTTCCCAAGGTTCACCCGCCCGGCTCCGCTGATGCACAACCCAAACGTTTGCAGGATACCGCGAAAACTCAAGGGAGGTATCGTTTTACGAACCTGGGAACATCCGGTGGTAGGTGGGCACGGGCCTGGTCGGACCGTCGCGGTATTCATCGCTTATCACGCACATCGTTGGTCGGTTGTCCGGTCTGTGCGCTGACGCGTGCGGTGCCGACCATCAGCATGGGCAGGGAGACGGGCTGGATGACGTTGGACTAGCACGACAGTTGTATTTCGTTGTTTTGCGGTCGGTCTGGTCGTGCGGTAGCTTGCCGGCCGGTGCTGGGTGATGTTGCCGCAGAGGATGTTTCGGCGTGGCGTGCGAGTTTCGATGAGGTGTTCGCTCGGGTGGCGGGGGTGTTCTATCGGGCGGAGCCGCGGCGGTGGGCGCGGTCGTATCTGACGGGGTTGCTGGCGCCGGTGGAGCGCAAGAACGCCGGGCAGTTGTCCGAGGCTGCTGGGGAGGTGGATCCGGGCCGGTTGCAGCATTTCCTGAATCGGTCGCGGTGGGATGCTGATGAGCTGCGCGATTGTCTGCGCTCGTATGTCGTCGAGGCGCTGGCGGGCCCGGATGGTGTCCTGGTCCCGGATGACACCGGGTTTGTGAAGAAGGGAGTGAAGTCGGCGTGTGTGCAACGCCAGTACTCCGGAACGGCTGGGCGTGTGGAGATTTCCCAGCTCGGGGTGTTCCTGGCCTACGCTGGGCGCTCGGGTCGGGCGCTGATCGACAGGGAGCTTTATCTGCCCGAGTCGTGGATCGGGGATCGTGACCGCTGCGCCGAAGCAGGTATTCCTGAAAGTCGTTGCAGTTCAGGTCTTCTGACGAAGCCCAGGCTTGCGGAGATGATGATCGCCCGGACCCTGGATGCCGGGGTGGCCGCGGGGTGGGTGGCCGCGGACGCTGCCTACGGCCGCGACGGCAGGTTCCGTGCATTCTGCGAGGCCCGTCGCCTGTCCTACGTTCTCGAGGTGCCGGTCCGGCACACCGTGGCTGATCTCGACGGCCGCCGCCGCGTCGACACGCTCGTCGCCCGAGCGCCTGATAAGGCGTGGCACCGGGTTTCGGCCGGGCTCGGTGAACGTGGTGAACGTGAATACGACTGGGCTTGGGCCACCCTCCCGAATTTCGGCGATCTCCCCGCCGGATACGCCAGGACCCTGCTGGCCCGCCGATCCCTCGACAACCCCGCCGATATCGCCTACTACCTGTGTTTTCACCCCGCCACGATCGAGCGGGAACAGGTCGTGGCCGTCGCCGGCGCCAGGTGGGCGGTCGAGGAATGCTTCCAGGCCGCCAAAGACCAATGCGGCCTGGACCACTACCAAGTCCGCAAATGGTATCCCTGGTACCGGCACATCACCCTGGCCATGCTCGCCCACGCCTTCCTCGCCGTCACCGCCGCCACCGACCCAAAAGCCCACGCGGGCTGGGCCGAATCACAGTCGCCGACATCCGCCGTCTCCTGGCGATAGTGCTCCACCCCGCCCGCACCCTCACCCACGCACTCGCCGCCTGCCACTGGCGTCGACACCACCAAGCACACGCTCGACAACTCCGCCACCAGCAAAAACGATTATGAGACAACGAAATACAACTGTCGTGTTAGGGCGTGTCCGTTGATTCCCGACAAATCCCACGGGGTCGTGGTCATGCCTGCTCGTCGACGTGGGCGTCGTAGGCTGCCCGCGCGGCGTCGATGTCGTCGACGGTGGTGAAAGCCCACTCGATCAACGGCTGAACGGCCCTGCGCAGACTGTGCCCGGCCTCGGTCAACGAGTAGGTGACCTGCGGCGGCACCGTGGGGGTCACCGTGCGTGAGACAAGGCCGTCGCGCACGAGTCGGCGCAGGGTGACGGTGAGCATGCGCTGGCTGATCCCGGCCACGACCCGCCGGGCCTGACTGAACCGCAGTGGGCCTTGCCCCAGAGCGGCCACGACGTAGAGCGACCACTTGTCCGAAACCAGGTCCAGGACCTCCCTCGCCCGGGTTCCACCTTCCCCGCAGATTGGGTCCGTATCGTCGTTGACCTGCATGGTTACCTCCAGAGAACCACGGCACTCGAAAGTGCCTTCTTGACCACCCCTGGGTGGTTATCCAAAGTTACCAAGGAACCATTGGTAACTACTTGGCTTCTCGTCTCACCCAGGGAAGAGGCCGTTTCTGAAGGAGTTCTCTTCGTGCCTACTATCGCAGTCGTTGGCGCCGGACCCGGTATGGGCCTGGCCATCGCCCGCACCTTCGGCTCCCACGGATTCGACGTGGCGCTGTTGTCCCGCAGCCAGGCCAACCTCGACGCACACGCCGCGACTCTTTCCTCGGAAGGCATTTCCGCCAAGGGCTTTGCGGCCGACGTTTTGGACACCGATTCCCTGACCGGCGCACTCGAGGCCGCCGCACAATACTTCGGCGGAATCGAGGTCCTCGAATACTCCCCAAGCGGCCCCGAGCCGGAGTTCCTCACACCCACCAGGGTCACCGCTGCGCATGTGGATCTGCAGATGCGGTACCTGGTCTATGGTGCGATCGCCGCCACCGGAGTGGTGTTGCCGGCGATGCGGAAGGCCGGTGCCGGCACGTTGCTGTTCACCACCGGAGCCGGGTCGATCGATCCCACCCCGATGCTCGGTGACATCAACACCGCGGGTGCGGCCCTGCGTTCGTGGGTGCTGAACTTGCACAAGGAACTCGTGCTCGAGGGCATTCAGGCCGCGCATGTTGCCATCGGGGCGTGGATCGGTGACCGCGCGCCTGAAGGTACGCCGAGCGCGTCCGCGGATCAGATCTCCCCGCTGTACTGGGACCTGTATGTCCAGCGTGACCAGGCCGAGAAAATCTTCACTCCCTGACCGACACCCCCTCGGGCCGTCACGTCCGGTACCTGGATGAAGAAGTTGCCCAGTGAATGTCGCCTTGTGGATCTTGGCCGGGGTCCTGGCCGTCGTGTTCGCAGCTGCCGGGGTGATGAAAACCACCCAGCCCAGGGACGAGCTCGCCGAGAAGCTGCCGTGGGTAGAAGACGTCTCCACCGGCACGCTGCGGCTGATCGGCGTGGCCGAGATGCTCGGCGCGCTCGGTCTGATCCTGCCGGTGTGGACGGGGATCGCGTCGGTACTCACCCCGATCGCTGCGGCCGGTCTGACCGTGATCATGGTCCTGACCATCGTCATCCATGCCCGGTGCAAGGACCCCACGGCGATCGTCGTCAATCTCGTGGTTCTGCGGGCGGGCGTCCGCCCGCCTTCGACGCCGAGTCCTACAAGGGGCGAAACGTCGTCGAACGGTCCTTCAACCTGCTCAAGCAGTGGCGTGGACTGGCCACGAGGTTCGACAAACTGGCCATCATCTACCGCTCGGCTGCGGTCCTCGCGGCGGTCCTGACCTGGGCCAAGAATTAACGGACATGCCCTAGCTTGAGCTTTAACCTCGGGGCCGGTCTGAATGGCCCATGGTTTGATCTTGAAAGAAGCCCTTGGGTGATGATTCTTCTTGCGACAGAAGGAAACTCACTCCAGGGGCTTCAGTGAATAGTGTGCACGACACCGGCGGTGCTGGTGCGTTCGGGGACCTGTCGGCGTTGCGGCAGGAGTTGTATCGGTGCGTGACCGCGCGGGCCGATGCCGTGTTCGATCTGGTCGATGCGGTGTTGTGCGCGGATGGGCCGGTGCGGTCGCTGCCGGAGTTGTCGCTGGTCGGCGAGCATCGCCGGGGACATGGCAGCGTGAATGTGGCCCTGGACCGTGGCCGGATCGATGTGGACCGGCTGCGGCGGGCGCTGGCGAGCGTGCCGCTGCCCAGGGCGGCTGATCGGCGGCTGGTGCCGGCGGTGGACATCACGTGCTGGTTGCGGCCCGAAGGCGCATACCTGCCCGGAACGGATCTTGTGTCACACTTATGGCCGGGCCAAGAACACCCATCAGATGATTCCGGGCTGGCCGTATTCGGTGGTATGCGCGCTGGAAACCGGTCGCAGCTCGTGGACCGCGCCGTTGGACATGGTCCGCTTGGCCCCTGGGGACGACGCAGCCACCGTCACCGCCGCCCAGCTGCGGGCCGTGATCGGCAACCTGATCGCCCACGGGCAACAGCGTGCCGGTGACCCCGACATCTGGATCGTCGCGGACGCCGGCTACGACGCACCCCGGCTGGCGTTCCTTCTATCCGACCTGCCCGTGCAGGTGCTGGGCCGGATGCGCTCGGACCCTGTCCTGCGTCGATCCGCTCCACCCTGGCTGCCCGGCACAACCGGCCGTCCGCCTCGCCACGGCGGAGAGTTCGTCTTCGGCGACCCGGCGACCTGGGGTGAGGCCGACACCTACACCACCACCGACACCAGACTCTACGGACCGGCCGTGGCCAGGTCGTGGAATAGCCTGCATCCCAGGCTGACTCACCGCTCGTCCTGGGTCACCGAACTCGGGAAGCTACCGGTGATCGAGGGCACCGTGATTCGTCTGGACGTCGAACGACTGCCCAGCGGTGCGATCCCGAAACCGGTGTGGCTGTGACATTCGGTCGTCGACCTGGATGCCGCCGAGGTCGATCTGTTATTGCAGGCGTTTCTTCGCCGGTTCGATATCGAGCACACCTTCCGCATGCTCAAACAGACCCTCGGCTGGACCAGCCCGAAACTCCGCGACCCGGCAGCGGCCGACCGGTGGACCTGGCTACTGCTGGCCGCCTACACACAGCTCCGCCTGGCCCGCCCCCTGGCTGCCGACCTGAGAAGGCCGTGGGAGAAACCCGCTGCCCCGCAACGACTTACACCAGCCCGTGTCCGACGAGGTTTTCGGCACCTACGCCCGAACATCGCCTGTCCCGCCAGTGCACCGAAACCCTCCCGACCCGGACCGGGCAGGCCGCCCGGGCACCGCAACCAACACCCGGCACCACGCTACGACGTGCACATCAAGACCGCCAGCAACACCCGCGCATCAAAACCAGCCGGACCGCGACCACGCCGCACAGGTTAAAACTCAAGCTAGTGATCGAGGTCATTGCTCTCGAGGTTGCCCACCATCATGACGTGAGGACTTCGTGGTCAGTGCGCGAGGATGCGCGCAGGAGTGTCGACCGTAAGTCGATGGTAGGTCTCTTCCGATATACCGGCCTGCGCGAGGCTGCGAGGAACCAGCTGGGCGAAATGGTTGAAGCCTTTGCCTCCGAAGCTCACACCCTCGGGCTTCTGCGTCACGTCGTGGCCGAGCACGATCCGCGCGTCATATCCCTTCCGGATCAGGTGGATGAGGCCCTTGAGCCGATCATCATCTTGCGGCAGTATCTCGACGCTCGACCCCCATGAGTCGAAGCCTATCGTGACTCCCCGGTCGAGCACCCGCTCCAGCAAATCGGTGCGGACGGACTTCACTGAATCTATTGACTGGAGGTACTTTTCGCGGGAGTCCCAAGGACGTAGGAAGGAGTCCATGTGCATCATGTGGAGGCGATCCGGGGGCAGCCCCACGTCGTCGAGCAGGACCCTAACCCCTTCCAGCACGTGTTCGTCGGTCATCGGGAATGCGCTGTGCACGTGTACCGACAGTCCGGTCTCCAGGGAGGCCTGGGCGCATGCGCGCAAGGTGGTGAGTTCGATCTCGCTGAGTGAGTCGTTCGGCGTCTGCGCGCTGAGGGCGCACTTGAGGATTCCCGCTCGTACGTCAGACCCTTCGATACCGTCGAGGGCCTCGCGGGTGAAGTGCGCCACCTGCTGCTTCTCGGACCATCCCTGGAAGGCGGGTGGTCGGGTCGTCGCGGTGTAGAGACCAGTCGCGCAGATGACGTGCACGTCCGCGAGTTCTGATGCAGCCCGCAGCTGCGTCACGTCGCCACGGAGCCCGATCGGTGAGGCGTCCACCACCGCCTGCCCGCCGACCTTGCGGAAGTGCCCCAGCTCCGCGGCGGTGTAGTCAATATCGCCGATGGTCATGCTCTCTTCGGAGAAGATCGCTGCCCCGCTGCGTAAGAAGGCCATGTTCTCGTTGGTGAGGGTCAGCATCGCTGGTGGCGGAGTCTGGACGCTGTACTGCTCGGCGATGATCCTCAGTGGCGTCATGTCGGAGTTGAGGTGCTCGTGCATCGTGGTCATGCCGAGTTGCTCGGGTGCGATCTCGCCCCGCACGGTGGTAATACTCTTTGCCATCTTCGTCTTTCCTTATGGCTGTGGGATTACGGAATTGCGATGTGCTCGGCCTCGTGCCGCAGCTCGTCTGCGTCGTTGGCAAGGAACCAACCCGCTTCGATCAGTTCGTCGAGTCGATCGTTGAAACGTTCCAGGTAGCCGGACGAGTCGCCATAGAGCCGCCGGAGTTTGTTGGGGTCGAAGGGTTCTTCATTGCCGACCGAGACCCAGCTAGGAGAGCCATCCGCAAAGGGCGCATTGGCTCGGTACCGGGAATGCGGGACGTCCAGCAGCGCGCAGCGCACCCCGCCCAGGGCGTTGCCGAACTCATCGGTGGCGAGAAAACCGTCGGAACCGACCTCGAGACGCTCGGCCCGAGGTGGCACGCTGCCAGTAGCCGTCCACTGGACAAGGTGGTGCAGTGCCATGGCGAACAGCTCACCGTGAGGCATGCGGTTGATACGCGGGCCGAACGTCACGTCGGCATCGGAGTGTTGCTGTTTCCATAGCGCCACGTCGTTATAGGGCGCGTAGCGGGTTCCCATATGGGAGATTCCGGCGATTTCATATAGGCGGTAACGGTCGCTGGGCTCGTCACTGTCGGCGCGCCGGTACGGGCGACCCTCGTAACCGGGAATGAACGAGAAGTCCGGACGCGAGATATCGCCCTCGCTCATCACCTGCACGATCGGTACGTCGATATCGCGGACGGCATCGAACGGCATGCCGGACGGGAAGTATCCGTCGTAGACGGCCGAGCCGTCGGCCAGGCGCTGCTGCTCGTGGGCATCACGTAGGTAGTACAGCGTTACGCTGCCGGTCTGTGAGTGCCCGGTGAGCAGGATCCGGTCGAGCAACCGGCCGCCGAATGGTTCCTGCGCGGCGCGCAGCGCAGCGCCGACCTGGGCGAGGACCGAGTTCGCGGCATGGTTCCGGCGTTCGAGCTCCGACCAGAAGTGCGTCGCGGTGTCGATGTTGCCGAGACGAGGAACCGGGTCGAAGTCCGCGGAGTCCGGTCCCGGGATGGTCATGGCCTCGTAGCGTCCGGGATTCGAGGGCTTGACGTGTATATCGAGGGTGGTCTTCTGCGCGGTGATCTCCACCCAGACATGTCCCGACCGCAGGATATAGGGGGCCGTGTACATCCACACCGGCGCGATACCGGAGACATGCGGAGCCTCGGCGATCACCGTCCCGCTGAAACGCCCGGCGTCGCGCGGGCGGCGTACGCGCACGGTCGTCACATAGGGCTCTCCCACTGCATCGCCAGTGGCGATCCACTCTTCCTGGATGTAGTCGAAGTCCTGAAGCGGAGGCGCTTCGGTCCCGTACGGGACGAACGACGCTCCATCGTCGGGTGATCGACGGAGCTCGGCTGGGATAACGGCGTCCATGACGCTTCTCCTCGGGTGCTTTTCAAAACTGCAGTACTACGAGCTGGTGTAACTGGCAGCGATCCGTGGGTCACCGCCCACGTACACCGCTTTGCGCGGATATGGGTAGATCGGGTGTGTGATCGAGTCGGGCGTCGGGGCAGGGGAGGTGACTTCGATTCGCTCGGGCTCGATGCCATGCTCGACCCAGTCCACGAGGTGCTCGTAAAGCTGACTCGGCGTCAGGATCGGGGGATTCGCGGACTCGTTCGACGTGCCGTGGGGAGACATGTGCCCCCCGCCGGGAACGAGGTAGAGCTTGTAGAAGCTCTGCACGGGCTGCAGGCCTCCCATAGCCTCGACGACGCGGTCGTAGTACCGCATCGAGGTCTGGACGGGGATGGACTCGTCGTTCCAGCCGTGCCAGCTCAACAGCTTTCCACCCCGCGCCTGGAATGCCGACAAGTCCGGGTTGTCACTGGATATACCGGCGAAGGCCGATTCCATGTCGGCGCCGCGTTTGTACAGTTCCGCCATGTCCGCGTAGGACATGCCTCGCCATCGGGACTGGCCGTTGCCTGTCGCGTTGAGGAAGGAGGGTCCAGCGATCGTCGGATCTTGAAGTACGAGTGCCGCGAAGTCGGCACTGGGCGAGTCTCCGCTGTCCTTATTCGCGCGCAAGATCTCGCGCATGCGGGGGTCTCGTTTGGTGAAATACGCTACGTACAGCGAAGTACCACGAGTCAGTCCGTACCACAGGCGGTCGTTCAGAGTGACCCCGACGCCGGCGTCGACCTCCGGATTCGGTACCGACCCGTCCGAGGTGACGCCGTACCACAGTTTGTTGACGGCTTCGGCCTGAGCCTTGGTCACGCAGTGCTGCGAGCTGTTGTTGCCACCATCGCTCGTGCACAGAACGTCCGGATCTCGCGTCGGGTCATATCGGCTCGCCTCGTTATCGAGGATGTAGCCGAGGTGCTCGCCACCGACAACGTCCCCGCTCCGGATCGCCGCATTCGACACGAGGTCGAGCTGTTCTTCGGTCAGTGGGACGCCGCCCAGGTCACGTTCGATGACGAGTTCTCGGTAGAGGTGCGCGAGGTACCAGCGAGTGAAGTCGACCGTCGGCAGGTTGGCGATGATCCCGTCGTAGTCCTCGGGGTACTGCTGGGCGAGACGGTAGCCGTGGCGACCGCCGGTGGATGAGCCCTCGTAGTAGCAATATCGGGGCGGAGCGCCATAGAACGCCGTCGCCAATGCCTTTGTCTTGACAGCCATCTCGTGCATGGCTCGATGCGCGAAATCGATCCACAACTGCGTCGCGGGCGTGCCGTCCGGGCTCATGCCCCAGGCGCCGTTCGTCGGAGTGTGACCGGAGTCCGTGCTGGCCGAAACCGCGCCCTCGTGGCCGGCGACGAGGGCCGCGTAGAACCAGCCGACCTGTGAAGGCAGCGAATGGGCCCCACCGTCGTTGCCACCGAGTCCACCGATGTTGTGCAGGCGACCGTTCCATGCCGATTTCGGGGGCAGCCATATCTCGATCCCGATACCCGGCGAGGTCGAAGGTGCGTCGGCCGGGCCGGGATTCCCCGGTCCGACGACGAGCTTCACCAGGAACAGATCGCTCGGCGCCGACGGCGTATAGGCCGCTGGCTCCTCGGTCAGCACCAGAGGGTCGCCGGTTTTGAATGCGGTCACGAGCAGAACCGTCGTCTGGTCGTCGTCGGCGAACACTCGTTCTGCACAGTCCTGCAGCTCCGCGATTTCCATAACTCACCTAATTCACGATGACTGAGGGTACTTAAGTGGACCATTAAGTACCCGATAACGTACCGCACGCACATCTTCGCGTCGAGCCTCCATGTCGGCAGTGGTATCCATGGCAGTCCCGTTGTCGACTACCTGGCGCCTCCCGGGCGAGATCACCTGGGCCTTGCTGTGGAGCAGTTGCGCTCGGTGTCGAGGGCGTCCATGTGTTCTCCGTCTTCTCGGGCAACGAAGTTCGGCGATCGCCTAACATGCCGGGATGGCGTCCATCTTCCGACACTGTGCCAGAGTCGGGCTGCTTTCCAAGAAAATTGCATGTAAATGGCAGCTTTGCGCCCCGTTGAGAAGCTGGCATCCTTGACTGCCGACCCGGTCCGATGTTATCCATGATCCGATTCAGATGTTAGGCACTCGCCCATATTTCGATACGTGTCCGGGTGGTGTGAGGGTGGCGGGCGTACGCCACCGTTCGTTCGGCGGGGCCCGCTCGGGGCTGGCCGGGTTCCTCAAGGAGGTTGGTCATGAGCGGCCTACTCGAAGGCATCACCGTGGTGGCCCTGGAGCAAGCGGTCGCAGCGCCGATGTGTACCCGGGTGCTGGCCGACTTCGGTGCCCGGGTGATCAAGGTGGAGAATCCTGACGGTGGCGACTTCGCCCGGTGGTACGACGATGTAGTCAACGGGCAGGCGGCGCACTTCGTCTGGTGCAACCGCGGCAAGCAGTCGGTGACACTGGACCTGAAATCGCCGGACGGCCTGGATCTGCTGCACCGGCTGCTGGACCGTGCTGACGTCCTGGTGTCGAACCTTGCCCCGGGAGCCACTGCACGACTCGGACTGGCTCCGGACGATCTGGCCAACCGGCACCCGGGCCTGATCTCTGTCGAAATAGATGGTTTCGGCGTGGGGGGCCCGTTGTCGAACAAGCGTGCCTACGACCTTCTGGTGCAGGCGGAGATCGGTGCCTGTGCGGTCACAGGGTATCCGGGTGCACCGGCCAAGCCCGGGCCACCTGTTGCCGACGTCACCACGGGACTGCATGCGGCACTGTCGATTCTGGCGTTGCTGTGCGCCCGTGAGCGCGGCCGACCCGAGGGTGCGCAGGTGGCGGTGAGTCTGTTCGACACCATGGCCGACATGATGGGCTATCACCTCACCCATGCTCGGTATACCGGAGTCGATCAACAGCCGTTGGGTGTGGGCTCGCCCGCGGTGGCCCCTTACGGGTCCTACCGCACGGCGGACGAGCAGACCGTAGTGCTCGGCACCACCAATGATCGTGAATGGCAGCGACTGGCCCGCCTCATGTTGCAGCGCCCGGACCTCGCACAGGACGAGCGGTTTCGCACGAACCCCGATCGCTGCCTGCACCGGCAGGTGCTGGACGCCGAGATCGGAGCATGGTGTGCCCGGCACGATCTCGCACACATTCAAAAGGCTGCCGACGACGCCGGGATCGGCAACTCGCGTTACAACCGCGCCACCGAGGTGGTCGAGCACCCACAGCTCCGGGAGCGGGATCGCTGGCGCGAGATCGACAGTCCGGCCGGTGTTGTTCAGTCGTTGCTGCCGGCGCCGGTCATCAGCGGGGTCGTGCCGACGATGGGCGCGGTGCCCGGGCTGGGGGAGCATACCGACGCTGTGCTCAGCGAATTGGGCCTTGCCGCAACAGAAGTGGCGGTACTGCGAGGATCGGGTGCGCTCGGACCGGCGTACCGGCCGGGCGACGAGCACGATGACTCCTCGAAGAGCTGAGACGCCCCCGCCGGATACGGAATGGACCGTATCCGGCGGGGGCGTAGTACTCAGAATCCGGCCGCAGTGGCAATCCGATCCGCCGTCTCGATCATCGCGTCGATAACGTCCCGGGTCGGGGTCGCGGCGGACGCTCGGTTACGCGGGTCGTCGAGTCCCCGGCGTAACACGCCCTCACGAATAACGGCGATCTTCCATAGCCCGAGCACATGCCAGAAGCTCAGTGCCGCAGCATCTCTGCCCGTCGCCGCTAGATACTCCGCGGCGATCTCGGCACGGGACGGGAAGCCGGGCAGGGTACACATGGCGAAGCTACCTGCCCCCCGCTCGCCGGGCTCCGGCCAATAAGCCAGCAAACTCCCGATATCGGCCAGAGGATCGCCGAGCGTGCACAACTCCCAGTCCAATACAGCGGTGATCGCCCCCGTCTCCGGTGCGGTGATCACGTTGCGCAGGTGGAAATCGCCGTGCACCAAAGCGGTTTCACGCTGTTGCGGGGTTGCCGCGCGCAGCCGCTCGGTGAGTCGGTCCAGCTGCGGAAAATCCCGGGTCTTCGATCGTTCCCACTGCGTCGACCAGCGTTTGAGCTGGCGCTCGGCATAAGGTTTGTGACTGGCCAGATCGGCCAGTCCGATGGCGCTCAGATCTGCGGCGTGGATGCGAGCGAGCGTGCGCGGTAACGCAATTCCGATCGCGCGTCGCCGATCCTGTGACAGTGACTCCGCGATCTCCATACGATCGACGACCAGGCCGTCGACAAATTCCATGAGTACCATCGGCGCCCCGTCGGCGTGACGGACGCCGAGAATGCGAGGGACCGGCACGTCGGTGCCTGCGAGCGCGGTCAGGATACGAGCCTCGCGCGCCACGTCGTGCGCGGAGGCGAGCAACTGGCCGAGCGGCGGCCGCCGTAATACCCAGCGACGGCCGTCGGCATCGGTGACCAAGTACGTCAGATTCGATTGGCCCAGCCCGATCCTGTTGGCGCGGAAGGGTTGCCGGTGGTCGGACCCGAGCGCGTCGAGCCAATCGGATAGTGCTCCCTGATCGACCTCAGGTGCTATCGGGTCTGTTGTCGGGTCGATGATCGAGGTGCGCCGCTGCTCCGGCACCGGTGTATCGGTGCCTGGCCCAATTATATTGTTGTCCAACATATTTCAATTCTTCGGCCCACCGGCGACATAGACGACCTGCCCGGAGACGAATCCGGCGCCTTCGCTCACCAGGAACGATGCAGTGTGCGCGATGTCTTCGGGGCGGCCGACTCGTTGCACCGGAATTTCGGCTGCGGCCGCGGCCTGGTAGTCCTCGAAGGGGATGCCGATGCGCTCGGCGGTCGCTGCCGTCATGTCAGTGGCAATGAATCCGGGCGCGATGGCGTTGGCCGTGATGCCGAACTTGCCCAGCTCGATTGCCAGTGTCTTGGTGAAGCCTTGGATACCGGCCTTGGCCGCGGAGTAGTTGGTCTGGCCGCGGTTGCCGAGCGCCGAGATACTCGACAGGTTCACGATGCGACCCCATCCAGCGTCGATCATGTGCCCCTGCACCGCGCGGGTCAGGAGAAACGCGCCGCGCAGGTGTACGCCCAGGACCGCGTCCCAGTCCTCGACACTCATCTTGAACAGCAGATTGTCGCGCGTGATACCGGCGTTGTTGACCACGACGGTGGGAGCGCCGAGTTCTTGATCCAGCAGGTCGACGGCCGCGGCTACCGACGCCTCGTCGGAGACGTCCGCACCGAGGGCCACCGCCTGCCCCCCGGCCGCGGTGATGGTCCGAACGGTGTCGGCACAGTGGTCGGCGGTCAGATCCAGAACGCCGACCCGCAAACCATCCGCGGCCAGTCGTGTGGCGATGGCCGCGCCGATTCCGCGCGCGGCCCCGGAGACTATCGCAACTCGTTGGGGCACAGGACTTTCCTCAGGCTTTCTGGGCGGCGGTGAGCCCGGCGACGATCGTGCGGAAGTCCTCGGTCTGGAACGACAGATCCTCGGCGGTGAGTGCGAAGTCGAGGGCGGCGAGCACTGCCCGTTCCAGTTGCAGGTTCATCAGTCGCTTGGTGTTCTCCACCGCCTGCTGGGGCAGGTCCAGAATCCGCTTGGCGCAGGCCAATGCCTCCGTCAGCGGATCGGTGACGACATGATTGACCAGACCCATCTCGCGGGCCTGGGCCGGCGAGATGCGCGCGCCGGTGAGCGCGTATTCCTTGGCCAGCATCAGGCTGGTGTGCAGCGGCCAGACCAGCGCGCCGCCGTCTGCGGCGACGAGCCCCACCCGCACGTGCGGGTCGGCCAGGTGTGCGGTCTCGGCGATATAGACGAGGTCGCTCAGTGCGACCAAGCTGCAGCCCAGACCCACGGCCGGGCCGTTGACGGCTGCGATCACCGGGATTCGGCATCGGGCCATGCCCAGCACCAGGTCTCGGCCGTCGGCGATGCTGCGCGTCCGCAGCTCGGAATCCTGACGGAGCTCTTCGAGGTAGGCGAAATCGCCACCGGCGGAGAAGGCTTTGCCGGCGCCGGTAAGTACGGCGACCCGAGCCGAACGATCTGCCGACAGCTGCGGCCACAGCCTGGCCAGCCCATGGTGCAGATCGTCGTTGACCGCGTTGAGATTATCGGGACGATTCAGTGTGATGATCCGCAGCGGGCCATCGGCGTCGACGCGGATTTCATCGGGCATGTCATACATGGCAAACTCCAGAAGTAGTCGGTATCACCAGATCTCGCTGGGCGTGTCGACCTCCAGCGGCCGCTGGTAGGCGAGGTCGCTGGTGTTCTGCGAGCCCCTCGAGTACTCCTGCTTCTTGAATCCCTCCGCCGCCAGCAGCGAGGCGTCGCCGGTGAGCACCCACTCGACGGTGCACCGTCGCACCGCGATTCGCCAGGCCCCGTCGCGCCGCTCCAGCCGATCGAGATAGCGCCCGCCGAGTGTGGTGGTGGTCGCACCCTCGTGATCGAGCAGGAAGACCAGCACATAACTCTCGGCGTGCGCGGTATCCCCATCGATCTCGCAGGCATGGGTGGTGATGTTGTGCGTGTGCGCTTGGCCGGCGCCGTCGTGTATCGGGTTCATGAAGTCGGCGTAGTCCGGGCCGGATCGCACGGCGTTACCGTGCACGTCCCAGCCGTCGGCGTGATACGAGCTGGTGAGCAACTCGACATCGTGACGGTCGCAGCCACGGGCGTTGTTGGCGATGCAATCGAGGATGGCCGTGCGGTCCATCAGATATCGAACGTCGCGGCGCAGCTGTGCCAGGTCGTCATCGTTGGTCATTGTGATCTCCTCTTCTGGTCGCCCAGGTCCGAGGTCGACAGCCTGCGGGGTAGTGGTCGCAGTGTGATCGTCTTCCCCGGACCGACGTTTTCCGGCGGTTGCCGATCGAATCGTTCGAAGTGTTGTTGACCGTATGCTTAGCATTGCTTCGACTTGAGGGTCAAGAGTGTCTGGTGCGATCCAGCACTCTAGTACCGCTCACCACCTGGTTAGAGTCATCTGCCCTTGACCGTTTCTGGACTGCGGTGTTAAGCATGTTTACGCAATAGTTGGTCGATAGTTCAGCATCTGCTGGCCCGATGTCGGCGCATCGCGACCGGTGCATCAGCGCCGCCACGGTCATCGCCGCGTGGATCAGCGGACTGGCGACAACAGGTTTCTCACCAGCTGGAGGTCAGGATCTTGAGCACATCGGCGTCTACATTGGCGCGGCGATACGGTCCGTGGGCGATCATCGCCGGAGCCTCGGAGGGCGTCGGCGCGAGCCTGGCGGACCAACTGGGTGCGGCGGGCGTGAATCTTGTCCTGATCGCCCGTAATGCAGCTCTGCTGCAACAGATTGCAGAGGGTGTCCGCGACCGCCACGGTGTCCAGGTGCGGGAGTTGCCGCTCGATCTCACGGCGGATCCCGTGATCGGCAGGACGATCGCGGAGTCGACAGCCGGACTCGAGGTTGGGCTAGTGATCTACAACGCCGGGGCGGCCAGTCATCCCGTTCCGCTACTCGAGCAGCCCTACGAGTACTGGCACAACCAGGTCCGGCTCAATTGCATTGGCCCGCTGTCCATGGTGTACGAATTCGCGCCGGCGATGCGCGATCGAGGCCGAGGCGGGATCGTTGTCGTTGGTTCGCTGGCCTGCATCGTCGGCGCTCCCACGGTGGCCGTCTATTCGGCCGAGAAGATATTCCAGGTCAATTTCGCCGAAAGCATGTGGGCGGAGTTGCAGCCCCACGGCGTGGACGTCGCATGTGCCATCCTCGGATATACCGATACGCCGGCCAACCGTCGGCGCGGCATCGAATTCGATTCCCGGACAATGATTTCCTCCGAGACGGCGGCCCGGGAGATCATCGCGAACCTCGACGCCGGTCCGGTGTTCATCGTTGGAGAACAGAATCGGGCCGTCAACGAAAAATGGCTGGACCGGCGTCGCCGCAGCCGGGACATGATGAGCGCCGGATTCCGCGAGGACGCCCAGCGTGTCGCCAGTCCTGGCGCTCGGTCATGACCTTTCACATCAACGTCGACGCACCGTCGTCGGCTGATACCGATCTGTGGATCAGGAAGCGAGTAGTCAGATGACCGCAAAACTCGAAGGCAAAGTCGCCTTCATTACAGGTGCGGCCCGCGGGCAGGGGCGCGCGCATGCGGTGCGCATGGCGCAGGAGGGCGCCGACATCATCGCGGTGGACGTGTGCAAACAGCTCGACGGCGTCAAGATTCCGATGTCGACACCGGATGATTTGGCTGAAACTGTCGCACAGGTCCAGGCGTACGGCCGCCGCATCGTCGCCGTGGAGGCCGACGTGCGCGACTTCGGCACCATGCAGGCTGTAGTCGACGACGGGGTGAAACAGCTTGGGCGGCTGGATATCATCGTGGCCAACGCCGGGCTCGCCAGTGATGGCACCCGGTTGGACCGCATGGACGAGAAGACCTGGCGTGACATGATCGACGTGAATCTGACCGGGGTCTGGGTGTCCGTGCGGGTGGCGATCGGTCACATCATCGTAGGCAAACGCGGCGGTTCGGTCATCCTGACCAGTTCCTGTGGCGGCCTGAGGGGTGCCGAGCACATCGGTCATTACATCGCTGCGAAGCACGGTGTGATCGGGTTGATGCGGACCTTGGCCCTGGAGATGGGCTCGAAGAATATCCGGGTCAACGCCATCTGCCCAAGTCAGGTGGGTACGCCGATGACGCTCAACGAGCCCACCTTCCGGATGTTCCGTCCCGATCTGGAGAACCCCACCATCGATGACTTCGCCAGTGCTTCTCAGCAGACCCATGTGTTGCCGACGCCGTGGCTGGAGCCGGAGGACATCGCCAATGCGGCGCTGTTCCTCGCTTCCGACGAGGCGCGCTACATCACGGGCGTCGCATTGCCGGTCGATGCTGGAGGGATGCTGAAGTGACTACGACGCAATGGATCACCGGGGCAGCGTGGGTATTGCGCCGGGCACCACTCGCCATGACAGAAAGAGGTATTGCCCGATGAACGAGGCGTCGAAGGGCGGTGGTCGGCTCGCAGGGAAGGTCGCGGTCATCACGGGAGCCGGTTCCGGTATAGGCCGCGCCAGCGCGGTCCTGTTCGCTTCCGAGGGGGCCAGAGTGGTGTGCGCGGACATCAGCGGCCAGGAGGATAAGACGGCTGCGGAGATCGGCGAGAATGCGGTGAGCGTGCACGTCGATGTGTCGAATTCCGGTGACGTGCAACGCATGATCAGGACCGCCGTGACATCGTTCGGGCGGCTGGACGTGCTCTTCAACAACGCCGGCTTCAGTGGCCAGCGTGGTCCGATCACGGAGATCGACGAGGCCAACTTCGACAGTGTTGTCGCGGTGAACCTCAAGGGCGTTTTTCTCGGCATGAAATACGGAATCGCGGCGATGCTGGCAGGAGGCGGGGGATCGGTGATCAACACGGCATCGGCGTCCGGGTTGGTCGGTTGGAAGGGACTGGCGGCCTACTCGGCGTCGAAGGGCGGCGTCGTGCAGATCACCAAGGCGGCCGCGCTCGATTTCGCCAAGAAAGGAGTGCGAGTCAACGCGATCTGCCCGGGAATGGCCTGGACCGGGTTGGCCGGGGCGAGCGAGAGCCCGACGCCGCCGGCGGACTTGATTCCGCCGCAACCCTTGAACCGGTGGGGTATGCCAGAAGAATTGGCCGCAGCCGCCTTGTTCCTGGCCAGCGACGAGTCCTCGTTCATCACCGGGACCGCGATACCGGTGGACGGCGGATACGTCGCCCGCTGAGCTGCTGCCAGGGGCCCTTCTTTGTTTGGAACTGCTCCACCAAACCTCTGGTCACCGAGCGGCTCCGGCAGCGCGACCGTGCGCGCATTGCCGGAGCCGCCGTGCTGTTTCGGATCAGTCGCCGTTGCCCGGCTGTATGTAGGTCTTCCCGTCGATGGTCGTCGTCATGGTGCCGGTGGCTTGAAAGTTGTTCTCCATCACGGCCGGTGACAGGGTGAAGCCGCCGGGTTCACTGGTGACCTTGGTGCCGTGGTGAGCACCGGACATCTTCAGATTCTCATGGAAGGTGACCGCCGAGAGCTCGCTGTCCGACCGACGCGCGACGCTCTCGGTGCCGTTGACCGTCATTCCGGCGTCGTTGCGGAAGTCGGTGTAGGCGACCTGGATCTCGGTGATCAGCGCGTTGGTTGCGTCGTCGGTGATCACCACCTTGGCCTCGCCCCCCTTGGTGCCGTCGACCGTGTAAGTCCCGCTGGGCAGTGGCTTCGGTATCGGGAGCTGGTCGCCGGGATGGTAAGCCAGACCCCAGGTGATGTCCGGCGCCCTGGGGATCTGCGGTGCCGAGGTTGGGGCGAGGCCGTCGAACCGCGCGATCATGACCCGGCTATGGCGGCCGCCGGGTTCGGCGGAGGTTGGGCAGGGCAGAGGGTTGCTGCCACCGCAGGCGGGGGTGGTGACCAGGTTCTCCGCCCAGACCGCGGCGGTGCTATCGGACAGCCAGGCCGGGTCGGCGGCGGCGTTCCAGTTCGGGTCGGCACCGGCATTGACCTGTTCGCTGTGCCCGGAGCCGAGGTCGACCAGCCACGGTAGGAAGAATCGACGTTGGCCGTTGTTGCGGATACCGGAGACGTAACCGATGGTCGACAGCTGATCGGTGAGTGGCGGGATGCCCTGCAGGCCGGAGACGAAATCCAGTCGGCCGGAACCGAGTACCTGTTCCGAGAGCAGGTATTTGCCGTTGGGGGAGGGGAAGTTCGGGTCGGTGTATTCGGCGTGGTGGGTGAGTGGGTGAGAGGCGCCGGTGGTGTTGTCGGTGGCCCACAGGTCGATGCTGTCGGAGTCGTAGTCTTCGATGCCGAGGGCGGAGCGGCCGTCGGCGGTCCAGCCGCGGAATTCGCCGATCATCCCGGCGGGGTTGAACTTCAGAGTGCTGCCCCGGACAACGTACGGCGCGAATGCGGGGATGGGGTTGTACATCGTGCGCACGTTGTCGATGTCATAGCGGTTGTTCGCCTGGTCGAACGCCAAGGCGCCGGCGAAGGCGTACTCGGCCAGGACCGTAGTGGACGGGGGCATGTAGCTGAAGCCGATATGTGTGTCGTCGGGGTTCAGGCGTGGTTCGCGCAGCTGGCCGACCTTGCCGGTGCCGTTGTCCCAGTACAGCGGATAGGCATGCATCTGTGCCGGGGTGCACATGTCATCGGAGAACTTGTAGTGCCCGCAGTCTATGACGGCCGCGCCCGCCAGGGCACGTTTACCGTCGTGGAAACCGTTGATCGGATAGGTGAAGTTGTTATTGTTGGCGCTGGAGTTCGTCGGATAGGCCACACCGCAAGTCAGGCATTTCCAGGCGTCGCCGTTGGGGAAGGTCTTGCCGTCGGTGTGCACCAGCAGTGCTTGCGGGCCGCTGTAGATCGCGGTGGCCCCAGTGGTGGGTGCGCCGGCTAATACCGCGCCCACCATCACGTAGTCGCTGGATGGGTAGTACGTGCCGACCGCGCCCAGGGCGCCCCAGGCGGCGCTGAGGCAGCCGGTGCCGTGCGGATTGACTGCGGCCGTGCACGATCCGGCAGCGGTGGACGGCGCTGTCGGCGGCACCGGCAGCTCCTCGATGTCGGGCCTTATATGCAGCTGGTCGGGCGGGTTGACGGTCACCACGTTCGTGGCGGATGGCTGCGCCCACGCGGGTTGCCAAGACAGACATGCCGCCATCACCGAGAGCGCGGCGACGGCGATCTGCCATCGCCCTCGGCGTGACCGGTTGTGACGAACTGAGGTCACACGACTCATGAACACCTACCTATGAAATGCCGGTTCCCGACACCTAGAACTGAGGTCTCGAAGGACAATAGACGAGATGACTGATCCTTAACGGTTTTCCCTAATATCTATCAGTAGCGATATGTATAAGACAATCTATCGCTACTGATAGATATTGCGGTGACCGGGGCAGGGGTGCTGGGGCTAGCCTGGAGTGCTGTGGACGGAAGAGAGCTGCATCGGCTGGGCAGGCACCTGATCGAGCTGGCCCGGCAGGCCGGTCTCGACTCCGTCGACGCCGACGAGTTGCCCCCGGAGGGGGAGATCGCCGTACTCGACGACGTGATCGACCACCCGGGAAGTTCGGTCGGCGAGATCACCATGCGGACCGGGTTCGCCCAGTCGCATGTTTCCGATTGCGTCGCACGGTTGGTCGACAGCGCGATGCTGGCCACCGACCGCGACCCGAGGGATCGCCGGCGCACCCTCGTCTACCCGACCGATGCACTCTTCAAGGCCATCGCGCGCCGCACGCCACCGCGTCTGAACGATGCTCTGGTGGCCGCGCTCGGAGATCCTGCCGCAGTTCGGCGGGTGCGGGCGCTGTTGACCGAGCTAGCCGATCTGCTGCTCCCCGACCGGTCCTGACCGCGCAACGGCCGACAGGACCAGCGCGTCCGCGCTGGAGCAGCACTCTCTGGTTTCATCGACGATATTCTTGTACGTAGAGAATTATCCGCTCACAGCGGCATGAGGTGGATAGCCCTTTCGGCCGGATCTCGACGGACGGGGCCAGCGTGCTGACCTAGCTAGAGATTCTTGATGAAGAACTCGGTGAGCTTCTCGGCGACACGCGAGACGTATTCCGGCTTCCAGGACAGGTCGACGTAGCTGGACGTGATTGACGTCGCTTTACTTGGCCGGAGTGAACGGCTGGTTGATGGTGGTGAAGTACTGGATGGCGGCCAGGACCGCGACTGGCGCGGTCACCAGAAGCTGACCTGCGAGGGTTCCGAGCGCGCCGACAGCGATGATGCCGCCGAGACAGCCGATGGCCGCGGCCGGAATGAAGGCGCCGAACAGGCCGACGATGGCGGCCGCCGACACAGTGGCACCGGCGATACCGCCGAGCACGCAACCCACAGCGCCGCCGGCGAGTCCGCCGACCAGGGTGCCGATGGTGGCTCCGGAGCCAATCGTGTCACGCATCCGGTTCCAGGCCGCCTGTTCACGGTCGTAGGGTGTCTTCCACGGCGCGGTTTCCTGGTATGGCAGGTCGACCGGCTTGTAGACCGCATGCTGCAGATCGAACTGCGGAGTCAGCGTCGCGGTGTGCCCGGCGATATCTGCGGTGATCGGGAACTCGAAGTTATCGACGCGGAACTTCAGATCTGCCCCGGCCAGCGTGGTGCCGTTGGCTGCTTTGATCTTGAATACACCGTCCTCCACATCCATCGACCCGGCATCGGTCGAGATGATCGTGGATTTTTCGGTCGTGGTCGCCTTGTAATTGATGGCGTCAGTCGCAGGGGCGGCCTGAGCCGTTCCGCTGGTGACGCCGAGGGCTGCCGACACGAGGGCGGTGGAAACGGCGAACTTGTTGATTTTCATCGGGTATACCTTTTCGTCGTCAGGGTTAGTGCAGTGCAGCGCCGCTGCCGGGCGGTGTCTGTGCCGGGTCCGCGAGGAAAAATGGTCAGGTGGACAATGGCTTCGCGTCAGGTGCTGTGCTGCTCGCGTCGACTGCGAACTGCAGCGCCGAGTCGGATGTCGGGTGGTGGCTGTTCTCGGTCACGTCCTCGAGGCTGCGGCCGTTCGTTCGTGGTCCGAGGATTGCCAGGTCGAGGCAGGTGATCGCGATGATCGCGCCGCAGGCGATAAAGACCTCGGCCGGACCGAAATGGTCGAGGATCGGCAGTGCGAGGAATGGGAGTAGTCCCGCCGTGAGGCGGGACAGCGAGTAGGCCACGCCGCCTGCGGTGCTGCGCACCTGCGTGGGGAACAGTTCGGCCTGGTAGACGTGCCAGCCGCTGCTGACGACGCTGTTGCATACGGTGATTGCGAAGCCGGCGATAACGATGATTGTCGGATCGGTCGAGTTGCCGAAGACGATGCCGGCGACACCGATGATGGCCATGCCTCCGATGATTAGGATCTTTCTTTCCAGTCGCTCGACCAGCGGTACAGCCAGGAGTGCACCGACCGGCGCACCGATGAACGACAGCGCGGTGTAGAGCAGCGAGGAGGAAACGGTGTATCCCTTGCTCACCAGGATGAGTGTGCCGAGCGTTGCAAAGCCGTATTGGCCCACGGTCTGAGTGATTTGGAAGATCCACATCATGACGGTGCGCCTGAGATAAGGCGGCCGGAACATCGAGCTGAATGGAATATTCCGCACCGGTTGATAAGCGCCGCGGCCGACGTCGGGCAGCGTCCGGCCGGTCTGCCGCTCGATCTCTCGCTCCACGTGCGAGACAACCGCATCCGCGTCCTGCGGACGGTTGCGTTCGGCGAGCCACCGTGGAGACTCCGGAAGGTTGCGGCGCAGCCAGAACACCACCAGGGCCCCCAGGCCGCCGCCGAGCAGCATCCAGCGCCAGCCCTCGATGACGAAATGTGTTTTGACGACTAGTAATCCGCCGAGGCCGGCGACGATGGGTGCGGCGAGGAAGCCTATAGCGTAGGCGACCGATATCAGACGGCCCCGGGCTCGCCTCGGGAGAAACTCACTCAAGTAGGTGTCGACGAGAACAAGTTCCGCGGCCAGGAATATGCCCGAGAGGAATCGGAACGTGACCAGCATCTGCACACCGGTCGAGAAGGCCGAGGCGATCGACAGCAACGAGTAGGCGGCGAGGTTGTACATGAACATCTGCCGTCGGCCGAAGCGGTCGCTGGCCATGCCGAGGAATATCGCGCCGAAGATCATCCCGAAGAACGGTGCGCCCACAACGATCGACTTGCTGAATGATGTGAGGCGCCACGGTTCGGCGAGGACACCGCCGAGGACGCCACTCATATAGACCTCGTACACATCGAAGAACGTCGCAAGTCCCACGAGCACCACAAGTTTCCAATGCCACCGGGAGATGGGGAGCCGATCGAGCCTCGCGGCGATGTTCGGCGGTCTGCAGACCGGGGCGCTCATCGGACGGACCTCCGCCGTAGACGCGTTGCGGACGATGAGGAATGGACCATCGGAAGTTCTGCCCTTTCGGTTGCTCGGCATCACCCAACGCGCCTTTCGGCGGTGGTGGCCGCACGCGGCGCTACTCGCCGGTGCCGGTGGCGGGGGCTACGACTCGCCACGTCCCGCTATTGAAGGTGACGGCTGTCACACGAGCAATGGTTGCAGGTAGAAAGGGGCCATTTGCTCAACCCGGTACATCCTCAGTGCCGATCGGTATACCAATGGCTTAGTGGCACAGCTTCGCCGGATCGATTGGTTCATGGTGCATGGTTTGCGGTACCGGGTGTGAATCGTGGAATCACGCGTGCGGACGGAGCTTTTCGATGAGCGGGATCACGCGCGGCCACAGTCGCCGGTTCAAGACGATCTCCGACCGGATCCGCACGACCCCCTGCGTCTCGAGCACGGCTCGCAGCACCTCTTCGAGGTGCCCGTTGTCGCGTGCGACGAACCGGCATAGTAGATCGCCTTCTCCGGCAACGGTATTGGCTTCGATAAGCTCGGGGATCGTCTCGAGGCGCGCGATGGTCTGGTCGAACTGTCGTTGCATGATGTGGACGTGCACATAGGCCGCGACGGGGTAGCCGAGCGGGGCGGGGTTGATCTGTGGCCGCCAAGTGACGATGACGCCGGAGTTTTCCAGTTTGGTGATCCGGGCCTGGGCGGTGTTCCTGGCGATGTTCAGCCGGCGCGCGTACTCGCGAACGCCCGCGCGAGGTTCTTCCACAATGAGGCGGAGGATGTCGAGATCGAGCTTGTCGAAGTGTTCCATGGCTGCTCCTTGCGAGACTGGGAATCGTTGGGCCGATTGCGCAACTGGTAGGGGATATCGGCTGCACTATTGAGCACTTGGCTCCAAAATCCTGGCACTTGTTCGACCTATGGTAGCGCCATGTCTATGTTCTGGATCACAGTCGATCCGACGCGGAATCGCGTCGAGACCGGCCGGGACGGGAATGGGAAGGAGCGCCGCGGCTATGGGTTACACGCTTGCGGAGAAGATATGGAACAGCCATATCGTGCGGGCCGCCGAGGGCGAGCCGGACTTGATCTACATCGATATGCATCTGCTGCACGAGGTCAACACCCCGGTCGCATTCGAAGGTCTGCGTGCGTCGCGCCGCACCGTGCGGCGGCCGGAACTGACGCTGGGCACCGAAGATCACAACACTCCGACGGACGATGTGCTGCGTGAGATCACCAGCCCGGGTGCGGCCGAACAGCTCGGCCACATGCGTCGCAACTGCCGGGATTTCGGCATCGAGCTGTACTCCCTGGGGGACCGTGAGCGTGGCATAGCGCACGTGATCGGCCCGGAGTTGGGTTTGACTCAGCCCGGGATGACACTGGTGTGCTGCGACTCGCACACCACCACCCACGGTGCGTTCGGCGTCCTCGCCTTCGGGATCGGCACCAGTCAGGTGGAGCATGTGCTGGCCACCCAGACCCTGCCCATGAAGCGGATGAAGAATATGCGCGTGATAGTGGAGGGCCGCCTGCCGGCCGGGTCCACCGCGAAGGATCTGATCCTCGCGATCATCGAGCGGATCGGTGCGAACGGAGCCCAGGGCCACGTCATCGAATATCAAGGTGAGGCTATCGACGCCCTGTCGATGGAAGCTCGGATGACGGTGTGCAATATGTCCGTCGAGGCCGGAGCGCGGGCCGGCCTGGTCGCGCCCGACGAGACGACGATCGAGTATCTTCGTGGCCGGCCGCACGTGCCGGATGGCGCGGCGTTCGACGCCGAGGCGGCGTACTGGCGGACCTTTCATTCCGATTCGGATGCGTTATGGGATAAGGAGATTCATCTCGACGCCGCCACGGTCACGCCTCGTGTTTCCTGGGGGACGAACCCGGCCCAATCGGTTCCGATCGATGCGACGGTGCCCAGCGCGGAATCCTTCGGCGACCCGGTTGTGCGAGCGGCCGCAGAGCGGGCGCTGAAATATATCGACCTGGTACCCGGTACGGCCATACGCGATATCGCCATAGACGCGGTCTTCATCGGATCGTGTACCAACGGCCGGATCGAGGATCTGCGTGAGGTGGCCGCCGTGTGGCGCGGACGTCGAATCGCGTCAGGCGTGCGGGTATTGGTCGTGCCCGGCTCGGAAGCGGTTCGCAGACAGGCGATTAACGAGGGACTCGACGAGATCTTCGCTGCTGCTGGGGCGCCGCTGCGCTACTCCGGCTGTTCGATGTGTATCGGACTCAACGAGGACCGCTCGAGTCCTGGTCGTCGCATCGCGTCGACCAACAACCGGAACTTCGAGGGCCGTCAGGGACCCGGTGTTCGGACACATCTTGTTTCACCGTCGGTGGCCGCTGCCACCGCGATCACGGGCCGGTTGTCGGCACCAGCCGATCTGGAGGGCTGAGGCCATGGAAATCTTCACTTCGCACACGGGAGTTGCAGCACCGCTGCGGATTTCGAACATCGACACCGATCAGCTCGTCCCTGGCCGGTTCGCCGTACTGGTCACCAAGGACGGATATGGCGATGCAATGATGCACGACTGGCGGGCGGATCCGGACTTCGTCCTCAACCAGCCCGCCTACCGCGATGCGACGATACTGATCGCCGACGAGAACTTCGGCACCGGTTCGTCGCGCGAGATGGCGGTTTGGGCACTGCAGGGCTACGGGATAAAGGCGGTCATCGCCCCCCGTTTCGGCGATATCTTCCGCGGCAATTCTCTGCAGAACGGACTGCTGACCATCGAGCTCGATCGCAGTGTCGTCGAGTTGCTGTGGGCCAGCGTAGAAGCCCGGCCCGGCATTCCGGTCACCGCGGACTTGGTGCACCGCGAGGTCCGCGTAGGCGATCGCGCCTACCCGTTCGAATTCGATGACGATGCCCGTCGACGGCTGCTCGAGGGGCTCGACGATATCAGTCTGACCCTGGAGCGCATCGCTGATATCCGGGCGTACGAAGCGGCCAGACGCTGCACACTGCCCACCACGCGGCGGGCCGAGCGTGCGGAGCCGAGCCGTGCCTGATACCGATCGAAAAGCCAGCAGACGCATGCTGGGTGCGGTACCGGAATCGATCGTCGTCGATACCGAAATACCGCGGCATGATGGGGATTTCGCGGCCAGGCTGCTGGCGATACCGGATACCGCGTCGGCGGTGGCCGATGCGCTGGACCAATTCGGCATCGGGGCCGTGATCGGATCCCGAGAGCTCGAACCGATCCAGGACACCTCCCGGTTGTGCGGGCCGGCCGTCACCCTGCGTTACATTCCGCTGGGCGGAGATGTGACAGGCAATCGCACCAGTGGGGCCGGAATGATCTTCGGCGACCGGGATCTCTACGGTCTTGCTCATCCCGGGGACGTAGGCGTGGTGGACTGCTCGCAATCAAGAACGGGGGCCGTGATGGGAGCGCTGTCCGCTCGCTGGGCATCCAAAGCCGAGCTGGGTGGATGTGTGATCGACGGCGCCATCCGCGATACCGCATCCATCCGGAACACCGGCCTGCCGGTATGGAGCGCCGTCCGCCGGCCCGCTGCGGCTCGATACCGTTACGAGACGGTAGAACTCAACGGACCGGTAGCACTGTGCGGCCATCTGGTCCGGCCCGGCGACTACATCGTTGCCGATATCGACGGGATCTGCGTCATCCCGTTCGCTGAGGTGCCGCGAGTCGTCGAATTTTGTGAGAACGCTAACCGCGTTGAAGTCGCATTCATCGAAAAGATCGCCGCTGCAACATCTTTGGAAGATCTCGTCGCCGGGCTCGGCGCGGGCACCAGCCCTGCGTAATCCGGACGGTCCTCGATCGAAGGAACAATCTTGCCTACCTTGTACGACCCGGCAGCCGCATTCAGCCTCGATGACCGCTATGTGCGGGAAGAGGGGACGGTGTACCTGAGCGGGATCCAGGCACTCGTTCGGATCCTGCGTGACCGCGCCATCCTCGATCGCCGGCGGGGGGTGTCGTCGGCATCTTTCGTCTCCGGCTACGAGGGTTCACCCTTGGCTGGTTATGATATCGAAATTGCGCGCAGGAGAAGCCATCTCGATGGGTTCGACATCGTGCATCGCCCGGCGGTCAACGAGGAGCTCGCCGCCACCTCGGTGCTCGGTACTCAGTTGGCGCCGCAGTACGGGCGGATGCGGCCCGATGGCGTGACCGGCTATTGGTACGGGAAGTCGCCCGGGCTCGATCGCGCGGCCGACGCGCTCCGCCATGCCAACCTTGTCGGCACAGACCCCCAGGGCGGGGCGGTCGCGTTCGTCGGTGACGATCCTGGCGCCAAGTCGTCCAGCCTCGCCGGAGCCTCCGAGTTCGCCCTGGCCGATCTGCTGATCCCGACCCTGTACCCGGCCGACCCCCAGGAGGTCCTCGATTTCGGGCTGCATGCGCCCTATCTGTCCCGTTTCACCGGTCTGTGGTCGGCGCTCAAGATCGTCACTGCCGTTGCCGACGGCGCATCAACCGCAGTCGTGCACCCCGACCGAAATCTGCCCGATTTCGGCGAGTTCGGTCCGAGCGTCTACACGCCGAGTGCCAAACTGGTGGGTGCCAACCTGCTGACGTTGGAGCGCAGCCAAGTCGTTGACCGACTGCCTCGTGCCCTCGACTACGCTCGCATCAACCAGCTCAACCGGATCGTGCAATCCGGACCCGACGACCGAATCGGCATCGTCACCGCGGGCAAGACCTATCTCGATCTCCGTGAGGCGTTGTCCGTCATGGGGATCGATGATGCGGGCCTGCGTCGGTACGGCATTCGGATCTTGAAACTCGGGATGATTTATCCCCTGGATCCGGAGATCGTCGCCCGCTTCGCCGAGGGCCTCGACGAGATCATCGTCGTGGAGGAAAAGCGCCCGTTTCTCGAGGCGGCGGTGAAGGAGGTTCTCTACCGACATCCGAGGTCGCCGCGAGTGGTCGGCAAAACCGACAGCAGCGGAGAGCCGCTATTTCCCGCGTTCGGCGAACTCGACGTCGACCAGGTCGCCGGTGCACTGGCGCGGCGGTTGGGCGGCGAATACGGAATCGAGCCGGCCCAGCGGTGGCAGCAGCGGCCTCGCCGATCCCGCATTGCGCTTCCTTTGCTCACTCGCACGCCTTACTTCTGCTCCGGCTGTCCGCACAATTCCTCCACCAAGGTTGCGCCGGGCAGCCTTATCGGTGGCGGAATTGGTTGCCATGCCATGGTTTTGATGATGGACGACAAGCAAGTCGGTGACATCCTGGGGCTAACTCAGATGGGTGGTGAAGGTGCCCAATGGCTCGGGATGGCTCCGTTCCTGAACGAAAACCATTTCGTCCAGAACATCGGCGACGGCACCTTCACGCACTCCGGCAGCCTGGCCCTGCGAGCGGCAGTTGCCTCCGGAGAGAACATCACCTACAAACTGCTCTACAACGCCACCGTCGCCATGACCGGAGGTCAGGACCCCGTCGGCGCCATGTCACTGGACCGGCTGACACGACTTCTGCTCAGCGAAGGGGTGCAGAAGGTCGTTGTCACGACCGAGGATATCCACCGGGTGAAGGCATTGAGGTTGCCCGCGGGTGTGGCTGTGAGGGACAGGGACGAGATTATCGATGTGCAGCGAGAACTGTCCGCGATCGCCGGTGTCACCGTGCTCATCCACGATCAGGAATGTGCGGCTGAGAAACGCCGCAAACGTAAACGGGGCACTGCAGAGACCCCGGCCACCAGGGTGATGATCAACGAACGGATCTGCGAAGGGTGCGGTGATTGCGGTGAGAAATCCAACTGTCTATCCGTGCAGCCCGTCGACACTGAATTCGGTCGCAAGACAGCCATCCACCAGTCCTCGTGCAACCTCGACTTCTCCTGCCTGAAAGGCGACTGCCCCTCTTTCGTGACGGTCACCCCGAGTGACGGTGGGCATCGAGCCGCGGTTGTCGATATTTCCGCCGATGTCCTCGACAGTCCCGAAACCGGTGCGCTGGACGGCGAATTCGGGATGCGGATCATGGGCATTGGTGGCACGGGCGTCGTTACTGTGGCGCAGATCCTGGCCACCGCAGCAGTTCTCGATGGCAAGTTCGTGCGCAGCCTGGATCAGACCGGGCTCGCACAAAAGGGCGGCGCCGTCATCTCCGACCTCAAGATCAGTCGGGAACCTTTGGACCATGCGGCCAAAATCGGCCAGGGCCGCTGCGGGCTGTATCTGGCATGCGACTCGCTGGTCGCGACCGATCCGGCGAACCTGAAGGTCGCCGACCCCGTCCACACAGTCGCTGTGGTGTCGACAACCGAAGTCCCCACCGGCGCGATGGTTGCCGATACCACCGTGCAATTCCCGCAGCGGACGCAGATTCGGACTGCGATCGACGAAACTGTTTCTCGCGCAATCTACTTCGACCCGGCAAAACTATCTCGGGATCTGTTCGGCGACGAGCAGTTCGCCAATATGCTCTTGGTAGGGGGCGCCTTCCAGGCTGGCGTACTGCCGATTTCGGCCGACGCGATCGAACGTGCAATCGAACTCAATGGCGCTGTGGTCGCCACCAACCTCCAGGCTTTCCGCCGCGGGCGCCACACATTCGCCGATCCCGATGCCGTCATGGGTGCGATTGCGGCCGCTCGCAGCGCGGTGGTACTCCCGGTCCGGCGAGATTCGCGGGCAGTAGGCATCGCATCGGCTGTGCGTGCGTTGCCGGGTTCGGAGTTTGCCCGCCTGGTCGAACTTCGCGCCGCTGACCTCATCGCCTACCAGAACGCCTCGTACGCAAGCCGATACGCCGAGTTCGTCGAACGGGTCCGAGAGCGCGAGGCCGCAACGATCGGCGATTCGACAGCCCTCTCCGAAGCTGTCGCCAAATACCTTTACAAGTTGATGGCATATAAGGACGAATACGAGGTGGCGCGCTTGATATTCGATCCCGCCTTCGATGCGGAAGTGCAGGCGGCTTTCGGTCAAGGCGCCAAGCGATCGATCCGGCTGCACCCACCGGTCCTGCGTGCCATGGGGTTGAAAGACAAAATCGGCATCGGTCCATGGGCCATGCCAATCATGCGCATGCTATATCAGCTGCGCCGTATCCGGGGCACCCGTTTCGATGTCTTCGGTTATCATCGCGTCCGCCGCACCGAACGCGCACTGATCACTGAGTATCGGGAAACCATCGAACTACTGCTCGCCACGCTCAGCCCGGACAATCTGGCCGCTGCCTTGGAGGTCGCCGAACTCCCGGACAAGATCCGCGGCTATGAACAGATCAAGCTAGACAACGTCGACGCCTACAAGCGCACAATGTCGGACCGCCTCGCTGCGTACCTGCATACGCCGGACCGGATGCATGATATTCGGTGACATTCTTACTGAACTTGACTGTAGACCAAGAGATTTCATCGTCCTGGTGAAATGCAAAGATCGAGATATCGATGTTCACTGAAGTAGCTCTGTTCGTCATCGCCGACGGCAGTTGTTCACAAATCTTGACGGCACGGTCAGGCGGTAGAAGGCGTTGTTCGTGGACAGCGAGAGCGCCTTGCGCAACCTGACTCATGATTTCCGTCAGCTGGACCGAGCCAGGGGGTGCTGTCGGGCGGGCGCGCGGCGTCGAGGTCCTCACCAGCACGATCGCTACTGGAGCCGAAACCGGTTCGATCGCAGGCAAGCTCCTCGTCACCGCCCGACGTGACGAGGAAACCATCACGCGCACCGTGGATCTCGCACTCGTCGTGCGTCACGACGCCCAGCGGGCTACCGCCGCGGCGGTCGCGGCACCCAGGTAGTGAAGGTACCCGGCCTTGTCGCTGCCCGGGGCTGCTGCACGATCGGGTGACAGTGTCACCTCCCCGTGCAGCAGCCCCATTCTTCGGCGGTGTCGCAAGTAGCCTCTGAGCCCCATCTGGTGTCCAGATGGGGCTCAGCTGGTTCGCAACCTCGCACGCTGGCTGGTATCGGTCACAGTCCCTGCATGCTCGTGCTGGAGTGCCCCTCATCGGCTACTGCGCGTTCCAGGTGAGACATGCTGGGCTGAGTTCTTGACCTGCTCTGCCGTTGGCATTCGCGAACGACTGAGTTCATAGTTCGCGGACAGAGCCACCAAGGTGTCGGCTGCTCAACCGGTTGGGGGCTCCAGATACTCGTAAGTCTTACGCACGAGACCTGTTGTGTGCGGCAGGATTCTGCGCGTCCACTCGCTCGGACCTGCGATCGCGCCGTAGGCGGGTCCGTCGAGCACCTCGAGGTTGTCCAACAGGTACAGGGCGAGGTATCTAGGTGGGCCATCGGTGGCCCGGAACCGGGCGCCCCACTGAAATCCGGGGCAGGCGAGCCGCTCTGGGAAGTGCTCCTCCCAGTACCAACGGTTGAACTCGGCCTCCTTCGCGGGATCAACGTCCATGGACGCGAGCAGTAGTCCGCGCGGGGGCGGGCGATCAATGGCTTCCAATATCGGCTCCTTCGTCTCGATCATGGCAAATTTGTTCGGACCGTTCGATGACCTGGCACAGCACATCGGCGACGGCCTCGGGCTGCTCCAGATTGATCTGATGGCCCGCACCGGGAATCACCACCATGCTCGCGTGCGGGCCGGCCAGGCCGGCGGTCTGTTGTACGGCGGCCGGCGGGGTCGACTCGTCGAGCGCCCCGGCTATGCAGGCGACCGGAACGTGCGATAGCGCTGCTGGCGTGGTGAAGCGTGACATCGCCTCCCAACTTGCTGCCCATGCACGAGGGTCCATGTCGATTAAGGTCCTGGCTGCGTAGCGCACACCGGGATCGTCGATCTCGCGCACGTGCGGGGAGAACCACCGCGCGAGAGTGTCATTGATGACGGAGGCCATCCCGTCGACGAGGACGCCATCTCCGCGCCGAGCAACGGCTGGAGCCGCGTACGGTGGGCTCGCGGCGAGCGTCACGCTCTTCAACAGTCGTGGATCACGGGCCGCGGCAAGCCGGGCCACTACAGAGCCCATCGAGGTTCCGAAGAGGTGGACACGCCGAGGGTGCTGTCGGCGGGCCAGCTCGACGACGTCGTCGGCCAAGGCGTCGAGATCGATCGAGGCGGCCGGCGCTCTCGATCGGCCATGTCCGCGAAGGTCGGGCGCCAGTACGAGGAGTCGTCGTTGTGTGAGCAGTCGCTTGGCCACGCTGTCGAATGATGCACCGTCGAGGCCGAGTGAGTGTAGGGCGACAACGACGTCCTCACCATCAGATCCGTGGCAGTGTACCCAGGTAGGAAAACCCCCGAGGACTGTGTTGAAGCCGCCCATCTAGGCCGGCTCGCTTACAGGAGCAGCCACCGATTCGGATGCCCAGCCTGTCGCCCCGGACCGGCGTGTGAGCGCGATGGCACACCCGAACGCGACAGCTGACACGGCCACGATGTATGCGGAGATCGACCAGGTCGATCCAGTCGTATTCATAAGCAACTGCGCGATGAACGGTGCGGTTCCGCCGATGAGGGTCGTTGGCAGAGCCTGGGACAGCGCCACGCCGGTGTAGCGCGAAAGCGGAGGGAACTGGGCGACGAACACAGCCGCCTGTGGAGCTTGAACCGTCGCGTGGGCGAAGCAGAGGTAGATGGTGAACGCAACGCCGACCAGGAGTACCGAGCCTCGCATCAACAGGTCGAAGAAGAACAACGAGATGACCGCGCAGGAAACGACGCCGACCAAGAACACCGGTCGCGGGCCCCACCGGTCCGCGAGCCATCCCGCAAGTCCGATGCAGGCCGTGTAGATCACCGAAGCGACGAGCAGCGCGTCGAGTACGGCGGAGCGGTCCATGCCGCCCTGCGTTGTTGCGAAGCTGAGCCCAAACGTCGAGATCGTGTAATAAACGACGTTGCCGACAGCGGCGAGCCCGGTCGCCAGCGCGATCGGCCGCCAGTGCGTGCGCAGAACGGTCCGCAGTCCGATCGACGAAGAGCTGGCAGCCTTCTTTGCCGCGGTGTACTCAGGGCTGTCATCGATTCTGGAGCGGATCCAGAACGTGAGGCCGAACAGCACGACGCTGAACAGGAACGGTAGTCGCCAGCCCCAGACCAGGAAGTCCGGTCCGGAGATGGTGGAGCTCAGGCTGGTGGCCAGGGTCGAAAGGACGATCCCGAAGGCACCCATCTGGACGACACTGCCCATGAGATGGCGACGGCCGGGACGGGCGTGCTCTACGAGAGTCAGGGCCGCGCCGGCCCATTCCCCACCGAGAGCAAGCCCCTGTATCAACCGGAACAGGACGAGCAACACTGGAGCGGCGAAACCGATGGTTTTATACGTCGGTAGAACACCGATGCCGACGCTGCTCACCGCCATGAGGCTCAATGAGATCGCGAGGGTTCGGCGGCGCCCGATGCGGTCTCCCAGCCTCCCAAGCAGCACACTCCCAAGGGGGCGGGCGAGGAATCCGACGGCAAGCGTCGCGAACGACGCGAGAACGCCGGTCCCAGACGAATAGGCGGGAAAGAAGACGTGGTTGAAGACCAAGGCTGCCATCGTGCTGTAGAGCAGAAAATCGTACAGCTCGATGGTGCTCGCCGCGAAGCCGGCGACGGCAGCCCGTCGCTGCGCTCGGTGGTCAGGGGAGTTGACTGCCATTGCATACCTGCCTAGGGCTTGGGCAGATGGGCTGAGGGAGCGAGGAAGTCAGCGTCGTCCAGCGACAGGACGAGTCCGACCAGGGCGCCGATGTAGCTGTACTGCCGCAGGCCCATGCACAGGCCGGTCGCGGTGGGGGTGAACACCGAGTCGGCACGTCCGAAGACCGGGCCGCGATCTGACGTGGCGCTGCCCTGCGCGTTGGCGAAATGCACCTCGACGTAGGGTCGCTGCGTTTCGAGCAGGGCGTGCCGGGTCGCGGAGCCGTGGATGGTCAGCCCGGCAGGATTGATCAGGTAGGCGTCGACGGACGCCGCCGAACCATGCACGAACTCGAGGATCGCGCCCTCGTAGTTCGAGGAGAAGACCTCGAGTTCGACGCCGAGGACGTCCGCCCAGCTGGTGACGTACTTGTGCAGGGCGTCGAGTGACTCGATAGGACCGTACATTCGTCGGCTGCGCGCGCCCAGATTCGACATGTTCGGCCCGTCTATCAACGCGATCCGGTGTCGGCGCGCTCCGGGTTCGCGCAACTCGCGCAGGCCCTCGTGCGAGTCAGTCATGGAACTCCTCCTCATTGAGTGTGCGATCCGCGGCTCGTACCGCGGGAGCTCTGAAACTTTCTCATACCGGGAGAGTTTCTGTCGACACTTTGTGCGAGATTGTCGAAATGAGACCTGAAACAAGCTGCAAGTAAATCTATAGAGGGAGAAAGTGTCGACAGAATGCGAAGCGGCTTGCTAGCGTTGCGGTGCTCAGGCGCTAACGCAACCCATCTACGGAGGATCGACAATGACGCGACCCACTCAGGCGGCCGACCCACCACCCCCGCTGCGCGATCTCAACGCGAGCGAACACACAGTTGTCGTGGATCCCGCGACCGGCCCGTTCCTGCAAGGTGGCGTCTGCACCAACTGCGCACTGGCCTTCTTCCCGACGCGCTCAGTGTGTCCGAACTGCCTCGCCACCAAGATCGACAACCATCGATTCGGACCGGTTGGGCGCTTGTACTCGTGGACGACGGTTCACGTCTCCTCGACGCGCCAGGTCCCCTACACGGTGGGTTACATCGACCTTCCGGGCGACGTGCGCGTGCTAACGACCCTCGGTGGCGAACTCACCGCACTCGAACCCGACTGCCCGGTCGCCCTCGCGGTGGACGCCGCAGGCGGATGGACCTTCCAACCGATCCTCGAGGAGGACGCGCAGTGACGAATGTAAACGTCGTCGGAGCCGGGATGATCCCCTTCGGCCGTCATCGCGAAAGTAGCCACTCGGGGCTTGGAGTACCGGCTGTCATGGCCGCACTCGGATCCGCAGGGATCGACCGCGGCGAGATCGACCGGGTCTACTGCGCGAGCAGCTTCGGTGGCCTGCTGACCGGCCAGCGGGTGAGCCGGGATCTCGGCATGGGTGGGCTTCCCGTGGTCAACGTCGAGAATGCCTGCTCGGGCGGTGCCACCGCACTACACCTCGCAACCTCGGCCGTCGCGGCAGGCGACGTGCGCATAGCCCTGGTGCTCGGCGTCGACAAGCTGACACAGTTCGGCGGAGGAGCTATCCCTCTCGTCGAGGAAGACGTCGAGGCCGCGGCGGGGATTGTGATGCCCGCCGTTTACGCGATGCGAGCCCGCCGCTACATGTACGAGCGTGGAGCGCGCGTCGAGGATCTCGCGCAGGTGGCCGTTAAAGCGCGTCGACACGGCGCACTCAATCCGTACGCCCAGGTCAAAACCGAGACCACCATCGATGAGGTCCTTTCGTCGAGACCGATCGCCGATCCGCTCACGCTGCTCCAGTGCTGCCCCACCGGTGACGGCGCCGCCGCAGTGTTGGTCGTGTCGGACGATGTCCGCGCCGCCTTGCCCGGCCCCTCGATGCGTGTCGCTGCTTCGGTCCTGCACTCCGGCACGTTGGCGACAGGATTCCGGGACATGCTCCGCCCGGAGATCACGATGCACAGTGCCCGCGATGCCTTCTCGCAAGCCGAAATCACGTCCGATGACCTCGATGTGGTCGAGATGCACGACGCCTTCACTGTTGCCGAGCTGGTCTACTACGAAGCACTCGGCCTGTGCGAGGGCGACGAGGCTGTCGCGTTCCTGCAGTCCGGAGCGACATCCCTCGGCGGCAAGGTCGTCGTCAATCCGGGCGGAGGACTGCTCTCGCGTGGGCATCCGGTCGGCGCCTCGGGCGTCGCCCAGGTCGTCGAGACCTTCTGGCAGCTGACCGGGCAGGCCGGCCAACGGCAAGTTGTCGACAGCCACTGGGCGATGACACACGTGACGGGAGGCGGCCTCGCCGGGCTCGACCACGGCTCGTGCTGCATCCACGTTTTCGAAGGCGAGGGATGAGCTGGTGTCCGCAGCACGCAGCCGATCAGCGGGTCCGCTGACCGGGATCACGGTCCTGGACCTGACGTCATTCCTCTCGGGCCCATCGGCGACCCAGCTCCTCGGTGACCTCGGCGCCGAGGTGATCAAGGTCGAGCCCCTCTCCGGTGATATGACACGTGGCTTGCCACCCCATTTCGTCGCTGACGACAGCGCCTATTATCTCGCCAACAACCGGAACAAACGCGGTGTCGCCATTGACATGAAAGACGTCAAGGGCCGTGATCTCGTTGAACGCCTCATCGACCAGGTCGACGTAGTCGTCGAGAACCTCCGACCCGGAGCGCTGGGCAGGCTGGGACTCGACGTTGCTCGCAGCCGAGCCCGCCGTCCAGAGCTGATCTGGGTGTCCATCAGCGGCTTCGGTCAGGACGGCCCCCGGTCAGGTCTTCCGGCGTACGACATGATCGTGCAGGCACTCTCGGGAGTCATGAGCCTGACCGGTGAGCCTGGCAGAAGCCCCGTCAGACTCGGCGTCCCCGCGGGTGACATCGTCGCGGGGCTGTACGCCGTGATCGGACTGCTCGCCGCGCTCGTCGAGCGGGACCGCACCGGCATCGGTGACTGGATCGACGCATCGATGCTGGACGGGCAGCTCGCTCTCCTGTCCTACCAGGCCGTGTACAGCCTGATCAGCGGAACCACCCCCGCACCACAGGGCAGCCGCCACGACTCCATACCCACCTATCGGACCTTCGCGGGCTCTGACGGACACGAGATCGCCGTCACCGCGAACACTGAACGGATGTGGCGTGACCTCTGCGACGTTCTGGAGCTCCCCGAGCTCGCGGCCGACGAGCGGTACGCCAACCCACGGGCACGATTGAGGCATCGGGACTCGCTCTGGGCCCAGATCGAACCCCGCTTCGCGACGCTACCCGCTGAGCAATGGCTCGTCCGTCTCACTGACTGCGGCATCCCGGCCGCACTGATCAAATCCGTGCCCGAGGCACTCGCCGATGCGCGAAGCGACGGGCGGGGCATGGTGCTGAAGCTGGCACACGCCGACGGACGTAGTGTGGAGGTTCTCGGAACCCCCATCGTGTTCCGTAGCCGAGAACGCGTCGCGATGCGGTACCCGCCCGCACTCGGCGAGCACACCAGGGACATCCTCACCGGCGTCCTCGGTATGTCTACGGAGGAAATCGACCGCCTCGCCGAGGACGGCGTCGTGATCGCGCCACAGCCCAGCTCACCGGGCGCATCCATCGCCAGCGGGGCGGCGTCCGATGGGTAATGTTCACCTCATGACTCTGGCGCCCGAACCCGCCCAGCACACCGCGGCGGAGCGCCTCGTGGTACCGCCCGGACTTCTCCGCCGGTTCCTGGACAACGGCGAACGGCAGGACTCGCTCGTCCTCGAAATCGCCGAGCAGATCGCGCAGGAGATCATCACCAGCACGCGCCTTCCCGGATCAGATCTCAACTCTGTGGATCTGTCCACGCGATTCTCCACGAGCCGCACGCCGATACGGGAAGCGCTCGGACTGCTGGAGAGGGAAGGACTCGTCGAGCTCCCAGCTCGTCGTCGGCCTCGCGTCGCCGGCCTCGACACCGCCCAGATCGAGTCCGCCTATCTGCTACTCGGCCAGCTTTACGGCGTGATCTCCGAGAGAGTGGCCAACTGCTCGGACTCCATCGACATCGACCGCGTCGCGGAACATATGGCCGTCATGCAACAAGCGGCCGACAACGATGACGTCGCGAGGTACTTCTGGGCCAATGTGGATTTTCATGACACGTGCGGTGAGCTGGCCCGCGACCCCCTGCTGAAGCGAACAGTCGACTCACTCGGGCTGCGAGTACTGCGATTCCGTTACCTGACGCTCGCCCTCCCGGGACAGCTGACGCTTTCGGCGCAGGATCACGCCCGGCTTGTCCGGGCATTCCGTGAGGAGGACAGCGAACTCGCCGGCGCCTTGGCCAGATCTCTTGTCCGCAGCTCGCTTCGCGCTCTGAAGTCTTCCCTCATCTGAGTCCAGCGGCAGAGCCCACGTCCTCGTATCCAACCTGACCCGCTACACAAACGCTTCGGTTTGACGGCTACGGACGGAACTGAGCTCCCGTGAGTATCGCGTTCTCCGGAGTTCGTCGCTTCCGTCGAGAATCCCAACGTGGTCGAGGTGCCCGAGATCACCGCGGTCAACGGCGATTTCGTGGTGCTCGTCTCCGGTCCTGATATTGAAAAACAGCGAGGACCACGGCCTCGATGCGAGCGGGCGCGAGGTTGAGTTTGTCGAGCTTCCGGAGGTCAAATACTGGTCGTCGTTGTCGGACAGGTTCCGCAAGAGGGACGATGCGGTCGGCCAGGTGCAGGCGGCCGTCGCGAATATGAGTGACCTGCAACGTGATCAGTTTCCGCACGCGGCTGGCGCGGAAGGCGAGCAACCCGGCCAGTGCGGCGCCGGTGGGATCGGGGCAGGGCCGCGACCACGAATCGTCGCGGCCGATCTCCCGCAACGATTCGTGGTCGGTGACACGGCAACGACATCCGACACGAACATCAAGGACTTCCGGTCGTGGATCCACCTGTGGTCGGTGTTCGGCCATGGCGCATCAGAATGGCGATGGTCAGAGCGATCGCGACGGTTACCAGCAGGTATATGAAGCCGTGCGTGTAGCCGGAGTCGGTGAATACCTGAGGGAGGGCTTGCGCGGTGGTGTGGCCCGCTACCTCGATATGTGCGACGACCGGGCTGTTCAGCATGGCGGAAGTGATCGCGATGGCACTGGCTGTGCCCAGACTCATGGTGACGCCGAGCATTCCCGCACTGACGCCTTGTTGCTGGGGAGGTACGGCTTCGACGATGAGATTGGGGACGGCGGCGTAGAAAAAGCCGAACCCGGCGCTGCCGATGAGGGCGAGAACGAGGTAGGTGGACCAGCTATATTCGGCGGCAATGTATCCGATCGCGGAGAGGACGAGCAGCGCGAATGCGATGATGGCGGGGATGCGGGCGCCGATGCGGCGGGCGAGCGCGCCGCCCAGCAGGCCCGTTATCGCGCCGATCACACCGACCCATATGCCGATGTGCAGGCCGAACTGCAGCAGTGTGAATCCGTTGCCGTACGTGTAGCCGGGGTCGAAGCTCACATGCACGAGATGCGGGGGCAGGACGGTGCCGCTTGCCTGCTGGGTGTGGGCGACGGTGCTTGCGACAATGTTTTGGCGCAGACTGTCGGCATCGGGAGTCTGAGTCATGTAACCAACTACCACCGGCTGCACACCGGTGAATCCGCAGCCGAAGAGCGTCATCAACAGTACGAGGCTGACTTTCGGGTTGAGCAGCAGCCGCATGTCCATGATGGGTGTGCTGACACGAAGTTCGACGACGAAGAACAGTGCCAACAGCAGCAGTCCGACGATGAGCCATGCGAGCGTGGCGGGTCGAGTCCAGCCCCAATGCCCACCGTTGTCGAGATAGAGCAGCGTGAACAAGGCGCCTGCCGAAAGGAGAACCGCGCCGAGCGGATCGATTCGTTCCCGCACGCGAATCTTGGTCTCCGGCACCACGGCCAGCACCAATGGAGTCAGGACGAGCGTGAAGATCGCCAGGAACCAGAACATCGAACGCCAGCCGAAGTGGTCGACCAGGACGCCGCTGAGCAGTGGGGCGATGCCGCCGGAGAAACCGAAGCCGGCGCCGACCATGGCGATGCCGACGGGAATGTATCTGCGGGGAATCAGGTCTCGGATCAGGCCATAGGCGATCGCCTGGGTGGCGACCGAGAAGGCCGATAGGCCACGGCCGATCAAGAACAGGGTCCAATTGCTGGTGAGCGCGTCTATGACACAGCCGGCAAGAAACAGGACCCCGCAGATCAGGAATAGACGCCGCTTTCCCCAGATGTCGCTGGCCTTGCCCAGCAGTGGAGTTGCGGCGGCGCCGACGAGACCGAGGATGATCATCGACCAGCTGATGTTGGCGCCGACGGTGGGGAAGGTGCCGGAGATCTTCTGCAGCGCGGGGGCCACCATGGCGTACTGCAGCGGGACGGTCTCGGTGTAGAGGATGATGATCGCTAGCACCGCGAAGACACGTCTGCGGGATGCGTGATCCAGTCTGCCGGTGTCGATGTCGACCGGGGTGTCGAGGCTGTCCGGGGTAGGTCTGGGTTCGGTAGTGGACATGGGAACTCCATCGCGAGGGTCGGGGGAGAGAGCTACGACTTGCTCACGCTTCGGAGAAGCCTTGGCGGATGCGGTATTTCTGTACTTTGCCGCTGGGAGTGCGCGGGAGTTCCTCGACGGTATGGATCTCCTCGGGCCACTTCTGCTTGGCCAGGCCCGACTCGGCGAAGTGCGCGCGCAAATCTTCCAGGGTGGGAGTGGTGGCGTTCGGTTTCAGCCGCACCACGGCGGCGACATGCTCGCCCAGCCGATGGTCGGGTGCGGCGACGGCGACAGCTTCGGCGATGCCGGACATGGTGAGCAGTACCTCCTCGACCTCCAGCGCGCTGATGTTCTCGCCACCGCGGATGATCAGGTCCGCCGTGCGGTCGGTGATGGTGAGGAACCCGTCCTCGTCGAGGACGCCGATGTCGCCGGTGTGGTACCAGCCCTCGGCGTCGAAGGCTTTCGCGGTGAGCGCGTCGTCGGTGTATCCGAGGCACAGATCTGGTCCACGACTGAGGATTTCGCCGTCTCCGGTGAGACGGATCTCGACACCGGGAAATGGCGGACCGTCGGTGTAGAGGCGTTTGGCCGCCGGGTCGGTGCTGTAGGAACCCGTGATGGAGGGGTGTTCGGTGCTGCCGTAGGAGCGGTAGACGATCACGCCGAACTCGGTCAGCTGTTCGACGACCGGGATCGGTACCGAGGCGCCGCCCATGCCCGCGTACTTCATGAGGCGCAGGTGCTCGGCCGCGAAATTTGGATGGTCGACCAGGCTGGTCATGTAGTAAGGGACGCCGCCGCCGACGGTCACCCCGTGGGCGGACATCAGCGCCAGGATGTGTTCCGGATTCCACCTGTCAACGAGGTTGATCGCGAAGCCCTCCAGGATGGGGATGAAGAAGGCGCCGAGCATGCCGATGAAATGGCCGACGGCCGCGGCGATGAGCTGGGGTCCGACGTCAGACGGGAAGTGTTCGGCCAGCTGGTGAGCCTCACATCCGAGCGTTTGGTGGCTGTGGAGGACGCCCTTCGGTGCCCGGGTGGTGCCGGAGGTGAAGGCAATCAGTGCCGGGCTGGCCGGGTCGACCTCGGCGGCGCCGACGAACGGCTCGTCGTTCAGTAGACGATCGAAGTTGGTATCGGAGTCGGTGCTGCCGACGACACCGATGATCGGCACATCCGCGTACGTCCCGGGGTCGTACTCGATCGATCCGAATCGGTCGGTGGTCACGAAGACACGCGGTCGCACCGTGTCGATGACATAGCTGACCTCCCTGCGGCCGTAAATGTGCACGATCGGCACTATCACCGCGCCGAGAAACGTTGCGGCCCAGAAGGTTGCGGCGGCCTCCATCCAGTTGGGCAGCTGACAGGCGATAATGTCGCCGGGGCCGACACCGCGGGCGCGCAGACCGGCGGCCAGTCGGCGGGCTGTGCGTTCGACCTCCCGGAAGGTCCCGCAGTAAGGGCGGACCTCTGAATGGACATGGAAACCGGTCTCAGGTGCGGCGTCCAGTCCGCGCGCCAGCAGTCCGCCGAGAGTATCGCGGGTCCACCACCCCTCATCTTCGTACCGTTTGACCAGTTCAGTGGGGACAGTGCGCATGATCGAAGCTCCAGAATCGAGGCACACGGACACGGTGGGGACCGTCATGTCGTTGCCAAGTGATAGCGAGAGGTCGGAACGCGGGGCCGTCCGCCGCGAGGCAACCTCCTGAACATCCGCCACATAACGCGGATCTACCTGAGAGTAGAACGGAGATGTTGTTCGAGTGTGAGGAATCGCAGAATTTTTGGAGAGGTTCATTCTCGCGCGGGTCGTACCGTGACCGAGCGGAAAGGACCTCGCGGAGCCCTCCATGGCTCGCATGCCCGTCGGTCATCGCGACACGGATGATCATCAGATCCCTTGTATCGCTGAGAAATCGGATCAGCACCCTCGCCACGTCGCTCCAAAGTGGCACTTCCCAAAACGAGAGTCATGTTCTACCGTCTAGTAGATCCACACTCTAGATGCGGCGGTCTGGAGGTACCAGTTGAACGGCGAAGCGTTCAACGGTGTACGTCCGGTCGAGCTTGCGCAGTGGGTCTTCGTTCCGGTCGCGGGAGCGTTGCTGTCCATCGCGGGCACGCAGGGCATCAACCCCAGGCGCCTACAAACTCAGGGAGCAATCATGTCCTCCAACCCGTCACTCGATTGGCTGATCTCGGTGGACGACCATATTCTCGAGCCGCCCACGTTGTGGATCGACCGGGTATCGCGTGCCGACAGGGATCGTGCGCCTCACATGGAAACCGACGAGAGTGGCATGGATTACTGGATCTACGACGGTAAGCGCTATCCCACCTCGGGTCTGAGCGCGGTCGTCGGGAAGTCGAAGGAGGAGTTCAGCCCGGAGCCGCTGCCGTACAGCGAGATGCGGCCCGGCTGTTACGATTCCAAAGCTCGTATCGAGGATATGAACGAAGCGGGAATCCTTGCCTCCCTGTGCTTCCCGACGGTCACGCGATTTTGTGGGCAGTTGTTCATGGAAGCCAGTGACCGCGACTTCGGCTTGGTTTGCCTGCGGGCCTACAACGATTGGTTGATCGAGGAGTGGTGCGGCGCAGCACCGGGCCGATATATCCCACTCGTCCTCATCCCACTGTGGGACCCGAAACTAGCGGTCGCAGAACTGGAACGCTGTGCGGGCAAGGGTGCGACAACCTTCGCGTTCTCGGAAAACCCGGCCCCGATAGGTCTGCCCACCATCCACGATGCCGGCGGATACTGGGATCCGGTGATGGCCGCGGCGAACGATCTGGAGATGGTCGTATCGATGCACGTCGGTTCGTCGTCGACTGTCCCGCAGATCGCACCGGACGCCCCGTTCCTGGCCAATCTGGCCTGGGGTGCGACGCGCACCTCGGGTGCGATGCTGTCCTGGTTGTTCAGCGGCATGTTCCAGCGGTTCCCGCAACTGCGAATCGCATTGTCGGAGGGAGAGATCGGATGGATGCCCTACTTCCTCGAGCGCGCCGAACAGGTCCTGGACAAGCAGCGTCATTGGGTGAAGAAGGGAGTCCAGTTCAATGACCACGCGGTGAGCCGAAATGTCGATCTCGATAGCCTCGATATCCGCGCTACATTCCGCGACCACATCTTCGGCTGCTTTATCGAGGATGGCCACGGCATCGGTAGCATCGCCGAGATCGGCGAGAACAACATCATGTGCGAAACCGACTATCCGCACTCCGATTCGACCTGGCCGAATTGTATCGAGGTAGTCAAGAAGCACATCGGTCACCTGCCACCGGAGACCCAATACAAGATCCTGCGCGGCAATGCCGAGCGCTTGTATCGCTTCACTCCAGCCGAACCACCGGTTCTCGCGAAGGCATGACCGCGGTGGCGACCAAGGGTGCATCGTAGGACAGACACCATGGACGCACCCGACTACCGCACGCCCGACCTGACCCTCGTCGGCGCCTTGCACGTCGCAAGGTACCGGGAGACCGACGGCGAGGTCGGCCACGAGTGGACCGGCACTCGGGTTTTATCAGCTCTGATCTGGATCTCCGCGTTCGAATGTGTTTGGAGATCCAGGTGTCCGTCGCACGGACGGAATCCCCGGCGGAGCGGCAACCCTGTGGGACATCGCGACCGGATATTGGCCGAACTACGACGTCTATCAGGCACGCACGAGTCGAGTGATCCCGATAGTCGTACTTCAGCGGCGCGAGAGGAGATGAACTGTGAACACGCAGAATTCACCGGTTGACGACAGTATCGAGGTATCCTCGCAGCCCTGGGCCGATCGAGCCGCGAAACAATCTCAATCGGTACGACGATCACGCGCGCGAAGTATCGCACAGGCGCAGACGATCGTCGCCGCGGCAGAGCGGTTGCTGCAGGTCCGGGGATCCGCATTCACCACACAGGAGCTGTCGAAGGAAGCAGGCATCGCACTGCAGACCTTCTACCGCCACTTCGCTGGTAAGGATCAACTGCTACTGGCCGTTTTCGAGAACGTCATCGCCCGACGGGCGGCGGAGGCCGAGGCGGTTGCCCGTGAGCTACCGGATCCTGTTGCGCGCCTTCGCGTCTACATCGGCGACACGCTCATGTCCTTGCGGGACGATGATGGCCCGGGCCCGCGAGCTGTTACCGCTGAGCACTGGCGCCTGCATCAACTGTTCCCGGACGAGATGGCGAAGGCGAACCAGCCCTTCGCAGATCTGATAGAACGAGAACTTCGGGAGGCCGCGACCACGGGTGTGCTGCGGCCCAACGATCCGGCCACCGATGCCTGGCTGGCGACGAAGCTGGTGATGTCGGTATTCCACCATTACGCGTTTGCTCCGGCGCCCCGCGGCATCGACGAGACGGCCGAACGCACCTGGTCGTTCTGCCTGGCCGCCTTCGGTGGCCGATTCACTGAAATGTAATGAGGCACAAGTAATGCGGCAAGCGCCTGTTTTCTCCAAGGGCCGTGATCTCGCGGCGACCGCCACCGCCCTGCGGCCGTGGCTGGCGGCTCGGCTCGACGTCGGCACCGTAGCCATCGATGATTTCACCTACCCGCAGGGTGCGGGTGTCTCGAACGAGACCATCCTCTTTCGTGCCCGATACGGGAATACGGTCGAGGAACTCGTAGTGCGGATTGCTCCTGCTCCGGAACATCAGATGTTCATGGAGCCGAGATTCAGGATGCAATACGACATTCTGATGGCCCTGTGGCAGAACGGTACGGTGCGTGTCCCGGAAGCCCTATGGCTGGAGGAGGATTCGTCGATCCTCGGCCGGCCGTTCTATGTAATGCGACGAATGCGTGGACGCGTTCCGGTGAGCATGCCGGTGTACAACGCGACGGGCTGGCTACTCGAGGCGACCCCGGCGCAGCGCCGGGTCCTGTGGGAGGACGCCATGGCCCAGCTGGCCGCGATCCATCGGGTACCCGCCGCCGAGCTCTCGGTCGTGCAACGGCCCGAGCACGGTGTTACCGGCATCCAGCAGCACCTGTCCTACTGGAACCGCTACGCCACGTGGGCGCTGGGTAACGAGATCCCGGACACAGTCCGGTATCTCCTCGATTGGCTGGATAGCAACCAGCCGCCCGAAACCACCGCGGGCCCGTCGTGGGGCGACGCCCGGATCGGAAACATCATGTTCGACAGCGAATTTCGCGTGGTCGGAGTCATGGACTGGGAGCAGGCGTCGTTCGTCGGTCCCGTTGCAGACCTGGGCTGGTGGCTGTTGTTCGATGAGGCGCACAGTGTCGGCGCACGCGTGCCCCGGCTCGACGGGCTGGGCACCCGTGCGGAGACGATTACCGTGTGGCAGGAAATGACCGGCCGAAAGGCCGATCATCTGCTCTGGCACGAGGTATTCGCGGGGGTGAAGGCGGGGCTGCTCGGTTTGCACTCCCGATACCTGGCGCCTCTGCCTCCGGTGGACGCGCGGCCGTATTCCTATCTGGGCCGCGCATGTGAACTGCTCGGACTCCCGGCGCCGAAAGATTTCTGATGGACGTGACAAACAGCCCGGCGCCGCACGACGAACAGGTCGTACTGTCGACTGAATGGCTCAGTTCTGTTCTGGCGCAGCGCTACCCGGATGCCATCGCGACCTACACCGAAGTGACCGAACGGTTGGAGACGGTCGCTACCAAGGTCCGCTTCCGGGTCGGTTATGCCCGACAGACCGCCGCCCCGGACGCCTTGTGCGCCAAGGGCTACTTCGATCCGGCGCATCGCCGTGGCACCCGTGCCGAGGCCGATTTCTACCGCCTGGTCGCGCACGACCTGCCAGTGCGCACCCCGCCGTGTGTCTACACGGGCGTCGACGCTGATACTGGACACGCACTGATTCTGATGCATGATCTTGTCGAGGCCGGGGCCAGGTTTCTCGACCCTCTCGTCGGCTACAGCGCTGAACAAGCCGCCCGCACTCTGGACCAGCTCGCCGCTTTGCATGCCGCGACATGGGGTGCGAGTGGTGCGCCGCTGGCGGCGGAATTTCCGCCTCGCCTCGCGTCTCTCGCTCGGTTGATGAGTACCGAGCAGATCCAGCAACTCCTCGATGACGGCAGGGCGCAAGGTATTTCGCTGGATGTGCGCCGCGCCGACCGTCTCGTCGGTGCGATGGCCGCCATGGAGGCATCGGCTGCCACGAGTCCGATGTGTTTGGTGCACGGCGACCTGCACGCGGGGAACATCTACGAGTTGGCAGACGGCAGCCCCGGCCTCATCGACTGGCAGGTAGTTCAGCGTGGCGTGTGGGCGCTCGATGTCGGCTACCACCTGGCGACGGTTTTGGACCCGGACGAACTGGCTCGTGTCGAGCGTGACCTACTCGACCACTATCTCGATCGGCTGGCCGCCTACGGTGCGCCTCCACCGGGCCGGGAGCACGCCTGGCTGATGTATCGCTCGTATCTGCCCTACGGAATGTTCATGTGGGCGATAACCCGGGCAGTGGACCGGCCGATCATCGAACACTTCACCAGGCGGCTCTCGATCGCGGTCGACCGCCACACCAGCTTCGACCTGCTCGGCGTCTGAACAAGTCGTGAGCCGCTCAGCTATCGTGCCGGAGGCCGTTGAACAGCAGATCGGCGAGTTCGGCGAAGGATTCGGCGGCGGACAGGCCGGTGCGCTCGAGTAGTGTGCCGGACTGGACGGCCTCGATCGCGAGGGCCACGACCTGGGCGGCGAAGGTGCCGTTGGTGGCGCGGAAGGCGCCGCTGCGCACGCCGTCGCCGATCATCTCGCGGATGCGTTCGGCGGCACGGGCGGTGTTGCGGGCGTAGATCTCCGCGGTGGGGGGATAGGTGACCATATCGGCGTAGAAGGCCGAGGAGTTGCGGCGCATCGCCTGTGCCACGCCCTCCAAGTATGTGGTGATCTTGATCTGTGGTTCGTCGTGATCGGCGACGGTCTGCTCGATACGGTCGGCCTCGGTGCCGAAGAAGTGTTTGGCGGCCGCGACCACCAACTGCTCCTTCGTGGACCCTATGGCGTAGAGGGTCGACTTCGAGCAACGCATGCGGCGGGTGAGGTCCTCGACGGTCACTGATGTAAAGCCCTCGGCCAGGAAGATGTCGGTGACCTGGGCCAGCAGCTCCTCACGCCGTGCCGTGTCGACCCGGCGGCGTCGGGGGGTCTTCAACGGCGCGGGGGGCGTCACACCTGAAGTAGGGCTCATGATCTCGAGTCTGGCACAGGGCCGATGGTGGGTCGGAAATGTGTGCTTGCCGAGAGGTACGTTAGTGGGTACTGTCACATTGTATAACGTACCCAAAGGAGGGGCCTGAATGGTCGACCCGGCCACGCGCACCGCACAGTTGGCGCAGAGATATTCGGTAGCGTCGCTCGACGTCGCCCAGCTGCTGTGCGATCGTCATCCCAGCCAAGCGGTAGCGGTACGGATTATCGGCGATGCCCTGGTGGAAACCACGGTTACCTATGGGGAGCTAGCCGATTCCTCGCGCCGGTTCGCAACGCTTCTGAGCCGCCGCGGGATAGGCCGCGGGGACAGGGTGGCGACCTTGATGGGCAAGAGCGCGGACCTGCTCACCGTGCTGGTAGGGATCTGGCGGGTCGGTGCGGTGTACGTTCCGCTGTTCACCGCCTTCGCCGAGGCTGCGGTGACCGACCGATTGCAGCGCTCGCAGGCTCGGCTGGTGATCGCCGACGCGGATCAGCGGCACAAGGTCGGTGAAGGCGAGTGGGAGGTACTCGAAGCCGACACCCTGAAAGCGGAACTTGCCGCGGCCGGGCCGTGGGAGACCGGATCGATAGCAGTGGGCGGAACCGGCCCGCTGGTGCATATGTTCACCTCCGGCACCACCGGGTCGCCCAAGGGGGTGATCCATCCGGTGCAGTATGTCGCCGGTTGGCACAGCTACCTGGAGTTCGGTCTCGGTGTCGGTGCGGACAGCGTGTACTGGTGTGCGGCCGATCCCGGCTGGGCCTACGGTCTCTACGCCGCGATCGTCGCGCCGCTGGCCGCTGGGGTACCGACCGTACTGCTGTGCGGCGGATTCTCCGCCGACACCACGCTCGGCGTGTTGTCGCAGCTGAAGGTGACCAATCTGGCCGCCGCGCCGACGGTCTACCGCGCCCTGCGCAACTCCGGTCGAGTCCGGTCCAGGGAATTGACGGTGCCCTATCTCTCCAGTGCGGGCGAGCCGCTGACTCCGGACGTGAATGCCTGGGCGCCTGAGGCTCTCGGCGCGCGAGTGCACGATCATTACGGGCAGACCGAGCTCGGCATGCCGATCGGATTTCCGCACGACGCCTCGGTGTCGGTGCCGGTGGTCGACAACGCGATGGGGGTGGCGCTGCCGGGGTGGACGGTGACCGTGCTGGACCCGGACCGGGACGAGCCCGCCGCGCAGGAAACGGTTGGTCGGCTGGCGATAGTGGTGGCCGACAGTCCGCATATGACCTTCACCGCGTACGCCGACGGTGACGATCACGGCCGGTTCGTCGGTGAGGGCCGCTATTACCTCACCGGTGATACCGCGAGTATCGACGCCACGGGCATGGTGCGATTCTCGTCCCGCGACGACGATGTGATCATCATGGCTGGCTACCGTATCGGCCCGTTCGACGTGGAATCGGTACTGGCGCAACATATTGCCGTCGCCGAGTGTGCGGTGATCGCCGCACCGGACCAGGCCCGCGGGGAAGTGGTCGAAGCCTTCGTCGTCACCGCCGCCGACACCGCGGTATCGGCGGAAGAGTTGCAGCAGTGGGTGAAGGATCGCTACGCCGCGCACGCCTACCCACGCCGCATCCATTTTGTGCCGGCCCTGCCGAAGACCCCGAGCGGCAAGATCCAGCGTGTCGAACTGCGCCGGCAGCGCCGCGCGGAAGTGCTCGGCGAAGCGGCTCGCGATGAGTGAGCGCCGCCGATCCGACGGCGTCGGCTCCGACGTTGTCGGCATGGAACAGCATGGCCAGGTGCGCCTGCTGACGATGAATCGCCCGCAACGCCGAAATGCATTGAACGCCAATTTGATCGAGGCTCTCAACCGGGCGCTCGGCACTGCTGAGAGCGACCCGGGCACCGCTGCCATTGTGCTGCTCGGCGCGGGCCACAGCTTCTGCGCGGGAGCCGATCTGAACTATCTGCTGGAACTGGACGGTAGGGGTGAGACTCCGACCCCGTTCCTGCGCACTGTGTCCGCGTTGGCGACTCGGTTGGAGACCAGCCCGCTGCCGATTGTGGCGGCACTGCACGGCCACGCCGTGGCGGGCGGCATAGAGCTTGCCCTGGCCTGCGACATCGTGGTCGCCGCGACCGGCACGCTGATCGGCGACGGCCATATCCGCAACAATCTGCTGCCCGCCGCGGGTGCCGCGGTACGGATGCCACACATATTGGGTCACGCGATAGCGCGACGACTGGCATTGACCGGCGAACTGATCCGCGCCGACCGGCTGGCCGATACCGGCTGGCCGCATGAGGTGGTCCCCGAGGGCGAGGTTGTCGCTGTCGCAGTGCGGATCGCGCAAACGTTGGCGCAGGTACATGGGCCTGCACAGTCCGGGTACAAACGCCTGCTGGCCCGTACATCCACCCTCCCTGCCGATGCCGCTCTGGCGCAGGAACTCGAGGCGTTCGACGACCACTGGGCCGCACACGACGTGGCTGCTTCGCTACGGCAATTCATCAACCGCCCCAATACTTCTCGATCGGAGCAATCGGCGTGAATCGCTTCACCGACCAGATCGTCCTCGTCACCGGTGGTGGGCAGGGACTGGGTGCCGCGATGGCACACCGCTTCGCTGCCGAGGGGGCCACCGTCGTCATCGGTGATATCGACAAGGACACCGCCGCCGCGCAGAGCGACCGTCTACGTGCGGAATTCGATCGGCCCAGCGAGAGCGCCGGTCTCGACGTGACCGACTCGGCCGCGGTGACCGGGTGGGTCGACGGGGTTGCCGCTCGGCATGGCCGCGTCGACGTGCTGGTCAACAATGCCGGAATCATTCGGGACAATCGGATCACCGACATCAGCGACGCGGATTGGCATGCGGTGGTGGATGTCTCGATGACCGGTAGCTTCTACTGTGCGCGGGCGGTGATTCCGCATATGCGTTCCCGTGGCTACGGCCGGATTGTCTCGTTCAGCTCGATGAGTTGGCGCGGAAACTTCGGCCAGGCTAATTATGTCGCGGCCAAGGCCGGGATCGTCGGCCTCACTCGCACGATCGCATTGGAGACTGCCCGCGACGGCATCACCGCGAATGCCATCGCCCCCGGTTTGATCGACACCCCGATGCTGGCCTCGATGGACGACGCGGTCCGGGCCAAGCTCATCGGCAAAGTGCCCCAACGGGTTACCGGTCAACCGGCCGACATCGCGGAGGCCGCGGCCTTTCTCGCTTCGCCTGCCGCCGGGTACATCACCGGCATCGTCCTGGACGTGGACGGCGGACTGGGCATCGGTTCATCCATTCGCTGACCATCCATTCCCACTGACCAAACCATCCCTGATGACACAAAGGAGTGCACACACATGACAACCTCGCACCCGCCGGTGACCGTTCCAGAGCGCAGCGTCCCGGTCCCAGCCTCCCTGAGCGAAATCGCCCAGGGGGTCATCGGCATGGGTAATGCCATGCCCGATAAGCCGTGGCCGCCGCTGGACGACCGCGAAGCGGTGCAGGCCTATATCGATGAGCTGATCGCCTCGATCCCAGAAGGCGGGGAGTCGCCGATGGTGTCGTCGATATTCGGCATGGCCGACACGGGCGTGCCCAGCGAGACCGAACGCATCGAACTCGGCGATTTCGGTGTCTGGCAGGCTGTTCCCGAGGGTGTCGCCGCGGACGACCCCCGGGTCTATCTGGCCCTGCACGGCGCCTGGATCTACGGCGCCGGCGAGCTGTCCCGGCTGGGGGCGAGCATGACCGCCGGTGCGGTCGGCGCCCGAACTTGGGCCGTGGATTACCGGATGCCGCCGTTCTACCCCTACCCGGTCCCGCTCGACGACTGCGTCAACGCCTACCGCGCACTGCTCGAAAATCACCGCCCCGAGGACATCATCATCGGCGGCGTGTCGGGCGGGGGAAACCTCACTGCGGCCACGATCCTGCGGGCGCGAGACGAGGGCCTGCCGCTGCCGCGCGCGGCTGTGATAGAGACCCCGGTCGCCGACGTGACCAAGGCCGGCGACACTCACTACACCAATAGCGGGCTCGATGTCTCCTACAGCGCGGAGCAATTGGAGATCGTCTTCCAGCTCTACGTCGACGGCCACGACCGCACCGACCCGTACGTGTCCCCGCTGTTCGGGGACTACACCAAGGGCTTCCCGCCCTCCCTGCTGACCACCGGCACACGTGACTTCCTGCTCTCGGACACCGTGCGGCTGCACCGTAAGCTGCTGGCCGCCGATCTCCCGGCCGAACTGCACGTGTGGGAGGGAGCGCCGCACTTCATGTTCCTGGGCATGGCGCCGGAGGATCACGACCGGGTGGCGCAGATCCGTACCTACTGCGACCGGCAGTGGGGCGCGCGGGTATGACACGAAACCCGTTGCAGTGGTTGAGAGAACAGCTGCAGCCGAAGTACCCGTCGCCGATCACGAAAGATGTGACCGTGACCCGCAACCTGCGGGTGCCGATGCGGGACGGGGTCGAAATCCTCGCCGACCATTGGCAACCCAAGACCGGCGGCGCCGGACTGCCGACCGTGCTCGTCCGCACCACTTACGGCAGCCACACGCTGACGACCACACCTATCATTCGCCCTATTGCCCAGCGCGGTTTTCAAGTGCTGGTGACGAATTCACGCGGCACCTTCGGCTCGGAGGGTTCCTTCGACCCGTTCCGCAACGAACGCGAGGACGGCCTCGATACCCTGGACTGGCTCGTCGAACAACCCTGGTGCGGCGACTCGATCATCCTGTACGGAGTCAGCTACCTCGGCTACACCCAGTGGGCCGTCGCCGACCAAGTGCCACCTCAGGTCAAGGCCATGATCCCGATCCAGACCGAATCCTCGGTGATGCTGGATTTTCTGCGTCCGGACGGATTCGCGTTGGAAACGCCGTTCCTGTGGAGTTTCGTCATCGACGGGCAGGAACATCCGCTGGCATTGCTCAGGCACCCTGCCCTTACCCGCAGACGCACGATGCTGCGGCGCATGCGTGATCTGCCACTCGAGCAGGCCGACCAGCGCGCCGTCGGCCACCGCATCGACTATTTCCAGAAAATCCTGGCTCACGACGCAGATTCGCCGCACTGGGCTGCGGCCGACCACAGCGGCCGGGTCCCGGACGTCACCATCCCGGTCAGTTCCATCGCCGGTTGGCACGATTTCTTCCTGCCCGGTCAACTCCGAGATTTCAAGGCGCTGCAGGCCGCTGGTACTCCGGCACGGCTGACGGTGGGCCCATGGGCGCACAGCATGGCCTCGGAACCGATGACAGCGGGCATGCTGGAGCTGCTCGACTTCGGCATGTCCCACGCCCGCGGCGAGCAGCCCGTGGACCGTGAACCTGTGCGACTGTTCGTCCAGGGAACGGACGAATGGCGGGATTTCCAGACCTGGCCGCCGGAAGGCTATTCGCCGCGACGATTCCACCTCCAACCCGGCCGGGGCCTCGCCCCCGAGCCCCCGGCCAATTCGACCCCGGACGGCTACCACTACGACCCGGCCGACCCGACGCCTGCGGTCGGCGGCTCGCGGTTCATGTTCGACACCGGCAGTGTCGACAACACCAAGCTGGAGGCCCGCCCCGACGTATTGACCTACACCACAATGCCATTGGAGCACGACGTCGAGATCATCGGTGAGATCGAGGCCGAGATCTGGTTTCGATCCACCCTGCGGTATGCGGATGTGTTCGTCCGACTGTGCGACGTCAGGGCTGACGGCCGCTCCTACAACGTCACCGACGGCCTGACCACGCTGGTCGAGGCGAACCGCGACACCTGTGCAAAAGTGCACCTCTTTGCCACCGCCTACCGGTTCGCGAAGGGCCACCGCATCCGCGTTCAGGTTTCCAGCGGCGCGTTCCCCCGCTACAACCGTAATACCGGAACCGGCGAACCTCGCAGCAGCGCAACACAATTGCGCGCCGCCGATCAGACCGTCTTCCATGACCCAGGCCGGTCGTCGGCGATCATCCTGCCTGTCCGCGCGGGCGACTGAGATCGGTTGTGGGGGACCTGTTCCCTGCAGGGCGGCGATGTGCCTAATCCAGTTCTGCCGGAGAAAGATCCAGTCACCGCGGGTCTTCTCTCCGGCAACCTGGGTGCCGGACAGGACGGGAGCAACCCACATCGTGCACACGGATTCCGGTCGTGGCTCGCCGGCCGAAGTGATCGTCGCTGCCACCGGACTATGGCCGCGCAGACTTCCCGATCAGTATGCTCTCAGCGGCAATGTGCTGCGCGATCTCGGGGCGGCGTCCTCACGGTGCTCGACGAACAGGCAGAATAATCGCCGACGGATGGTTCAGGTCGTGGTAGACGGTTTGGTCGGCGACATGGAGGGTCGCAGCGGTGGCTCGGGGCTCACCGGTACCGAGGTTTCGGTTGTATCGGGGGAACGCGCCGCTGGAAACCTGAACGCGGATGCGGTGGCCGGGTGCGAAGCGGTACGCGGTAGGCCACAGTCGGATTCGCACGCAGGTCAGGTTTTGTGCGTCGGTGACGGTGGTCAGGCCGTCACAGATATCAAGGGAACGGCCGCTCGGGTCGACATCGCAGAGCCGGACGAACACATCGGCACTGGGGCGGCTGGACTGGAACCAGATTTCCGCGGCCACCTCACCGATCACTTCGGCCGCCTCCTCGAGGGGGTCGGTGGAGTAGGTGAGCACATCGGGGCGCGCTTCCGCGATGCGGTTGTCGACCCGGGATTTGCCGGTCGATTGCATCTGGATGCCACCTACCGCGGGAGTGGGGTCGGCGGGATCGTAACGGTAACTGTCGGTTCCGGCCCTGACCGGAACGGCTGACCGCAGCTTGGCGTCGGTCTGCAGGTAGAGCGGTTGGGGGGCGGAGTCCGGGGGAGGCCACGACGCGAAATCGGACCAGCCTTCGTTGTGCCCCATCACGAACAGCCGAACCGGGGCGCGTTCCGGGGGTGTCTCTCCGCGAGCACAAGCAGCACCGAATTCCAGCAGGTCGCGCATCAACGTTCCCAGGACCTCCACCGAGGCGTGCGGCCACGGGCCGACGGTCAGCCGGGCCGGCTTACCGGCGTCCTGAAGTATCCGGAAGTCGCGTAGCTGGCCGGGGGTGAACGCATCGAACCAGCCGCCGATCGAACTGACCGGTACCGAAGTGTCCGCGACGCGGGCAGTGTGGTCGACATCGGTCCAGTACGGCGAATCGCCCGGATACCGCAACATGGCTTGGATGACATCATCGTGCCTGCCCAGCACCGTGGTGTCAGCCTCCGACAGCGGCAACGTGTTCAGGGCGCGGCGAACCCGCCGCCCCTGCGTCAATGCTCTCGCCATACCCCATCCCCGTTCCTGGTTGGCGACATTGACGCCCCAGCCGAACGGGATTTCCAGCGAGAAGCCGTCTTCGCGAAGGATTTCCAGGAACAAGTCCGACCCGCTGGCCTGCACGAGCATCGGGCGACCTGAGGCGGCAGCTTGTCGGCCATCGCCCACTGTACGTACCCGGTGTAGCTGGCTCCGTAAAGCACGATTGCCTCACCGAACCAGGGTTGTTCGATGATCCAGTCCAGGGTGGCCAGCCCGTCGACGCGTTCGTTGCGCATGGGTTCGAAATCCCCACCGGAACCGAACGTGCCGCGGCAACTCTGGACCAGCACCTGAAACCCGCGCTCAGCCAACGGCTGCGTCATGGCCGCGGTGAAACCGCGTCGACCGTAAGGGGTTCTGATCAGTACCGTCGGCGGTCGGGTCTCGGAACGCGGCGACCAGAGGTCGGCCAGCAGTTCCGCACCGTCCGGCATCGGCACCCGAAGGTCCCGGCGTACCGCAATGTCTCGGGTCGCGGGAGCGGGCAAACGCAGTAACCGCTGCAGGATTCGACTGGTCAGACTCGTGGTTCCTCGTTGTCCGGACTAACATAATGCTCGCCTGGATGGATATATGTTGGTCGATCGCCTATCTCATGTAGGCCAATGATAGACACATCTATGCAAGTGAAGGCCGATATTCAACGAGGAGGTTGGTCGATCGCCTAACTCTTGTGATGGCGCTCATCAGAATCCTTGATTCGCCTTCTCCAGCGCGGCGATGGCATCGGGCCGACCTGTAAGGCTCACCTGGGCGGCCTCGCGTCGACCAGTCAGATACAGCAGCAGTTCGGTCGGCTCGCCGGTGAGTACGGCCTCTCCGACCGGACCGATCCGGCGAGAGTGCCCATCGGGTCTGCGCAACTCCAGGCCGTGCGGTGCGATCCTTTGGGCGATGCGCCGTCCGATGAAACCGAGCACTCGCAAGGCAATCGGTTCGAGGTCGGGGCGATCGAGTCGGCGATCGTGACCGTTGGCTCGGCGAACATCCTCGTGGTGGATGAGGTACTCCACGCCGTTCATTACCGTGCGGATGCGAGGCAGACGCCATGGCACGAGCGGCGCGCCACCGTATAGTCGATCGATCAAGACGGAAAGGCCCTTGGCTTTTTCGATCGACATACGCTCGTCGGTCCACTTCTGGAAATGCTCGCGCAGGACCAGGTGTGCGGCTAGGTCGAGCGTCGTCCACCCGGTACACAGCGTCGGTGCGTCCGGTCCCAGCTCGGCCATCAGATCGCACAACTCCCGGCGCTCGCGCACGTCGATCGGCTCAGTCACGACTCTCGGCCTCCGCCGCCATTTTCAACAGATCGGCTTGCATGAGCGCGGGCGTGTTCGCGATGGTATCGGTTTGCTTGGCGATGAAGGCATTCCAGTCGGAGGCGCGTTCGACCAGCGTGTCACGGACCTGTTCGTGGGTGTAGAGCATGAAGGTGTCGTCCAGGATCGCCTGGGCAACCTGCTCGCCGACGACGTCCGGTTCCAGCAGCGCGAACTGTGCGCCCGGACCGCGGATGCCGGGCTCGGGCCCAAAGGTGCGGGGAAGACCGACACTGATGTTGGTCTTCACCGGGCCGGGGCACAGCACAGTGACGCCGACGCCCTGAGGGTGCAGGTAGATCCGGAGACCTTCGGAGATCTGCACGATCGAGGCCTTCGAGGCGGCGTAGGGGAGCCGATCGTATGCATAGGTGAACAGCCCAGCGAACGAGGCGGTATTGACGATGTGCCCGTGGCCCTGCTCGATCAGCAGGGGCATGAAGGCGGTGTTGCTGCGCACCACGGAGAACAGGTTGATATTGATGATCCGCTGCCACTCCTGCACCGGTAGGTGGTCGGGGAGGCCGCTGGTGAGCACGCCGACATTGTTCATCACGACATCGACCTGGCCGAAACGATCCAGGGTGAAGCCTTTCAATTCGTCGAACGCCGCTTCCGCGCCGACGTCGCAGCGCACTCCGGCGGCTTGGCCTCCCGACCGGGTGATATCCGCGGCGACGGCGTCGGCGCCCGCGCTATCGATGTCGGCGATCACGATTCGCGCGCCACGCTGCGCCAGCGCGTGTGCGGTGGCGCAGCCGATGCCGCTACTCCCGCCGGTGATGACGGCGACCTTGTTCTGCAGGGATTCCATGGTGTGACTCCTTGTCGTCGGCGGATCGGTCTGTCCTATTTGTCGAGCACCTCATGGCCGATCCGCTGTGCGGTGGCGGCGGCCGGGAAACCGGTATATGCGCTGGCGTGGTAGACGACCTCTTCCAGCTCTTCTCTGGTGACAGCGTTGCGCAGGGCGATCTGGAAGTGGACCTTCAGTTCGTCCTCGGCCCGCAGTGCGATCAGGATGCCCAGCGTGACCAGGCTCCGTGACCGCCGGTCCAGTCCGGGGCGTATCCATACGCTCCCGAATACGTTGTCCAGGCTCAGTTCACCCAATCCGGTGGCGAAGGCATCGGATCGGGGCAGCTGGCCGGAATCATCGGAGGGCAGGTCGGGGATCATTTCTCGCAGTAGAGCCAGGCCCTGTTCGCGCGCACTACTCATGGCTTCTCCTATTCCTGGCGGGTGCTTTGCGGCCGTCTGTTCTGCCAGGTTATCCAACAAGTGTCGGAAAACCAACAAGTGGCGGATAAGCTACAGTGCATTTATGCCCGCGCAACTTTCGGATCCACGTAGCCGGCGCTCTCGGTCGGCGTTGGAGGCCGCGCTGTGGGAGCTCGTCGCGGAACACGACCTCACTCAGATCTCGATCTCCGATATCACCAAGCGGGCGGGTGTCAACCGATCGACGTTCTACGAGCACTACACCGATGTGCACGACCTGGCCGCGTCCGCGTCTGCGGCGATGTTCGACGAGATGGCCTCTACCACGGCGGCTTTGGGGGGCCGGCTCTCCGCCGAGATCAGGGATGTCGACAATCCGCTGACTCGCCTGTTCACCCATGTCGCCGACCATGCCAAGCGGTACCGAACGTTGCTCGGTACCGCCGGGAGTGCACGTGTGATCAACCATCTGCTCGAGCGCATCGCGATCGCCGCTTACGTGAATCGGCGCCTCACCGGTACCGACTCGGTCTCTCATCCCGGATATCCGGACGAGATCCCGCACGACCCCGAGGCCGCGTTGATCGCGGGCGCCGTGCTCGGCACCGTCATTGATTGGATACGTCGAGACTGTCCGGGCACGCCCGAGCAGATGGCAGCGGCGGTCTGGCCTCGGCTGATCGGAGGGTTGTCGGCTATCGACGTGACCGCCGCGCCTTGACAGACTTCCGGAAAGTGCTGTGCGGCAACGAGTTTCGGTACATTCGCCGCGAGGACACCGTGGGTTGAGATCGCTCGGTCAGTGGCGAACCCTCGAAGGGGGCTACCCGGCCCAGTGGGAGTCGACGAACCGGCGCACCAATTGGTCGACCTCCGCGTCTTCGGGTGCGGTGCCGAAGAACCCTCCGTGGGGCATTGCCTCGAGAATGTGCAGCTCGGCCTCGACTCCAGCCGTTCGCAGGGCCCGGTGCATGCGTACCGCGTTCGAGAGGAAGACATCGCGGGTGCCTGCCGTGAGCAATGTCGCGGGGAAGCCCGTGGTGAAGTCCGCGAACAGCGGTGAAAGATAGGGGTGCGCCAGGTCGTGGCCGCCGGCGTAGAACAGATTGACCGGCATCAGGCTCCGGTGGCCGACGATGTCGACCGCCGCGTTCGTCCGGAAGGAGTCTCCCGACTCGGTGAGGTCCAGTTCCGGTGTGAGCAATACCGCAGCGGTAGGTGGTGGCAAGCCCTCGTCCCTGACACGCAGAAGAAGCGCTGCGGCAAGGTTGGCGCCAGCCGAACCGCCACCCACGATGATCTCGTCCGGGCGGTGCTCGCGCAGTATCGCCCGATACGCCGCTACACAGTCGTCGAGTGGTGTGGGGTAGCGATGGTCCGGAGGCATGCGATAGTCGACGGCCCAGGTGCGCGCACCGACCTGCCCGGCAATCGCGATTCCGTTCAGTCGGCAGGTGTCGCCACCGCCCTGAATGAGGGCGCCCCCATGGATATCGAGGTATATCCGTCGATCGTCGGCTGACGTCCCCTGCGGAGTGACAACGTAGACATGAGTGCCTTCCGCGTCGATCTCGGTGACATCGGCTTTTACGCGGGAGGCGCGCGCCTCGTACATCGGCTGCATTGCCTCTTCGGTCGACGCGATCCTGGCCCGCCATCCGTCGAGATCATCGAGGGCCGGGTATGGCGGCGAATCCATCAGGCCCTGGCCGAGGAATGCCTGCGCCTCCGCGCTGACCGAGGTCGGTACGGGAATATTCCGTGCGGGTACATGCAGTGCCCGGTGTGAACCGTCAACCGTCGTCATTGTCGGCCCCTTTCATTTCTATTCGAGCGCGACCGGGCTGGAGAAACCCGCCGCGTCGGCTGGTTCGTGCCAGCGTGGTGGTGAGGAACGGGCGAGCGCATCAGACCGATTGCGCGCGGGCGGCCCAGTGGCGAAGTCGGAAATCCCGGACTATGTCGGTGTATTCGCGGTCCTCCGGTGCCCTGCCGAGGAACATGCCGTGGCCGGCGGCCTCGGTAACGTGCAGTTCGACCGGAACGCCGGCTCGGTAGAGCGCATGATGCAATCGGACCGTGTCCGAGAGCAAGACATCCCTGGTGCCGCCGAAGAGCAGGGTAGGCGGGAATCCCGTGGTGAAGTCGGCGAACAGCGGAGATACGAGAGGGTCACGTAAGTCGTGTCCGCCCGCGTAGAGCAGAAAGGCCGGCGTGGGGCTGCCGGTGAGCGTCGGCTCGATGCCCATGTTGGTATGCCAGCTGTCGCCCGATTCGGTCAGGTCGGCAACCGGGCTGGTGAGGACGGCTGCCGCGGGCAGCGGCAGACCTTCGTCGCGGGCCAGCAGGATCATCGCGGCGGCGATATTGCCGCCGGCGGATGCGCCATTTACGACGATGTCTTCGGGACGGTGGACCTCGAGTAGCGCGCGATACGCGACCAGGCAGTCGTGGACCGGCGTGGGAAACGGGTGGTCGGGCGGCTGCCGGTAGTCCACCGACCATGCGCGAACCCCCATCGGCACTGTCTGGCCAACTGCCATGGCGCGGCAGACCTGCCCGCCCCCGTAGACGAACGAGCCGCCGTGGATATCGAGCATGACCCTGCGATCGCTGGGATCGACACCGGCGGGTGTGATCACGTAGACACGAACGCCGTCGATATCGATCTCCTCGACTTCGGCATCGTAGGCCGGAAACATCTGGTTGATCATGGCCATCGCGCTGGCTTCCTCTGCGCTGACGGATGTCCGCCACCCGTCGATGTCGTCGAGGGCGGGCCAGTCCGGTGGCGGTTGCAAGAGTCCCATGGCCAGGATGGCCTGTGCCTGCGGGCTCACCGATGTGGGCACCGGGATATCCCTACTGGTCACACGCAGGGCAGGTAGCGAGGTTCGAACAGATTCCACAGTGATTACCTCGGCATTGTGGTAGCAACGTCGCCGCTCGAGCCTGTGGTCGAGCGGCGATCAGTTCCTTGGAGCATCATTTCCCGGCGGACGGCGACGTCGTGGCGGCGAGGACCCCCCGGGGATTGGGCAGAGTCAGGTCGTTGTAAGTGACAATGCCCGGTTCGGAGGCGACAACCGCCGGGATCGCATTGATCGCGGGCATCGCCGTCATGATGTGACCGAGCATGATGTAGTCCGCTGGTGTCTCGGCCTTGAAGTCGGGTGGCGGCAGCAGGTCGACCTTCATGACCACCGTCGGTCGTCCGTCGATCTGGATTTGCCAGCCGTCCGCGTCGATCTTCCAGTCCGGGTCGAGGGTCTGGCCCTTGCGCCAACGGACGTTGATGTCCACGACGATTGTGTCGCCGATCAGGCCTTGCCAGCTGACGAACATGCCGGCGACGCATCCTGCCTTGATGGTCCACGACCCGAGGTCGAGATCGGTGGTGGTTTGCGCGTACTCGGCCACGCAACGCACCTCGTCGAGTTCGACGCCGAGCGAGTCGGCAACGAGCCGCACTGCCTCGCCGAACACCGCCGTGCCTTTCTCTGTCATCGACTGCAGGGCAGGGTCGTCGATGGGCCTGCCGTAGCCGGTCGGTATCTCGGTATCGGGGGAGTCGTAAAAGGTGCAGTCGGCGGATTCGGAGACGGTGATCTTGTCGACCCGGTCGCTCGCGCTCGCGGCCGTGATGGCCAGCAGCTCCGCGAAACCTGGGCTGACGCCGGACCCGAAAATCGTCGAGCCGCCGCGTTGGCACGCCTCGGCGATTCGATCGCGCCCCTCACCTAGGGTGTGGCCGGTGATGAACGCCGCTGTCGTGACGACGTTCACTCCCGCGGAGAGAATGCGCACGAGTTCGCCGACGTCGCACCACATCGGGTTGTAGACCACGCAATCTGGCTTCAGTGCCAGGAGCGCCTCGACGTCGTTGGTGGCGGCGACTCCTAACGGTTCGATGCCGACCAGTTCACCGACGTCCAGGCCCGCCTTGTCCTGAGACCAGGCGTAGCACCCGATCAGTTCGAATCGAGGATTCGCGACGATCGCCTGGACCGAGGCCCTCCCGACGTTCCCGGTTGTCCACTGCACGACGCGATACTTGCGAGTATTGAACACAAGGTCAGCATAGATGCTGTATGCATGTTAAATGCCGACTTTGAAGGATTTTTATGCTGGGCGACTGCATAATCTAGACGCCCCGGAGCAGTTCGCCCACCGTCGGATGGTCGAGACTGCTCGGGGGCGTGCCGGAGTCGATCTGCTATTTGCTGGACAACCGGGCGACCACCGGCGCGAACGCGTCCAGTTCGGTCTGCTGGACGCTGATGTAGTTCATGCCGAATGTCTCGCGGCGTTCGCTCAGCCGGTCGGTAACGGCATTGACGGTGCCGATCAGCACATTCGGGTGTTCCAGCAGCCCCTCCGCGGGCACCCTGACCATCTTGGCGATGCCTGCGGCCGAGGTGGCCACGTCGTCGGTGATGGCGGTGAAGAACGGAGAACTCTCGATGTCCAAGGCGCCGAATCGATCTCCGGCCGCCTCACGGATGAAGGACAGCCGCCGCAAGGCCTCCTGCTGCGGGGTGCGGCCCGCGGCATCGATCGGCTCGAACGGCACGTTGTTGATGCTGGCGATATCCGCCTCACGGCCGGCGAGCGACAAGACGCGTTTGCGGCTGCCGCCGATCATGATCGGCGGGTGCGGCCGCTGGACCGGCAGCGGCAGGCCCGCGTAGTCGCGCGCGGTGACGAAGTCCCCCTTGATGTCGAGCGGTTCACCCGAGCTGTGGGTCTTGAACAGCGCGACGACCTCCTCGAGCTTGGTGACCCGGCGAGCTGGGGCATCGAAGTCCAGTCCCATTGCGCGGTACTCCGGTTCGCTCCAGCCGGCGCCGATACCGAACTCCAACCGTCCCTCGGACAGCAGGTCGATGGTGAGTGCCTCCTTCACCAGCGCGCCCGGCACGTGATAGTCGACGCAGAACACCCGGCAACCGACCCGCAGGGTCGTTGTCACCGCGGCGGCTGTCGCCATGGCCGAAATCGGTGCGAGGTATTGCGGAGGCCACTGCGCCTCTCGGCTCGCAGGGCCCTTGCCGAGATAGTGATCAGCCAGGAACAGCGTGGAGTACCCCAAGTCTTCGGCCTTGAGGGCCAGGTCACGCCACTCGGCGGCCGAGGTGGCGCGAGTGGCCTGGACTGCGAAGCGGAACGGTTTGGTCATAGCGAGAACCTCGTTCATAGAAACGTACATGTATGTCCGGTTACTGGAGTATAGTCACTTTCCGAAAGCGAGAAGGACATTCTCATAAGCGGAAGGAGCGGTATGGTCAAGCGCACGAGGTTCGTCGAGTACCGAGACCGGTACGCGAACTACCGCTTCGAGCTGAGCGACGACGGCATCCTGTTCATGCAGTGCCACACCGACGGTGGTCCGCTGGTGTGGGACTGGAAAGCGCATGACGACATGGCCGATGCATTCGCCGATGTGGCCGGTGACCGGGAGATCAAGGTTCTCATCCACACCGGCACCGGGGAGAACTACAACGCTGACTGGGGCTTCTCGCCGGACAATCCAGCCCCGGAGGAGTACGCGTACCAGGCGATGCCGGGTGATCGCGGGCTGTGGAAGCTGGACGAGAAGGCTTGGTACAACCGCAATCTCATGTTCAACGTGCTCAACGTGGACGTGCCGATGATCAGCGCGGTGAACGGGCCGTGCAATATCCATTCCGAAGTGGCGCTCATGGGTGACATCGTGCTTGCCTCCGAGGACGCCTGGTTCCAGGATGTTTCACACTTCCCGCGCGGAGTGGTGCCCGGCGACGGACAGCACGTGATCTGGAACTTCCTGGTCGGCCACAACCGTGGCCGGTATCTGCTACTGACCGGCAAGAAGCTCAGTGCGCAGGAAGCCTTGGAATGGGGTGCGGTGGCCGAGGTCCATTCCAAGGACAGGCTGCTGGACCGTGCGTGGGAGCTGGCGCACGAGCTGGCCAAGCGGCCGCCGCTGACTCTGCGCTACACCCGTCAGCTGTTCACCCATGAACTCAAACGCGCCTTCCTGGATCAGATCGGTCAGGGAGTGGGCTGGGAGACCTATGCCCAGCGCGCGTTTTTCCCCATTGCCGGCGGAATGGAACCGCTGGATCGGCAGTGGAACGACAAGCCCTGGTCGGGTCAGGGGTAGGCCGGGTCACCGAGGACCTGGCTCGCCTGCACGCCGACTACGTCATGTGACGTCACGAGCAGCGCAGAAGGAAGGTTGACATCATGGCGATTCAGGAACGCCTCGCCACCGGAAAGGGAAAGTTCACCCCGCGGTATCCCGAACTCGGTACCGGGCCGGTGAGTTACGAGGACTGCATCTCCGAAGAGTTTTTCGCCGCCGAGCGGGAGGCGGTGTTCAAGAGGTCCTGGCTGAAGGTCGGCCGAATGGAACAGCTCCCGCACACCGGCAGTTACTTCACCCGTGAATTGGCCGGGCTCGGCTCGATCGTCATCGTGCGCCAGGCCGACGGCAGCGTGAAGGCGCTGCACAACGTGTGCGCGCACCGCGGGAACAAGGTGGTGTGGCAGGAACATCCGGCCGAAGAATCACAAGGCAGCTGCCGGGTGTTCTCCTGCAAGTACCACGGCTGGCGGTACGGGCTGGACGGCAAGGTCGCACACATCACCAACGAGGACCAGTTCTTCGACCTCGACCGGGACAGCCTCGGGATGCCATCGCTGCACTGCGATGTCTGGGCCGGGTTCATCTTCGTTAACTCCGCCGAACATGCCGAACCGTTGCGGGCCTTCCTGGGGGAGCGGTTCGGCGAGCTGGACGCCTACCCGTTCGAGCAGATGACCCAGCGGTTCGGATACAAGACCACGGTCAAGGGCAACTGGAAGCTATCGATCGACACGATCCTCGAGTGGTATCACCCGCCGTATGTGCACGGCAGGTTCATCAACCCGGACGTGTCGAAGGCCGAGAAGATGGTCCCGCCGCCCGATGCCTACCACTACGACCTGTTCACCTCGCACATGCTCAACTCGGTGCCGGGGCCGCCGCCGCTGCCGCCGCGTGAACCGGGCAGCCTCGGTCCGGCCAAGCGGGATCAGCGGTGGATCTACAAGCTGTTCCGCGCTGGGCTGTTCGGCCCGGACGACATTCCCGACGTCGGTCCCATGCCGGCGGCACTGAACTCGGGCCGGATCCAGTCCTGGGGTAACGACGCGTTCTGGCTGTTCCCGAACTTCTCGGTGCAGATCTGGGCGCGCAACTATTACATTACCTACCAGTACTGGCCCGAATCGGTCGATTCGCACACCTACGAGCTCGACATCTACTTCCCCGAACCACCCACCGCGTCGGAGCGGCTGGCACAGGAAATGGTCGCGGATACCACGATCGAGTTCGCCATGCAGGACTGCAACACCGTCGAGGCGACGCACTCCGCACTGGCCACCCGAGCCAATCGCCAGTTCCACCTGTCCGATCAGGAGTTGATGATCCGCAACTTCCACAAGGTCGTCCGGGACACCGTGGCCGCGCACCGGAACCTCGGCGACGAATAGGAATACCGATGACGAATTCAATGCTGCCGCAAGACTTCCGGGAGTTGGAGCCGTACGTGGCCGATTGGGCCCGGCCCACCAGGCAGGAGCGCTACGACATGCGGCTTTCCAAGACCATCGACGAACTCGGTGAGTTCTACGACGCCATCGCACCGCGCGCCGAGCAGGCCATGGCGTATCTGGACGGCCTCGATCTGAACGACCTGCCGGATCCGGAGACCCGGCTGTTGCATCTGCTGTATTCGCTGGTCATGGTGTCGTACCCGGTGAACGTGTTCAAACAGCCCAGGATTCCGGATACCGGTGCCGCGTTCTTCGACACCGTCATCGAGCCTGCGATCTGAGTAAGACAGGAAAAGGTATGGGACACAACACTATCGATAGTCACAAGGAGGTGTGCGCGTGAGTGTCAGGCGTACGGCCATCGTCACCGGTGGCGGCTCGGGGATCGGGCGGGCAATCGTGCACCGGCTCGGTGCAGACGGGTTGGCGACCGCGATCCTCGACCGCAATGCCGAGGCGGCCGAGAAGGTCGCGGAGGAGGCTCGTAGCAAGGGTTACGAGACGGAGGCATTCGGCGGCGTAGACGTCTCGGACCGGGCTCAGGTCGACGATGCGGTGCAACGCGTCCGCGAGAGCATGGGGCCGGCGCTGGTGCTGGTCAACAACGCCGGTATCGCCGAATTCAAGAAGTTCATGAATGTGACCGACGAATTGTGGGATCGGATGCTGGCGGTGAACCTCACCGGCCCGTACTACCTGTGCCAAGCGGTCGTGCCGGATATGGTCGAGGCCGGCTGGGGGCGGATCGTGAACATCTCCTCGTCCAGCGCACAGTCGGGCCAGGCATTCCAGACCCATTATGTGGCGTCCAAGGCGGGACTGATCGGCCTGACCAAGGCCATGGCGCTCGAACTCGGCCCGGCCGGGATCACCGTGAACAGCGTTCCGCCCGGCTTCGTCGAGACACCGCTGCTGCGGTCGGCGGAGGAGCGTGGATTCCTCGGCGGGTCGCTCGAAGATCACGCGGCCCGCACGCCGGTGCGACGACCGGGACGGCCGGAGGATATCGCGGCCGCCACTGCGTTCCTGGTCTCCGACGATGCCGAGTACATCACCGGACAGGTGCTCGGAGTCAACGGTGGGCGCAATACCTGATCGGTGCGGCGCGCGCCGCCATGGCGGCGAACGCGGATCGGCCCGACCGGCCGATCCGCGTCCACGCGCCGCGGCGGCGTGGCGATCAGCGCGTCTCGGGGATCTCCTGCGGGTCGGGCATGACGCCGAAGGTGTTGTAGGCCATGGCCAGCATTCCGTAGTGACCGATGGTGAACACGAGATCCATGCGTTGCCGCTCGTCGAGGCGTTCGCTCAGGGCCGCCCACGTCCGCTCGGACAGGTCGTAGTTCTCCTCGAGTTCGTCGACCGTGTCCAGCAGGATCTGCTCGAAGGGGTCGGGAAGCGTGCCGTGTTGCACTCCCTCGATCTCCGCGGCCGACAGTCCCGCGTCCGTGCTCGCCCGCACGTGACTCACCCAGATGTATGCGCAGCTGTGGCGTTGGGCGACGCGAAGGACGACCAACTCCCGGATTCGAGGTTCCAGGGTTGATCGCATCATCACGTAAACGCCCAGCCCGAGGTACGCCTCGACCAGATCCGGATGCCTGGCGAGGGTCGATATCGCAGGCCCGGCGCCCTGGGGGTTCTGGCGCTGACGCGGCACCAATGCTTTTACCGCGTAGCGGGTTCGATCGTCCCATTCTTCGGCCGGTAGCGGGGAAATACGCACAGGGACTCCTTCGTTATCGAAATCATGGATTGTTGTGAGCATGGCCCTGAATGAGAACCATGAGCATGCGTCATGAGAATCATATTCTCGCAGCAGCGGATTCGACAAGTATCGTGTGAATCCAGGGCGATATCGAACGGCGTGCCGAATATGTCCGTCGTCGGTTCTATTTTTATTTCATTAGTTAGGAGACTCAATTGTCTGCAGAACAGACGCCCGCACGTGTGGCCCCGACGGGTGATCCCGGCGCGGTGACTCGGCGGTTGCTCATCGACGGAACGCTGGTGGAGGCCGAGCGGACATTCCCGTCGACGAATCCCGCGACAGGGGAGATCGTCGGGTACGCGCCCGACGCCTCGCTCGCGCAGGGTGAGGCGGCGATCGAGGCCGCCCGCCGTGCCTTCGACGAAACCTCCTGGGCGACGGATGCGACGTTCCGCGCCCATTGCCTCGACCAGTTTCACCGGGCCCTGCTGGACAACGTCGAGGAGCTGCGAGAGCTGACCATCGCAGAGGCGGGCTCCACTCTGCAACTCACCAAGGCCGGTCAGCTGGAGGATCCGATCAAGATCGTCCGGTACTACGCCGACCTGCTGCCGACGTTTCCGATGACCGAGGATCTCGGCGCCATCGAGTTCAACGGTCAGCAGCACCGGCGGTGGGTCGAGAAGGAGGCGGCCGGGGTGGTCGCGGCGATCGTGGCCTACAACTATCCGACCCAGCTGGCACTGGCCAAACTGGCACCGGCGCTCGCCGCGGGCTGCACGGTCGTGTTGAAGGCCGCCCCGGATACCCCGCTGGTCACCCTCGCGCTCGGCGAGCTGATCGCCCGGCACACCGATATCCCCGCCGGTGTGGTGAACGTGGTGTCCTCCACCGACGTGGCGATCGGCGAACAGCTGACCACCCACCCCGATGTGGACGTCGTCACGTTCACTGGTTCCACGGTGGTCGGACGCAAGATCATGGCGGCCGCGAGCGGCACGCTCAAGCGGGTGTTCCTGGAGCTGGGCGGCAAGTCGGCCCTGATCCTGCTGGACGATGCCGACTACAAGTCGACGGCGTTGTTCGCGGCCTTCGGCATCACCATTCACGCCGGCCAGGGGTGCGCGCTCACCTCGCGGCTGCTGGTGCCCCGCAAGGATCACGACGCGGTCGTGGAGCTGGTCGCGGCCAGCATGGCACGGGTCCGGGTCGGCGACCCGGGCGCTCCGAAGACATATATGGGCCCGCTGATCAGCGAACGGCAGCGGGACAAAGTCGATGCCATGGTTCAGCGCGCGGTAGCGGCCGGCGCGAAGCTGGTGACGGGCGGGGAGAAGATCGACCCGGGGTTCTTCTATAAGCCGACACTGCTGGCCGGGGTCGATCCCGACAGCGAGATCGCCCAGGACGAGGTGTTCGGCCCGGTGCTGGCGGTGATTCCGTTCGACGACGACGATGACGCGGTGCGAATCGCCAACAACTCGGTCTACGGCCTGTCCGGCGGTGTGTTCAGCGCCGACGAGCAGCGGGCCCTGGCGGTGGCCCGGCGCATCCGCACCGGCACCTTCGCCGTCAACGGAGGCAACTACTTCGCTGCCGATGCGCCGTTCGGCGGCTACAAACAGTCCGGTATCGGACGCGAGATGGGTGTGGCCGGGCTGGAGGAGTTCCTGGAGCGCAAGACCCTGGCGGCGGTGTGAGACTGCGGTGACCCCCGGGCTCCCGTGCGATGGGATATGACGGAACTCCGGTCGTTCGTGCGTCGCGGCCGGTGTCCGAGGCGCCCGGATCAGGCAGTCGGACTGCGTGATCCGGGACGTCCGGGGCCGTGGCGGCCGCATCCGCGATTGCCGGTCGGATGCCGGAGACCGCCTTGGCGCGGTTGGTCGCTGGTCGAGCAGCAGTTCCTCTCGGATGTGTCGGTGCTGTGCGTACGCGACCTCGGCGGGATTGGTATTCGCTCTTATATGATTATCGTTTCCGTGACCGAATGAATTATGCGCTGTTGTCTCACCGACAGGTTATTCCACTCCTTGGGGTGTGTGTACGGCATCGATTTAGGGAACATTAGGGGTATTCTGATCCTATATCAGAGTATTATTCTCCTAATAGGAGACTGGGAGTCTCATCCGTGCGGTGACGATGGAGGAACGGCGATGACTGCGACCTTTACAACAATGACGCCGTTCGGCGTGGAGGCCGCCGGTGTATCCGGTGATCGGCTGGCCGACCGCGATGCGGCCGAGGAATGCCGGGACGCACTCGGCGAGCACGGAGTCGTGATCTACCGCGGGATCGGCATCGGCGATGACGATCTGGTGGCGTTCACTCGGCTACTGGGCGAACCGGTCGTGGCCAAGACCGCCGAGCATCGGCACCCCGAGATCGACACGATCACTCTCGATCCGTCCAAGGCGGGCGCGGTGCTGTCCTCCTATCGGCAGGGCAATTTTCTCTGGCATATCGACGGCGCGACCCGCGATCTTCCACAGAAGGCCACGCTGCTCGTCGCCCGCGAGGTGGATCCCGCCGGTGGCGATACCGAGTTCACCAACACCTATCTCGCGTACGAGGCACTGCCCGAGGAGACCAAGGCGGAGATCGGCGCGTTGCAGGTACGGCACAGCTTCGCCACCGCCCAGGCACGGGTGCATCCCGATGCCACAGCGGACGAGCGCGCGGCCTGGGAGCAGGTGTCGGACAAGATTCACCCGCTGGTCTGGACGCACCGCAATGGCCGAAAGTCGCTGTTGATCGGATCCACCGCGGGGGAGGTCGTCGGAATGGACGCGGCGCAAGGGCAGGCGTTGCTGACCCGGTTGCTCGACTGGGCGACCCAGCCGCGGTTCACGCTGCGGCACCAGTGGCGGCGAGGCGACCTGGTCATCTGGGACAACACCGGGATGTTGCACCGAGCGCTGCCCTTCGAACCGACCTCGCGTCGCCTGCTGCATCGAACCACGCTCGTCGGCGAGGAAGCCGTCGCCTGACCGGGCCGGGCGAACATCTATTACTGAGGAGTACCGTGCAACTGTCCTTCGACTCCGACGTCGAGGAATTCCGGGCCGAATTCGCGGCCTTCCTCGACGAACATCTGCCCGCCCCCGACGAAACCACGCAGCGGGCGCACTCCAGCTCCGATGTGCCCCCGTGGGCCCGCCGCTTCCAGCGACTGCTGTTCGACAACGGCTGGCTGCTGCCCGGAAATCCACCGGAGTTCGGTGGCCGCAATGCCACGGTGCTGCAGCAGTACGTGCATCTCGAGGAGCTCTCGCGCCGCCGGATCTACCACAGTTACAACCCGCAGGGAGTGGGCATCATCGCCGCGTCGCTACTGTCCTTCGGCACCGAGGAACAGAAGCAACGCTGGGCGGTGCCTATCTTGCGCGCCGAGATCACCGCCTCCCTGGGCATGAGTGAGCCGGGCGCCGGATCGGACCTGGCCTCGTTGCGTACCCGCGCGATTCGGGACGGTGACGATTTCGTGGTGAACGGCCAGAAAGTGTGGACCTCCGGTGCGCACGACGCCGACGTGCTGCTGACGTTCGTGCGCACCGATCCCGATGCGCCGAAACACAAGGGCATCAGTGTGCTGCTGATTCCCACCGATACTCCGGGGGTCACCCGGCGGCCGTTCGCATCGGCTGTTTCCCCGGATGACCTGGACTTCAATGAGGTGTTCTTCTCCGATGCCCGGGTGCCAGCGGAGAATCTCGTCGGTCCGCTCAACGGCGGCTGGGGTGTGGCCAATGGCTCGCTGGGCCATGAGCGGTCGTTGCTGTGGATGAGCTTCGCCGAGCAGTTGCAGTTCATCGCCGAAGACTGCCGACCCGAGACCGCGACCGAACGGGACGGCTACGCCACCCTGGTGATGGATCTGTTCGCGTTGCGGCTGCTGGGGTCGCGGGCGTTGTCCCGTGCCGCCCGCGGCGAGCAGGACACCCAATCGCTGTCGGTCCTGAAACTGCTCGGTTCAGAGGCTCTGCAGAACGCTACCGAGCGGGCACTGAACGCGACGGGCTCTGACGGCTTGATCGATCCGAGCTTCAGCGCAGCGTTTAAGCCGTATCACCACGACCTGTTCAGCAGAAGCTGGTTCGATCGGTATCTGCGCAGCTTCGGGGCCACGATCGCCGGAGGTACCTCCGAAATCCAGCGCAGCATCATCGCAGAGCGAGTGCTCGGCCTACCCCGAGGCTGAGCACTCGCAGTGAGCCGCATGGGTTTTGGGGCCGATCGGGCAAGAACGTTCGCCTCGCCCGATCGGCAGGCCCCAGCCGTACCGCCGCCGTGTGGTCGCCGAGACGGACGTCCGGCCCGGCGACGGCCATGGTCTTCGCGATCAGCCGGCGCGGTAATCCTTGATGATTTTCTGAACGGTCACGTGCAGGTGGCGCAGGAGGATTTCCTGGTCGCAGAGCGGGAACTCGGTGATCTCGCGGGTCTCGAGCATGGTCTGGGTCGCCTCGAGCGTGTTGGCGTCCTGCAGCCCGTATTCCTTGAAGGTGACCGCCGCCAACTCATGGCGCAGCCGCTCGCGGGCGTTCTTCGACGGGGCGAAGTACAGACTCGCCTCGAAGATGTGTTTGTTCACCGCGGTCGGCCAGTAGTGATAGGTCAGGTACCAGCCCGGTTCCCAGATCAGGATGGTGAAGTTCGGGAAGAATTCGAACGAGTCCTCTCCCCAGGCCCGGTGCCGGGCCGGGTTGAGGCCGCTCGGCAGCCGGTCCAAGCCCTCGATATCGGGCTTGTCCCACGGACCGAACAGGCCGCTGCGCAGTTCCCGCTCGATCGGCTTGACCATGCTCGGATCCTTCGGCGGCGCCATACCGCCCCAGGAGGAGATCATCGAGTGCGGGGTGAACAGCTCGTAGTGCAGCCCCTCGTAGCCGACGTTGTACAGTTTGGCGGCCTCCTCCTGGGTCGCCTGCTTCTGATGCAGCACCGGTGCGTGGTAGAACTCGGCGAACGCGTCGACGAACAACTTCCAGTTGCTGCCGATCTCCGCGCGGTAAGTGTAGACCTCGGTCATCTGATCGAAGGGGTAGCCCTCGATGCCCTTGGCCATGGGGCCGAGGTATTCGACGAGTGGCTTGGCCTCGTTGTCGAGGTTGATGAAGATGAAGCCCTCCCACACCTCGCAGCGCACCGGCTTCAGCCCGTACTCGCTCTTGTCGAGGTCGAAGAACTCGCCCTCCTGCTGGACGAAGGTGAGCTCGCCCTGCAGGTTGTAGCGCCACGCGTGATATTTGCAGGTGAACTGGCGGCAGATGCCCGCGGACTCTTCGCCGGGGTAGTCGTCCCACACCAGCTTGTTGCCGCGATGGCGGCAGATGTTGTGGAATGCCCGGATCACGCTGTCGGTGTCTTTGACGATGATCAGTGACTTGCCAACGCAGGCCAGTTCTTTGGTGAAGTAGCTGCCCACGCGCGGCAGTTGGTTGACGCGGCCGACGTTGAGCCAGTTCTTGCGGAAGATGGCGTTGCGCTCGTCCTCGTAGAAGGACGGGTCTATGGAATCGGTGTAGTCGACCGGTCCGGTACCGAGCTCCGGGTAGTTCTCCGTCCAGCTGCCTGCGGCCGGTTTGGTGAAGTGCGGCAGGGGATTCGACCTTTCAGTGGGGCGGGCGGCCGGACCGTTCCCGCACTATCGAGACCGCGACAGCGCGGCCAGATCTGCCGAGAGTTCCCGGGCGTGCCGTACCGGCCTGGATCCGTCCCACGTCCGGCAGAGTGTCTGCACGGCGTCGAAAGTGCGCAGGATTCTCGCGTCTGCATCGATGAGTTCCAGGTGACTGCCATCGGGCAGGTAGTTTTCGAGGTACAGGAAGGCCAGGCCGGCCGAGGACCCCCGGTGCACCACGAATTTCTCCAGATTCGAATCCCGGACCACCACATTGATATTGGATACCAGGACCGCCTGATGGTTCAACGCGCCCGATCCGGTCCTGACGGCCTCGGTGTAGAGCGATTCACCGTCGCCGACGGGCTGAATGACCTCAATCTGGATATCGTTCCAATAACTCATTCCGACGAGCAGGTCGAGTTTGCTCTTCGTTCCGCGATAGAGGTAATCCTCGACCACCGTCGGAAGCAGATAGAACGGCCCGATGCCGAGCCGCTCCGACCATTCGGCGGCCGCTTTCGCTGCGTCGGCGACCACGTAGCCGTGCTGCATCAGGGGTCCGAATTTCATCTGCGTCATGCACATCTCCCGAATGAGCGCCCCGACGTCAGAGCTGGGTCCAGACTGATTTCGTCTGCATATAGGTCTCGATGCCCTCTCGGCCGTATTCCAGGCCCCAACCGGACTGTTTGTAGCCACCGAAGGGCACGGCGTGGTCGAAGACCAATTGGCAGTTCAGCGTGATGGTTCCGGATTCCAGTCGTTTCGCGAGGCGATGGGCGCGGCTGAGGTTGTTCGTCCAGACAGTGGCGGCCAGGCCGTAGGTCGTGTCGTTGGCCATCGCCACGGCCTCATCGTCGTCGTCGAACGGCAGGATGGTCACCACGGGCCCGAAGATTTCCTGTTGATACAGCCGCATGGCGGGATCGACATTGGTGAGTACTGTCGGATGGACGAAATATCCGCGTCGGTCGAGCCGGTGCCCGCCGGTAACCACCTCGACGCCGTCGCGTTTACCCTCGTCGATGAAGCCCATCACACGGGTCAGCTGCTTCTGACTGATCAGCGGGCCGATTCTGCTGCCCTTTTCCTTCGGTCCCCCGAGCTTGGCAGCATTCGCCGCCTGGGCTACACCGTCCACTACCTGGTCGTAGACGCTCCGTTGAACGAAGATGCGCGAACCGCAGACGCAGCCCTGACCGGAGTGCACGAAAATGCCACCGGCCGCCACCTTGATGGCCGTTTCCAGGTCGGCGTCGTCGTAGATCAGGACCGGCGATTTGCCGCCGAGTTCGAGCAGGACCTTCTTGAGGTTGCCCGCGGCAGCCCGCACGATCTGCTTGCCGACCTCGGTCGACCCGGTGAAGGCGATCTTGTCGACATCGGGATGCGCGGCCAGGGCCGCGCCCGCAGTGTGGCCGTTACCGGTCAGGAGATTGACCACGCCGTCGGGAACACCCGCCTGGGCGATGAGCTTGACCAGCAACAGGGCGGACAGCGGTGTTTCCTCGGCGGGTTTGAGGACGTTGCTGCAGCCCGCGGCCAGGGCGGGTGCGAGTTTGGCGCACGCGGTCATCATCGGGCCGTTCCACGGGATGATGTGGCCGACCACTCCGAACGGTTCCTTGATGGTGTAGGCGTGCATGCTCGCATGGGCGCCGGTGATCCCACCGGTCATCCGCACGTCGTACGCGGCGCCGTCGAGCTTGGTGCACCAACCCGCGTAATAGCGGAAGAATTCGGCGCAGGTCGGCATGATGTTCTGCGCCTGTACCAACGGCATGCCGGTATTCAGCGAATCGAGTTCGGCCAGCTCATCGACGTGCTGGTCCATCAGATCCGCGATGCGCCACATGATCTTGGCCCGTTCCCGTGCGGGCAGACCGTGCCAAACCCCCGATTCGAACGTGGCTCGCGCCCGCGCCACGGCATCGTCGACGGCGTCTTCCCCGCAATCAGTGAACTCGGCGATCTGCTCCTCTGTGGCGGGATCGATGACCGGAATGACCTCACCCGTCCCTGGGCGCTCACGTAGTTCATCCACTACCGACTGCAGTGTCATCGGACTTCCTCACTCGTCGTAGAACGTTGTGCATAAGATCAGCAATTGCTGGTAGACAGCATGATTGACGTTGAACACATGTTTAGCACTTGGGCTGATGGGAGGTCAAGGCCGCTGGGATGCAGGGGTCCGGACCTTACTGGTTGTTCTGCGCACGTCGGCTCAGCTGTCCGGAGCGCGCGAGCCGGACGCCACTCTCGCCGACGACGGCATAGCCGTCGTCGGCAATCTTGACCTGAGTGGATGCCGGGAGCTACCGCCGAGATGGCGCGATACCGTCCCATTGTGTTGCCGGGCCCGAGAATTCGCCGGTCTCCCGGGCGATGGCGCACTCCTCGGCGAAGGACAGCAGCTTCAGGTGGTATGCCGCGGCCGAATATCCGAGACTGAGGTTGTGCCCGGTATTCGGCTGTATGTTGAGCACGACCCGCGGCGCGGCGGTGAACAGTGAGGCGACCTCGGCCAACTCCTCCGGGTCGTTGCGCCACACCCGTTCGTACTCTCCGACGGTGAAGCGCAGGGGAATGCCGATCGGTGCCGCGAGAGCAGGGAAACGCACGTCCGCCCATGACCCTGCCTCGGCTGCTTCGGCCTCGTACCGGGGGCCCCCGACCCAGCCGATCGGTCTGCCTCCGATGAGGTCGGCCGGATACAGTCGTGCCGGAGACCACAGGAGAGTGCGAATCCGCAGCACATCGGGTCTGACTCCGGAGAACAGCGCCGCGGATTCGGCATGGCGCTCGCGGCCGGTACCAGCGAGTTCCAATCCGAGTAACCCCGCGCCGCGCTCGTGGCCGGCCATGCGCGCCGCCAGTTCGCAGCCCGCCGAATGTGCCATCAGGAAGATGCCGGCACCCCGCGGTTGCGGGCCGAGGTGCTGGTCGATGGCCGCATACATCGCATCGATGCGCCGTTGCGGATCGTGGAATCGGTCCGCGAACTCCCGGGAGCTACCGTAGCCGGGCCGATCCAGGGCGAGCACCGTGAACCCGGCTGCCGCGGCGGTCCGGAGTAACGACAGTTCCGGATGACCCGGACAGTCGAAATACACCGAGGTCGTCGCGCCACCGTGCAGCGCGACGAGCACCGCCCGGGGTGCCGGCGCCGTGGCGAGCAGTGCGGACATCGGTACGCCGTCGATGTCCGCGACCTGACGGACAACCGGCTTGCTGGGGTCGGGTAGGCCCCTGTCGAACGACGTACGGTCGTCCTCGGCGATCGTCATGGGCTCGCCCGTACGACCGATGTGCGGCGGTACCTCATGTAGCTGTCCTTTCCTGAAAGCGGTGCCGGTTCAGATCTGTGCCTTTTCCTTGTGGACGGTTACCGGTTCGGCTAGCCGCTGTTCGGTGCAGATCCGCTGCAACGTCTCGAGCGTCTCGCCGAGCCCGGCACCGAGCCGCGGGCCGGGGGTGAAACTCGCCGGCAGGTGTCGCATGCCCTGGATGATGCCGATCGTCTCGTAGTGGACCGTGCCTGCGGGATCACAACGGAAATCCGGCATCCGATCCAGCACGGCGATCAGCATCCGCTTGAATACGGTGCGGGCTACGTTCGAGCCGATGCAGCGATGGATTCCGAGGCCGAAGCTGTAGTGCCGGTTACCTTTTCGCTCGAGGTCGACGGTGTTCGGGTCCTCGAACACCGACGGATCCCGGTTGGCCATCGCCCAGGACAGCCAGAGGCGTTCACCCTCTTCGAACCGCTTGCCGACCAGTTCCGCGTCCGTAGCGAAGGTTCTGCCGTCGCCGGGGGCCGGTGTGAAATACCGCAGGAATTCCTCGGTTGCGGGATCGAGCATCAGATCTCGTTCCCGGCTGAGCCGCTCCCGGTCGGCCGGATGTTCCGAGAGCCATTCCAGTGCGTGGGCGGTGAGTGCGGTGGTGGTGTCGAATCCGCCGCCGATGATCAGCGTCAGCATGCCGAGCGCCTCGATATCGGGTATCGGTTCACCGCCGAGGGTGGCCTGAGCGACGGCGTCGAGCAGGCCGGGGCGTGGAGCCTGCTTGACCTGGTGGTAGTTCGTCATCAGATCCACGCCCATGGCCCGGCTCATCTCCTCGACGCGCTGTGTGTCGGGAGAGTCCGGTGGCGTGTAGACCGACGCGTGCACCGGCTCGTTGTAGATGGTCCACTTCTCGAGGGGAATCCCCAGCATTGCCAAGGTGAGTACTGCGGGCACGATGTTCGCCAGGTCGTCCACGAAGTCGATGTGCCCGCTGGTGATCTTCTCGTCGAGACTTGCCCGAACCACCTCGTCGATGAATGGAATCCAGCGGCGTACCGCGGCGGGGGACAGGTAGGGGTTGAGTGCCGAGCGGAGTTCACGATGCTCCGGATCGTCCATTTCCAGAATGCCGCCGCGCGTCGTTCCGGCCCGGGGCGGCGGCGGGATCGTGATTCCTTGATATCCGCGGCGTTCGCCGAACGGGTCGTGGTCACTGGACACGGCGGGGCAGCGGGCGAGTTCGAACACCTGCCGGTTGCCTGCCGCGACCCAGTGCCCGTCGTAGGTGTCCGACCAGGCGATCGGGCATTGCGACACCATCTCGCTGGTGATCGAGTCGAAGTCTTCGCGATATCGCGGAGTGTGCCGGTCGAAGTCGTAACGGGGCTGTTTGCGGGTGTCGTCTTCAGTATTCATAGCGGCTGCTCTCGGGCATGGCTGTGGCCCCGATCTCGGCTGATGGTGCCTGTGGCTGAGGCGATCCCGCCCTGTCACGTACTACCGGGGCTTCGCTGTTCGATAGGTCCGAAGGGAAATCGCCCTTCCGGATGTGAGAACCGTACTATCGCGCACACTTAGGCCGCAAGGGCCCGTGCAAGCGGTCGAGGCCACCCTAGTGAGGGGTGTTCGAACTGCCCCAGGATCGACACAGCCACTTTTCGAATGTATGATTCTCTCATTGTCAGAATGGAATTTCCGCCATCCCCGACGACGCTCTGGCTGATCGCGGCATTCGCGCAGGAGTCTGACATTCGCGACCTGTGAGGGGGTATCGCACTGGGCTCGGTCGTGCACTACGGGGGAACAGTTCGGCACGACCGTCAACTTGGCAAGCCCGCCGTGGCCGACGATAGCGTCGGCCACGGCCAGGTGTCCGCCGAGTTTGTCGTGAGGGGAACCGTTGTACCTGTCCGATTGCGCCGCGCATGGGTTCCGGTGGCGTGGCGGAAGCGTGCCGCTTGTTCAGGCGCGCATTGTCGTTCCGCCGTCGACATTGAATACCTGTCCCGTAATCCACTCGGACATGCCGGAGAACAGGAATGCGACCGTGGCGCCGATGTCCTCGGGGACGCCGTGGCGGGATGCGGGGGTCGTTTCGAGGATCATGTCGCGGAAGTCCTGTGGCAGGTTCAGCTTGGTTGCCTCGGTGAGGACCAGGCCGGGGGCAACGCTGTTCGCGCGTACGCCTTCCTTGCCGAATCTGCGGGCCACGTGCCGGGTGAGCGCGGTGATCCCGGACTTGGTCACCGAGTAGGCGACCTTGTCCGGCATACCGGCGTACACCGCGTCGGAAATTGTGTTGACGACGGATCCACCCCCGGCGGCGATCATGTGCGGCAACGCGTGCTTGAGGGTGAGCAGATAACCGGTCAGGTTGACGTCGATGGTGCGCTGCCAGGCCGCGAGGTCGATGTCGACCACGTCGGTGTCTCGCGCGACCTCATCGGGATGGATGTTGGCCGCGACGTTGAACAGTCCATCGATGCGCCCGTACTTGTTCATCGTGAGATCTATCTGACTCTTGACCTGTTCCTCATCGGCGATGTCGACAGCCATCGCGATGCCTTCGCCACCGGCGTCCTGGGCAGCCCGCAGGCTACGTTCGGCAGATTCCTCGCTGATGTCGCCGACCACGATCGTTGCGCCGCCGGCGCCCAGGAATTTTGCGGTCGCGGCGGCGAGTCCGCCCGCACCGGCGAAAACGATGACCTTCTCGTTCAGGCCTTCCATGTCAACTCCTCTGTTCGGTTCAGTCTTCTCGATGAAACGTACGTCTGTGTACGTTTCCTAAAACCGTACATGAGTGTACGTTTCTGGGCTATCCTTCCAGGATGGAGTCTGAGCTGAAGGTGCGGCGAGACGCCGCCCGTAATCGCATGCGGCTGCTGGACGCGGCACGCGAGATCTTCGCCAGAGACGGCCACGATGTGCCCCTCGAGGAAGTCGCCCGTGCCGCGTCGGTCAGTCGGACTACTCTGTATCGCCACTTCACGACCCGTGAGGAACTTGCCGCAACGATCTTCGAGGAGAACGTGGTGCGGATCGAGCAGCGCGCTGCTGAGTTGCGGGAGTGTCCGCGTGGTGTGGTGGACCTGTTCGATTTCGTCCTGGATATGCAGTTGGATTGTCGGAGCATGTCGCATGTGCTGTTCGCCACGAACACCATCGAATGGTTCAGCGTGCTGTCCGGACGGACGGCGGATGCGTTCGGCCCTCTGCTCGAACGCGGCCGCGTTGCCGGTGTCGTGCGACCGGCCGTCGATGTATACGACGTGATGATGGCGTTCCGGATGGCAGAAGGGCCGATCGCTGACGGTGACGGACTGGGACGGACTCGGACGACAGACCGCGTCCGCGCCATGCTCCATCGAGGTCTGTTCACCACGACATCCTCGTCGGACAGCGCCGACTGACTCCGAGAATCGCTGTGCCACCACTCCATCGCGACAGTGACATCGGGAGATTCATCCTCACGACGCCCTCTGCCGCACGTGGTCGCGGCGGCTTCGTACCGGTAATTCGGAGCTGTCGAGGGTATGGCGTCGGCATCACACCGCAACAACCTTTGTGGACGGCCGGAAATTCTGGCGTACAGGAGCGCGCTGTCGAATCGACCCGCTGCGAGCCAGATGACAGCGAGTGGATCTCACCCGGCCCGCGTGGCTGGATATTGCATTAATACCAACGGATGGAAACCTGATGGCTCCTCAACCCTCTGAATCTTTCGGATCCAATGTTCGAGAACTGCGTTTCCGGCCGCCCCGCCGAATGTATCTGCGCAGGCCGGGAATGCCATATCGGCTCGCCGTGATTTCGCCGAGCGCAAATGAAACAATTCAGCAGGTGGGGGGGTGGCTGTTCGATCAGGTGATGGCCGGCTGGGAGGTGGACGTTCTTGTCGCCGATCGCGCGAACCCACGGGCGCTGTCCATCCTCGGCGTATCCGTACATGAATTGAAGTCCGCGGAATTGAAGTCCGCGCTGGTCGCCATAGCGAACGGCGGTCTGCCGCATACGGTCGCGGTGGCGACCCAGCTCTATGCCTCCGATGACGGTGTCCATGATTGTGTCCTCGACCTCCTCGGTGAAGGCGGGTCCGAGATCATACTGTGGGGAGAAGACCGTCCAGTCGATCTGGATTTCCGGATCGATACTGGAGAGTATGCGTTGAGCAATGCGGCGCGGGCGTTCAAACGGGAAGCACTCGTCGCCGCCGCGCTCTCGACGGAAACCGTCGAAGACACCGGAATATTCCGTAGCAGAGTGTCGCTGAAATATGCGGTACGGGGTGCCGCCATCTCACACTGAACGGTCGATCAACCAGCAGTTCGGAGGGTGTAAGTATCATTTTCACGCCTCCGAACTGTCCGAAATATGCCGACTACGGATGCGGCTCCTCAGCAGTTTGTTCCGGTGACAGTGCGCCTTGTCCCCCGGTCGCAGGCCGGTTGAATTGACGCATGAAAAGCGACAGTACGAACGCCACGGCGGAGATCGCGGCGAACATATAGAACGCGGTCGTGTACGCGGATTCGGCTGGGAGCTGCGCCAACGGCCCGGTGTTGAGCTTCGTGGTCGAGACGTGCCCGGGTATGTTGACGTGCAAGATCAGTGGGTGCGCAGCCATTACCGCGGCGGCGGCCGCGGATGCGGCAGCGGTACCGAAGCTGTTGAACGCACCGTACATGCCGGCACTGACGCCCTGCTGCTCCTGTGGTACCGCTTCCACCACCATATTCGGAAGGGTCCCGAGATAGGCACCTGCTCCGAGCCCGGTTATCAACGCGATCGCCGCGAGGTCCCATACGCTCGAGTGGAATAAAGCGTATGCCACTCCGGCGACTATGAAGGCGAGGGTGGAGACGATGTACGGCCGGCGCAGCCCGATCCGGGTGGACAGCCAACCACACAGCGGCGACACGATCACGTAGACGATCGTCATCCCGATCGTATACAGGGTCATGTGCAGAAGTGTCAGATTCAGCCCGGGCAGGTGCCCTTCGACCGAAAAGTACTGTTGCATCGCCTCCGGCGGAATTGTTGTGTGCATTTGTAGCGACGCCTGCGCTGCGGCTTGCTGGGCGGCACCCTGGGCAACCTGTTGCTTGATGGCCTCACCGGCCGCACCGCCCGGTGTCTCACCCAGGAAACTGGATACATAGCCGAGGCCCGTCATGGTTCCGACCGACATGAACGCCGCAAGCAAGACACTCGCGTACCGAGGGGACCGCAGCAGCTTCGGGTCCATGATCGGTTCCGGGGTGTAAAGCTCCCAGGCGTAGAACAGTCCCAGCGCCACCACACCGCCGATCACCCACGGCAGCGACGGGATCCAGCCCCACGAGCCGCCTTCGCTGAGATAGATCAGCACCCCGGCCGTGCCGATAGCCAGCAGGGCCGCGCCGACCCAGTCGATCTTGCATTTCACCCGCAGCTTGGTTTCTGGAACGAACAAGGCCAGCGGGAGGATCGTGACCAGGCTCCAGACCACGCAGAACCAGAAGAGCGCACGCCAGGTGAAGTGGTCGGTGAGGACGCCGCCAGCGAGAGGACCGAGCACTGCACCCAAGCCGGTGCCTCCGCCGGCCAGGGCAATTGCCATGTTCAGATACCGGCGTGGCATCAGATCGCGAATCAAGCCGTAGGACACGAAGATCGCAGGAAATGCCAGGCCCTGCAGAGCCCGGCCGAGGAGCATGACCGGCCATGAGGGCGTGAGTGCATCGATTGCACACCCGACCATCGAGACGATGAGGCATGCGACGACGATCTTCTTCTTACCGATCCGGTCGGACAGCTTGCCGATGACCGGGACGGCAACGCCGCCGAGGATCGCATACAGCGTGGTCAGCCAGGTTAGTTGACTGGCGTTTTCGTGCGGAAACGACTGTCCGATGAAGCGGGCAGCGATCCCGACGAAGGTCAAGTGGAACGGGACGATCTCGGTGGCTGCGACGACTGCCGCGATGATCAGCAATATCTGACGCCGCGATGAGCTGTCGAGGCGGCCTGTGTCGACTTCGTCGGGCTTACCGACATCGACGGGCGAGGTTGACATGGGTGTGTTCTCCCTTCGTCCGCGCTGCATGCACGGACTGCTGTGGCGGATTGGAATTATCCACTTCGGAGAATGATGTTTCCGAGAAATGTCGGCACCGCATGCGGGAGATGCGGTTTTGGCATGCAATACCTTGACCTGCTGACCAACTTTCTCTTGACGTATCCAGCTGCTGGTGTTAAACATAGCCAAAGCTGTGTTGGGCGATAGTTCAGCATCTGTTGGGAATTGGCGTCTTTCGACGCCGGGAACCGCTGGAGTTCCTGTACCGAAAGAGGTTGATCGTGAGCGACCGAGTCAGTCCTGGGCAGTCTGTGCCTGTGAGAGCCGACTCGAGCACGTAGTGGATATCAGGCAGCTGACAGCGTTCGTAACGGTGGCCGAGGTCGGGAGCGTGACCCGAGCGGCGGAACTGCTGAACAGCATTCAGCCTTCGGTCACTCGGCAGATCCAGGCGCTGGAGCAGGAACTCGGTGTCGAGCTCTTCGAGCGGACGCGATACGGGATGACGCCGACTACCGCGGGCATTGTCATGGCGGATCGGGCTCGACGTGCGCTGCAGGAACTCGGCCGCGCTCGCGCCGAGATCGGTCCACTGTCGCGCATGGTAAGCGGTGGCGTCACCGTCGGTGTGCTGGACAGTGTCGTGGATCTATTGAGCGCCACGCTGATCGCCACTGTCTTACGCGATCATCCGGGAATTCATCTGCGCGTGATGACGGGTGGCTCCGGATCGCTGCGTCGCTGGATGAATGATGGCGATCTGGATCTCGCTCTCACCTCGGGGTGGGTCGAAGAATCGGTGTGCCGCAAGGTGTCGCTGGCGACCGAACAGCTGTGGGTGGCGGCGCCCCCGGATGCAGGCCTGCGCGCCGACGCTCCGGTCTCATTTCGCGAGCTGGCAGACCATCCGATGGTCATGCCTTCACCTGGGGACGCATTGCGTGAACTGATCGACATCGCGGCCGCCGATCTCGGCGTCAATTTCCGGATCGCGGTGACGACCAATTCGATTCGCCTGCAGAAGCAGTTGGTCGCGGAGGGGCAGGGCTGGACAGTGTTGCCTGGTGTCCACATTGATCGGGACATCCTCGCGAACGACTTGAGCGCCGCGCCGCTGCGCGCGCCGGAGGTTCGCCGGTCGATCGTTCTGGTCGTTTCGCCTGCTGGACGCCGCCCAGCGGCGGTGGCGGTGGTCGCGGAGGAATTGGCGCGATTGGTGCGCAGCGTGATCCACGATGGCCGGTGGCTGTCGGGACGACCGGTTGCCGCCGATATCGGCGCGATCGACAGCGGTGCCCGTGCTGCCGTCAAGGGTGCGATATAACCCACTTGGAAGGAAAAGCAACTCGCAATGGGCAGGGGTGATGATCCTCGAGGTCAGTCGTGGCCGCCACCGCCTCCAGCCGAGTCGACGCGACTCGCGAACTGCTCCAGGAACGAAATCAATTCCGGGTGTCCCAGCGTGACGCCCAGGGATTGCTCGGATACCACGGTCTGCGCGAGGCTGCTGATGAGTATCGCCAGCACCATCGGTGGCAGGTCGTCCGGTTCGATGCCGTGATCGCGGAGTATGAACGTCAGGGCCGTGTGTTGGAGTTCGCGGAAACGTTCGGCGTAGCTGGCGATCTCCGCGCGAATGTCCTTGCGGTGGTTGGCGAGTGCGGTGAACTCCATCATCAGCGCTGTGCCGGAATGGCGAGTACTGAGCTCCCACAGCTCCCGCAGGGGCTGGTCGGAGAGCAGCGCTTCCTGTTGTCGTTTGAGGTTGGCTTCGGCCCCGCGCCGGAATACCGCCAGGAACAGGTCGTCCATAGTCGGGAAGTAGTAGTGCACGAGTGCGGGCTGCACGCCTGCCTTCGCGGCCACGCGTCGCGATGTCGCGGCGGCGTACCCCTCGTCCAGCATGATCTGGGTGGTCGTTTCGATGAGGGTCTGGCGCGTCTTGGAATCCTGTGTGCCTACCCGCCGCTTGGTGCTCACGCGCGGACCGCCCATATACGAATACTCGAGTATCGGTTCGACCCGTCGGTCTCCCGATGGAGTCTTGACCGGCGGGTGATCTCGGTGCTATACATGCACCAAAACATATCATTGGGCGCTCGCCCAGTATGGGACGGCTGGGCACCTCGCAGCTCGGCTCAGTCAAGACACTACAGCGGTGCAAGTCGCGGTGCGCTTCGCTGCGCACGGATCAATGCGCCGGCCTGCTGAGTGAGTTCTCGTGCGCTACCGAGCAATCCGTCCAGTACCAGGGTGCGCCGGATGTGGCGGTGCAGATTGTGTTCGTCGGTGAAGCCGATGCCGCCGAGCACCTGTTGACAGTGCCGAGCCGCGGTCAGCGCTGCCTGACCGGATGCTGCCTTCGCCAACAGCGCGCCGAGTTCGTCTTCGGCGGTGTACAGGGTAGCTTCGGCGCCCTCCAAGGCGACCAGAGTTTCGGCCAGACGGTGCCGCACCGCCTGGAACGATGCCAGTGAACGACCGAACTGCTGACGATCGAGCGCATGCTGGCGGGCCAGGGCGAGCATGGCGCGGCCGGTACCGATCAGCCACCAGCTCAGGGCGCGGCGGCCAGCCGCCAATGGGGCCTCGCGGCCCTCGTCGACCCGCCGAAGTGGCAACTCCCTGTCGACAGTGGAAAACTCGGTCGCGGCAATCGTTTCGGAATCGCGCTCCCAGATCACCCAGGAACCTCCCGAGAACGGGAGGGGCACCACGGTGCCGTCCCCGAGCGGTTCACCAGCTGAGTGCCGTATCACATCGTTGAGTAAAGGTGCGTGCGCACCGGTTTCGCCGAGTAGCCGAAACACCAGCGGCACAGCGGTTTCCGGCAATTCGATCAGCATATCGAGCCAGCCGAGGTTGGTCAGCGCCCGGTCCAGGTCGTTCCCGGAGGTACTCGACATGGTCATGCGCAGCGTCGCGGCGAGCAACTCCAGTTCGGGGCCGTCCATGGTTACTCCTTTCCCAGATCGAGGAGGCGGCGGGCGATGATGTTGCGCTGGATCTCCGAGGTGCCGCCATAAATGGTGGCGGCTCGTGAATACAGGAATTCCGTGCGCCATTCGCCATCTGTCAGCTCGATCTCCGCGGGCAGCAGATCGCGTGCGGTATCGAAGAGTTTCTGTTCGGCAGTGCCGAGCAACACCTTGTCGATCGATGTCTCCGGACCCAGGTGCCCACCCCCCGCCAGTCGCTGCTGGGTAAGCCGGGACCGGCACCGCAACGTGTGCAACGCCAGATATGCGGCACCTAGTTCCGCGTCGGCTCCGGCATCGCCGACCGTCGCCGAAGTCTGCGTTATCAGCCGGTCCAAGCGGGTGAACAGGTGCGCGCCGCGGTGCCAGAAGCAGGTGGACCGCTCGTGGGGCAGCAGATCCATTGCCAGTTGCCAGCCGTCGCCCGGGTTGCCGAGCATCCGGTCGGCGGGCACAACCACCTCGTCGAAGTACACCTCGGCGAAGTCGTCGACGCCGTGCATGGTGCGCAGCGGGCGCACGGTGATTCCGGGAGTATCCATATCGACGAAGAATGCGGTGATTCCGCTGTGGCCCGGCGCGGTGCGCGTCAGTACGATGCACCGGGTGGAGAACTGCGCCAGACCCGTCCACAGCTTCTGACCGGTGATCACCCAATTCTCGCCGTCCGGCACCGCCCGCGTAGCCAGCGATGCCAGATCACTGCCGGACCCGGGCTCGGAGAATCCTTGGCACCAGTGTTCAGCGCCGGACAACAATCTCGGCACCATCTGGGCGGCGAGCTCCGGCGCGGCGTAGGAGATCATCGTGGGTGCGAGAACCTCGATCATCGAGTATGCCCCCGGCTCGGCCAATCCCCGGGTGGCAACCTCCTCGCCGAGCACCGCGCGCAACAACGCCGGCCCACCGAGGCCGCTCACCTCGGCGGGCCAGCCGTAGCGCATCCACCCCGCTTCGTACAGCGCGCGCCGCACTCGTGATACCTGTGCCAGTTCGGCGCCGCGCGAGCGGTCATTGGTAGGGGAGAGGTCGTTCTCGTCGAGCCAGGCGCGCAGATCCGACCGGAATCCGGCGACAGTCATCCGCTCATTCATCCCTTGGAACGTTCGTATGCGTGTGGAATCCCGGAGTCGTGATTGCCATTGCGCCGGATGAAGGTCATCTTCCGGGTCTGCAGCCGCCACCCGCCCTCGGTTCGGAGATAGCTGTCCGTGTAGTAGCCGATGCGCATGTCGTGCGTGCTGTGGTCGATGAAACACAGCGGCTGGGTGCCGTCGGCGGTGTCGCCGTTCAGTTCGACGAGTGGTGTTCCGGTGAGGAACAGGCCCTTCGGGGCGGCGTCCACCAGATCGGGAAACAGGTCGAGGGTGTAGGTGTCGCCGAAGGCGCTGTACGTGCCGTCGGTGGTGAACACCTCCAACAGTCCGTCGATATCGCCCTTGGTGATCGTGACCGCGTACTTGGCCAACAGCTGCTGGATTTCGATCAGGTCCTGGATGGACACAGGCTGCTCTGCCTCTCACTGTCTATCACTCATTGTTGGGCGAATGCCCAACCTCACACAAGGAGGTCTATCATTCAATGCCGAGGTGGTCAAGCGCTGTGGTCGTGAGTATCAGCATGTTAACGGATGATCCTGCAGCAGACTCGACTCGCTGCTCGGCTCCGTTGATGTTAGCTCGGCGCCCCCATGAGAAGATTGGGCGATCGCCTATATTGTGAATGGTTTACAGGTGGTGAGGCGGTTCGGCCTCTCGGGGGCGGCGGCCCGTCGGAGACGTCGCCGTCGTTGGTCTTCGGGCGGGCGGACGCAACGCCGGTGTGCCGCGGGCGCGACTGTCTCAGATCACATTAGTTGACCGATTGATCAGCTTCAAGCTTGCTTGCGGCGCGGTATGTGCTGCTCAAGATGCTTCAGCTGAGGTACAAGCGATGAACCTCAAGCGCATGACATGTTGAGCGTCAGGTCAACTTTGTGTCCTCCGGCTATCGGAATTTTTGGTCGCCTGGTGCAGAATCGACCGCATGAAAGCAATCCGTCACACGTCCTTCGGGGGCCCCGAGGTTCTGGAGACCGTCGAGGTTCCTCGACCGACCCCCCGCCCCGAGCAGGTCCTGATCCGCATGGGTGCCACCTCGGTGAACCCGGTGGATTGGAAAATGCGATCCGGTAGTTCTCCCGTAGCCGGGGATCCGCCGTTTCCGGTTGGTTTCGATGTCTCCGGAACGATCGTCGAGGTCGGTGACGCGGTGGTCGAGTTCCGACCGGGCGACAATGTGTTCGGCATGGTGCCCAGCCGCACCGGCACACACAGCGAATATGTTCTCGCTCGCACCGAGGGGCTGGCGCTGCGCCCGACAGGCCTCGACGACGTGCATGCGGCCGCGCTGGCCACCGCTGGGTTGACCGCGTGGCAGGGATTGAAGCTGTCCGGCCTGCGCCCGGGCGAGCGCATTTTGATTCACGGTGCCGCCGGTGGGGTGGGTCATCTTGCGATTCAGTTCGCCAAGGTGCGTGGGGCGCACGTGACCGGTACCGCTCGCACCGCCAACCACGACTTTTTGCGCGCACTCGGTGCGGACGATCTGATTGATTACACGGCTGTCGACTTCGCCGCCGTCGTCAGCGCGGTCGATGTGGTGCTGGATATGGTGGGCGGAGAATATGGTGAGCGGTCGCTGAGTGTGCTTCGGCCTGGAGGCCGCTACATCGCTACCCGCGATTGCGACGCTCGGTCAGATCCGCGTCATCAGCGTGTCAACGGCCGACCTTCCTCGTCCGACCTCGCCGAGATCGGGAAACTGGTCGCCGCCGGACAGGTGCAGATCCATGTCGATCAGATGATATCGCTCGACGAGATCGTCGAGGCCCACCGGATCGCAGAGTCGGGTCGAGTGCGTGGCAAGATCGCACTGACACCCTGGCGCTGATCGGCTTACGCATGTCCGGGATGTCAGCTGGCGCCCGGCGGTTATGCGTCGTAGAACTTCGAGAAGTCCAGGCGTCGCTTCTCTTTGAACGCGGTATGCCTTCGATGTCCCTCTTGGAATCACCGAACAGTTTCAGCGTGGAGTGACCTGCCCGAGCAGGTGCGCGGCGCCGTCGATCTGATCCTCACCCCGCCCCGTACGGCGACTCGATCCACGGCCACGGACGGGTCCATGCCGGAGAAGGGATCCGCAAACGGAACCACCGGACGGTGGCGAGTTTGCGGGCATCGCCGGTGTACACGACCGCGCCCGTGTCGTACCCGGCGTCGGCCGGCCAGAGCGAGGTTCTCCCGGGCGATCGCGGCCCACCGATCCTCGTATTCCACGCCCAGGGCGCGACGGTCGGCGTGGATGGCCTCGATGAGGCCGCGGCGCTACCTCAAACCCGGCAGCTACGTCGTGGTCACCGCCCGCCCCTGGCGGCAGCACGCCGAACTGGTCGACCTGCCATCCGTGCTCACCCGCTGCGCCGCCACGGCCGGGCTCGTGCCCGTCGACCGCGCCGTCGCGCTGCCAGATTCCAATTAGCTGTACAGGCCACGGGCCTCGTTCATTCGTGTCCTGGCGGGGCGGCGAGCGCATGCGCGGCCCGGTCGAACTGGTATATCGACAGCGGCGCCGTGGTGGTGGTGGCTATTGGGCTGCCCTGGTTGATTTTTGGAGTTCGGTGACGGTCTCGTCGATCCAGTCGCAGATGAAGTCACGCACCATGGGCATGTTGTCGATGCTGCAGTGCTCGACTCCGCCTTCGCGGCCGGTGAAGATCTTCAGTTCGCGTTTGGGGCTGTTGACGAGGTCGTCGAACAGGTTGTGGGCGTACTCGAGGGGGATCTGGCGGTCGTGTGCGCCATGGACTACGAGGAATGGGACCCGGACTCGGTCCATGATTCCGCGAAGGGTGACTTTTGGGGCGATCTGGAGGAACTCGTCCATGTCTTTTGCGCCCCACACCCAGCGCACATGTTCCCAGTAGTGCGGGACGGGCCGGTCTCCTTGGTTTTCGAGGCGGCGTAGCTGGACTTGGCCCCAGTCGTAGTTCGCGCCCCACGCGACACTGAACTTGATCCGGGGTTCGAAGGCGGTGGCTCGCGGCCCGTAGTACCCACCCAGTGACCAGGCGAGCATTCCGATCATGGTGTGGTCGATGTCGTTGCGCTGTTCGAGCATGTCGATGCAGGCGGCGGCCCATTGCTCGCTTTCGGGGATGGCCGTCATTCCACGCAGACGAAGGGCTTCTCCCGCGCCGGGGGCGTCGACCATGAGCGTGGAGATGCCGCGGCGGCGCAGCTCGTCCGGGGTGCCGGATCCGTAGAACTGTTCCTTGGTGCTGTCGAGGCCGTTGAAGAAGAGCACGCAGGGTGCCGGGCCGGTGGTGTCGGCGTGCATCAGAATGCCGGGGAAGCTGCCCTCGCCATAGGGGACCTCGATGCGTTCTGCGGGCTGGTCGGTGAGCTCCAGGAATTTCGCGAAGCTCGCCAGCGTCTTGGCGTAGGCGTCCTTGCGGGGCGCGAAGGAGTGGTTCTGCATGCGTTCGGCGGTTTGGTAGTACACCGCAGCCCGGCGGTGCTTCTCGCCGGCGCTGTGGCGTCGGTTGAGTTTTTCGTCTTCCTCGGCAAGTTCGACCAGAGTGTCGGCGATCTCGCACCAGGAGGTGAAGAACGATTGAGTGGCTTCGTCTTCGGTTTGCTCGCCAGGATCTACGAGTGGTCGACAGGCGCGGTCGACCTCGCCTATCAGGCCACCGGTGGCCAAAGCCAATCCCGCGGACAGGTTCCACACGTACTTACCCGGTACAGGTTCGAACATCATTTACCTTCTTTCATCAGAGATCGCGGCGGTGCTATCTGCTCAGACCGAGCGCGGCGTACGTCTGTTCGACGGTGGCGATGTCGTGACCGAGTTCGGTGGTGAGGCGGACTGCACGCTCGACGAGGGGAGTGCTGCCTTCGGCGAGTTGTCCCTTGCCGAGGTAGAGGGTGTCCTCGAGTCCGGCGCGGGCGTTGCCGCCGAGCGCGAGGCCGATTGCGGTCAGTTCCAGATTCGCGCGTCCGATCGCGATGACCTGCCAGATCGCTCCCTCGGGCAGTCGCCGGACCATGGTGAGCAGGTTGTCGGCTGTTGCTGCCATACCGCCCTGTACACCTAGCACGATCGAGAATTGCAGCGGCTCAGGAAGAAGTCCTTTGTCCCGCAGCCGCAGGCAGGACTCGAGGTGTCCGGTGTCGTAGATTTCGAGTTCGGGTTTGACGTCGAGGTCGCGCATTTTCGCCGCCAAACGTATGACCCCGGCGGGTGGGTTCAGGAATTCTCCGTGCCCGAAGCTCATCGAACAGGGGTTGAGTGTGGCCATCTGCGGGGCCAGATCGACCAGCTTCTCGCGCTCTTCGAAGGGGACGGTGAGTCCCACGCCGGTCGACATCTGGATCAGGATCGGGCATCGCTCGGCGATCAGGTCCATCACTTGCCGTCCGATGCCGAGGTCGGCGGTCGGACGCTGCTGCTCGTCGCGTAGGTGGATGTGCGCGACTGAGGCCCCGGCCCGGTAGCCAGCTTCGACAGCCTCGGCGATCTCCTGCGGTGTGGTCGGTAGGTGTGGGTTGTCGGATTTGGTGGCGATCGGCCCGGTGGGCGCGACGGTGATGGCAACGCTCATGTCAGCGTGAACTTTCCGTGCGGGGAGGTGTGGTTGCGTCTGGTGCTAGGACGGCAAGTGGGTGCTCGGTGATCGGTTATACGGGCGCGGGGATCCACAGGCCCTTGTCCGGGTCGTTGAACATCGCCGGGATCATCTGTTCGGTGATCAGCCCGCCGGTGCCCCATTGGTCGGCGGCCTCGGGCGTGGCTTCGAATCGCCGTGGCTGCCAGGCGTCGTCGTCTTCAATCTTCTCGAGCTCAGTGGTGTATTCGACGACGTTGCCTGCGGGGTCGAGGAAGTAGGAGAAGGTGTTGTCTCCGGCTCCATGTCGTCCGGGGCCCCAGATCGGCGGCTGCCCGGCGCGGGTGAGTCGCCCGGTGCCCCGCATGTATTCATCGATGCCGCGCATCTCGAACGAGACATGGTTGAGCGAGGTGTGCGGGCCCTGGGAGATCGCGAGAATGTGGTGGTCGGTGCGTACCCGCAGAAAACACATCCGGTCTTCGAGCCAGTCTGAAAGCCGGAACCCGAGGTGGGTCTCGTAGAACGCTTTGGTGGCCACGACATCGGTGGAGTTGATGACGACGTGGCTGAGCTTTTGGGGTATCGATTCGCGGGGCTCCAGTGTCCGCGCCGCGCGCTGCTCGACATCGCTGGACACCTCGATCAACCGGCCATCGGGGTCGAAGAAACGAAATCCGTAGCCTCCACCGGGGGTGTCCAGAGTCCCTGGTTCGCGTACCAGCCTGATGCCAGCCAGTCCCAGCCGCTGGGCGAGAGCCTCGACCTCGGCTGGGGTGCCGACGGCGAAACTGATCAGATCCAGTCGCTTCTCGAAGTCCCGGCGCACCCGCACGATGTAGTTCTCCGGATGGGCGGGAGTACCGAAGAACGCGAGTCCATTGTCCTCGGCGACCAGTTCCAGGCCCCACGTGTTGCGGTAGAACTCGACCGAAGCCTCGAAGTTCGGCACGGCCATCCCCACGTGCCGAACATGGGTGATAGGCGATTTGGCGTGTGCAAACATCGTGTCCCTCGGTTCCGGAATAGAAGGCGGTGGATCGACGAGTCCGCAACGTCCAATGCCGCGCAGTCGGAAGAAGCCGCTGTGTGTGGAGGCAGGTCCCCGAGGGCGGGCTCGTCGGCACCACCGACGCTAGTGCCTCAGATCACAGAGGTGTTATCAATTCTCTTCGATCGGATCCATCACTGCCGTCGATAATCAGATGTTGAGCATTTCTGCTGACTGACGAATCCGCTCACGCAACCAGCGATGCGCGGGGCTGTCTTGATGGCGTGGACTCCAGAACATCGCTTCGGTGATCGGAGTCAGCACCACCGGCGGCTCGAGCAGCCGGATCTGAGCTTGAGTGGCGAGGCTACGGCCGAGGCGTTCATGGACGAGAGTGAGGAAGCGGGTTCCGCGCAGCATCAAAGGGGCGACCACGAAACTCTGCGTGGTCACGTCGATCGCGCGTTCCGCACCCCGTGCGCGCAACTGCAACTGTGCAGCCGAAGGCAGCGGACCACCGTCGTAGGCCAGATACGGCAGGGTCTGGAACTGCTCGCGGGTAATCGCATCGCCAACCTCCGGGTGATCGACATCGACCGCACACACGAGCCGGTCGTGGAACAGGTCCTCCGACAGCAACGGGGTATCGGACCGTTCGATCTCGCGCGGGACGATAAACAAATCGATCTGGCCGCGCCGTAACTGGTCGGCGTAGTCACCGCTGATGGGACGCACGTTGATCCGCACACGCGGTGCTTCGGCAGCCACTTCGCTGAGTAGCGACTTGAGCAGGACCAGCAGCACGTAGTCGCTGGCAAGCAGGGTGAATGTCTGCTGGTCGACGGTGGGATCGAAGGTGCGTCGTCGCCCAAGCGCACCTTCCATTATCGACAGCGACTGACGGATCGGCCCGGTCAGAGACTCCGCGACCGGGGTCGGGACGAACACCCGCCCGTCACGTACCAGCAGGGGATCGTTGAACAGTTTGCGCAACCGTGCCAGCGACGCGCTCATGGCGGGTTGTCCCACCGCCATGCGTTCGGCCGCGCGAGTAACGCTCCGTTCGGCCATCAGCGCGTCGAACGCGACGAGCAGATTCAGATCAACGCGCTGCAGATCGCGCACCAGCCACCTCTTCGATTCCTGCAAGTATCAATCCTAACGATGTACAGCATCGACAGGAATCACTTGGCGTTGTGTGTTCCACGTCATACCGTGGGGTTCTCGTGAGCTGCGCCCCTAGCAGCGACTTCTCGTCCCATGATGCCGATGTATTCCGGCGGGGTGGCCCGTTCGCCCTCGCCAGCACCTCAAGGAGTTCCCATGTTGGTCCACAAAGTTCTCGTCGTCGGCGCCGGAATCGGTGGACTCGGAGCTGCCGCACTGCTGGGGCAACGCGGGGTACAGGTCGATGTGATCGAGGCACGCCCGGATTCCGCCGTGCTCGGAGTGGGCATCAACCAGCCCGCGAACTCGCTGCGCGCACTGGCCAGGATCGGTGTACTCGATGAATGCCTGCGTGCCGGATATAGCCACAGCGGCAACACCTTCTTCGACTGGCATGGCAACCTGATCGTCGACTGCCCCTCGCGGCTCGGTGACGACATCGTCCCGGCCAACAGCGCGCTCTCGCGCGCCGAGTTGAAACGAATACTGCTCGGTGCCGCCGAGAGCGCACAGGCCAAGATCCGCTACGGGGTGACCGTGGAGACTCTGGCCGACGACGGTGAACAGGTCCTGGTCCGCACCAGTGACGGCGCTAGTGAGCTCTACGACCTGGTGATCGGCTTCGACGGGGCGAAATCGGCGATGCGTGAAATGGTCGTCGGGCCAGACCACGATCCCGTTTTCACTGGTTACGGGGTGTGGCGCAAAACCGTGCGGCGTGATCCCTCGGTAACCAACACCCTTCTGTTCCAGGGGGATCGGAGCAAGGCCGGGGTGATTCCGCTGTCGCAGGAATCGATGTATCTGTTCCTGGTCACTCCGGAGCCGGGCAACCCGCGCCACGATCGGGCCGACTTCGCGACACTGCTGCGAGCGCGCCTGGCCGGATATCAGGGAATCATCGGAGCGCTGCGTGATGGCCTCGACGGGCCCGAAGGCATCGTTTACAGCCCGTTGAACGAGGTTCTGCTGCCAGCCCCCTGGCATCGCGGCCGCCTCGTCGTTCTGGGTGATGCTGCCCACATGGCTGCACCGCACCTGACCCAGGGTGCCGGGATGGCACTCGAAGACGCCGCCGTCCTGGCGGAGGAGCTCGAACGCGGTACCGATCTGGACCCTGCCATGGCCGCGTTCATGAACCGCCGATACGAGCGAGTCAAACTCGTCCACGACGCCTCCCACGCCATCCTGGTCGGCGAAATGGCCATCGACGCCGCGGCGATCCCGACCGCCAGCGAGCACATGCGCGAGACGCTCCCCGCACAAACAGCGGCCGTCGAAGACGCGCTCAATCGCCCCTTCTGACGTCGCTACCGCACACGATCCCGACCGTGAACACTGAAAAGGCGCTGACCACCATGCGTACCTTGATCGATATCTCTGTACCCCTGCAAGCAGGAATCGCCTCGGACCCACCAGGGTTGCTCCCGCAGATCGACTACCACACCCACCAGGACACCGCCGAGGACCTTCTCGCGTTCTTCCCCGGTGCAACGAGGGCAGACCTTCCTGGAGGTGAGGGCTGGGCGATCGAACGAGTCTCTATGACCACTCACAGCGGCACCCATCTCGATGCCCCATACCACTACGCATCAACCATGGACAACGGCCGCCGTGCCATCACCATCGACGAAGTACCGCTGGAATGGTGCCTCCAGCCCGCGGTCAAACTTGACTTCCGCCACTTCCCCGACGGATACGTCGTGACTCCCTATGACATCGACGCCGAACTCGCGCGCATCGGCCATACGCTCAGCCCCCTCGAGATCGTGGTCGTCAACACAGCCGCCGGCACCCGATACGGTCAGGACAGCTACGTGTCCACGGGCTGCGGAATCGGCCGTGAGGCAACACTGCGCCTGCTCGAACAAGGTGTCAGGCTCACTGGCACCGACGCGTGGAGCTGGGACGCCCCCTTTGTGCACACCGCGCAGCGCTACGCACAACACCAAGACAGCTCGATCATCTGGGAAGGTCACAAGGCCGGACGAGAAACCGGGTACTGCCACATCGAGAAGCTGCATAACCTCGAGCAACTGCCCGCGACCGGCTTCGAAATCTCCTGCTTCCCCGTCAAGGTCCACGCCGCCTCCGCTGGATGGACACGCGCTATCGCCATCTTCGACAACACGGACGAGGTCGGTCTCGAACCCCAGCGATAGCCGTTAGCCTGGCGGCGCACCAAAATTAAGAACAGCCATGAACCAGTCATGCCGTGTCACAGCCAATGCTTCAGCCTATATTGATGGTGCCTGTGTTGTCGCCGTGGACGTTCACCTGCCGCGCATCGTCGAACGCTTGCGCAACGACAATCTCGACCGGCCGGTTTTGCCGCGCGGCGGTCACAAGCCCATCGATTTCGCTCGCGAAGCCCGAGTCCTCACGTGCGGTGTCGGCGATGCGTTGGGCAACCACAGCCTGTGCCTCAAGCGTAGGAGCATCAGTCAAAGCCGTTATCGCGGACCCAATTTCGGGCTCACGCCGAAACCGATCAGTGACCAGATTACGAAGACGCTCGACCGCATGCCACGCGGTGTCACCAGCATCCTTGGCGAACTGCTCACCGAACTTCGTCGCTACCAATGCTGCGGCAGCAACACCCAGCGAAATCGGATCCATTGAGGTTCCCCCGCTAATCCGGAGAGCGGATTATCTGGTTCCGGCCAGAACCCGTTGATGGTAGCTGGCCTCGTATTCGTCGGGTGAGCGCCAATCCAGCTTCTTCTGGATGCGTTGGGTGTTGTACCAGCCGTCGATGTAGGAGAACAACGCGTTCTCCGCGTCTTCCCTTGTGCGCCAGGAGTTCCGGTAGACGAGCTCGGTCTTCAGTGTGGAGAAGAAGTTCTCCATGAGCGCGTTGTCGTAGCTGTCTCCGACCGATCCCATCGACTGGGCAATCCCGTTGTCGGCCAACCTGTTCGCGAAACGGATCGCTGTGTAGGTCGAGCCGCGGTCGGAATGATGGACCAGCTGCCCGTCACGCACGTCTCGCGTCCACACCGCATACTCGAGGGCCCCGAGTACCAACTCTGTGTCGCAACGATCCGAGCATTTCCACCCCACGATCCGGTTGGAGAACGCATCCCGGACCGCTGCCAGCCAGAACACACCCTCGCCGGTCGAAATCCGGGTCGCGTCCGCCACCCATAACCGATCCGGAGTGGCTGCAGTGAAGTCGCGGTTGACCAGATCCGGTGCCGGCGTGGCCCGCCTGTCCTGCCGGGTCGAGGGAATGCGCCATTTCTTGCGCAGGAACGCGCCCTGCAACCCCGCCCGCCGCATCAGTCGTTCGACTCGTTTGCGCCCCACACCGATGCCGCGGCGGCGCAGCATCGCGTGCACCCGCGGCGATCCGTAGGTACCACCGGAACTGGTGTGGATATCGACGATTTCAGCCAGTAACTCCTCGTCGGCCAGCCGCCTCTGCGATGGCGCCTTCGCCTGCTGCAGCCACCCGTAAAATGTCGATGACGCGATGTCCAGCACCCGCAATACGAGCTCGACCGAGTGCTGCGGGTGATCTTTCACGAACCGCACGATCACCTCCGGGTCTGGCCGAGCTCTGAGGCGAAATACGCACTCGCATCACGCAATACAGCGTTGACTCGCTCGAGTTCGGCCACCCGCTTACGTAGTTGCTTGTTCTCGGCGAGCATGTCGGTGGTCGGTCTGTCATGACGTTCACCGGCATCAGCCTCGGCCTGGCGGATCCAGTTCCGCAACGCCTCGTGATGCACCCCCAGTTGCTGCGCCAGCTTGCGGATCGTCGGCTTGGGATCGGACTCCTGATACAAGCGGACCGCCCGCGCTTTCAACGCGTCGGGGTACTTCTTCGGTGCTGCCACGAATGACTCCTTCCGGTCCTATCGGACCACAGTCAGAGCCCTCCGAGAAAGCGGGGGAACCTCAGTTCTCCACCATCACACTGACCTGGGCCGATGCTGGCTACACGGGCAGGCTGGTGCGCTGGTCGCACCACGCCCTGAACCTGACGGTCACGATCGTCAACGCATCGATCCCGGCTTCGTGATCCTGCCGCGGCGCTGGGTGGTGGAACGAACGCTGGCCACGAAGCCATGGTCTACATCGCCACCATCATGACCATGTCACGCAGCCTCACCCGAGCATGACCGAGTTCCCGGACGCTAGCTCGGATGCCCTCTGAGCGGCGATCTCGAAAAGAAACAGGCCAGGTCAACAGGCCTTTCCTAGTTAGTGAGTGTACTCACTTGACATGGCGAGAGGCGCTGACAAGACTGAGTGAGTAAACTCACTCAGTAGGAGAGGACGCTGGTATGCGTGCGGCTTTGGGACAAGAGCCCGGGCGGCGGTTGGTGCTGCGGTCCAGGCTGGGGGTGGCTATCTTGGTGCTCTTGTGCACTGTCCAGTTTCTGGACATCGTGGACTCGGCGATCGTGAACGTCGCGCTGCCGTCCATCCAGCACAGTTTGCATTTCACACAGCAGAATCTGCAATGGGTGGCCAGTGGCTACATCTTGACTTATGGCGGCTTTCTGCTGCTCGGTGGCCGTCTGGGCGATCTGCTCGGCCGACGCCGCGTGCTGTTCGCGGGTCTAGTGGTATTCGCTTCAGCCTCATTGACGGCCGGACTGACCGACAGTGCCGGGCTGTTGATCGCGGCGCGGCTTGTGCAGGGCATCGGGGCGGCGTTCATGGCTCCCGCGGCGCTGTCCGAACTGACGACGCGTTTCCGCGAGGGCAAGGATCGGGACACGGCGCTCGGGGTGTGGGGCGGCATCAGCGGCGTGGCCGCGGCGGCGGGTGTGTTCCTCGGGGGAGTCATCTCCCAAGGGCCGGGCTGGCGGTGGGTGTTCTTCGTGAACCCGCCCATCTGCCTCGCGGTAATCGCTTGTGGCGTGATGCTTCTGGCAGACGGCCGGCCCAGCCGGACCGGGCGGGCGGCATTCGATTCGCAGGGTGCGGTGCTGGTGACCGGCGGCATGCTGCTGTTGGTGTACGGACTGGTGCGCGCGCCGGTCGTGGGTTGGGGCTCGCTTTCCACCGTCCTGTGCTTGGGCGGATCGGCCGCTGTGCTTGTCGCGTTCGCGCTCAACGAGGTGCGCACCCGCGATCCGCTGATGCCCGCGGCCGTTCTCCGGGTGAAAGGGCTGCTCGCGGCGGATCTGACCCAGCTGATCGCGTTCGCCGGGTTCTTCTCGCTGCTTTTCTACGCCACCCTCTACATGCAGGAGATCCTGCACTACTCGCCGATCCGGGCCGGAGCGGCCTACCTTCCGATCACCGCAGGGTTCGCCGTCGCCGGAGGCGTTGCGTCGCAACTGATCACGCGCGTGGGCACCCGCTGGGTGATGATCGTGGGCTGCCTGCTCGCCGGGGCAGGCATCTACTACGTGTCCAGGGTGCCGATGCACGGTTCGTATGTCGGAGATCTGCTGCCGGGATTTCTCGTGATGTCATTGGGGGCGGGGCCGGTGTTCGTCGCTGTCACCGCTGCGGCCAACGCGGGCGTGCCGCCGGACAAGGCCGGGCTGGCGGCGGCATTGCTGAACTCGTCCCAGCAGGTCGGCAGCGCGTTCGGCCTCGCAGTCCTGTCCGCTGTCGCCATCACCCGCACCAACGACCTGATCGCTGCGGGCGCGTCCACCGCCGTGGCCGCCGATTCCGGCTACCATCGGGCGCTGTTCGTCGGGGCTATCCTGATGGCGGTCGCGGCCCTGATCGCCCTGCGCTCCGGCAATACGCGTATGCGGGCCCCGCTGGTAATGGTCGACGCCGGAGCGTCGTATCCTGTTAAGTGAGATGGCTGACTCAACCCAGACTGCGGCCGTCGCACCGCGGCCGGGCAAACGGCAGCGGCTCGTGGCCGCGGCCGTTCAACTCCTGCACCAGCAGGGAGTGCAGCGGACCACGCTCGCCGACATCGCGCAGGCGGCCGAGGTGCCGCCCGGTAACGTCTACTACTACTTCAAAACCAAGGACGAGGTGGTCACCGCCGCCATCGACGCTCACCTCCAGCAGATCAGAGGAGCCCTCGCCGATATCGACGCTCGCTTCGATTCGCCGAGAAGCCGCCTGAAAGCCCTCGTGGATCTGTTCACCGCCGACAGTGAGACCGTCACCCAATACGGTTGCCCCATCGGCACTCTCTGCTCGGAACTCGACAAACGCCCCGCGCACGAGGCGTTCCCTGTCGCCGACCTGTTGCACCTCCCCATCGCCTGGGCCGAAACCCAGTTCCGCGTCCTCGGCCGTGCCGACGCCCACGACCTAGCCCTGCAGCTCATGGCCGCCTACGAAGGCAGCGCTCTGCTGTCCAATACTCTCCGCGACCCCACCATCCTCACAACCGCGGCCCGCCGCCTAACCCACTGGCTGACCACGCTTTAAGAAGTGGGTCCAAGAACTCGGACGGATGCCCGTCCAGAGTTTCCGGACACGCTCTCAACTCAGCGGGCCTGCGGATAGCCGATTTCGGAGATGTCTTGGGCCGGAGCGCAGGCTCGTCGATTCAGAGCGGGCGGCTGATCAGGCGGCGGCCCTCGTCCAGGAAACCGTGTGCGCGGTAGTAGTCGAGCAGACGGCCGACGTCTCGGCTGCTCGGCGCCACGACCAACTCCAAGGACCGGCAACCTTGCTCGCGCGCCCAGACGACGCTGTCGGCGATCAGCCGGCCGCCCAGCCCTTGTCCTCGTGCCATCGGCACTACGAAAAGATCCTCCAGTTCGGCGATCAGCCCATCCTCCAGACCGAAACTGGTTGTGGTGACAGCAAAACCGAGTAGTTGGTCCTCCAGCTGCACCACGGCGACCCGCGCCATGGGCGATGCCAGCAACACCGAGAGGTTGCGGCGCAGCGCACGCTCGTCGGTACTGAGGCCGTCCTCCGCGTAGAACGCCATGGCCAGCGGTAACACTGCGGCCAGATCGGCAGGACCAGCAGTATTCAGATCTACCGGTGCGATCGTCATACTGTCAGTACACCCGAGCTGACCACAGTCGTGCACAGCCCTTCTCGCAGTATGCGAGGTCGCCGATACGCCATGTGCTGCGGTCCGCGGTTCGGCATACGCAAATCGGCAATACCGCGCATCGTCGGCTCGAGCACGCCGTCTACGTCTACCCACAGGACCTGCAGCCGGATGTCGTCCCGGCTCTGCTCATTGCCCTGCCGGAGGCGTAGGTTTCGTTCTCGCCGCCGGCCCCGCCCCAGCTGCGCAGCAATAGCCCGGTATGCCCCGCACCCCACTGCCAAACCTCGAACCGCTCTCACGCGTCACCCATACGGTCTCAAACGTGCATACCCTCGCGTTGCACGATCGGCTCTCGGACACCTCGGTGAGCGCGACAGAATCCCGGGCACACCAGTGCTTTCGGCATGTCTGGAATACGTGTCGTACGGAGCTGGGCGGGGTTGCATGCCGGATGTTCTGGCGGATCTGCGCGGTGATCGACTACGCGACGAAGTACTGCCTGGCCGTTACCGTGACTTCGACGGCCCGCGGTGCCGACGCGCTGGCGTGTCTGCGGCTCGCGGTCACCGAGGTCGAGCGGATCCTCGACGTGGGCGACCTGCGTGCCGATCGCGGGCTGGCCGAGGTTATCGGGCCAGCCGGACAGGTGGTCGGTATGGTGCCCGCGCCGATCGCGGTGGTGTCGGACGACGGTCCGTGCTTTCGTGGGGAGGTGTTCAAGACCGCGTTCGCCGGAGCTGACCCGCTGCTGCGCCACGTTCGCACGCGGGTGCGGTCACCTCAGATGAACGGTGTGATCGAAAGGTGGTTCGGCACCGTGAAATACGAGCATTTGTTCCGTGGCGTGATCGCCGACGGCGATGCGCTGGACATGGAGGTTCACCGATTCCGGGTTATCTACAACACGATCAGGCCGCACCAGGCGCTCGGCGACCGAACACCTGAATCGGCCTACACCAGCGATGACCAGCGGTAAAACGCTCGATAAGCGGCTGTTATCGAATGGTACGAAATGTGGTACACAACCGAGGCTGGCGGTCGGAGGGGTGGCGCGGCGTCCAACGCTCGCATCGAACGGGCCTTGTGCCTGCCGAAGTGGCGAAGGTGGGCTCTGTGCGGTTTCCGGCTGCGGTGCGTGGATTGCTCGTCAATGCGACCGATCCCATGCGCCGACACCGTTTTCCAGCAGTCGGGCGGCGCGGTGAAGATCTGCGATGACCGCCTCGCAGACGAGTTCGGGCGAGTGGTCCTGAGCGAGGTGTCGGTGCAGGCTGTCGGCTTGCACACGCCACAGACCCAGTAGCGCATGCGCGGCGATCTGCGGTTCTGGATCGCCGGGGGATAAGCCGGCCCGAGCAGCGAGTGTGGCCGCAGCCGCCTCTGCGAAGCGGCCCGTCATGTCGCTCTGGTACGCGCGCAGCGCAGGAGTGCTGTGTAACAGGTCGCCGAAGCGTCGGATCCGAACGGCATCTTCGGACCGACCGGACACCAGAGTGGCCGTGATGGCGCGTGTTTGCTGCTCGAGGATCCGCACAAGTGTTGCGACCGGGGGGTTTGCGGAGTTGGCCAGTCCGTCGCGGATCGAATCGACCGAGGACTCGAGCCGGTCCAGGATCAGCGCTTCCTTGCTCGGGAAGTAGTTGAACACCGTCTTCTCTGACACCCCGCACGCGGCGGCCACCTCGGACACTGTGACGGCGTCGAATCCCCGCGCCAGGAACATCCGGGTAGCGGTGTCCGACAGTCGCTCGCGCATCAACCGTTTCTTGCGCTGCCGCACACCCTCCATCGGGACCGCCTCAGTAGCATTCCGCCCAGCCATGAGCCCATATTAGTTCAGTCACTGAAAGTTTCTGCTACTATTTTACAGTCACAGAAACTTTTGATCATTCCCGCTGTTCAGGAGCACCCGATGAGCGACATCCACATCGTTCGCGACTACCCCTACTCGCCGATTCAGGTCTGGCACGCGGTTACCGACCCGGACTTGGTCCCGCTGTGGACTGCGACGGGCCGGGGCGGTCGTCCCGTCGGCTTCCGGCCCGAACCGGGCACCCGGTTCCAGTTCATCGGTAAGCCGACGCCAGGCTGGAACGGCGTCGTAGATTGCGAGGTTCTCGACATCGACCGACCGCGCTTGTTCCGCTACACCTGGACCAGCGGCGAGAACGGTCAGCTCACCACGGTCACATACCGCCTGCAACCCCACGCCGACGGCACCCGCTTCACCTACGAGCACACCGGATACACCGGTGTCAGCGGCTTGCTGCTATCCACACTGCTGGGTAAGGTCCGCCGCACGATGCTCTCCAGCGGCCTGCCCGCCGTGCTCGCCGACCTCGACCCGGACGGACACCTGAAACCCGACAGCACACTGCGGCCGAAAGCGCTGTCCTGACCCGGATCCCAATCGACCCGCACCCTGGTACGGAGCTGTTCGAGATGGCGGTAGTGCCAACGGTTTCGGATCGCTGATGACTCAGTACACCCCCAGCCCCCTCGACCCGCCCCCGTGATTTCGGTCCAGATGATGTGAACCGCACCACCGCCTCCACCAAAGCCCATGTCAGGCCCCCGATTGCCGCTTCGGAAGTGCTGTAACCGCCCATCCGCGGCCGAGCCAATCCAGACCCACCGAACCGTCCGCCCATCGGCATTACCGCGCGTTCAGCGCGGTCGCACCATCGCTGGCGTAAACCTCATGACCAGCGAGATCCTGCCGGGATCGGGAGTGTCGGAATCTCAGACAGTCCCCCTTGTCCGCGGGCTCCGCCGGTGACTAGCGCGACTTTGTTCGAGAGATCTGTCATACGAGGTGTCTCTTCTCTGGGGTGCCGAACGGTCTCGGGGAAAATGTTCACGATCGAGCCTCCGCGCCGCCGACGACCGTTGCAACGACGACAATGTGTCGCATTACCACGGCCGCAGGGCCGGATCAGTGGACAACCGAAAGGCAATTTTTTCTGCGCAGTAATGAGTAGATGTCGCCTTGGCGTGCTTCCAGTTGCGTGAATATTTTGGTGAGGGTGGTATCGGATTGGGCTTCGGGTACGCCGAGCAGGATGCATGGTTGCTGGATTCGGGGTGCCAGCGCTTCGTCGAGTATTCGGTGCGGTGGTATGAGTACGAGCGGAATGTCGCGACCGTCCGCGACGCTTCCGACGATGAGGCACGGGAGGGTTGTGCCGTCGAGGTCGACTGCGTCGAGAGTTGTTGCGCTACTGCGAAGCTGGCTGCTGTTTTGGGAAGTGTCACGCTGACGTGTCGCGAATGCGGACTTGGCCAGATCGCTCAGCGTGACGATGGGGAGTTCGTGGAGCTGGGCGAACACGACGATTTCGGCTCCGGTGGCGATGTGAGCGGGGTGCTCGTCGCTGACGAGGGTGGCTATGGCCGCCGCTGGTGGGCGGCGGGCGAGCCGCATCAGCTCGAGGGCGGCCTCGGGTACGCGGAAGGTTCCAGGATCGCGGTCGGGGGCGGTCCGGAGAGGAATAACGTGGCCTGGCCGAGTGAACGCGTCCGGAGCGGAATGGTCGGAGCCGAGGAGCCGAATTGTTCGGGCGCGGTCGGCGGCGGATATTCCGGTGCTGATCTCGGTGGCGGCATCGACGGTGACACATTGGGCACTGCCCCTCACGGTGCCTTGTTGCGGTGGGAGGTTCAGCTTGTCGCAGGAACGCGCTGGTAGCGCGACTTGGAGTAATCCCGAAGTGTGGCGGATCGCGAATACTGCGTCCGAGGTGCTGAACCGGTCTGCGGGGAAAACGATTTCACTCCACTGGGGCCACTGTGGATCATCGACGATGATGACGGCCCTGCCGCAGGCCGAGCTGCGGGCGGCGGTGCCCACTCCGGTGCTGTCCTGCTCGTCGTTGTGGGGTGTCGATTCGACGAGTTCCACTCGCCGAGGGGGTGATCGAATTTCGCCGCGGTTCACTTCAGGGCGCCTCTCCTGCGGATCGTGCCCGTGGATCAGTTACTGGCGCCGGTCTGTTGCTGGGCTTCGTACTTGGCGGTCGCGGCATTGATGGCGGCCATGGTCTCGGCCTTCCATTCGCCGTCGAGTACCCACTTGTTGTGTTCGCGGATCGGCTTCAGTTGTCCACGGAACTCGGGGATCACATGCTCGGCCCACAGCTGTACTGCATTGAGTTGGCGCTCGTATGTGGTGAAGTCGGTCAGAGTCATGATGAAGCTGCCGAATCCGCCGGTCTGATCAGCGAGCCGGCGGATCGTTTCGATTGCGGTATCGGGTGTTCCGATCAGTACCGATCCCCCCGCGATGGCCTCGTCGATCATGTCCTCGACGTTCGGCTTGTCGGATGCCGGGAGTGGTGAGATATGTGCCAGGTAGTTCCAGATCTCTTCGAACCCGTGCTTACAGTCTTCACGCGCCTGGTCCTCTGTTTCCGCGATATGCGAGATGGCCGACAGTCGCCAGTTCTTCCGGGAGATGGTTCGGCCGGCCTTGGCCGCTTCGGTCTCCGCGATATTCCAATGTGACCTCAGCGCATCGAACGCCGCCGGGTTCGTGGACGAGAGGTTGATCATGCCGACGCCGAGACGGCCGGAGGTCACCGGGCCGGAGGGTGATGTGACGGCGGCGACCACCACATCCAGTTCGGGGACGGAGTACGGCAAGACCTGCAGTTTGGCATCGTGCAGTTCGAACCAGTCCGACTTCGCGGTGACTGTCTCGCCTCGCAGCAAACGGACGATGACCTCAGCACCCTCCAACATCATGTCCCGTTGCCTGCTGGGGTCGATGCCCAGCATGTGCGCGTCCGAAAGCAGCTGGCCGGGCCCGAATCCCATCATGGCGCGACCGTGGGAGAGGTGGTCGAGCATCACCAGTCGCTCAGCCAGCAGGAACGGATTGTGATAGGGCAGCGAGTTGACGGCGGTACCGAGCCGAATGGTGTTGGTGCGCTGCGAGGCTGCCGCGAGCATCATCTCCGGCGAGCCTATCGGCTCGTGGCCACCCGAGTGGTGCTCACCGAGCCACGCCTCCTGGAATCCGAGCCGATCGGCGAGCTCGATTACCTGGAGGTCACGCTCGAATAGCACCGAAGGACTGACGCCGATTTTGTGGAAAGGCGCCATGAAGACACCGAAGGACGTTGGGTAGTAGGACTCGGACATGCGGCACCTCGGTGTTCGTCGTATCGGAAGAATCGTGCGGGTTGTTCGAAATAGGTCGGGCTCGTTCAGTTCGGTGCTGCGTACTTGGCGAGTGTCGCCTCGATGCTCCCCGGTTCGATCCGCCCTCCCAATGCCTCTATGAGAACGATGGGGTCGAAATATTCACGGAAGTGAGTTATTTTGCCGTCTCTGATCGTGAAGCGAGTTACGTACTCGTTCTTCATCTCGACCGGAACCACCAAGGTCATATCACTCTTGTATTCGGCGATCACCTCGCCCGGATCCGAGTGATACGTCTCGAGGGAGATATCGTACAAGCCTTCGGTGACGATGAAGACCGGCATTTTCTGAACGAACGCCAGAACATCTTCCTTGCCTGTAATTCGCTTGTCGAAGCCCGGTGGCGCGTAACGCATTTCGAAGACGACGTCGTCGGCGAGTAGCCGCCGCTTTTCCTCGAAGTCCCAGGCGTTGATCGCGTCGAGGTATCGACGGGCGATGTCGATGTTCGCTGCTCTCAGTTCGTCGTCTGTCGGCACCCTGCGCTCCTGAACCTAACTGAACTCATTTCAGGAGGCTGACGTTATACCTGTGATCCAGGTCTCGTCAAGGGTCTCGCGGATGGTCGAGTTGGCAGCTCGAAGGTGGTCTGACATGCGGATGGTATGTGCTAACCTAACTGAACTTGATTCAGTTTTGCATGGAAGGGCGTGCAGATGCCGACCGATTCGAGGCCCGCCGACCCAGGATTCACATCAGGTAACGATCTCACTCCCGAGGTCCTCAGATCCGCCTACGGTCGCTTCCCGTCCGGCGTTGCCGCCGTATGCGCTGTCGTCGATGGAAAGCCGACAGGAATCTCCGCCAGCTCTTTTGTATCCGTTTCATTGAACCCAGCACTGGTGTCGGTATGTGTGGCACTCACCTCGACGACATGGCCGACGCTGAAACGTGCCGGCACGTTAGGCGTCAGCGTCCTGGCTGACGCGCATGCGCCGGTTGCGAAGGCTCTCGCATCTCGCGGGACCGATAAATTCGCAGCCGTACAATGGGTCCGGGACGAGTCGGATGCCGTGTTCATCAATGGGTCCGCGTTGTGGCTCAACTGCGCAATTTACGAACAAGTTCGGGTTGGCGATCACGATATCGTAGTTCTCGAGGTCAACGGCGTCCGAGCAGACACTGCGGTGTCGCCCCTGGTTTTCCACGACAGCAACTTTCACCGAGTGGCCGCACCCGATGCATGGGCAACGAACTGAAGGGCATTCCAGAATGTATGTGAGCGTCTCGAGCCAATCCGTAACCGCACACGATATGTCCACTTTGGATGAGTTCGACTTCTTGTTGACCGTCGATCGGGACACAGCCGACGCCGTCCTCAGGAGCGAAAACCTTGGATACCTTGCGGCTGATTCTGCGTTCGCCGCTGTCGACTGGCTTGTTCGGCAGGGGCGACCGAACGACGAGAATTGGCGCCGGGACTTCGACGCGATGCTCGCGTATGCGGCTGGCAAAGGCTGGTACGACGGACAGTACGTCCAAGGACACATCCGCGACCACGGATCTCGGCCGACGACCACAGCCGACTGACGGGCGACCTGGTCGGCCAGATGAGCTGATCGCGATAGAACCCGACCTCGTCACCGGCATTAGACTCGCTCCGCAGTGGGCTTGAGACCATACCGTCGGTGACGTTCGACCTTCTGGACCTGGGCGAGCATGCAGCACAGCGGCCGCGTGGATGCCTCCACCTAGCACGCAACGTCCGAGCCGACAGCCCTCCGAGCATTTGTGTGGCCCATTGCGATGATGACCGGCACCGGCGTATCCCCGTCGACGAACGTGTCGGTTGGGAAGGCACGCTACTTCGAGCTGGGCTGCTGTTGTTGAGCTTTCCCGGCAGGCACCGTGCGGGACGCGAGGCCCCAGGAGGGCCACACCAAGACTGCTGGTGCAGCCGACGAGAAAGCAGCCCTGGGATACTCGGACTCGATCCCGGTCGGGCACGAGCCCAACCGGTGGACGTGCCGCTCTACCGGTGCGGCGCTGCGGATACAGCTGTTGGTCTATTGGTGGAATGGCTTCTTCTGCGCTCCGGCTTGGGCGGTGTCGGGTTGTTCGGGGGCGGGTTTGCGGATGCGGTTGATGATGAGGCCTGTCGCGGCGAGTGCGCCGGTGATGGGCCACTCGACGGTACCGGCGATGGTGAGTGCGCCCAATCCTCCGTAGTAGAGGTAGCGGGTGGGGATGGCGAGATTGACCGGTCCTGCCGTGATCTTGATGCCCGGGCCGGGAATCGCTACCTCGGCGCTGAGGTACGGCAGGTTGAGCGTCGCGGCGGGCGCGGCCGGCGCGGGGTGGGATTCGGCTCGAGGCGCCGAGGCGGGGCGGTCGTTGCTGGTGGTTCTACTGCGGGAAGGCATGGTGGTTGTCCTGTCCGTGTGCGAGAACTACCGGTTTGTGTCACCACCGGTATGAACCGGATCCGGTGGTGCGAAGCGAGTGGTTTGTTCATGGTCGCGCGTGGGTGGGATGGTCGGCAAGCGTTCGGCTCGTTCGATCAGTGCGTCGGTTCGTCGGGTGAACCAGGCCGGTGCGAACACCACTACAGCGGTGGTGGCGGTGACGGCGGTGAGCACTCCGCCCCAGGCCAACGGTCCCAGCGGGGTGCACCCGAAGAAATGGCTGACGCCAGGAGTCTCGACGATCGCCACGAGCACCGCGGCGCTGCCGACGGCGGTGGCCATCACGAGCGGGCTTTCCTGGCGCAGGACCAGGGTCTGGGCAAGTTGGGCGCCGACCAGGGCGGTCAATCCCATTGTGGCAGAACGCCGCCGGGTACCCGGTGTCCACTGCCCGATCGCCCAGGAGGCGGTGGCCGCAGCCGCGGTGGCGGCTCCTCGACGCGCGATGGCCTGGATCAGTGGTCGTTCGAGCGAGGGAGCCGGGGCCGACAGCACCGACACCGCAGCGGCGCACGTGGCCTCGGCCGGGTCCGCGTCGTCGGCGCGCCCCGGTGGCGAGACCGCGATGGCGAGCGCGGGGAACATGTCGGTGAGTAGGTTGACCAGCAGGAGTTGGCGTGTGCTGACCGGAGCACCACCGCGGCCGAGTGCGGTGCCGAGGATGGTGAACGCGACCTCGCCGGCATTCCCGCCGAGCAGCAGTGTGAGGGCATCGCGGACGCTGGCCCACATGTTCCGGCCTTCGACGAGGGCATCCAGCAGGACAGTGAGGTTCTCGCCGGTCACCACGAGATCGGCGGCTTCGCGTGCGGGCGAGGACCCGCGCCCGGTCACGCCGACCCCGACATCGGCCATGCGGATCGCCGCGGCATCGTTGGCTCCGTCGCCGACCATGGCCACGACGCGGCCGGACCGTTGCAGCGCCGAGACCACCTGCACCTTCTGTTCGGGGCTGACCCGAGCGAACACCTGGGCCGAGCCGGCGAGCGTCGAGCGGGCATCCTCGTCGGCGTCCGCGAGTTCGGCGCCGGTGACCACGCGCGCGTCGGCGGGAAAGCCGAGCTGGCGAGCGATCGCCCGAGCAGTGACCGGATGGTCACCGGTGATCAGCGCGGTGGTGCGGCGCGCGGCCACCAGCTGTTCGAGGAGCGGGCGCGCCGAGTCGCGGATGGTGTCGGCAAGTCCGATATAGCCGACGAGGGTCAGGTCGGTCGCGAGTGCATCGATCAGGTCCGGATCGTTCACCTCCTCCTCGTGAACGGCATCGGTCGTGCGCTGTGCGACAGCGAGCACTCGCAGGCCCTGATCGGCCAAGTGGTGCACAAGGTCCTCGGCTGAGGCACGGCCGGGGCCGCCGACGTCGAACCGGCAACGCGGCAGCACCACCTCCGGCGCGCCTTTGAGGACCAGCTGCGCATGCGAAGCCGACTCGGTGCCGACGAAAGCGATGATCGAGGCGGAGTAACCGCGGCTGGATTCGAAGGGAACCTCCGCGACGGTGGCCGGTTCGGGATCCTCTTCGCCGACGCGTGCGGCGGCGGTCAGGATCGCCTCGTCAGTGGCATGGGCGTGCCCCTCACCGTTCTCCGGACGTGGACACGCCCGTGCCGCGCAGCGCACCACCGCGGCGGCTCGCGGGTCAGTGATCTCCAGGTAGGGGCGATCAGCGGTGAAGCCGGGTGGGACCGCGGTCACGACCGCGAGCCGATTCAGTGTCAATGTTCCGGTCTTGTCGAAGCAGACCGTGTCGACTCGTCCGAGGGCCTCGAGTGTGCGTGGGGTGCGGACGAGCACGCCGAGGCGGGACAGGCGACGGGCGGCGGCCAGCTGGGCGAGGGTGGCCACCAGCGGCAGCCCCTCCGGGACCGCCGCTACCGCGATCGCTACCCCGTCGGCCACTGCCTGACGCAGCGTTCCCCGACGCGCGAGCGACAAACCACTCACCGCGGCACCCCCCGCCAAAGTCAGCGGCAGGACCTTGGCGGTGAGCTCGCGCAGCCGGTTCTGCACCCCCACAGCCACAGCCGCATCGGAGACCGAGGAGATAGCGCGGTGCGCGGCGGTGGCCGGCCCGGTGGCCACGACGATGGCGCGGGCGTGCCCGGCAATGATCGTGCTGCCCTCGAACAGCATGCTGGCTCGGTCGGGGGCGTCGTTGGCCACCGCCTCGACCTGTTTGATCACCGGAACCGACTCGCCGGTCAGCGACGACTCGTCGACCTCCAGATCGTCGGCGACCAGTAACCGGGCATCGGCCGGGATCACCTCCGGTGCACGCAGATCCAGGACGTCGCCGGGGTGCAATCGGGTAGCCGGGACAACCACGACACGCCCCGAATTACGCGCTGCGTGCAGCCGACGCGCTGTGGTCGCCACCGTGGGGACCACCACCCGCCGCACAGCCTGTTCTTGTTCGGCGAACAGCGCCTCGGTGGCCTTCTCCGCGCGCAGACGCTGGAGCCCACCCACCATCGCGTTCACGCTCATCACCCCGGCAACCAGCACCGCATCGACATTGCTGCCCAAGATCGCGGCCGCCGCCGCACCGACAGCCAGGATCGGAGTCAGCGGATCGCTCAATTCACGACGGGTGGCATCGGCCAGCCTGACCAGCAGTGCGGCCGGACGTCGAAGGGACTCTCCGGCACCGGTTTTCGACAGTTCGGACAGCACCCGGTACCACTGCGAGCTCACCGACGGCAGCGATGCGGGCATGGCGCCGGACACTCGCGAATACACGATCTCGGGATCGAGGGCATGCCACGCGGTCAGCGGCTGAGGCGGCGGGTCCGGCAGCCGCATGACCCGGTGAGCAGCCCACGCGCCGGAAATCCAGGCGCTCGCGCCCGCAGCGTTGACCGGGCTGAGCCATTGCCCCAGACCGAGCCGGCCACGTCGACCGGTTTCTCCCGTGACCAGCAGCAACCCCGCCAGGGTGCTACCCGCCTTGGCCAACCGCACCGCGGACTCGGTGGCTCGGTGCGCAGCCGACAGAGCCGTGAGTACCCGCACCGCCGCGACCAGATCGGTGCCGGCAATGAGGTCGGCGGTCCAGGGCGTCGCCGCCGCGGGATCGTCCAACGCCAGCCCGATATCGGCGACAGCGAGCGCGGCCAACGTGTCGATAGATAGGAAGTCCGGGTGCAGCGCAGAGATCAACATGACCGGGCCGCGGTCCTCTCGCAAATCCCGCACTATGTCCAGCAGAGGAGTGCCCGGCTCGTATGCGGCCGCTACCGACGGGGCCAATTCTTCGGTGCCGCCCACATGCCGCAACACCACTCGCGCGCCGCTGCGACGAGCCGTCTCCACCAACGGAATCGAATAGGGGTCCGGTTCCCAGCCGACCGCGAGGGTGGCCACCACCCGCCCGTCGACCAGCAGGTCGGCATACTCGACTCCCAGCGCCGGTGTCGTGATGTCCGGCCGCTGATGCCAGTTCAAACCGGCGCCCTCGGCGGGTAACTCGTCAGGGTCCGGCGGTGGAGCCTTCTCACCGTGCAGCAGCGCATCGGCGACCTCGTACACCCGCTCGTCGTCCCACCCCGGCACGTGCGCCTGGACATCGAGCACCGTGCGGGTGTCGCCACGCAACGCGGCGCCATCGATGACGACTACCCGAACCCGGTCCAGACGCCGTAACGCGCCCGGGTCCAGGACCAGCAGCCCCGCCTTGGCCAACCCCCGGCCCAGCACCGCCGCGAACGCTTCCCGCCCCATGTACGCCGCCTTGGGAACCCCGGCCAGCACCGCATCGGCGACATCGTCGACCGTGCCGCCCGCCAGCAGAGCCCCCGCGGCCGCCACGAGTGAACCGTTGGCGGACTGGTCGGCGTAGTCCTCGACTGCGCCGACCACTGCGGAGGCGGCGGCATCGACCGACACGTCGACGGTCGAGTCGACGACCACATGCGATGCCTCTCCGGCCGCGGCGACCGCCCAGCTGTGCCGCGGGCCGTCGGAGTCTTGCGCCGCCGAGATCACCGCCATTGCCGGGCCCTGCGGCCGCTCGGCATCGGCAAGGCCCGGCTCACGCGTTCGCCAGGTCTGCCGATGTGCCAGCGCCTCGGAAATCTGCGCTGTGCGCTGCATCAGATCCAGCAGTGGGCTGCCCGGTGCCTGTGCGAGCCCATGAGTTGTCGCGGAGATCGCGTTCAGCAGCAGATCGGTACCCACCCGCCCGAGCCGAGCCTCCAGCACCGCAACCACCCTGGGCTGATGCTTGATCACCGCCGCAGCGGCCCGCGCGGCGCGAGGCGCACGAGGAACCCTGCCCAGCCATCCGGTAACCGCCCCCGACACCGCCAACACGTCCATCGCCGCAGCCACCACCGGAACGACCAACGCCAGCGGATCCCCCGGATCAGCCGCCGGTACCACCGCCCTCATCGGCTGACGGCCCGCGCCCGCAACGCCCTCGGCCACACCGCGGATCGCCCGGTGAATCTCCTCGAGATCGGCGGTCTCCTCCCGCTCGATCACCAACCGCCCCAGAACCCCCTCGACATGGGCCGACACCACCCCCGGAACAGCCTGCACCGCCTGCTCCAACGCTGCGGACCACTGCACCCACGCCGGAAAAGGCAACACCGGGTCGAGATCGACATGCAGCCTTGGCCCCGCCAGCCACGCCACCAGCGAACCCGCATCATCCTGTCCGTTTCCCGGCGAACCGCCGAACACGACGCGCGCCGATGTACGAACCGGGCCGACCACCGGACCCACCAGCACCTGCGCAGCAACTATCGTCCCGGCTCCCACGCGAGCAGCCCACGACGCTACCGATGCAGCGTTGCTCGTAAACTCACCGAACCCAATGCTCCGCATGCCTCTCAGGCTTCCCGGGTGATCAGTCGATGTATTCGCCTCAGTCTAGGCACGTGGAAAAGAACTTTGCTCAGCCGCGCACCATTGCGCGCGCCGTGCAACGACCACGCCGCGCGCTGGTTGCCGCGTTGTTGGCCTAGCGCAACGAGGACCTGTTCGAGCGCGGTGACCGATTGCGCGGCGGACTGGTCACGGCCGATGCTGTGGCCGAGTGGGTGCGCGCGGTGGTCCGGCACGCTGCCACGTACCGGGGCCCGGCCGAGGTGCTGGTGCACAGCCTGGACGACGACGGCAGCGAGCTGCACGCATCCTGCCTGGAACGATATCGGCGAGGAACTCCTCGACCGTGCCGGCCATGCAGCAGCGCTCGGGCCCGATGCCACCGCTGCCGATCTGTTCACACTCATCAATGCCGCGGCCTGGGCACGTGAACATGTTGGTCCCGGCCAGGCGGATCGCTTGATCACCTTGGCACTCAACGGGTTACGCGTACCAACTGACTGGACGTAGGAGCGTGTTCGTGGCATGGATGAACCCTGGACAGTGTCACCAGCACCGTTGCGACAGCACCCATGGCACCGCAGCGGAACGGGAGATCCGGATCGATGAGGCCGGTCATGCTCGGCGTCGAGAGTGCGGTTGACCTCAAGGGTGGGTGGTCGTTCGATCGTGGGGTCCTCGAGGTCGCAGCGCAGCCGGGCACGCAAGGTCCCCAGCGACCCGTAACAGACCTGGATCTGCTCCAGCAACCGCAGGACGGCCCCGTCACTGCCGTCGGTTGCCAGTGTCTGCATGTGCTGGAGCCCCTTTTCTGCGCGTCGGCCGGTCGCACGGTGATCGAGTACGCCTGAAACCCGCGGCTCGGGCGCGAGGAACTCCGCGCAGATTGGAATCGCAAGCCCGCAGGGAGGGCGTGTCGGGGCCCGCGCGGAGTTCCTCGCTGTCCCACCGGTGAGCCAGCCGGGCAGAGACTCCCTGCATCGCTCCTGGTGGCATCGGTCACATTACTGCGCACCCGGGGCTTTTCTGGGAGGCGAAACACCTGCTACTCCCGCGCAGCCGCATACCGGCCGACCTCACCCACGCATGGGGCGCGGCTGATACCTCATGCTGAGGCTGGTGGGCCCGGGGCACGTTCGGTCGTGTCATCGCCTGAAGTGGCTCCGGGAGATGTGGGTGATGTAGAGAAGTCGGTGGACCGGTCAGGGGTTTGTCCGGGGCTCGGCGCTGTCGGCGGCGACTTTGGGCTCCTCGTTCAGTACGGGTTCGACCTCGGCGGAGCTGCGCTCGCGGCGGTGCTGGTGGTGGCTGTACGCGATCCCGGCGATGAGGACGGGCAGCAGCGCGGCTGAGGTCCCGTAGGTGCCCAGTGCCAGACCTCCGGACGCGTGCGGTTTGGACAGCAGGTCGCCGCCGGTGGCTCCGAGCGGACGAGTGAGCACGAACGCGATCCAGAACAACAGAACCCCGGGGATTTTCGTGAAGTAGTGCGCGGCCAGGATCGCGGCCATGACCGCGGCGATGAGTACGGCGCTGCCCCAGTAGCCCGGACCGGAGCTGTCGGACAGGAAGTCGCCGGTCGAGGTGCCCAGGCGGCGGCGACCTCGTCGAGGTAGACCAGTTGGGGGAAGTCGATGACTGGTTGGTGTTCTGTCGGGAATGCTGCGGTGTGTTCGACGACGCGGTGTTCGTCGCCGGGTGCGAATCCGAGTTCGGTCAGGACTTGTGGGTCGACGACGAACGCGGACACTACGGTCTCACCGTCGGCGGCGTCGATGCGTACCTGGTATTCGTGATCGATGACGTGTTCGACGCGGATCTGTTGGGGTATCGGGTCACTCCATCTCGGCTGCTGCAATGTTGGTGAGTGGCACGGTCGGGTCGGCTTGACTACGTGTGGTCGGGGATGAGGGGCCCGATGGGGTCGGTGGCGTCCCAGGTGTTGAGAATTTAAGTGGCCTGGTGGGGTGCAGGCGCAGGTCGACGCCGTGACCGCGGTGTAGGTCGGCGAAGGCGACGGAAGGACTGGTCGGTGGAGAAGTTTTCGTTGGATGCGCTGGCTCGCGAGCAGTTGGCGCGTGCCAGGTCGTTGTCGGCGCGGCGCAGTGCCACCACGGTGTACGGCGGGCACGAGCATCGGCTGCGCCAGACCGTGGTCGCGCTGGCGGCGGGAACGTCGATGGCCGAGCACGAAAGCCCGGGCGAGGCAACGGTATTCGTGTTGCGTGGCCGCGTGCGGTTGCACGGTCCGCAGGCCGTGTGGGAGGGCCGCAGCGGTGATCTGATCGTCGTGCCGCAGGCCCGGCACAGCCTGGAAGCTGTCGAAGACAGCGCGGTGCTGCTGACAGTCGCGAAGTAGCCGCCCAACCGGGCCGGGGCGCTGCCGGTCACTACGGCCCGTCCGGGTCGGCACCGGCGACTGCTGGTGCGGTCGTACTCGTACCCGCAGATACCGCAGCCCGTCCGAGCCTGCGCTGTATGCGCGCGGCGCGCTGCGCGGCAACCAGACTAGGGCGGCGGGATCCAGGTCGAGGTCACCCAGCTCCGTGGTCACCGTGCCCGTCCCGGCCAGAACGTGCACGAGGGTGTCCACCTCCGGGCCCGGACGAGGCGTGGTGCTCGTGCCGGGCGCCAAGGTGACGATGGTGGCGTCGAGATCGTGGCGACGCTGGATCGGCAACGACCACACCGCCGATGCCTGGTCGGTGTGCGGGGCGAGGTCGCCGGGGAGGTGTGGCCGGCAGCGGCGCCGAGGCGATCTTGCCGATGCGTTACCCGCCAGGATCGAGACCGTGGCTCGAGTATCTGCCAGCCGTAAGGCACGGCCGGACCGGAGCGTCACCCAGCCGTAAACCGGTCGGCCGCTTCGACATACGAGGCCAGGTTGGCCAGTGAGGAGGCGATCCCGGCCTCGTGGGCCGCTTGGTCGATGCCCGGTGGCACGTCGGTGGCGGTGACGGTGACCTCGCTTCCCGCACTGGTGGCGGTGATCTGCCAGGTCATCGTCATGGTGCCCGCGTACGAGGGGTCCTGGGCCTCGAACACCGCCTGCTGCACCACACGCTCGGGCGGTACCAGTTCGGCGAACCCGACGTCGACGACATCGGTCGCATCGGAACTCTTGCCGGGGGCATCGACGGGATCGAGGTAGGTAAGGACCATCCGGAACCCGCCACCGCGGCTGGGATCCCAGCGCTGGATCCGCCCGCGCATGCCGTCGGGAGGCAGCCAAGTCTCCAGGGACTCCCGGTCCAGCAGAGCGCCGTAGACAATCTCCGGTGGCGCCGCGATGAGGCGGCTGGCGCGGTCGGTCCTGCTCATGGCCCGAGTGTAGACAAGGCCCGCTGAGCCGACGGTGAATCTCACTGTTCGCGGAAATTCCACTGACACCCCGTGCCAGATTTCCCTTCCGCACGAAACGGGTGTTGCGTTTTCTCTCGGAATCGGCGTGTCGGCGGTTATCCGTTCCGGCGATGTTGCCTGGCTTGCCGTTTCGAGATACGAGGCGGACGACCCCATCACCGCGGCCCACTGTCCGCTCATCGGCCACCCAGCGGACGCGCTCGACTGTCAGTCGCCATGATCGGCCGGTCCGGCAACAAGTTTGGAACCAGTTCTCTCGATGACCTGTCCTCTGTGATGGCGGTGGTGAACAGACAACTGCAGGCGCCGAATCGGACAAGCGAAGCGTTGCGATCAGGTAGCAATCTGCAAGCGCTGGTTGTTCACCTCTGAAGCTCGAACAATGAATCGGTCTGCGGCACAGTCATGTTCACGTACTGGGGAGGATTGGCTGCCGAATGAGACGACGCCGATGGCACTGATGAGCGCGAATCTCGCCGGTCACGCGCGGCGGCTCCGGCGTCGGCGGTTATCCGCGCAGGGCGGGGTCCTCACGGTCCGAGGCGGCGGCCTGAAGAGGTTGCTGGACATCGGATTTGGTGAGGGCCAGGTAGGCGACCAGGGCGAGGATCGACAGGCCCAGGACGGTGACGACGGGGCCGTCGCCGAGGCCCAGGCCGGTATCGCGGGCGGGTTTGGCGAGCCAGTCGGCGATCGAGGCGCCCAGGGGGCGCGTGATGACGTAGGCGCTCCAGAAGCACAGGATCGGGTTCCATCCCAGCCAGCGGTAGCCGACGGCCGGGATCAGGATCAGGATGGCGAACAGCGCTGCGGAGGCGGCATAGCCCAGATGCAGTGTGTAGGCGGTAAAGTCGCCCAGGGCGGTGCCCATCGCGAAGGTCGCCGCGACCGCGGCCCAGTAGAACAGTTCACGCCGGGGTGTGTCGACCGTGTGGATCGACAGCGTGTGTTCGGTGCGATGCCAGACGAGGAACACCACGGCCAGCGCGACGGCGTAGAAGCCGGTGGAGACCGGGTAGGGAATACCCAGGGCGACGTGCATGACGTCCGCGGCCATGGTGCCGAACACACCGACCATCACCACGGCCAGCCAGTAGGTCCACGCGACGTAGCGGCCGACACGCAGTTGCAGGGTCAACGCCGCGAGGAAGGCGACGAACCCGAGAACGACCGCGATCGGCGGGTCCATCCTGGTGACCAGGTAGTCCGAGCTGGATTCACCCATGGCGGTGGACAATCCTTTGACGATCCAGAACGCGGCGGCGATCTGCGGCACGCGCAGCGCACCAGCGCGCGTGAGCAGGGACGACGAACCGGACTGATCGGGTACGGAACTCACAGCGAGACCCTTTGCATCAGAAGGAATGGAGCTGAAAAGTATTAGCGGAAAAGGTATTTCGTCGGCACGTCGCGGTCGCCGGTCCGAACTCAGCGGTGGAGTGTGAAGTAGACGAGGCTGGCGATGCCGACGAGCAGGCAGTAGATCGCGAACGGGGTCAGGGTCTTGGTCTCGAAGTATTTGACCAGGAAGCGGACCGACAGATACGCCAGCACTCCCGCGACCACCGAGCCCGCCAGCGCGGGCCCGAGGATGTCGTGGTTGGCCGGTGTGAACAGCTCCGGAGTCTTCAGCACACCGGCCGCCAGGATGACCGGGGTGGCGAGCAGGAACGCGAAGCGGGCGGCGTCCTGGTGTTTCATGCCCTTGAACAAGCCGGCCACGATAGTGCTTCCGGAGCGGCTGACGCCCGGGAAAAGCGCTGCGATCTGGGCGGATCCGATGATCAGCGCGTCGGTGACACAGAGCCGCGACAGCCGCACGTCCGAGGCGCGGTCGTAGTCGAGGATCGGCAGCACCGCCGTGTCCTGCACGGCGAGGTCCGCAGCCCGGCCGTGGGGTGTCGGGATCGGTTCGCGTTTGTCCTCGCGGTTGCGCAGTAGTTCGGAGCCCAGGAGCACGAAACCGTTGAGCGCCAGGAATATCGAGGTCGGGATCGGGGTGCCGAGGTAGTTGCGGACTGCTTTCTCCAGCAACAGACCGGCCAGGCCGACCGGGATCGTGGCCAGCACCAGCAAGACGCCCAAGCGTGCTTCGGGGGTGCGGATCCGGCGGGTGCGCACCACATCCCACAGGCCGCCGAGGATGCGGACCCAGTCTCGCCAGAAGAACACGACCAGTGCCAGTGCGGTGGCGACGTGCATGGCGACCAGCAGTGCCAGGTAGGGCGAGCCGGTGGCGGCCATGTCGAGGTCCTTGCCCCATCGGCCGCCGATCCAGGCGGGCAGCAGAATGCTGTGTCCGAGGCTGGACACCGGGAACAGCTCGCTGACCCCTTGCAGTGCCCCGACAACGATCGATTCCAGATAAGTGATGGCCATGACCGACTCACCCGAGACTGTTCAGCAGAGTGGTCAGTGCCCGGGACTCGACCGCGGGATCCGGTGTGGTGGCACGCACGGCGTGCAGCGCGGCGTCGATCTGGTGATCGAGGGTGTCCCAGGCGGATTCGTCCATCGGTTGCAGCGTGTCCTGATCTTTGTCCCACGCGGTTTCCAGGTCCTTGATCCGCGTCTTCGCGTCGGCCTGTTGTCCGGCTTGGACTTTGGTGAGGGTGTCTCGGGTGATGGTGCGGTAGTTGGCGATATCGGCCGGGGGAAAGTGCGCGGTCACCGGGCCGGAGGCTACGGTCGCTGTGGACGGCGTGGCGGCGGTCTCGTCGTCTCCGGCTGCGCTGGAATGTGGTTGCGCGGCAGCCCACGCCAGCAGCGCCCCGGCCACCACCGCGACGAGTGCGTAGTAGGCGAGCATGAGCCGCTCGCGCGCTGGGTTCGCGGCGGAAACCGGTGACGCAGTAGCTGTTTGCGGTGTGTCGATGACGTCGGCGCGGGTGCGGGTGAGGTAGCCGACGGTGGCCAGGATGGCGGCAAGGAATATCACGCTGGTCACTGCGGTGCCGGCCCCGAGGCCGTGATCGGCGCGCGAGGAGGCGAACCAGTCGCCGAGGTTCGCGCCCAGCGGGCGGGTGAGGATGTAGGCGAGCCAGAACGACAGCACCGCGTTGGCTCCCAGTCGCCACCCGAGTGCGATCGCGGCGATCAGGCCAGCGGGCAACAACACCGAGGTGCCCGGCCCCCAGCCGGTCAGCTGCAGTGTCCAGTCACCGGCGGCGGTGCCGAGGGCGAAAGTGACCAGAACCGCCAGCCAGTAGAACAATTCGCGAGGCAGAGTGACGATGGAGTGGATCGACAGGGTCCGCTCCCGGGCGAACCAGACACCGAACACCACGGCCAGGGCCGCGGCGAAGACGGTGGTGCTCACCGCGAGTGGCACATGCAGGTTGTCGGTGAGGATGTCGGTGTAGAGGGTCCCGGTCACGCTGAGCACGACCACCGTCAACCAGTAGACGAACGGCACATACCGGCCCACACGTAGCTGCCAGACCAGCACGACGGCGAGCACGACGGTGAACAGCAGCGCCGTGAGCCCCAATCCCACCCCGAGGGAGGTGTTGATCCAGTCGGCGAAGCTCTCTCCTACTGTGGTGCACAGGATCTTGATGATCCAGAACCACACCGTGACCTCGGGCACCTTGCTCAGCAGGCGCCGGGTCGAATCAACCGTGGAGTTCGTCATCTCCGTCACGGTCGGCGAACCTACGGTCCCGCGGCTGTGACGACGCTGAGAAACGACGAACAGCCTAGGGCGGTCACCTCACTGCTCGGTCGAACCGACCGCGGCTCGACGCCGACGCCGCACAACCACGACGACCGCGATGGCGATCGCCAGCACCACCAGCGCCGCGACGAGGTAGCTCGGGCCCCGGAGGGTGTCTGCGAGGTGATGCCAGTTCGCGCCGACCCCGTACCCGGCCACGGCCAGGGCCGCGGTCCACGGCAGACAGCCCGCGAGGGTGTAGAGCCCGAATCGGGCCGCGGACATGCCGGCGATGCCGGCGGGCAAGGAGATGAAGGTGCGGATGCCGGGCAACAGCCGGGCCCAGAAGACCGAGGACGCGCCGCGGCGCACGAACCAGTCCTGGGCGCGGTCGATGTCCTCGGTGCGCAGCAAGATGTAGCGGCCCCAGCGATGCAGAGCCGCACGGCCGCCGTAGCGGCCCACGAGCCAGGCCAGGTAGCTGCCCAGGACATTGCCGACGGTACCGGCGGCAATGACCGCGATCAGGTTGGGGTGCGGTCCGCTGACCGCACCCGCTGCCAAGGCCCCACCCAACAGCATGGTGACTTCGGACGGGATCGGGATACACGCCGATTCGGCAGCCATCAGCAGCACGATCGCGGTGAGACCGTAGGTGAGGATCAGATGCTGCACGGCATCGCCTCACATATAGGCACGGAATTCGATAACACGGCGCCACAGTGACAAAACAGTGCTGAGAATCCGCTGAGATCGAGCCCCCGATTCGATCCGGTGTGGTCGAGAATGCCTGGCATGCGCAACCTCGGCATCCTCTGGGCCCCGTCGCGGTGGGGCCTGCGGGTGCGCTCGGCGCTCACCGCGGCGGGAGTGGTCGCGGTCGTGGTGCTGCTCGGCGCTGTCCTCATGCTGTCGCTGCTGTACCGGTCGTTGTACGGCTCGGTCGATGCCCCTGCGCTCGCGCGGATCACCGAAATCACCGCGCAGCTGCACACCGAAACTCCTGCCGCGCTGGATCCGGCGCTGCTGGCGGCCACCTCGCACATCGACGCGGTGCAGATCCTCGACTCCACCGGAGCGCCCGTCCGATCCTCGCCCGCAGCGCCCGACCGAGCGCTCCTGCCCCCGTCGTCCGGCCCGGTGACCGCGTTGTCCGTCGACGGGCACACCGAACTGCGAGTCTCCGCGCGCACGGTGCACAGCTCGGCGGGAACGTTCACGGTTGTGGCCGCGGTCAGCGGCGAGCCGGCCGAGGACGCACTCCACGATGTGACCCTCGGACTGGCCCTGAGCGCACCGATCGTCGTCCTGGCCGCTGCGGCAGCGACCTATGCGCTGGTCGGACGGTCACTGGCGTCGATGGAAGCGATCCGGGCCAGGGTCGCTGATATCGGTACTTCCGAACTCGCACAACGGGTTCCGGTTCCAGCCACCCGCGACGAGATCGCGCGACTGGCCACCACGATGAACGAGATGCTCGCCCGCATCCAGACAGGACACACCGCCCAGCGGCGCTTCCTCGCCGACGCCTCACACGAACTGCGTAGTCCGCTGGCCACCGTCGTGGCGGGCCTGGAACTGGCCCACCATCACCCCGAGGCCCTCGACGAAGCCCTGATCTGATCAACCCTGCTACCCGAGGCCCTGCGCATGCAAAACCTCATCGACGACCTGCTCACCCTGGCCGCGGCCGACGATCACAGCCTCACCCTGCGCACTACCGACGTCGACCTCGACGACATCACCGCTACTGTCCTCGGACTGCAACGACGCACCCCGGCAGTGGAAGTGACGGCGCAACTGCACCCCGCACAGGTGATCGGCGACCCACAAGCGCTCACCCGTGTCGTACGCAACCTGATCGACAATGCCCTCACCCACGCCCACTCGACCGTTGCCGTCACGACCTCCACAACCGACCGCGCAGCGCTGCTGGTCATCGACGACGACGGACCAGGGATCCCCGCCGCGGACCGTTCCCGGATCTTCGACCGGTTCGTCCGCCTTCAACACGACCGTGCGCGCAGCAGCGGAGGTACCGGACTGGGGCTCGCGATCGTCGCCGAAATCGTTGCCGCACACCACGGCACCGTCCAGGTGAGCGAATCACCACTGGGCGGAGCACGATTACGCGTAACCCTGCCCCTGCGCACCTGACCGAATGCGATTGCGGGTATTGCGCGGTCACTGCTCGCAGTAACCCCGAGTGTGCGCATCACCGTTCACGGTGCCGCCCATCCACCGCGGATCCGAACGCGCACGTCGGTCAGTGTGCGTCTCAGCGTTTCCTCAGCACACGTTTGACAGGTTCGCGTCATGGGATTCCGCCTCGGATCGCTTCCGACACCACAACACCGGCAGGTGTGACGCATCTGCCGGGACACCCTGACCGACCGGGAGGAGGTCGGTACCTCTCACGCCACAGCGCGCGGCGACCCATCGGGACCGCGGTGCGCCGAGTGAACAACCACGTCCTCACGCAGCGAGCCGCCCCAGTCCACCCCGGAGACAGACCGTTTCGTATACAGGGAAGGCACGAAAACATGAGCTACGGCACCGCATTGCGCACCGAGATCTCCGACGCCGGGGTCACCCCGTTGATCGGAATCTACGACATGTACTCCGCGTCCGTCGCCGCGCAGCACTACAACGGCATGTTCGTGTCCGGATTCGGTTTCGCCGCCTCCTATTACGGGCTGCCTGACATCGGATACATCGCCTGGCCCGACATGGTCGGCTTCGTCCAACGCCTGCGGCTGGCGTTCCCGCGCCAGCATCTGCTGGTCGACATCGACGACGGTTACGTCGACCCCGAAGTCGCCTGCCACGTCATCGAGCACCTGGAGACGATCGGCGCGTCCGGAGTGATCCTGGAAGACCAGAAACGGCCCCGGCGCTGCGGACACGTTTCCGGCAAACAGATCCTCCCGCTCGAGGAGTACCTCGACAAGCTCGAGCTGGTACTTGCGACCCGTACCGACCTGGTTGTGGTGGCCCGCACCGATGCCACCGACGAACACGAGATCCTGCGCCGCGCCGAGGCGCTGGCCGCCACCGACGCCGACGTGCTGCTGGTCGACGGGGTGCGCAGCATCGAATGGATCCGCAAAGTACGTGGCGTGATCGGCTCGAAACCGTTGCTGTTCAACCAGATCGCGGGCGGGCTCTCACCGCGACTGTCATTGTCCGAACTCGACGAACTCGGTGTCGACGTCGCGATCTACTCCACCCCGTGCCTGTTCGCCGCCCACACCGCGATGAGTCACGCACTGCGGCAACTGCGTGCCAACGACGGGCGCCTGGACCCGATCGGCGACGGCGAGGTCGGGGTGGCCGAGTCGATCGCCCTGCTCGAACACAATATTTCCCGGCATCACCCCCGCAGTCGGGACCGGGAACCCGGGCTGACGGGGGCATCGCAGCAGTGACGCGGAGAACACGGATCGGCCCTACGACTTGTTGCCGCCGACTATCGGCCTGACCGAATGTCTCTCGGCACCCCGTGTAGAAGACCCGAGCCCGGGCTCACTCGTGACCGCGCCCGGGCTCGGCACGGCCTCCACCGAACTCGTCGATCGGGTATGCCAGCGTTTCCCGCCACAGTCCGGCGGGCCGGTCGATCAACAGCACCTGCACCGTCATCGCTCAGCGCCCGCATGAGCGCCAGCAGCGGCGGCCGCGCGGTTGTCCGGGTCGTTCTCGGTGGTGCAGCGGGCGTGGCCTTGCACCTATGGGGTCGGGCACCGGTTCGGTACGGCCGTCAGCTGACACCGGCATCCGACGGAGCGGTATTTTTCTCGATCCCGGGTATCGCCCACCCAGGCAACTCGTTCGAGCATGGAGACATCACGATGGACCACGTATCCAATCCTGGGCCCTGCTACCGGCAAACGCCTCAGTCGAGTTTCCCGCCACCGTGTGGTACCCCGCAGCGGACCGGGACCCGAGCCGACCTGGTGAGCGCGACAGACACCACCGTCAGCGGTCTTCACGATCGAACCCAGCGCCTGGATGAAGTCGAACAGCACTATCACCACACCTTGCGCCGCTTCGCCTGTCGCCTCGTCGGCGATCACGGCCGCGCGGACGAGATCGTTCAAGATGCCCTGATCCGACTGTGGCAGCGTCCGGCAATGCTGAACGGGCCGGTCACAGATTTGCGCGCGTGGCTGTTCACCGTGACCCGCAACCTCGCCTACGACGAATTGCGGTGCGCCCGGCGACGCCACGAATTCGCCACCGAGACACATACACTGCTCGACCGCCCCGCCCAGGACCCGTGCGAGAACCTCGCCGACACATGGGTCATCCAGCAGGCCCTGGCAACTCTGGGCCACGAACACCGTGAGGTCATCGTGCACGCCTACTACCGCCGCGCAACCATCAAGACCATCGCCATCGAACTCGCCATCCCACCCGGCACCGTCAAATCACGACTGCACTACGCCCTGCACGCGCTCCGAGATGCCTGCAAAGCCCAAGGCATCACCGCGCCAACCGATTAGCCCACGCTGACCCGAGGCCAAGCCCAGGCAAGCGCGCGCCGTGACGTCCCGGCGCGATGGAACCGGCCGCTCAAGCGGTCACCGGCCTGATGTTCTGACCGGGCTCGATATCGCGGTCTCCGGTGGTGTGTGGATGATCATCACACCGCGGGTTGTCAATGGGGATGTCGCTCATCCCGCGACGATCTGGAGCAACATGATGGCACTTGGGATGCGCCGGACCCGATGAGCCTCAACCGCTTTCCCTAGTGCGAGCCGGATGATCACCGGTTCCGGCTCGCAGAACCGAACCGCGCCTAAGTAGAGCGTTTCCTACGCGAGCTACCCGACTCGGCTGGCCGCATCCTGTTGCACGGCGCCGGAGATGTCCCCATGTGGAGGCCCGGGACCGTACCACCGAGAGCACTCCCCGCTGCCGTGCACCAGCGTGCCGGGCAAACGTGCCGATCCTCCCTATAGACAGCCCGATGGTGCTCGGCGCGTCGTAACCGCGGCGCAGCGCATCACGGCGATCGTCGATCCCGATAACCAGCAATCGTGACCGCGTGAGCCGAGTATCTCGTCCCTTCGGCGTTCGTGACGACATCGGGTCGGCGCAAAGTGATGTCCGGTGACTCTACCGTCCGGTAACCAGCCCCAACAGGGCACAACGACTCCGGTGAACTCCGCTCACAGGGACCAACATTGACCAGGTGGCCGGCACGCGCCTGATGCTGAGGGGATTCGAATGGTTCAGGACGTGGCGGCGTTGAACCTGGCGGCAACGATCGAGGCTCGATACGGGTCACTGGATGCATTTTGTGCGCGGCTGCGCGCCAGCGTCGAGAACCCGACAGCGGAATTACTTCGTTACACCGGTGGCTGGAGCGGGGAGACCGGGCAGGCCACAACGGGTGGCCGACATCGAAAGAAGCAGTAACGACCCGCGGGGTGTCTCGAGAGCGACACCGACGCGTCCCGCAAGTTCGGTCGTGAGCAGGCCGTATAGCGCATCTGACACGGTTACATCTGGGTGAAATCCTGCTCACATGCATTCAGTCCGGCCTGTGAGGTTGCTTAGGCTCGGCAGGAGTGCTCGACCTCCCTGGTGCCGGTCACGCAGGCAGCGGGCTACCTCACCATCCGCCCACGGCACTGCCCGATTGCGAAAAGGATCCGCCGTCATGACTGTTGCCACACCCATGCTTGGTGCGATCCGATCTTGCGACGAACTCCCGGACGAATTCTTCACCCAGTTCCTGGACCCGACCCGCACCTACAGCTGCGCGCTGTGGACTCACCCGGACGACACCCTGGAACAAGCCCAGTTCGCGAAGATCGACCTCGCCTTGGACAAGTGCGACCTGCGCCCGGGGATGACCTTGCTGGACGTCGGCTGCGGCTGGGGTTCGACCATGCTGCGCGCCATGGACGACTACGGGGTGAACGCGATCGGGTTGACCGGCAACCGCCACCAGTACCGGTATGTCCGGGACCAGCTCGTGGACCGGCTGATCCGCGGCCACCCCTACGGCGGGGTACGTCGGCAAGGGTGGGAGGAATTAGGCCGCCGCCCGGATCGCATCGTGTGTATCGGCAGGCTGGAACACTTCCACTCGAAGCGGTACCCCGACTTCTTCGATTTCGCCTACCGGACCCTGCCCGAGGACGGCGTGCTGTTGGTACAGACCGTCGTCGCACCGGATCGTTCCGATACCGACCAGACTCGCGTCGCGGCTGCCGATTCGACCGCGCCCGAGACCATCTTCCCGGTCGACCGACTTTTGCCACCGACCGGCCACAACCCCAAGGGAGTCACCGAGTACGCGGAAGATGCCGGATTCACCATCACCAGACTCGAGCGACTGGGCCAGCACTACACCACCACACTGCAGTGCTGGACCTCCGCTCTGCACGAGCACCGCGACCGCGCGATCGACCTCGCCGGGCCCGATACCTACAACGCCTACATCAGCTCCATGACCGGATGCGCCGACCACTTCCGCAGCGGCCAACTCGACGTCGTCCAGTTCACCTGCACCAAGCTCGCCGCACCGCACCAACCCGTGCCACGCTCTCTGCCTCGCGACATCCCGGCTACGGTGATCGCCGAACCGGCATGACGACACTTGTGCCACTACCGGGGGATGGCTCAGCGACCGAGTTTCCGGCCGATTGCAGGATCTCCATGTGGTCGAGGGCCACGCCGAGACTCACCGGTCGCCGATGGCCCCTTCCAACTCTTCACTCGGGCCCAGTCCCGGCTTCTACCCCGTTCAGGTTGGGCAGGAGCCGGGGCTCGGGGCGACAGCGCCTGGACCTCTGGTCCTGCAGGAATGCAGTGCCCTACCGGTGCGCCCGGGGAGAGCCAGGATCGCTGGAGGATGTCGTGCCCACCGCTCGCGTGAGCGCTGCTTTCATTAAGTCCCGACCACCTTGTCGCTGGATCGATGTCGTGCTGCGTGGTCCCAGCCACCACACTCGGTCAGCGCACCCGCACCACATGGGGATCAACAGGGCGAGGGGCCGTATCAGTGCCATGCCGTAGTTCTGCCCGGTCTGAGCGTCGGTGGCCACGCCGCCGGCGTCGTTGTCGCCGACCATGACGATCAGTCCCGGGCCGAAGAACGCGAGCAGCATTCGGAAGAGCTGCCGGCGCGTGCGGCCCTCGGTGCTGTCGTGTCGGCCGATCGTGCCCAGCGCGCCGGTGATATCGCCGATGTGAGCGGAATCGAGTAGGTGCCGCCGGAGAAGAAGACCATCGCGGTTGCTTGCATTGCATGAAATCACTTGTAGCAGTGCGTATCCCGGTAGTTCGTGGCCGAACCAGGCCCGGCTCGGGCCTGTTCGGAATCAGCTGCTGCTACTGCGGTGGGTACTGCTTGTACCGAAGGTGCGCGGCTCACAATCCCCCTGCAAGCGTCTTGGGTACGGACGAGCCGGACTGTGCGACAGTTAGGGACAATCGGGACGCACCGGCCGCATTCGGACGCCTACCATCGATTGATGGAACTACGGCAGCTGCGCTATTTCGTCGCCGTCGCCGAGGAGCTCCACTTCGGCCGCGCCGCTGCGCGGGTCCACATCTCGGGCCCCGCGCTGTCCCAGCAGATCATCGCCCTGGAGCGGGATCTCGGGGCGCAACTGTTGTGCCGAGATCGACGCAGCGTGCAACTGACCGAAGCCGGGCGATCCCTACTCGAAGACGCACGTCAGATCCTGGCTCTCACCGGCGGAGCGCGGCAACGGGTCCGTCTCCGGGCGGCCGAAGCGATACCCCTCCGCCTCGGTTATGCCAGTTGGCTCCCTGACAACGTAATCGCCTGTGTCGGCCCGACGGTGGCACTGCGAATCGACGACTGGGTGCTGCCGTCTCACGTGCAGGCCGACCGGGTCGCTAGAGGCAGCCTCGACCTCGCGCTGGCCTGGATCAGCGCGCACAGTGCCCGTGCACACGGCCTGCGCGCGCATCTGGTTCGCGCGGAACCTCTCGAGACGGTCTGCCCCGGGATGAGTTCAACCGAGCCGGTATCCGCAGCCGACATCACCGTACTGATCGACAGCGACGACTGGGCCTGGTCGTCATGGCACCGGTTCGCCACTGAATTCGCCATCCACGTGGGCGCGAGCATCGCGAAGATCGACGACGGCGGTATAACCGGAGACGCACTTTACGCTCACGTCCGTGAAATCAACGCGCCCGTCCTCGCTTCCCCCAAACGCCACACCGCCGTCGCGCCGCCCGGTCTCGGTCATCGCCCGATCGCTGACCCGATTCCGTTGTGGACGTGGTCACTGTTGCACCGCGCCGACGACGACCGCGTGAGTGTCCGGCACGCTGTCGAGTCGTTACTCAGTCTCGCCCGCAGCTACCGCTGGCCCCTCCCTCCGCCCGGCTCATCCTGGACACCGGCCGACGACCCGCACCGCGACGCACTCATAAGCGGCGATTAGCCGATTGCAGTGGAAAGTCCGGCCAACCAGAGCTAGGAGCTTCGTCCTGGACTCTCTGTCGCAAGCAGGCTTGAATCGCGTCCGGGGGCTCTCGGAAGGACAGAGCATCCATGACATGCACGACTCTTGACGATCTCGCGGAGACTGTGGCGGCGGCCGAACCATGGGCTTGGAGATCCAGCGCCGATTCAGCGTGCGGGTTCCTGTGTTGGCCCTCAGGCCCGACCACACCCTCGGTCACTGTCGAACGCGCGAGCCGCCGATGGCGGCAACAGGGTGTCGGACATGGATGATGTGCGTCGAACCGAAGTCGACGGCATGCAGGTAACCTGGCGCTTGATCCAGCACCACACGATCGCAATCATGGCCGTCAACCATGCGTGTGACGGGAGGCCGGTCGCATCCTTCGCTCCGGACCACTTCCCTGATCTGGCGCGAGCTCGCGAACTGTTTCCAGAACTGACGAACCTATGGGATGCGGTGCGCCACGAATTCTGGACCGAACTCATTCCGCCACAACCGCAGCCCGAATCGCGAAGTCGACGGCGATCGGCGTGACTGGTACGACAGTCACAGCCGCTCCCTGGTGCGGGGATGTTGCGGTGTCGGGTGCACCGAGCCCAGCAGCCCGGTCAGCTCGGCGATGGGGGGTCTGGTCCAGGTGCTCTACTGCAGCGACGATCTCCGCGCGCTGTGCGGCATCGGCGAACGGCTCGCTGAGCCAGTGGAACTTCTGCACGACCCGCTCGCACGACATCGGTCGCGTCGGTGATCCCTCGAAGTCCGATTGTTCGCGGTGGAACTCCCGGCCGTCGCCCAGCTTTGCGCCCAATCCCGCAAATTCTGGACCCTTTCCGCTGGTAGCAACGTGGCGAACGTGTTCGTGACGTGTGGGGCTAGTTATCGTTTGCCACCGTCGGGCACTGTGTTGCCAGTCGTGGGACCGGCGACGGCAACCCGAAGTAGAACGTGTTAGCACACTGTCGGTCGGTCGACGCCGCGTTCCCGAATGACCGGTATGCGCCAGATGAGTGCGTTTGCGCATCTCGGTAACTGAGAGGTGTTCGCCGTCGACATGTCGCTTGGTAGAGAGTGATTCCCCAGCCCGGGCTGTGTAACGGGGTGATCGACGCTTGGCTTCGGCCGCTGATCAGGCTGGTCGCTATGGAGGTTGGCGCAGCGGACCGACCATGGTGCCCGCAGTGCCCAGCGGCAGCGCCACCGGGGGTGGTAGGTCGACCGGTCTTGCTACTCGACGGTGCGGTCGATCGCGCGGCAACCCCGTCGCGATCCACCGTGATCGTCCCTGTTCCGGCGGGACCAATCGGTTTCGCATTTTTCGCCTTGTCGGACCGTGTCGTGCCTGTGGTGTGGCCGGAAGGATTGGCGGTGTCGAATATCCGGCGGCCGGCCGGTCGCGCCGATCCGAAGGAATTGATATGGCCACTGCTGTAGGGATCGATCTGGGGACGACGAATTCTGTCATCGCGAGCTGGCAGGGCGGCGAGCCGGTGGTGATCGCCAATGCCGAGGGCGCGCGCACCACACCATCGGTGGTTGCGTTCACCGAAAGTGGTGAGCGGCTTGTCGGCCAGCTTGCCCGCAGGCAGTCGATTTTGAATCCGAAGGGCACGATCTATTCGGCCAAGCGATTCATCGGCCGCCACTTCGACGAAATATCGGAGGAAGCCAAGGCGGTGAGCTTCGACGTCGTCGAGGGCGAGGGCGGGGTTGCCCGGTTCGATGTGCGAGGCAAGAAGTATGCGCCTGAGGAGATCAGTGCGCTGGTGCTGCGCAAGCTGGTCGATGACGCGAGCAAATATCTGGGTGAGCGGGTCAAAGAAGCGGTGATCACGGTGCCCGCCTACTTCAACGACGCACAGCGCAATGCCACCAAGGACGCGGGCCGGATCGCGGGACTCGATGTCCTGCGCATCATCAACGAGCCGACTGCCGCGGCTTTGGCGTACGGATTGGACAAGCAGACCCACGAGACGGTGCTCGTATTCGATCTCGGCGGTGGCACCTTCGATGTCAGCCTGCTCGACGTCGGTGACGGAGTGGTCGAGGTCCGCTCCACCGCGGGTGATTCCCATCTGGGCGGCGACGACTTCGACCGGCGCATCGTCGACTATCTCGCTGACGAATTCCAGCGCGAGGAGCACATCGACTTGCGTGCCGATCCGCAAGCGCTGCAACGACTTTTCGAGGCAGCGGAGAAGGCCAAGGTCGAGCTGTCCTCGGTGACACAGACACAGGTGAATCTGCCGTTCGTCACCGCCGACGCGAACGGACCCAAGCACCTCACCACCACGATCATGCGCTCGAAGTTCGAGGACTTGACCGCGGATCTGGTGCAGCGCTGCCTCGGCCCGGTGGAGCAGGCCATGAAGGACGCCAAGATCACCGCCAACGACATCGACGAGGTGATCCTGGTCGGCGGATCCACCCGCATCCCGGCGGTACAGGCGCTGGTGCGGCGGCTGACCGGCGGCAAGGATCCGAATATGAGCGTCAACCCCGACGAGGTCGTCGCGCTCGGCGCGGCCGTCCAGGCGGGCGTGCTCAAGGGCGAGGTCTCCGATGTGCTGCTGCTGGACGTCACGCCGCTGTCGCTCGGCGTGGAGACCCAGGGCGGGGTGATGACGAAGATCATCGAGCGCAATACCACCATCCCGGCCCGGCGCAGCGAAGTCTTCTCCACCGCGGAGGACAACCAGCGCGCGGTCGATGTGGTGGTACTCCAGGGCGAACGCGAACGCGCCTCCGACAACCGCGTACTCGGCCGGTTCCGGCTGGAGGACATCCGGCCGGCGCCCCGCGGCCAAGCGCAGGTCGAGGTCACCTTCGACATCGACGCCAACGGCATCCTCAATGTCACCGCGCGCGACAAGGACACCGGCAAAGAGCAGAGCATCACCATCAGCGAGCAATCCAATCTGGACCAGAGCGAGGTGGACCGGATGCTCGCCGAGGCCGAGCAGCACCGCCGCGAAGACGAGGAACTGCGCAAGGCCGTCGATGCCCGCAACGCGTTGGATTCGGCCGCGTACCAGGTGGAGCGGCGCCTGGCCGAACTCGGTGACAGCGCGCCGCCGCACGAGCGGGCACGCGCTGAGATGCTGATCGCCGACGCCAGGCAGGCCGTCAAAGAAGAAGCGCCACTGGATCGGGTGCAGTCGCTCACCTCGGAACTGCAGCAATTGCAGTACGGGTTGCAGCCCGCGCAATCCGGTGGCGACCGACAATCGAGTTACGCGGGCACCGCCGGTACGGGCGGGGGCGCGGGCTCACCCGGTGACGACGACGTGATAGACGCCGAGTTCGACCGGAGTTGAGGGGATTTCCGATGGATACCTCCGCAGACCAGTCGACTGCCGATGCACCTGATCCGGGCGCGGCGCCGGAACCACCCGTCGCCCAGATCGCTGAGTTGGAAGATCGCTGGCGCCGCACAGCCGCCGATCTGGACAACCTACGAAAGCGCTATGCCAAAGATCTCGATCGAGAACGCGCGGCCGAACGATCGAAGGTGGCGGCCGCCTGGCTACCGATGCTGGACAACTTGGAACTGGCGCTCGCGCACGCGAACGGCGAGGCGGACCCACTCGTCGCGGGCGTCCGCGCGATCCGGGACCAAGCGGTGCAGGTACTCGAACAGCTCGGCTACCCAAGGCATTCGGAGGTGGGGGTGCCGTTCTCCCCGGAAATGCACGAGGTGGTCAGCGTGGTCGACCGGCCCGATTTCCCGCCGGGGACCGTGGTCGAGGTGGTTCGCCCCGGATACGGCGAGAACGGACGGCAGCTGCGTCCGGCGGCCGTGATCGTCAGCAGACGCGAGGGGTGAGCGTCGGTGGCGCGCGACTACTACGACGTCCTCGGGGTTTCCCGCGACGCCGACAAGGACCAGATTCAGCAGGCATATCGCAAGTTGGCGCGGCGATATCACCCGGACGTGAATTCCGATCCGGCGGCGGAGGATCGGTTCAAGGAGGTCAGCGAGGCGTACGAGGTGCTGTCCGATCCGTCGACGAGGAGTCGTTACGACCGCTTCGGTGAGGACTTCCGGCGGGTGCCGGAGGATTACGACGAGCGGGTCGGCGCGGCCACCGGCGGGTTCGGTGGCGGCAGAGGCGGTTTCGGGGGCGGGACCCGCGTGCACTTCGGTCGCGGTTTCGACGGCAACGTCGACGTCGGCGACATATTCGGCGATATCTTCGGTGGCCGCGGCGGCGGGTACGGACCGATTCCGGGTGCCGATCAGGAGGCGGTCCTGGAGCTGACCGTCGAGGAGGCATACCGCGGCGGCAAGCGCAGGCTCGGGCTCGACGGGCGCAGCTATGACGTCGATATCCCGGCCGGGGTGATCGACGGCCAGCGGATCCGGCTGGCCGGGCAGGGCGGGCGAGGCGGTGGTGATGCGCCTGCCGGGGATCTTTACCTGGTCGTGCGCATCAAGTCGCATCCGCGCTTCCGGTTGGTCGGCCGCGACATCTACCTCGACCTGCCCGTCTCCCCGTGGGAGGCGGTGCTCGGCGCCACTGTCGCGGTCCCCACCCCGAGCGGCGAGGCGAAGGTCAAAGTGGCGCCGGGCTCCTCGACCGGGCGCAAGCTGCGATTGCGTGGCGCGGGCATGCCCAACGCTCGCGGCGCCGACGGCAACCTGTACGCCGAGGTCAAGGTCATGGTGCCAACGAAACCGACCGCGCGGGAACGGGAGTTGTTCGAGCAGTTGGCCGCCGAATCCAGCTTCGATCCGAGGAGAGAGCAATGAGTGCGCCCACACCGCGATACCTGCTCGTGCGGCGACCGGGGCTGCGGCTCGACGAGTTTTCGCGGCGGTCCGGTCTGCATCCGGACATGGTGCGCAAATTGGTCGCGCTCGGACTGCTCGACGGTGCCCGCGAAGGTACCGAACTGTGCTTCGAGCCGTCCGCGGTGGCGGTTGTCGCCCGAATTCAGCGCCTGCGGTCCGGGCTCGGATTGAACTATGCGGCAATCGGGTTGGTGCTCGATCTGCTGAAGCGAATCGAAGAACTCGAAGCCGATCCTCGTCGAAGGAGGACGTCGCGATGGACACCAGCAAGCTGACGGAGAAATCTCGGGAAGCCTTGAGCGAAGCGCAGAACGCGGCGACGCGATCGGGGCACAGCGAGGTGGACGGCGAGCATCTGCTGCTCGCCTTGATCGACCAGCGCGACGGGCTGGTGCCCCGGCTGCTCGACCAAGCGGGTGCGGATCTCGACGCGTTGCGCGCCGACCTGGATCGCGAGTTGGCCCGCCGGCCCAAGGTCAGTGGTCCGGGCGCCGCACCGGGGCAGGTGATGGTCACCCAGCGATTGGCGGCGCTGCTCGAATCGGCCGAACGAGAAGCCAAGCGGCTCAAGGACTCCTACGTTTCGGTGGAGCACCTGGTAATGGCGCTGGCCGAAGAAGGATCGGGCACTGCGGCGGGCCGGATCCTCGCGGGGCAGGGCATCACCAGAGAGTCGTTCCTGCAGGCGCTCACCACGGTTCGCGGCAATCAGCGAGTGACCTCGGCGACACCGGAGGGCGCTTACGAGGCACTGGACAAATACGGCCGCGACCTCGTCGCCGAAGCAAACGCGGGCAAGCTGGACCCGGTCATCGGCCGAGACGCCGAGATCCGCAGGGTGACACAGATTTTGAGCAGAAAGACCAAGAACAATCCGGTATTGATCGGCGATCCCGGCGTCGGCAAGACCGCGATCGTGGAGGGCCTGGCCCAGCGCATCGTCCGTGGCGATGTGCCCGAAGGCCTGCGCGACAAAACGATCTTCTCCCTCGACATGGGTTCGCTGGTCGCGGGGGCGAAATACCGTGGTGAGTTCGAGGAGCGTCTGCAAGCTGTGCTGTCGGAGGTGAAGGCGGCCGAGGGCCGCATTCTCCTCTTCGTCGACGAGTTGCATACCGTGGTCGGCGCGGGATCGGTCGGCGGTGAAGGATCTCTCGACGCGGGCAATATGCTCAAGCCGATGCTCGCCCGCGGCGAGCTGCACATGATCGGTGCCACCACCCTGGACGAGTACCGCAAGCACATCGAATCCGATGCGGCACTGGAACGTCGATTCCAGACTGTGCTGGTGGATGAGCCCAGCGTGGAGGACGCGGTGTCCATCCTGCGCGGCCTGCGCGAACGGCTCGAGGTCTTCCACGGCGTGAAGATCCAGGACGGCGCGCTGGTGGCGGCCGCGACACTGTCGCATCGCTACATCACCGACCGCTTCCTGCCGGACAAAGCCATCGACCTGGTCGATGAGGCATGTGCTCGGCTGCGCACCGAAATCGACTCCATGCCGGCCGAACTCGACGAACTCACCAGAAAGGTGACCCGGCTCGAGATCGAAGAGGCGGCACTGTCGAAGGAGACCGACGCGGCCAGCAAGGCTCGCCTCGAGGAGCTTCGAAAAGAACTCGCCGATCTGCGGGCCGAGGCCGACTCGAGGCACGCCCAATGGGACGCCGAACGGCAGGCGATCCGGCGGGTGCAGGAATTGCGCGGACAGCTCGAGCGACTGCGCCACGAAGCCGAAGAGGCCGAACGCAATTACGACCTCAACCGCGCGGCCGAGTTGCGCTACGGCGAGATCACCAACCTGGAACGCAATCTGCAAGCGGCAGAGGAACAATTGCGGTCCAAGCAGGGCAAGCAGCCGCTGCTGCGCGAGGTTGTCACCGAGGAGGAGATCGCTGAAATCGTCGCCGCGTGGACCGGAATCCCGGTGGCCCGGCTACAGGAGGGCGAGCGGGAGAAGTTGCTACGGCTCGATGAAATCCTGCACGAGCGGGTGGTCGGGCAGGAGGAGGCAGTGCAACTCGTCGCGGACGCGGTGATCCGCGCCCGGTCGGGCATCCGCGACCCACGCAGGCCGATCGGATCGTTCATCTTCCTCGGACCCACCGGCGTCGGCAAGACCGAACTCGCGAAAACCTTGGCCGCGGCGCTTTTCGACAGCGAAGACAATATGGTGCGCCTGGACATGAGCGAGTACCAGGAGCGGCATACGGTCAGCAGGTTGATCGGTGCGCCTCCCGGCTACGTCGGTTACGACGAGGGCGGGCAGCTCACCGAGGCCGTGCGCCGCAAGCCGTACTCGGTGGTGTTGTTCGACGAGATCGAGAAGGCGCATGCCGATGTGTTCAATACCCTGTTGCAGGTGCTCGACGACGGCCGGATCACCGATTCGCAAGGCCGACAGGTCGATTTCCGCAACACCGTGGTGATCATGACCTCGAATATCGGCTCCCAGCACCTACTCGACGGTGTCACCGCGCACGGCGAAATCAAGCCGGACGCACGGGATCGGGTGCTCGCCGAGCTGCGCGGGCACTTCCGCCCCGAGTTCCTCAACCGCGTCGATGACATCGTGCTGTTCACGCCGCTGACGTTGCCGCAGATCGAGCACATCGTCGAGCTACAACTCGAAGAACTCCGACGTCGGCTGGCCGAACGGCAGATCAGTCTCGATATCACCCCGCAGGCGCGCAGGCTCATCGCCCAGCACGGATTCGATCCGGTCTACGGTGCCCGGCCGTTGCGCCGCTACATCGCGCACGAAGTCGAGACGAAGATCGGCCGGGCGCTCATGCGCGGCGACATCGGTCAGGGCGGCGCCGTCACTGTCACCGTGGACGGTGCCGATCTAGCGGTCGCGTACACCGCGGCCGCGATCGCGGCATGAAAACGAGGTACGACCATGGAAACCGCGAAGATCAAATGCCCCAACTGCGGAAAGTTCAATCGGGTTGCGGCCGCGGCGGAAGGCACACCGCGCTGCGGTAACTGCCACAAACCGCTGCCGTGGATCGTCGCGGCCGGCGACGACGACTTCACCGAGGTGACCGCACACTCTTCGGTGCCGGTCCTGGTCGACCTGTGGGCGACCTGGTGCCGGCCCTGTCTGATGGTCAGCCCGGCACTCGAACAGCTCGCGGCCGAACGGGCAGGTCGGTTGAAGCTGGTCAAGGTCGACGTCGATGCCGCACCGCGTACCGCCGAGCGGTTGGTCGTGCGGGCGGTGCCGACCTTGCTCGTGCTCGACCGTGGCGAGGCGCTGGCCCGGCAGGCGGGCGCTGCTCCGATACCGGAACTGCGGAGATGGCTGGACCAGGCCCTGTCCGATCGAGCAGACAAGGGGGTGACCGCATGACCTCCACCCATACCGATCCCCATATCGCTGCGATCCGGCCGGTGGCGCCGCGGACACCACAGGGCTGCGAGGAGTGTCTTCGGCTCGGCACGCCATGGCTGCATCTGCGGCTGTGCCTGACCTGCGGGCACGTCGGGTGCTGCGACTCGTCCCCGATGCGGCACGCGCGAGCCCACGCCGCCGGGACCGCCCACCCCATCGTCCAATCGATGGAACCCGGCGAGAATTGGCGCTGGTGCTACGTCCACCAGAACTTCGTCTGATGAACGTCGAAACCCCCGACGAGGTCGGTGCGTATCCGCGATTGTCGGAGGCGCAGGTGGCGACGCTCGCCGTCGGCGGCGCCCAGCGAGCCGTGCGCGCCGGTGAGACGTTGGTTCGCGCCGGCGCGCCGAGCGACGAGTTCTTCGTGATCCTGTCCGGCACCGTCGCGATCGTCGACGACGATGCGGGGCAACACCGGGTGCTACGCATCCACGGGCCCGGCCGATTCCTCGGCGAGCTGGGCCTGCTGGAAGGTCAGGTCGCGTTCTACACCGCGGAGATGACCGAAGACGGCGAGGTGCTGGTCGTCCCGGTCCAGCGGATACGCGCGCTGGTCGAACACGACCCGGTGCTCAGCGATCTCATTCTGCGCGCGTATCTGATCCGGCGCTGCCAGCTGCTCGACATCGTCTCCGGGTTCCGAATCATCGGCTCCTGCTACTCGCCCGACACCCTGCGGCTACGCGAGTTCGCGGTGCGAAACCGACTGCCGCACACCTGGATCGACCTCGAGCGCGACAGGAGGGCCGAACAGCTCCTGCGTGATCTCGGTGTCGCACCCGAGGACACCCCGGTCGTCATCTGGCGTGGCGAGCGGGTGCTGCGCAATCCGACGAATGCCGAATTGGGGCACCTCATCGGCCTACCGGTGCCGACCATGTTGCGCGAGGTGTGCGACCTGATCGTGGTGGGTGCCGGCCCAGCCGGCCTGGCCGCCTCGGTGTACGGCGCATCGGACGGGCTCGACACCTCGGTGCTGGAGGCGATCGCGGCGGGCGGGCAGGCAGGCACGTCCTCGCGCATCGAGAACTACCTGGGTTTTCCCGCGGGCATCTCCGGCACCGAGTTGGCCGAGCGAGCGGTCATCCAGGCCGGAAAGTTCGGTGCTCGATTGCTGGTGTCCGCGGAGGTAGTCGGGCTGGAAGCCGAGGATGGACACCATCTGCTGCGGCTGGCCGAGGGCGGCACGCTGCTCGGCCGCACCGTCGTCCTGGCCACCGGCGCCCGCTATCGCAAACTGGCCGTGACCGGGATCGAGCGCTTCGAAGGCACCGGCGTGTACTACGCCGCGACCCATCAGGAGGCGGCGATGTGCGGTGTGGACCCGGTGGCGATCGTCGGCGGCGGTAACTCCGCAGGGCAGGCGACGGTGTTTCTCGCGGGTCACGTCGAGCACGTGCACCTACTCATCCGGGATGGCGATCTCGGCAAGAGCATGTCCCGGTATCTGGTCGAGCAGGTCGAGCGACACCCGCGTGTGACGGTGCACCGCAACACCGAGGTGCGAGAGGTCACCGGCGTCAGCGACCTCGAAGCAATCGTGGTCGAGAACAATCGCACCGGGGAGCGGGACAAGCTCGCGGTCCGCGCCCTGTTCGTCTTCATCGGGGCCATCCCGCGCACCGCGTGGTTGGCGGACACCATCGCGCTCGACGCGCACGGCTTCGTCCGCACCGGCCCGGACGCGCACGACCCGGCCGAGCAGCGACGCGATTCCGGACGTCGACCGCTACCACTCGAAACAAGCAGGCCCGGCGTCTTCGCGGTGGGCGATGTCCGTAGTGGCTCGGTCAAACGAGTCGCGTCCGCCGTCGGTGAAGGTGCGATGGCGGTGCGCCACATTCACGAATACTTCGAGAGGAGCTGACCGAAATGCCGGTAATGGGCGTTGTCAAATTTCAGCGTTTCTTTCGTGCCGCGGCCGGGCTGCAGGTGGACCGCAATGATCTCAAGCGCTACACCGAATTCATCGACGACAAGATCTACGACCTGTTCATCATCGCCAAGGCGTCAGCGAAGGCGAACTCGCGCGATGTGATCGAATCGTGGGATCTTCCGATCACCGCGGGACTGCAGCAGAGCATCCATCGGTTCGAGAAGCTGGATGAGGAGATCGAGCTGCAACCGCTGCTCGACCAACTCGCCGCGCGCCCCCCGCTCGACCTCGCCCTTTCGGAGGATACCGAGCGCCGACTGCCGCTGATCGCCGGCGGCCTCAGCGTGGCGCTCGCGCAAACGTTCGTCACGATCGCACCCAAGGTCAAAAATCCGGGAACCGCCGAATGGTCCGCCGTGTTCGAAATATTTCATCTGCTGCTCTGATGCCGCAACGATGCATATTCGTCATGGGCTGCAAACGCCGCATCGATCGGCGTATCATTGATTGCCAACGTCCACAGAATTAGTCTGCATTTGGATGTCCGTCACTCGGAGTGAGTCGGTGCGCGTGACGGCGAGTGGATCGGCCGAAATTAGCCGGGTGGGCGTGGCCGAGGCCGTCGCAGCGCCGGGTTCGACCGAAAACCACGATGGGCCAGGCCCGCCATGAATCAGCAATTGTTGAGTCACCCGATCGTCGATGGCCCGGCGCGTGCGCACCTGGCGTCACTGCACGGGTTGTGCGCGCTGTCGGCGGCGCTGTCGGGCGAGCACGACGAAGTGGAAATACTTCGCATGGCCCATGCGGCCGTCCCGTCCCTCGGCTCGTGTCGCACGCTGGCGAGCTATCGCCGGGTGGACGACGAATTCACGCGGTCCTCGCCGACACGACCTGCACAGCCCGGCCTGGACGCGCAGGTCAGCGCCCAAGGCGGCCAGGGCAGCGTGAACCTGGACGGCGAGAGATGGGGGTGGGCGTTCGTCCTGCGGACCTCGTCCGGAGCGGTCGGTTCGCTCGTTGTCGGCTCCGACCGCGAGCCACGGCCGGACGAGATATTCCTTCTGGAAGTGCTCGCGCAGCTCACCGGTTCAGCGCTGGGCAACGCGACCATGTACGAACGTGCCTGCGCCCACGCGACCGAACTCACCGAGACCAACGAGCACTTGGCCGCTACGGTGCGACGCCTCGAACAGCAGACGCGGGTGCATGAGGTGCTCGCTGGGGCCGCCGCGTACGGACAGGGCGAACAAGGTATCGCCGACGCCCTCGCCCAGCTGACCGATTTGCCCGTCGCGGTCGAAGATCCCTTCGGCAATCTGCGCGCCTGGTCCGGACCCGGCCGACCAGAACCCTATCCCAAAGCCGCACCGGAGCAGCGCGATCAACTGCTGCATCGACTCGCGACCCACAATGCGCCGCTACGGCTCCCCGATCGGGTGATCATGCTGGTGAAACCGCATAGCGATGTCCTCGGCACGGTCGCACTGATCGACCCGGACCATCGAGTCGTCGATGCTCAGCTGTTCGCACTGGTCTACGGCAGCACCATGCTCGCCCTCGAACTCGCACATCAACGCACTCTCGCCGAGATCGAACTGCGGCTACATCGCGAGCTCGTCGACGATCTCGCCTCCGGCACCGACAACGACAGTGCCTACGCCCGCGCCGAAGCGTTGGGACACGACCTGCACGGAACGCACTATGTCGTCGTGGTGCACAGCGCAGGCCGCGCCGACGATTCGATCGCCGACGCCGCGAGCCGCGCCGCGTCGGCCCTGAGCCTGCAATACATCCAGGGCCGCCACGGCGGCGCGGTCGTGCTGATCACCGACCGCAGACCGGATCCAGGCGCCTTCCACCACGCAATCCACGAACGCCTCGACGCCACGCCGATAACCATCGGAATCAGCGGCCGGTGCGAGCAGCCGAGCGACTTCGTGCGCTCGTTCGCCGATGCCCACCGTGCCGTCCACATCCGGCTGCAGTCGCGAATGCCGGACGGCGCGACGGCATTCGAAGAACTCGGCTTCTATCGTCTGGTCGACGCGGCGCACGCCGACGGTCAGGTCGACCGCTTCATACACGAATGGCTCGGTGCCCTTCTGGAGTACGACGCCATGCGGCATTCGGACCTCGTGCACACCCTGGCCCAGTATCTCGAGTGCGGCGGCAACTACAACGATACTGCTGCCGTACTACACATCCATCGCAGCACCCTGCGCTATCGCCTCGGCCGCATCCGCGAACTCACCGGCTTCGACCTACGTGATCCGAACATCCGCTTCAATCTCCAAGCCGCAACGCGCGCATGGCAATTCCTGTCCGCCGGCGCTGCCCCGTGACAGTTGCGACCACCAGCCAGTTCGCCCGACGGATCGAAGCCCCGTCCCGCAGATCGATGGCACCCCATCAAGAGGCAACGATTTCCATCAGCCCGAAACCGTTGTGACACTGTGTCAATCACCTCTTGAGCGTCCTGCCGCAACGAGGTGACCATCCCGGCCGGAGACACGGTCATTGTCGTCGGCTCAACGGGATTCGGCGGCCGATCCGGAGTGTCGGTGCACGCCTCCTGCGTTCAGATCGGTCATCAGGCGTTGTCGAGGACCGCGGTGGGATCGGTTGATCTCGACTGAAACCATTCGCGCCGCAGTCACCGACCGGCGCGATGATCACCACCGCAACTGAGCCATGTTCCGAGCGCTCCTCCTTCGGGTCGCTCATCCAATAATCAGCTACTCAAGACTGGTGGTGGGGCTTGATCCCGGCCAGGATCGAGTCCAGGAACGCGATGGGAGGCTCCCTAATCGGCTGCCCGCCAGTGTTATCGGCGTGGGTCGCTAGCTCACGGCAGGGGAGTGATCGGCGGCTGCGCCACACCAGGTGGTGAGGGTGTTGCGCAGCGCTGCCAGGTCCGGTGCACCGTCGCTGATCCAGGCGATGTAGCCATCGGGTCGGAGGAGCACCGCCGAGGGCGAAGCGACGGTGCCGCCGTCGGCCAGCATCCACGGGTCGGTGGTGCCGGTGGTGGTGATGGTGGTGATTCGTCCCGCCCATCCGGCAACGGCGTCGGTGAGCATTGCGGTGCCCGAAAGGTCCAGCAGCACAGGCTTTGCCGGATGTAGGAGCCGATAGATCGTGGTCGCCTCGCCGCCGGTGCCTATGTCGGCATCGGGGACGCGGCGCCCCAGCAGCGGGTGTGCTCCCGCGCCGGGATAACGGATGTCCAGGCCCGACAGGGTTGCGGTGAGATAGGTGTTGACCTCGTTGAAACCGATGAGGCGGGTGAAGACGGCGTGCAGTTCCGAGATCGGCACGCCCGGCCCGAGCAGCACCGTTTGGGCTCGGACCATCTTCAGGGTGGCGGCGCCGACGGCATAGCGTTCATCGTGGTAAGTATCGAGCAGCGCATCGGTCGCCTCGCCGCGCACCACGGCGGCGAGCTTCCAGCCGAGATTGAATGCGTCCTGCATGCCCATGTTCATGCCCTGCCCACCGGACGGGAAGTGGATGTGTGCGGCATCGCCGGCCAGCAATACCCGCCCGATCCGATAGCGCTCGACCTGCCGGGCGGCATCACCGAAGTGCGTGAGCCACCGCGGGCTGTGCATACCGAAGTCGGTGCCCACCACCCGGCGTGTCGATGCCCGGAGTTCCTCGAGGGTTACCGGAGCGTCGGGCGCGGCGCGGCGCTGGGATTCGGACGTCATCACCCGATACCAGCCGGGCCGGAACTGCATTGCGCTGATCGTGCCGAGTTCGCGGCGATCCAGAAACAGTCGTCGCGGCGGCGGGTCGTCGAGTTCGACGTCGCCGATCAGGCACGCCATCGTGGCATCGGTGCCGGGGAAGTCGACTCCGGTGAGCTTGCGGATCGTGCTGCGCCCGCCGTCGCACGCCACGAGGTGGCTGCCGCGTAGTGTCGCGGGCCCGTGTGGGCCTTCGACGGTGACATCGACGCCGGTGGCGTCCTGATCGAACCCGGTGACCGTGGTGGACCATTGCACAGCGACGCCAAGCTCGGCGGCCATATCTTCCAGGATCTGCTCGACGTCGGCTTGGAAGATGTTGAGCAGGTAGGGAAAACGGGTGGGTAGCGCCGAATGGTCGAGAATGATCCCGCCGAAACTTCCCAGGTCGTGCACCTGCGGACCGGCGGCGAGGAAGCGGTCCGCGATACCGCGCTGATCGAGCAGTTCGATGGTGCGCGGCTGCATCCCGGCGGCCCGAGATCCCTCCATGTCACGACTGGGACGCCGCTCGAGCAGGATCACCTCGATCCCCCCGCGGCGCAATTCGGCGGCCAGGGTCAGGCCGGTGGGTCCGGCCCCCGCGACGATCACCGGGCCCATGGGGTTGTCACTGCACATCTCGAACTCCTCGATATCTCTCGGTGCTCAATCATCGATCGGTGTTTCTCTATCGTTGATAGATAGTACTGGTGCAGTGATAGATTGGCGAGGTGGCGAAGAAACTGACCCGAGAGGCCATCGCCCGAGCCGGGCTGCGACTGCTCGACGCCGGCGGCATCGATGCCATCACCACGCGCGCATTGGCCGCCGAACTGGGCGTCCAGTCGCCGACCCTGTACTGGCACGTCAAATCCAAACGGGAAATCCTGCGCGCCATGGCGGTCGCCATGAGCGCCGATGCGGCGGCCACGGTGACCGCCGCGGACCGCCGCGCCCCCTGGCAGCACATCCTCACCAGTTGGGCCTCCGCGCTCCGCGCGGCCATGCTCGGCCACCGAGACGGCGGGCAGGCGTTCGCCGGATTCCTGGCCTCCGACCCCGCCACCTTCGAGATCACCGAATCATTTCTGCAGGCCCTGTACGACGCCGGCGCCTCAACGGATCTCGCGCCCCAGTGCGCAATGCTGGTGCGGCACTTCGTCGTCGGCTTCTGTGTCGAAGAACAAGCACTCGCCGAACTACAAAACGGCGCCGACCACCCCCGCGACTCGATCGCGGCGGCCGACCCCACCCGATACCCTCTCAGCGCCCGAGGGCTCCGGGCCATCACCGCCACCGGTCAAGACCAGCGCTTCCAACTCGCCCTGCGCATCACGGTCGCCGGCCTCACCGCCCTGATGGATGAAGAGCGTCAAAAGGCTTCAGGTAAGGCCGTTTCCTCGGGTTTCGGGCAAGGCGAACAGCGCGGAAGAGGCGATTGCATAACCGAGGGCACGCAGTAACTTCGCACCGCCGGTCCTCAGTGCCAACCGGTGCTCAGGTGGGTTCCGGGACCTGTTGTCCGCTGGCTTCGTGGGGTTCCAGTAGGGCATCGATGATGGTCGCGGCGTGCCAGCGTTCGAATGCGTGGTGGCTCCAGCCGCGCTCGCGTACCAGGCGTCGGTAGTTGGCTGGCTGGATCTGGAGCCACAAGACGTCGGCAGCGGTCTCGTGCGTGATGTCGGCCCGTAGTGTTCCCGTCGCGGCGGCCGCCGCGACGATGCGTCACACTGCCAGGGCTGCGCGGAGGAACTCGAGGATCTCCGACCGGGCAACCTCGGCCTGCGGTTCCACGCCCGGCAGGGTGAGGAATGCGTGCCGTGCTCCCGGGTATTCGGTGAGCCGCACGGACGTCCCGGCCGCCCGCAGTCGTTCGGCGTAGCGGCGGCCGTGATCGGCGAGTGCGTCCCGGGTCGGCACAATGAGCAGTGCGGGGGCGAGCCCGCTCAGGTCGTCCGCATACAGCGGCGAGAATGCGCGGGCGTCGGTTCCCGGTGGGACGGCGAGCCGCTGCAAGAGCCGCAGTACCGGCGCGGCGGGAGTCGGGCTGTATGCGTATTCGGCGATGGAGGGATAGTCGTACATCGTCCGGGTCACCTCGACTGCGGGATTGACCAGCACCTGCGCGGCGAGCCGCAGGCCGGCGTTCCGGGCCCGGATCGCGGTCAGGGCGCTGATCAGCGCGCCGAAGCTCTCGCCGAAGACGGCCGTGCGCGCCGGGTCGACGCCCCACTGCCCAGCGTTCCGCACCACGTGCCCGAGCACGTCCCAGCCGTCGTCGGCGGCGAGGCGTTTGCCGGTAGCGGGGCCCAGGATTGGATACGTGGTCCATCTAATCTGACGTCATCCACCCCCCGGTCACAGGTGCGGTGTTGGGGTGTACCCCAAAGCGACAGTTGTCAGTGTGATGACAGGTCGGATTCCAGCGTTGTGTGCGCGATATAGGTAAGTATAAACTTACTGTTCGTGGGGACTTACCAAAGTGAAGCGCTCGACGCGCTGGGCGATCCGACTCGGCGGGCGATCTTCGAGCGGCTCGGTCGCGGGCCGTGCGCGGTCGGCGAACTGGCCGCAGAACTGCCGGTGAGCCGGCCCGCGGTGTCGCAGCATCTGAAGGTGCTCAAGCAAGCGGGCTTGGTGGTCGACGAAGCGGCGGGCACCCGCCGGATCTACCGGCTCAACCCGGCTGGAATCGAGGTGTTGCGCACGTATTTCACCCACTTTTGGTCGACAGCGATGTCGGCTTTTCGCGACGAGGTGAACAAACCGGCCCGCACGGGCGAACCTGAGGAGCAGTCATGACCGAGCAGTTGAACGACAATGAAGTACGCGTCGAATTCACCGTCGATTCGCCCATCGAGAAGGCATACGACGTGTTCACCACTGGTATGAACAGCTGGTGGCCCCGTGAACATCACATCGGGGCGGGCGCTCTGGCCGAGGCTGTCGTCGAGCCTCGCGTCGGCGGGCGGCTGTTCGGCCGTGAGACCGATGGCACCGAATGCCCGTGGGGTCGGGTGCTCGTATGGGATCGTCCCACCTACTTCGCCTTCTCCTGGGACATTTCCTTGGACTGGCAGTTCCAGCCCGACCAGGCCAAGACCAGCCGCGTCGACGTCACCTTCACCGCTGTCGATAGCGGGCGCACCGCGGTCACATTGGTGCATTCCGAATTCGAAAACCACGGCGAGGGTTGGCAATCCATGCGCGACGCGGTCGGCTCCGATGGCGGCTGGCCGGCACTGAAGGACGGCTATGCGAAGGCCGCCTCCGCCGCGTGAACCTGCGCTGATGGTGCGGTCGATGGCGGAAGCATCCGCATCACCGGAATGCCGCCGTCGAGGTTCGGGCGGGCGTCCGCGCTGTCGGCGAAGAACTGGTCCCACGACAAGCGGGTGTACCCCAAACGACCTATTCCTGTGGGTGCCGTCCGCCGAACTGATCGGCGTATGCGCCCACGGCACCGATGTCGTCGTGCAACGGCCCGGCGGCGAATCGCTCGAGGCCGGGCGCATCTGCAGCCGAGGCAACGTTCAGTGTGTCCATGATCGACGAGAACCTATTCGGCGTCGGTGACCACGGCGATCTGACGGATGAAGGTGTCTTCCACGGCGGAGTGGAGGAGGAAGTCGGCGACGTTTGCGCGAGAGGTCGAGGGGAAGATCGGCAATTTCGTGACGTCTGCGAGCGCAACGGCGTTGTAGCGGGTGCTGTCACCATTGTTCAATGCTCCGGGGTATTCGAGGGTCCATTTCAGATCGCTGGCCCTCAAGAGCACTTCCGATGCGGCTTTGTCTGCGTAGGTTTTCCGAAGCACGGTTCGGAAAATGGGGCCGACGAGGAATGAGGCTTTGGCGAGGGAGTCGCCGACTCCGAACGCCGACAGGAGGACGAAACGGTCAACGCCTGATGTTTTCGCCGATGCGATGACTGCGCGGACGGTGTCGGTGATCAGCGTCGGGGTCTTGCGGGCGTTCGTCACTCCGAGCGTGCTGATGATCGCGTCGTGGCCTCGGGCTGCCGTCGCGATCACGGTGGCGTCGGTGACGTCGCCGGCGACGATTCGAGCGCGCGGATCAACGGTGGCGTCGGCCCGCCGAACGAGGGCAGTGACCTGGTGCCCCTGGTCCAATGCCTTTTTCGAGAAGAGGACGCCGGTGCGCCCGGTTGCTCCAAGAACAAGAAACTTCACGATACTTCGCTCTCTATCGAAGGATGAATGAGCGTGCTGGTGCGGCTGAGCGGCACAGGCCCGATTCCCGCCCATGCCGTGTCGGACCCCTCATGCCTCTGCGGGCAGCGGCCTGTGCGGCAGCGGTCCGGCTCGTCTGAGCGCTGTGCACCGCGACAATCAGCCGCCCATCACCGGAACATCGTCAGGGTCATCAACTAACTTAGTCAGTTACCCTGACTATGTCAACGCGGAGTCGAGGTCTGTTGGTGCCCGCCGGTTGCGGCAGGTCGGGGCCTGCGGGTATCGGTGCGGACAGCTCGGCGTGGGCGGGTCTACCGCGCGTAGGGGTCTGTGATCTCGCGGAGTTGATCCAGGATCTGCTGCAGCAGCGTGAAGTTGCGGGTGCCCAGGTATTGCTTCCACTCCGCGAGGATCTCGTCGCGTGTCGCCTTGGCCACCTCGACCGCCTGGCGGCCACGTTGCTCGATCACGATCAGTCGGGCGCGGCCATCCGCGGGGTCCGGGATCCGGCGGACGTAGCCCAGATTTTCCAGCTGATCGACCATCGCACTGGCGCTCTGCTTGGTCATTTGCGCCTGGTCAGCGAGGTCTGTGAGGCGCGAACCGTCCTGGGCGACGCGCTGGAACACTCGGCATTGAGCGAGGGTCCAGTCGTCGTATCCGGCATCGCGCAGGGCTCGGAAAATCCGGTCCTCGGTGTACCGGTACGGAATGAACAACGACGTCCCCAGATCAACCCGCTGCTCGTCGTCCATGCCGCTCCCAGCTCCATCGCCCGCCCGATTCCGCGAGGCTCACACCCTACGCCGCCGCCGATTCGACCGCGGCGGCGGCGCGGGCCGCGAAGCTGTGCACGCCGCGTTCCGCATGCGCCGCCCGCCCCTCGGCGACCTCGCATCTGCTGGCGTTGCTACCGGTTCGGATGTATGACTATATTAGTAATGAAAGCTGACTAATTTGGAGAGTGGCGGTCGATCTGGTGCTCATGGATGCCAAATGATGGTCACCTGGCCCACCGCATCATCGCGGGGCGGGGTCCGTCCCGCGGGCGCTGCGCGCACTCCCAACTCACCCCGAAACCCAATCTCGAACAAAGGACCAGAACTCATGATTTTGATTACCGGAGCTGCCGGCACTGTCGGTTCGGAAGTCATCACCGCGCTCCTGCCCACCCAGGCAGGTCACCTGCGGGTTCTCACCCGCAATCCCGCCGCGGTTTTCCCCGACGGCGCCCAGAAAATCGTGGCCGACCTCGGTGACAGCGATCTGGTACCCGTGCTGGACGGTGTAGACGCGGTGTTCCTGCTGACCGACGGGCTCCACATCGCCGCACACGATCACCGACTCATAGCCGCGGCGCAGCGAGCGGGCGTGGAGCGGATCGTCAAGCTGTCCGTGCGCAACGTCGGACACGACGCCACCGACCCGATCACCACCTTGCACCGAGCCGGTGAGGAGGCGATCCGTGACAGCGGCATCGGGTGGACGTTCCTGCGGCCCACCGCGTTCATGTCCAACGCGCTCAACTGGGCGGGAATGATCGCGGCCGACCAGGTCGTGTACGCCCCGTTCGCCGGTGGCCGAGCCGCTGTCGTCGACCCGGCGGACATCGCAGCGGTCGCCGTGGCCTGCCTCACCCAAGACGGCCACAATCACCGTGTCTACGAGCTCACCGGCCCCGAACCACTCAGCCCCTGCGACCAGGTCACAATTCTCAGCCATGTGCTGGGCCGCGACCTGCGCTACGCCGAAGCCGACCCGGCCAGCGCGCTCGCGCAGATGGTGTCCTACGGCATGCCCAAGGAACTCGCGCACGCCGTCATCGAGCTCTTCCGCTCCACCGTGGAACCGTATAACTCCGAACCGACAGGTGACATCACCGCAGTCACTGGCCGCCCGGCACGCAGCTTCACCGCCTGGCCCCAGGCCCACCACAACGAGTTCCCCACTCCCGAAGCCGTCCAGAACGCCGCAACCATCGAGGAGGCACGGTGAGGACCTCCGGCCCCGGGGTCGACACCCACGGGATGGTTCTGATCCACCGTGTTATTCGGCGCGAGTTCGGCCAGCTCCCCCGACTGTTTCGCTCCGCGGCCAACGACCGTGCACGATCGAAGGTCGTCGGCGCGCACGCCCGGGAGATGCTGGACTTCCTGCACACGCACCACACCGGCGAGGACGAACTGCTCTTTCCCCTGCTGCGCAAGCGAACCACGCTCGACCCGGATCTGATGGACCGGATGGACGTACAGCACGCACAGGTCGACGACACCGTCACAGCCCTCAACACGGAACTGCCGGTGTGGACAGCGACCGCGGACCCAGCCACCGGCGAGAAGATCGCCGCCCGCATCGAAGCCACGATGCCGACACTGATCGATCACCTGGCCGAGGAGGAGCAGAAGCTGCTCCCGGTCGTCTCGGTCACCCTGACGCACAGCGAATGGGACGCACTCGGCAAGCACGGCATGAGCGCGATCCCGCTCACCCGGCGACTGATCATCCTCGGCCACATCACCGAGGAAGCCGACGACGCGGAACGTCAGAGGTTCATGCGGGTGATACCCGCCCCAGCCCGTTTGGCCTACAAGCTGATCGGCCACCGCCAGTTCACCCGCGAAACCACCGCGCTCCGCGGCTGACCCAGCTCGCGACCCGGCATCACAGCCCAAACCCGTCCTTTCCCCAGCCAGAGGTGCGACCACCATGACTCTCACGATGTCCACCCACCTTCGTCCTCGTCCCCGGAGCCTGGCAGGGAGGCTGGGCCTGGCAACCGGTCGCCCGGCGGCTGCGTGAGGTCGGCTATGCGGCCGCTAGGGTCACCCCGCCCGGCCTTGCCGACGGCGACGATCGCGCCGGACTCCGGCTCTCGGATGCGACCGATCACGTCGTGACCGTGGTCGAACGCCGCGACCCCGGTGAGGTCGTACTGGTCGGCCCGAGCTGGGGCGGCTAGGTGATTACGGGCGCCGCGAATGCACCGATCGGCCGCCTGGCCAAGGTGATCTACTCCATCTGCGTGCCGCGGGTGGCGCGCGCCGACGCCGTGTCCATCTCCTGCGGGATCCTGATGCTCTGTCAAACCCGGTGAGACAGGTCAGGTTCCGGATTCTGTGTTGATGTTCTCCTTCAGGAGCTGGTTGATCCAGGCGGTCCTGGGTAGTTCGGGCGGGGTGGCCGCCGGAACCGGCCGGGGTTGGCGGTGTAGGCGGCAGCGACCTGGCCGCGTTCGGCCTTGATATTGGTGGCTGTGTGGCCTGCAGCCGGGCTGCTGCTCGTATTCTCGCTCGGGCCCCGCGCCTGGGTCGTAGTGGACCCGTCGGCGTGCTGAAGGTTTCCTGAGCGAAACCATCGTCGTGGCAGTGGATTTCGTGCCGTCCGATACCTTGAAGACGCGGCAAAACCGTGGGATGCGAAGGAGAGGATGCATCGTGGGCCTGTTGTTGGTGGGGCCGTTGTTGTCGACAGTCGCAGGGCTCCTGCTGCTCGGGTACGCCGTCCGCGAGGCGGTATATCAGCGCCGCCTGCGACGCGAGGGGATCCGTACCGAGGGAGTGGTAGTCCGCCACAACAGGCAGATGGGTACGGAGGGTGGCTCTCACGCGATGGTCCAATTCGTTGATGCGCAGGGCACCCTGCAGGAGTTCCGGGCAGCGGTCTCCGGTATCAAGGGCCTGCCCGTCGGTGGCCGGGCCCCGGTGGTCTATCTCCCCGGCGTGCCGAAAAGCGGACGCCTCGACCTGGCCTCCAAACTGCGGTTCGCCCTTTTGTTCCCGGCCGTAGCCGGCACGATATCCATTTCCTACGGGATCCAGGTGCTCTGTCAAAACCGGTGAGACAGGTCAGGTTCCGGATTCTGTGTTGATGTTCTCCTTCAGGAGCTGAACAGATTCCGCGCTAACCGATAAACATTGACCGGGGGAATCGGTACTGAGCGGCAGCGGTTGCCGTGGCACCGACTCACCATCCTATGGTCGGCTCACGAGACTGGAGACAGGAAATCACCACATGATCGATCGGACAATGATGGGGCCGCTGACGCTGGCGCTCGGCGTCACGGTTATCGGAGTTGTCGGAGTCGAGGTCATTGGGACGCTGCCGGGGCACCCACCAATTCTGGAGGCTTTGTCTTGGCTCGTCGCAATGATCGCGTTGCCCGGCACGGTTACCTATGTGGTTACTCGTCGTGACTTCGGCGGTCGGGGCGCAGCGCTGGCCACGGTGGGGTGCGTGATCTTGATGGGCGTGGGTGCGTGGTTAGGCTTCGTCTTCTCATTTTTCGCCTTCTTCGTTGCCGCGGCGGTCTATCTGGTACTGCGCCGCCGGGTCCGGGTCGGTTCGGCTCTCGCAATCTCGACGGTCACCTTCATCGGAGGGCTCGTAGTCTCCGTGCTGGCGATGGCCCGCGCCCTGGATGGCATGGGATGAACTACAGCCGGAAACGTAACAAGGATCCGAACATTCGCAACTTCCTGCAACGCCCGGCGAGATCAATAGGTTCTCAGCACCGGTAAACCAGGCCCGGAACGCATGAACACCCGAAGGATCGTCCGGCCGCTACTGCCGGACCTTCAGCAACCCATCAGGGCAATAGTGTTGACCGGCCAGGGCAACGGGTTACATGCTTAACCACATGGGTTCGTTCTCTCTGGTTCATATGTATCCCTTGATAGTGCTCGCTGTGGCTGTGGTCGTGGTCGTCGTCCGAAGAATCGCCAATGGCGGCAAGGCATCCCGGCGGCGTAGTCCCGGACCCGAAAACGCGGGGCTCTGGACGCAAAATATGACTCAGCATCCGCCGCAGCACCACAATTACCACCTCGGCGGGCATCACCACAGCGGTGGTTCTCACAATGGCGGTGGGGGACACCACGGCGGTGGCGGGTTCGGTGGCGGCCACCACGGTTAGTGACTATCACAAACGAGCCGAGCATCTCCGCGTGCGCCGCGCAACGGCTCCAGGGAGCCGTGGCACCGTCTGATTACGCATGTGACGTCGCTGTGGCAGACCCCTTTCCGGCATCGCGGTCTGGATCCTCACACCGCGGCACCTGCCGTACTCGGGGGTCATCCACCGGGCCAGTTTCACGATCACCCGCGTCCACACTGGGTGCCCTGGCTCCGGTGCGGGCCGAATGATGTTCTACGGCTTGGCTTAGTGGCCAGACGCCGGCAACCTCCCACAGGCCTGCTGCTATGTGGCGTCGGCCCCATCGACTGCGGTGGACTTCCGGCCAACTACGTCGCTGTCACGATCACGGGCTAGTCTGCGCAGGTGAAAGCAGCACGCGCGGACACCGGGTACAAAATGGGCGCGCTGCGATCGAGCGGCCCGTCGATCAGGGGTTGCGGGACAGCTGTCCGGGATCAGCTCTTCGTGTCGTCTGATTTCGAGTCTGGATCGACCTTGTCCGCGCGCTCCCATTCCTTGTCCAACTCGGTTCGCGAATCAGCCGCATCGCTGTGATGTACCTGCGCCTGCTGGGCAAGCTGCTCGGCTTGTGCTGCTTTGACCTCGGCTTCCGCCTTTGTCGCGCGGCTCCGGGCAGCGGTTTCTTCGGCTCGTGCTTCTCGTTGACCGACCTCGAATTCCTGTTGCGCGGCGCGCTCGCGGATACCTTCAGCTTCGGCTCTCTGATGTTCGCGTCGCTTGCGCATCAACCCCCAGGCCACAAGCAAAACAATTACAACAACGACCACAATGATCACGATCGTAATGGTGGTGCTCATTTTCCGACTCCTCGCACTCGCCCCTGTCTACTCTAACGCTGTTCGACCGCCCGCGAACTGGGAGAATGAGAAATTAGACCAGAGTTGGCTGCCTCGTAGCTGTGGATACCGGAACGATCGGTGAACTGAATGACTTCTCTGTGCTCGAGTTCCTACTCTCTTGGTGTCGAATATATGAGCGGGAAATGCTGCGGTTGAATTTTGTTGTGGCAGTGCGTGATCCAGTCGATTGTCGTCCACTGGATCGATGCGATAGTCGGCCACGGTCGGGTGCGAGACGGTTCCCATTTATAGATTTGCGAGCAGCGATTCGGGTGCCATGTTGTCGAAACGCGCTCCTGGGGCCGGGGATCACCGGATGTTGTTGCGGTGGCGATGCGTTCGACGGTGCTGCCCGGTCGGGTGTGCGGGCTCGGTCGGCCCGGCTGTTTGGCTGTTGCTGAACGGGTATCGCCGAGGTATGAACAGCAGTGTTCCCGCGGCGGATGATGGGCACGATTCCGCTATCGGACAGCCACATTCCAGGGGTGGAGGAGAGCCGATCACTGCCGCGGAGGCTGCGGCAGCGCGGGCGAGCACGCCCGCGCATCCATTGGGACGGCCCGGGCGGTTGTTCGACCGTCGTTCACCGTTCCTGGTCGGGATGACCGGCGCTGCCGGAGTCGCGGTCACGTATGCGCTGATCCAGGCGATTCTTGCGGCAGGGCAGGCGCTGACGTTGATCGTGGTGGCATTCTTTCTGGCCGTCGGTCTCGAGCCTGCGGTGTCGTTGCTGGTCCGGCGGCGGCTGCCACGATGGGCCGCGGTCACTGTCGTGCTGTTGCTGGCGATCGGGCTGTTCGCTGGATTTCTGGCAGTGGTCGTGCCTCCGCTGGTCTCGCAGGGAGCCGCGTTCGCTCATAAGGCTCCCGACTACCTCCACCATCTCGGGCAGCGGTACCCGATCATCAATACCGTCGATTCTCGCTTCCATCTGCAAGACCAGGTTCGTCATTCGCTCAGCACGGGAACGTCCCGACTGGCCGGTGGCGTCCTGGATATCGGCCGGGCTATTTTCGGCGCGGTGACTGCGACGGCGATCGTGTTCGTGCTCACCGCGTATTTCATGGTCGATTTCACGCGTGTGCGTAGCACCATTTACCGGTTGTTCCCGAGCGAGCGCCGCCCGCGGGCCATCCTGATCGGCGACGAGATCTTCGCCAAGGTCGGCGCCTACATCCTCGGGAACCTGGTGATCTCGCTGATCACCGGTGTCCTGACATTGATCTGGCTGCTGATCTTCGGTGTGCCGTATGCGTTGGTACTCGCGGTGCTGGTGGCTGTGCTGGATCTGATCCCCATCGTCGGGTCCACGGCGGCGGGAGTCATCGTCGCTGTGGTGTCGCTGACGGTCTCGGTTCCGGTCATGATCGCCACGGGGGCCTTCTTCATCGGCCTGCGCCTGGTCGAGGACTATCTGCTGGTCCCGCGGATTATCGGACGCGCGGTCCGAGTACCGGCGTTGGTCACGGTGATCTCGGTGCTGCTGGGCGGTGCGCTACTCGGCGTCATCGGTGCGCTGTTGGCGATCCCGGTCGCCGCGGCCGTATTGCTCGTAGTCCGCGAAACGGTGTTCCCGTCGTTGGACGAGACCCCCGTCGACTGAACCGTGGAGCCCGCTGTGACCGGACGCCGCGGGCCGGCTCGTTTCCAGCGACTGGGCAGGCGCGGAAATGCACTGTCCGCGCCACGGCCCTGACACGGCACGGCGCCGTGCCAGGGCGGGCAAAGACTTTCACGAGGTGCAACCCGGGCAAACACTGGCGGATGTCAGGAATTGGGTCGAATACCTCGGAGATCTTCTACAACCGAAAGCGCCTTCACTCAGCTCTCGGCATGCGGTCCCCGATCGCGTACGAGATGATCCAATCGCCCGCACAACCCGTGGCCTGAAGTCCAGTAATCTCGACTCCACACAACCAGGGCGACTCACCCCGCTGGTCGAGGTGCTGGCGGACCATGCCGTCGCGCCGCAGGCAGTCGATGAGCCGCAATATCAAGAATGTGCCGAATAGGTGGGGCGTAGTGGCGGTCAGCGCAGGGCCGGGAGGATTTCCTTTGCGTAGGTGGTGAAGAAGCCGTCGAGGTCGGGGCCGATCTGCTGGATGTACAGCTCGTCGACTCCGGCATCGACGTACTGCTGTAGATGTTCGAGGTGCTGTTCGGGATCGGGGCCGACGGCGAAGTGCTGCCGGCTGCTCTCGTGGTCGATCAGACTCATCGCGGCCTCGAAATCGGCAGGGCGGGGCAGGGTTTGGGCGAGTTGGCCCGGGAGCAGGTCGTTGGCCCAGAGGCGGTGCGCGGAGTCGAGGCCGATGTTCTCCTGTTCGGCCCAGGACACCTTGACCCCGGCTTGGACAGGTTTGTCGCCACCGCCCGTGCTGCGGAAGGTGTCGATGAGTTCCCGGTCGGGGACCACGGTGCAGTAGCCGTCGCCGATACGTGCGGCCAGAGTTGTTGCCTGCGGGCCGAATCCGGAGATGTAGATCGGCACAGGTTGTTCCGGCAACGTGTAGATGCGGGCCTCCTGCACCTCGTAGTACGTACCGTGATGGCTGACCGTGTCGCCGCGGTGCATCCGGCGGATGAGCTGTACCGCCTCCTCGAGCATGTCGAGCCGGATGGCGGGATCGGGCCATCGATCGCCCAGGATGTGTTCGTTGAGCGCCTCGCCGCTGCCGACGCCGAGCACGAAGCGGCCCCCGAGCTGGACCGCGGCGGTGGCGGCGGCTTGGGCGATGATCGCGGGATGGATACGCACGGTCGGGCAGGTGACCGCGGTGGTGACCGGCAGGCCGGTGGCTTGTGAGAGTGCGCCGATGGTGCCCCACACGAACGGGCTCTGCCCCTGGGCGTCGTGCCAGGGATGGAAGTGGTCGGACACCCACAGGCGTTCGAACCCGGCCTGTTCGGCGCGTTTGGCCTGGTCGACGAGGTCTGCGGGGCCGAATTGCTCGCTGGCGAGGAAGTATCCGATGCTGACCATGTCGCGCGGTTACCCGGGTGGCATCGTGGTATTCGCCGATCATGATTCCGGATGCCGCCGCCGCGCCCCATGTCCTGCGTGAGTACTCGTTTATCGCCGACGGGCAGCGGGGTGCGCTGGTGGGGCCGCGCGGGGACCTGTCGTGGCGGTGTGTGCCGGGGTGGGACTCATACATGCCCCGCCCGCCGAGCAGCGAGGCGAAAATCGCGCTGGGTGGCGGGATCGGCGGTGACCGAATGCCTTGAGGCGCTTGCCTTTCCGGGCCGCTGTCATGTCGAGGACGGCCTTTCTGTCGACGGGAGACGCACTGCGGCGCGGATACCCGCGCGATCGGGTCGCACACACCGCGATTGGGACTCGAGCGCCCGGGTATCCGCCCGCCGTAGCGGCGACACCGCCGGACTGCACCGCACGACACGGACAGGAGCGAACATGGTTCAACAGGTTGGCGACTACGTGCTGGCGCGCCTGCGCGAATGGGGTGTGCGGCAGGTCTTCGGTTACCCCGGCGATGGCATCAACGGCCTGGTCGCCGCTTTCGGACGCGCGGACAACAAACCCACGTTCGTCCAGGCCCGGCACGAGGAGATGGCCGCCTTCGAGGCGGTCGGATACGCGAAATTCAGCGGCGAGGTCGGAGTTTGCACGGCGACCTCGGGCCCGGGGGCGATTCACCTGCTCAACGGTCTATATGACGCCAAACTCGACCACGTCCCGGTGGTCGCCATCGTCGGGCAGACTGCGCGCAGCGCGATGGGTGGCAACTATCAGCAGGAGGTCGATCTGCAGGCCCTGTACAAGGATGTGGCCAGCGACTATCTGGTCGAGGTGAATGTCGCCAGCCAGCTGCCCAACGCGCTGGATCGCGCCTTCCGGATCGCCCGCACTCGCAGCGCGCCGACCGCGGTGATCATTCCCTCGGACCTGCAGGAGGAGCCGTACGAGGCGCCCACGCACGAGTTCAAGCAGGTGCCCTCGAGCCCGCCGGCGCGGATCAACGCCCAGGTGGTCCCCGATCGGGCCGAGGTCCAGCGGGCCGCGGAGATTCTCGAGGCCGGGTCGCGGGTGGCGATCCTGGCAGGGCAGGGCGCGCGGGGCGCCGCCGCCGAACTCACCGAACTCGCCGACATCACCGGAGCGGGCGTGGCCAAGGCGCTGCTGGGCAAGGACGTGCTGTCCGATGATCTGCCGTTCGTCACCGGCGCGGTCGGACTGCTGGGCACCCGGCCCAGCTACGAGCTGATGCGCGATTGCGACACTCTGCTGATCGTCGGCTCGAATCTGCCCTACGCGCAATTCTTTCCGGAGTTCGGTCAGGCCCGCGCGGTGCAGATCGATATCGACGGAGCCATGATCGGTATGCGTTACCCGACGGAGGTGAATCTTGTCGGGGATGCGAAAGAGACTCTGTCGGAGTTGATTCCGCTGTTGACACCCAAGACCGATCGCACCTGGCGCGAGAAGATCGAAGGGGGTGTGGCGCGCTGGTGGGACACGATCGAACGCCAGTCGATGCTCGATGCCGAGCCGGTGAATCCGATGCGCGTGGTGTGGGAGCTGTCCCAGCGCGTCCCGGACAACGCGATCATCACCGCCGATTCGGGATCCTCGACCAACTGGTACGCGCGCTGCCTGCGGATGCGCGGCACGATGCGCGGCTCGCTGTCCGGGACGCTGGCGACCATGGGCCCCGGGGTCCCATACGCGATCGGCGCCAAGTTCGCGCACCCCGACCGCCCGGCGATCGCGCTGGTGGGCGACGGGGCGATGCAGATGAACGGGTTGGCCGAACTGATGACCATTGCCCGCTACCACGAGCAGTGGAGCGATCCGCGGTTGATCGTGTGCATCTTCCACAACAAC
>NZ_JAINZY010000014.1:0-286250 GCF_019890715.1 Nocardia coffeae | reverse complement strand
TCCGTCTCCACCGCCAGCAGCGCCGAGGTGAACTCCGCTCTCGTCGCTTTCTCGCGCAGCGCGGCAGCGAACCTTACTCGCTGTCCGGGGGTGGCCGCTGGTGTCCGACGATCCGCTGGCAGCCGTTTCTTCAGTGGTGTGGCGACCGGGGAAAGGGGCAGATCGCCGGGGCGAGGGTTCTCCGACTACAGGTCGAGCGCGCGGGTGCGGGTGGGTGGGGGACCGACGACGACGAGGTCGAGATCGGCGGCGTTGGCGATCAGGCGCTGCTGGAACACTTCCGGGGTGATCAGACCCCGGGTGTAGATGTGCTCGTCGGTCGGGTCGCCGGTGACCTCGAAGAACGGCTCGAAGATGTCGCTGGTGAGCATGCCGAGCAATCGGGTGCCGTGCCGTTCGATGGCGAAGGTGTGAATCGTGCCCGCCGGGGCGTGGACGAAGTCGCCGGGGGTCAGCAGCACTTCCTCACCGTTGACGTACACCCAGATCCGGCCGGACATGCAGAAGAAGTTCTCGGTGTGGTGCTGATGGAAATGCCGGATGAAGTACGGCTGCGGCGCTGCCGCGGACAGCACCGAGAAGTACCGGCCGCCGGTGTTGCGTCCGCGGGCGTTGAACGCCTGGATGGTGTCGGGCCAGTCCAGTCGTTCGCCGGTCATCGCGCGCAGGAAATACGGTTCGATGCCGTCGGGGAGCGTGTCGTCCCAGTCGTCGGTCGCCGGGGTGAAGGACTCGCCGGTGTGACGGCGCGCGCCGCGGGGCAGTAGCAGTTGTTCGCTCGCCGCATCGCCGCCCGCGGTGTACATGTGTGCCTCGACGCGGGCCTGGGCCAGCGCGTCGTCGTCGAGCAGGACATCGAGCGCTCCGCCGGGAGCCGAGAAGAACAAGATCCGGCTGCCGTGGCCGAGAATGCGATAGGCGACCGGGACGCCGGGCGGAACGTGGATCGAATCACCCTGTGCCAGAACGCGACTCCGACCGGGCAGCCAGAATTGCGCACTGCCTTCGAACACGTGGTAGGTGCGCTGGAGTTCGGCCAGACTGTGGAAGGGAGCGCCCGCCCCGCGCGGGCCCAGAATGAAGGCGGCGTCGAAGAGTCCGCCGGTGTCGGCAGGTCGCGCGATGACCGTCCACAGTTGCCCGTCGACCTCGTAGCGCTGTCCTTCGCCGCTGGCCAGGTAGTAGGGGGCGGGCTCGCCGGGCAGCGCGTTGATCAGGGGAGGGGTTCGGTTCATCGCGTCCAGATCGATGGCTGTCATCGCGTATTTCCCTCCGAGAGGTGACGAGCGAAGAAGTCACCGATGTCGTCGAATCCGAAGGTGGAGTGCTCGTCTCGCGGATCGGCGCGGCGGACGCGGGCGGCTGCCCGGCCATCGCGGAGCAGGCGGCCGTCATCCATCACGTCCGTGAGGTCGGCGTCCATGTGCCCGCTCGGGTTCAGGAATCCGTGCTTGTAGTCCTCGACCAGGTACAAGGTGCTCTCGACACCGGCGGCGATCAGCGCGGCGTGCAGCCGTTCGCTGTGGCCTTGGGAGACAACGGGATCCGCCGTGCCGTGTGAAATCTGGAACGGCGGCGCCGACGCTACGACCTGATGCAGTGGGCTCGCTGCGAGCGCCGACGCGCGCCGCTGCTCCGGAGGACCGCCGAGGAACGCCGCCTCGTGACTCGGCCTGCCATCGGGCAGCAGCGCCCGGGCCGTGGTCAGGTCGGTGGGACCGTACGATTCGGCGACCGCGGCCACCCGGGCGTCGCCGGAGTCGGGCTCATCGTCGAGCCGGTCGAGATGACCGGTGAGCCCGGCCAATGCGGCCAGATGCCCGCCCGCCGACGAGCCCCAGACCCCGATGCGGTCGGCCCGTAGATTCCAGGTGGCGGCGTTGCCGCGCAGAAACCGGATCGCCGATCGCACATCGTGCAACTGGGCGGGGAACACCGCCTGGCCGCTGAGCCGATACTCGATCGACACCATGGCTATCCCGCGTTCGACGAAGAATCGCCCGAAGTCGGGCGCCAGGGTCCGATCGCCGGTGAACCACGCGCCGCCGTGCAGCCAGATCACGACCGAAGTCGGCCCGTCGGCTCCGATCGGGGTGTAGAGGTCCAGCAGCAGCGCGCCGGTGGCTCTGTCGGCGAACGGCAGATCCCGTGTGACAGATACCGAATTGTTTTGCACACCTTCGATATTGCGGACCGTCGACACCGAAGACCAGCGGGAAATCCCGAACCGCTATTCGGCGAATCCGGATGATGCCGACTGTGCGACCCGCACCGCCAAACGGGTGAAGCGCCGCAGCGCCGGGGTGGACCGCCCCGCGCCGACACACAGGTGGGTCGGCCGATCGTCGAGATCGGCGATGGGCACGAATCGCACACCCGGCCGCTGATAGATGCGGGCGCCCAGCGCCCCCGCGACGTTCACGCCGATACCCGCCGCACACAGTTCGAGGACTTCGTCGAAGTTGTGCGCGGTCGGGAGCGTGCGCGGGGCGTCGCGCAGCACGTTCCCGAGCCATCGGTCCGAGGTCCGCGCGTCACCGACCGTGACGAAGGTCTGGTCGACCAACTCGGCAACCGTGACGGACTCCCGCGCAGCCAGCGGATGACTGTCGGCGACGATCAGCACACACGGATCGGTCCACAGCGGCGTCGCATGGATCGTGGGCGGGACGGTCCCGGCGCCGGGTATCAACGCACAGTCGACCGTCCGGTCGAGCAGCGCCCGATACGGATCGGAGAATCCCAATTGTTTGATGTGCCATTCGATTTCGGGCATCTCGTTGCGCGCGGCGGTCAGGATCTGCCTGGACTGTGTACTGAAAACGGCTATGCCGATGCGCAGTTCGAGCCGTCCGCTGTCCGACCGCGCCCAGAAGATGACATCGTCGACCGCGCGGACCGCGTTCTCCGCCAACGGGATCAGCTCGCGACCTTCGGCGCTGAGGCTGACATTTCGGGATGTCCGCTGGAAGAGTGTTTTGCCGAGCCGTCGCTCCAGCGCGGCCACGTGTTCGCTCAGTGACGAAGGGCTCACGTTGAGCCGCTCCGCAGCTCGACCGAAATGCAGTTCCTCGGCAACTGCCAGAAAGCTGCGGAGATGCGCGACGGTGACGTCCACACTCCGAGCCTAGTGCGGAGCACGTGGGGTGTTGGGATCCTCTCGCGGTCCGCGCGGGTATTCGCCACGCTGATCCGTGTCGGCTGCCGCTGAATGCGTCCTCACTGATTCTGTCGCAGGTGGTTGGACTTGGGTGCGGCCTCGGCGTGTGTGCGGTCTCGCTCGGCCCATTCGTCCAAGCCGACGGCGACCCGGATCAGCAACGCGAGCGCCTCCGATGTCGCCCGGTGCGGGATGCGGTGAGCGACTGGTATGCGCTGCGGCAATCGGGAATTCACGTCTCGCCCAGCGTCGGATCAACGCCGTTCGGGGCATACCCGCGAGCCTGGTACCGATGGATGCAGGAAGCGCCGCAGAACGCGCGGTCGTCGTAGCGGTGTATCCGCAGATTCCTTTTTCCGCACCAATCGCACCACAGATCGTCTTCGCAGCTCACATGCCCTCCGATCCCCGGGACGGCCCGTTCGGTTCGCCGTCTCGTCGAGCAGGGTGCTGTTCGAGTACGCGTCCGCCGTCGACGAGCACATCCCGTGCGGCGCGTTTGCGGCCGCACTCGGTGATATTGCATCCGAGGTGTCGCTGCATCGTGGCGTGCGCTTCCGGGATGCTCATGGCGGTGTCGGGGGAGTCGTGCGGCCACTCCGCGGGCCAGAGGCTGGTGTCCATGACGAGTTCCTTTGTCGGTCAGAGGAATTCAGTGGACGGCACTCCCATGCGATGAAGCCGAACAATCCGGCTGTCAAAGCGCCGAGCAGGATCCAAGTCGTCCACATCGAGACCTCCGGGGGTGTCGGTCGGTTCGGGTTCCCAGATGCCGGTGCCGGATCGGTCACCCGGGCTATGAGTCAGTGACCGGCGCGGCAACCCCCTTGTGGGACTGGGGAATCCCGGAATCTGGAGTGCCTTCAAGCGTCGCTGAGACACGACCTCCAAACCAGCGACAGACCACTACCGAACTCCTACACTTCCCTTACGGCATTTGCGTCGCATGGACAGGGGTGGATAGGGGATGGTTGTCCGTCAGTGGACTCGATGTGAAGTCCGGGCGCTGCGGGTCGTGGCGCTGCGGCTCACGCAGGAAAAATTCGCTGAGCGAGCGGGGTATTCGGCAGCCGCGGTGGGCAAATGGGAACGCGCTACCTCGGAGCGCCCGGTGCGTGGGGAATCGGCGCAGGATCTCGACACCGTGCTCGCCCAGCTCGATCCCGAGCAACGAGCACGGTTTCGATCCGCAGTCGATATCCTCGATGATGACGGTGCGAAGCATGCCCGAAGTGCTACTTCGCCTCCGCGTGCAGTTCGGGGCGAGTATCGCGACGGGCAGAAAGCTGACGGTGACGTGAAGCGACGAGAATTCGGCAAGCTGACCGCCACCACAGCCCTGGCGATCACTCTTCCAGGCAATCACAACCGTATCGGAATGAGCGATGCGCAAAGACTTTCGGACGATATCGATGCTCTCGACAAGGCAGATCAGCAGTCGGGTGGCGCGGTGCTCGTCGACTTCGCCGTACAGCACCTCGGCAAGGCCAAAGAGCGTCTACTGACCGGCGTATTCGCCGACAGGTCGGGGCGCGCATTCACCACGGCGACTGGAGAGCTGTCCGTGCTCACCGGTTGGCTCGCCTACGACTCCGATCGGCAGGCGCTCGCGCAGAGTTGCTACGCCGATGCGATGGCGCTCGGTGTGGAAGCGGGCGATACCGAACTCATCGCGCATACCTGCTTGTATGCGGCAAATCAGGCTATTTCCCTCGTGCGCTCCGGCCGAGGAGGAAGCCTGCACAGAGCGCTGCAACTGATCGATCGTGCACGAGATCTCATGCGCGGACGTCCCCCAGGCCGAATCCACGCGCTGATCGCGATCCGGGAAGCCCAGGCGCGGGGGCTCCTGGGTGAACTGCAGGCGTTCGAGCGTGCCGTGGCCACGGCACATCGCGAACTCGAATGCGCGGTGCAGTACGAGCCGTTGGAGGCGGTCCCCCAGTGGCTTCGATTCGTCACACACTCGGAAGTTGCCGACCACGAAGCCCGAGGCTACGCCGATATCGGCAAACTCGGCCGCGCTGTCGAACTCTATTGCGCCGCAATGCAACACCCTGCGGCACCGCGCAACATCACGAACATCCGCGCATGGTCTGCGGCTACCCGCGCAGCCCTCGGCGACATCAACGGCGCACTCGAGGAGGGAATGACGGTACTCGCGGACCTGTCCACTGTCTCGTCGACGCGTACCCTCCGGCACCTCGAGCCGGTGCGCACGGCCGCCGCTCGAGCAGGTGTCGGCGCCGACTTCCGAGCCGCATACGACAGCCTCGATCAGAAAGTGATCACTGCATGAGCGTGCCAGATGGCCTCGAGTTCGAGCACTTCACCGCTGCGCAGGCGCGAGCGCGCGGGAATATGGTCGAAGACATCTATCGGGCTTCCTATGTCGATGCGATCGCGTCCGGAGACCCCTTCGATTCGCCGTCCGAGTTCATGCGCAGGTTCGATTCGTACACCGGTCCTCGGAACGGGGACAGGTTCGCGTATGTGCTCGCGCGGGTGGGGGATGAGTCGGCAGGGCAGACCTGGGGGTGGTCGCTTCCGCCGGATGCGGCGTGGTGGAGGGGGTTTCAGCCGGATTCGGGTCTTGCGGGGGATTTCACCGCCGAGGATGGTGAGCGCACGTTCGCGCTGAGCGAGATCATGGTGTGTGCCGGGTATGCGGGCCGGGGGATTGCGCGTGCCATGCATGACGAGCTGCTGCGTTCGCGGCCGGAAGGCCGCGCCACTCTGCTTGTGGAAGAGGGCAATTCGCGGGCCTATCAGCGGTACATCCAGTGGGGCTGGCGCAAGGTCGGGCATCTGCGGCCCGACTGGCCCGATGCGCCGCGGTTCGATGTTCTGCTTCGGGATCTCGCGGACTGAAACTTGCAGAGTGGAAGTGGGAGATCGCAGGACGTCGGTCTGTTGGCCTCGCTTGTGCAACCGAGGTGGGCGCGCGACGGGTCCAGTGCACCCGCGAAAGTGAATTATGTTGGTGCACTGCATTATTCGCTTGTAATTCGCCCAATTTACTATGGTGTCGTGCGGTGTCCTCTCGATAAAATGCGGGGGTGGATACGAGCCGAGCGTTGAAGACGATTCTGATGGCGGCCGTTGTCTCGGCCGGGGTGGTGGCCTGTGGCGATGGGTCCGGGGGGCTGCCTGATCCGCACTATCTGTTGCGGGGGGCCGTGGCGGGGGCCGGAGATGTGAGCAGTGCTCATATCGAGATGGCCAGTTCGGGGGCGGTTGCCGGGTTGCCGGTGCAGAAGATGAGCGCGGATGTGGTGGCGCCCGAGGGGAGTGCGGCCGGCGCTTCGGTGGGGACCGTCGAATCGGTCGGGGTGCGGGTGAACTTCGTGGAGCGCAAGGGGGTGTTGTACTCGCGTGGCCAGGATGGGAAATATGCACCGGTGCAACAGATTCAGGGTGCCGGTACGCTGCCGCATCCCTCGACGCTGCTCGATCCGGACCACGGTCTGGCGCACACCCTGGCCGATCTGAAGAACGTCGTCACCGAGGTGCGCGAAGACCATGACGGCACGCTGGCCTTCCGAGTGACCGGGGATCTGCCCGCCGCCGATGTGAGCGCATGGCTGCCCGGTGTGCATGCGGACAAGCGGATCGCGGTGTGGTTCGCCGCGACGGGCCGTCATCAGCCGCTGGGGACGCGACTCACGGTGTCGGGCTCCACGCCTGCGTCGATCGACTTCACGCTGTCCAACCTGAACAGGAAAGTTCAAGTCCCCCAGGTGGTTTGAGTAAATGCCGCGCCCCGGCGACAATCGCCGGGGCGCGGCCGACCACCACGGGAAGCTCATGGTGCGGGCGTACGCACCAGGCTCGCGGCGAGCACGAGTACGCCGATGCTGGCCACGATCTCGCCGTCCACTCGCGCCTGCATCTCCCACTGGGTGTCCTCGGGCAGTTCCGGCTCGCCGCCGTGCGCCGACACCATGAACTCCACCTGATCGCCCGGAACCACGAAGCGGCGGAAGCGAAGTCGCTGCGCACGGCGTAGTCGCGCGGTGTCCGAACCCGCCGCCAGGCGCGCGAGGGCCACGGCGCTCTCGACCAGGAGTACGCCCGGCAGCACCGGATACCGGGGGAAATGCGTCGAGAAATAGGGCATGGTGGCAGTCACGTTCAGATACGCCACCGCGCGAACACCGGGTTCGACCGCGCCGATCCGGTCGAAGGCGGGTGTGCCCAGAGTGGCCAGGGGGCCGGTCGTCAGGGGTCCGGGTATCAGCGTTCCGGTCATCTCTGCCTCCTAATCCATCGGGCCGCGGCCCAGCAACATATCCGCCATCCGCGCGGTGTCCACGGGATCGTCGAGCCGCTCGGCGTCGACGAACGCGCACATCAGGCTGTGCACCACCAGGATCGGCTCGCCGCCGACCTCGACCCGGCCGTCCATCATGGCGGTGCGGTTGCGTTTGGAGGTGACCTGCGCGGTCATGCGCAGTACGTCACCGGGCACCGCATCGCGCAGTACACGCACCTCGCCCAGGCTCAGCAGGGCCGCGCGTTTGCGATGCTCGGAACTGAGCAGTACCAGCCACGCCCCGGCCTGGCACAGCGCTTCCAGCGCCAGCCCGAACGGCAGTACCGGACCTGATTCATCTGTCTGCCAATGATTTTCGTACACCGACACCGCCTTGCGCGCCACGATGCTGTGGTCCGCATCCCACGATTCGATGCGATCGATCAGATGGAAACGCACGTCGATCAGCCCTCGCTCGTGTCGGCCCGGGAATGCAGTGCCCGCAGCTGGTCGGACAGGGGTGTGGTGGTCACCGCCGCGAGGCGGTCGAGGGCGGCCGGGTCGTAGACCAGGCGCGCGGCCGAGAGGATCTCCTCGACATCCAGCGCCCGCAGGCAGCGTTCCAGCTGTGTCGCGGTCGCGACCTCCATGACGGTGCCGAGGGTGAGCCAATCCTGCCGGTCGGCCAGCGTGCGGGCGATCGCGACCGCGAGATCGACCGGCAGTCCAGCGATCAGCGCCGCCGATCGATGCAGGTCCAGATAGGCGGCAACGCGGGCGAGCAGCTCGGGCCGCAGGCGCTTGGCCACCGACAGCGCCCGCGCGGGTTCGAGCACGGCCGCCAGATGCGCGGTCATGAGCGCACTGTTGTTGTGCGAGGCCACTTTTGCGGCCACGGGCGGCGGCAGCACCCTGGTGGCGGCGACGATCTTGCCGAGACCGTCCTCGGTGACCGAGAAGAAGTGGTCGTAGACCTGATGCAGCAGGGCGTCCAGATCGCCGGTGGGCACATCGGCCAGGTAGTCCAGGCGCTCGACCGGAATCTCCAGCGCGCGTGCCAGCCGGTCCCGCGCGGCGGCCCTGGTCTCGGCGGAGTCGATCACAGACCCACCGCCCTGCGAACCGCGCCGCGCAGGAATCCGGGCACGTTGTCCAGCGCACCGAACGCATCGGTGGTGAGCTGCTCGACCCTGCTCTGCGCCGCCTGCGCGATCAGCCGGGCGAGATCATCTCGATCCGCCTGCGGCAATGCTGAAATCGATTCCGGTACAGCATGTTTCAAGATACTGATCAGGTCATCGGAATCGGTCATGGGAACCTCCCGGAAATCGAGCTGCATCGACTGGAGTGACGGCGGAGCGACCTCGGGCCCGCGCGCGTGTTCCAGTGGTGCGGAGAAGGTTGAGATAGGGCATCTTCGACCGGAAGAATGTCGTCCCGAAAGTACCACGCGTACCAGCGCTCTGCGAGTTGACCGACGCTCGTGCGCGTACCTACTCTGACCCTCGCGCGCCGGCCTCTCGGCGACGCCGCCCGATGTACTCACATTGTGGCAAATCATCGAATTTCGGGGAGATGTCTATGTCCGAGAACGATACTGCCGTGCCCGTCGAGCGATCCCTCGCGGCCGAGTTCAACGCCATCGTCCGGGGGATCGACGACGACACGTTGAACCGGTCGATGTCCGACGCGCTGAGTCGAGAGTTGGTGCTGGCAGCGGTATTTCGCGAGATGCCCGCTCGGATGCGGACGGATCGAACCGCCCGCAAACGCACCGTCGTACGGTGGCGGATCGGTGATCCGGCCGCGGTCTGGACCGTGGTCGTCGACGTCGGCGGGTGCACCACCCACAGTGGTCCGACCGACGAAATCCCCGATGTCACAGTAGAACTCGAGATGGTGCCGTTCCTGCGGCTGATTGCCGGACAGGTCGGCGGCTTCGCCCTCACGACCACCGGCCGGCTGCGAATCAAGGGCAACCTGCTGCTCGCCCGCAAGCTCGAGGATTGGTTCGCGCGCGAGTGAGGATTTCATTCGAAAGTGTGCATCCTGCAACATGTTCGGGCACATGAGTGGTTAATGACGTGTCTCGCAACATCTCTGGGCTGGGGAGAGGCGTCCGGATGTAACCAGCGGTTGACGGTCCGAACGACGTAACTTAGGCTTTGTAACGACCGGAAGCAAAGGCGCTCAGCATCATCCGACCCCCCAGTGTTGTGGCGGTTGTTTCTCTGTACCTCGAACCGATCGACTTCTCGAATCCGACCGATCTCGCAGTCGGATCATATTTCCCGGAATGCGGCGGTAGTTATCCGTCACATGATTTCTCGCTGGATTCCGTGCTGCTCACAGAGCATCTCCTTGCGTACCCTCTCCGGAAGGCTGGCACATGCAGGTCGAGACATCGATCCGCGATGACATCGCGGAATTCTTGCAGGCACATTATCAGATCGATCTGGACTCCGTATCCGCGGATGCGACGATGGAGGACCTCGGTCTCGATTCCCTCGGAGTGCTTTCGGTCGCGGATCTGATCGAAACGAAGTATGGCATTTCCCTGGACGACGAACGTATCGCCTCGGTGCGAACGTTCTCCGATCTGATGGACCTCATCCGGGTCAAGGTCGAAGAAAGTAAGGCCAACGAATCCGCACGTGCGGAAACGAGGGGCTGAGTATCAGATGAACGATGTTTACATCACCGCCACCGGTCGCTTCCTACCGGGTGATCCGATAACGAACGACGAGATCGAGGAATACATCGGAAAGGCCGGTCGTGCGTCCTCGGATCTGAAGGATCAGATTCTGCAGAACAGTGGCATCAAAACTCGCCACTACGCGATCGACAAGAATCAGGAGACGGTGTATTCGAACGCGGCGCTGGCCGCGGCCGCGGTCCGCGATGCGGTCGAGCGCGCCGGCGTATCGGCCGAGCAGGTCGAGATGCTGGCCGCGGCGACGACACTGCCCGATCTGATGGGCCCGGGGCACGCCAGCATGGTGCACGGGGAGCTGGATTACCCGCCCATGGAGATCGTCACCGCGCACGGCATCTGCAGCTCCGGCATGATGGCGCTGAAGAATGCCTATCTGCAGGTCAAGGTGGGCGAGAAGGCGACCGCGGTGGCAGTGGCCAGTGAATTGGCCTCGCGCGGGTTCAAGCACACGCGCTACGAGGAGATGAACGCGCTCACCGAGGACGGTTCGCTGCCGATGGAGACCGCGTTCCTGCGGTACATGCTCTCCGACGGCGCCGGCGCGGCCGTGGTGTCCGACACTCCGGCCAGTGACCGCATCAGCCTGCGCGTGGACTGGATCTCGCTCACCTCCTACGCGAACACCGAAAAAGCGTGCATGTATTTCGGCAGCAACAAGAACACCATCGACAAGGCGTGGGCAGATTATCCGAACGCGACCGCCGCCGCGCGGGACGGGGCGCTCGTGGCGCGGCAGAAACTGTCGCTGCTGCCGCATCTGGTCCGTGTCGGCATCGACGAATACGAGCGTCTGGCGGTGGCCGGGAAATTCGATCCGGACAAGGTGACCTGGTTCCCCGCGCACTATTCCAGTGAGCGGATGAAGACCATGCTCACCGGTGAATTGCGGCGGCGCGGCGTCTCGGCCGGTCGGCCCGAGGCGTGGTACAGCAATCTCACCCGGGTCGGAAATATCGGCAGTGCGAGCATTTACGTGATCGTCGATGAAATGCTGCGCGAGAATCTCATTCGCCCGGGTGACACTCTGCTGTGCATGGTTCCCGAATCCGGGCGCTTCGCGATTTCCTTCATGCATCTGACCGCGGTCGCACCGAGCGAATCGGCGGCGAAGGAAACCGCATGACGGGCGAATCCGTCCGCACCGTCGTCGTTGTCGAATATTCCCAGACCGGGCAGCTCGACGAAGCGGTGGATGCACTGGTGGGGCCATTGCTGGCGGCGGGATGGCAGGTGCGTCATATCGGGATCGAACCGATTCCGGAATTTCCGTTCCCGTGGCCGGTAACGCGATTCTTCGGAGTGTTCCCGGAATGTGTGGACGAGAACGCCACCGTACCGATCACCTCGGCCGGGTCCGAATTGTCCACTGCATCAGGCGATTTGGTGATCTTCGCCTATCAGGTCTGGTATCTGGCCCCGTCGCTGCCGATGCGCAGTGTGCTGACGCGTCATCCCGAACTGTTCGCCGACCGGGACGTGCTGACCCTCGTGGCCTGCCGGAACATGTGGTATTCGGCGGCCGCGGAGGTGCAACGCCGCTTGCGGGCGATCGGTGCGCGTCAACTGGGGACGGTGGCCGCGATCGACACCCGCCCGCAGGCGCTGACCTTGGTGACCACGCTGCGCTGGTTGCTGCTCGGCCGCCGGAACGGTGCGCTGTTCGGGCGGGCGGGCATCGGCGACGACGAACTCGAGCGGCTCGGCGCGCTCGGTGCGGGACTGCTCACGACCTCGTCCACGCAGGACGTGCGCGCGCTGCTGCGCGAGCAGACCTCGGCCCCGGTCGTGCCGGTGCTGGCGGCCGCTGATCTGCTGGCGGGCAGAGCATTCCGGCGCTGGGGCGCGGTGATCCGGCGCTCCTCGACGTTCGGCTCGGGCGCGCGGGCGGCCAGTCTGGGCGCCTTCGTCGGCTCGCTGGGGCTGGCGATCGTGCTGGGACTGCCGAGCCTGGCGCTGGCGCGTGCGCTCGGTGGTCGCCGATTCGACTGGTTCGTCGAGGCCCGCGTGGCCGCGACGACGAATCCCGAGAACCCGGTCGACAGTTCGGAATCCGTTGTGGAGGAAGGGGTTCCATCGTGACTGTGCTGCGCACACAGGTCGCGGTCGTCGGTGCGGGTCCGGCCGGATCGGCCACCGCGTTGTGTCTGGCCCGCGCCGGAGTCGAGGTCGTGGTGCTCGAACGCCGCACCGGGCCGCCGCGCCACCCGCAAGCGACGCTGGTGAACGTCCGCACCACCGAGATCCTGCGCGAATTGGATCTGCTGGACGCGGCGCTGGCCGTGGGCACCTCGCTGGAACAGGCGGCGCGCGTGCGCTTCCTGCACCAGGCCGCTGGTGCGGAACTCGGCCGACTGGAACTGGTGCAGACCACCGACAAGCTGATGCGGCTGGCCCGCCAGAGCCCGACGATGCCGATGATCTGCCCGCAGAACCGGATGCAGGCGGTGCTCACCGGACAACTCCGGCTCAGCCGCAACGCCACCCTGCTGACCGGTGTGCGGGCCGAGGAGGTCGCGCCGACGGCGAGCGGGGTCTCGATCGGCTACGTCGACACCGACGGCGTTCAGGGCCGCGTGGTGGCGGACTACCTCGTGCTGGCGGAGGGAATGCACGGCGGGTTGCGCGCCCGATGTGGGATGGGCCGGACCGAGACCGCTGCACTGGGTTCGCTGCTGGACATCTATTTCCGCGCGGACCTGCGGGACCGGCTCGGCGCGGACAGCGTCCTGCAGTGGATCGTCAACGACCGGATCCGCGGGGTCCTGATCACCGTCGCGCCCGACGCGGGTGAATGGCTGCTCGAGATCCCGATCGACGAAGGCGCGGCGGCCCCCGATCCCGATGTGGCGCTGCGGCAGGCGCTGGGTGCGGGGATCGACGCCGAGATCCGCTCGTCCCGCACCTGGACCATGGGCTGCACCGGAGTGGATCGCTGGCGCGACGAGTCCGGCCGGGTCTTCGTCGTCGGAGACGCCGCGCACACCTTTCCGCCCACCGGCGGATTCGGGATGAACACCGGCATCCAGGACGGCCACAATCTCGCCTGGAAACTGGCCGCGGTACTGGGCGGTTGGGCCCGGCCGGAGTTGCTGGACTCCTACGGCGCCGAGCGGGCTCCCGTCGCGAACTTCAACGCCGAGCAGAGCACCCGCAATGCGGTGGCGATGCGCGAATTCGGTGATGCCGCCGCGGCATTGCTGGCCGAGTCGCCCGACCTCGACCCGAGCGCGCTCGCCGACGGCATCGAGGCCCAACGCCCGCATTTCGACTTCTACGGGCAGGCGCTGGGCTTCCGGTACGGCGCCGACGAGCCGGTCGAATCGGTGGTTGATTACCAACCACGCGTTGAGATCGGTTGTCGCGCACCGCATCACTGGCTGCGCGACGATTCCGGTGCGCACCTGGGTGTGCTCGATCTCGCCGCCGGGGGCTTCGTGCTGCTGTGCGGTCCGGAACAGGCCGAGCGGTGGGCGGATTCGGTGGGTTACGTCCATCTGATGAACACCGTTCCGGTCGTCACGGCCGCCGTATTCCCCGATGATCGGGGCGAAACGATCAGCGGCGCACGGACATTGATCGACACCACCGGTGAGCTGCTGGCCGAATACGGACTCGCCGGACCCGGTGCGGTGCTGATCCGTCCCGACGGCCACATCGGCGCACTGCTGGCCGGAGTCGACCCGTACAACGAAACGATCCGTGCCGTGATCGACTGCACGGCAACGGGTCTGCAGAGATCCGAGGTGCTGACATGAACTCCGAGGCATTGGACCGGGCCGTGGCGATCGCGGCGGAATCCGGTAAGGCGAGCCGGTCGCAGATCGAGGACCTGCTGTCCGGGGAGCGCCCGCGCGTGCGCTCCGTGGTGGAGGTGCTCCCCGAGGCCGATCTGATCTGGGCGCTGGGCACCGATGTGGGGGAGCAGGCGCTGCGCAACGCCTTCGACCTGATGCCCAGCTACTACGTCGCCGGGAACTTCGATCGCGACATCCTGGTGCGCTACAAGGTGACCCGCGCCCCGGGGGAGCCGGTGGTGCAGGACGTGCGGTTCGGGCCGCAGACGTGCGGGCTCGTCGAGCCCGGCGACACCCCCGATCTCACCGTGTTCCTCGACGGCACGGGTTTCGTGAAGATCGCGACCGGCCTGGTCAAAGGGATGGAGCTGCTCATGCGAGGAGAACTCAAGGTCTCCGGCGACGCGCAGGTCGCCATGAAGATGGAGGCGTTCTTCGGCCTGGCCCCGGCAGGTAAGCGATGAACGCGCCCCGCCGCCGCGTGGTGGTGACCGGTATCGGCCTGGTCACCCCGCTCGGAATCGGCCTCGAAAACTATTGGAAACAGCTGATTTCCGGCGTCAGCGGCGTTCGGGAGATCACCTCCTTCGACGCGTCGTTCAACCGGGTGCGGATCGGCGCGGAGGTGCAGGACTTCGATCCGTCGCAGTGGCTCGAGTACAAGGATGTGCGGCGCTTCGACCGGGTCGGGCATCTGGCGGTGGCAGCCTCGGAGCTCACGCTCGCCGATCAGCACCTGGACGGCCTGGACCGCGAGGATCTGGCGGTCATCATCGGATGCGCGCTGGCCGGGGTGAACACCGCGACCACCGGAATCGCCGATCGCCTTGCCGGACGCAATGTTTCACCACTGTTCATCCCGATGGCCATGGCGAACTTCGCGGCCTCCACGGTAGCGTTCCGGCACAAGTTCGGCGGGCCCTGCTACGCCCCGCTGAGCGCGTGCTCCTCCTCGGCCGACGCGGTGGGACAGGGATATCGCATGGTGCGTGACGGTTATGCCTCGGCCTGTCTGGTCGGCGGCGCCGAAGCCGCCATGAATCCGACTGTGCTGGCAGGGTTCACGAGTATGCGTGCGTTGTCCAAACGCAACGACGATCCGGCGGGCGCGTGCCGGCCGTTCTCCGGGGACCGCGACGGATTCGTCCTCGGCGAGGGTGCGGGCATGCTGCTGCTGGAGCCGCTGGAGTCCGCGCGGGCGCGCGGTGCGCACATCTACGCCGAGGTGTGTGGCTACGGGCAGGTCGTCGACACCCACCATGTGACCGCGCCCCGCGAGGACGGCGCGTGTGCGGCCAAGGCGATGAGCAAGGCGATGCAGGAGGCGGGGGTGGAGCCGAGCGAGGTGGACTACATCAACGCGCACGGCACCGGGACGCAGCTGTCGGATCCGGCCGAGACCAAGGCGATCCACCTCGCCTTCGGCGAGCATGCCGGTTCGGTCGCGGTGAGCTCCACCAAGGCGATGACCGGACATATGCTCGGCGCGACCGGCGCGGTCGAGGCGGCCACCTGCGCGCTGGCGATCGACCGCGGCCAGATTCCGCCGACCATCAACCACACCGTGCCCGACCCGGAGTGCGATATCGACTGCGTTCCGAATACCGCACGGACACAGGAGGTTCGGATAGCCTTGTCGAATTCGATTGCCTTCGGTGGTCACAACGTGACGTTGGCTTTCCGCAAGGTCAGCGAGAGCCCGGAAGACGAGGAATAGGTATGGAACTCACTCCCATCGGCACCGTCACCGCTCATCTCAAACCGCCCATAATGATCGGTCCCGGCCCGTACGGCGTGCGGATGTTCGTCGAGATCCTCGACGGCGATCTCACCGGCGCATCGGAGGCCGCGGACGTCGCGCAGCTCACCGGCAAGGTGCTCTCCGGCGGTGGCGACTGGGCGCTGATCGGTGCCGACGGCTGGGTGCGACTGGATGTGCGCGTGCAGTTCCAGACCGGTGAGGGCGGCGTCATCTTCGCCTCGTTCCCGGGGTTGATCGAGATGACCGACAAGGTGCAGCAGGCGTTCATGGAGGGCAGCAGCACCGAATTCGACGATCAGTACTTCCGGGTGACCCCGCAGCTCGAGACCGGTGACAGCGATCTGAGCTGGGTCAACCACACGCTGTTCGTCGGCGAGGGCCGGTTCCTGGACGGATTCGGCTTGCAGTACAACATGTTCCGGGTCGGGTGAGATTCGGTGACGACGGAGACATCCGATGCGGTGGCGGTGCAGGACCTGGTCGTCACGCGGGCTCGCCGCCCGGTGCTGCGCGGCCTGTCCTTCCGGATGCCGGTAGGGAGTGTGACCGGGCTGCTCGGTCCCAGCGGATGCGGCAAGACGACGCTGATCCGCGCGATCGTCGGGGTCCAGCGGATCAAATCGGGATCCGTGACGGTGCTCGGACTGCCCAGCGGTTCGGCCGCGTTGCGCGCGCGGCTGGGGTACGTGACCCAGTCGCCCTCGGTCTACGACGACCTGACGATTCGCCAGAACGTCCGGTATTTCGGTGCGGTGTACGGGGTTTCGAAGGCCGCGGTCGATCGCACCATTCGCGACGTGGGGCTGGTCGAGCACGCCGATCGGCTGGTGGATCAGCTCTCCGGCGGTCAGCGCGCGCGGGCGTCCCTGGCCTGCGCGCTGGTCGCCGAGCCGGATCTGCTGGTGCTCGACGAGCCCACCGTCGGCTTGGATCCGCTACTGCGCCGCGATCTGTGGGACCACTTCCGCGGCCTGGCCGACGCGGGCACCACCCTGCTGGTGTCGAGTCACGTGATGGACGAGGCCGATCGCTGTGATCGGCTGCTGCTGTTGCGGGAGGGGCGGTTGCTGGCCGACCAGCCGCCCGCGGAGTTGCGCGCCGCCACCGGCGCGGACAATCTCGAGGCCGCGTTCCTGGAACTGGTGCTCGCGACCGAGCGCGGCGAAACCACCGAAACCGCCACGGCGGCAAGCGAAGTGGAGGTCTGAGCGATGTCCGTCCGGCTCACCGCCTGGACCGCGCTGCGGGTTCTGAACCAACTGCGGCACGACCGGCGCACGATAGCGTTGATCCTCGTGGTGCCCAGCGTGCTGCTGGCGCTGCTGTGCTACGTCTTCAACGGGCGCCCCGACATCTTCGATCAGGTCGGTCTGCTGCTACTCGGAGTGTTCCCCTTCACCTCGATGTTCCTGATCACCAGTGTCGCGATGCTGCGCGAACGCGCCAGCGGCACACTCGAGCGGCTGCTGAGCATGCCGCTGCACAAACTCGATCTGATCCTGGGCTACGGCATCGCGTTCGCCGCGGTCGCGGTGGTGCAGGCGATCGTGGCCGCCACGGTCGCCTACGAACTGCTCGGCCTGCAGACTCAGGGGCATGTCGCGATCGTGCTGCTGATCGTGGTCTCCACGGCCGTGCTCGGTTCCTCGGCCGGACTGTTCACCAGCGCCTTCGCCCGCACCGAATTCCAGGCGCTGCAGTTCGCGCCGTCGGTGATCATCCCGCAGTTGCTGCTGTGCGGGCTGATCTGGCCGCGTGAGGAGATGGCCGCACCGTTGCGGGCGGTCAGCAATGTGGTGCCGCTGCGTTATGCCGCGGAGGCCCTGGATCAGGTGGGCACCTATCCCGAGCCCACCACCGTGCTGTGGCGCGATCTGGTGGTCGTGCTGGCGTTCGGCGTCGTACTGCTGGCCGCGGGCGCCGTCACGTTGCGCCGCCGATCCAGTTGACGCACACCGCATTACCCGAAGCGAGGTAGTTCGATGGTTACTGCGCTCACCGTGGCACGGCACCTGGTGCCCGCGCCCACGATGAACGACATGAAATTCGCCAACCGTGGCTTTCCCGTCTCCGCCAACGACGTCAGCAGGCGTTTCGAGGGCGTCTCGCGTGCGGTGATGGAGGGCTTCGAGTACGGCGCGGATGTGGCGAAGCAGGACGAGGTGGTGCGGCGGCTCGACTGGATCGACCCGTTCTACCAGAGTCTGGCCTACGAGGGCGCGGTGGCGGCGCTCATCCTGCGCGATCTGCTGGTATTCGGAACTACCAGTCGCGCAAAGGCATTCGTCGACGGCCCGGCCGAACCGCATTCGCTGATGGCGTACGTCGGATACGGATTGGTGATGTCGCGGCTGCCACGCTCGATGTGGCGGCGTGCGTTGCCGCGGTTCGACTCCAATGCGCTGGTGAGTCAGCTGAGCTGGCTCGCCGTGGACGGATACGGATTCGATCGCGCGTTCTTCGACCCCGGGCGGTGGATCGACGGCGGTCGTCGCGCGCCCGAAATCGATTGGGAGGGTTACCCTTCCTACTTCCCACGGGCCTTCGACCAGGGTATCGGGCGAGCGCTGATGTTCGTGCACGGCGGAGACAGTGTCGCGGCGGGCGCCGCGGTCGAGCGATTCGCCCCGGACCGTCGTGGTGATCTGTGGAGCGGAATCGGCGCGGCGCTGGGCTATCTCGGCGGGCAGCCGCGTGCGGCACTGCTGGATGCGATGTCCGACGCCGCTGCGCACGCGCCGGAGGTGGCGGTCGGGGCCGTGATGGCGATCAAGGCCCGGCACTACGCCGGATATGTGCCCGAGAGCACCGAACTCGCCGCCGAGGTGATCTGCGGCAGCAGTGTCGAGGAGATCTCGGCGTTGGCGGACGAGGCGGCGCAGGATCCGCCGGGTGGGGGACCGGCGCCCGACTACGAGGTGTGGCGTCAGCGCGTCCGCGCCGAGTTCGCCGATTCGGCGGTGCGATCGGCATGAGCACCCGATCTGTTTCCGCGCCCCCCGACGAGGACCTGCACGGTTTTCCGGCGTCCGCGTTCAGCGTCGACCGGCCTGCCCTGGACCGCTTCGGTCCGGCCGAAGCGCTGCGGATATTGGTGATCGCGGTGACGTTCACCGCCTGTGCCACACGGCGTTTCGCCGGATATGCGCTGGCGGCGGCGTTCGGACGACGTGGCGAGCGCACGGTGCGCTCGGCGCTGGCCGAAGGGGTGGTCGACGGATTCGAGCGGCTGGGCCCGATGTTCGTCAAACTCGGGCAGCTCATCGCCTCCTCCTCGGGTGCGTTCCCGCGCGAGCTGTCCGATGCCTGCCTGCGGTGTCTGGATGACGTCCCGCCCGCCTCCGCCGTTCGGGCTCGGGCGGTCGTCGAGCGGGATCTGGGTCGCCCGATCGCGGAGCTGTTCACCTCCTTCGACAGCGTTCCGCTCTCGGCTGCCTCGGTCGCGCAGGTGCATGCCTGCGTCCTGCCCGACGGGCGCGAGGCCGTGCTGAAGATCCAGCGTCCCGGCATCGCCCGGCGGATGATCGTGGATCTGCGCGCCGCACTGGTGCTGGCCCGGCTGCTGAACTGGCGTTTCGAGTCCGCTCGCATCGCCAATGCCGTCGGCGTGGTGCGCGATCTGTACGAATTGTCCGTGGCCGAGGTGAACTTCCTGGTGGAGGCGGACCGGCAGCATCGTGTCCGGGAGCAGCTGGGATTCTTCGGCGACAACGCCGATGTTGTTGTGCCCGAGGTGTTCTGGGAATTCTGCGGCCCGCGCGTGCTGTGCATGGAACGGTTGCGCGGGGTGCCGCTGGACCGATTCGACGACGTGCGTGCCCGCGCCGACGCGCCGATGCTCATCCGCCGCATGGTGAAGGTGTGGCTCGAAGGGGTCACCGTGCACGGGCTGTTCCACGGCGACGTGCACGCGGGCAATCTGTGGCTGCTCGACGACGGCCGCCTCGCGATGCTCGACTACGGCATCGTCGGGGAAATGAGCGAGCCGTGGCGGGCACTGGTGCGGGCGATGTTCTACGCCAGCGCGTTCGACGGCGACTTCACTCCCGTGGCCCGCGCCATGCGCGAGCTGGACCTGTTCCCGGATCAGAGCGCCGACGACGAGGCGATCGGCGCCCAGCTGGCCATGGTCGCCGGTCCGATCCTGTCCGGCGAGCTGGCCGATATGGACCTGCGCACGATCACCGGTCTGCTGCTGGACTTCGGCAAGGATCGCGGGCTGGCAGGCCCCGAACAGCTGATCCTGCTCGGCAAACAACTCGGCTACTTCGAACGCTACGCGGTCGCTCTGGCCCCGAGTTGGCAGCTGGGCCGAGACCTCTACCTGCTGCGCAACATCTTTCCCGAGAAGGTGGCGGCCGAGGCCGCTCGGCAAGGCGTTTCGCTGCCCTCGTGAATCGGGTGCCGCCGACGGCCGTCTCAAATTGAGATCTGCATCACAGAGTGAGGCGGTAACGTGAGTTCCCCGGGGGTGAAGCCGAGGTAACAGATGGTGAGCAACGTGGAGACCAGCACGCGCTTGCGGCAGGCAAGGGACGAGTTCCTGAGTTCGGGTTCGGTCGATGACGGATTGATCTCCGGTACCGTCCGGGATTCCTGGCAACGCTCCCGTGATCTGCGCGTTCACCCCGATCGGGTGGATCTGCCATTCGTGCGGGAGCCGGATCTCGATTCGCCCCTGGTGGTCGCGGCCTCGCCGGTGGTGCACCGGTTGGGTGAGGATCTGGCAGCTCAGTCGGTCAGCATCATTCTCACCTCAGCGGACGGATTGGTCCTGGACCGCGCTGCCGCCGATGCCCGCATCCGTGCCGTGCTCGATTCGGTGCAACTGGCCTGTGGGTACAGCTATGCCGAGAAGTTCGTGGGCACCAACGGCATCGGCACGACGGCCGAGACCGGGCGCGCGACCTTCATCCGCGGCGGCGAACATTATCTCGGGACCCTCGGACGGCTCGCGTGTGCCGGCGCGCCCATCCGGGATCCGCTCTCGGGCCGCGTCGCGGGCATCCTCGATCTGACCTGCTGGGCACGGCAATCGGATCCGCTGCTGGTCACGCTCGCCAAGACCGCGGGCTCGCAGATCGAGGATCGGCTGCGCGCGCTGGCCACCGAAAGTGAAGCCGCACTGCTGGATACGTATCTGCGGCAGTGCCGCCGCTATCCCACCGGCGTGCTCGCGGTCGGTGACGACATCGTGTTGATGAACCGCTATCTGCGCGAATCACTGGACGGGCTGGATCAGAGCGCGTTGCTAGGGCACGCGACGGACCTGCAACGCTCGCAGTCGACCACGGCGGGTGCCGTGCTGCCCAGCGGATATCTGGCCAAACTCACCGTGGCCGAACGGATTACGCTGCGCAGCGGCCGCACCCACATCGTGGCCCACGTGGCCTTGACCGACAGTGCGCTCAGCAGAACCCGACTCGTGGCCCGCTCCGCGGTGGTGCCCGGACTCGCCGGTGGCAGCAGTTCCTGGCGGCGAAGTTGTCAGCAGGTCGAACGATGTTGCGCCGACCGCGACTGGGTGGTCCTGGATGGCGAATCCGGTTCGGGGCGTACGAAGCTCGCGGAAGTGGTGGCCCACCACGTCCGTCCGGACAGAACGGTTCGAGTGCTGCGGTTCGACCTGAGCCGGGGTGCGGAGGAGATGCTCAACGCGCTCGAAGCCGAGGTCGCCCGGGACGACTTCGACATCGTGCTCACCGATATCGACGAATTGCCCGAGGACGTTCTCGAATCGGTCTCGACGGTTCTGCAGGCGTGCGCGGGCCGCGGTTGGATCGCCGCCACGATGAATTCGACCGTGCCGTCCCCCGCTGTGGAAACCCAGCTGCTGCCCCTGTTCATGCACACCGTCCCGGTGCCCGCGCTGCGGCATCACATCGAAGATCTCGACGAACTGGTGCCCGATCTGCTCCGGGAACTCACCAAGGGCGCCGACATCACGATGTCGCCCGCGGCGCTGCGCCGGCTGGCGAAATTGTCGTGGCCGGGAAATATCGCCCAGCTGCGTCAGGTGCTCGCCGAAATCGTCATCTGGCAACGCTCGGGCGTCATCACACCCGACAAACTGCCACCCGAATGCCATTCGCTGACTCGCCGCACCCTCACCCCCATGGAGGCCCTGGAACGGGACGCCATCGTGCGGAGCCTGCACGACCACGACGGCGACAAGCGTTCCGCCGCAGCCGATCTCGGCATCTCCCGCGCCACCATGTACCGCAGGATCAGGCAGTACGGCATCACCTAGTCCGGCCACGCGAATGCGGGGTCGTCGTCGACGACCCCGCATGTCGGTTGTGCCGGTCCGGGCGGCTACGGGGTGATTTCCAGTTCACCCATGCGGGACCACTCGACGCCGGGAATCTCGGTGTTGATGATGTGCGGTGTCTCCTGGAGTGCCGGGCGCATCGCGGCCAGTCCTTGCCGGAAGTGCTCGGAGCCGACGTGCTCGGCGCCGGCTGCGCCGTCCCGGAACGCCTCGACCAGCACGAACTGTGCCGGATCCGCCGTGCTGCGGCTCCATTCGAACCAGAGATTTCCCGGCTCGGATCGGGTCGCTTCGGTGAATTCCCGGGTGAGCACCGTCCACTGATCCTGGAATTCGGGGCGGACCTTGAATTTCACGACGATGAAAATCACGCTGCTCCTCCTGCTCAGTAGATGTTCGACGGCCGAACCATACCTTCGGCGAGATCGCCGAAGCCGGGCGCGATGATCGCGCCGGGGTTGACGTCGATCTCCTCCACGATGGCCGTCTCGGTCGTGATGAGAAGGGCCGCAATCGATGCGGCGCTTTCCAGCGCGGCGCGGGTGACCTTGAACGGATCGATGACGCCGTGCTCGAACATGTCGCCGTAGGTACCGGTCAAGGCGTTGAACCCCTGTCCGACAGCGAGTTCCGCGACGGCCCGGACCACCTCGTCGCCGTCGAAACCGGCGTTGATCGCGATCCACCGCAGCGGCTCGGCCAGCGCCCGCAGCACGATATCGCGGCCCATGGCCTCGTCGCCGGGGAGTTCGAGATCGGCCAGGACACGGTGCGACTGAGTGAGGGCGGCGCCGCCGCCGGGGACGATGCCCTCCTCGACCGCGGCGCGAGTCGCCGCGAGCGCGTCCTCGACCCGCAACATGCGCTCCTTGAGCTCGACGCTGGTGGCGCCGCCGACGCGGATCACCGCGACCCGTCCGGTGAGCCGGGCGATGCGCAGTTCGATGCTGTCCCGGTCGGCGTCGATCCGCGCGCGATCGAACTGGCCCCGTAACTGTGCGACCCGGGCGTCCAGCAGTCGCTGATCGCCACGCCCGCCCACGATCGTGGTCCGGTTCTCGGTCACCGTGATGCGGTCGCACGAACCCAGGTGCTCGCGGGTCACCTCGGACAGTTCGATCCCGGTGTCCTTGGCCACGACATGCCCGCCCAGCGCGACCGCGAGGTCCTCGAGTTCGGCGACGCGGCGGTGCCCGAAGCCGGGGGCCCGGACCACCACCGAGGCCATCGTGTGGTGCATGTTGCCGCCGACGAGCAGTTGCAGGGCCGGTCCGTCGACGTCCTCGGCGAGCACCACCAGCGGCCGATCGGCCCGCTTGGCCACCTCGATGCTGGGCATGATGTCCTGCACCTGGGTGATCTTCTTGTTGGTCAACAGAATCAGCGGTTCGGCGTGCACCGCCTCCATCCGCTCCGGATCGGTGACCATGTAGCCCGAGGTGTAGCCGTGGTCGAATTCGATGCCGTCGACGATGTCCACCGACAACCCGAACCCGTCGCCCTCCTCGGTGCTGACGATCCCGGACCTGCCGACGTAGTCGACGGCCTCGGCCACGGCCACCCCGATCGTTTCGTCGTCGCTGGCCGCGAGTGTCGCGATGCGCTGTAGATCATCGCGCCCGCTCACCTCGCAGACCTGTTCGCGCAGTGCGTCGATGACCGCGGTCACCGCGCGTTCGATCCCGCGGCGCACCCGCATCGGATTGGCCCCCGCCTCCACCGCGCGCAGGCCCTCGCGAACCATGGCCTGGGCGAGGACGGTGGCTGTGGTGGTGCCGTCGCCGACCACCCCGTTGGTCTTCATCGCCACCTCCTTGACCAACTGCGCGCCCATGTTGGCGAAGGGCTCACGCAGCTGAATCTCGCGGGCGATCGTCACGCCGTCGTTGGTGATGGTGGGCGGACCGGTGAGCTTTTCCAGAACCGCGTTGCGTCCCTTGGGACCGAGAGTCACCTTGACCGCGTCGGCGAGGGCATTGACGCCCTGCTCGAGCCGTGAGCGGGCGTCGGTGTTGTAGCGCAACTGCTTTGCCATGGTTGATGCGTCCTTTCGAGCGGATGCGGATCGCGGAGGGGTCGGCTAGGGAACGAGAATCGCCCGGCCGCGCACCCGCCCGGCATCGAGATCGTCGAGTGCCTGCTGGAAGCTCGCGAGTGGATAGGTGGTGGTGTGCAGGGTGACCTTGCCCTGGGCGGCGAGCGTCATCAGTTCCTGCAGATCGTTGTAAGAGCCGACCAGATTGCCGATGAAGTTGATCTCGGTGGAGATCACATCGATCGTCGGGACATCGATGTTCTCGCCGTATCCGACGACGTAGTAGTTCCCGGCGCGGCGCAGCATCGCGATGCCCTCCCGGGTCGCGCCGCCCTCGCCGACGAAGTCGACCACGGCCTCGGCCCCGTGCCCGCCGGTCAGTTCCAGCACGCGGTCGATGTGCCCGCCGTCGGCCACGATGCCGTGATCCGCGCCGATCTTCACCGCGAGTTCCACGGCGGCGGGATTGCGATCGACGACGACCACCGTGACCGCCGAGATCGCCTTCAGCACTTGAATTCCGATGTGGCCGAGCCCGCCCGCGCCGATCACCACGCACACATCGCCGGGCCGGGTGGTCTGCGCGACCTTCGCGACCGCGTGATACGCGGTCAACCCGGCGTCGGCCAGGGCCGCGACGTCGGCGGGCTCGAGTGAATCGTCGATCCGGACCACGCTGCGCGCGGTGGTGCGCAGGTATTCGGCGTAGCCGCCGTCGACGTCGATGCCCGGGAATCTGCTGTTCTGGCAGTGCACGTCGTCGCCGGAACGGCACGCCCGGCACAGGCCGCAGGTGATCAGCGGATGCAGGATCACCTTGTCCCCGACCGCGACGTTGCTGACCGCATCGCCGACGGCGTGCACCCATCCCGCGTTCTCATGGCCGATCGTATACGGCAGTGCGACACCACTTTTGGCCTCCCACTGCCCTTCGAGGATGTGCAGATCTGTGCGGCACACACCGGCGCCGCCGATCCGCACGATCACATCGAGGGGTCCTTCGATGGTGGGCTCGGGAATCTCGGTGAGCTGCAGTCCGGTGTGGTAGCCCACCACCTGCACGGCCTTCATCGCGGGCTCCTGACTGTTCTGAGGTCGGTGATATGCGGTGTGCCGCCGACTGTTTCGCCGTCGGCGTAGCGGGTGGCCAGCAGGCCGCGGCAGAAGTGCGCGTTGCCCTCCATGGAGATGCGCACCGACTTGGCGAATCGCAGGCGCATCGGCACCGCATCGGGCGGCACCCGTTGCCCGGTCTCGTCGACGAACACTCGACTGGCCGGGCAGATGCTCAACCCGATGTCCATGCGGCGGCGCAGCAGCGCTTCCTTGTACTTCCCGGGCGGTAGCTCGCTCAGGGTGAGTCGATAGATTTCGTTGGCGCCCAACCCGGTTCGCTTCAGATATGCCTCGATGCACCGTTCCATCGCCGCGGTGTGCGCCTTCACCCGGAACGTTCTGCGCAGCTCGTCCAGGCTCTCCTGCGCCTCGGAGCCGAAGGTGCCCCGGTACCCGGCATCGGCGGCCAGACCGCCGTTGATCTTGTCGCTGTCGTGGTGGTCGTCCAGGTACACCCGCACCTCGCCGACGCCCTCGACCAGGCGCAGCGCGTCCCGGGCGTCGGAGGCCATCAGGTAGGCGAAGTTGGGGGAGCAGAAGGCCGTGGGCAGACGCAGGTGGACGGTGACGCCGTCGTCCTCCAGCAGCACCGATCGCACGAAGCCCAGATCGGTGATCGGCTCGTCCAATTCGGGATCCACGACCGTCGAAAGAGCCTCGAGCACAGCCTGTTCGGTGGATATCGCCGCGGTCGTCACGACGCCACCGATTCCCGTGTCCCGTTCGCGATGCCGTCGGCGCGCGGTCCGCTCACCCGCAACTCGGCCGGGACGTCGATGTCGTACAGGGCCGCGGCGTTCAGGCCGAGGATCTTCTTCTTCTCCTCGACGGTGATCGGATCGTATTCGCTCTGCATATCTTCGGGGATCTGGAAGTCGACGAACTTCTCGATCAGCCACTTCGGCGTCCACAGCGCGTAATCGCTGCCGAACAGGATCTTGTCCTCGCCCAGCCAGTACAGGAGTTCGCCGATGATCTGCGCGAAATACCGTGGCCGCGTGTGGATGAACGGCAGGGCCACCGCCAGACCGCCGTAGACGTTCGATTCCTGCGTGCCGATCCAGCAGAAGTCCTCGAGCCGCGGCAGACCCACGTGCTCGACGACGAAACGCAGGTCCAGATAGTCGGTGGCGACCTTGTCGATATCCGCGACATCGAAGGCGTCGCGGTCCAGCGGGCGGATCGTGGGGCCCTTGTGCACGTGAATGTTCTTGATACCCAGCTCGATACATTCCTCGAGGTAGCGCCGCGACCACGGGTCGTCGAGTTTGTATCCGCGCGAGTCGCCGTGCCATTCGGCGGTGTAGAGCTTGACGCCCTGCAGATTCATCCGCTCCGCGTCCCGGCGCAGCTGTTCGAGCCCGGCCTGCTCGTGGCGCGGATCGTAGGCGTGGTTGTAGGTGAGCTTGCCGGGATGCCTGGCGACCAGGGCGAGTGCCTCCTCGGTCTGCCCGAATCCGGTGCGGTAGAAGTCGCTCAGCAGGGTCGCCTGGAAGATCGCGTGATCGACGTGGCCCTCACCGAAGATGTCACGCTCGAAACGTGCACTGCCGTAATACTGGTACGTCTCGTAGTCCCACAGGTATTCCTCGGGGCTGAGGTTCTTGTGATAGTCGTAGAAGCAGTCGATGAACTGCTTGCCGTGCACATTCTTCTGATTCGACTCGCGTGCGTCCCAGATGTGCACATGTCCGTCGACGATGAAGTACTTGTCGCCATTCTTCTCGTACATGCTGAATACTCCGATAATTGGGCTGTGGGGTGGTGCGGCGCCGTCGGCCGGCGGGATCGGGCGACGGCGCCGCACACGGAGACCGCGGGGACCGCGTCAGTGGACGGTGAGGTCGAATCCGATGTATTCGGCGGCGTCCTCGGGGCTGGCGAACAACAGGGTCTTGTCGTCGAGGTGGACCATGCGCCCGTAGTGGGTGGAGCTGATCTCCTCGAAGGTGGAGCCGTCGAACTCCTGACCCAGCGCGTCGGTGAGTTCGACGTAGTTGAAATCGAGCAGCCGCTGCCCGTCGACGCGGATCATCGACGGGTACTCCGTCAGCTCCACGCCGTCCTTCGCGCCCATCACCTCGGCCACGACCCGGCCGATGGGGGTGTTCATCAGGGTGACGCCGCACATGTTCGAGAACTCGGTGGACGATCCGAATTGCATGCTCACTTGGCCAACTCCTTGGGGATGTCGAGCCCGAGGTCCTCGAGCAGGGAACGGAACTTCTCGATCGCGGTGTCCAGGCTCGAGGCGAAGGTGACCGCCTTCTCGGCCGGCTGCGACCAGATCGGTTGCAGCGCACGGGCCGCGTCCAGGCAGCGCGGCACCCAGGTCTGCAACCAGGTGCCGAACAGTGCCTTGTTCGACTCCCCGAATTCGGGGTCGCGGGTGAGCAATCGGTACAGGTTGCGGGTGTAGGCGAGATCGCGGGCGTAGTCGTGCTCACCGGTGCCGACGATCGTGGGCGTGATGTAGTCGCCGTTCCCGGCGGCGATCTGCATGACCAGTTCGCTGCGGAACAGCGAACCGACCAGCTGCTCGAAGACGATGTTCGCGCCGAACAGCAACTCGCACCAGTCCGGTACCGCGGTCAGGCGTTCGACGACCTCACGCGTGGGCTGCCACTCGGGCGCGGACTGCCACACCTGCTTGTGCACGGCGCCCTCGAAGGCGTCGGCGGCCTCGGACAGGTCGAGGTTGAACAGCGCCAGATCCTGCGCGAACCGCATCTTGTGCGCGGCGTTGACCGCGACCGCGGTATTGATCATATTCGTCGGGCAGGACCGCTGTACGGACGTGAAAACATGCAGTGCCAGACCGTTTTCCGCATGCATCCACGCGCCCAGATTGCGGGCGATGAAAGTCAGCCACGAGGCGTTCCACCCGTCGTACACGCGAGCGCGCTTGGCGTTGGCCAGGCACAGGTCGACCTGGTGTACGACCTTGGAGTTGTTGCGGTAGATCGTCTGGTCCCACTCCTCGTTCGGGTCGCGAAACTCGTGCCAGTTCGAGGATTTCGCGGCGGTCCATTCCTTCGGATAGCCGCCGGGGCCGTCGGCGAAGCCGTAGATCCACCCCTGGGACAGGTGACGTTCGGGGTCCGGTTGTACGTCGACCGTCACGTCCTCGTACATCGTCGCGCGCAGTTTGGCGGGCTCGTAGTAGTTGTAGGAGCGACTCTTCGATCCGGGAAATTCCAGCGCCCCGGCCTCGGAATCGGTGAATTCTATTGTGGGAAAGCTGCGTTGCTTCGCCCCGGTGCTTGTGGTCATCTCGTTCTCGGTTCTTTCTCGGGTGGGAAGGAGGGTCCTGCGTTTACTGGTCGAAGGCCGGGCTGGTGAACTTGTCGTAGAAGATCTGGTCCTTCGGAGTGCCGCCGGACTCGAGCAGTTCGAGCGCGGCATCGACCATCGGAGGCGGTCCGCACAGGTACACCTCGGTCTTGCCGATGCCCGGTTCGCGACGCCGCACGACGTCGGTGACATTGCCTTCCTCGACGGTGATCGAGCCCGGAATCCGTTGCGGGTCCATGGATTCCGAAAGGCACGCCACGAATTCGAAATCGGTGAGCTGCGCGCCGATGTCGAGAATCTCGTCGAGGTAGAACAGGTCCCGCGGGGTGCGGGCCCCGTAGTAGAAGTGCACCCGACGGGTGTTGCCGGTTTCGCTCATGTGCCGCAGCAGCGACAGGATCGGAGCCATCCCCGCCCCGCCTCCGATGAACACCAGCGGCAGGACGTGCCCCTCCTTCAGGGTGAATGACCCGTACGGGCCGGTCAGACTCATCTCGTCGCCCACCGAGATCCCGTCGTCGAGCAATCCGGCGAACCGGCCGCCGGGATACTTCTTGATGAGGAATTCGATATGTTCCGAGGTCGACTGTGTCGTCGCCATCGAGAACGATCGGTGCTCCTCGGTGCCGGGGATCCGCAGGTCCGAGTACTGGCCCGATCTGAACTCGTAGGTCGCGGGTTCCACGGGCCGCAGTCGCAGCGACACGATGTCCTTGGTCACCGGCTCGATCGCGACCACCTCGGTGCGCACGTCCTGAATCGCGATCCCACGCAGGAGTTCGTCCTCGTCGAAATTGAGCAGTTCGATGGTGCAGTCGCTGAAAGCGTGTGAGCGGCAGAGCAATACGAAGCCCTCCTCGACCTCGGCGTCGTTGCATGCGAAGGTTGAGTAGTTCGCCATCTGGATATCGCCGTCGAGGACGTAGGACTTGCAGGCCGAACACCGCCCCTCGCGGCAGCCGTGCATGAGGTGAATTCCCTGCCGGAATGCGGCATCGAGGATGTTCTCCTGTTCGCCGACTTCCATCTCGATGTCGACGGGCTCGAAGTTGATCCGGTGATTGTCGGCCACGGGTATATCTCCTGGGCTCGGAAAAAGTGGTGGCAGCGGGTGACGCCGAATCCGGCGTCACCCACCGAACCTGGTCAGGCCGCGGTCCCGCCCGCGCGGTACGCGGCGACGTGGGCTTCGCGCTCGGCGGCGGACATCTCGTTCAGCAGTACGTTCGGGCTGTTGAACGTGTTGCCCCGGACGTCGTCGAGGGTCCACATCTTCTTCGGGTCGTCCAGATTCAGATGCGGTTGTCCCACAAGGGTTTTACCGTCGTCGCGGACGTAGCCCAGATCGGCGACGATATCGGCGAGGTCCTTGCCGTGATGCAGGGTCTCCCACTCGCGGAATCCGGTGAGCCGCCCCATGTTCGGGGTCGGGCGGCCCTGGTACTCGCCGCGGAAGGCGACCGCGTCGGTCCAGTGGCAGGTTTCCGAGCAGTAGGTCCGCCACTGGCCGTCGACCTCGTCCACGACCATGTCCTCGCGAATCAGGCACGGCACCATGCAGGTCCAGCACCGGTGCGGATACTGGTACCCGACCTCCTCGAACGCGATGGGCTTGTTGCGCCCGGGGTAGGCGAGGCGGTTGTACTCTTCCCACCACTTGCCGTACTTCGAGTACCAGCCCGGGTACTTGTGCTCGAACCACTCGAAGTCGGTGTCCGTCATCGCATCGATCCGCCAGTAGTTCACCGGCCAGCCGGTCGCGAAGAACTGGGCGACCTTGTGCACGTAGCCCTTGTCGACGATGCGCGACCAGGACTCCTCGACCAGATCGTGTGGAATCTCCAGCCCGTACTTCTCCAGCGGGATGAGGTAGCTGCGGTAGTAGTCGTCGTAGATCCACCGCCGCCACATCTCGGCATAGCTCTCCCGGTCCTTGCGGCGGTCCTTCGTGCCATACTCGATGAAGGTGCCGATCGCCGCGTCGACCACGCAGTGGTTGTTCCACCACGCGTACCGCAGATCGCGCTCCAGCAGCGGACGGTTGCGCTCGTCGGCCAGGGCCATGAGCAGAATCGAGTAGCCGTTGGAGATGTGCCGCGACTCGTCGGACTGCACCGAGTGGAACACCGTCGGCAGCAGGTAGTCGCCGTTGGCCGCGGCCTCGTCGGGCATGGCCACGAAAAGCGTGTTCGTGAAGGCGGTTTCGGCGACGACGGTCAGATAGATGTTCGCCGCGGTGATCGCGTCACCGGTGATGAACCCCTCACCGAACTGCCTGCCGATGGTGCCCGCGTAATTGTTCGCGAACGCCTTCTCGGTGATGTCGAATCCGGCGGGATCGATGTAGTTGTTCATGTACAGCTTCTTGAGATTCATCTGAATCGTCGAGTGCCGGACCTCGTCGATCATCTGCACCGCCAACCCGTTGTGGATCTCCGGGTTGGGCACGGCGTCGATGGCCATCGGCATCGCTCGCGCGGCGGAGATCTCCGGGAACGGAATGATCGACAGGAACAACTTCTGCCATTCCAGCCACCGCTGCTGCACCTGCCGGAACATGTTGCCGCGGATGGCGCCGTCCATCGCGCCGTAGACGCGGTTGTCCTTCTCCTCCTCCATCGGGAAGTAGGACCGCATGATCTGCTTGAGCGGGTCCTTCTTCGGGGCCTTCTCGAAGGTGTAGTCGGTACCGAAACGAGTGGCCGGCGTCGCGAAGGTCGGTTCCCACGACAGCTCGGTGATCTTCGCATGGGCCTTCGTCAGGCTTTGCCTACTCAATGTGCGCCTCCTGGATCGACAGTCGGCCGATATGCCGGCTGTGGCGACGTTTGCCTGATCCATTGGAGCCCGGGAACCACCCGCGCAGCGTCTCAGCATGAGACTCGCATCACAGAGGGCTGTGTCTACGCATGAGTCGAGGAAAAGGCTGCAGCGCAGGTGAATCAGCTCATGCCCAGAGTCTGCGGGTCCCGGTCACAGCGTCCGTGCCGTCGAGGTTGATCTCGAGACTGTCGCTGGTCACGGTGTACGGGACCAGCATGTCGATAGCGAGACCCGTGTTGTGCTCGAACTCGATCTTGATGGCGTCGCCGCGGAACGGCGCCGAGACGGTCACGTCGAAGACGGTGACGCGGGCTCGCAGAGAGGTTGGGCCGACTGCGACGAAGGGCGAATAGTAACTGCGGGAAAGAATCTCACCTCGTACAGCGACCGGGAATCGCCGATCGCGGACCGGCTGTACACGGGTATCATCGCGATATTCACCGAGGAAGCGCAGCGGAACGACAAGGTGATGGCCGGATTTATCCTGGACATCGACAATGTGTGTGCCTCGATTGCGTGTTCGGCCGATGCGGCGAAATATCTGGGGACTGCATGTGCATCGGTAGCGTCCGCCGCGAAATCCGCCAAGGACGACTGCCGTAAATCCCTGGAACTGCTCAACGCCATTATCACGTCCTATGAGGCGGACAAGGTTGCGGCCCATGTGGGCGGTGGGAAGCTGCGTCGAACAGTGGCATCTATTCGATGGTCAGCGGTGAACTCGGCAACCTGAAGAAAATTCTCGGACGCACTCCCCGTAATACCGCCAAGATCACAGGTCGAACCGGCCCGCAGAACAAAGCCGCGGGTGATGAAGCCGAACGCCGTGCCGGAGTTCGGCTTCCGCAACGTCAGGTCACCGTGATCGACACGACCGGACGAGCCGTGACGATTCAACCGGACCAGATCGACCGCGAGAACCGTCAGGTCATGGAGGTGAAGAACACCAACGATATCCGCGCCTACTCCAACTGCGCGGTCCCAGCAGTATCCCGGCGGGAATTCCGATCTTCATCGATTGGCTGGCCAATCTGGAGACCAGAATCCCCGGACCGGAGACCGAGCATCGCTCCATTCTGCGGTCCGGGCTCATCAGCAGCCTCGACGACGTCGCCGCTCGCGGCAATCAGCAAGCCATCGATCTACTCGATCAGCAGTTGCGTCACCAGCCGCCGCTGCCGCAGCCGACGCTGGACTGGGCCAGCCAGGCCCTGCGAAAGATCGCTACCAGGAAGAACTTCGAGCAGATCGCCGCGCTGCTGGCCGAGGCGCCATCGGGACCGCACTTCATCTGGTTGATCGAGTACCTTGGCAAGGTCAAAACCCCCGAAGCTCGCGATCTCGCCATCAGCTATCTCGACGGCTTCGCGACCGAATTCGCGATCAAGGCTCTCGTGTAGATGAAGGCGACCGGCGTCCGCCACCTGATCGAGCCATTCGTCGACGACCCGGCTCCCCAGGTGCGCAGGCAAGCGCTGCGCGCCCTGGACAGGCTTCCGGAATAGGCTTACGCCGCAACGGTTTCAATGCCACCGCCGATCGTGCTCGTCGAGTGCCGACGTCTCCGGCGGCACGTGTTCACCGTGTGAAACCGGCGAGCAGGCCGGTGTATTGCTTGGGTGGCGGCGCGGCGAACTCACCCCGGCCGGATTTGCGCAGCCCCAGGGTGAGCAGTCCTTGCACCATGACGGTGGCCGCGCCGACGCCGTCGACGACCGGCACGCCGACCTCGGTCGTCAGATATTCGCAGAGGTCGGCCATCCCGGCGCAGCCCAGCACGATCGCGTCCGACCCGTCGGCGGCCACTGCGGATCGGCAGGCTTCGGCGATCACGCCCCGCGCTTTCGGGTCGTCGAGTTCCAGTACCGGGATGTCGGTGCCGTGCACGCCGAGACAGGAACGCCGCATGTCGTAGCGCTCGGCCAGGTCCATCGCATGTCCCGCGGTGCGCCCGAGTGTGGTGACGACGCTGAACCCCCGGCCGAGGAAACCGGCCGTGTGCATCGCGGCTTCGGCGATGCCGAGCACGGGTCCGCGTGCAAGTTCGCGTGCGGCGTACAGGCCGGGGTCACCGAAGCAGGCGATGACGTACCCGTCCACGCCTTCGGCCTCACCCCGGACGATCTCGGCCAACAGGCCGGGAACGGCCAGCGCGTCGTCGTAGTGACTTTCGATGGACGCCGGGCCCATCGTGTTGGTGACGGCTTCCACCACGGTGCCCGGTGCGGCGACGGCGCGAGCGCACCGTTCGATCGATGCGGTCATCGATGACGTCGTATTCGGGTTGACGACACGGATTTTCATCGCCTCAGCCTCCTTGCGGCACTGTCGTCGGCGACACCGAGCTGCGGATGGTCAGCAGCCGATAGCTCAGCAGGCCCAAGCCGCAGCCGATGAACCAGCTGTATTGCGCGGCGGTGTACATGCCCGCGAGATGACCGGAGGTCAGCACCGGGAACATCGCGGCGATCGCCGCGATCACCGTCGCGATGATGGCGGCCGGGTGGTAGCCCCCGCGGTACCAGTAGGTGCTCTGCGGCGACAACGTGAACAACTCGTCCACCACGATGCGCTGCTTGCGCACCAGGAAATAGTCGGCGATCAGCACACCGAACAGCGGACCGATGAACGCGCCCAGTGTTTCCAGGGTGTAGTGGATCACCTCCGGGCTGTTGTAGAGGTTCCACGGTGTGATCAGCAGTGAGCCGACCGCGGCGATCATGCCGCCGGCTCGCCAACTGATCCGCTGTGGGGCGAGGTTGGAGAAGTCGAATGCCGGGGCGACGAAGTTGGCGACGATGTTGATGCCGATGGTGGCGACGGTGAATGTCAACGCGCCCAACACGATTGCCGTGGTGTTGTCGATACGGGCCACGGTCTGCACCGGATCGGTGATCAACTTCCCGAACACCGGAACCGTCAGTGACGCGGTCACCACCACCAGCAGCGAGAACACCAGGAAGTTGAGCGGCAGGCCGAGCAGATTGCCCCGTCGCACCGCACCGAAACTCTTCGCGTAGCGGGAGAAGTCGCCGAAGTTCAGCATCGGGCCGGAGAAATACGAGACGACCAACGCGATCGCGCCCAGCATCACCGTCACCGCGGACCAGCCGTGATGGGTGACCGCGCCCAGATTCAGATCGATATTGCTCCAGCCGCCCTTGGCGATCAGGTATCCGCACAGCACGAACATGACGAGATAGACTGCGGGACCGCAGAAATCGATGAACCTGCGGATCGCGTCCATGCCGCGCCAGAAAACGCAGGCCTGCAGGACCCACAGCACCAGGTAGCTGACCCAGCCCAGCGCCGAGAGCCCCAGGAAGCCGTAGCTGCTCACCTCGGCGTAGGCGGCGAGCCCCGGGAACAGCTTGATCAGCACGACATCCAGTGCGGCAGAGGCGAGATAAGTCTGGATCCCGTACCAGGCGACGGCGATCAGACCGCGAATGACGGCGGGAATATTGGCCCCGAGCACCCCGAATGCGCTGCGGCACACCACCGGATACGGCACCCCGGCTCGCTGACTGGGTTTGGCGATCAGATTGCACAGCAGATAGACGATGCCGATGCCGACGACGAGCGAGACCAGCACCTGCCAACTCGCCAGTCCGAGGGCGAAAAGGCTACCGGCGGTGACATATCCGCCGACGCTGTGCACATCCGACATCCAGAAGGCGAAGATGTTGTAAGTGCTCCAGGTCTGCTCGGGCAGGGGAGCCAGATCTGCGTTGACCAGTCGAGAATCGTAGGCCGGTGCATCGGCGGCCACGGTTGATACCTGTTGCGGCAATGCGGTTTCGGTCATGTCGCGCGTCCGATCGTGCATATCCCGGAGGAGAAATCGGGATGGTGATCTGTGACGCTAGTCAGGCTGTATTGCCTGCGTGTTGCAAGAAAGGTATATCTTTTCGCGCTCTGCCGGAGTCCGGGTTCACGGCGCTGGATCGCTGAACAGCCCGGTGTCGTCGGGGAGTTGTGCCACGACCCGATTCAATCTGGTGTTGTGAAGTTCGGCGGCCGCGAGTAGCGCTTCCGCGTCGCCAACATAGAAGGCGGCCAGCATCCGGCTGTGATCGGCGTGTAACTCGGCGCGGTCGCGAGGGCCGACATGCACCATCGGCTGTATGGGTTCGGTGATGTTCCAGGCGGATTCCAGCATGTGCACCAGTCGCGCCATCCCCGACGGACGGGTCAGGGCCAGATGGAAGATGCGGCTCTCGCGATGATAGGCACTCGAATCATCCTCGAGCACAGCCTGTTCCAGACGAGCATGGGCCTCGGCCGCCAAGCGGTGATCTTCGGGGGTGGCCGTGGTGACAGCTGTCTCCAGCGCGACCCATTCCAGTCGTTCCCGCACGATGTACAGTTCGCGCAGCTCGGCTGCGGTCAGCTGAGTCACCCGGTAGCCCAGGTTGGGCCAATGTTCCACCAGGCCCTCGCCGATCAGCGTTTGCAGCGACTCCCGGAGCGGGATGACGCTGACCGCGAACCTGCTCGCCAATTCTCGCAACGGCAACCCCGCACCCGGCGGCATATTGCCGTCGAGCATCAGCCGCCGCAATTCGTCCAGGATCTCCTGCTGGGAGTAGCCGCGTTCGAGGTCGTGCGGCGGAGTGAGCGGGGGAAGCCGAGGTAGGCGTGGGCGCGAAGGCATCCGGCAACCGTAACCCGGTCGGCCTACCGGTCGAGGATTAGTTGGGCGGTGACCAGGCCCTGCAGCCCGAGGCCGACCGACTGGAACAGGGTGATGTCAGCGCCGGAGCGTCGACGGAGGGCCGGGTTCTGGAATTCTCCCGGAATCACGATTCACCGGACCGTGTCGGTGAGTTCGGCGCTGTCGAGGATCCTGGTGTCGACCAGTTCGTCGAACGGAGGCGTGGACCGAACCATGCCCTCCTGCTGGAGGATTCGCATCCACCGGTCACTCGCCGCCGCGTCGATGCGCGTGGTTTCCCAGGTCCGTGATCGCTTGATGCGCTCGCAGGCTCGCACCAACGTCGTACGGGAAATACTCGGCCAGTGGGCGGCCAGCAGCGGTTCGAGTTCGGTGACGGTGGTCGTCCGCAGTCGCCGCATCGCCTCGCTCAGTGCGGTGGTGAAGTGCACGAGGCGGTCGAACAACTCCTCCACGCGATCGGTGCGGCAGTAGTAGACGCTGTTGGGTCCGATGCCTCCGGCCTCGGTGTAGTCGATCGCGGTGACGCCGGTTCCCTTGTCCTGCATGATCTGTGCGGTCGTGGAGTCCAGGACGATCGCGTCGCCGAGCCCGGCCTCGAACAGTTCGACGAACATCGGCGTGGACAGGTCACGCAGAAAGGTGATCCCGGCTGGATCCACTCCGGCCTCTCGGATCAGGCCCGCGGTGAACGCGTATGGTGCGCTGCCGCCGATGCCGGGAGCCAGGACGGTGCTGCCGGACAGATCCGCCCAGCCGAAGCCGGGCGAGTTGTCGCGAGTCACCAGGGCTTTCGGGAATTGGTGGTTCACCTGGGCGAATACGGTGATTTCGCGGGGAGTGCCCCAGTACATGCTGGGCACCCAGAGGCCGCCCAGTACGATATCCGCCGCGCCGCTGTCCAGGTCGTCCAGCACTCCGGTCCATGGATCCTTCGCTGTCGCAACGACTTTCAGGTCGCGGTCGGCGAACAGGCCGAGGTGGTCGGCATAGTACTGGGGCAGGTAGTTCAGACCGTGCGCGGTGGCGGAGATCGTGAGTTCGGCCATGGGTGGGGCTCCTTTGTCCGGTGGTGGTTACGCGGGTACGGCGACGGGATTTTCCGTGGCCGCCTCGAGGGATCTGCCGAAGGTTTCGGGACCGAATCGTGCCGCTACCACGAGCAGCGCGTACATGACGGCGATCATGGCGAACACGCCGGCCACGCCGGCCAGATCGAAGAAGTACAGCGCCGCGAACGGCATCACCGCTCCGGCGACGTTGCCGATCCCGTTCACGACCGACGCTCCCATGGCGCGCACGGAGGTCGGATACAGCTCCGGAGACCACACCGACAGCATCGTGTTCAGCATCATGGTGAAGAACTGAAAGATCATGCCCAGCACCAGGATCAGCGCCGTCGAGTGGGCCAGCGCCGCGAAGGCGATCGCGGATACGCACCCGAGCACCGCGGCCGACATCACCGTGATCCGGCGGGGTACGCGCCCGGCCAGATACGAGGCGGCGCACGCACCGAGCAGACTTCCCACGTTCATGATCATCGTGAAGGCCAGCGAATCCGACAGTGAATATCCTCGGGACACCAGCAGGATCGGCATGAGGAACAGCAGGGTCACCTGCGCGCCGAACGACATCCACGAGGCGGCGCCGATGGCGGCGGTGCGCCGCAGGTTCCGACCCTGGAAGACCTCGAGGTAGGAGGATCGGCGAATCGGCGGAATATCCGCCTCGGTGACGAATCGTGTTGTGGGACCGAGCTTTCGGAGGCCGGAAACGCTGCCGCTCGCCAACCGGCTCAGACTCGCGTTGGCGTCCTGGACACGTCCCTTCGACAACAGAAACCGCGGTGACTCCGGCAGATAGCGGCGGAAGAACACGACCAGGACAGCCGGCGCGGCAAGCAGCACATATGTCCAGCGCCACGATGCGTCGTTCCCGCCGAGCGTGTGGTTCATGGGCCCGAGCACGAGCAGGAAGAAGCCGAAGGAGGCGATATTGCCGATGCCGCCGGAGGAGATGTTCAATGTCGCGAGCAGCGATCCGCGGTGGCGGGTGGCGACCAGCTCGGCGAGAATCGCCAGGCCGACCGTGAATTCGCCACCGAGCCCGATACCCACGACTGCCCGGCTGACCAGCAGCATCTCGTAGTTCACGGCCGCGGCGCTGATCAGGCCGCCCAGGGTGTATACGAGCAGGTTGAGGCTCAGTGCGGTGCGGCGGCCCCATCGGTCGGCGATGTATCCACCGATGAGCCGCCCGACCAGACCGCCGACCACGGTAACGGTGTTGATCAAGGTGAGTTGGGCATTGCCGATTCCGAACGACTCCTTCAGCAACGGACCCATCGCGCCGGTCGAGTTCTGCTCCAGCGAGTCGAAGAACAGTCCCGCCATCAGCAGTGCGATCACGGCTACCTGTACCCGGCCGAAACCGATGCGGTCGAGCGCACTCGACAGGCCGGAGGGAAGGTCGAGGACGGGTGGCGGAGGTGAGGCGGCATCAGACGACGAAGAGGCGGTGGCAGAGGGTGATTCGCCGGGCAGCGTGAGAGACATGTCGGAACTCCGGATAGCGGGAGTGTGACACCGACACCGGTTGTATCGGCGAGCCGACCGCAGAGCAGAACTGGAGTCGCGCTGCCAATAGTTGTATACAGTAGTGATTGCCTACAGGTTTCCTCATCGATGCTTCGTGTTAATTGGCCGGTATATCAGCTCAGACTGTATACCATCTGAGTCAGCTGCCGAACTCGTCGGTGAAGAATCGTTCGTCGCGCCGCAGGTGTTCGTCCATCAGATATCCGGCCTGCGCGACAGCGCCGTTGAGAATCGCGATCGCTACCGCGCGATGGTCGGTGGCGGAGGTCGCGGGATCGTGGCCCAGCCCCCAGTGCACCCGCTGGTTGAGATTGGTGAGCATGTCACGCAGGTGGCCGTTACCCGCGGCGACGGCGATCAGCTCGTGGAACGATGGTCCGTCGCTCGACGCGCCGCCGGACATATCCTCCGCGATCACAGCCAACTGCTTCGCTGCCGCGCCGCCACGATTTTCCGCCGCGAGCTGTGCTGCGAAGACCTCGAGGCCCCGACGAACCTGCAGCAGCTCATGTCCGTCGTGCAGCGACGACTCCGACACCGTGGCGCCACGATGGCGAACGATCGTGACGAACCCCTCCGACTGCAAACGTGCCAGCGCTTCGCGGACCGGAATTCTCGACACCCCGTACCGCTTGGCGATCGTCCCCTCCACCAAACGTTCCCCCGCCGACAGCCGACCGGCCAGGATCTCCTCGCGCAACGCCCGCGCGATCGCATTTCCCGACGAATTATCGGCCGCAATCGGTTCTGCCACATCCGCAGCATAAGCCGGGGTGAGGTGCGCGGTTCTCGGTGTGGCTGTGTCTACCTTGCAGACTTGGGCTCGCCACCGATCGCGTCGAGTTTCCCGGCGGGCACACCGGCTACCAGACCCACCCCGACGCGTTCGCGCGGCGACTGACCGAGACGTTCGCGGAGCTGACCCGGTGACCGCGAAACGTCCCCCGCGGCGCACCCCGCGGTCCGTGCTCCCGCCAATCGATGTCACCGCAGCCCGCAGCCATCGCCCTCACCGGCCACGACCGGGCAGAGGTTCGGCGGGAATACTATTGGACATCTTGATCATTCACGGATTCCGGCTGGAGTGTCAGCATGGCGGCGAGCAGTCGATCCCAGGTGGTGTCCGGAAGTTCGTGGCCGATACCGTTCAGCGGGAGCAGATCCGCGCCGGGGATCTCGCGAGCCATGGCCTGTCCGTTGCCGTACGGAAAGAACGGGTCTTCGGTCCCGTGGACGACGAGGGTCGGCACGGTGAGTTCACCCAGACGCTCGCGCCACCGGTCGCCCGCCTCGGCATACGCCAGGTTGAGCATGCTCGAGGCCATGTCGGTGGTGCGGTCGACCATCCGCGTCGCCTGCTGTCTCGTCTCCTGCTCGTCGAATCCCCTTGCGCCCGTGAGTATCCGGGCGCCTTCGACGCGGTAGTCGATCACCGCGGCCCGGTCGGACCAGTCCGGTGCGGGTGTCCCGGTGAAGAAGTTCACGACCCGGTCCGAATGTTCGGGCAGATCCGGGTCCGGCGGGCCGGGCGGCGTCGGCCGGGTGTTGATCAGGGTCAGGGCCGATACACGGTCGCGGTGGTCGAGGGCGGCGAGCTGGCAGATCCATCCGGCCACGGAGAAGCCCACCAGGTGCGCTCGCGCAAGCTCGAAGACATCCATCAGTTCGATGATGTCCGAGGCCAGGTCCCGGAGGCTGTAGCCGGGGGAGCCGGTCACGTAGGCAGTCGACCGCCCGGTGTCACGGGTGTCGTAGCGCACGACGAATCGCCCGGCATCGGCGAGCCGGTCGCAGAACCGGTCTTCCCAGAACAGCCTCGACGTGCTCGGCAGCAACACCGGCGGCAGCCGCCGGTCCCCGAATGTGGTCACACACAGGTCGACGTCACCGACGGTGACCATGTGCTCGGGTGATCGTCGAACATGAAGTGGCATGGCGACTCCTCTGCGGTTGCGTCCGGAGGAAAGACCCCTTCCGCAGCCGAAATTCATCGGTCCGGGATGCCGGTTCGTGAGCGACGCCTCCGGAGGACGTTCAGCGGCGGGTCACCGTCAGCTGGACCGCGGACTGTCCGGGAGTGGTTCGCAACTGCAGTAATTCGGCATTCGGCGCGGAGACGACATCGGCGCCGTGCACATCGACCCGGTAGCCGTTCGGGTAGTCCGCTGCGGGCAGATACACCTGGGTGCGGAGGTCACCGGCGAACGGGCGGCCCGAATCCGGGCGTGCGGTGGTGTACCGGAGCTCGAACGTCGCGGTGCCGGGGTCGAAGTGCCATCCCTGCGGGGTGCCCGCGACGACCTGCGGATACGGGCGCACGATCGGCCCTGCGGGGCTGATCAGATCGGGACCGGTCGGCGGTTGCTGGCTGTGGCCGGGCAACTCGTTCTGCGTACTGGACCACAACATCCACGACGCCATGGCGTCATCCAGGCTGCCGGTGACGCGTTCCAGTAGCGCCGTATCCTGCGTCGCCCCGAATTCGGTGACGAGTCCGGCGGTATCGGCCGCGCGAGTGCTGTCGAAGCCGTTGCCGGGGCACGTCCGGATCGGCCCGAGGCAGTAATCGTGAAAGCTCATTCCGGCGCGGGGATCGCCGGTCGGGTTCGGCATGCGCACCGGCGCGCCGAAATCGGTGGTGACGAACGGTTCGTAGAACAGCAGATGCCGCGGATCCACCCGCCGGATGGCGGTCATCGCCTTGGCCTGGAGGACGGCGAGCGTGTCGCGGGTGAAGTCGGGGCAACCGTCCAGCAGGCACGTCGGTTGCGTGATGCCCGGCCACGGCTCGTTGATGAGGTCGTACCCCAACACGTAGCGGTCGCCCGAGAAGCGTTGCGCGACATGCGACCACATGGCCGCATAGTGTTCCTGCACACCGACGCCGTCCGGCGCCGGATGATCGTGCCAGAAATTGGCCCACGTCCGATTCTGGGCCGGGCTCAGCGTGTAGGCCGCGAACAGGCCCTGGATCGGGCCCGGCGGCAGTCCGTCGGAGAACGTCGCCCAACCGGGGAATCCGTCCCAGCTCGCCCCGACCGACTTGTTGAACGCATCCTGATGCGAATCCACCAGGGAGTAGATGCCGTGCCGGGCCAGTACCTGCTGGGTGTCTTCGATCTGCCCGATGTACCGATCGTCGTAAACGCCGGGCCGCGGCTCCACCGCACTCCAGGCGAAACCCAGCCGCACCGCATTGATCCCGTGCGCCGCGAGAAACGCGGCGTCGCGATCACCGAATCCCCCGGCCGCCGGATAGAAGGGCGGGTACTTGTACACGAGATTCACCCCGTGCAAGGTGATCACCCTGCCGTCGGCGTCGGTGATCCAGCGCCCCACGTGCCCCAACTCCGCGTTCATCGGCGTCGCCGTGGCCACCGGCGTCTGCAGGCAACCCGCCGCCAGCAGCACCCCCACTCCGAGATGCCGCATCATTCGCGCGAACCTCGTCATCCCGGGAACCTTCACCGAGCTCGCGGAATCGGCCGTGTGCACGCTTCGGTGAAACTATTGAACTCGACTGCCATGACCGCCTCGATCCACTCGCGGGGGTAAAGCGTCCGACCAGCACAGAATAAGCGCCGATGGTCATCGGTTCCGCACGCAGGGATGGCCCGGGATCCGGACTCTCAGTGGGCCGAGGTCCGCCGGAGTTTGGTGTTGACGAACTCGCCCATGCCCCAGCGGGCCAGTTCACGTCCGTAGCCGGAGCGTTTGACGCCGCCGAACGGGATACCGGGCAGTGTCGTTCCGTGTTCGTTGACGTAGGCCATTCCGACGTCGAGACGGTCGGCAACTCGCGCCGCGCGGGTGAGGTCGGTGCTCCAGACCGATCCGCTCAGGCCGAATCCGACGTCGTTGGCCAGGCGCACCGCGTCCTCGTCGGAGGAAACCCGATAGACCATGGCGACCGGGCCGAAGATCTCCTCGGAATAGGCATCCATCCTCGGGGTGATGCCGGTGAGCACCGCAGGTTCGAGGAACGCGCCGTCTCCGTCCCGGGGTGAGCCGCCCGTGTGCAGCGTCGCACCCTGCCGTACCGCGGCGTCGACCTGGTCGGCGACGGTGTCCCGCGCGGACACCGAGGACAAGGGCCCCACCTCGGTCTCGGGGTCCGCCGGATCCCCGACCACCGCGCGTTCGAATTCGCCGACCAGCCCGTGGACGAAGTCGTCGTAGAGTTCATCCAGGACGATGAAGCGTTTCGGTGAATTGCACGCCTGCCCCGCATTCGCCAGCCGAATTCGCGCGGCGATCCGGGTGGTCCTGGCCAAATCGTCGGTGTCCAACAGAATGAACGGGTCCGAACCGCCGAGTTCGAGGACCGACTTCTTCAGGTTTCGCGCGGCCGCGGTGGCGACCGCAACGCCGGCTTCCTCACTTCCGGTCAGTGACACTCCGCGGATCGCCGGATGCGCCAGCATTTCGGCGATCTGGTCCGGGTTCGCGTACACGTTGATGTACGCGTAGTCGAGAACCCCTGCCTCGTGCAGGACATCGGCCATGAGTTTCGAGGACGCCGCGCAGATCGAGGCATGTTTGAGGACGATCGTATTACCCACCAACAGGTTCGGTGCGGCGAAGCGCGCCACCTGGTAATAGGGGTAGTTCCACGGCATCACTCCGACGAGCGGCCCGATCGGCAAGGTGTGCACCACCGACTCCTGCGCGCCTTGCGGGGCGAGTGGCTCGGAGGCGAGCAGGTCCGGACCGTTCTCGGCGTACCAGCGGTAGATATCTGCGGAAAGCTGCACCTCCGCGGCCGCCTGCTTCGCCGGTTTACCCATTTCTCGCGTGATGGCCGCCGCCAGCTCGGCCGACCGTTTCTCGTAGAGCTGCGCGGTCCGCGCCAGCGCGGCCGCGCGTTCGGCCACCGGCGTGAGCCGCCAGGTCTCGAAGCCCTCGGCGGAATGTTCGGCGACAACGGGAACCTGGTCGTCGGCCAGCTCCGGAAATTCGTGCTCCGTGGTACCGGTGGTCGGATTGGTGGTCACATAAGTACTCACAACGCACTCCTTCATGTCATCGGTAGGTGCAATGTGCCGGGACGGCCGCCGCGAGCGGGTTTACTTCGCACTACCCCGCACAACCGGCGCTACGCACATTCTGATGTCCGGGGGCCGGATCCCGCCGCGCGGGTACCACGCGAGGAGTGTCGTCTTCGGTTACCAGCCGGATTCGCTGACCTGCGGCGGATGCGATTCCTCGGTATCGGTGTAAGTAGCTCGAGGTTCCTTGCGCGCGAACATCTTTCGTAATCCGGCGGTGGCGGTTCGGTGCGCGATGGCTGCGACGTAAGGGTCTTCGTGTAGATCCCGTTGGATCTCGCTCGCCGCGGCCCGGGCCCAGGTCAGCGCGGTGGTGTGGGCCGCGGTGATCGCGGCGGCGACATCGCTGAGATGCAGAGCGTGCAGAGCGGGGTCGAGCACCAGATCGGTGATGCGCCCGTCGATATCCACCGTCACCCGGACCTGCCCGCCCAGCGCCTCGCCGTTGCTGCGCACCCGCGCCAGTTCCTCTTGCGTCGCAGCAACTTTCGCCATCATGCGCTCGAGTGCGGCGTCGGGATCGGTATCGCTCATCGCCTCAGTGCACCCGGTCGGGACGGTTGGCGATCAGGCTACCCAGGTTGCGCAGGGCCTGGCCCGGTTGCCCGTCGTGAGAGTCCCAATAGGCGCTGTGGCCACCGGGATCGGAGGTGAAGACCCGGCCGCCGTACTCGGGCGAGGTGACGTCGTTGCCGAACCAGCCGTGCGGGTTGTGCTGCGGATGAAAGGCCGGTGCGCTGGACCCGTCCGCGGCCGCATCGAGGATCTCACCCGAACGCGCCGGTATCCCGATCCAGTCGCCGTTGGCTCTGGTGGACCAGACATGTTGCGGCACTTGGTCTTGCGGCACACCCGTCAGATGCAGATCGCCGGCGTGGTCGACCGTGCTGCCGGGGCTCGCGACGAATACGACGTTGTCGGCGTTCAGCGGGCCACGCGAACTCGGGGGATCGTCGGGATGGAGCTGATCGTGGCCGGCGGCGTCGCCGATCACGGTGGTGCCGTAGCTGTGCCCGACGACCGTGTTGTAGGACGGTGCGCCCACATGCGAGGCGCGCAGTCCGTTCTGAAAACTCTTCAGCGCCGGAGCGCCGTTGTCGGCGTAGGACCGATCCGCCGCGGCGGCATACCCCTGCGGCGGGTCGTAGCCCTCCCACAGGATCACCGAAGTATTCGGCGCGCCTTGATCTTTCGCGGAATTCAGCATGGTCAGGCTGCGGTTGACATCACCGGACATCTTGGCCAGTCCCGTTCCGGTACCGGGGACGAACGTCGCCACGTTGGTCGCGAGATCTGGATTGTTCAGCGCCAGTGCCCCGTGCCCCTGCTCGTCGATATGCAGCAGATATCGATCGCCTCCGTCGTCGAGTTGTCCGGCGAGGGTGTCGTATCCGGCCTTTCCCGGGCCACCCCGGGCCTGTAGCCGGGCCAGATACTGTCGGTTGTAGTGGTCGCGATCGACGCAGGGCATACCGTCGATGTTGCCGATGGCCGGGTCGGCGGCGGCCAGTGCGTCCTTCTCCTCGGGAGTCAGTTTCGACCACCAGTCGTGAAAGGCGCCGGGATCGTTCCGGAATGGGATCTTCCCGTTGCGCGCATCGGCGAGTATCTCGTCGAACCCCGGCGGCAGCGGTGCGCCCGCCGGGTTGTGGACCAGGGCCGCAACGGCATTCGTCGCGGTGTCCAGGGCGGCGGCGACTCGTGCGTCCAGATCGTTGAAATCGCGCACGGCCGGCAGCAGATGCGACTCGAATTCCCGCGCTTTGGAATTCGCTGCCAGCTGCGCGATCTGGAGCGCATTCGACCGGCCGACGGCCGAGACATGAACCATCGGGGCGATCACGTGTCCGTCGGGCCGCACGGTGCAGCCGGCGGCAGCGGCCCGATCCGCCCAGTCCACCACGGTTTTCTTCGCGGCGCTCAGCGCTGCGGCGGCATCGCCCACGGCCTCGATCTGGCCGTCCACGGCGGCGGCGATATGGCTGCCCGCGATGTGGTGGGCCAGGCTCGTTTCAGCGGCTCGCTGCGACCCGTCGCCGGACCAGGACCGCGAGGTCACCTGATCCACCGCAGTGCGCATACCGTTCAACGCTCCGGAGAAGGCGCGATTGTGTTCGGTCAGCTGCGCCGCCAGATCGATGAGCCCGTCGGGGGTGGTCGCGCGGATATCGTCGACTGTCGCGGTCACACGGCGCCCTGGTCGTAGGTGGTCAGTACCTGGGTGTTGCGCCTTTCCATCTCGCTGTAGTCGGTTATCCCCGCGTCGACGGCATCGTGCATGCCCTGGATTGCCGCGGCGACCTGCGTGTATCCGTGCGCGACGGGCTCGGCCATCCGTGCGGCCGCGGCGGCGAAGGCGGTGTTCTTCATCGCCGCAGCCGCCTGCGCGCCCACCGGCCGCACATCGATCCTGGCGATCTCGTCGTGGTGCGACTGCAACGCACTCGACAGTTCATTCAGATCGAACAGGTTCAGGCCCAACGGCATAGTGCTCGAGGGGGTGTCGGTGTCGCCGTTGGGCAACAACGGAAACACGAGATCGGTTTTTCGCTCGGTCATCTTCCCCCCGACAGTGGTCGTGCGGCACGAACAGACAGCTGAAGCGAGGCTATCAGCCGGACCGGTATTTGCGGTGCCGCTGATTCCTGGGGCCGCTGGTGTTCGTGCCGCGCCGCTTGTGTCGACGGATCCTACTGTGGTGCAACGTAACTGGCGTTTGTCACCGCGCTCGTACACATCCGGATCATCGTGCGCTCCATCCGCCGTCCATGGTGTAACTGGCTCCGGTCACCATGCGGGCCGAGTCGGTGCACAACCAGCCGACGAGGTCGGCGACCTCGCCGGGTTCGACCAATCGCTTGATAGCGGCCTCGCTCAGGAAGATTCGTTCCTCGACTTCTCGCTCGGGAATGCCGTGCGCTTCGGCTTGCTCGGCGATCTGGTTGTCCACCAGAGGAGTTCGCACGTACCCGGGGCTGACGCAGTTGCTCGTCACGCCGTGTTCGGCGGCTTCCAGTGCGGTGACCTTCGACAGCCCCTCCAAGGCGTGTTTGGCGGTGACGTACGCGGACTTGTAGGCCGAGGCTCGTGTTCCGTGCACGCTGGAGATATTGACGATGCGCCCGTAGCCGCGTTCGTACATATGCGGTAATGCCGCGCGGACCAGCAGGAACGGCGCCTCGACCATCAGGGTGAGCATGGTGCGGAACCGGTCGGGCGGGAAGTCGGCGATCGGGCTGACGGTCTGCACACCGGCGTTGTTGACCAGGATGTCGCAGTCCAGGCGCAGGGTCTCGAGCCCGCTCACCTGGCTGAGGTCGACCTCCCATGCGGTCCCGCCGATCTCGTCGGCGACCTGTTTCGCGCGCACACCGTCGATATCGGCGACGGTCACCGACGCCCCGCGGGCGGCCAGTTCGCGTGCGCAGGCCGCGCCGATCCCGCTGGCGCCGCCGGTGACCAGCGCGGTTCGTCCGGTCAGAGCGTCTCGGCTCGGGTGATACGTCCGGGTCACGCGGGGCTCACTTTCGGCTCGGGTTCGGGTGGCAGGTGCGATGCGGCGGTTCGGTCCAGTTCGGTGAGATCCGCGCCCGCGGTCTCCCGGGCGGCCAGGATCGCGAAGATGGTGACCACACCGGCGAGGGCGAGATAGATCGCGATGGGAACCGAGGACCGGTAGACCTCGAGCAGGCGGACGGCGATGATCGGCGCCAGCGAGCCGGCGAAGATCGCGGTCACCTGAGATCCCAGGGACACACCGGCGTAGCGCATCCGGGTGGGGAACATCTCCGCCATGATGGCCGGTTGCGCGGCATACATGGCGGCGTGTGCGATCAGGCCGATCGCGATCGCGAGCACGATGATCACGCCGCGGCCGCTGTCCATCATCGGGAAGCCGACGAATCCCCAGACCATCGCCCCGATGGCCCCGGCCAGATACAGGGGCCTGCGGCCGATTCTGTCGCTGAGCCGGGCCATGGCCGGGATGGCCAGGAAATGCACCGCGTTGGCCACGAGCAACCACCACAGGATCGCGCCGGTCTTCACCCCGACGTGTTCCTTCAGGTAGGTGACCGAGAAAGTGACCAGCAGGTAGTAGACGATGTTCTCGGCGAACCGCAGCCCCATCGCGGTCAGAACAGCCCGCGGGTATCGGCGCACCACCTCGAGCACGCCGGATGCGGCCGCGTCCTGCTGTTCGGATTCTTGTTGTGCCGCAACGAAGATCGGCGCTTCTCGCACCTTCGTGCGCACGTAGTAGCCGGCCAGCACCACGACCGCTGACAGCCAGAACGCAACGCGCCAGCCCCACGAGAGGAACGCGGCGTTCGACAGCGTCGAGGTCAGTACCAGCAGCACGACGGTCGCCAGGATATTTCCCACCGGCACCGCGGCCTGCGGCCAAGAGGCCCAGAACGCCCGGCTGCGGTTGGGGCTGTGCTCGGCGACCAGCAGGACCGCACCACCCCATTCACCACCCAGGGCGAATCCCTGAATGAACCGCAGCAACACCAGAAGTGCCGGAGCCCAGTACCCGACCTGGGGGAAGGTCGGCAGGCAACCCATCAGAACTGTGGCAGCGCCGACCGTCAGCAGGCTGATCTGCAGCAGTGACTTGCGGCCGTGCCGATCGCCGAAGTGCGCGAACACGATCCCGCCCAGCGGCCGAGCCGCGAACCCGACCGCATAGGTCACGAACGCGGCGAGGATCCCATCCAATTCGTTGTGTCCGGCAGGGAAGAACGCCTTGCTGAACACCAGCGTGGCCGCCGTGCCGTAGAGGAAGAACTCGTACCACTCCACGACGGTGCCGGCCATGGAAGCCATTGCCACCCGCCGCAACTCGCTTCTCAGAGGCTCGGAACCCGGTGGCCGCGCATCGAGCACGCTCATCGCCATCACTCCTTCGTGACTGCTGCCACATCACCCCTCATCTGTGATGCGGCCCACAATCAAATTCAGTGAATTGAGTATTCGTGCACATTCGATTCCGGATCAATGACGAATCTCGCACCCCATATCTGCAAGAATGCAGATATGGCAGGGGTGCACCCGAATCCCGATGATCTGCTCGTACTGCTGGCAGTCGCCCGGACCGGGCGCTACGTCTCGGCGGCCGAGGAATTGGGCATCAACCACACCACCATCTCTCGCCGCATCACCACCCTCGAACGCGCGCTCGGCGGCCGCGTGCTCAGCCGAGGTCCCGCCGGATGGGAATTGACCGACCTCGGCCGTGCGGCACTGACCGCGGCCGAGGCGGTCGAATCGGCGGTCCGCTCGCTCGCCGGGGACGAGCGAGGCGGGCAGGTTCTGCAGGGCGTGGTTCGCATGTCGGCCACCGATGGCTTCAGCGCCTATCTGGCCGCCCCGGCCGTGGCGGAGGTTCGGCGCCGCCATCCCGGGATCATGGTGGAAATCATCGCGACAACCCGCCGCGCATCGCCACAGCGGTCCGGTCTCGACCTCGAGATCGTCGTCGGCGAACCCAGCGTGCGCCGCGCCCGCGCCATGCCGCTCGGTGACTACGTGCTCGGCCTCTACGGCACCCGGCCCTACTTCGACGCCCACGGCATCCCGCGGTCACCAGCCGACCTGGCCGACCACCCACTGGTCTACTTCGTCGATTCCATGCTTCAGGTCGACGACCTGGACCTGGCGCCCAGCTTCGTCCCCACCATGCGCGAATCCGTCACCTCCACCAACGTATTCGTCCACGTCGAAGCCACCCGCGCAGCCGCGGGTATCGGCCTGCTGCCCTGCTTCATGGCCGACCGCCACCCCGACCTGATCCGCGTCCTGCCCGGCTCGGTCGCCGTCCGACTCACCTATTGGCTCGTCGCCCGCCCCGAAACCCTGCGTCGCCCGGAAGTAACCGTCCTCGTCGATGCACTTCGCACCCGCGTGCGCTCCGAACGCGCCGCCCTGCTCGGCGAGCCGTCGGCGCATCAGCAGGACTGATGCTTCGCACGGCACACCGCCACGATGTACCCGCCGAGTCGCGTCGGCGGCGTGGTGGTGTGCCGTGCTGACGAGCTACCAGGACGGTCATCCGCGTGGCGATCGCTTTACCGCTGGTCCGGATCCGAAAAGTTCGATGCGAGTTCGTCTTTGCTGTGGTCGCGATCCGCCCCGAGGAGAGTGGGAACGGTCACCTGCGCGGGGTTTGTGCTCGGACCGTTCGAGGCGGACATGTAGTGGTACAGCGCGACCAGGACGGATCCGGCGGTGGCGATGTAGAGCATTCGTGATCCGCTGACCGCGAGGCTGGCGAGGCCGCCGATGGTTGCGCCGGTCAAGAAGAATCCGTATTGGATTGCGTAACCGGCCCATTCGATTCTGCTGCTGCCGTGCAGGTGGCGTGCGATGCCTTGGCCGAGTTTGACCACACTGCCGGTCACGTAGGAGATCGGGATCGACACTTCCCCATTTTTGGAGAACGCGGTGTTGAGGGCTCCGAGCCCGAAGGCGGCGAACAGTACGGGCAGGAGGCCGAGGACGCGATTGTGTGGGGACAGCCAGAGGTCGATCACGGATGCGATGATCAGTCCGGCGGTGTTCACTGCCATCGCGATGTGCGCGTCGCGTGCGGACCGTCGGTGCTGCAGGACCGACGAGGTGATGACTCCGAGCAGGAACATCACGGTGATTGCCAAGGCCCCCGCGGCCATCGACGGGGCGCCGGTGAACCAGCCGAGTATTCCGCGCTGGGCGTTACCGCTCATGGCGGTTGCGAAGAAGCCGGTCGAGTGTGTGAATGCCGCCGCTCCCACGAACCCGGCCAGCATCGTCAAGGTCAACGGCAGTCGAATGTCTCGGTTTCTGAATGCTTCCGTGACGCCGATACCTGATCGTGGCATAGAAGGTAGCGCCTTTCTGTTCGAGGAGAACGGTGACTGCGCATCGTGCGGCCCGGATGAGTTCCTGGACGCGCACGAGTGTGGCGGCGTCGTCGGCGCCTCGTGATCGGCGGGATGCCCGGACAGGTGCCGGCCTGTCCGGGCGGCGGGCCGGTCGACCCGATGAGGGGACGGGCCGAGCGGCACGGCCACGACGTTAAGCCATCACCGTGCCGACAAGCATGACCATGATCACTTTCATGCCGCTTTATCAGGGACTTCTCAGAAAATACTATCCGGGATAGTTTTTCGTTACCGGCCGCGGAGGCGGTGCCACACCGAGCAGAATCGCGACGGCCACGATCATCGGGGTTCGGGTCCTCGAGCGAGGCCGCGCCGCAACGCGTCGACTTCCCGGGCACTGGCGGTGCGCGCCAGATGCAGCAGTACCGCAGACGCGTCCTGGCTGCTGTCGAGAATTTCCCGTAACAGGTCGGTGGTGGCCTCGGCGCGGCTGCGGCGCGGCCGGTAGCGATAGGCCCGGCCGACCTTGTCCCGGTCGACCCAGTCCTTCTCCCACAGGTGGGTGACAACGGTCAACACGGTCGTGTAGGCAGACCGATGGCATTGGTCGGCGAGCCGGTCGACCAGGTCATGGACCGACAGTGGAACCTCGCTGTCCCACAGGATGTCCATCACCCGCGTCTCGAGCGCGCCGAGTTTGTGCACAGTCTTTCCTTGCTGTCGCCTCGAGCGACCCCGCACCGCAGGTCGCTGCCGCATCGTCATTGTGCCTGATCGGAGCCGGTTTCCGTGTCCGCACTGCCGCGAAATGCCAGCCGGCCGCGGCTATCGAGATGCTGGTTGTTGCTACCGGTGGATCGGTGGGCCTCGTTGAGCCGTGTGAGCCATTCGCGCAGCAGGCCGGCTTCGAAGACGCTGAAACCGGCGTCGGTCACGGGGTCGGCGTTGCCGGCGGGGGTGATGATTCCGAGTAGTGACTGGGTGCGGTCGGCGACGGGGGAGCGGTCCTCGGCGTGGAGTGTCGCCTGCTCTGTCAGGGCGTCGAGCACGATGTCGCGCAGTGGTCGGATCAGCTGGACGTGCCGCGCCTGTTCGGGCTGGGCCAGCAGGAGCAGAACCGCGCCTGTCGTGGACGCCTCGATGGCCACCGCGGCGGCTTCGACGGGTACGCGGAGCAGGCCTTGCGCGTTGGCGCGTTCGAGCATGCCGCGCAGGATGGCCCGGTTCTCCGCTGCCGCCGCGGGCTGGCGGCCCGGCCGTATGTCTCCATACATCAGCGTGTAGATGGCGGGGTTGGCCAACCCGAACGAAACATGCACATCCCAGCCGCGGCGCAGGTCGTCGATCGGGTCTTCGCTCGGCTCGAACGCGCGCTTCTCGGCGAGGTAGCTCTCGAAGCCGAAGCTGGCCACGGCGTCGAGTAGTCCGTCCTTGTCGGTGAAGAGCCGGTACAACGTCGGCGTCTGAATTCCGGCCGCCGTCGCGACCGCTCGGGTGGACAGCCCGGATGGCCCGGCAGTGGCGAGCAGTTTTACCGCCGCACTCAGGATGCGCTCGCGTTGGTCGTCCGACCCGCCGCTGCGTCGATCGTTGGGTGGCATGTACCGATGATATCGGAAAGATGTTGACATTGACAATGACGTTGTCACGGTTCTAGCGTTATCGCTGTCAACAACGAGTCTCGAACCAGCCCTGCACGACGAGAGGATCCGACATGCCATCCGTCCAAGTCGCCATCGCTTACTACTCCGGCTACGGGCACACCCTCGAGATCGCCAAGGCCGTCCGCGACGGCATCGAGTCGGTGCCCCAGGCCCGCGCCGACATGGTCGACGTAGCCGACATGACCGACGCGAAGTGGGCGATCCTCGATGCCAGTGACGCGATCATCTTCGGAACACCGACCTACATGGGATCGGCGTCCGGGGCGTTCCACGCATTCGCGGAAGCCACCTCGAAGCGCTGGATGACCCAGCAATGGCTGGACAAACTCGCCTCCGGGTTCACCAACTCCGGATCGATGAGTGGCGACAAGCTGCACACGCTGCAGTACCTGGCGCTGCTGGCCGCGCAACATGGCATGCACTGGGTCAGCCTGGGCCTGTTGCCCGGCTGGAACACCACTACCAGCAGCGAGCACGACGACAACCGGCTCGGGTTCTACCTCGGCGCGGGTGCCCAAACCTGGAATGACCAAGGCCCGGACGCCGTCCACGCCGCCGATACGGCTACGGCGCGCCACCTCGGAGCCCGGGTCGCAACCCAGGTCCTGCGCTACCAGCGTCCGGTCGCGTCATAGGCCCGCGGAGAGCTCGACAACGCCCTGCCGGATCCGGGAACGGAGACCATGGAATCGGATCCGGCATCGCCGCGAGCCCATCGATCGGTCCGTCAGGCAGCTCGCCGCGCGTGTAGGGATTTCGCTGTGGGGGAGTTGGGGATTGCCGCCGGGTCGGGGTGGGTGCCCAGGACGCGGTCCGCGGTGCCGGAAGTGGTGACGGTGAACCAATAGTGCTCGTTCTTGAAGTGGTGCAAGCGATGGTTCTGTCTGACCGCCTTGAAGATTCGGGTTCGCGGCTGGTAATCGGTGTGGATCAGGTAGTGGGTCCACTCGTAGGTCAGGCCGAGCACCCCGACCGTGGTCAGGAAGATCAGGCCCGAGCCCGGCCGTGGAAAGGCGAGCAGCGCGATGGCGAGCAGTGCGGGCAGCAGCCACAGAAAGGTTTGCCACGGGATGAAGATCAGTCCCACCTCGCGCGGATCGGCATGATGCGCACGGTGTTTGCGTGCCAGCAGCGAATCCAGAGTGAGCTTGCCGATCCGGCGTGGCCGCCAGTGCAGCACGCAGACGTGAATCACCCACTCGGTGAACGGAAACAGCGCGAGCATGACCGCGGGCACGACGGCGTCGGTGTACTGCCAGTCGCTGACGATGATGCGGGCCGCCGCGGCGATTACCAGCAGTCCCGCGATGATCCACGGTGACGGGTGGCGCGCGAATTCGCGAGCGGCTGCGATCAGGGTGAGTTCTCGGCGACGGCCGCGGGTTTCGGTCGTTCTGACGAGGGGAGGGGAGTGGCGACGGTTGTCGTCATCCTCGGCGTTGTGGATCCGCGCGGTGACGTTCATGGCGTGTTCTCCTCGAGCCGACGCATCAACATGTCGAATTCTGTTGTCGCCGTGGCCAATAGCTGCGCGGCCGTCTGCCGGGCGACTATCGCGTCACCGGCGATGATCGCCTCGGCCAGGGCGCGATACCGGTCGATCTGGTCGACCTCGGCCGCCATCACCTGCACCAAGGCCGCCATGGCCGGTTCGTAGACAGCGCGCAGATCGTTGAACAGCAGCCGGTACACGATCGAATCCGCGGCATCGACCACGTGATCCCAGAAGCCGAGGGCCGCCAACTGCCGCGCGAGAGGATCGGATTGCGCGGCAAGCGATTCCACGGCACTGTTCAACGCCCCGGCCGCGTCGGCGCCACCGCGTTCGGCGGCCAACCCGGCGACTTCGCGGCCCATTGCCGACCGTGTCTCGAGGATGCTGCGCAACACATCGTCATCGACACGGCCGGCCCGCAGGATCAGCCGGGGCAGCAGATCGAGTCCGGCAGCGCGGCGGAAGTCGCGCACGGTGGTCGCTCCGCCCTGCCGCACCTCCACCAGTCCGCCGTGTGCCAGGCGTTGCATGGCCTCGCGCACTGTCGGCCGGGACACTCCCAATGCCTCGGCCAGTTGCCGCTCGGCCGGGAGCGCCGCTCCGGGCTGCAGTTCTCCGTCGAGCATCTCGCCCAGGAGTTGGTCGTACACCGACTCGGGCGCGGTTCTTCGATCGATCCGTCGCAATGCCACATCCGGACAGTAAGCCCACACTGGTCAGAGGTCAAGTGGTCAGACCAGTGTGCAACCCTGGAACGCCACGTCCGGGCAGGGGGGTGCGGCGTCGGTTGAAACCTCGACCCGTCACACCCGTTCGGCGGCCGTGACGGCAGCGCTCTCGGTGTCGCCCGAGGGCAGGGCGATCTCGGTGTCCAGGGACAGCGGCTGGCCGAAATTCGGTGTGCCGTCGGCGTTCCAGGTGAACTTCTGGGCCCGGGTGGTGCGGCCGTCGTACGTGTACGCGCTGGTGGTTTTGCCGTGGTAGGCGATCCAGTCTTCTTTGCCGTCGGGGCTCTGGAAGAAGTTGTTCGAGCCGGGGCCGAAGACGTTGGCCGAGTCGTTGCGGCTGAACACCGCGTTGGGGCACTGGGTCCAGTTGTCGGGGTTCAGCGGGTCGGCGCCGGGCGGGAGCGTTCGCATCCACAGCTGGTAGTCCGGTTTGCCTGTGTCGCAGGTGGAGTAGAGCAGGTAGGTGGTGCCGTTGCGCTGGATCGTCACCGGGGCCTCACGCACCTCGCTGCATCCGCCCGACGACGGCAGGTACACCGCGGGTCCGGACAGGGTGACCGGATCGCTCATCGGGGCGATCTGCAGCAGATTGTTCGGGCCGCTCCAGATCAGGTAGTACTTGCCGTCGAGAATCAGCAACTCCGGATCGATCGCCCACGCGTCCCCGAGCTGGCCGACGAATGTATACGGGCCCAACGGATCTGTGCCCGATGACTTCAGCACGTAGATGCGATGAGCATCGTTGCTGCCGTCGCTGGCGGTGTAGTAGAAGTACCAATTCCCCTCCACCAGACGGAAACACGGTGCCCACATATCCTGATTGCGAGACGGGTTCGCATCGGTCCACACCGTATTCGGTTGCGCGGTAGCCAGATCGGCCAGCGAAGCCGCCTTCCAGATCTGCAAGGAAGTGCCCTGGCTGGTGGACAGATAGTAGTTCCCGTCGTAGTAGGTCATGAACGGGTCCGGCCCCTGATTGAGCGGATTGCGAAACGTCCCAGCGGTTCCCGTGCCGACGGCAGCTGAATTCTCGGTCATTCGAACGGCCTTACCCCTCATCGTCGATCTCGAAACGAGCTCCGCGGCAAGCGATGACAGTCTGCTGCCGATCACCCACCCCATCGCTCCAGTCAACCAGGCCCCGGCCCCTGTTGCCGATGAACGGGCGATCGGGCCGTGCAGCAGTCACTGCAAGGGTGCCTGTGATTGCGCGGTGGGCGTGATCACCGGGACCACCCGGTGACGTGCACGCTCGCCACTTCCGCGTGCTCGAGCACCATGTCGTCGGATGTGGCACGGATGCCGTTGTTTTCGTGCGCGAGAGGGGACTTGAACTCCTGATCGCGGCACTCGTGCCAGGATTGCGTGTTCGAGCAGTTCGAATAATGCCTGGGCGTTGAGGTCCTGCCAACGAGTAGCGGCTGCACGGAGATGCTGCACGAGTTATCTCGGAGAGCGTCCGCGCACCCGGACAGCTGCGAAACACCTGATTTCCCAGCAATGTTCAGATGGGCGAATTCCACGCGGTCTGGATGTACTCGTATTCGTATCCACTGCGGGTGTGGAGGATTCCGCGGCCCGGTGGGAGCTTCTCGAAGCGGAGGCGGGGCAGTCTGCCTTCGCTGGGGTCGCTGCTCATGATGAGGGTGGTGGTGCTGAGGTGACGGAGCTCCCCGAGTGTTGGTTCGGCCATGCCTCGGTCGGCCCCGACGGAGCTTCGCGCGATGATCAGGTGGAGGCCGACCTGACGCGCGAAGGACAGTTGTGCCATGAGTCGCCGCGCGGGGTTGTCGTGAGTGTCGGGGGCGAGTTGGTGGTCGTCGATGACGACGAAGATGTCGGGGCCGGGCCACCACCGCTCCGGCGCTTGCGGCGTGCTTTCCTGCGGTCCTGGCATCCGCCTTTTCAGGTACTGTGCCAGTTCGCCGAGCAGATCCCCGGCGGTCTGGACACCCTCGCTGTATCCGGCGAGGAACTTCTCTGGAATGCTGTCCACGAGGCCCGTGGCCCGATAGTCCACGAGGACGAAGCGTGCCTGTTCGACGGTGTTCGATGCGCAGATCGCCGCGATGATCGAGCGCAGTACTGTCGTCTTGCCGCATCCAGGTTCGCCGATGATGATCAGGTGCGGGGTGGCTTCGAAGTCGAGATAGACGGGCGCGTGGTGGGTCTCGTCGATGCCGATCGGAAACCGCAGGCAAATTTCGTCCGAGTCCACGCCGGACGGCCAGTTTCCGGCTCGGCGCAGCAGCTCGTCGCGGTCCACTCGTTCGGGCAGTTGGCGGATGGCCGGTGCCGGATGTCCCGGTGTGTCGGCCCGGATCTTCGCTATCGCCAAGGTTGTTGCGTTGTGCAGTGTTTCGGGATCGGTGTCGCCGTCCAGTCGCGGGAGCGCAATGCATATCTCGCGGTCTGCCAAAGTCAGGCCGCTTCCGGGAGGGTCCTGGGGAACCTGTCGGGCGATCTCGGAGTCGTCCGAGCGATACCGCGGGCCCGGCATGCGCAATCCGAAGCGAGTTCCGAGTGCCTCATCCAGCGGTGGATCCGCATCAGACCAGTAACTCATCACCGTAAGGACATGCACCCCGTAGGCGGGACCTCGGGCGCCGAGACCGACGATCGCTTTGTAGAATTCAGTCTCGCGGTCATTGCGCAGCTGGCGGAGGCCGTCGGTCACCAGGAACACATCGCCGAACGGGTCGTCGCGGATCGCGGCCGACGCGGCGGGATTGTCACCCGAATCCATTGTGCGCAAACGCCGGAACTGATCCATCGATTCGATACCCGTTTCGCGGAAATATCGCTCCCGGTGCTGCACCAGTGCGGTCAGCTGGTTGAGCATGCGTCGCACCGGGCCCTCGTCGTAAAGCGTTGCCACCGAACCGACGTGCGGCAACTGCTCGAGGCGGGCGAGTTCAGGACCGATGCAGAGGCAGTAGAACTGCACCTGTTCGGCAGTGTGCGTCAGTGCCAGCGCCATGATCAGCGACTGCAGGGCGGTCGACTTCGTCGAAGGATCTGCGCCGTGGATACCGACGTTGCCCTGGGGCCCGGACAGATCGACGATCAGCGGATCACGGCGTTGCAGTTCGGGGCGCTCGACGATGCCGATCGGGACGCGCAGAGTGCTCACCCGCCGGTTGTCGCCGGTGCTGGTCATGTCGATGAGCTGGTCGAGTGTCGACGCTGGGTCCAGTGGTGGCAGCCAGATGGCCCGTACTCGTTGATCGTGCGAATGTATTTGGGACACAATGATGTCGAGCTTTGCTCGATCATCCGCATCATTCGGATGGGCGTCGTGGGATCTACGCAATCGGGTGGGACGTGCGGCGGTGAATCGAATCGGTTCGAGATGACCGTCACGAAGATATCCGTGACCAGGTGCATCCGGCAGCATCGGGGCATCGTCGGTGCCCAGGACGCGCTGGGATTCCTCGGCGGACAGGTTCCCCAGGGCGATACGGCACGTGAAATGGTTGTCGACTCCGCGAAATGGGTTCTCCGTCAACTGTTGTGCGCTGACGAGCAGTGAGAATCCGTGTGTGCGCCCCACGCGGCCCATCGTGTTCACCGCATCGGCGAACTGCGGTCGCTGGGCGAGGAGTTCGTCGAGTGCATCGATGACGACCACCAGCCTGGGCAAAGGCTCCGCATCCGCTTGCCTGGCTCGTTGATACTCGGCGGTGTTGGCGAGTCTTCCCGCGGACCGGTACTTCTCCTCCCTGCGTGCGAGTTCCCGGATCAGCGCGTTCGCGATTCGGTCGGCCAGGGAAAGATCCTGCGCGACACCGGAAACCAGCCCGGATACGTGCGGCAGGTCCGCCAGGTCGTCGAACGTCCCGTCGCCGCGGAAATCGACCAGGAAGAAGCCGATATCCTCCGGTGAACAGGCGATCGCCGCCCCCACAACGGCCGTCCTGAGCAGCTCCGATTTGCCTGATCCGCTTGCGCCGACCACGATCCCGTGCGCATTCGTCTCCGCGTCCAGCGGGATCTGCAGTGCGGCGGGATTCCCGGTCGAGTCGATACCGATCGGTATCCGCAGGAGGCCGTGAGTGTGATGCGACTGCCGGGCAGCGCCCAGCTCCCGTTCGGAGAGACCGTATAGCGCAGCGAAATCAACACCACTCCAGGTGAATTCATCCACTGACCGCTCCGCCGAAGGATCGAATCCCACAACGCCCCCTCACATCGACGACACCGTACAGTCGGCACATTGCCCCGGTGATCATAGCCGCGGACGCGAAGCGTGATACTCCAGCCGGACTCATGGTTATGGATGCTGCTGGTCAGGTAGTGATGTCGGGCGGCTTCCGCGTGATCAGGTTGTATTTGTATGGGACATAACCGGATTCACGATCCTTCACCCCGAGCTCGGTGAGCCCGGCGCAGATGGACTCGACGCCCCACCGCAAGCCGCCGCGCTCGCGACGGGTGCAGGCCGGTTTTCACCTTGCCGTTGCGGATGCGGCGCGCGTCATGCCGAAACGAGGCCGGAAAACTGTTGTCTCCGGCACGATTTGATGCATGGGGTTGATAGCGGGGATTCGCGGGTGGATCGAACGTCAGCAGGAGGCGACGCGCAACCACGATCGGTGAGATTGGACATCGAGCCAGTGTGAAGATGGGCGCCGACATGATCGGCGCTGGTCATGACGCTAGGCGTCACCCGGTGACGGCTGTGCGTCATGATCGAGAACTTTTTCGCGCCGCCGGCGGCGATAGTCGCGCTGGCGGCAACGCCGAACAATGCGTGGCATCAGCGCGCAAAAGACAGCCCCCGGGATAGATCCGCCCGCCACAGCCGGGACAGACGATGGCCTCCGGCTCCTCGCCGACCCGGCCGTCCCGCCGGGCGGACATCGTGCGCTCGAATACCGCCAAAGACCTCTTGCGAGCGCGATAGGTGCGAGCCACTGGCCTCGTTCCAACTGCGAGACAGCCCGTGCAGCAACGGGTTTCCGTCAATCATCAACCGTTCGGCCGGCTCCGGCGGGGTCAGCCTGCATACGATCGCGAAACGAGCCGACGTCGGGCAGGGCACGCTGTACCGGCACTTCCCGACCCGCGAAGCGGTGGTGCTCGCGGTCTACTGGCAGGACATGCACCAGCTGCTCTCGGCGATCTCGCCCAGGCCCGCACCCTGGGGTGAGATCCTGCCCACCCTCGAGGGGCCGGGAGTAACTCGAGGGTTGCTGTCGCAGGTACCGCCGAACAGGGAAATTGGAGGTACGACCACCGCCGCCACCGAGACCCTGGGGATCCGATCTTGCACTTGAAGGCTCCGACACTCCCGCACGATGTCAGCAATCACGCACCCGTTGCGGAGACCGACGGCCGTGTTCCTGCTGTCGCGCGCCGCCTTCGTGCCGTGGCTGCGCTGAACTGTCCCGGTCGTGGGCGTTCTCGCCGCCCTGGCGCTGCTCGTTCCCTAGCTGGGGCCACCCGGAAATCGCGGCGGAGGCAGGTGTTGGCGGGCCTCGGTGCGCTCGGCATGCTCGGGGCTCTCGTGGTGTTCGTTGTCCCGCAGCCGGTTGCCGGGGCGGCCGTGGGTTCTGCGGGTGCGGAGAATCCCGCAGCCCGTGCGGCTGTCGCGGACTTGACCGGAGCACATCCGGGGACGGTCGCGATTCCGACGGATTTCGCCGACGAAAGTGGATACCGGCCGGTGATCACGGACGGGCTGCTGGTCGATCCGGGTGGCGAATGTTCCTCGCCGGTGCGCTTGCCCGCCCAATTCCAGACCGCGTGCCAGGCGCACGACCTGGGCTACGACATGTTGCGCTACGCCGACGCCCACGGGCAGCCGCTGGGCCCGTGGGCGCGCCGAGCCGTCGACACCGCGCTCGAACAGCGAATGCGGAGCGCCTGCGATCACCGCCCCGAGCTGGAGCAGGCCCGGTGCCAGGCGATGGCCACCGTCGCGGTAAAGGCGGTGGACCTGAACTCCCGCCGTCAGAACTACGCGACGCCCCGGCCCGAGTACCTCTTCGGGATCCAGCTCTCGGGCGAGCATCTCGGCCGCCAACTCCTCGCCCCTGCCGCACTGGTGCTCAGCGCTATCGCGCTTGCTCGTCACCGAGTTCGTACGCGGCGGCCGGCGGCGAGCGGCGCAAAACACCGGGGGCCACTCGGGGGCCACTGGCCACTGGTGTTGCTTCATCGGTTCGCCTCCTTCAGTGCACGCAGAGTTGGAGTGAGTAGTTCGGCCACAGTCACGGGGGCGTGGACAGCGAGCGATGCAGAGGACGGGTCGGCCAGCAGCAGCGCTCGGTCTCCGATCGCCAGGCCCGCCTGTCGGCGCAGCCGGTACGGGATGCGGAGGAAGCCGTCGTGCATCGCGACCAGCCCGCCCGCCACGGGTGCGGCAACGAGAAGGCGCTGCTCGGTGACAGTGAGGGACAGGCGAGTTCCCGGTGCCCAGCCCAACGCGGCGAACAGACACCGATCCGTGACACGTCCGGCTCACCGACCGTCGAGATGCCGTACAGCAGGTCCGTGCGCGGCGGGGCAGTAGCCGTCGGTGCCGAGCGGTGGAGAATCTCGTGCAGGGTGCCCTGTGGGGGCACGATCGGCTCGATCATGCGAGCCCTCCCGCGGGATGCCCGACGGCCGCGTGGGCCAGGATGAAGAAGTGGCGTCTCCGGCAGATCCGCCGGGAGTCCTTGCGGGTCGGACACATTCTCACAGTCGCCTCCGCGTGCTCTGGTAGGTCTCGAGCACGCTCGACGCAGATGTCTCACCGGTGACCGGTCTTTGTGCGCGAGAGGGGACTTGAACCCCTACGTCCGTCAGGACACTGGAACCTAAATCCAGCGCGTCTGCCATTTTCGCCACTCGCGCGTGCTGGTACGACCGTCCAAACTCTACCGGGCGTGGCGGCTGGAGCGAAGCGCTGGATCGGCGTTTCGTACTCGTGGGTAACACCACCTGGAGTTATAACGATTGCATAACGGTCAATATGAGGGCCCCTCAACTTTTCTGAACGGGGGTTACCGGCCTCACCAGCGGGTTCAAACGTGAGGGAGGGTCATGTTTGGCGGCATTCTTGTACGGTCGTGCCGAAATACTCAACGGTAGCCGTGGGGGTACGAGGCAAACGTGAGGATTTCCTCATGATTTTGTGCCATCCTCGCCATAGATCAGTCCTCAGGGCCGAGGAGTGCGGTGTGCACACCAGGTGCGGCTCCGAGTTCAGGGGCGAGCCACCACGAGTAGGAAGTCGAACGTCTTGACGATCAACGAGAGCACCGGGACCGGATCTACCGCAAAGGTCTCCGGGGGGGTTCCCGACACGGGTATCAAGTCGTCGCTTGTGGACCGGCTGCTGGCCGGAGAGGCCTATGCGCTGGCCTTCGGCGGCCAGGGGGCGCAGTGGCTGGGCGAGCTCGAGGAGATCGGGCGCGACAGCGCCCTGGAGCCCGAGCTGACCGCGCTGGTGAACGAGGCCGCGACGCTGCTGGGGCCGGTCGCCTCGCAGCTGCTGGTGGTCCGGCCGGTCGGTTTCGACCCGGTGGCCTGGATGCTCGAGGACGAACTGGCCGACGAGGACTCCGAGGAGATCTCCGGCGCACCCTCGCCGCAGCTGTTGCGCTCGGCCGCGGTCTCCATGCCGGGTGTGTTCCTGAGTCAGGTCGCCGCGCTGCGGGCGCTGCGGCTGCAGGGGCTGGATCCGGCCGAGCACGCGCCGGTCGCGGTGGTCGGGCACTCGCAGGGCCTGCTGGCGGCGAAGGCCGCGCAGGAGAACGGCTCGCGCGATGCCGAACTGCTCGCCACGGCCCAATTGATCGGTGCGGCAGCGACTCTCGTGGCGCGCCGTCGCGGGCTGATCCCGGTCGGCGAGAAGTCCCCGATGGTCGCGGTGTCCAATGTCGACCCCGAACAGCTGCAGGCGATCATCGCCGAGGTGGCCGAGGGCGTGGATCCGGCCGCGGCCGCGGTGCTGTCCATTCGCAACGGACGCCGCCGGGTGGTGCTGTCCGGCACCGTCGCCCAGCTGGACCGGGTGCGGCAGCGCTGCGCGGAGATCAACGACGAGCAGACCCGCGATCGTGACGCCAAGAAGCGCGGCGGCGCGGTGTTCGCGCCGGTGTTCGAGGATGTCGAGGTCGAGATCGGCTTCCACCACCCGGCACTGGCCGAGACCGTGGATCTGGTGTCCGGCTGGGCCGACAAGTGCGGCATCGACGCCGAACTCGCCGGTGAACTCGCCCGGCAGATCCTGGTCGATCCGGTGGACTGGGTGTCCATCGTCGAGAGCACGGTTTCCGAAGGCGCACAATGGATTCTGGATCTGGGCCCGGGTGATCTGCTGACCCGCCTGACCCAGGGTTCGCTCAAGGGCACCGGCGTCGGCATCGTCGCCGCGGCCACCCGGCCCGGCCAGCGCGCGTTGTTCACCCCCGGTGCGGCCCCCTCGGTCGCCGCGGCCTGGACGACGTTCGCGCCCCAGCCGATTCGGCTGCCCAACGGCCGGGTCGTGGTCGAAACCTCGTTCACCCGGCTCACCGGCCGCTCGCCGATCCTGCTGGCGGGGATGACCCCCACCACGGTCGACGCGAAAATCGTTGCGGCCGCGGCGAATGCGGGCCACTGGGCCGAACTCGCCGGTGGCGGTCAGGTGACCGAGCAGATCTTCGCCGATCGCGTCGCCGATCTGAAGACCCTGCTGCACCCGGGACGTTCGGTGCAGTTCAACTCGCTGTTCCTGGACCCGTACCTGTGGAAGCTGCAGCTGGGCGGTAAGCGCCTGGTGCAGAAGGCTCGTGCGGCCGGAGCCCCGCTCGACGGCGTGATCGTCACCGCCGGAATTCCGGAGCTGGACGAGGCCGTCGCCCTGATCGAGGAACTGACCGAGGTCGGCATCAGCCACGTCGCGTTCAAGCCGGGCACCGTCGCGCAGATCCGCGCTGTGCTGCGCATCGCCGACGCCGTACCGGACTACCCGGTCATCATGCACATCGAGGGCGGGCGCGCCGGCGGCCACCACTCCTGGGAGGATCTGGACGATCTGCTCCTGGACACCTATGCCGAACTGCGCAACCGCGCGAACGTCGTGGTCTGTGTCGGCGGCGGGATCGGCACCCCCGAGCGCGCCACCGAGTACCTGACCGGCCGCTGGTCGCAGGTGTACGGCTACCCGGCGATGCCGCTGGACGGCGTGCTGGTCGGCACCGCCGCGATGGCGACCCTGGAGGCCACCACCGCACCCGAGGTCAAGCAGTTGCTGGTGGACACCCCCGGCACCCCGGACTGGGTCGGCGCGGGCACCGCGACCGGCGGAATGGCTTCGGGCCGTAGCCAATTGGGCGCGGACATCCACGAGATCGACAACGCCGCCTCGCGCACCGGCCGCCTGCTGGACGATGTCGCCGGTGACGCCGACGCGGTCGCCGAGCGTCGCGAGGAGATCATCGCCGCGCTGAACGGCACCGCCAAGCCGTACTTCGGCGATCTGGTCACGATGACCTACCTGGAGTGGCTCGAGCGCTACGTCGAGCTGGCGGTGGGCCTGGACCGGCGCAAGGACTTCGACTGCGGCACCGATCTGGGCGACGCGATCACCGACGCGACCAGCTCGGTGTGGCTGGACATCACCTGGCGGGACCGGTTCGCGGAGATGGTGCGCCGCACCGAATCCCGGCTCAACCCGGCCGACCGTGGCGAGATCGCAACGCTTTTCGCGAGCGACGACGCGTTCGAGGCTCCGGTGCAGGCGATCTGCACGTTGAAGGAGCAGTACCCGGCCGCCGCCGAGGCGGTGCTGCACCCCGCCGACGTGCCGTTCTTCGTCGCGCTGTGCAAGACCCCGGGTAAGCCGGTCAATTTCGTGCCTGTCGTGGACGGCGACGTGCGTCGCTGGTGGCGTTCGGATTCGCTGTGGCAGGCGCACGATCCGCGGTACTCCGCCGATCAGGTGTGCGTCATCCCCGGCACGGTCGCGGTCGCGGGTATCACCCGGGTGGACGAGCCGGTCGGCGAACTGCTCGACCGCTTCGAGCAGGACACCGCGTATTCGCTGGTGCGCGAAGGGGTTACACCTCGCGCCGTGGACGGCCGCCGTCGCGCCGACGTGATCGCCGGCGCCATCGACCTGGTGCTGGCCGCCCCCGACGTGCAGTGGGCCGGGCGCACCGCGCCGAACCCGGTGCACCGCTTGGGCGATCCGGGTGACTGGACCGTCGGCGAGCAGGGCGCCTACCACCGCTCCACCGGTGCGACGCTGGCCGCGGTCGAGGGTCCCGACGCGGACAACGCGTACGTCGAGCTGGCCGTGCCGCTGGCACGCCTGACCGGCCGGGAGACCGAAGCCGGTGCGAGCGTGCGGATTCGGCTGACCGTGCCCGCCTCGGCCTACAACGGCGGTGCGCCGGTCGTCGCCGAGGACGACGCCGCGGCCGCGATGTCGGCGCTGCTGGCCGTCGCCGCCGGACAGGCGCTGCCGGAGGTCAAGTCCGCCGACGGCACGCACGTCGCACACGTGAATCTGGCCTGGTCGCCGGATCTGATCGCCGATCACGCCGGTGTCACCGGCTCGGGTCTGCCCGCCGCGCTGAGCACCATCGGCCGTATCGTGCCCGACGTCCTGGTGGGCGCCTGCTGGCCCGCGGTCTTCGCGGTGCTGGGCGCGGCCCGCACCGAACAGGGCGGCAGCGTCATCGAGGGCATGCTGGATCTGGTCCACCTCGATCACCGGATCGAGCTGGCCGACGTGCTGCCCGACGAGCACGCGGTGCTGGCCGTGCGTGCGGAGTCCGGTGCGGTGCTCGACACCGATCTGGGTCGCGTCGTCGAGGTGAGCGTCACCGTCGGCGTGATGCGCGACCACGGACTGGACACTCCGGCCGTGGCGAAGCTGGTGGAGCGCTTCGCGATTCGCGGTCGCAACGGCAGCGGCGAGCTCACCGATCCGCCGCGTGCGGCCGGGACGGTCTCGGACGACGCGACCGACACCCCGCGCCGCCGTCGCCGCGACGTGACGATTCTGGCTCCGCGCGCGATGGCCGCCTTCGCGGCGGTCTCCGGCGACCACAACCCCATCCACACCTCCGACAACGCCGCCAAGCTGGCCGGTCTGGGCAGCCCGATCGTGCACGGCATGTGGCTGTCCGCGGCCGCGCAGCACGCGGTCTCGGCGATCGATCCCTCCTCCCCGCTGCCGCCGCGCAGCCTGACCGCCTGGACCACCCGATTCCTGGGAATGGTGCGGCCGGGCGCGGAGATCGACGTGCGCGTCGAGCGGGTCGCGGTGGACGCGGGCACCGAGATCGTCGAGGTGTCCTGCCGTATCGACGGTGATCTGGTGATGACGGGCACCGGGCGGCTTGCCGCGCCGAAGACCGTGTACGCCTTCCCGGGACAGGGCATTCAGGCCAAGGGGATGGGCCTGGATGCGCGGTCCCGCTCCAAGGCCGCCAAGCAGATCTGGGAGCGCGCCGACAAGCACACCCGCGAGGCGCTGGGCTTCTCGATCCTGGCCGTGGTCCGGGACAACCCGACCTACCTCAAGGCGCGCGGCGTGGAGTACCGGCACCCGCAGGGCGTGCTGCATCTGACGCAGTTCACCCAGGTCGCGATGGCCACCCTCGGGGTGGCGCAGGTGGCCGAGTTGCGTGAGGCGGGCGCGTTCGTCGAGGGCGCGATGCTGGCCGGACATTCGGTCGGCGAGTACAACGCGCTGGCCGCCGTCGCCGGTGTGCTGCCGCTCGAAGCGGTGCTCGAGGTGGTGTTCCAGCGTGGTTCGGCCATGCACGAGCTGGTGCCGCGGGACGACCAGGGCCGCAGCGACTATCGGATGGCCGCCATCCGCCCGTCGCAGATCGGGCTGCCCGACGCCGAGGTGATCGACTGGGTCGCGAGCGTGAGCGAACAGGCCGGGGAGTTCCTGGAGGTCGTGAACCTGAACCTGCGCGGCGCGCAGTACGCGATCGCGGGCACGGTCAAGGGACTCGAGCTGCTCGAGGACGAAATCGAGCGTCGCCGTGCGGAATTCGGCGGTAAGCGGGCGTTCATCCTGGTGCCCGGCATCGACGTGCCGTTCCACTCGACCGTGCTGCGCAAGGGTGTTCCGGAGTTCCGCGGCAAGCTCGAGGAGCTGCTGCCGCAGGAGCTGCACCCGGAGGTGCTCATCGGACGCTACATCCCGAACCTGGTGCCGCGGCCGTTCTCGCTGGATCGCGAATTCATCGCCGAGATCGCCGATTACGTGCCGTCCGAGCCGCTCGCGGCCGTGCTGGCGGACTGGGACAGCTGGTCCGCGCGGCCCTCCGAGCTGTGCCGGGTCGTGCTGATCGAGCTGCTGGCCTGGCAGTTCGCCAGCCCGGTGCGGTGGATCGAGACCCAGGATCTGCTGTTCGGCGATCCCGAGCAGGGCGGTCTGGGCGTCGAGCGGTTCGTCGAAATCGGTTTGGCCGCAACGCCTACCGTGGCGAACCTGGCGACCAACACGCTCAAGCTGCCGCAGTTCGGCACCGCGAAGGTCGAGGTGCTCAACATCGAGCGCGAGTCCGGTGTGGTGTACTCCACCGACACCGATCCCGCCCCGGTCGACGAGCCGGAAGAGGTCGAGGCTTCGACCGAAACCGCCACTGCCGCAGCGGCTCCCGCAGCCCCGGCAGCTGCCCCGGCAGCCCCGTCCGGCGGCCCGCGCCCCGACGACATCTCCTTCACCGCCGCCGACGCCACCCGCGTGCTCATCGCGCTGTGGACCAAGCTGCGGATGGATCAGATCGGCCCGGTGGACACCATCGAGGGCCTGTGCGACGGCGTGTCCTCGCGCCGCAACCAGCTGCTGGTCGACCTGGGTTCGGAACTGTCCCTGGGCGCGATCGACGGCGCCGCCGACGCCGATATGGGCGCGTTGTCGGCCACGGTGGATCGTCTGGCCCGCACCTACAAGCCGTTCGGCTCGGTGCTGTCCGATGCGATCGGCGATCATCTGCGCAAGGTGTTCGGCCCGTCCGGTAAGCGGCCCGCCGCGATCGCCGAGCGGGTGAAGAAGGTCTGGGAGCTCGGCGACGGCTGGGCCCACCACGTCACCGCCGAGGTGTCCCTGGGCACCCGCGAGGGCGCGAGCATCCGCGGTGGTGACCTGGGCGGGCTGGTATCCGGCGCGCTGGGTGACGGTGCGGCCGTGGACGCCGCGATCGACGCGGCCGTGCAGGCCGTCGCCGCGCGTCGCGGAGTGGCGGTCTCGCTGCCCACGGCCGGCGGTGGCGGCGGTGCGACCGTCGACGCGGCCGCGCTGGGTGAGTTCACCGAGCAGATCACCGGACGTGACGGCGTGCTCGCCACCGCGGCTCGGGTGGTGCTGGATCAGCTCGGCCTGACCGACCGGATCTCCGCGCCCGAGGCGTCGGACGAGTCGTTGGTGGATCTCGTTGCCGCGGAACTGGGTTCGGATTGGCCGCGGCTGGTCGCTCCGGCCTTCGACGCCCGCCGCGCGGTGCTGATCGACGACCGCTGGGCGACCGCTCGCGAGGATCTGGCCCGGTTGTGGCTGGGCAGCGACGGCGAGGAGAACGTCGACGGCTTCGTCGGCGCGGGCGCAGCCGTTGCCGCACAGGCGAACTGGTGGCGCAAGCGCGCGATGGGCGAGGCCCGTTCGGTGCTCGCCGCACAGTACGAGCGGATCGCCGAGGCGGCGCTGAACACCGTCGAGCCGGGCGTGTGGTCCTCGGACGTCGCGGTGATCACCGGCGCCAGTAAGGGTTCCATCGCCGCGGCCACGGCCGCGCGGCTGCTCGGTGGCGGCGCGACCGTCATCGTGACCACCTCGAAGCTGGACGATGCCCGCCTGGCCTTCTACAAGCGGCTCTACCGCGACAACGCCCGCCACGGCGCGGCGCTGTGGGTGGTGCCCGCGAATATGGCCGCCTACGCCGACGTGGACGCCCTGATCGAGTGGGTCGGCAACGAGCAGGTCGACAATGCCGGTGGCGCAAAGGTTCTCGTCAAGCCAGCGATGACCCCGACGCTGCTGCTGCCGTTCGCCGCACCGCGCGTGGCCGGTGACCTCTCCGACGCCGGCGCTCGCGCCGAAATGGAGATGCGGGTGCTGCTGTGGTCGGTGGAGCGGCTGATCGCCGGACTGTCCGCGATCGGCGCGGATCACGACGTCGACGCGAAACTGCATGTGGTGCTTCCGGGTTCGCCCAACCGCGGCATGTTCGGCGGGGACGGCGCGTACGGCGAGGCCAAGGCCGCCCTGGACGCGGTGGTCGCCAAGTGGCATGCGGAGAAGGCCTGGTCCGCGCGGGTCACCCTGGTGCACGCGCTGATCGGCTGGGTGCGCGGCACCGGCCTGATGGGCGGTAACGATCCGCTGGTCGAGGCCGTGGAACAGGCCGGTGTGCAGACCTGGTCGACCGAGGAGATGGCCGAGCAGCTGTTGCAGTGGTGCACCGGACAGGCCCGCGTGGTCAGCGAATCCGGCCCGCAGCAGATCGACCTGACCGGCGGTCTGGCCAGCGCGAAGTTGGACCTGCCCGAGCTGGCCAAGCAGGCCCGCGAGCAGGCCGAGGCCGAAACCGATGCGGACGAGCGGGATTCGGCTCCGACCATCGCGGCGCTGCCCTGCCCGCCCACTGTGAGCTCGGCCCTGCCGACGCCCGAATGGGGTTCGGTCACTGCGGATCTCGAAGATATGGTCGTGATCGTCGGTGCCGGTGAGCTCGGCCCGTACGGTTCCGCGCGGACCCGCTTCGAAATCGAGGTCTCCGACGAGCTGTCCGCCGCGGGCGTGCTGGAGCTGGCCTGGACCACCGGTCTGGTCACCTGGGAGAACGACCCGAAGCCGGGCTGGTACGACGCCGAATCCGGTGAGTACGTGGACGAATCGGAGATCGCCGAGCAGTACCACGACACCGTGGTCGAGCGCTGCGGCATCCGTCGCTACGGCGACGACGGCGCCATGGCCGAGAACACCGCGCCGCTGCTGACCTCGGTGTTCCTGGACAAGGATCTGACCTTCGTGGTCAACGGCGAGGCCGAGGCCCGCGCGTTCCACGCCGCGGATCCCGAGCACACCGTGATCACGCCCGTCGCGGATTCGAGCGACTGGCAGGTGATTCGCCAGGCGGGCACCGAGATTCGGGTGCCGCGCCGGGCCAAGCTCTCGCGCACCGTCGGCGGGCAGATCCCGACCGGCTGGGATCCCACCAAGTGGGGTGTCTCCGCGGATATGGCCGCCTCGATCGACCGGGTCGCGCTGTGGAACATCGTGTGCACCGTGGACGCGTTCCTGTCCTCGGGCTTCAGCCCGGCCGAGCTGATGAGCTGGGTGCACCCGTCGCTGGTGGCCAACACCCAGGGCACCGGTATGGGCGGCATGAGCTCGATGCGCTCGCTGTACATCGACAACCTGCTCGGTGAGCCGCGGGCCAACGACATCCTGCAGGAGGCTCTGCCGAATGTCGCTCTGGCGCACGTGGTTCAGTCCTACGTCGGCAGCTACGGCGGGATGATCCACCCGGTCGCGGCGTGTGCGACCGCGGCGGTCTCGGTCGAGGAGGGTGTGGACAAGATCCGCCTGGGCAAGGCCGATCTGGTGGTCGCCGGTGGTTACGACGATCTCGGTATCGAGGGCATCGTCGGCTTCGGTGACATGTCCGCCACCGCGGACTCGGCGGCCATGAGCGCCAAGGGAATCAGCGATCGCTACTTCTCCCGCGCCAACGACCGTCGCCGCGGCGGATTCGTCGAATCACAGGGCGGCGGAACGGTTCTGCTGGCTCGCGGTGACGTCGCGCTGGAGATCGGCCTGCCGGTGCTCGGTGTGGTCGCCTACGCGCAGTCCTTCGCCGACGGCGTGCACACCTCGATCCCCGCGCCGGGCCTGGGTGCGCTGGGCGCGGGCCGGGGCGGTCCGGAGTCCCGGTTGGCGGCCGCGCTGCGCAGGCTGGGCGTCACGCCGGACGAGGTCGCGGTGGTCTCCAAGCACGACACTTCCACGGGCGCCAACGACCCCAACGAGTCCGAGCTGCACGAGCGCCTCGCCACGGCGATCGGACGCTCGGAGGGCGCGCCGCTGTTCGTGGTGTCGCAGAAGTCGCTGACCGGGCACGCCAAGGGCGGTGCGGCGGCGTTCCAGATGATCGGGCTGTGCCAGGTGCTCGAACAGGGCGTCGTCCCGCCGAACCGCAGCCTGGACTGCGTCGACGAGAAGATGAGCGAGTACCCGCACCTGGTGTGGGCGCGTGAGCCGCTGCACTTCGGAGATCGGTTCGCGCTCAAGGCCGGTCTGGTCACCTCGCTGGGCTTCGGGCACGTCTCGGGTCTGCTGGCGATCGTGCATCCGCAGGCATTCCTGGAGGCGATCGACCCCGAGCGTCGCGAGGACTACCAGCAGCGGGCGCAGCAGCGCCGGCTGAACGGGCGGCAGCGGTTCACCGAGGCGATGTGCGGCGGTGCGCCTATGTACGAGCGTCCGGCGGACCGGCGGCTCGGTGGCGACGGCACCCCGGCCAAGCAGTCCCGTCAGCTCGAGGCCGACGTGCTGCTCTCCGAGCAGGCGCGGCTGGGCTCGGACGGGCTGTATCTGGCCCAGGGCGGTTGCAGCACCGGCGCTCTCGCCGAATAACGAAACATCGCACCCGGCGTCGTGACTCCTGCGGGAGGAGCGACGCCGGGTCGCACACCAACTCGTTTCCGCCGCGACGGCGCGCCGATCCCGTAAGGTCGGCGGGTAGTCGCGGCGGAAACGGTCGTGGGACAACCCGTCCGTCTCACGTCGCCCGCACTCTCACCCCCGCACTACGACGAGGAGTTCGTTCGCCTTGACGATCCTGGGTATCGGCTTGGACCTGGTCACCATCTCCGAATTCGCCGAACAACTCGAGCGCGCCGGAACCACCATGCTGCGGGAGAGTTTCACCGCCGGTGAGCGGCGCTACTGCCAGAGCAAGGGCACCGATCCGGCACGCAGTTACGCCGCGCGGTGGGCCGCGAAGGAGGCGGTGCTCAAGGCATGGGCCACCTCTCGCTTCGCCCGCAGCCCGCAGATCGGCGACAACCCCTATCCGCTGATCGAGGTCGTCAACGACGCCTGGGGCCGCCCCAGCATCAAATTGCACGGCCTGGCAGCGGAATTCCTGCCGCGCGTGCGGGTGCACCTGTCGTTGACCCACGACGGCGACACCGCCGCGGCCATGGTGGTCCTGGAAGATCCGGGCGAACTGGCCGATCTCATCGAACGGTCCTAGCCGCAACCGTTTTCGGTTCGGCGCGCGCGGCCGGGGGCCTCAGGCCTCCGGCTGGCGCTGGCCGCCGGTGCGGGATTCCTTCTCCGCCACCAGAAGATAGGCGACCATCAGTCGCTTGAGCTCGCCGACCGCGTCCTCGTGACGCAGGCCGTCCTGCACGGAGAAGTTCAGCATCGAATACACCACGTGCACGAGCACCTGCGCCATCATCGAGCGGCGGGCGCGCGGCGTACGCGGCATCAGCGGGCGCAGCATCTGCTGCACGACCTCGGCGAACTCCTTCTCGTGGATGGTTCCCGTGGCGCGGGTGGACGGGGTGGACTGCATGGCCAGCCACACCTCGCGCCGGGACGGGTCGGTCATCCACAGATCGGCCATGTGGTCCACGAACTTGTTCATGTGCCGCAGCCAGTCCATCGACGGGACCTCGCCGTTGAAATCCGACAGCTCGCGGGTCACCGCGACCAGATCCTGCCGGTTCAGCTCGCACACGATGACGTACTTGTTCGCGAAGAACTGATACAGCGTGCCGATCGGCACCTCCGCGCGCGCCGCCACCTCCTCACAGGTGAACGACTCGAATCCGACCTCCACCAGCAATTCCCGGGATGCCTGCAGCAGCGCGTCGAATTTGCGTTTGCTGCGTTCCTGGGTGGGGCGGCGTCGGGGCATGAGCTCCTGTGGGTCGTCCTGCAACTCCAACGCCGGGTCCGGACGTCGGTTCGACCTCGGGGCCGTGCGCGCTTCCACCACGTCCACCAGGCTAGCGGTAGCGACACGCTGATGACACGCGGCTGCGCCGTCGGATTCCGGTTTCGTTGCGGCTCACGACCCATCCGGGCCGGATGTCGTGACGAAGACATACCGAGTACGCGTGCATCGACGCGACTCCTCTGCTCTGAACCCAGCATTCCGCGTCGTGCAGTTCCGCGCGTGATGTGCAGAGTTCGTATCGCATGAACCCGGCTTCACCGGCACGTCGAAAGGCATGATCAGTGGTAGCACGATCTGTGGTGACCTTCGGTGTCTGCACCGAGCGTGGCGCGGTCCACGCAGTGGCCCTGTCCGACGGGGACGGCGCCCTGTCCGACCGGCTGCTGATCCAGCGGACGTTCACCATCGGTGACGGCAGGGTCGACCTGGCACGGGCGGTCGAGGCCGCGCTCGACGCGCTGGCCGAGAAGATCGGCACGGATCAGCAGATCGCCGGTGTGGCGGTCACCTATCGCGATCCGGCCGAGCGGCGCGCGATCGTGACGGGTCTGGCCGCGGGGCCGTGGCGGAGTGCGTCGATGGTCTCGGCCAAGTCCGCCCATCTGGCTCTGGCTCGGGCGATGCCGTGGACGGGCGAATTCGATCATCTGCTGATCTGCGAGGTGGTTCGGGGATATCAGTGCTTCTCGTTGATCTCGCCGGGGCGCGATCGGGTGGTGGCCTCGATCGCGGCGTCGGGGTCGGCGCTGAGCCAGGAATCCCTGCGTCCGGCGGTGACCGCGGCGTGGGACCAGTTCGATGCCGCGGGCGTGCAACCCGATGCGGTGGTGCCGATCGGTTCGCGCGCGCGCAGCTCGGTGGTCGAGGCGAGCCTGGCCGACGGATTCGACGTGCCGATCATCGCGAGCCGGATCGGCGCGGTGGCCGCGGCGGCGGGTGCGGCGCTGGCCGTGCACCCCGAGCCCGAGGTGGAGGTCCGGCGTCCGCGGGTGTCCCGCAGTGCCGCGGCGCTGGTCACCACGGCCAGTGTGCTGGCCGGTGGATTGGTCGTGGGTGGCGTGTACGAGGCGACCTCGGGCTCGCGGCCGGGTACCGCACCCGATCTGGCCGATGCCGCGAACGCCACCCCGCAGCAGCATCGCGCGGTCCCGGCCCCGCAGCCCGCCGCACAGCCCGCTCCCGCCGGATCGCCACGGCCACAGTCGCTCTCGGGGCATTCCTCGCATTCGTCCGATGCGCCCGGTGCGGCGCCGATCGATTCGGCGGGGATGCTGTGGGGCCCGGCCGGAAGCCACCGGATGGATCAGCATCAGCAGCAGGCCCCCGAGCTGATGAAGGTGACCCCGGGTCCGGCCGCCGCGGGCCCCTCGACCGAATTTCCCCCACTGCCCGAACCGAATTCGCCGGTGGTCGGGCCCAATCAGCAGCTGTTGTTCCCGGGCGAGGCCCCGCCGCCGGAGCTCACCTCACCGCAATTCGCGAAGTGGTGGGACAACCACTGGCGGCTGATGCTGGCGTGGGCCGCCGAACTGATGCCGCACCCGATGCCGCACTCCACGCAGCACCCGAGCCCGGACTCGGCGCAGCGCATGTGAGTTCGCGGCCGCGAAATACGTGAATGCCGGGACTCGTGGACGACGGTATTCGCGAATGATGGTGCGGCCCGGCCGTTTCCGGCGTCCGGGCCGCACCCTTCGGTGCTCGCGCCCTACACCGACAGATCGCGCCGCAGCTTGGCCACGTGCCCGGTGGTCCGCGAAGTCTCTCACCCCTCGGGGGTGTACTCAGCGTAACCACCCTGCTTGGGGAACGTCACGGCGGTGATCTCGTGCGAAGCGTCGATGAGGGCCCGGATGACCTTGTGGTCCGGCCCGAGGTACGGGTTGACCGCTTCCGCCATCGCTTGCAACTGTTCACGCAACGGCGTGGAAAAGTCTCGGGGAAGCTTGCCCGGGAACTCGGGCGGGTTGTTCGGATCTATCGGGTAGCTGACCGGGGTTATCGTCTCATCGTCGGCCATGGCCCTGCCTCTCAGAATCTCGGATGACACACGGAGGTCGGTACGTTCACGGTGCCAGACTGGTTGTCGTAGCGAAACTCGTGGCCTTGGATGCCGCCCCGGATCGAAACAGCGATCCGCCATGTACCGGCGTAGCAGCCCGCCGATACCTTGTAGTGACGCCGCCCGGCACCCCACGTCCCCGGGACGGTCGAGTCCGGTTGCGACACTGAGGCAACCTCCCACTTCCCGCCGTGCTGCCATTCGAGTGCGAGAGTGACCAAGTGCCGGTCTGGCCGCACGTCGCACGCCGCAACGCCTTCGCCGACTATCTGTGGTGAATAGACCGAAGGTGTGGACGGACTGAATTCGAAATCGCAGGAATTCACAGCGTGAGCCGGGCCGGTGCCGACCGTGAGTGCTGGACCGATGCCGACGAGTACAGCAGCGAGAACTAGACCTAATCGAGTATTCATCTGTCCCCCTGGGCATTTCGACTAGTTCCATACTTCAAAGCATCGCGAAACCGGGTGATCACCTCAACCGGCAACGACTTGGCCTCAGCCCCGGTCGCCAACTCCGGAACCATGTACGTTCCGGGCTCGGTGCGCTGATCAAGCTTCATGCCCTCACCCCCGGCGCGGCCAGAGCAGCAGGGCGAAGAACGCGGCCAACGGCACCGCAAACGCCACCCACACCGGCATCACGCTGACTCGTTCTCGTCGTCCACCAGCCGGAGCCGTTCCGCCTCGCAAGGGCCGAACGCTCGCGCGTCGCTACACGACTGCCGGTACTCCAGATACACCCCAGTACCCGGTACCTCACCGGGGCGCTCCTGCATTTCGAGCACCCCACCGGGAAACACGTAAAGCCTTGTACTCCTGTGCTTTTCGTTGTCTTCTGCGCTCATATCAACCCCTGTAGTAGGTCGCTGGAAGGGCAACCCGGGACCGGTACCTCTCCGCCTGCCCCGGGCGCTGGTTCCGACGCTACGAAGCGATAGCCAGCGCGGTCTATCACCGTGCACAACCGTGCAACAGAAGACGATTCCGAGTGCACGACCACTACAGTCGAGCCACAATCGAGAGTGCTAGTGCAACTTGGTGCACGACTCAATGGAGGTAACCGCGATGAACGCTACGTTTCTCGGCAAGTGCGGAAGCACCGGCGGAAACTGCCCGACCCTGCTGTCCTACGAAGACGGGTACCTGGTCCAAGCATGGAAGACCGAAACCCCTGGCACAGTCGAGCTTCCGCACAGGTTGCTTGGTTTCCTCGAACCGGACTACTACATCGGCGAACCGTTGGCTGATACAGGCCGTGGAACGTTTCTGCTGTCCGGCAGGCCGGTAACCGACCCTGGCACGCTCGCACAACTCGACATAGCGGACGATGAAACCGTCATCGCCGTAGAGAAGGCAGAGAGGACTTATTACGGTGCAACTGCTACACGGCAATCCGTGGCCTGACCTATTCGGTGAGTGCCGCCGCGAAGCATTCCATCTCGAAGTCCGGGATGCGTATGCGGTTGCCGACGAGTCAGAGCCGCTCAGGAGATTTCTCGACGGAGAGCCGGACGACTACGCATGGCTCGAGCCGTGGCTACAGCTGGTGAAGGACACCACCGGCCGGGGCGTAGCGGTCACCCGTGTACGTGTCGTCACGGTGCCGCACACGGACTACACCCGGTTCTCTCTGGCGGTTACAGAGCTGAACACCGGTGCCGGGGAAGACATCCGGTATCTGCCCCGACATGAGGCCGGAGAGGTGCCAGGAGATGATTTCTGGCTGCTGGATGACAACCGGGTGGTGTTCAACCTCGTAGATGAGAACGGACGTGCGGTAGATACGGCAGCGTTGACCGCGGATGCGGGGATTGTCGAGCACTGCCGACAGATCAAACAGCAACTCTGGTCACTCGCTACGCCGTATCGAGGATACTTCGTTCGGTGACCGGTTCTGTCAACCAGCAACGCGAATCTCTCGGGGCCAGACTCCGAGAGATTCGCTTTACCTCTGGCTTATCGGGTGCTGCACTGGCTCGGCTGAACGAGTGGCATCCGAGCAAGGTATCCAAAATCGAGTACGGCAAAATCCTACCGTCGCTGGACGATATTGCCGCGTACTGCCGAGACTGTGACGCTCCGGATCAATTGGCAGACCTAACCGCGACGCGGAGAAATATTGATACCGCATATCTGGAGTGGCAGAAGGTTCTAGGCACTGGTACCAAGCGGAGACAAAGAACATTCATTAAATCGGAATCCGAAGCGCGGATTCTGCGCGGATACGAACCTGTGGTGATACCTGGGCTGTTGCAAACCGCAGACTACGCAGCGGGAATCCTGCAGAAAGTTATCGAGTTTCAGCAGGTGCCGAACGACCTGGACGAAGGCGTATCGGCCCGGATCGAACGGCAGCGTGTCTTGTACCAGCGAGACCACTTGTTTCATTTCCTCATCGCGGAACAAGCCTTGTACACCACCGTTGGTGACGATCAGACCATGATCGGCCAAATGGATAGGCTACTTGCCGTCCAGGGAATGCCCCGCGTTACGTTGGGCATCATCCCTGCTACAGCACCGTTCGAGATGACTACAACCGCGTTCGTCATGTTCGATACGAAGGTAGTCTTCGTGGAAGCCATAACAGCTGAGTTGACGATCACACAACCACGAGAAATCAAGGTTTACCACCGGACGTTCGACATGCTCGCCCGACAGTCCGTGACCGGGGATGCTGCCCGGACCCTGATCCGCCGGGCACTCGCGGTCCGGGCCGAAGCGGCCGAGTAGGCCAGTCCGGGGCTGACCGCTGGATACACGGCCCCAGTTGCCTGTCGCTTGGGGTATCGACCCAGCGGCCCACCGTGCCCGAATCTCTCAGACGCGATTTGTTCGGCCAACGCTTCACGTAGATCTTCCGGATTGCCGAGCCAGCACCGCCCCGGCGCATCTCGGCCAGTCATTCAGACACCAATTGGCTTGCCGCTGATTTGGTTTCAGCGGTGTGCCCAAATACTCAGCGCTCTGTCGCGATAGTTCCGACCTGGTTCATACGCGGTACCGACCAAGTGCCGCGATACGGCTCGGCTCATGACAGATGAACAGAAGACCTGATGGACCGTTACGTCGGGTAGACGCGTATGCGCATGTGAGCCTGCGGCCGCGAGATGCGTGCATGCCTCGTGGACGACGGCGTCGCGAATGACGGTGTGGCCCGGCCGTTTTCGATGTCCGGGCTGCACCCCTCGGCTACCGCGCGGTGCCGGCGGCCCTACACCGACAGATCGCGCCGCAGCTTGGCCACGTGCCCGGTGGCCCGCACGTTGTACTGCGCGACCGCGATCTTGCCCTCCTCGTCGACCAGGAAGGTCGAGCGGATCACGCCGGTGATCTTCTTGCCGTACATGGTTTTCTCGCCGTAGGCGCCCCATGCGGTGAGCACCTCGCGGTCCGGATCGGACAGCAGCGGGAAGGTGAGCTTCTCGTTGTCGCGGAATTTTGCGAGTTTGGCCGGTTTGTCCGGCGAGATGCCGACCACTTCGATGCCCGCGCCGCCGAGTTCGGCCAGATTGTCGCGGAAGTCGCAGGCCTGCTTCGTGCAGCCGGGCGTGCTGGCTGCCGGGTAGAAGTAGACGATCACCTTGCGGCCGTGGTAATCGGCCAGGGACACCGGCTTGCCGTCGGCGTCGGGAAGGGTGAAGCCGGGCGCGATATCGCCCGGAGCGAGCCGGGAGTTCTCGGTCATGCCAGCACGGTAGCTCACTGGCGGGCGGGTCGGGACCGCAGCCGGGTAGCGGAGGCGGCGGCGATCTCGCGGCGGCGGATAGACTCCACGACAGCGACGCACGCCCACCGGACGAATCACAGGAGACACAACGTGGCGAAGGATACCGAGAGCATCGAGCGGGAGATCGAAGCCGCGCGCAACCGGCTCGCGAACACACTCGATGAGCTCGCCGTTCGGGCCGACCCGCAGCGGATCGCCGACAAGACCAAACACGCGGTGCTCGCGAAGTTGAACGAGCCCAAGGTGAAATACGGCCTCATCGGCGCGGGCGCCGTAGTCGTGGCCGTGACGCTGGTGAAGATCTTCCGCCGCTGAGAATATCGGGCCCGAAAAACGAACACCCGGTGTGGCATTGCGCCACACCGGGTGTCGGGTTTTCTGGGCCGGATTACTGCGTCGGGCAGGCCATTCCGGTGCCGTCCGGGTCCAGGTACGGGGCGTAGCCCGGCTCGCCGCGGAACAGCGGCGCCTTGCCCGCCTTGCGGACCTCGTCGCAATTCTTGTACACATGGCCGCCTGCGGAACCGGTCTGGGTCAGACCCGCCGATCCGGTGGAGCCGACCAGGTCGTCGATGCTCGAAGACCCGGTGCCCGCCGAACCCGACGGGATGTTGGGGCTTCCGGCAGATGCGGAGGGGGCCAGCGGGGCGGCGAGTGCCAAGCCCGTGCCCACGATCACGATGAGCCTGCGAACGTTCATGTATTCCTCGATAGTAGCTACGGATGACTGGGGCGGGACCCGACCGGCACTCCCCGTGGTGCTCGGGCCGGGCTTGCGAGTCTACTGTTCTGATGGCGTGCGCCGTTGTCAACCTGGTGTCGCGAGTGCGCCCGAATCTCCCAGCCGGTTCCCAGGGTGCGCGGGCGCCGGGTTCAGCCCTCGGACGGGCCGGGCGGCGGCGTGTGCCACGGCGTGACCGGCGGTTTCACCCAGAGAATCTTTTCGTCGGAGTAGCTGCGTTGCGCCGCAGGGTGATTCGGGTGGCGTTGCGCCCAGGCGTCTTTCTCGTCGAGTAATTGTGCTGTCCGGGACCAGGTTTCGTCGGTGCTCGGGGGATTGGTGTCCGCGGCGCGGGCGAGTTTGCGACGGGTTGCCGGGGACAACGCCAGGAGTTCGGCGCCGGTGATGTCGCGCTGCCAGATGTAGGCCGCCAGGCGACGCGCCTTCTCGGCGCGGCCCTTGGCGGCGAAGTCGGTGTGCGCGTAGTCGGCCATCTCAGGGCTGTGCCAGGCCGTGGCGGTAGGCGTAGCGGACGGCATCGGCGCGGTTGCGCGCGCCGATCTTGGCGAAGGCGTTGTTGATGTGCGTCTTGACGGTCGTCTCGGAGATGTAGAGCGATCCGGCGATCTCGGCGTTGTTCAGGCCCTGCCCGATCAGGCCCAGGACCTCCGCTTCGCGGGCGGTCAATCCGTCCGGTTTGGGCGTTGCGGCCGTAGGGTTTTCGCGTGCGGTCCGGGACTGTGAGATCGTCGCGTCGGACAGCGCGGCGACCAGGCGCTGGGAGACGGTGGCGTCGAAGGTGGACTGTCCGGCGGCCGCTGCGGTGATGGCGGCGGCGATCTCGGCGCGTCCCGCGTCCTTGGTGAGATAGCCGCGCGCGCCTGCCCGCAGTGCGCCCAGGATGGATTCGTCGTCGGCGTAGGTGGTCAGCACGATGACCGCGGTGCCCGGATGTTCGGCGATGATCCGGGCGGTGGCGCCCGCGCCGTCCAGTACCGGCATGCGCAGATCCATCAGCACGACGTCGGGGGACAGCTCGTCCACCGCCCGTACCGCCGCCTCGCCGTCACCGGCCGAGCCGACCACGCGCACCCCGTCGACGAGTCCGAGCAGCGCGACCAGACCCTCGCGCATCACCTGCTGATCATCGGCCACGAGCACCCGGATCGCGGTGTCGGGCTCCGCCGCCGCTTCCGGCCCCGACCCACTCATGCTGTGTTTTTTCGGCACGAGTGGGGGGCCTGCGTGGTTACGCTCCGCTGCCGCTTCCGGCCCTGACCCACTCATGCTCTCCCTTTCGGCCGGGCGAAATCTCCTGTGCTGACGCCCCGTCGCCGCCCGCTCAGCCGGGTACTTCCGCCGTCACCACCCAATCGCGGCCGTCGCGTCCCGGTCCGGCGGACAGGGTGCCGCCGACCAACGCGATCCGCTCGCGCATTCCGGTGAGACCGTACCCGCCGTTCTCGTCGCGCGCCCGCGGTGGTTCGGTCGGTTCGGTGCCGGACAGGATCGGATTGCGCACCGACAGGCGCACTCGGTCCGGAGTGAAACCCAGCGCGACGGTCACCGCCGCGCCGGGTGCGTGTTTGGCGGCATTGGTGAGTGCCTCGCGGGCGGTCCGCAGCAGCGACACCACCGCGGCCGACTGCACCGCGCGCGGTTCGCCGTCGACCAGGCAGTCCACACTCATCCGCCGGTCCCGGCGATAGCCCTCGACGAGTCCGCGCACCGCCTCCGGGAGCGGGGGGACGTCCTCGCGCAGTGCGGCCACCGCGCCGCGGGCCTCGGTCAGCCCGTCCTGGGCCAGGCGGTGGGATCGGCGCAGATGGGTCAACGCTCCGGTCACGTCGCCCTTCTCGCTGAGCAGGCCCTCGGCGACCTCGAGCTGCACGGTCAGCGCGCCGAGGGAGTGCGCGAGCACATCGTGCATCTCCCGGGCGATGCGGGCGCGTTCGTCCAGCGCCGCGGCGCGGGCGTGTTCCTGCTGGGCGCGGCGGGTCTGTTCGAGCAGCATTTCGGTCTGATGGATCTGCAGGCGGTACTGGCGGCGATACAGGCCCATCAACAGCACGATCGCCAGGATCGCCACGGGGGTCAGCACGTGGGTGGTGAGCTCTCCGGCGAGTAGATCGCCGATGATCAGCAGCACGGCCGCGACGGCGACGGCGGTCATGATCGTGCGGGTGCTCACCGCGATCTGCCGAGCGAAGATGCCGACCGTCACCCACAGCTGGATCACCGGGGCGCTCACCGAGTTCGGGTCGGGCCACGGTCCGGTCGCGACGGCCGAGAGCATCATGCAGCCGATCAGCGCGGGCACGACCAGACGCGGGCGGCTGTCACCGAAGACCTCGTAGATCAGGAAGATCGCGTAGGCGGCGCCGAACACGACCCACAGCCAGACGGGGACCGGACCGCGGTGATTCCACAGCAGATTCGCCGCCAGCAGCAGCCCGCCGACGATCCGGAACAGCGGACTGTTCTCCGGATCGGTGCCGAGCAACCCTCGCGCGGCACGCAGGAGTCTCTGCGCCATCACTCTCCTCACGGATCGGTACCGCCCAGCATTGTCGCCGATCACCGGCGGCGCAGCGCGGCGGCGGCGTGTCGTACGCCGCCGGTGCGGCGGGCGCACCGCTGTACCGGGCGACGTGTCGACCCTAGGTAGTGCGGCGGCGCGCGAGAACCTGCCGGCGGTGGAGTCCGCGGGTGGAGATCTCCGCACTACACCCCGGGGTGGAGACGGCCGATTCCATCCGTCGGTCCACGCGCTACGGGCCCTGCGCGAAATAGCTTTGTTCACATACCAACTCGGCGATCAGCAGGGAGAATCCGATGACCCAGCCCGTACCCACCAGCAATCGCGCATTCGGCGAGATTCCCTCCGCCGCAGCCGATTCCGCGGTCACCACGGCTGCCGCCGGTTCCTCTTCGGACCGGACCGGTCGGCTCCGGCGGATCGTCGTGAATCTGTCCCCGGTGGTGATTCCGATGGGCTCGTACTATCTGCTCACCGCACTCGGACACAGCAGTTTCGTCGCGCTGGTGTGCTCCACCGTCCTGTCGGCGCTGTGGGTGCTGGTCCCGGCGGTGATGCAGCGTCGCTTCGACGGTCTGGCCGGATTCGTCCTGGCGATCAACGGTCTGGGGCTGGTGCTCGCGCTGGTGAGTGGCAGCGAACGGATGATGCTGGCCAAGGATCCGATCACCGAGGCGGTGGTCGGCGCCGTGCTGCTGGGCAGTTGCGTGTTCGGGCGTCCGGCGATGTTCGGCATCGTGCAGCGCCTGCGAGCCTCCGGTGCGGATCAGGTTCGGGCCTGGAACACGTTGTGGCGCGAGGACTCCGAGGTCCGGCGGATCTTCCTGTACTCGACGCTTGTCTGGGGCGGCGCATTCGCCCTGGCCGCGCTGGTGCGGTTCGCGATGATCGCCACGCTGCCGACCTCGACGGTGGTCGGGCTGGGAAATCCCGTCGAATGGACGGCGCTGGGTCTGGCCTTCGCCTATTCGATGCACGTCCGTAAGCGGATGAACATCGACGCGCGGATCGCCGCAGCGTAGTTTCCCCGAATTTCTTTCATTACAATTGAACAGGTTTCCATCATTGCACCGGCGATTTCAATCAAAGAAATCGCCGGTGCAATGATTGTAATTCGCCGTCGGTTTTCTGTTGAGTTTCTGCCGAAGGGTTCAGATTTCCATTTTAATTTCACCTTTCAGAAATATTGGTACGGCCTGATTGACCGGTGAGGATCGGTGGGTCCGCGCTGAATGCGCAGGGTCACCGTTGTCGAAGAAAGGTTTGAGGTCGTACCAGATGAGGAAGTTTGCTGCGAGTGCAGCGTTGGTGGTGAGCGCCGTCGGAATCGCCGCGGCGCCCGCCTATGCCGCCCCGGCCGCACCGGCCCCCGCCCCTGCCATCGCGTCACCGTTCCAGAATGTTCCGGCTTCGCAGGCGGTGGACGTCAACGGAATTCACTACACGCTGAACCGGGACGGTGGATCGGCTGTTCTGAAGGCCGTCGACGGTACGTTCAAGAAGGTCGGCGACAGCCTGACCGTCGCCGATGCCAAGGGCACCGTCGTCGATTCGGTTCCGCTGGTGTACCGCAAGGACAACACCCAGTTCCCGATCAACGCGGACATCGCGGACCACCAGGTGCGGCTGACCCCGCAGACCACCGGTGGCACCCCGGTCGCCCACCCGATCTCCGCGTCGGCGATGGCCAACGCCAAGGATGCCACCAAGGTGGATCCGAAACAGATCGACGAGTCATTCAGCCCGCGTGACCAGCAGGAGCTGTCGGCGTTCGGTTCCCGCGCGACCATCTCCAGCCTGGTCGGCGCGGTGGTCGGCGCGCTGATCGGCGTCACCGTCGGCTGTGTCGCCGGTGGCGTGGTCGGTTCGGTCTCCACCGCGATCACCACCCTGTTCGCGGGTGTGCTGCCCGGCGCGATCATCGGCTGCATCGCCGGTGTCGCGACGATCGGCACCGTGGGCACTCTGCTGGGCACCATCCTGGTCGGCGGCCCGATGATGCTGTGGTCGGCGTACCAGTACTTCAGCACCATCAATGCCCCGTGCACCACGCCCGGCGCGTTCTGCACGAACCCCGCCGCTCCGCCTGCTCCCGCCAAGAAGTAGGTCCGCGCACCGACGAGATACCCGACGGGCGGGTCTCCTGGCCAGGAGACCCGCCCGTCGGCGTGCGCGCGAATAGGTTGAATGCCCAACGGAATCCGCGATTTCACCGACCGAGTAATGCCACCGCAGCGGACATTCCGCGTATTCGCCGAGTGCCCAGCGGCGTTCGCGGGCGCGCTGTCCGGGGTACGGAACGGACTACCGCTCTCCCGGCCGGCTCTGGGTATGGTCGGCGGAGGTGGGGTGGTGAGGAGGATCCAGGAAGATGAGCGAGCAGGGCGGGTCGGTGGAGGTCGCCGATACGACGGGTGTGCGGCGTGGGAGTGCGCGGCTGATCGTGGTGCTGGGCGCGTTGTCGGCGTTCGGGCCGATCACGACGGATCTGTATCTGCCGAGTCTGCCGCAGGCGGCGACGGCCTTGCACGCGAGCCAGGCCGGAATCCAGCTCTCGCTGACGACCTGTCTGATCGGGTTGGCGCTGGGGCAGTTGCTGGCCGGTCCGCTCAGCGACCGATGGGGCAGGCGGCGTCCGATGATCGCCGGGATGGTCGTGTTCACCGTCGCCTCGGCGCTGTGCGCCCTCGCGCCCACGGTCGCGCTGCTGGACGCGGCGCGGCTGCTGCAGGGGCTGGCCGGTGCGGCCGGCATCGTCATCTCCTTCGCGATCGTCCGGGACAGTTGGTCCGGAACCCGAGGGGCGCGAGCCTTTTCGATCCTGCTCGGGGTCAGCGGTGCGGCACCGGTCGTCGCGCCGGTGGCGGGTGCGCAGCTGTTGCGGGTGATCGACTGGCGCGGGCTGTTCTGGGTGCTTGCCGTACTCGGGCTGCTCTTCGTGATCATCGCGATCGTGGGCGTGCCCGAGACGCTGCCGCCGCAGGCGCGGCACCGCGGCGAACTCACCGCGACGTTCGCCGCGCTGCGCCGGATCGCGGTCGTCCCCGAATTCGCCGGATTCGCGCTGGCCGGTGCGCTGTCCTTCGCGGCGATGTTCGCCTATATCTCCGCGTCCTCGTTCGTCTTCCAGACCCTGTTCGCGCTCAGCCCACAGGTTTTCGGCCTGATCTTCGCCGCCAACGGCATCGGGATCGTGCTGGCCAACGCTCTGAACGTCCGCCTGCTGCGCCGCTGGTCGCCGCGTCGAATCCTGGATCTGGGCCTGGCCGGTGTATGCGTGGGCGCGGTAGCGGTGCTGATCGTGGCGCTCGCGCACGGCGGGCCCGTGGCGATCGAGATTCCGCTGTTCGTGATGGTGTCGTCCATCGGCCTGACGATGCCCAATGCCGCGGCCCTGGCGCTCGAGCGATTCGGCGACGTGTCCGGAAGCGCGTCGGCGCTGGTCGGCTGCACGCAGTTCGTCCTGGGCGCGGTCGTGGCCCCGCTGGTCGGCCTGGGCGGGCACAGCGCCGTCCCGATGGGCGTGGTCACCGTGACCGTCGCCGTCCTCGCGGTGGTCGCCCGCGTCGGTCTGGTGACCTTCGCCGGCCGATCCACCGAGCGGACCGAGATCGGCTAGGTCATCGGACGCGTCGCCCGCGCCCGGGACGACTCAGGGCACGTATCGCAGGATGGCCGCCGCATGTGCGCTGTCGGGCAGGTCCGCGGCGCGCACCGCCAGTACCCGGCCGTCGGAAAGCAGTACGCGGCGGGCGATTTCGTCGAGGACGCCCGGTGCGTCCGCCTGGCCGGTGGCCGCGAAGGTGAGTGATCCGTCCTCGCCGACGGTTCCGTGGACCGGGGTGTCGATATCCACCATGAGGGTTCGCACCATGCCGAACGTCGCGGCTCGGGCGATGTCGGACAGATCCGCCGTGCCGCGGCCGTCACCGCGACGTTGCTCGAATTCCGCACGCAGCTCGGACAATTCGTCGGCGTAGTGGCCGTCCAGGACAGTGCGGGCGCGGGCGGCCAGTTCCGCGTCGGCCAGATGTTCCGGATTGCCCGCGAGCTCCTCGGTCAGCAGGCCCGGATAGCTGTTCACCGAGCGGAACAGCGATGCGGTCGGTTCGGCCGCGGCGAGGATCAGCGGAACATCCCTGCCGGACAGCACATTTCGCAACGCGTGATCCACCGCGCGGCAGAACTGCCGGATCCGCACCTTGCGGCCCTCGGTGCCCTGTAGCCGGCCGTGCGGGCTGCGGCTCATGCCCGGCTGCGCGATATGGTCGATCAGGCTCACCGGCAGCCCGGCCACCGCGACGTCCTGCGCCGGTTCGTCCGGGGTCACTTCGACCAGGCGCACCGCATTCTCCGACAGTGCCAGCACGAAGGCATCCTGCGGAAAGGTGATGGTGCGCAACAGCGGTTTGATGTCGAACCGGTCCCCGACGGTGACGCCCGCCTCGAGCCGATTCGGCACCCGGAACGTCCGCATCCGCTCGGGCGTGGCGAGCACCACCAGCGTGCGCGACAGATACCGCCAGTACTCCTCGTCGTCGATCAGGTCCTCGATCTCCTCCTCGAGGGCCACCCGGGCCTCCTTGTCGGTGATCTGGTCGAGCGCTTGGCGGGCCTGATTCTCGAACGCGAGCCGGTTCTTGTCCGGCGTCGGCGCGCTCACCTCGGTCGGGGTGTAGATCGAGACGCACCACGGCTCGACGGTCGATACGAGGGCGAGGATCTCACCGCGGGTCGGAATATCGGTGTGCAGCATGCGTATCCTCCGTATCTCGGCGTCGGCGGGTTCGTGCCCGTCGATGGATCAGAGCAGGCCGATATTGTGTTCGGCCGTGGTGACGACGTTGTCCAGATCTCCGTGCAATGTCTGCCTGGCCAGGCTCAGCGTGAAGCCCGCGGCCGTCGCGCCCGGCACGTGCGCGGGCATGGCCAGTGCGTGCTTGTCGACCAGCACGTCCAGCACCACCGGTCCGCCCTTGTGCGCCAATGCGGTTCGGATCGCATCGGGTAGATCACCCGGCTCCTCGACGCGAATTCCCTTGGCCCCCATGGCCTCGGCGACCTTGCCGAAGTCCGGGTTGCGGAACTCGGTGCCGAACGGGATCAGCCCGGCCTCCTGCTGCTCGATGTCGACGAAATCGAGCATGCCGTTGTTCAGCACGACGTTCACCACCGGCGTCCTGCGCTGCACCTGGGTGAGCAGATCGCCCAGCCCGAGCATGGTGAACCCGCCGTCACCGCACAGGGCGATGGTCTGGCGTCCCGGGAAGGCGAGTTGCGCGCCGAAGGCGTTGGGGGAGGCGTTCGCCATCGAGGCCCAGGAGAACGATCCGAACAGGCGTCGGTCGCCCCCGTAGTGGATGTGCCGCGAGGCCCAGATGACCGCGGTTCCGGTGTCGGCGAAGAACAGCGCGTCGTCGTCGGCCGCCTCGTCCAGGAGGGCGGCGAGGTATTCGGGCCGGATCGGCGTCAGCTCCGGACCTCGGGTGACGTAGTGCTGCAGATGTTTCTCGAAGCTGTGCGTCGCCTTCACGCATTTGTTCAGGAATCGGTTCGCGGACTTGGCCGCGACCATGGGCAGCAGTTCGCTCACGGTGGCCTGCACGTCACCGATGACGCCCAGCGCCAAGGGAATTCGCCGGCCGAGGCGCCGCGGGTTGCGATCGACCTGGATGACCTTGACGCCGGTGTGCGGCAGGAAGTTCGGGAAGGGGAAGTCGGTGCCGAGCATGAGCAGCACATCGCACTTGTTGATCGCCTCCCAGCAGCCGCCGTAGCCGAGCAGTCCGGTCATGCCGACCGCATTCGGGTTGTCGTGCTCGAGCCACTGCTTACCTTTGAGCGAATAGCCGACCGGCGCTTGAAGTTTCGCGGCGAGTGCGCGTACCTCGACGCCCGCGTCGGCGCAACCGTCGCCGCCGAATACCGCGATTCGATCGGCGTCGTCGATGATCTCGGCCATGGCCGTGAGATCCGCGGCCGCCGCCGGAGCCCGCTGTGGCACCGGAACCGACAGGCGCAGAGACAGTTTCGGTGCGTCCTGCACCGCGACGTCGCCGGGCAGCGCCACCACGGTCGGCCCGTGCTCGGCCATCGCGATGGTCACCGCGCTGCTCACTACGTGATGCAACTGCGCGGGATTGGTGATGCGGCCGATGTAGTGCGCCGCGGTGTCGAAGAACTTGTAGGGATTGAGTTCTTCGACGGTGCCGCTGTCCAGCAGCGCGGATTCGCTGTCGCCGGCGAGGGCGATGATCGGCGCGCCCTCCTTGCGGGCATCGAGCAGGCCGTTGATCAGATGGGTCACGCCCGGCCCGGCGGTGCCGCACACCGCGACCGGCCGACCGGTCAGGCAGGCCTCGGCGACCGCGGCGAAGACGCCGTACTCCTCGTGCCGCACATGGACGAAATCGACGTTCCCGTTGCGGCGCATGGCGTCGATGACCGGGTTGAGTGCGTCGCCCACGATGCCGTAGCAGCGGCGCACGCCCGCCGAGACCAGCATGTCCCACAGTCCGTCGGCGACGTTCTTCGCCATACCGCTACCCGCCTCCCACTCGTCGTGATCCTGCGAGCGATCGCGAGCCGGGCAGTTGCCATGGGCCCACTCGGGAAGGATATTCAGAGCATGTGGCGTTTGCGAAGGGTTCGCTAGATCTCGAACGAGTCACGATTGGGCGGGCGCGTCCGGACCTGGGGTACAGGTCCGGACGCGTCGCGGTGCGGTGATCCGGTTCGGCGCCTGCTACTCGGCGATCTCGATGGCCAGCGCCGGGCACACCCGGGCCGCGTCACGCACCGCCTCGTACTGGTCCTCGGTGGGCTCGTCCTGTAGCAGCACCACGACGCCGTCCTCGTCGCGCTGGTCGAAGACGGCCTCGGACATCATCACGCATTGTCCCGAGCCGACGCATTTGTCCTGATCCACGATGACTTTCATGAGCAAGCTCCTTTTACCAGGCGATGGGGAGGGAATGGACGCCGTAGACGACCATCTCGTGTTTGAACTGCACGTCGTCGATCGGAATCGCAAGGCGCAGTGAGGGTATCCGCTTGTACAGGGTGCTGTAGACCACCTGCAGCTCCATCCGCGCCAGCGGCTGGCCCAGGCACTGGTGCACGCCGTAGCCGAAGGCGACGTGATGACGCGCCTTGCGGTGGATGTCGAGCACATCCGGATCCGGGAATGCCGAATCATCCCGGTTGCCTGCGTCATTGGCCAGGATGACGCCCTCGCCCGCGCGGACGAGCTGTCCGCCGACCTCGACGTCCTGCAGGGCCACCCGCCGACGTCCGCCGTGCACGATGTTCAGATAGCGCAGCAGCTCCTCGACCGCGTTCGCGATCACCGCCGGATCCTGGGTCTCACGCAGTTCGGCGAGCTGATCGGGATGTTCCAGCAAGGCAAGGGTGCCCAGCGCGATCATGTTGGCCGTCGTCTCGTGTCCGGCGATCAACATCAGCACGCTCATATCCGCGGCTTCCTCCACGGTCAGCTCGCCCGCGGCGACCTGCCCGCTCACCAGTCTGCCGATCAGGTCGTCGGTCGGCGTCTGTTGTTTGGCCGCAATGAGTTTCAGCAGATATTCGCGTAACGCCTCGTTGGCGGCGATCGCCTCCTCCGGGGGCGACTCGCGGGAGATGAGCTTGCGGCTGCAGGACTGGAAGAATTCGTGATCCTCGTACGGCACGCCGAGCAGTTCACAGATGACCAGCGAGGGCACCGGCAGTGCGAACGCGGTCACCAGATCCGCGGGCTGCGGACCGGCGAGCATATCGTCGATCAGCCCGTCCACGATCTGCTGCACGCGGGGCCGCATGGCCTCGACCCGTTTGACCATGAAGTTGCGGGTCAACATCTTTCGCTGTCGATCGTGTTCGGGATCGTCCATCGCGATGAACGCGCGGAAGGTGCGACGTCGCGCGTTGATCGCCGCCGACTGATGCGGATAGCCCTCCTTGCGGGTATCGGCGCTGAACCGCTGGTCCGCGAGAACAGCGCGCTGCTCGTCGTAACCCGTGACGAGCCAAGGTGTTTCGTCGTTCCAGATGCGTACCCGGCTGACCGGACCGACCTCGCGCAGCTGTGGCGGCGGGTCGAACGGACAGCCCGTGGCTCGCGCCATCGGGTATGCGGGAAGGGATTCGGTCATCGTGACCCCCTGACAGAGTTACTAAACAATCGTTCACTAACTCGGCCAGGATAGATCCCGTTGGTTCTGCTAAGCAACGATTAGCGAGATGTGAAGGGAGTCAATCGATGACGAGCGAGATGAGCTCGTCGACGAACTCGGTCACGATCTCGGCCGGCTGTGCGCCCTGGCTCGCATGCCACAGCGCGACCCGGCCGTGCGTCCCGACGAAGACCACCACCGCGGCCCGATCCGGTGGCAGCCGCAACCGCACCCCGGTCTCCTGGCAGTGCTCGAACGCGGTGATCACCTGCTGCACGAACTGCATGAGCGGACCCGGACGCGCGGCCTGCGCGGGCCGGTTGTCGATCATCAGACGGTAGTGGCCCGGACTGTCCAGGGCGAATCGGCAGTACGCCTTCATCTGCGCGCGCACCCGATCCAGCGCCGCCTCGGGCGGGAACTGTGCCTGCGCATCGGCCATCGCCGTGGCCAGTTGGGTGGCGTCGTATTCGATCAGCCCGTCGACCAGAGCGGATTTATCACTGAAGTGTTGATAGATACTCGCCGGTGAGATTCCGGCGGCGCGTGCCACGCCGCGGATCGTGAGTCCCTCCTCGCTGCCCAGATCCGACAGCAACCGTGCGGCGGCCTCGAGGATCTCCAGCCGCAAGCGCTCGCCCTGGCCCCAGGGGTTGCGTGCGCGTTGCGAGGTCTCACCCACGCGAGCACTGTAACTGTTGCGGGTGCCGCGAGTCCGACCTTGCTCGCCAGCGTTGGCGAGCCCGGCCGGGGCCCGCCGGGGTCATCGGGTCAGGCCCAGCATCGCCGCCGTCAGGCCGAAGTCCGGACCCAGGTCCTGAACCCGTCCGGTCCGGCAGCCATCGGCCCGCAACTCGATCCGCGCACAGAAGGTACTGACTATCTCCCCGCTGACGGTGCCGATCAGCGCATGTGCGCGGCCGAACCGGCCGGGGCGATCGACCAGGCGATCGAGGTTCTCGGACAGCAGCGGGATGACGTCCGTGCTCTCGATGATCTGGGATGCGTTGGCGCGCAACTGATCGGTCGCGGTCGTCAGGCCGGTCAGGCTGTCGGCCAGCCGATCTCGATACGCGCCGAAGGTGGTTCCGGTGTTGGCCAGGACCGCTTCGAGCTGATCCAGCGTCGCCGCCAGGCCGGTGGACTGTTCGGCAAGTAGCGTGGACATGCGGGTGACGTTGTTGCCGAATTCGCGTACGGATGCGTCGTTGTCGGCCAGCATCGAGGTCAGGTCGTTGAGCTGGACGACGATCTGCGAGATCGCATCCCCGTCGACCACGCCTACTCGCAACGCGCCGGTCAGCGCCGTCAACGTGTCGTGGATCTTCGCGCCCCGACCATCGAGCATGTCGTAGAGCAGGGTGCCCGACAGCGGGCCCTGCGTACTACCCGGCGGTGGGGCCAGGGCGGCGGTGAATGTGTCGATGGTCTGCAGCAGCGTGTCCAGTTCGACCGGGCTGCGGGTCGATTCGACGGTCAGATGCGCGCCGTCGGTAAGGGTCCGGCCGCCGGTGTACGCGGGGGAGAGCTCGATATGCCGATCGGTCACGATGGACTGGGAAATCAGTGCGGCCGTGACGTTTTCGGGGATCGTGACGTCGTGGTCGATGCTCATGTGGACCTCGGCGAACCGGGGATGCGGCACGATCTTGTCCACCGTGCCGACCCGCAGGCCCAGAACCGTGACCGGATTGCCCGCGAACATGCCCGAGATACTGCGGAAATCGGCCGTGATGTGGGTGGGGTCGGGGCGTCCCGGCATCACCGAGCAACCGGTGCAGGCGAGTGCGACCATGCCGATCAGCACCGCCGCCGCACCCCGTATCCAGTGCTCCATGGTGCTGCTCCTCGGGGCGGGGACGGCTGGTGAACGAGGCATCGCCCGATAGCAAGCCAAGGTAGCAGCGGCGTGCCGGTCCCACTGCGCAGTTGAACAATTTCCTGGACATCTGTATCGCCGGAGGGATTCCGACTGCCCCGGCTATCGCCGGGTCACTCCTCGACGGTGACGGTGAGTCGCGGTTTGGCGGTATCGGCCTCGTCGGCCACCATCTGCCACACCGAATCGATCATCGGAGCCAGTAGCAGTTCGCCGAACTGTCGCACCAGCACTGCGACCACCTGGGTCGATTCGCGGCGGGAGGTCGAGGCCAGACCCGCCTCGCGCAGGGCGACGACCTCGCTGCGCACCAGTTCCACCTGGCGTTCCAGGAATTTCAGCCGGGTCGGCTCCGGTTCGAGGACCGCGCGGCGGATGTAGTTCACCACGGCCGGGTTCTCGCGCAGCATCTCCCGCACGGCCTCGTCCCGCGCGCCCGCGACCTCTCCCGGGGTTCCGGTGTTGGGCACCGAGTGCACGGCCTGATAGAAGTACTCGCTCACCAGCTGATCGACGGCCTCGCGCAGCCCCGCCTTGGTCTTGAAGTGGTGCTGGACCAGGCCGAGCGTCACGCCCGCCTCGGCGGCGACCGCCCGCAGTGAGACCCGGGACTCGCCGTACTGCGCGAACAGATCCATGGCGGCATTGCGGATCCGTGCCTTGGCGGTCAGATCCTCGTTCGTCGCGCGTGGATTCAGCATCGGTCCTCAGCTCGTCAGGGTCTGCCGAGGATCTTACGTCGTGTAGTAGTCCAGTCCCGCAGGAAATAGCGGTGCTGTTGACCGGCAGACAATACAACTGTACTGTCCGTTGCCGTGAACGACCGGGGTGTGCCACCCCGCGCGCCGGAAAGCAGAGGGATCACGCATGTCCGAACTCTTCCCCGATTACCGTCCCTCCTGGGAGACCGATCAGCATCGCGAACTGCGCAAGCACGCGGCGGAGTTCTTCCGCAAGGAGAGCGTGCCGCATCGCGAGCGCTGGAGCGGGCAGCACATGGTCGACCGCGAATTCTGGAACAAGGCCGGTGCGGCGGGCCTGCTCGGGCTGGATCTGCCGGAGGAATTCGGCGGCGCCGGAGGCGATTTCGGCATGCAGGCGGTCGTGCAGGAGGAACTGGTCTACGCGCACGACAACGGGTTCGGCTTCTCGGTGCATTCGCCGATCGTGTCGCACTACGTCCACCAGTACGGCAGTGTGGAACAACGGCGAAAGTGGTTGCCGGGCATCATCGCCGGTGAACTGGTGCTGGCCGTTGCCATGACCGAGCCCGGCACCGGCTCGGACCTGCAAGCGGTGCGCACCACGGCGATCCGCGACGGTGATCATTACGTGGTCAACGGCTCGAAGACGTTCATCTCCAACGGAACTCACTGCGATCTGGTGGTCATCGTCGCCAAGACCGATCCGGCCAAGGGCGCCGCGGGCGTCTCGCTGATCGTGGCCGAGACCAAGGATCTGGCCGGCTTCGAGCGGGGCCGGGTGCTGGAGAAGATGGGCCAGCACGCGCAGGACACCCGCGAGCTGTTCTTCTCCGATATGCGCGTGCCGGTCGCGAATCTGCTCGGCGAGCAGGAAGGTCTGGGCTTCTACCAGCTCATGGAACAGCTCGCGCGAGAGCGGCTCATCATCGCGAGCATCTGCTCGGCACTGGCCGAGGCCGCGGTGCTCGAGGCGCTGCGGTATTCGCGGGAGCGGGAGGCGTTCGGGCGCCCGATCGGCAAATTCCAGCACAACGCCTTCACCCTGGCCGAGGTCAAGACCGAGGCGCTGGCCATCAAAACCCTTGTGGACTACGCGATCTCACAGTACGTCGGCGGAAAGAACGACCCGGCCACCGCGTCCATGGCCAAGTTGTTCGCCGCCGAGACCGCCGACAAGGTGGTCGACAAATGCCTGCAACTCTTCGGCGGCTACGGCTACATGATGGAGTATCCGATCGCCAACATGTACACCGGCTCGCGGGTGAACCGAATCTACGGTGGCACGAGCGAAATCATGAAGGAGATCATCTCCCGCTCACTGTGAGTTCATCGCTCCGGGCTGCACTGGGCGGGATCGGCGAGTTCGCCGCACGGCGTACCGCCGTGCGAGCGGATGATGTCCTTGCCCGCGTTGTCGGTGAGGTAGCGCAGGAACGCCGCGGCGAGCGAGTCGTACGGCAATTCGCCGTTGCTGTAGGCGTATTCGACGCCCCAGAACGCGTAATTGTGCGCCAGGACCTCGTCGCGGGTGGGCTGATGCTTGTCGATGGTGACCGTGGCGACGCCCGGATATCCGGCGGCCTCGGTGTAGGCGGAGTAGCCGACCGCGCCGGGAATGTCGGCGACAGCTTTGAGCATGTCGCCGGTCAGCGGCACCTCGCAGGCGGCCACACCGGGTGGATTCGTGACCTGTATGGTCCGGCAACTGGCCTCCGGGAGCGTCACGGAACTGCCGCCGAGCAGCCGCTGCCCGAAGGTCTCCCGGGTGCCGGATCCGAAGGCGCGGTTGACCAGTCGCACCGGCAGGTCGGGTCCGCCGAGCTTGTTCCAGTTGGTGATCCGGCCCTCGAACAGATCCCGGATCTGCGGGGCGGTCAGATCCCGCACGCCCAGATCGCCGCGCACGATCACCGAGAACACCGCCACGGCCAGCGGACGCGGCAGCAGATCGGGATAGCCGACGCCCTTGGGGCCGTCGGTGATGGCCAGCAGTCCGGGGTCGCCGTGGCCCTTCTCGTCGACGGTGGTCAGGCCGCGTTCACTGCCGTCGAATGCGAAGGTGAAATTCGCTGTGGGACACCTCTTCCGGTAGGCGGTGGCGGCATCCCGGATGACCGGCTCGAAGGCCGAGGACCCCACCAGAGTGAGCTGGCCCGCAATGCAGTCCGGCGCCGGCGGATTGTCCCCGACCAGCGAGATGCCGAATTGCACGACGATGACGACCACCAGAAATCCGATGAACGCCAACATATTTCGGGACAGTCCGGTGCGACTCTGGGTGGCCCGGACCCGGCCGCCCTTGAGCTTGCCGTGCAGTGAGGGCTCCGGATACGGGCCGGTGCCGGTCCCGCGCGAGAGAATGGCGAGAATTTTGTAGTGGTCTCGCCGGTTCATCGGGACCTTCGGCAGGTCGATGACGCCGACATCGTGCGTCTCGTCCGCGTGCGCCGCGATACCTCGGCCCGGCTCGAGATAGGCCCCCAGGATGTTGTCGCTCAGTTCGGTCACCGCCATTCCGGCGATCCGGCGATGCGGGAAATGCAGGCGCAACCCGACCCGTTCGTCGTCGGGCATCGCGTAATCGGCGGAATCGATGTTCGTGACGCCGTCGTTCTCCACGCGGATCAGCACGATCGACAGGTCCTGCAGATGCGTGTCCGCAGTACCGCCGTCCGGCTGCAATTGTTCCAGAACGCCCGGAAATACCGACTCGATCTCCCCGGTCACCGGCGTATCCATCTGCACGCGATAGCCCAGGCGTTTACGCCGCATGATCACGAATTCCCAGAAGAACGCGATCAACGACACCACGAGCGCGATGACCGGCAACCCGATCTGCACCAGATAGCTGTCCACTCGGATCTTTCCCCCGAATATCTTGATGTCCAGCCATTTTCGCCCCGGATGCCCCCGAATCCACGCCCGGATCGCAGTGTTGGGCAACAATTCATCGTTCGGATGGTTCGAGCGAGGCTCGGCGCCGACGGGGCGGATCAGGCGTCGTGGAAGACCAGGCCGAGGGTGTGCCGGCGACCGGAACGCACGACGCTCACCCCGTGCCGCATCGGGGCCGCGGACCAGCCGCGCGCGCCGCGCACCGGGCGCTCGCGAGTGGTGAAGATCAGCCCGTGGCCGTGCGGTAACAGCGTCGCCGAACCGCGGGACTGGGCTCGTGGCCGCTGCTCGACCATGAGGAATTCGCCGCCGGTGTAGTCGCGGCCGGGTTCGTCCAGGCCGATGACCACCTGGAGTGGAAAGATCATGTCGCCGAACAGGTCTCGGTGCAGCGCGTTCCAGTCGCCGGGGCCGTAGCGCAACAGGATCTGCGCGGATTTGTGCTGTCCGGCCTTGTGGCACAGGGTGATCCAGTCCTCCAGGCGTTCGGGCCAGCTCCCGGGACGGCCGAATTTCGCCGCCCAGTCCCGGGCGATGGGCAGGAGTCTCGGATAGAACGCCCGGCGCAGTTCGCGGACCGGTTCGGGTAGGTCGTGGTCGAAGTATCGGTATTCGCCCGAGCCGAAGCGATGCCGGGACATGATCACCGTGCTGCGGAACAACTCCGGGCGTTCGTAGAGAGCGGCCAGTGCCCGGCATTCCTCGGCGTGCAGCAGCGGTCCGGTGAGCGCATATCCGTACTCGTCCAGCTCCTCGGCCAGCGCGGGCCAGTCCTGATCCGCGACCCGCGCGGCGATCTCGCTCGAATTATGCTGTGCGGCCGGCATATTCGAGGTCCAGAAGTACTCGCTTGTTGTCCAGGCCGCCCGCGTAGCCGGTCAGGGCGCCGTTCGCGCCGACGACCCGGTGACACGGCCGCACGATCAGCAGCGGATTCGCGCCGATGGCCGTGCCCACCGCGCGCACCGCCACGCGCGAGGCGCCGATCCGCTCGGCGATCCGCCCGTAGCCGACGGTGGTTCCGTAGGGGATCTCGTCCACTGCCTGCCACACCCGGCGCTGGAAATCTGTTCCGCCAGTGGTGTATTCGAGGTCGAAATGTGTTCGCTCGCCCGCGAAGTAGTCGTTCAGCTGAGCGATTACCTCGGTGAACGCCTCCGGCGCCGCGGTCCGGTCGCCCACGGCCGGGGTCTTCTTCCCGCCGCTCATGGACACCGAATCGAGCGCGAGGCCGTCCGGGCCGAGCTCACCGGTCAGCAGCAGTTCCCCGACCGGGCTGTTCATCGTCGCGTACACGGCCATCGCGATTCCTCTCACTCGTCGCGTCGTATCCTCACCGACGACTCTGCCCGAGTTCCCCGCCCGATACCAGCGGTAATCGGACATGGCATTCGGCGGCGAATCGGCGATGAGTTACCTGCTCGAGGTCGTGCGCACGCGGAAAACGGACGAATCGAGGGCCGCGATCGACCAGCGCGATCGGATCAGTCGGTGGCCGCTCGCCCGGGGCGGATATCGATATCGCTCTGCGCCAGGAGTGCGGCGAGCTGCCGCCACCGACGATGCCGATGCCGGAACATGACGTGGATGAACAGCCGGACGCCGAATCCGTGCAGGCCGTCCTGCACCTCGATCTCGTCGGTGTAGCGGCAACGGGTGTCGCCGATCGGTTCGAAGGTCAGGTGGTGATGCCAGATCCGCACCGGACCACCCCACTCGTTGGTGTAGATCTCCCGATCGGTCAGCCGCACCAGTCGCAGATGATGCCGCCACGCGGGAACGACCCCGAACCACCAGATCCGCGCCACCCCTTCGACTCCCGGCTCGACCCGATCCGGAATCTCCAGCCGCGGCACCGAGATGATCGGCGCGACGACGAAGGCGAACAATTCCGGCGTCCGAGCCATCGCACACGCCACTTCGGCCCGCAGCGGAAGTTCGGTAGTTAGGGTTACCTTACTCATGCCGGAAATGATGGCCGTTGTCGTGGCCGTTCCGCAAGGGGTATCGCCGGGTGCGGAATCAGGAGTCCGGGTCCGTGCGCTTCAGGAACGATTTCGATTCGTCGATCGGAGTGTTCTGCGCGGCGGACAGCCACCACCGCCCGTCGCGCTCCACCAGGACGTACAGGGCGACTTCCGAGAAGGCGCCCGGCTCGACGGCCTGTCTGCGGATCTGGGTGACGACCACGCCCGGGGCCGGACTGGCCGCTGCCACGACCTCGAAGCGGGACGGCGGTGCGACGGGTTTGCTCTGCCCCATCATTCGGCGATGGATCGCGTTGATCCGGCTGTGTCCGACGACCAGCGCGCCGAAGGGGGTGCCCCACAGCACGTCTGCGGCGAACGAGTTGTCGTAGCGGTCGGCGTCGGCCGTTTCGCCCGCCTTCTGCAATTCGGCGGCGAGGTCGGTGGCCACGGCCTGTGCGGTCGTATCGGCGGCCGGGTCGTGCAGATTCGGTCGTGTATCCATGTCATCCTCCGCTTCCTGATTCTGATCACAGCCTGCAAGCTCAACCAAAGTTGAGGTCAAGCCGGTGTGAGCGAGGTGACGGTCTCGTAGTCGGCTAAGGGTTCCGGGCCGCATCGATCCGGTCCAGGAGCCAGCGTGGTCCGGTCGTGCGGGCGCCGAGCGCTTCGATGCGGGCCCGCAGGCCGCGGTCCGCGGTGACGACGAGGACCTGCGCGTGCTCGCCATGTTCGGCCGTGACCGCGACGATCGCGTCGTCACCCGAACCCGCGGCGCGTACCACCCTGATATTGTGGAATTCGTTGTTGTCCAACGCTTTTGCGGCGCCTTCGAGGACGACGACCACCTCGCACGAGTGCGGAAGGTGCAGCGCTGCCAGCCCCGTCAGCAGCCGTCGCGCCGCGCCCGCGCGGTCGCGCCACCAGCCGTCGGGGCGGGAGCCGACGACATTGGCCGCGTCAACGACGAGCATCCGCACGGAATCGTCCATCTCGCCAGTCTCCATCAGGGGAGCCGGCCGGTCACGCAGCGGCGCGTGCCTAACGGGGCTGGGTCTGCTGCTGCCGGGTGTCCAATTCGTCCACGAACACCTTGGCGCACCGGGTCAGCTGCGCGGGAGTCAGTGCGGAGAGCATCTTGCCGCAGTCGGCGTTGCTCGCGGCGGGGGTGCCGGGATGTGCCGCGGCGGCTGTCCCGTTATTGTCCAGTTCGACGAGTTGGACCGGGGCCTTGTGGCTGGCGCTGATATCCATCCGGTAGGCGACGCGGCCGTTGAATTCCACGAAACCACGCCAGGTGTCACCGTCGATCGGGGTGAATTCGACCAGTTTGCCGCCGTTGGCCATCACCGTCCCGGCGTTGGTCGCCAGCCAGGAACGCGCGTCGGCGTCGAGGTTGTCGATATTGATCCGGCGCGGGTCGTTGTCGTCGAGTACGTACACCGACTGCCGGTTCAGGTTGCGAGCGTGCACCTCGTCGGCGGGGGTCACCGAATAGGCGACGAACAGCTGGGAAGTGCTGCCGCGCAACGTCATCGGGGTTACCCATTGCAGTCGTCCGGTGACCTTGTCGCGCAACAGGTATTCGGAGACGTTGCCGCCCTGTGCATCCGAACTCGCCGGATCGAAGCCGAAGTGGTTGCGGTTCATATCCTCTCGTCCCGCAGCCCACTTGTTCTCCGAACGTTGCTGGGCCGTCAGGGATTTCGGATACACTGGACCGGGAAGCGCACCGGCGGCGACATCGGGCCGGTACTCCAGCCGCGTGTGGCCGTGATCGCCCCGGACGACGATCACCCCCGCGGGGGCGGTGACGGTGCGGTGGGTCCACGGGATCGGAGTGGTGACCGGTACGACGACGATCGGCTCCTTGCCGTCGCAGTACCCCCAGACATCGCTGGGATCGAAGCCGATCAACGGAAAGTGTTCTGCGATGAGGTTGTTCAGGCTGTTCATCCGCGAGCCGCCGAACGCCCGGTCGATCCCGTAGGGGCCGCTGAACGTACACGAGGTGGCGGCGCCCTGGCCGGACCATTCGGCCACCCCGCCCAGCGGCACGTTGATCCCGCTGCCGTCCATCACCCCGCTCCAGTATCCGGGCGCGTCGCCACGTCCGTTGAGATAGGTGATGGTCTCGGTGCGCAGGCTCACCGCCTGCACCGCGCCGGTCGCGCGGCTCAGGGCGATCTTCGCGCCGTCGAGCGAACCGACCCGCGGTTCCCAGCCCGCGGTCGACAGATCGCCCTTCTGGATGCAGCTGTAGACGTCGTGATTGCCCCGGATCGCACAACCGTCGGAGTTCCGGTTGCCGTTGTCGGTGATCAGGTGCAACGAAGAGGGCGCCTGATTGGGATCGTGCGCGTAGAAGGTGGTCGCACCCGCGTAGAAGCGCCCCTCGTTCTTGTCCAGGTTGATCGCGAAATAGCCCGCACCACAGAACGATACGATTGTCAGCAGGACCGCGATCCCGGCGAGGGCGGCATTCTCCAGCTCGGCGCCCGCGTAGAGCGCCACGCCGATGAAGAAGTACGCGATCAGCCACCACAGTCCGCTGCCGTGCAGGATCACATTGAAAAACCATGCGTGCACGCCGTTCTGGATGCCGAAGCCGGGTGCGAGAATCGCCCAGAACAACCAATAGACGACGATCAGCAGCAGCGGCGACGCCCACGCGATCACCGCCGTCAGCAGTACCCGACCCTCATACGGCATAGCGCTCACCGGATTTCGCTCGGCCGCCGCAGCGGCACAGTCTCCCTGTCTGCACTGTAACGGGACGAATCTCGGTGCACAGCACCCGAAAAATATGGTGTTTGAATCAGTGCGGCGCGGTTCAGGCCGATCGTGGCGGCAGCGGCGGGAGTTCCAGATTGTCGCGGAAGGTGTCGCCCACGTAGTCGTGGCCGACGATGCCGCGCTTGCGGAGTTCGGGCAGCAGTCCGGCGAGCAGGAAGTCCCGGGTGCGCGGATCGTCGAGACCGCCGAGGCCGATGACGTCGAGAACGCCTGCGGCATAACGTTCCTCGATCGCGTCGGCCAGCTGCTCCGGAGTGCCCGCGGCGGCCCAGTGTCCGGTGTCCTTGGCGGCGATGATCAACTCCCGCAGCGTCTTTCCGGACCGAGCGTAACCGGTGAAGATCTCCACCCGGCCGCGCCGCCGATGCACCGAACGCACCTCCGGCAGCAGATGTTCCGGAATCGGCTCGTCCAGTGGCAGATCGGTCAGATCGACTCCACCGCCGAGCATATCGGCCAGGGCGTGACGTCCCGCCTCGAAGTCGGTGGCCTCTTCGCGTTCGCGTACCAGGCGCAGCGCCTCGGCCTCGGTGGCGCCGTAGGTGGCGTGCAATGAGCTGAAGATCAACGGAAGTCCGTCGGCGCGACCCAGTTCCGTTGCGCGCGTGCGGATTCGCTTGGTGTAGGTCAATGCGTCGTCCAGGGTGCCCAGCGAGGTGAACACCACCTCCGCGAACCGGGCGCCGAGTTCCACGCCGCCCTCGGACTGCCCGGCCTGGAACTGCACCGGCCGACGTTGCGGCAGTGGCGGGATGTTGAGCGGACCGCGAACCGTGAAGTGGTCGCCCGCATACTCGATCGGACGGACCGATTTCGCGTTCAACCGCGCCCCGCCACGCCCGTCCGAGGTCAGCGCATCGGGCCCCCAGCTGTCGAACAGCGCGTTGACGACCTCGATCGATTCCGCCGCGCGGGCGTACCGTTCCTCCGGACTCGGCAGCTCGGCGTCGCCGTAGTTCTCCTCGCCGACCGAGGAGGTCACCGCGTTCCACGCCGCGCGGCCGTTGCTGATGTGATCGAGGGTGCCGAACAGTCGCGCCAGGTTGTACGGGTGATGGAACGTCGTGGTGACGGTCGCGATCAGGCCGACGTGCTTGGTCACCGCGCTCAGCGCGGACAGTACGATCAGCGGCTCCTGTGCCCCGATCGCGCCCTGCATGCCGAAGCTGAGCAGGTCGGCGGCGAACAACGCGTCGAACCGGTGTTCCTCCGCGAGCCGGGCCGTCTCGAGCAGATCGGTGAGCGTGGACTTCCCCGGATCGATCGCCGCGGCATAGACCTTCGGGGATCCGCTCACTCCGGTCACGATCTTCAGCGGCCGCCGCCGGTCGGTGCTTGCCATACCGCGACGCTAACCAGGCACACCGGTATCGCCCACGGGTTACGCTCAGCGAGATCCTTTCCCGCAGTGCATGATCGCCGCGTTCACCCGCGTGGTGCCGCATCCGCCGCCGCCGGATTCCGTAGACTGCGGGGGTGACCGATCTCGCGGATTTCGCCCGGCTGATCGCCGGTGATCATGGGCTCTGTGTCGTGTCGACCGCCCGAGCGGATGGCACGATCCACTCCTCACTCGTCAACGCCGGTGTGCTGAAACACCCGCTGACCGGCGAGGAGGTCGTGGGGATGGTGCTGCGCGGCGGCACCCGCAAGTTGGCGAATCTGCGCGCCCGGCCGCGGATGACCGCCGTCGTGCGCGTCGGCTGGGAGTGGGCCGCCGCCGAGGGACCGGTGTGGATCGCCGGACCCGACGATCCGGTCCCCGGAATCGACCCCGAACGCCTGCGTTTGTTGCTGCGGGAGGTTTTCACCGCCGCGGGCGGCACCCATGAGGATTGGGACGAATACGACCGCGTCATGGCGCAGGAGCGCCGGGCGGTCGTGCTGATCGTTCCCGATCGCGTCTACGCCAACGGCTGAGCGGCTGCCCAGGCGACCGGCAGCACCACGTCCACGCTGTCGCGCTGTGCCAGGGGCAGCAGCATCTTCATCGTCGCGTCGAATCGATCCGCGAAGTGCGGCAGCGGGCGCAGCGGCCGGTCCAGCCCGATGAAGAAATCGTCCCAGTGCACCAGCACGACCCGCCGCGCGCCGACCACGCCGACGACGTCGTCCCAGTACCGCAGCACGAACTCGGGTGACTGCCTGCCCAGACCGCCGATGCCCAGATAGACGACCTCCGCGCTGCGCCCGTCCAGCATGCCAGGACGGTGATTCGCACTGGCGTGCATCAGAATTCGACCGATCGGGTGTTCGATGAGCACCGAGTAGGCGGTCCCGGTCTTCCATGCGCGGGTACGCGCGGGCGGAACCAGCGGCCGCGTCACGATGCCCGGATAACGGTCACCCGGGCTGTGCACCGAATTCAGGAACGTCAGCGTGAACTGCCCGTATTCGAGGGTGTCCCCGTCGCCCACCACCCGCAGTGAGGATTCGGCGAGGCCGAGCCCGCGCCCGATGTTCGCGGTGGACTCCGACCCGACCAGTTCCGCACCGGTCTGCAGGCACCACACCGGCGCGTCCAGGGCGTGGTCGTAATGTGAGTGTGCGCAGAACACCGCGTTCAGCGTCCGCACGTTCAGCCGCTCGATCGCGGCCCGGACCAGCCCCGGATCCGGCGCGATCCGCCCCAGCGCCACCCGCAGCAGCCCCGGCCGCGTGACGAACCCGTCGCACAGCAGACTCGTCGTGTCGTCCGTCAGCAGCAGTGAGCTGGTCCCGAGGAAGTGCGCCGTCAACCCGCCGGGTGTCACATCGGCGCGCTGCTGGTAGGCGTGGTAGGGCGCGAGATCGGGACGACCGAGGGGAGTTCTCACCCCGTTATCCTGCACCTCTTGCCGTGCGATCGGGCGGAGCGCGCCGTGTGGGCTGCTATCTGCTAGCCGAACAGCACGGGCAGCGAGGTGGGGGATCGGAAGACCTGGCCGCGGATGTGCGGATCGTTCGCGTCCGGGTCCAGCCGCAGATTCGGCAGCTTGTCCAGCATCTTCTCCAGGGCCAGTCGCATCTCGGTGCGGGCCAGGTGGATGCCCAGGCAGTTGTGCGGTCCCTGCCCGAAGGACATGTGCGGGCGCGGCGCGCGGAAGATGTCGAAGTCGTCCGGATCGTTCCACCGGCTCTCGTCCCGATTGGCGGCGGCGAGCATCAGCATCACCGTCGAACCCTTCGGAATGGGCACATCGTGCAGGACCGTACTGGCGGTGGCCATGCGGGTGATGTTCAGCAGCGGTGTCTCGAACCGGATGGACTCCTCGACCGCGCGCGGGATCAGCGCCCGATTCTCCCGCAGCGCGTCGAGCTGATCCGGACGAGACAGCAAGGTGCACAACATATTTCCGGTCGATCGATAGGTCGTCTCGATCCCGGCGGGCAGCAGCAGTCGCAGGAAGGAGAAGATCTCCTCGTCGCTCAGGCGCTCGCCGTCGAGTTCGGCCTGGGACAGATCGCTGATCAGATCCTCACGCGGCTCGCGGCGACGTTCGGCGAGAATCTCCGCGAGATACGCCTTGACCTCCTGTGAGGCGGTGATGGCGCGTTCGCGGTTGGAGTGGAACCCGAGGATGGCGATCGACCAGCGCTGGAACTGCCGCAGGTCCGCACGTGGCAGGCCGAGCATCCCGGCGGTCACTAGGGTCGGGAAGGGGAAGGTGAACTCGGTGACCAGATCGGCGTGTCCGCGGTCGGCGAACCGGTCGATCAACTCGTCCGCGACCGGGACGATGAGCCGTTCCTCCCAGTTCGCCAGGGCCTTCTGCCGGAACGCGGTGGACACCAGCGCGCGGTAGCGGCGGTGTTCGGGATCGTCCATTCCGAGAATGATGTGCTTGCCCATGATGTCGCCCATGAGCATGTCGATGATGTGCGCCGAGGAGTAGGTCTTGCCGTCGCGCAGCACCTCGAGGATGTCGTCGTAGCCGTAGACGAAGAACACCGCCGCGTCATCGGCGTGCGGCATGTTCGAGGTGTCCAGGCGCTGCACCGGATGTTCTCGGCGCGCGGCGGCCAGTTCCGGATACGGGTCGCGGACATCGCCCGCGACGTCGTCGTCGAACACCTCGAAGACGCTGTCGTCACCGGCTTCGCGCTCCCGCCCGGCCCCGTCCGGCGGTTCGACCTGGTCTGCGGTGGCCTTGACGTGTGTGTCCACGAACCCTCCTCGGTAAGACCAAATATTCGTTCCGAAGCGTACGGATCCCTCGAAGGTGGGTCAATACCCGTCAAATCCGGTTCAGGTCGACCGTTGACGACGGCCGCGCGAGATCCGTAACATGTGGAACGAATTTTAGGTTCGCTGCTCGAGCGGCCTGGCAGACGGAGATACACGTGGCCTACGAAAGCACTGCCGAGCCCATCAAACTCGGCTATCTGTTCGACTTCCGACTTCCCGAGAGCTTTCCGCCGGATATGCGGGACGACCTGACCCGCCCGTTCCATCTGGTGTTCGCCGAGGGACAACGACTCGGCCTGATCGACCGTCCGGTGGAGATCGTCTTTCGCGAGGTGGAGGGCTTGCCCAAGGGCTCGGTGAAGGCGGTGATCGATGCGTACGGGGAACTGGTGGACGAGGGGTGCCTGGCCGTATTCGGCCCGCACATCACCGATAACGCCGTTCCGATGCGGGAGGAGATCGAACGCCGATTCCGGGTTCCGGCGATCAACGTCTCGGGGTCGGAGGACTGGCTCGGCGAATGGACCTTCGCCCTGCCGCAGGGGTCGATGACCGACGAGCCCGTCTTCTGGGCGCACCTACTCGCCAAGGGCGGGCACACCGAGGTCGGCGCGCTGGTGGAACGCTCCCTGGTGGGCGAGAGCTATATCCGGAATTTCCGGAAAGCCTGCCGCGAGGAGGGAATTCGCATCGTCGCCGAGGTGGCCATCCCGCAGACCGCGCAGGACATCGGCGAGGAGGTGCGCGCACTGCACGAGGCCAAGGCGCAGGCGATCGTGCACTGCGGCTTCGGATTCGGGGTCGCGATGGTGAATCCCGCACTCGCCGCGCTGAATTGGGATCCGCCGCGGTTCATGGGCACCGCATTCCAGAATGCCTGGATCAACGAACTGCTGTGGAACGCCTTCCTCGGCTGGACCGGCCTGGACCAGTACGACGAGGGAAACCTGGTGGGACAACGGTTTCTGGATGTCTACCAGGCCGATTCCGGGCGTTGCCCGCAGTACTGCGTCCCGGTGGTGAACCACGACATCGCGACGGTTCTGTTGCACGCCTTCGCCGATGCGCATCCGCTGTCTCCGCGCGGGGTCGCCGAGGCGCTCGAGCGGGTCAAGATGCTACCGGCCGCGGCCGGCGCCCCCGGCACCCGGCTCTCGTTCGGGAAGTGGACCCGGCGCGGGTGGATGGGCGCGGGCTATCTGGTTGCGCGGCGACTGGATCCGGACGGCGTGACATCGCACCTGGTCGCGCGATTCGGGCAGGAGTAGACCGTGAGCGCCCCGGAGGAACTCCGATCCGGCACCCTGCCGGACGCCGCACCCGGCCGTGCGCCGGGTGGCGCCCCGCGCCGCCTGCGCACGGCGGGGATCACGATCCTGGTCGTGGCGGTGCTGGCCGTCATCGCCGCCTACGCGAGCCGCGGCGCGGACGATCCGCGGATCGCGAATCCCGCGGTCAGCGGCGCGCCCCGCCCGGTGCCGCCGCTGTTCGGCTGGAATCACTGGATCACGGTGCACGAGATCGGGACCGTGGTGATGATGGTGGTGCTGGTCACCGTGGTCGTCGTGGGCTGGCGTCGCTATCCGGCACATCCGGTGCTGTTGATGACGCTGGTGACCACCGCGATCGTGTGGCAGGACCCGATCATGAACTGGGCGCCCTACGCCGCCTACAACCCGCAGCTGTGGCACTGGCCGGTGCACTGGCCGCTGGTGTCGCTGTCGCCGACGGTCGAGCCGTTCATCGTGATCGGTTATGCCACTTTCTATCTCGGACCCTACTTTCCCGCGATCTGGGTGCTGCGCCGGCTACAGGCCCGTCGTCCGCACGATTCGTTCGTCTCGCGGCATCCGCTGTGGAGTCTGGCCGGATTGACCCTGGTGATCGGGTTCGTCTTCGACGCGATTCTGGAATGCATCCTGGTGCGCAGCCAGCTGTACATCTACACGCAGGTGATCCCGTTCGGCTCGCTGTTCACCGGCAAGCCCTACCAGTTCCCGTTGATCTGGGAATCTGCGCTGGTCACGGTCGTGATGATCCCGGCCGCGGTGCTGCTGTACCGCGACGACACCGGACGCACGGTCGCCGAACGGCTCTCGCACCGCGCGCGGATCTTCCGGAACCATCCCGCCCTGGGCGCGTTCACGGTGATGTTCATCCTGATCAACATCGCCTACTTCTGTTACGGCGGCGGATTCGCCATCATCCGCGACAGCCGCGCGGCCACCTCGGTCGCCTGCCCGTGGCCGTTCCCGGAGGCGAAAGTCTATGACCCGCAGGGGTTCTACGAGAAGAACGGACAGGCCGGGCCGTACTCGGCCGGGATCTGGTCGCGGTGGGAGAGCGCGCAGTCGGGACGCCCCGCGACAGCGATGCCCGCCGATGGCGGACGGTGCGGGGGCAGGGCGTGAGCGCCGATGAAATCGACGGTGGTCCAGCAAGATTCGGCCTGCTTGCCTCGGGAATAGCGGGACGGGCCCTGCGGGTGGCTCCGGCCGCGCCGGACGAATCGCCGTGGACCGACGGCCGTGTGGTGTTCGTCGACGCCGAAGCTCCCGCGCTCGACCAGATCGTCGAACTCACGGTGCAGGCGTCGATGATCGGCGCGGGCAGCTTCCGAGCCGATCTCCTCCGGCGGCTCGCCCGCCGATCGACCGCCGTACTCGATCGGTATCTGATGCTGGAGGGGCATCGCGCGCTGGCCGCCAACGGCGATCTGCTGCCCGCCGTCGCGAACGCGTTGGTCGACCTGGACGTCGCGGATCTGTCCGATTGTGCCGCAACATCATTGGCGCTCGCAGCGGGCAAGCGTGCGCTGGGCGATCCGCCGCCGGAGTTCGGGGCGATCCATCCGAAGCGTCTGCTGACCACGCAGGAGAAGTTCGCCGAACAGGGGGCGCCGGACACCAGGCCGCCCGACTCGGCCGATGCCGAGGACGATTCGCCGGACGAGTTGGATGAGGAGGATTCCGGCGGTAAGCTCCCCGCCCTGTTCAGCAACGTCGTCGGCGGACAAGGGCTGCTGGCCCGGCTGTTCCGGCGCATGCTGAGCCTCGGCCGGGAGTCCGAGGGCGGCATCACCGGTGGCGGTGTGCCGAGATCGGCTCGGGCACTGGTGAAACCGGGGCGCATCGACACCGACGGCACGGGCACCGCGGCCGCGGCGGATGCCGTGGCCGAACTCCGGCGCGAGGGCCTGTCCTATCCGGAATGGGACGTCCACCGCCGCCGCTATCGGCCCGGCTGGTGCACGGTGGCCGAATCCGATCCCCGGGCAGGGGATCACGCGATCCCGCTCGCACCCGTGAGCAACGCCCTGATGCGCGCCCTGGCCCGGCTGCGCTCGAGTCTCGACCACAAGCATCGCCGCATGCAGGGCGACGACATCGATGTGGACGCGGTGGTGGACGAACGCGTACAACTACTCTCCGGAGCCTCGCCGGACGGCGCCGTGTACATCGAAAGTGTCAGGTGTACACCGGATCTGGCTGTCGTCGTACTGCTCGACATCTCCGGTTCGGCCGCATTGCCGAGCGTTTCCGGCGGAACCGTGCACGACCAGCAGCGCACCGCGGCCCTCATGCTGACCTCGGCGTTGCACGCACTGGGCAATCGGGTCGCGCTCTACGGGTTCTACTCGCAGGGGCGGGCCGCGGTCCGGGCGTTGCGGGTCAAGCGATTCGATGATCCGCTGGACGCCGCGGCGCTGCGCAGGCTCGCCGCACTCGAGCCCGCGGCCTACACCCGGATGGGTGCGGCCGTGCGGTACGGCACGACGATTGCGAGCGAATACCGCTGCGACGCAAGAACACTGCTCGTCGTACTGTCCGACGGATTCGCGTACGACCACGGTTACGAAGGTGTCTACGCCGAGGCCGACGCCCGGCGTGCGCTGTCCGAGGCTCGTCGTCAGGGCATCGGATGCGTCTGCCTGAGCGTCGGCGCGGAGACCGGGATCGATGCGTTGCGCAGGGTTTTCGGCACCGCCGCCTACGCCGCCGTCGCCTCACCCCGGGAGGTGTCGCAGGTGGCCGCGCCGTTGTTCCGGGACGCGTTGCGTTCCGCGGACCTGCGCCGCCGAATGACCCGAGCCCGCGCCTCCTGAAGATCCGACAGCTGTGTCGCGCAAGCGAATCCCGGAAGATCACCGAGAAAGGCCAGGACGATATGGAGAATTCCGTTCGCCCCTACTACGTGCCGGTCGGCAACGAGGAACGGGTGTTCCTCGCGGCGTTCCGGCAGGGGCTGCCGATCATGCTCAAGGGACCGACCGGCTGCGGCAAGACCAGATTCGTGGAGGCGATGGCGCATCAGGCCGGGCGGCCGCTGATCACGGTGGCCTGCCACGACGACCTGTCCACCGCGGATCTGGTCGGCCGATATCTGTTGCAGGGCGGGGAAACTCGCTGGGTGGACGGTCCGCTGACCCGCGCAGTGCGCGAGGGCGCGATCTGCTATCTCGACGAGGTGGTCGAGGCCCGTCAGGACACCACGGTGGTGCTGCATCCGCTGGCCGACCATCGTCGTCAGCTGCCCATCGACCGGCTCGGGACGACCCTGGACGCCGCCGAGGGCTTCTGCCTGGTGGTGTCCTACAACCCCGGATATCAGAGCGTCCTGAAGGATCTCAAGGATTCCACCCGGCAGCGCATGATCGCCATCGAATTGGGTTATCCGCCGGCGGAAATCGAGGAGAAGATCATCGCCGTCGAGGCCTGCGCCGATCAGCGCGCGGCCGCGCAGCTGGTGCGGATCGGTCGTGCCGTGCGGCAGGCCGACGCACCCGGCCTGCGCGAGGTGGCCTCCACCCGGGTGCTGATCAGCGCGGCCAAGTTGATCGCCCAGGGGCTCGCGCCCAGGGAGGCCGCACTCGCCGCCATCGCCGGGCCGCTCACGGACGATCCGCTGGTCGCCGCGAACCTCGCCGCGGTGGTCGACGCCTACGTGCAGGAATGAACGACCCCGAGAGAAAGCAGAGATGCATGTCCGACACGGCGGCAATGGATTTCGAATCACGCATGCTCATCGACGGCCGCCTCACCGACGGCGAGGCCGGTCGTTTCCCCGTCGTGAACCCCGCGACCGAGCAGGTACTGGGCGAGGTGGCCGATGCGTCCGCGGCCGATATGCACCGGGCGATCGCGGCCGCGCGGCGAGCGTTCGACCGGACCGCGTGGGCCACCGACCGCGCACTGCGCCGACGCTGCCTCGAACAACTCCAGGCTGCGCTGGAGGAAGAGCGAGAAGCGTTGCGGGAGGAGCTGATCGCCGAGGCGGGCTGTCCCCGGGCGATCACCTTCGGGCCGCAGCTCGACGCCCCGCTGGCCGACGCGGTGAAGGTACCGGCCGAGCTGATCGAGAAATACCCGTGGGAGACCGATCTCGGCGATATGCACGTGCCGGTGACCGGTCGTGTGACCAGGCGGGTGGTGTGGCGTGAGCCGGTCGGTGTGGTCGGCGCGATCGTGCCGTGGAACTTCCCGTTCGAGGTCAGCATTCACAAGCTCGCGCAGGCGCTGGCCGCGGGCAACACCGTGGTCCTCAAACCCGCGCCGGACACCCCGTTCAACGCGACCCGGATCGGGCGCTTGATCGCCGAACGCACGGATTTCCCACCGGGCGTGGTCAATATCGTCACCGCCTCGGATCATCTGGTGGGGGAGGAGCTCACGCTCTCGCCGCACGTCGATCTGATCTCGTTCACCGGTTCCACGGCGGTGGGGCAGCGCATCATGGCAAAGGGTGCGGCGACGATGAAACGCCTGTTCCTGGAACTGGGCGGGAAATCGGCGAGCATCGTGCTGGACGATGCGGACTTCGGGCAAGCCCTGCTGCTCGGGCTCGCGCCCTGCCTGCATGCCGGGCAGGGCTGCGCCAACCCGACCCGGCTGCTGCTGCCGCGTGCGCGATACGCCGAGGGTGTGGAATTCCTGGAGGCGATGTACCGGGGTATCGAACCGGGCGATCCGCAGGATCCCGCGACGCTGTGCGGACCGGTCATCTCCGCGCGCCAGCGCGATCGGATTCGGGGATACATCGACAAGGGCGTCGCGGAAGGGGCCCGGCTCGTCGTCGGCGGCAATGCCGCGCCCGTGCCGTCCGACCGTGGATTCTGGGTTCGGCCAACACTTTTCGCCGATGTCGACAACAGCATGACGATCGCCCAGGAGGAGATCTTCGGCCCGGTGCTCGCGGTCATCGCCTTCGACGACGATGACGACGCGGTTCGCATCGCCAACGACAGCCGATACGGCCTGGCGGGCAACGTCATGTCCGCATCCTTCGACCGTTCCATCGCCGTGGCCCGGCGGCTGCGCGCCGGATTCATCGGCGTGAACGGCGGTGTCGCCTACGGCGCCGACGTGCCGTTCGGCGGATACAAGTTCAGCGGCGTCGGCCGCCAGAACGGCGTGGCCGGATTCGATCAGTACACCGAGATCAAGTCGGTCGGATATCCCGTCGACTGACCAGGAAAGGAATCGACATGGGGCGTGTGACAGGCAAGGTCGCCTTCATCACCGGAGCAGCACGAGGGCAGGGCCGCAGTCATGCGGTGACCCTGGCCGGGGAGGGCGCGGACATCATCGCCGTGGATCTGTGCCGTGACGTGGACACACTCAAATATTCGCTGGCGCGTCGGGAGGATCTGGACGAGACCGCCGAACTGGTTCGCAAGGCGGGCGGCAAGATCCTGGCCATCGAGGCCGATGTGCGGGACGCCGAGCAGATGCGCGCCGCGGTCCGCGACGGGCTGGCCGAATTCGGCAAGATCGACGTCGTGGTCGCCCAGGCCGGTATCGCCGGAATGCAGGGCGATCCGAAGGATCAGGCGTGGATCGATGTGATCAACACCAATCTGATCGGCACCATCAACGCGATCCAGGCCGCGCTGCCGCATCTGCCGGAGGGCGCGTCGGTCATCGCTACCGGTTCCACCGCCGGGCTCATGCAGACCAAGGCGCTGGACAATCCGGGCAGCGATCCCGGCGGCATCGCCTATCCGCTGTCGAAACGGCTGCTGTCCACCTACGTTCACGAATTCGCGGCGCAGTTCGCCCACCGCAAGATCCGCGCCAACGTCATACATCCGACCAACTGCAACACCCCCATGCTGCACAGTGAGCCGATGTACCAGGCGTTCCGCCCGGACCTGCCGAATCCCACCCGCGAGGATGCCGAGGTGGCCTTCCCCGTGCAGCAGATCATGCCGGTGCCGTATGTCGAACCCGAGGACATCAGCGAAATGGTGCTGTTCCTCGCCTCGGACGCCTCCCGCTACGTCACCGGGATGCAGATGCGCGTGGACGCCGGAGGGTATCTGCGCTGGTACGACTATCACGTCTGAAAAGTGCGCTGTACCGGGCTCTCCGGCGAACATATCGCCGGAGAGCTTCGGCGTGTGCGCGATGCCCGATGCAATAGCTTGCTACTGAAGAGGATTCACGCCGAGACGTGCGCAGATCCCGAAGATCTCTTCGAAGATCGACCCCGGCACGGTGAACGGCTCGGTCGCGGAGATCTCCGGCAGGTGTGCGGCGATGTCGTCGGCGGTGGGCCGCGTCCCGGGCTCGGCCAGCCAGCCTTCGCCGAGACCCACGAACACCCGGGCGAACCGCCCGGCGCAGGCGGAGTAGTTCCGATGGGTCCACTCGCAGTCCCGGCTGGCCAGGAAGACCGCCATCGGCACGACCAGCTCCGGGTCGATGACCTTCAGAAATCCCAAGTCTTCCAACGCCTTCGGATCTCCGACGGTCTCGGTGACCATGCGGGAGAAACCGAAGGGCAGCACGGTATTGGACTTGATGCCGTGCGGTTCGCCCTCGATGGAGATGACATTGGACAGTCCCACCAGACCGGCTTTGGCTGCGGCGTAATGCGATTCCATCGGCTGCCCGAACATGCCGCCCGAGGAGGAGATGAACACGAACCGGCCGTACCGCTGCTGTTTCATCACCGGATAGGCCGCATGGGCGAGGTGGAAGCCGCCGTCGAGGTGGACCTCGAGCATGCGACGCCAATCGGCGGGCGTCATATCCTCGAAGGCGATGCTGTTGAAGATTCCGGCGTTGCTGATCACGGCGTCCAGGCGGCCGAAGGTGTCCACCGCCGCGCGCACGATCGCGGCCCCGCCCTCCGGGCTGGTCACCGACTCGTAGGAGGCCACCGCTCGGCCTCCGGCCTGCTCGATCTCCCGCACGACCTCGTCGGCCACGCTGGTGTCCGCGCCTTCGCCGCGCATACTGCCGCCCAGATCGTTGACCACGACGGCCGCGCCCCGCGCCGCCAATTCCTGTGCGTAGAGCCGCCCGAGTCCGCGGCCTGCCCCGGTCACGATGGCAACCTGGCCGGTGAAGTCGATCATCTGCGTCCCACCTCGTCGTGCGTGCTTCGGCCCATCACGCTACAGCGGAACGAATATTTGGTCAACGCGCCAGAGGGCTGTCGTCGGGCGGTGTGTGCTACCCGATTGCCTGCTCTTGTTGCCGTCGGGATGCCGCCCCGCCTGCGGAAATGCAATTCTCAACTACTGCGAATGTCATTGTACTTTGGGGCCTGATCCGTTATCGTTACCGGACGTGGCCGAAGGGCGGCTGCGGGACGGTGCCACAGAGCCACACGTGCCACCGCCGGGCGTCGGCGCTACGCCGCGTCCCACGGCAAGGCGAAAGCCTTTCTACAGCAAGCGATGTTCATGTCGATCAAAGCTGTATCCGGCGGCAGCGCCGAGCGAGCGGTGTCGGGCGCCTTCTGCGAACTGATCGAAAGTCTGCGGTGCGGGCACGGCATCTCCGCCGCAGTCCGGCGTCTGGAGGCCGCTGCCACCGGTTGGGCGGCCACCGGGGTCACCTTGCGCGCGTTCAATGCCGAACTGCAGGCCTGCCTGACCGAGGCCATCCGCACGGTCGTGCGTTCGGCCGCACTCACCGGTGACGCCGAATCCGTGGTGGAGATCGTCATCTCCGCGACCGCGGTGGTCGCGGACGTGCATCACCGGATCTGGTGTGACGGCCGGCTGGGGGAGATCCAATCGCTCGCCGCGGCGTTGCTGTCCGGTGAGAGTCCGCTGCGGCTGTCCAGGGAGAGCGGGATCGCCGTCGCCGAATCCTATTGGGTGGTAGCGCTGTCGGTGCCGCCCGGCGCCGCGCCGGCCGCCGAACCGGTGCTGCGGCGGATCCGGATCGAGTTGACCGAGCGCTACGGCGATCGGGTGCTGCCCCGCCTGTCCGCGGCCGGTGGCACGATCCTGGTCCCGGCCGCCGATGCCGAGGACGCCCCGGCCTCACTGGTCTCCGAATTGTCCGCGGCGGCACAGGTTCCGGTCACGGCCGCGGGCGTGTGGGCGGCGCGGGACGATATCCCCGCCGCGGCGCGGCAGGCGCACGAACTACTCGAACTCGCACTGGTCTTCGGCAGCACCGGCCGCTGGCACACCTTCGTCGACCTGGCCCTGGAATATCAGCTCACCCGGCCCGGCAGCAGCCGGGAATACCTTGCCGCACTGCTGGATCCGCTGGTCAGCCACGCACATCTCGACGAGACGTTGCGGCTGCATCTGCGCGGCGACCTCTCGCGCCGGCGCATCTCCCAGATGCTGAACATCCACACCAACACCCTCGACTACCGCCTCAAGCGAATCGGTCGGCTCACCGGTGTGGATCCGTTCAGTCCGGACGGTCAGTGGTATCTGCGGGCCGCGCTCGTCGCGCGCACGGCGTTGTCGAAGTCGATTGCCGCACAGCAGCGCCCGGAATCGGCCGGGGATCACTCCGAATGCGCGACGACACCGCGAAGTGTGGTGTCGCGCAGATGAATCAGCGAGGCGCGGGTGCCGATCTCGGCCAGGATGTTCTCGGGAATCCAGGCCACGCCGATCATGCAGCGCGCCAGCATCTCGTCCGAGGGACTCTCGATCGCGATCTCGCCGGAGCGAATTCCCTTGGCCAGCAGCGCTTTCATCTGCCGGACGCGTTTGGTGAAGAGCCAGCCCGGATTCGGGGTGTCCGGCGGGGACTGCCGCATCCAGGCCAGCTGGATGCGGAACTCGTCGCCGAACCGGTCGAGCATATTGGTGTTGATCCAGCTCAGCGCGTCGAGCTTCTCGATGGGTGAGGATTCCGAACGCAATACGTCGGTCCAGCCGACCGCGACCTTTTCACCGAACGACCGCATGATCGAGGCGAGCAACTCCTCCTTCGAGCCGATCACCCGGTACACCGACCCGGTGCCGAGCCCGGCCGCGGCGGCGATATCGCGAATGGTCGTGCTCTCGTAGCCTCGTCGGCCGAATTCGGCCCGTGCGACCGCGCGGATGTGCGCGGCCTTGGAGTCGTCCTCCTGCTCGTCGGACCAGGTCCGCACGACCGCGTCGGCGGCCAGGAACGCCGGGGAGGCATCGAGTTCGGCGTCGGTGTGGCTCGCGGCCGCGACACCCTCCAGCAGGATTCGGCAGAACAGCCGGGCCACCTGGTCCGCCGGTGCGTTGTGCCGGATGATGTCCAGTCCGACGTGCAGCATGGTCTGGGTGATCCGGTCGGCCAGCAGGTGCAGATCGATGTCGGCCCGCAGATAACCGGCCCACCGCGCGGCGCGCAGCGTCTGGAACATGGCCTCCAGAATCGCCGTCGGCCGCTGCCTGGTCAGCTCGATCAAGGTGGGGTTCGAACTGGGGCCCTCGTAGAACGACATCTGCAGTGCCGCACGGTGATCCACCGCGCAGGTGGCGATCTGCGCGCCGAGGTCGGCGATGCGGTCGAACGGTGAGCGCGAGTCGGGTCGATCCAGCGTGTCCAGGGTGCGCTGGGCGACCTGATCCAATGCGGCGTGATAGCGCTGCAGCAACCCGACGAGGATCGCTTCCTTGGATTCGAAGTGGTGGTAGAGGCTGCCGGGCAGGATGCCGCAGGCATCGGCGATCTCCTGCAAGGACGTGCGCAGCCCCGAGGACGCGATCAACGACGCCGCGGTCTGGAGAATTTCGGTGCGGCGGGAGCTGTCGTCCTCGGTACGGCCGTTGCGTGCCGCGGGGGCCTCGGTCGTGCCGTCCGCGTTGCGCCCGCGGCTCACCTGACCACGCGCCACAACACCTCCACAACATCTCGGCCCCGGTCATCGGACGAGGGCGAGCCCGGCGGTCGAGAATACCAATTCTTTGATCCACGGTATCACCAGCTGTGGTCCCGTACCGGCCGGGGCATTCCGGCGGCCGGTACGGGTTTCGCGCCGAGGGGCGATAATTCCGGCCGTATCCGAATCAGGACGAGGTCGGCAGTTGCCGGGCCAGATCCATGACGGTCACCGTATCGGTGCCGGTCTTCTTGAGCCGTTCGGACGAGCGGTAGCCCAGATCCACATCCGTCGCCTGCGCTCGCAGCGCTCCGACGGTTACCTCGGCCTTGGGCAGCTTTCCGAACGTGTCGAACGAGTAGAGCCGCAACGCATTCTGGTGGGTGATCTTGTCGATCTCGGCGTCCGGAACGCCGTCGAGATGGATGGCCAGCGTCTCCGGGGCAACCGGCCAGGTGGAATCGGAATGCGGATAATCGCATTCCCAGTTGAGCATGTCGAGATTGAGTCTGTCGCGGGTCTGGATACCGAATCCGTCATCAATGAAACACAGTGCGATGCGGTCCAGGAATACCTCGCTCGGGAGCTTGTCGCCGAAATTCTGATGCGTCCACGCGCGATGCATCCGATACACCCGGTCGATGCGCTCGAGGAAATACGGCACCCAGCCGATACCGCCCTCGGACAGCGCGAAGGTCAGATCGGGGAATTTCTTCAACATCGGCGACCAGATCAGATCCGCGGCGGCCTGGACGATACTCATGGGCTGCAGGGTGACCATCACGTCGACCGGCGCGTCGATCGAGGTGATGACGACGCTCGACGACGAGCCGATATGCAGATTCACCACCGTGTTCGTATCGCTGCACGCCTTCCAGAACGGATCCCAGTGCGCATCGTGCAGTGAGGGATAGTTCAGCTTGGTCGGATTCTCGGAGAAGGTGACCGCGTGGCAGCCCTTCGCGGCGACGCGCCGGACCTCCGCGGCCATCAGCTCCGGATCCCAGATCGGCGGCAGGGCCTGCGGAATCATCCGTCCCGGATAGGCGCCGCACCATTCGTCGATATGCCAGTCGTTGTAGGCGCGCAGCACGGCCAGGCCCAGATCCTTGTCCTTGGCCCGCGCGAAGTACTGGCCGCAGAACTGCGGATAGGAGGGGAAATTCAGTGCGGCGGCGACCCCGTTGGCGTTCATATCGCGAATGCGCTCGTGAATGTCGTAGCAGCCCTCGCGGATCTCGGCGAGTTTGGTGGGCTCGGCGCCGTATTCGTCCGGCGGGCGACCGGCCACCGCGTTCAGGCCGACGTTGGTCGCCTCCTGTCCCTCGAACACCCAGGCGTCGGTGCCGTCTGCGCGCTGGATGAGTTTGGGCACGTCATCGGCGTACTTGGCGGGAATGTGGTTGTCGAACATGCCGGGTGGTTCGACGAGGTGGTCGTCGACCGAGACGAGCACGAGGTCGTTCATATCCATGCTGCACTCCTGTTCGGGCTCTGGAGGTGGTCCCGTCGCGCGAAATCCGAGCACGACCCGCTCGCGGACCGCCGCTGATCTGGACTGTAGTCCGGAACAGATATTTGGTCAACAGGGTATTGTGCTGTGCCGTAAGTGAATAGAATCCGGACAGCAGCAGATCCGGGCTAGGAGTGAGCATATGGCCGAGCCGCGAACCGTCGTCGTCACCGGAGCCTCACGGGGGCTCGGACTCGCCTCGGCGGCCCATCTGTACCACCGGGGCTGGCGGGTGGTCGCCGCCATGCGCTCGGTCGACGCGGGTCTGCAGCGTTTGCGGGAGCGGACCGGCGCTGCGCCGGGGGATGCCCGGCTGGTCGGCGTCGCGCTGGATCTGACCGATACGTCCTCGATCGAGCGGGCCGCGAAGCAGATCCTCGAGGTGACGGGCGCGCCGGATGCGCTGGTCCACAACGCCGGGATCTCCGCGGCCGGAATGGTCGAGGAGACACCGATTACGTTGTGGGAGAGGATGTTCGCGACGAATCTGTTCGGTCCGGTGGCGCTCACCAAGGCGCTGCTGCCCGCGATGCGCGCGGCCGGGCGCGGTCGCATCGTGCTCGTCTCCAGCGAGGCGGGTGTGCGCGGAATGCCCGCTACCGCACCGTATTCCGCGGTCAAGGGTGCGGTCGAGCGCTGGGGTGAGGCGATGGCCGGGGAGGTGGCGCCCTTCGGCATCGGGGTCACGGTGCTCATCGCGGGCACCTACGAGACCGACATCATCACCGATGCGGGCACCACGGACACCCGCGACCTCGACGGACCCTATGCCCGCCTGCATCGCACGATCGATCGACGCGGCCGTCTCCTGGTCGGGCGCGCTGCCCGTCCGCCGGAACGTTTCGCCTGCGGGCTGGCCGCGGCGCTGCAGGACACCGGCGCTTACGCCCGTCACCCGGTCGGACCGGATGCGCGAATGCTGTTGCTGGCCAACGCAATCATTCCGACCCGGGTGATGCACCACATGACCCGGCTGCTGTTGGGGATTCCGCGCCGCGGCAGCCTGCGGGCCGAATGAGGGGGAGCAACCAAATATTTGATCCAACTCGATCGTCGGATGCGGGTCGCGGAGTCGGGGTTTCGATCAGGCTGAATACAACGGGCGGGTGGGGGTGGTCGATCGCCCTACCATGGCCCGGCGTGTGGACGAACTGCACTCGTCGTCCGCGCTGCGTATCGAGAGGATTTGTTGTGAAGCCGAACCGTTTTCGGAAGTCTCGTCTCCGGGCCGTGGCCGTACTGGCCGCGGTCGCCGCCCTGGGCCTGCCGTTGACCGCCTGCGGGAAGGGCGATTCGGTGCATGCGGAGAATGGTGTCACCACTCTGCGATACCTGGGGTGGACCGATCAGGTGACCTTGCCGGAACTGGCCGAGGACCTGGGGTTCTTCGACGGCAAGGTCAAGCTCCAGTGGTCCGGCAATACGATCAGCGGGCCGCAGGAGATCCAGACCGCGGCCACCGGGCAGGTCGATTTCGGCGGTGCGTTCGCCGGCGCCGTCGCGAAGTTGATCACCGCCGGGGCGCCGATCACGGCGGTGATCAACTACTACGGGTCGGACCAGAAGTCGTTCCAGGGCTACTACGTGCCCGACGACAGTCCGATCCACACCGCCGCGGATCTGGTCGGGAAGAAGATCGGGGTGAATACGCTGGGCGGCCAGAACGAGGCCGACATCCACGACGCGCTCGCCAAGGCCGGTCTGAGTCAGGAACAGATCAAATCCGTGCAGCTGGTGGCGTTGCCGCCGCCGAACATCGAGGACGCGGTCCGCAAGGGGCAGGTGGACGCCGCCTCGCTGAGCGGCCAGTTCCAGCAGCGCGCGCTCGCCGTCGGCGGCCTGCGCCCGGTCTTCACCGAACTCGACGAATACGGTGGGCCCATCAACGGCGGTCCGTACGTCTTCCGCAACGACGTCATCGCCAAGAATGCCGATGCGGTGAGGACTTTCACCACAGGCGTGGCCAAGGCGATCGAATGGGAGCGTGACACCCCGCGCGATCAGGTGGTCGCCCGGATGACCCGGATCATCGATTCGCGACACCGCCCGGGTGAGAACACCTCCACCCTGAAATACTGGCTCTCGGTGGGCGTTCCGTCGAAATACGGCGTCATCTCCGACCAGGACTTCAGCCGCTGGGAGACCTGGCTGCGCGACACCGGCGCCATCCACGACAAGCTCGACCCGAGCAAGTTCTACACCAACAAGTTCAACACCCTGGCCCAGCATTCGTGAGGTGGTCCTGCGGGGCAGGGGCTCGCAGCGCTCCCGCAGTACGTCGTCAGGGCCCTGTGCTCGTTCCGAGGAAGTGGCCTCGAAACGGTCATCGCGGGCCCAGTGCGACCGCGCGGCGCAGGTCGGCGGCGTATGCCTCGGGTTGTTCCCAGGCGGCGAAGTGGCCTCCCGCTGGGTGTGTCACGTAGTCGTGCAAGTTCACGAATGCCTCTGCGTAACTTTGTGGTTCGGGTTTGATGTCGTGCGGGAATATGGACAGTACGGTCGGGGTCTCGATGCGGTCGGGGAGGGGGAACGGTTCGGTGTAAGTGGCGAAGGAGGTGCCTATCGTTCCGGTGGTCCAGTACGCGTTGATCCAGGTGAGTTGTTCGTCGGCGGTGAAAGCTGTTCCGTCGGACCAGGATTGCAGTTTCTCGACGATCCAGGCCGCGAGTCCGGCGGGGGAGTCGCCCAGGGCGACGGTGAGCGTGTTCGGACGTGTCGACTGCTCGGCGATGTACCCGCCCTCGGTCCGGAACCATTGTGCTGCCCGGTCCAGGTAGGCCACCGCATCGGGCGGGAGTTGCGTGCGGTCCGCCGTGAACGCGTGCTGCGGAGCGATATTCGTCAGGTGCAGAGCGCTGACCCGGTCCGGGTGCGCGGCGGCGAGCAGTTCCGCGACGGTGCCGCCGACATCGCCGCCGGACGCGGTGTATCGCGAATAACCCAGCGTCTCCATGGCATTCGCGATGATCTCGGCCATTCGACCGGCCGACATGCCGGGTGCGGTGAGTGGTGCCGCGAATGGGAATCCCGGCAGAGCGGGGATCACCACGTGCATCTCCGTGAGCAGGGGCAGGAGGCGTTCGAACCGCAGGACCGAATCCGGCCAGCCGTGCAACAGTACGACGACCGGCGCATCGGGATCCGCGGATCGCCGGTGGATCATCCGCAGCTCGGTGTCTCCCGCTTGCACTGTTGCCCAGGGGAATTCGCCGATGCGACGCTCGTGCACGGCCCAGTCGTAACTGTTCGCCCAGTGGTCGAGCAACTCGTCCAAGCGGGTGCCGTTGATACCGCGCGTCTCGTCGTCGCTCCACGGGGTCGCGACCCGTCGGGTCCGCCGCAGTCGGTCCCGCACGTCCTCATCCATGTGTATCAGCGTACACATGGATGTGTACGCTCGTACACATGACTTCCCGCAATGCGACCGCCACCAGGCAGCGGATCCTGGAACACGCCCAACACCAGTTCGCTCGGCACGGGTACACGGCGATCACGGTCAAAGGCGTGGCCGATGCGGCGGGTGTCTCGCCGAATCTCATCACTCGCTATTTCGGTGGGAAGGAAGGTCTTTTCCTGGAGGCGACCCGGGTGCAGATCCCGGTCGCGAACTCCTTCGACGGTGACCGCGCGAGCCTGGGCGCACGTCTGGCGGCCAGCATCGTCCGGCGCTGGTTCGACACCCCCGGCCAGGATCCGCTGCTCGTCCTGCAGCGCGCCTCCGGCGAACGCCCGCAGGCGGCCGAGGCGCTGGCGGCCTTCCTCGACGCGAATTCCCTGGACCCGCTGTACCACTACCTCCGCGACACCGGCCTGGACGACGCCGATGCCCGCGACCGAGCCGCGGCAATCGACGCCTTCGTCCTCGGCGTCTCGACCCGCCGCCGAGTCCTGCGCTCCGAACTCGGCGACCCCGCCGACCTCGAGGCGTGGCTGAGTGCGACCATCCAGCGTCTCGCCGACGGGTGACGCGCCGGTGTCACCGGGATTTCGCGCCGTTGCCCCGGCGCGGCTCAGTAGTAGACCGCTCCCGGAACGCCGCCACCCGCCGCGATCGCGTCACCGGTGATGGCGACACTGCGCGGTGAGGCCAGGAAGGTCACCACGTCGGCGACCTCCTCGGCATCGATGATCCGCCGCAACGAGTTTCGCGCCTCCGCACGTTCCAGCTCGGCGAGTTGTTCGCCGGACTTCGCGGATGCGGCAGCCAGACGTTCGGTGAGCCGCTCGGTTCTGGTCAATCCCGGATGTACCACCGTGACGTTGATCCCGTGCGGTCCGAGTTCGTCGGCCAGGTTCTTGGTGAGCGCCGCGACGCTGACGTTGCGGATCGTCTGCGCGATCGAATTGGCTTGTCGCGCACCGAGTCCACTGATGTTGACGATTCTGCCCCACCCCTGCGCCACCAGATGTGGCGCGACCGCACGCGCGGTGCGCAGATAACCGAGAACCTTGATCTCCACCTCGCGCCGGACGGTGTCGTCATCGGTCCCCGCGAGATCGGTAGCGGCTCCCGCGCTCCACGGCGTCGCGGCCGAATTGACCAGGATGTCGACACCGCCGAGTTCGGCGACGGTGCGGTCCACCAGCCGCCGTACCTGCTCGTCGTCACCGGTGTCGGTGGGGACCGCGAGGATCCGCCGGCCCGATTCCACGGCCACCGCGCGCGCCGCCGCCGCGAGCGGTTCGGCGGAGCGCGCCGCGAGCACCACATCGACGCCCTCGGCCGCGAGGGCACGCGCCACGGCCAGTCCGATACCCCGGCTGCCACCGGTCACGATCGCCCGTTTTCCGTTCAGATCCAGATCCATCCGGCCGACGCTAACAGTGTTGCGAGCGTCGGTGACCTGTCCCACGCGCGCTGATCCGAACTCGGCGCGGCGCACCCTTCCGCGGTCGCCGAAACCCGTCGACGGCACGGGTTTCGATCCGGTGCTCGGTCGCATCACCCCGGGGGCGAGTCGCCGCGGCGGTGATCCGGTGGCGCACATGATCGCTCGGCCGATCCTGGCCTGGCGCGCGAATTCCGCGCTGATCAGGTTCCGGAGTAGACGTCGGCCATGTGGTTGATGCGGTGGGCGCGGGCGAGTTTGGGCAGATCGCTGCCGTCGGCGACGTGCTCGCCGCCGGGGCCGAGGCGGTCGATGGTTTCCGCTGCCCAGGCGACCTCGTCGGCCTGCGGGCTCAGCGCCTGGTTGACGGTCGCGGTGTCGCGGGCGTGCATGCAGAGCTTGCCGCTCATGCCCATCGACTTCGTCACCGCCAGCTCCGCGGGCAGATCCGCCGGGCCGGTGACGCATGGACCGTCGATCGGGCCCGCGATCTCGGCGGCGCGGCTGGCGACGACCAGACGGCTGCGCGCATACGCCAGGGCGTCCGCGCCGACGTTGGTGTCGCGACGGAAATCGCCTGTGCCGAAGGCCAATCGGATGGTGGCATCGGCCGAGGCGATATCGAAGGCGAATTCGATGCCCCGTGCCGATTCGACCAGTGCGAGCACCGGGACACCGGGGATCCTGGCGGCGGTGCGGTCGACCTGCTTCGCGGACTCGGTCTTGGCGAGCATCACGCCGCTGAGGCCGGGAACGTCGCGCAGGGCCGCGAGATCGATGTGCCAGTCCGGGGTGGTGATGTTGTTGATCCGCACCCACCCGGTGCCGCCGGAACTGAGGAAATCGGTGACATGGTCGCGGGCAACGGCTTTCGCGGACGGGATCACACCGTCCTCGAGGTCGAAGATGACGGCGTCGGCTGCCGATTTCATGGCGTCGTCGAATCGCTCGGGGCGCGAACCCGGGACCAGAAGCCAGGAGCGAGCGTGGATCGCCGGGACTGTGACGGTCTGCGGCGCGGACGTACGGGTCATTCGGTGTTCTTTCCTCTCGGCGCTCAGCTGTCCCGCTGCGCGAATTCGATGCGGTACGCCAACCGCGTCGAACGGTACACCACATCCAATATATTGGATGTGGACAGGGTCACTCTGTGCCCTGTGTATTCCGAGGGTTTGCCGGACGTACAGTATCCAATATGTTGGGTGACCGGGTGGAGCGGCGACGCATGAGCGATGTGGCGTTCGATCGGATCTGTGACGCGATCGTCACCGGTCAGCTCGCCCCCGGTTCGAAGGTGCGCGACAGTGATCTCGCCGACCAGCTCGGCCTGAGCCGAACTCCGGTGCGCGAGGCCCTGGCCCGGTTGATCGACACCGGACTGGTCGAGGCCAAACCCGCCGCATTCACCCGGATCACTCCACTGCACCGCGCGGACGTCGAAGCGACGCTGGCTGTTCTGGAAGTGCTGGACCAACTGGCCGTGCGAACCGGAGTGCCCAACCTGACCCCCGACATGATCGCCCTGATGCGCACCGCCAATGACGATCTGGCACAAGCGATCAAGGCCGACAACATCGGCGCGGCCCTCGCCGCCGACGACATCCTGCACGGCGTGATCGTCGACGCCGCCGCGAACCCGCTCCTCAAGCGGCTCATCCAACAGGTCCACCCGCAGATCCATCGCATCTACTACCGCAAGTTCTCCAGCCTGCGCGGCTGGCAGGACGCGCTGGAGCACCACGACAATCTGATCGAACTGTGCGCCGCGGGCGACAGTGACGCCGCGGCCGAAATCTCTTCTCAGCACCGGCGTTTCCTCGGCGGCCTGATCGGTGAACTCTTCGACATCGACGAGGACAGCTCGCCCGCTCCGTCCCACTGACGGAGCGGGCGCGGCTTCCGGTCCGCCGCACCGGCGTCAATGATCGGCGTCGGCGTTTCCGGCCTTCCACTCCGGCCACGGGACGTTCCAGTCACCGAGGCCGTCGACGCCCGAAAGTGTGCTGCCCACAGTATTTTTCACGATGGCGATATCGCCGCGCTTGGCGTTCTCGTAGACCCAGTGGGCGTCGGCGGGACTGAGGTTCAGACAGCCGTGACTGGTGTTGGAGTAGCCCTGCTGACCCACCGACCACGGGGCCGAATGCATGAAGATGCCGCTGTAGGACATCCGGGTGGCCCAGTCGACGCGACTGCGGTAGCCGCCGGGAGCGGTCGCGGCGAGGCCGAAGGTGGTGGAATCCATGATCATGTGGTCGAAACGGTCGCTGATGATGTAAATGCCGTTGTTGGTCGGCGAGGATGCCTTGCCCATCGAGGTCGGCATCGTCCGCACCACTCGGCCGTTGTGTTCGACGGTCACCATCTTGGTGTTGTCGTCGGCGGTGAAGACCATGGGATCGCCGACGGTGAAATTGGAATGGATGTCGCTGTCGCCGATCACTCCGCGGCCCAGATCGTGGCCGTAGGTGTTCACGGCGATGGTGACGTGGCTGCCCGGCGCCCAGAAATGCTCTGGCCGCCAACGTACTTCGCGTTTGTTCACCCAGTAGAACGCGCCCTCCACCGGGGGCGTGGTGGTCACCTGGATCGCATTCTGCACCGCGTGGCGATCCGGGATGTCCTCGTCGAACTGCACCGCGACCGGCTGGCCGATCCCCACCACCTCGTTCTCGCCCGGCAGCAGCCACGGATGCGTGCGCTTCGCCGGTTGCATCGTGGTGAAACTCACCATCTTGGTGCTCGCTCCGCCGATGCCGATCGCCGTGGCCCGCAGCCGATAGGTTCGCCCGAAACCGAGCTGTTCGTCGGCCTGCCAGGACAGCTTGTCCGGCGCGATCCGCCCCGGCACCGGATTCCCCTCCGGCGTCGTCAGCGCGACGTCGGTGAGCAGGCCGTCGTCGACCCGCACCCGAACCGGATCGGCCACCGGCACATTCACCGCGCCGTTGTCGGCCGGCGCGACGATCTTCGGCGTGATCATCGCGAGCAGCGGCTGCCGTTGGATGGCGCTGTCCGGCCCACGCGCATGCGCCGCGCACCCCGCCACCAGCGCAACCGCCGACATCACCACGACCAGATACGACAGCCCCCCAATGCTCTGCCGCCCTGTGCGCATAGGCAACCCCGTTCCAGTCGGGCGCATCCGGAAAGTCCGGCTGCGCAACTCACCAGATACCCACAAGGATGAACCGAGACCACGCGCTCCTCATACTGCCAGCCGGAACCGCCGCCGCCTGGCAAACACGACGATCCATTCACCACCACCCCTGTTGACCAGGCGATTTCACGTTACGAGCGCTGAACTGTTATGGTTTCCCTCGCACCGGAACGGAGCCCGAGGGCCCCGGAAAGGAATACTGCACCAGCGCCATTAGCTCAATTGGCAGAGCAGCTGACTCTTAATCAGCGGGTTCGGGGTTCGAGTCCCTGATGGCGCACCTAATCACCAGGTCAATCCCGATATTCTTCTCGGCCTGTCAGCCGAATACCAAAAATACACCAAGAATCGCGGACCGCGCCCTCCATCAACTGGCCCAGCCCAGACCCTTCTCCAGCATCACTGATGAATCCTGCGCCTGCTCCGGCGACACAGTGTAGTGCCGCTCGGTAACCCCCTCTCTGAAGTGCAGATCGCCTCCGACGTCGGCCCGGGGCTTGACTCGGGTGATGTAGCGAGCCTCGTCGGAGGTGCTGACCGCGATGCGCGATGTGGACCTGACCGGGACGCCTCTGTCGGGGATCACCGACCTGACCAAGGCCATCGGCAACGGCATGGTCCGCAACTTCGGCAGTTGGTGCGTGGCGGCTACGCTGCGCACCACTGTGACTGTCCGGCTCGCCCGTGAGCGCGGTTCGATCGAGTTACGTGCCGCCGCGCCGCTATGGTCGTCCCGAGAAATATCTCAGCGCGGATCTGCCCATCGCCGCCGACGTATCGTCCAGCGCGGCCGTGACTGTCGCTGCTACGGCGGCTTCGAGTTTCTCGCCCCGGGGATCGTTCCCGTGCAGGACTGGACAAGGATCAACGGCAGGTAATTCGCACGAGGTTATGTATATCGGAGGACTCGAAACTTTCATCTTGCCGCATTCCGCATCAGAACTCCTTCGTGAGGGACACAACACTGGGTTGATAATCGACCATTCTTGCTCCTGTCAGGAATGTATGTATACAGCGAGAGCGGAGTTATCGGCTGCCCGTCGCTCGGCGCTGCAGAAAATGGCGAACGCGTTCTGGCATCGCTATCCGAGTCGTTCGAAAATCGCTGGGAACGCGTGGAAGGCATAGCAGGCTGTCATTTGATGTCGGCCATCCCGGACTGGAACCGGGTGATCGAATCATACGAACGCCCCACGCATGTCGAGAGCTGCCGAAGTACGTCCGGCGAGCGAGTCGACGGCACCGACCCGAGCAGTCGAACGTCGAGGCGCAAATCATCGAAAATGCCTCTCCCGCAGGCACTCACTGTGCGGCGGACTGTCGCCGATCGACTACGACACCCACATGGCCGCCGTGCGCTCGGAGACCGCTGCAACCAGGTCACGAAATGAGACCGTATAAAGGTCACGAAATGAGGCCGCATAAAGAAATGCTCCACACTTCGAGCGGGCTGGCGGTACCAACATCGAGCGAGTAGCGTTTTTCAAGCAGGACACCTGAAAGCCTCATCGAGGAGATAACGAAGGAGTGTTGAGCATGAGTATTGATGTGTCCGCAGCCAAGTGGTTCAAGAGCAGCCGCAGCATGAGCAGTCGCTACTGCGTCGAAGTTGCCGGTTTGGATGGGGGGATGGTCGGAGTACGTGACTCGAAGAACCCTGTCGGTCCGGTACTGGTCTTCTCGTCATCGGAGTGGGACGCCTTCACGGCCGGAGTCAAGAACGGCGCGTTCAACCAGCCTGCTTAGGAATTCGGCCCGGGACGAATCAGCACAGCCCAACACACCGTCGGCGACAAGGACGGCGGTGTGCTGGCCGGTGGCGCGGTCGTCACATCCGACGGGTTCGCGCGCTCACAAATCCTTCGCCGAATGCGGCTGGGCGGCGCTCGGCGTGGACAGCGAGATCAGCGGCCCCGTAGGTGCGGCGGCGGTGTTGCCTCGGCTGCGGACGTAGCCATCGAGTTCGATGATCATGACGCGCTCATCATGCTGGTTGGCGAGTTCCCCCCGAATGCGGACCCTCGCTCGCCCGCCCCGCGGCGGCGCGACCTCGGCGATCGTGACCCGGCCGGACAGGGTGTCTCCGGGTGGACCGGCTTCGGCAGCGCGCACTGCTCGCGACGGTCGAGTCGCTCAGGGCGATCGGGTTGATGTCGGGCCTGCTCGATCCGATCCCGGCCGGATTGCCCAGGGTATCGATCTGCGCCGCAGCCCGAATGCAGTGAGGCCGTGTCAGCCGATGCAGAACGCCGAGGAACCGGTCGACAGCAGGCAGCCCAGCGGATCCGGCGAGATGGTGAGTGGCTCCTGCGTCGGCATGACGCGGGACGGCGTGTGTGCCGTGGCCGATCCCGCGCTGACGCCGAGTGCCGCCGCGGCGAGCACGGCGGATGCGCCCAGCTTGGCGAGAAGGTGACGATTCGGCATTCCTGCCTCCAATTCTCGGTCGCAGCTACCGATTCCCGGTAGCTGACATCCGGCGGGGGAGCGGGCCGGGCAGTGACACTGCCCGGCCCGGACACTGTGGACCGACGATCATTTCGGCACGGTCGCCACCTGCGCCTGCCACATCCAGTGCAGTTGTTCGAGTCGGGCGGAAATGCCGATGAACAGGTCCTGTGTGACGGGATCGGCCTTGTCGGTGGCGTCGATGCGCTCGCGCAGTCGCACGATGACCGCCGTCAGATTCGCGACGATCGCCTCGATCACGGCGGTATCGGGCTGCCAGCCCTCGTTGAAACCGATCGCTGAGGACTGCTCGGCCACCGTGCGCGCGCGTCCGTCCGGGCTGACTCCGATCGCCGTGGCCCGCTCGGCAACGCTGTCGGTGAAATCCCTTGCAGCGGTGACTAGTTCGTCCAACGCGAGATGGACGGATCGGAAGCTCTGTCCGATGACGTTCCAGTGCGCCTGCTTGGCGATCAGTGAAAGATCGATCAGATCCGCCACAGTGCCGCGCAATGCCTCACCGGCGATCCGCTGCTGTTCGTCGTCGAGCGTGCTGGTGATCGGTTCCGGCATACCCGGTACCTCCTGTTCGGTCGAGATCGGTGACTCGCGTTACTGGTCGTGCTGGTAACCGGCTTGGCGATTCCGGGCGATCTCCGCGTCCAGACGAGCCTTTTCGGCTTCGGCGTCCTTCTGGACGGCGGTGCGCTGGGCGCGCGCCTTGTCCTGTTGCGCATGGCCCTCGGCTTTGAGGTCCTCGTCCTCGATCACGACGCCGGCGACCTCCTTGGCCTTGCCCTTCACGTCATCGACGACGCCTTCGATCGCATCGCGCGGACCGTTGTTGTCTTGCACCACAATTACCTCCGGTGTGGGGGTACTTCGACGGGCACCTGGGCTGAACCCGTACGGCGGCGATACCCGCGGAACCGGGATTCAATCGCGGACCGATCGTGGTCTGCGCCACCGAAATCGTCGGGCGGTTTGACATCCGGCATGAGGGGTATCGCCAGGTACCTGTTACACCCGGCGAAAACCACGCCACCGCAACACTGTTAGGGAGCACTGCCATGGGAATCATCACCATGATCATCATCGGATTGATCGCCGGCGCGATCGCCCGCCTGTTGATTCCGGGCCGCCAGCGCATCGGCTGGCTGGCCACCATCGTCGTGGGCATCGTGGGCAGCTACGTGGGTGGCACTCTCGGCAGCCTGGTATTCGCACCACACATTTTCAGCGTGCACCCCCCGGTGCATCATCTGTTCCTCGGCTCGATCGTCGGTGCGGTGATCGTGCTGCTGATCTTCAACACGGTCCGGTCGCGAGTGTGACCGTTTGGGAGCCTGTGGCGCTGTTGGTGTCCGGTTCGATCGCGGCGACCGTCGGGATCCTGCGCGTGACCCGGGATCCGCGGCGAGTGTCGACGGGAGTGCTTCTGCTGGCGGCCGTCGTGCTGCTCGGATCGGGTATCGGCGTGGTCGTCGCTGGCTCCGCACCACTGGTCGTGCCACGGCCCCGGCTGGCGGCGGTCGCGACATTCCTGCCTGTCGTGATCGGTATCGTGTTGCTGGCCAACGGTATTGCGGTGATCCGGAAAGAAGGACGGTCGCCGACCACGCTCACCCCGGTGGTGGTGGGCGCCGGGCTGATGCTGCTGTCCGCCGGGATCGCCGTGGTTGTCGTGCAGCCCGCGGCTCCGACTCGGCTGACCTGGCTGACCGTCCTGTGCTGTGCGCTCGGCGGATACTTCGTCGCCCACCTGATCGCGTTCGGTGGTTATGCGCTGCTGTACAGCAATCTTCCGGATCGGCCGCAGGCCGACGCCGTGGTGATCCTCGGCTGTGGACTGCATCGTGGCTCGGTGACGCCGTTGCTCGCCGCGCGGCTCGATCGGGGCATCCGTGCGTACCGCACGGCGGTGGACGCCGGTGCGCTCCCGGTTGTCGTCACCTGCGGCGGGCAGGGCCCCGACGAGGCGACCTCCGAAGCCGATGCGATGGCCCGTTACCTCGCCACACACGGTGTGCATGCGCATTGCATCGTGCGAGAAAGGCATTCACGCAATACCGCGGAAAATATCGAGAACTGCGTGCGTGAGTTGGCCGTTCGTGGCACTCCTCGCGACAGGATTCGAATGACCATGGTCACCAGTGACTTTCATGTTCTGCGCACTGCCGTGTTCACCCGTCGCCTCGAAATCGACGCCCAAGTCGTGGGGGCCCGTACCGCCGGCTACTTCATCCCCGCGGCATTTCTGCGGGAATTCTTCGCCGTGCTGGTGACCCAGTACCGGCGCACCCATCTGATCGTTGCCACAGGCGCAGTCGTCGCTCTCGCTGCCATCGTCGTCGGCGTCGTGCCCCGGTGACGGCCGTTGTTTGCCCGGCGCGAAAACCGGTCATTGCAGAGGGGCATGCCGAAGGCGGCGCGCAGCACGGTGCCGCTGCACAGGAGGAAAAGACGTGGAGTTGCTGATGGCGCTGATCGCAGTCGCGCTCGGAGTTCCGGCCGTATCGATGATCGTGGCCTACGGTAGCGTGGCGTTCAGCCGACAGCGCCGGATACAGGCAGTATTCCGAGGTGTCGGCGATCCGCGGGAAACCATCGAGGTGCCCGACGTGGCGAAGGTTGATCTTGCGATGTGATCCGAATGAACCCGCGAACGAGTCGGCCGACCCGCTGGAACTGAACTTTCCGGCCGTGGCCGGCGAACTCGCCGACGTCCGCCACAGCGTGCGGGGGTGGCTCGAGCGTCGCTCGGTGACCACCGACCGAGCTCTCGATATCCTGCTGGCCGTCGACGAGGTCTGTGCCAATGCCATCGAGCACGGCCACCGCGACGACGGGGGGTTCGTCTCGCTGACCGCTCGCGTCGAGGGTGATCACGTGCGCATCGTCGTCGCCGATCACGGCAGGTGGAAGCCGCAGGGCGCGGCTGCGGATCCGATCCGGGGGCGCGGGCTGGCCATCGTCCGCACACTGATTCCCCGGGTTGTCATCACGACCGGCGATGGCGGCACGGTCGTCGATATGCGGGCTCCGATCCGGACCGGGAGTGCGGCCGGAATTCCACTCGGTTCGGGCCCGGCGCACGGGCCCGGCAGAGCGGGCCCGGCGCAGACCTAGGCGGTGTCCTCGCTCGCCCGGCAGGCTCGTTCGTGCACGGTCAGCAGGACGTGATCGAATCTCGTGCGCAGACCGGCGCCGTTCGGGTCCAGCTGTTTCGCGTCCTCGACCAATTGCGCGGCCAGATCGCGCAGTTTGGTGTTGGTCTGCTGGGAACGCCACTTCAGCACCGCGAAAGCCTGTTCGGAGTTCAGGTTGTAGACCAGGGTCAACATGCCTTTGGCCTGCTCGATGGGCGCCCTGCTGGCGATCACGTCGGGCAACGCCTCGCTGAGGGTTTCGTTGCGTTCCTGCTCGAGTGCGTCGCTGAGGTCGACGTAGTACCCGGTGGTCCCGACCACTGCCCCGTCCTCGTCGGTCTCGTACTCGCCGATGACGATCATTTCGTGCACTTCGCCGTCGGTATCGATGATCCGATGCCGGCCACAGAACGGCTCGCCGCACTTCATGAACTTCTCGAACACCACTTCGATGTCGGCGCGGTCGTCGGGATGCTGATGGGACAGCAGCAGTTCCGTGGTCGGCTCGACGGTGCCGGGCTCGTAGCCGAACATGCGCGCCAACTCGTCGGACCATTCCCATCGCTGCTCGGTGAGTGAAAACCTGAACTCGCCCGCGTTGGAGCACGGCTCGTTGCCGATCACGCTGCCGAGCGCCGTCGCGAATTGCGGGTCGAGCTCTCCACCATCGATCATTGGCACATTATCCGCCCTGGTGGTCGGATCGGCGACGCCCAGGGGCGGATTGCTCGCGCCTGGAATGGCCCTGTTGTCCGGATCAGTCCGGCAGGGCTTGATCGCGCAGTGTCCGCAGAGTCTTCGTGAGGATTCGGGACACCTGCATCTGCGAGCATCCGAGCTGGTCGGCGATCTCCTGTTGCGACATCGAACGGTAGAACCGCATGGTCAGTATCGTTCGCTCCCGGTCCGGCAGCGCACCGAGCAGCGGTGCGACCGCCAGGTAGCTGTCGATGACCTCGAACTGCGGTTCCTCCGCGCCGAGGGTGTCCAGCGCGGAGCGCGTGGGTGGGGTGTCCCCGTCGCTGTCGCTGCCATCCAGTGACGAGGTCTGGTAGGCATTGCGGGCGATCAGCGCCTGGGTCACCTCGGCGAGATCGCTCCCGAGCTCGGCGGCGATCTCACGAGCCGTGGGCACCCGGCCCAGTCGTTGGGTCAGCGCTTCGGACGCCGCTCCCAGTCTGCTCTGAATTTCCTTGAGCCGCCGTGGAACTCGCACCGCCCAGGCATGGTCGCGGAAGTGCCGGCGCACCTCACCCATGACGGTCGGCACCGCGTAGCCGAGAAATGTCGAGCCGACATCGGGATCGAAGCGATCCACCGCGACGACCAATCCGACTCGGGCGATCTGCAGCAGATCGTCGAAATTCTCGCCACGGCCGGTGAATTTTCGGGCGATATGCTCGGCCACCGGCAGGCAGCGGGAGATGATCTGCTCGCGCAGCATCCGGCGCTGCGGATCGTCGGCCGAGAGTGCGGCCAATTCGGTGAACAGTGGTTCGATGTTGTCGTAGCCCTCGCCCGTCATTGATCACCGTCACGGGTCCAGCGAAACGTCACGTTCGTGCGATATCCGTCGGGTATGTCCGCGGACGGGTCGACTGCGACCGTGACCGAGTCGGTGAGGGTGGACACGATATGCCAGCCGATGGCGTGCTGATCCGGCCCGCTGTCGGAGGTGGTGATCGCCGACACCCGGATTTCCATCGTCGCGTCGCGATAACCGATCGTGCAGTCGAGCTCGGACTCGGGTACCGCGTCCTGAATCAGCGCGGTGGCAACCTCTTCCAGTGCGAGCCGGATGTCGGTCACCTCGTCGATGCCGAAATCGGCCACCAGAGCGATGGTTTCCGCCACTGCTCGCAGCATTGCGAGTTCTTCGAAGTCCGCGCGTACCCGAATTGCCATCGTGCGGGTGCGCGCCGATATCGCGGATGCCTTCTCGTTCAAATCCATTCCTTACCTCCCGAATGCCGTGCCCTACACCGAATCAGCGAACGCGTACGAGCGTACGAACAGCCGGTTTCCCACGATGCTCGGTGATTGATCCCGCCGGTGGCGGGGTATTCTGAGGTGAGTTCGCGCTGTGGCCTCACGCGGCGTCGATCCGATGCGACGGAGGAAGACGGTGGCGATGAGCAGGGAAGATGCCGCGCGTGTGCTCGATGTCGAGGTGTACACCCTCGACGGTGCCACGGTGATCGCGGCTCGGGGGGAAATCGACATCCTGTCGGTGCCGCTGCTGCAGTCGTCGCTCGAGCAGGCTCACGACGACGGTGTGGATGTGGTCGTCGACATGTCCGAGGTCGGGTTCATGGGTTCCGCCGGGCTCAGCGCGCTGCTGGCCGCCGCCGAAGGAGCCGAGCCGCAGAAATTGCGGGTGGTGGCCTCGAGCGCTGTGCGCCGACCCATCGAGGTGACCGGGCTGGACAAGGTGCTCGCGGTGTTCGCCACGCTCGATGACGCGCTGGCCTCCGGAGAACCGATCGCGGCCGGCTGAGTCCTCGGGCCTCATCGGCCGGGCAATCGCACGACCTGGACGAAGAAATCATCGATCTGTTTGATCGCGGCGATGAATTGATCGATGTCGACAGGTTTGGTGACGTAGGCGTTCGCGTGCAGCCGGTAGCTGCGCAGGATATCCTCCTCGGCCGCCGAAGTGGTGAGCACGACCACCGGGATGTGTGCCAGATCCGGGTCGGACTTGATCTTGCCCAGCACTTCGCGTCCGTCGTATTTGGGCAGGTTCAGGTCGAGCAGGATCAGGTCCGGTCGCGGAGCATCGGCGAACGGGCCGTGCCGGTAAAGGAAGTCCAGCGCCTCCCGGCCGTCCCGGACGACGTGCAGAGTGTTGCCGATCTTGTTGTCCTCGAAGGCTTCTCGGGTCATCAGCTCATCGGCGGGGTCGTCCTCGACGAGCAGGATATCGATCGGCCGGGCACTACGGGTCATGCGTTGGTTCCTTCGGGTTCGAGAATTTCGGTGAGGGTGAGGTCGGTGCCGCGCAAGGTGAACCAGAACCGGCTGCCGTCGGCGTAGTCGATGTCGATCCAGATGCGGCCACCGTGGTATTCGACGATCTTCTTGCAGATGGCCAAGCCGATGCCCGTGCCGCTGTATTCGTCACGGCCGTGCAGCCGCTGAAAGATGACGAACACCTTCTTCGTGAATTCCGGTGCGATGCCGATTCCGTTGTCCGACACCGAGAATCGCCAGCCACCGTCCTCGTCGGGTGCACAGGTCACCCGGACCGCCGGCTCGCTGCCGGGACGGCGGAACTTGATCGCGTTGCCGAGCAGGTTCTGCCACAGCATGGTCAGCAGCACCGATTCGCCGACGATCTCGGGCAGTGTTTCGGGGCGCTCGATGTGGGCGCCGGTCTCCTCGATCAGCGACGACAGATTGCCGATCGCCTTGTCCAGCGGCCGATCGAGTGCGGTCGGAACGCTGACGCCGCCGGAGCGACCGACCCGGGAGAAGGTGAGCAGATCGTTGATCAGCACCTGCATCCGTTTGGCGCCGTCCACGGCGTAGTGGAGATACTGGGTGCCGCGCTCGTCGAGGGTGTCGCCGTAGCGCTTGTCCAGCAGTTGGCAGAACGAAGCGACCTTGCGCAGCGGCTCCTGCAGATCATGTGAGGCGACGTAGGCGAACTGCTCGAGTTCCGCATTGGATCGGCGCAACTCGACTGCCTGAGCATCCAGAAATATCTTCTGCTGCTGCAGAATTGCGGTCGCATCACGCGAGGCGCTCAGTTCGGCGACGATGCGTCGGCGCATCTCCTCCACCGCGGTCGCGACGGCAACCAGGTCCGCCGGACCGTGCGCGTCGATGCGATGCCCGAAGTCGCCGTCGGCGACCAGGCGCGACGCGGTGGTCAGATAGTGCAGCGGGCGGGCGACCAAACGTCGCACCGCGATCGTCAGGACGAGTGCGGTGAGCACGAACAGGACGACCATGCCGACGAGTACGCCGTCGCGCACCGCGCGGGCGTGCTCGAGTTCGGTGGTCGCCGCGCCGGCGGGCGTCGCTCGGTCGAGCAGTCTGTCGCTGACCCGGTCGGTATGACCGATCACTCGCGAACCGGCGAAAGCGCCGACGATCACCAGCACGATCATGCAGGTGAGCACCACGTGGAACCAGCTCTGCACGGTCGATCGCGAGATCATTCCGGAATCGCGTCGTAGGGAAGGTTGTCGTGTGAAAGGTATCGGCATGTTCAGACGGCCTCCGACCGCCACCGGAGGTGCAGGATCGCCAGATCGTCTTCCAGGCCGCCGGCCGCCTCCGCCAGATCCTCGACGCGGGCGATCACGTCGTCGACGAACTGCTCGGGCGCGGCTGCGATCATGTCCCGGGCCAGCTCGAGCAGGCCCTGCTCGCCGAGCCGGTTCTTCGCGGCGTCGACGCAGCCCTCGAACAGCCCGTCGGTCAACAACATCAGACTGGTGCCGACCGGCAGGGACAGTTCGTGCGAGGGCCATTGCGCGTCTCGCGGAACGAAGCCCAGCGCGGGGCCGCCGGGCACCTCCAGCCAGTGCAGCTCGGCGCCCGAATGCACCAGCAAGCCGGGATGTCCGGCCCGGCGAACCCAGACCGTGCGGGAGACCGGGTCCAGCACGAGAGTGGTTGCGGTCGCGAAGGTCTGCCGATCGGCGCGCTCGGCCAGCAGCACCCGTTCCAGCAACTGCAGCTGGCGCATTCCGACGATGCCGCTGAGAACCAGTGTGCGCCAAGCCAATCGCAGCGCCACCCCGGTGGCGGCGGCGTCGGGGTCGTGCCCGGACACATCGCCGATGACCGCGTGCACCAGGCCCGCGTGATCCTGTACGACGTCGTAGAAGTCCCCACCCAGCAACGCGTGATCCCGGCCCGGGCGATATCGCGAGATCACCTGCACCGCACTGTCGTTCGGTAGCAGAGGTGTCGGTAGCAGACCGCGTTCCAAGCGAGCGTTCTCCCGGGCGCGCATCTGGCTGGCGTGCAGCGCCACCGTCGCACGTTCGGCCTGTTTACGCTGAACGGCGTAGCGCACGGATCGGCCGAACAGCTCCGGCTCGACGCGGCCCTTCACCAGATAGTCCTGGGCTCCGGCGGCGACTGCGGCCAGACCGGTCCGTTCCTCGTCGAGCCCGGTCATGACAACGACGGCGACGTCGGTGTATTCGTGGATGCGTGCCAGCGCCTCGATGCCCTGCGCATCGGGAAGATGCAGGTCCAGTAACACACAATCCGGGACCCGGTTGGTCAGATACTCGCCGGCGTCGGCTATCGACCGCACCCAGTGCATTCGCAGCTGCGCCTCGTCGCCGACCAATTCCTCCACGAGAGCGGCATCGCCGGGATCGTCTTCGACGAGCAGGATCGCCAATTCCTGCAGTGCGGCAACGATTCCAGCAGCATCGTCGGCACACACCGACATACAGCCTCCGATCACAATGATCTCGCGACTTGCGCACAAGCCGACCAGCTCATCGGCCGGTTGCTGGACCGTGAGGCAGCGATGATCGTAGCCGATCCACCGCGGGCACTGTCGAAACGGGGACCGCGCCGATCGGCATCGTCGGCGTATTTCGTTGTCGGATAGGGAAATCCACGGCCGACGTGCCGGCTTCGAGAACCTCGCAGCGGCGCTCAGTCCGCGCGGCGGACCTCGACGCCGGTCACCGCCGTGATCTCGGCGGCGCGGGCCTCCGGGAGACCGTCGTCGGTCACCACCAGGTCCAGTTCGTCCAGGCCGAGGATGCGGTATCGGCCGAACGTGCCGTACTTCGAGCTGGCCGCCACCAATACCGACATGCTCGCGGCGGCGACCGCGGCACGTTTCGGTTCGACCTTGGACTCCGCGGGGATCGTTACGCCGCGACGCAGGTCCCAGGAACTGGTGCTCAGGAATGCGATGTCGAGCGAGAGTTCGTGCAGCGTCAGCGCCGGGAGGCGGCCGACGGTGGACTGGTTGCGTTTCTCGACCCGCCCGCCGAGGGTGATGATCTCGATCGAGGGATGGTCCACATAGGACGTGGCGATGACGAGATCGTTGGTGACCACGGTGAGATCGCGGAAGTCCGCCAGGTGCGGGCGCATCGCCTGCAGTGTGGTGCCCGCGTCGAGATAGATCGTCATCGACTCGCGCACGAGCGTGGCCGCCAGCCGCGCCATCGCATCCTTCTGCGCCACGTCGGCGCCGGCCTTCTCGGTGCGCGGCGGCTCGGTGGCCAGGCGCGTGACGATCTTCGCGCCGCCCTGCGTGGCCACGACCCGCCCCTGGCGCTCGAGCTCGGCCACATCGCGGCGGACCGTCATGTGACTCACCCCGACGAGCGTCGCCAACTGCCGGTAACTGAGTACGGAGTCGCGGTGCAGGTGCCCGAGGATGAGGTCTCGCCGCTGCTCCGGGATCAGCGGCGGTGCGTCCGTCATCTCCGACCTCCCTTGTGCCGTCAGTCTATCGAGTGAACATGGTGCCCGAAGTGTCTCCCACCGGGCTGTCCCAGGTGGTGCCGGACCGGTTGGTCAGTTCCTCGATCGCGTCGTCGTCTAGCAGGCGCGGCCGCCGTCCGTCGGTGAGCAGCGAGATGCGGCACGCCTGTTCGAGTTCCACGGCGGCGACCAGCGCGTCGTCGAGGTCGGGGCCGCTGGTGACCTGGCCGTGATTGGCCAGCAGGGCCGCGCGGAACGGGTGCGGATGCGCGGTGAGCAGTGCGCCCAGTTCGGCGTCGCCGGGAGCCCGGTACGGGATCAGCGGCGCCTGCCCGACCCGCATCACGAAGTACGGCGTAAGGGGCGCAACGGCACTGGCGAACGACCACGGCGGCAGGCAGGCCACGGCGACGGCGTGCGGCGAGTGGACGTGCACCGTGGCGGTGTGCCCGGGGTTGCGCGCGTACATCGCCAGGTGCACCGCGACCTCCTTGGACGGTCGCGGTCCGGACAGGTGCGTGCCGGTGCTGTCCAGTACGGCGATGCTCTCCGACGACAGTCGGCCCAGATCCGCGCCGGTGCCCGTGATCAGAATCCGGGCGCCGTCCCGCACGCTCAGGTTGCCGCTGGTGCCTGGACTGATCCCGGCGTCGGCGAGGCGGCGGCCCGCGGCCACGAGTGCGTCGATCATCGCAGCGCCTCCCACGCCGTGCTGAACATGTCCGCGGCGCCGAAGTTTCCGGACTTCAGCGCGAGTGCCACGCGACGTCCGGTGGCCGTGGTTCCCTCGGCCCAGCACACACCGGGTGCGATCAGCCCGCCGATGCGCAGTGCGGCGACGCCGAGCCGCCCGACGACCGCGCCGGAGGTCTCCCCGCCCGCCACGATGCACTGGGTGACACCCGCCGCGACCGCCTCTTCGACGATGCGGGACAACGCTTCCTCCGTTCGTGTCGCGGTGTGCGGGTCGGATCGGACGTCGTCGAGATCACCGACCGAGTAGATCACCGGCGCGCTCGCCGGATCCTGTTCGGCGAACCAGGACAACGCATTTCGCACCACCCGGTCCGGGTCGTCGGTGAGTGCGGCCACGTCGAGGCGGAGCATGGGGGCGCCCTGCTCGGCCGCGTGCCGGACCTGTTCCCGGGTGCGCGCGGAAGCGCTGCCGCACACCACGATTCGGCGCCCGGCCGGTGCGCTCCAGGCGTGTGCCGGGTCGGCGTCGCCGAGGGCGCTGCCCAGCGCGAGGCCCGCCGCGCCGGACACCAGCACATCCGTCGCTGTCGCGGCGGCGATCGCGGTGAGGTCGTCGTCGGTGAGGGTGTCCACGACCAGGTATTTCTGTTGTGCCGCGTCGAGTGCCTCGGCCAGCCGCTCGGGACCTTCGCGCACGACGTCGGCGTGGATCTCGCCGACCTCGTGCCGGGTCTGCGGGCGCAGCAGGTCCGCGACGCGCGAGCGGGTCATCGGGGTGAGCGGGTGGTGCCGCATCGGCGAGTCCGCCAGCGGGACGTCGCCGACGTACAGCACGCCGTCGCGGACGGTCCGGCCGTTGTCCGGGAACGCGGGCGCCACGACAACGTGCGCCGCGCCGGTGCGTTCGGCGAGCGCGTCGAGCACCGGCCCGATGTTGCCCCGGTCGGTGGAGTCGAACGTGGAGCAGTACTTGAACACGAACTGCGCGCACCCCGCCGCGCGCAGGCGTTCGAACGCGCCCAGTGACACCTCGACGGCCTCGGCCACCGGAGCCGTGCGGGTCTTGAGTGCGGCCACGACGACATCGCTGTCATCGGGCACCTCGCCCGGACCGGTGAGTACGACCGGACGTCTGCCGCGTGCCGCGTAGGCCGCCGCGATGTCCGTCGCACCGGTGAAGTCGTCGGCCACCACGCCGATCCTGACCACGGCTTTCCCTCCGATCGTCGACTGTCCCTGACAGCATACGTGACTTTGTGTGAATTTCTTTGAATATTTTATAGAACCGATGTTACAGTGGCAACATTCAGCGAGCACTGCGAGGACCGATGGTGATCCAGCACGAAAACGATTCCCCCGGCGCACCCGTCCGGGTAGCCGTCACCGGCGCGCGCGGCGGCTATGGCCGCACGCTGCTGGCCCAGTTGAAGACGACGCCCGGCGCGGTGCCCACCGTCCTGATCGACCCGGACGTCACGGGTGTGCGCGACATGCTCGCCGAGCTGGGCATCACCGGCGTCGCGGTCGTGCCGGACGGGGCCGCGGTGGACTGGTCGGTAGTCGACGTGCTCGTGGAGGCCACCGGCCGCGTCGGCGCGGGCGTCGCGTACGCCCGGACCGCGATCGGCCACGGCTGCCACGTGGTGATGGTCAGCAAGGAGGTCGAGACCGTCGCCGGGGTCGCGCTCGCGCGCGAGGCCGCCGCGGCCGGGGTGCGCTACCTGCCCGGCGAAGGCGACCAGCCCGCGAACCTGATCCGGCTGCTGGCCTGGGTCGAGCGGGTCGGGCTGGAGGTCGTGGCACTCGGGAAGTCCAGCGAGTACGACCTGATCTTCGACCCGGCCACCGGGAGGCTGACGCAGCTCGACACGACGATCGATGCACCGGTCATGGCGGATCTGCTGGAGCTGCGGCAGGACACTCTCTCCCGCCGGGCCGAAGTGGTCGCCGAACTCGAGCGTCGGGCCGCGGCCGACTCCTGCGAGATGACCGTGGTCTCGCTGTACACCGGAGCGTTGCCGGACACCGAACGCCTGCACTACCCCGTCGCGCGGCCCGCCGAACTGGCCGACGTCTATGCCCTGCGCGAGCACGGCGGGCTCATCGAACGCCCGCGCTCGGTGGATGTCTTCTCCGCGCTGCGCCTGCCCGGTGAGACGAGTTTCGCGGGCGGTGTCTTCGTCGTGGTGCGCACCAACGACTCCGAGACCTGGAAGATGTTGGCGGGCAAGGGACATGTCGTCAGCCGCGACGGCCGGTACGCCTGCATCTACTGGCCCTACCACCTGATGGGCATCGAGACACCGCTCACGATCCTCGCCGCCGCACACGGCCCGGACGCTGTGCGACCGGCGCAGCACGCCGTTCTGGCGGGACGGACCGCGCGCGCCTTGCGCGCCGGGGACGCCTTCACCGTCGAGGGCCACCACCACGAGGTCGCCGGGATCGATCCGGTGATCCTGCCCGCGCGAGCGGACGACACGCTGCCGTTCTATCTCCTCGGTGGCGCGCGCCTCGTGCGCGACGTGCCCGCCGGTCACCTCCTGACCTTCGACGACGTCACCGGCTACGACGACACCGCGGCCGCTCTGTTCCGCTCGGCCGGTGCGGCCCGATGACCACCGGACAACTGCATCTGATCTTCGCCGCCGTCGCGATCGTGCTGGTCGTGGTGGCGATCGTGAAACTGAAGATGAACCCGTTCCTCGCGCTGCTGCTGGGCGCCGTGCTGCTCGGCTTCGCGAGCGGGCTCGGCGTCGAGGGCACGGTCGACGCGTTCGAGTCCGGGTTCGGCGGCACGCTGTCGGACACCGCGCCCGTCATCGGCCTGGGGTCGCTGCTCGGTGCGATCATCACCGGAACCGGCGGGGCGAACCGCATCGCGGACGCGTTCGTCGGGAAGCGGCCGGTGCGGTGGATCCCGATCAGCATCGGCGTCGCGGCGCTGATCATCGGACTGCCCAACATCTTCGACGTCAGCTTCGTGATGCTCGTGCCGCTCGCGTACGCGCTCGCCCGCCGCACCGGCAGCCACCTGCTGTTCATCGGCATGCCGCTGGCCGCCGGCCTCTACACCGCCCACGGTCTGCTGCCACCGCACCCCGCGCCGACCGCGGCGGTGAGCGCCTATCACGCGAGCTTCGGCCTCACTCTCGCCTTCGGCCTGATCATCGCGGTACCGACGCTGATCCTGTGCGGTCCGGCGCTGACCCGATTCACGCGGCGCTGGTTCGGACCCCCGCCGGATCTGGACGCGGGCCCCGCCGCGGGCGCCGAGGAGAAGGGCGAGCGGCGGCCACCGCTGTGGCTCGCGCTCGGCGTGGTGCTGTTGCCGCCGGTACTGCTGGTGATCGGCGCGTTCGGTGTGGACAACACCTCCGGACACGGTGTGGCGCACACGATCTTCTCGTTCTGCGACGACCCCGTGGTGGCGCTGCTGCTGTCGGTCCTGGTCGCGATGTTCGGGCTGGGCCGGACCTCGGGTATGGGTGCCGCGCAATTGCAGGGCATCGCGACGAGCGGGCTCGAGACCGTCGGACCGGTGCTGTTGATCGTGGGCGCGGGCGGTGGCCTGGCCAAGATGCTGTCCAAGACCGGTGTCAGCGCCGTGATCGTGGACTTCGCGCAGGGCTGGCACATCCCGGCGCTGGTGCTGGCGTGGGTCGTCGCGGCGCTGCTGCGGATCTGCCTGGGCTCGGCGACGGTCTCCACGGTCACCGCGGCGGGCATCGTCGCGCCGATCGCGGCGGCGAACCCCGCACTCTCGCCGGAGTTGCTGGTACTCGCGACCGCGTCCGGCTCGGTCATGCTCTCGCATGTCAACGATTCCGGATTCTGGTTGTTCAAGGAGTACTTCCAGCTGTCGGTCAAGCAGACCTTCCGGACCTGGACCCTGATGCTTTCGCTCCAGTCGGTGATCGGACTCGCGGGCGTACTGGTGCTGTCACTGTTCGTGTGAGCACCCCGGGTGCCCACCGGCGCGTCACGAGCGTCGCCGGTGGGCACTCGTCATTCCGGCTCACCTGTCGGTGAGGTGCGCGAGCGGGGTGATGACGCGTTCGGCGATATCGGATGGCCAGCGGAAAGCGGGGGAGGCCAGTCGCTGGTGAGCCAGGCCGTGTAGGCCGATCCACAGTGCGATCGTGTCGGCGGCCGGGTCGCTGCTGGTGGCGCAGCCGACGTTCACGCAGCTCTCGAGGGCTCTGCCGAGTCGCCGCAGACACGCCTGGCCGAGTGTGGCCAGGTCCTCCTCGCTCACGGAACTCTCGTTCGGATCGGGCGCCCACGATCCCGCGAACATGATGCGGTAACGGCCCGGATGGGCCTGTGCGTATTCGAGATATCCGCGCCACAGGGCCGTCAGCTGCGCACGCGGGGTGTCGTCGGCAGCGTCCATGGCCGCGCCCAGCCATTCGTCCAGTTCGGTGAAGGCGCTGCGTACCACGGCCAGCACGATGGCGGGCTGGTCGGGGAAGTGCCGGTAGATCGAGGGGGCGGCGATCCCGACGCGACGGGCCACCGAGCGCAGCGTGATGACGTTCGCGTCGCCGTTCTCGTCGAGCATCTCGGCTGCTGTCGTCACGATCTCCTCGCGCAGGCGGCCGCCTTCGCCACGGCGGTTGCGAACGCGGGTCCGGGTGGTTGATGCGTCGTCTGCCATGCCATCACCTTACGTTGAAAAACTTACAGCTGTTAGTCCTTGTGTAAGCGAGACAACAGTCGTAGCCTTACGGTCGTAAGTTGAAGCTGAGCGGATCGGAAATCTCATGAGCAACAACATCGTCACCAGCAACATCACCGAGATCGTGCTGCCCGGGAAGGTCGAACCGGAGGGGCTGCAGGTTGCCACCCGCGACCTCCCCTCGCCGGACAAGGGGCAGGTCGTGCTGCGCATGGAGGCGACCGGCGTCTCGTTCGCCGAGCAGCAGATGCGCCGCGGCAAGTACTTCGACCAGCCGCCCTTTCCGTTCGTCCCCGGCTACGACGTGGTGGGCACCGTGACCGCGGTCGGCCCGGACGCCGATACCGCGCTGGTCGGACGTCGGTTCGCCGCGATCACCAAGACCGGCGCATGGGCCAGCCACCTGCTCGTCGACCCCGCCGACCTGCTGCCCGTGCCGCAGGACCTGGATCCCGCGGCCGTGGCGACCGTGCTGGTCAACGGGATCACCGCATGGCAGATGCTGTATCGCACCGCCGAGGTTCGCTCCGGCGGAACCATCGTGGTGCTCGGCGCGAACGGCGGCGTCGGGTCGACACTCGTGCAACTGGCCCGGCACGCCGGGATCAGCGTCATCGGCACGGCGTCGCCGCGTCACCACGCCACGCTGCGTGAACTGGGCGTCACCCCGGTCGACTACCGCGACCCGCAGATGTACGAGCGGATCCGGGAGATCGCACCGGACGGCGTGGACGCGGTGTTCGATCACATCGGCGGCCCCGGGGTGAGCGAGTCGTGGCGGCTGCTGCGCCGGGGCGGCACGCTCGTGTCCTACGGCACCGCGGCGACCAAGGACGAGGACGGCAGCTCGCAGCTGCCGGTGCTGAAGCTGTTCGGGCAGCTCGCGATGTGGAACTCCTTGCCCAACGGCAGATCCGCGCACTTCTACAACTTCTGGGCCGGACGTCGTTGCCCGAGTTCGTTCCAGGCCCGGCTGCGTGCGGATCTCACTCAGGTGCTGCAGCTGGTGGCCGAGGGCGCTCTCACTCCGCAGATCGCCGCGCAATTCCCGCTGACCGAGGCCGTCGCAGCGCTGACGCTCGCCGAATCCCACACCGTCGCAGGCAAAGTCGTCATCGTGCCCGACGCCGACCAGGCGTGAGAATCGCGACTCGATCGCGCCCGCTGTTCCAGGAGACATCCACGATGACCACCACATTCGCCGTCCCCGACAACACCACCGCCGCCCGGATCGATAACCGCGCCACCTATATCAGCTTCGGACTCGCCTACGTCATCGGACACGGCACCGCGGCCCTGTCCCGCGGCGACGACCCGCTGGTCGAGCTGCCCGGGTGGCTACCGACGACCCTGCTGTTCCTCGGCCTCGCGATCGGCACCGTCTTCGCCACCATCGCCGCCCTGCGCTCCCAGCAGGGAGCCACCCGACCGGAAGTACTCAGCGCCAGGCTTCTGGGGCTCGCCTGGATCGTGGCGTTCGCCGCCTTGTTCCTGGCCATCACCGGCCTCACGGCCAGCATCGACGCCCCCGACCTGGCCACTGTGCTGTGGCCCGCAGGTTCGGGCCTCATGGTCGGATTGATCTACATCGCCGAAGGCGCCCACCGCCGCAACACCCTGCACTACGGCCTGGGCGCCTGGCTGGCACTGGTTTCCGCCTTCGCGTGCTTCTGCACTCCTCCCGGCTTCTTCACCATCCTGGCCGTCCTCGGCGGCGGCGGATACGCCCTTGCGACCATTCTGGAATCCCGCCGTCTCGCCAACGAATGATCCTGTAGCACAACATCATCGGAGGTCGACCCCGTGGACCGTCACGGCATCCGCACATCGGTGCCGCATCGTCATCGGCCGCTCTCCGCACTTGCCGGAGAGCGGCCGATGACATCGGTCGATGTCCGTTCATCCTGGGCGGCAGGGTGTTTCGACGGAATCCGATACCGTCGGGCGGCCGAACCGTCCGGGCATGGTCTGGCAGACTTTTACGGAGACCTCGAGTGCGAGGCGATGATCTGCACGGGAGGGCGGGGAACGGTATGTCGAGTCGTGTGGTGGGTCGGGCTCGCGCGGATGGTGGCGTATTCGGTGACGTCCTCATCGAACGTGCCGAAGCGAGGGTCGCGACCTGGCTCGAATCGGATACGTCGAGGGTGTTCACGATCGAACGCCGAGGGCAGCGGACTCGCCGGAATGTGCCCATCGGAACGCGGGACGAGAATTTCCTGACCGCCGATCTGGCCGGAGAGCCGGTCGCGATTCATCCGGGCAGCGGCCGGATCGTCCGGCGGACGTACCGAATCGTCGTCGAATACCGTTCCAGGACTGTCAGTTTCGGCCCGAAAGATCTCACGACGTGCAGATTCGTCGACGGAAGTCCGCAGGAGATAGAAAAGCAGTTCTGCTTGCTCACCGCCTATACGGACGGCAGCGTGGGCATCGAATGGGCTCTGCCGGTGCGGATCTCAGTGCTGAAACGAACGGTGATCCCGCCGGAGCCCACGGGCGAGGACATTCTCATCGCCTGTGGAGTCGCCGCCGCGTTTGGGACGGGATCGTTGTCGTTGACCTCCATCGCGATGGGCCTGGTGTCGTCGGTATTTCCCACCTGAGCGCGCGCTGATCTCAATCGGCGTGTGTGCGAATGCGATCCGCTGCCTCGTCCAATGCGGCGGTGCCGGGCTTGTGCCGGGTCAGGGTGGGCAGGACGAGCAGGCGTTCGCCGTCGGGGCGGCGGTGAGTGCGCAGGGGGGTCTGCAGGTGGGGGCGGGGGCCTACCTCGAGGAATATCGTTTCGGTTCGGGCGGCGCGTTCGGCGGCTTGCCGCAGCAGGGTGGTGGTGACGAAATGTTGCGTCCAGTACTCGACGTCCAGGCCATCGGCGTCGATGTGGTCGCCGGTCACCGTGGAGATCATCGGAATGGTGGCCGGGGCGGTCTGCACGTGATCCATCTGCTGTCGGAACACGACGCCGACACCCGCCATGAGCGTCGAGTGGTAGGGATACGGAAATTCCTCGAGTATGCGGTAGTACACGCCCTCACGGGCGAGTTGGGTGCCCAGGTCGTCCAATGCGGCACCGGTGCCCGCGAGCAGTACGCCGCCCTCGGACATGACGACGGCGATCTGGATGTCGCCGTGCGAGCCGGCGACGATGTCCTGTGCGCGCTCCTGGGAGATGGCCGCGGTCGCAGTTCCGCCGATTCCGTTGGCGGCCTTCAGCGCGAGTGCCGAGGCGGCGACGAGTCGGCACGCTTCGGGCAGGGCGAGGATCCCCGAAGCCGTCGCGGCGGCGTATTCACCGAAGCTGACGCCGACGGTCACCGAGGGAGCGATACCGCGTTCGGCCAGTGCGCGGATCAGTCCGAACTGGACCGCGAAGATCGCGGGTCCACCGAGTGTGAGGTTCCGATAGTCGCCGGTCCGTGCGGATTTCAACTGCTCCTCGACGGACCAGTCCAGGTGGTTGTCGAAATGTCCGGACACCTCGTGCACCGCGGCCCGGAACGTCGCGTCCTCGTGCATCAGCGCCACCCCCATGCCTTCCCACAGGGCGCCGTACCCGGAGAAGATATAGGCGACGCGGCCGGCCGGACCGTCGATAGCTGTCATGGCTCGATGCTCCTTCGAAATATCATGTGACGCAGACCTTCTCGTCATCACCGGCGGAATCGTCGGAGGTTGGCGGCGCGGGTTCGCCGGATCTGCGCCGCCCCCGCACGACCGGCCACCAGTTCCGCGAGCCCAGCAGTGCCGCGGTCGCCGGGACCACGATGGTCCGCACCACCATGGTGTCGATGATCAGACCGATGCCGATGGTGAAGCCGACCTGTGCGGTGTTGCCGACCGCGGCCGCGGTGAGCGCCAGCATGGTGATCGCGAAAACCGCACCGGCAGTGGTGATCACACCACCGGTCGAAGTCACCGCCTGGATGATGGACGATCGGGGCGAACCGCGCAGACCGGTGCTCGATTGCAGCATCCGGTCCCGCACTCGCGAGGTCAGCAGGACGTTGTAATCGGCGGCCACCGCCACCAGGATGATGAACGCCAGTGACGGCACTGCCCAGTGCAGTGGCCGGTGCAGCAGGTGCTGCCAGATCCCGACGCTCAGTCCCAGTGCCGCGCCGAACGACAGGATCGCCGAGCCGACCACGTAGAGCGGCACCACCAGACTGCGCATCAGTGCCGCGATGACCAGGAGGGCGAGCAGGCTCGCGAGGACGACGATGGTCGCGAAATCGCGCAGCGCCATCGACCGCAGGTCCCGGTAGGTGGGTGTGAGGCCGGTGGTCTCGACCGCCGCAGCGCGCAGATCCGTTCCGCGCACCGCCTGCTTCGCGGTGTCCAGGATCGTGCCCGTGCGATCCATCGCCTGCGTGCTGAACGGATCACCGGAATCGGTGACGATCATGCGGGCCATCCGGCCGTCCGGCGAGATGAACAGTCCCATGGCCGTCTGCAGATCGGGCCGGGACATGGCCCACTGCGGAATGTAGAAGCCTCCGGTGTTGCCGGCGTTGGTGTTCCTGCGCAGCTCGCTCAGATAGTCCGACGCGGACTTCAGGCCGGTCTGCAGCCGGGTCAGCTGCGAGGTCATCAGGTTGACGCCGTCGTCGACCCGGGTGGACCCGTCCGCGAGGCGACCGCTGCCCGCCACGAGCTGGTCGGTGCCCGCGTCGAGTTGGTGCAGGCCGGTGTCGAGTCGGCGCTGACCGTCCAGCAGCGCGCCCGCGCCGTCACCGGCTCGGGTCAGTCCGTCGTCCAGTTGTGCCAGGCCGTCGGCCAGGCGGCGGTTGCCGTCCGCCACCTGCTGAACACCGCTCTGTAGCCGCTGGGCGTTGGTCAGCGCCTGTCCGGCCGGGGTCGAATCGAGAAATGCCAGTAGCGATTTCGATGCCGCGCACATCGGCTGCGCGTCGCAGTTCGGCGTCGTGGCCGTTTGCTGCCGGAGTGCGGCGAGATTGCTCTGCGGGGTGTTCAGGAAGGCCAGGGCCTGCCCGACACCGTCCGCCAGCTGGCGCGAGCCCTGGGTCAGCTGATTCGCGCCGTCCCGCAGTTGCTTCGTGCCCGAACGCGCTGCGATCAGGCCGTTGTCGAGTTGCACGTCGCCGTTCACCAGTTGCCCCGAACCGGCGACGGCCTGCTTCATCCCCGCGCTGAGTTGCTGTGAGCCCTGGTGCAGGGCCGCGGCGCCATCGGCGAGTTGGCCGGTGCCGTCGGTCAACTGATGGATCTGCGGCTGTGCGGCGGCGAGCTGGACCACACCGCCGGACAATCCGTCGGCCACGACTCCGGCCTGATATCCGAGCGAACTCTCCGGGATCGTCTCACCGAGCGGTCGGCTGATCGACTGCACCGAGATCACCCCGGGCACCTTCGCCACGGCGGCCGACACCGATTCCAGCGCGGCGAAGTCCTTGGTGTTGCGCAGGTCGTGATCGGCTGTGACAGTGACGTATTCGGGCAGCAGGATATTGCCGCGGTAGTGCTTGGCGACGATGTCGTAGCCCCGGTTGCTGTCGGTGGTGGCGCGCTGGGCCTGCCGCTCGTCGTAGCTCAGATGGATGGTCGGGATGACCGCGGCCAGCAGGATGAGCCCGCCGAGCGAGAACGCCAGTGCGCGACCGGGACGCCGCACCGTCCGCACCGCGATCCAGCGCCAGTACCGCGATCTGCCGGACTGTTTGCGCGGTTCGAGCATGCCGAGCCGGATCGCCAGGGCGATCATCGCCGGGGTCAGCGTGAGAGCGGCCAGGAGTGTGACGAAAACGCCTATCGCACAAGGCAGGCCGACGGTGCGGAACAGGCCGATCCGGGTCACCGACATGCCCGCGCAGGTGAGCGTCACGAGCAGGCCGGATGCCAGGATCACCGCGGCGATCCGCGGGAAACTCGTCGTCATCGCCTCGGTCGGGGACGCACCGGTCCGGCGGGCCTCGTGGTAGCGGCTGATCAGGAAGATCGCATAGTCGGTGCCCGCGCCCAGGACGATCGCCGACAGCAGCGAGACCGAGAAGATCGACAGCGGCATCCCGTGCATGCCGAGGACGGCCGCCGTCCCGTTCGAAACCGCAAGGGCCAGACCGATTGTGGCCAGCGGTATCGCGACCGCCGCCGGTGATCGGTAGACGGCGAACAGCACCAGCATGATGCACAGCACGGTGAGTGCGGTGACGAACGGGAGCGAGGATTCGATGCCGGAGAACTCGTCCGAGATCGTGGCGGCGGGGCCGGTGGTCAGGACCGTCAGGTTCGGCGGGCGGGCGAGGCCGTCGATCGTGGCGCGGATGGCGTTCACCGACGCGATGGACGCGGAAGTGCCGGAGTCGCCGACCAATCGGACGAGTGCGTAGGTCGTGGTCTTGTCCGCGCTCAGCGCTGCCGGTGCGGTCGTCGGGTTGCCCCACAGGTCCTGCAGGGACTGGACGTGCGCGCTATCGTGCCGCAGGGCGGCGACGAGTTTCCGGTAATAAGCGCGATCGTTATCGTTCAGCCCCCCTTCGCGATTCAATACCACATACGCGGAACCGGACGAAGTGGACTCGTGGAACGTGATTCCCATGTTCTGCAGTGCGCGTACCGCAGGTGCATCTCTGGGGATGAAATCCGCCGAATGGTTCGAGGCGACCGAACTGATTTGCGGGACAGCGATGTTCAGTATGCCCGCGAGTACGATCCAAACGCCGATCACGAACAGCGGACGTTTGCGAGCTACCCGCCCGAAACTCTCGATCAGGTCGAATGGGACTTTCATGCGATTCCCGTCAGTGGGAATAGCGGCAGCCCCGAAGCGGCGCCGACCGGGGTACGTTCGTCTGTTACGGACGCTGTCAACTGCACGTATGCCCAAGTGAGACAGCGATCTTGGCACAGCATGAACCCCACCCTACGTGAGGGTGTTCACATCTGTCGCCGCCTCCACGAATTCGGCGAAACGTGTGGACAACACAGGGCAATCCATCCGATAATTCTGCGGTCAGTCAGTTTCCAGACACACTTAGTGGGGGCCATGGTTGCCATCGCCATAATCGGAATCGGTTGCCGGTATCCCGGAGGCATAGTGGATTCGTCCAGTTTCTGGGATTTTCTGGTGCGCAAGGGAGATGCGGTCACCGAGATCCCGGACCTGCGATGGGATGTCGACCGTTACTACGACCCCGACCCGGAGGCTCCGGGCCGGATGTACACCCGGCATGCATCATTCGTCGATGAACCATTCGCGCGATTCGACTCGGACTTCTTCGGTATCTCCCGGCGGGAGGCCGCGACCCTCGATCCGCAGCAGCGGCGGTTGTTGCAGGTGTCCTGGGAGGCACTCGACGACGCGGGCGTCGCCGGGCACGTGAGCGGCGGCTCGGTCGGGACGTTCATCGGCGGCTTCACCAACGACAACGCGGTGGGCAAGGCCGGGTCGCACGCGCTGGATCGGATCGACAACTTCGCGGCCACCAGTTCGTCACAGACGTTGCTGTCCAACCGGATCGCGTACACCTTCGACCTGCACGGGCCCAGCCTGACCGTCGATACCGCGTGTTCCTCCTCGCTCGTGGCCACCCATCTCGGTGTGCGCGCGATCGCCGACGGGGAATGCGATATCGCACTGGTCGGCGGCTCGAACGTGATCTTCCAGCCCGAGACGTTCATCACGATGTGCAAGGGCCGGTTCCTGTCCGTGGACGGTCGATGCAAGTCCTTCGACGCCTCCGCCGACGGTTACGGCCGTGGTGAGGGCGTCGGCGTCGTCGTGCTCAAGAACCTGGAAAACGCTGTGCGCGACCGGGATCGGATCTACGCGGTGATCCGCGGCAGCGGGGTGAACCAGGACGGTCGCACCCTCGCGCTGCCGGTCCCCAATCCGGATTCGCAGTACGCGCTGGCCCGCAAGGTGGCCGCGGAGGCCGAAATCGACCCTGCCCTGGTCGGTTACGTCGAGGCGCACGGCACCGGCACCGGCGTGGGCGACCCGCTCGAAGCCTCCGCGCTCGGCCGCGCCTACGGGATGGCCGAGGGCCGCACCCGTGCGCTGCGCATGGGTTCGGTGAAGAACAATTTCGGCCACACCGAGGCCGCGGCCGGGGTGGCCGGACTGATCAAGGCGGCGCTGACGGTGCGGGAGGGTCGCGTCGCGCCGCAGGCGTATCTGGAGAACCCCAACCCCGAGATCGCGTTCGAGGAGCTGCGCCTGACCGTGCCGCTCGAGGTCGAGGATCTCGACGGAATTCACGCCGGTGTCAACAGTTTCGGATACGGCGGCACCAACGCGCACGTGCTCGTCGAGCGCGCTCCGGAACCGGTGCACGGCGACGAGGCCCGGGACACGGTTCGGGTGTTCCCGGTCTCCGCCCGGAGTGAGGAATCGCTGCGACGGCTCGCGCGAGGGTACGGCGATCTGCTCAGGTCGCCCTCCGGCGTCGCCGAACCAGCCTCTCCGACAGCCGATTCGCCGACCGTCGATGCCGCCAGTGGTGGCGGCGTGGTCGACGTGCCGCGGGTCAAGGCCGCGGTGGTGCGGCGTCGCGCGCATCACCACCTCCGGCGGGGATTCGTCTACCGCGATGCCGAAGACCTTGTGGCGCAGCTGGATTCGTTCGCGTCCGGAGAAGGTAAGATCGGCGACCGAGTGCTGGTCGAAGGTTTGCGCTCCCCGGTGTTCGTCTTCAGCGGTATGGGTCCGCAGTGGTGGGCGATGGGCCGCACGCTGCTCGTCGAGTCCGGCCGGTTCCGGGATACCGCCCAGGCGATCGATGCCGAGTTCCGGAAGATCGCCGGCTGGTCGATCCTGGACGAGATGCTCGCCGACGAGGACGACTCCCGCATCGCCCGCACCGATATCGCACAGCCCGCCAACTTCCTGATTCAGGTGGCCCTGGTGGATCACCTGGCGCAGTGGGGAGTTCACCCGGCGGCGGTCGTCGGGCACAGTGTCGGTGAGGTTTCCGCGGCCTACGTCAGCGGTGTGCTGTCGCTGACCGACGCGCTGACCGTCGCCTACCACCGCTCCCGCCTGCAGGCGCAGACCGCCGGCAGCGGCGGCATGCTCGCGGTGGGATTGGGTCCGGACGAGGCGCGTCAGCGTTTCGAGCGATTCGGTGACGCGGTGTCCATCGCCGCGGTCAACGGCGCCACCGCGGTGACGCTCGCCGGACTCGAGGGCCCGCTCGAGGAGTTGCGTGAGGAGCTGACCGGTGAGGGCATGTTCGCGCGGCGGCTGCGCGTCGAGGTGCCGTATCACAGTCATCTCATGGATCCGATCCTCGGCGAGCTCGCCGAGGTGCTGTCGGGTCTGACCCCGCGCGAGCCCACCGTGCCGGTCTACTCGACGGTGACCGGCGGTCTGTTCGACGCCCGCGAATTCGCCGATCCCGGCTACTGGTGCCGCAACGTTCGCGACACCGTCCGGTTCGCCGACGCGATCGACGCGCTGATCGACGAGCGGTTCCGCGTCTTCCTCGAGGTGGGGCCGCACCCGGTTCTGGTCGGCAACATCCGCGAGGCGTTCGTGCGGCACAGCGTGAGCGGCGCCGGTATCGGCACGCTGCATCGGGACGAGGACGCGGAGTCGGCGGCGCTGGCCGCGCTCGCCGAGCTCTACCGGGTCGGTGCGGTCGACACTCCCGGCGAGGCCGCGATGTACCAGGACACGAAGATCGCGCACCTGGACCTGCCGCCGTATCCGTGGCTGGATCTCGAGATGTGGGAGGAGAACATCCGCACGGTCCGTGCCCGGCACGGCGATCCGAACCGGTACGCGCTGCTCGGCGACCGCACCGATTCGCTGGAATCGGAATGGGAACTCACCCTGGCTCCGGCCAACCTGCCGTGGCTGCGTGATCACAACGTCGGCGGTGCGGTCGTGCTGCCGGGCGCGGGATATATCGACGCGGCCCTCGCGGCGGCGCGGCAGCGCAGCAGCCACGACCAGTGCGGTGTGGACGCCCTCGCGTTCGTCGCGCCGCTGATCGTCTCCGAGCACGACGTGCCGGTGATGCGCGTGGCCGTCGAGAACGCCGCCAAACGCCTGTCGATCAAGGCGCGATCCGGGCACGGGGATCTGTGGACCCAGCACGCCTTCGGTCGGCTCGTCGAGATGGAGTCCGGGTCCTACCAGCTCGCCGTACCGGCCGAGGAGCCCGGCGACATCGCCTTCGACCACGATGAGATCTACGCCGCGATGGATGCGCTCGGCCTGGCCTACGGGCCCGCGTTCCGGCGGATCCGGCGGGCCCGGGTCCGGGGCACGACCTGTGTCGCCGAGCTGGACACCCGCGGCCTCGTCGAGGGCGGTTCCGTCCCCGACGCACCGCACGTCGTACACCCGGCACTGACCGATGCGGCGTTCCAGTGCGCCGCGGTGCTGCTCGCCGCGAGCAGTTCCGCGCAGAGCACCCGGGCCGTCGCACACGTTCCCGCCGCCGTGGACCGGGTGCGGTTGTTCGGGCCGATCCCCGACGAACTGCTCGCGGTCGTCTCGGTGGTATCGACCGAGCCGCTGCGCGTGGACGCCTTCCTGACCGATCGGAACGGTGAAGTCGCGCTCGCGCTCTACGGCGCGGAATTCGCACCCATCGGCGTCGCGCCCGATCCGCTGGACGACCTCGAGCGCCTGTTCTACGAGCGGCGCTGGGAGGACCTGCCCGCACTGCCGCCGAACGATCAGAGCCGGGCGATCAACGTGGCGGTCACGATCGGCTCGCCCGCCGAGACCGTGCTGTCGGGGATGACCCAGGGGCCGATCGAACCGCTTCGGATCGCCTGGGACACCGATCCCGACGACACCGCTGCGGTGGACGCGGCGACCAAGCAGCTCACCGAGGCCCTGGCCCGTGACGGCTATCTGCGGATCGGCCTGGCCGCCGGGCCCGGATACGACGCCGCCGAACTCGCCTACCGCGTAGTGGCTTTCGCACGCGTGGTCAGCGCCGCCTCCGCCGAACGGCTCGATGGCGACCTGGCCGACTTCGATGTGCGGGTGGTCATCGTGACCACGAACGGCATGGTCGGGCCGGGCGATACCGAACTCGATCCGGCGCACGCCGCCCTCGTCGGGTTGCGTCGCACGCTCGCCCAGGAGCAGAACCCGATCGGCTGGGCGGCGATCGACACCGACGGTTCGGTGAGCTCCGAATCCCTTGTCGCCGAACTGATTCGGGGAACGACCGCCGAGTCGGACGAGATCCGGTTGCGCGGCGAGGTCCGATCGGCCGAACGCGTGCAGCGCTCGGCCGCGGAGTTCGTCGAGCAGTGGGACGTGCCGAACCAGCTGTCCAGCCCCGACGAGGCGTACGAGGTGGTGCTGCCGCGCACGCGGTTGCTCAAGGACCTCACCCTGCGCGCGTGCGACCGGGTCGCGCCGGGCCCGCGCGAGGTGGAGGTCCGAGTCGAGACGATCGGCCTCAACTACAAGGACCCGCTCAAGGTGCTCGGCATCCTCACCGAGCGGCAGCTGTCCGGCACCTACTTCGGCACCGTCCCGGGGATGGAGGGGTACGGAGTCGTCACCCGGGTCGGGTCCGAGATCACCGATATCGAGCCCGGCGACGCGATGGCTGTGGCGACTCGCGGACTGTTGCGCCGATACACCCTCCTCGATGTCGACGGCGGCGGTGCGTGGGTGCGCGCTCCGCGGGCGGTTCTCGGCGACCATCAGGAACTGGACCCGTTGGCCATCGGCTCGGGGCTGCCTTACATCACCGCCTACTACTCGCTGCGCACGCTCGCGGATCTCGGGCCCGGTGACAGCGTGCTGATCCACGGCGCGGCCGGTGGCATGGGGATGGCCGCCGTGCAGGTGGCCGCGAGCCTCGGGGCGACGGTGTTCGCGACGGCCGGTTCCGCGGAACGTCGTGCGGCAGCGGTGGATATCGGCGCGACCCATGTGCTGGATTCGCGGTCGTCGAGCTTCGTCGACGAGGTGCTCCGGCTCACCGACGGTCGCGGCGTGGACGTCGTCTACAACTCGATGCCGGGTGAGGTGATCAGTCAGGACTTCACGGTCGCCGCGGAATTCGGGCGGATCATCGAGATCGGCAAGGCCGATGTCTACTTCGGCGGCACCGTGGACCTGCGGCCGTTCAACCGGAACCTGAGCTTCTACTCCATCGATATGGACCGGCTGCTCGCGCAGCGACCCGAGCGTTTCCGGCAACTCATGCAGGAATGCGTCGTCGCGCTGGCTCAGGGCAGCGTCAAACCGCTTCCGTACGTGCGATTCCCGATCACGGAGCTGTCCACCGCCTTCGAGACGGTGCTGCGCGCGTCGCAGGTGGGGCGTGTCGTGGTCGACCTGCGCACCGACACTCCCGAGGTGCTGCCGCAGCGTCCGGCGGCGTTGTCGGTCCGGCCCGACGCGACCTACCTGATCACCGGTGGTTTCGGCGCGTTCGGTCTGGCGACGGCGCGTGCCCTGGTGCAGCGTGGGGCGACCCGGCTGGTACTGGTCGGTCGCCGCGGGGTCGGCAGCGACGACATCCGTCGGCAGCTCGAGGTACTGGCCGCGCGGGGTGTCGACGTGGTCTGCGAATCCGCCGACGTCAGTGATCCGGCCTCGGTAGGGCGGCTCCTGGACACGACCGCGGATCCCGAACGCCCGCTGCGCGGCGTGTTCCACACCGCCGGAGTGATCGCCGACGAACCGGTGGCCGATATCAGCGCCGCGACGATCGGTTCGGTGTTCGCGCCCAAGGTCGGCGGGGCGCAGGCACTCGATGCCGCGACCCGTGAGCGTGGTCTCGACCTCGACGCCTTCGTGCTGTACTCCTCGATCAGCGCGATCACCGGGACCATTCCGCAGGCCTCCTATGTCGCGGCGAACACCACACTCGATGCGTTCGCCGCCGCGCGCCGCGCCTCGGGATCGGCTGTGACATCGGTGAACTGGGGCGCGATGGCCGGCGGCGGTATGGCCGAGGCATCCCTCGCGGTCACCAAATATCTCGAAATGCTCGGATTCAACCCCCTCGACCTGGACCGCGGCGCCGGTCTGCTGTTCGATGCCGCCCGGTTCGGGCAGTCGAATCTCATGCTCGCCGATGTGGATTGGGCGACGTGGCGGGGCAGTAACCGGGTGGCCGCGAGCAGTGGCCGATTCGAAGAGGTCGTCGACGAGGTTCCGGAGTCGCAGCAGGCCGCGGCGGCTCGCCAGATGCTGTTGAATCTGCCGCCCGAGGAGCGGGCGCCCGCGGTCATCAAGGTGATCGTCGAGCAGTTGTCCGAGGTACTGGGCGTCGAGGCGGAGAGTATCGACACTCGCGGGCCGATCGCGGATCTCGGCATCGATTCGGTGATGGGTGTCGAGTTCGGCGCCCGGGTGCAGAAGCAACTCGACGTACAGATGAGCGTCTTCCAGTTCACCGGGGATCTGACCATCGAGTCGATCGCCGCTCGCGTGGTGAAGCTACTGGAGCAGGAACAGGAGAAGGCGTGAGTAATAAGTCCACGGCGCTGGAGAAATGGTGGTTTCCGACCGCGGATTACCGCGGGAGGCGGCCGTCGGTGTGGTTGTTCGGCGGCGCGGGCGTCGAGCAGGCGTGGACGGCGAATCCGCTGATTCCGCTCATCGGTGACTACGACTTCGCGGTGTGGCGGATGCCGGGCCGGAGCGTGCGCAAGGACGAGCCGGATCCGACCAGCCTGCGTGCGGTCGGTCGGGAGATCGCCGAATCGATCGCCGAGATCGGCGCGGTCCGGCCGGTGCTGTCCGGGCTGAGTTTCGGTGGCCTGCTCGCCTTCGTCGCCACTCAGGAACTGGAGAAGCTCGGGGTGCAGGTCGGCCGGTTCGTGCCGATCGTGAGCGCGTGTCCCAACGAATGGCGGATGGGTGCGGTCTACGCGTGGCTGAACGGCGGTCCGATCAGGTACACCAAGCGGCGTCTCGCCGCGGCGGACAAGGCCGGGAAGTTGCCGCCCGAACTCAGCGGTGCGAACCGAGAGGTGATGCAGCGCCCGTACGTCGCGGATCTCACCGCGGGTTTCCGGGAATGGTCGCATTCGGTGATCAAGACGTCGATCACCGATATTTCGGCGTCGGACGAGCAGCGTCTGCACCTGTCCAGCCTCACTCGGTGGCGGCCGTACACCCGCGGAGAATTCGATTCGATCACCTCCACGGGCGGTCATTTCTTCTACCGTGAGCATCCGGAGGTGGTGTCGCGCGTCTTCGATCGGGAGTCGGAGATCGCCTACAGCGGCGGCTTCTGAGAATTATGTGATCGGGGTGTGGTCTGGTCGTGGCAGATGTGGCGATCGTGGGAGCCGCGTGCAGGTTCCCCGGTGCGCAGACCCTGGACGAGTACTGGGATCTGCTGAACAACGCGGTCGAGGTCGCTACGACGACGGGCCTGGTCCGGCCGTCGGACCAGGCGCGATCGTCCGCCCGCGGGCTGTCGGGGAGATTTCTCCGGGACGTCGAGGAATTCGACGCCGACTTCTTCGGTATTCCGCCGAGGGAAGCGGCGGCCATGGATCCTCGGCAGCGGGTCGTTCTCGAGCTTTCCTGGAATCTCGTCGAGAGTTCCGGTGTCGACGCCGATTCTCTCGGCGGCTCGCGGGTCGGGGTATTCATCGGTGCGATGGGCGATGATTATGCGAATATGACGCGGAACGGCGATGCGGCGGTATTCGATCGCTATTCGCATACGGGTACGAGTCGCGGGATGATCGCCGATCGTGTTTCGTATTTCATGCGGCTGCGCGGTCCGAGTCTGACGGTGGATTGTGGTCAGTCCTCGTCGTTGATGGCGGTGCATCTGGCATGCCGGAGTATTGCGTCCGGTGAATCCGTGCTGGCCATTGCCGGTGGTGTGCATCTCAATCTCGATTCGGCGGCCGAGGATATCGAGTCGCATTTCGGCGGTCTTTCGGAGCAGGGACGGTGTTTCACGTTCGATTCCCGCGCGGACGGATATGTCCGGGGCGAAGGTGCGGGGCTCGTATTGCTGAAAAGTCTGCCGGATGCCATTGCGGACGGTGACGATATTCTGGCGGTCGTTCGCGGAAGTGCGGCCGGACACGGTGGCGAAGGTCGGGGCGGCATTGCGGTGCCCACCGTGGCAGGGCAGATCGATGTCCTGCGGCGTGCGTATCAGGATGCGCGAATGGACCCGCGCTCCGCGCATTACGTCGAATTGCACGGGACCGGTACCAAGGTCGGTGACCCGGTGGAAGCGGCGGCGCTCGGTGCGGTATTCGGTCCGCGGCCGGCGGATGACCCGTTGCTGGTCGGTTCGGTCAAGACGAATATCGGTCATCTGCTCGGCGCCGCCGGTATCGCCGGTCTTCTGAAAACCGTTCTGGCTGTTCGACACCGGAAGATTCCGGCGAGCCTGAACTATCGTGCACCGCGCTCCGAGATCGATCCGGATTCTCTCGGTCTGCGGGTCAGCGACGTGTCGAGGGCCTGGGGCGATGGTGCTGCGCGGATTGCCGGTGTGAGTTCGTTCGGTATGGGCGGCTCGAATTGCCATGTGGTGTTGTCGTCTGTCGACGAGTGTGAGGTAGGGGGCTCGGTACGCGAGGATTCGGCGTCCGATGGTGTTTCGGCGGGTGTGGGGTCGGCTGTGGTGCCGTGGGTATTGTCCGGGAAGTCGGGCGAAGCGCTTGTGGGGCAGGCGAACCGGTTGTTGGGGCATGTGCGGGATCGTCCGGAGTTGGATGTTTCCGACGTGGCGTTTTCGCTGGTGTCTCGGTCGGTGTTCGAGCATCGGGCGGTGGTGGTCGGTGGTGATCGTGACGAGTTGATCCGTGGGTTGGCCGGGTTGGTCGAGGGGGAGCCTGGGCGGAATGTGGTGTACGGGCGGGCTGGTGCTGGGGGCAGGACGGTGTTCGTGTTTCCGGGGCAGGGGTCGCAGTGGGTGGGTATGGGGGTGGAGTTGCTGGATGGTTCTCCGGTGTTCGCCGAGCAGATGAATGCTTGTGCCGCAGCGCTTTCGGAGTTCGTGGATTGGTCTTTGATCGATGTGTTGCGCGGGGCGGAGGGTGCGCCGGGGCTGGATCGTGTTGATGTGGTGCAGCCGGTGTTGTTCGCGGTGATGGTGTCGTTGGCTGGGTTGTGGCGGTCGGTGGGTGTCCGGCCGGATGCGGTGATCGGTCATTCGCAGGGGGAGATTGCTGCGGCGTATGTCGCGGGTGCGTTGTCGTTGCGGGATGCGGCTCGCGTAGTCGCGTTGCGGGGTCGGCTGTTGGTGGCGTTGTCGGGTGCGGGTGGGATGGTCTCTCTCGCTGGTGATGTCCAGCGGGTGCGCGATCTGGTGGCTGGTTGGGGTGCTGCGTTGAGTGTCGCCGCGGTGAATGGTCCTTCGGCGGTGGTGGTGTCGGGTGCGCCGACCGCATTGGAGGAGTTGCTGATTCACTGCGAGCGCAGCGACATCCGTGCTCGGCGTATCGACGTGGACTACGCGTCGCATTCGTCTCGGGTCGAGGCCGTCCGGGACGACTTGGTGAAGGTGTTGTCCGACCTCGAGCCGCGTTCGTCGGAGGTGGCGTTCTTCTCCACGGTCACTGGAAACCTCTGTGACACTGCGAGTTTGGATGGCGAGTACTGGTATCGCAACATTCGGCAGACGGTCGAGTTCGAGGCTGCTGTGCGTGCGGCGTGCGGGCAGGGGTATCGGGTGTTCGTCGAGTCGAGCCCGCATCCGGTGTTGATCGCCGGTATCGAGGACACCGTCGCTGAATGCGTCGAAGATGCCGGTTCGGTTGTTGTTCCGTCGCTGGGGCGTGGTGATGGCGGACTCGATCGGTTCCTGATGTCCGTCTCGCAGGCTCATGTGCGTGGTGTGAGGGTGGCATGGCGTGAGATGCTCGCGGGCTCGGGTGCTCGTCGTATTCCCTTGCCGACGTATGCATTTCAGCGGCGTCGGTACTGGTTGACGGGATCCGCTGCGCCTGATCGAGCTGGGCGGTACGAAGCTCGGTCGAGTTCGGTCGTCGAGCCGTCCGAGGACGTTGTGAAACCGGTCTCCGCGCTGGCGCAGCGGTTGCGCGGGCTGGCGGAGGACGAACAGCTCACCGTGCTGTCGCAGATTGTCCGATCCCAGGTTGCCGTGGTGCTGGGGCACGACGGTCCCGGTGATATCGACCCGGATACGGTCTTCCGTGACATGGGATTCGACTCGCTGTCGGCGGTCGAACTGCGGCATCGGCTCGAGGCCGCGACCGGGCTGGCACTGTCCTCCACACTGGTATTCGATTATCCGACGCCCGCGATGCTCGCTCGCCACGTGCGGGAGGAGATCGTGGGAATGCGGGGTCGGGGGCAGCTGGAATCGCCGCTGCGGGCCGTAGTCGATGAACCGATTGCGATCGTGGGGGCGGGGTGCCGGTTTCCGGGCGGGGTCGCCTCACCGGATGATCTGTGGGAGTTGGTATCTCGCGGCGAGGATGTCGTGTCCCGATTCCCGCTCGACCGCGGTTGGGATCTGGCGGGGCTGTTCGATCCGGACCCGGATGCGGTCGGTAAGTCGTACACGCGGGCGGGCGGATTCCTCGACGATGCGGCCGGATTCGACGCGGCATTCTTCGGAATCGGTCCGCGTGAGGCGACGGTGATGGATCCACAGCAGCGGCTGTTGTTGGAGGTGTCGTGGGAAGCGTTGGAGCACGGCGGAATTGATCCGCTGCGGTTGCGCGGCACGCCGACCGGAGTGTTCACCGGTCTGATCGCACAGGGCTACGGCACGCAGGCGGCGGCCGCCGAATCCGAGGACTACTCCGGCACCGGACAGACCTCGAGTGTGGCGTCGGGTCGGGTGGCGTACGTGTTGGGTCTGGAAGGTCCTGCGGTGTCGGTGGATACGGCGTGTTCGTCGTCTCTCGTGGCGTTGCATCTGGCGGTGCAGTCGTTGCGGCTGGGTGAGTGCGATCTGGCGTTGGCCGGTGGCGTCACCGTCATGGCCACACCGAGGATCTACACCGAGTTCAGTCGCCAGCGCGGGTTGTCGGTGGATGGGCGGTGTAAGGCGTTCGCGGGAGCTGCGGACGGTACCGGATTCGCTGAAGGCGCTGGTGTGCTGGTGGTCGAGCGGTTGTCGGATGCGCAGCGGCTCGGGCACGAAATCCTCGCGGTGGTACGGGGATCGGCGATCAACCAGGACGGCGCGTCCAACGGGTTGACCGCGCCGAACGGCCCGTCACAGCAGCGGGTGATCCGGGCCGCGTTGGCCAATGCGGGTTTGTCCGCGGCGGATGTGGACGCGGTCGAGGCACACGGGACGGGCACCAGGTTGGGCGATCCCATCGAGGCACAAGCCTTGTTGGCGACCTACGGGCGCGACCGTGTCGACGCACGGCCGGTGTGGTTGGGATCGGTGAAGTCGAATATCGGCCACACGCAGGCAGCGGCGGGAATAGCCGGTGTGATCAAGATGGTGCAGGCCCTGCGCCACGGGATGTTGCCCCGGACCCTGCACGTGGATGTGCCCAGCCCCCATGTGGATTGGTCGTCCGGCGCGGTCTCGCTGCTGACCGAGTCCCGAGAATGGCCCGATGCGGGTACGCCACGCCGCGCGGGCATATCGTCGTTCGGGATCAGCGGCACCAACGCGCACGTGATCCTGGAGCAGGCGCCCCCCGAACCGGCACCCTGTCGAACCAACCGTGCGCTGGTCGATGTCGCTGCAAATAGCGATGTGCCCGTTGGTATCTCACCTGACAGTGTCGTCCGCGTTGAGGCCGAGCCTGACAGTGCCAATGGTGTCGAATCCGTCGGGGACGCTACCAGTGCTGCCGCACCGATTGGTGACGCATCCGACAGTGTTGTGCACGTTGGCGACAGACCTGATCGTGTTGGGCCCGTTGGCGAAGTTGCCGGTAGTGCAGTGCGTGTCGGCGAAGCAGCTGGTCCTGTCGCGCGCCTGCGTATCGAATCCGATGGTGATGTGTCCCTTGAGGGTGCTGCTGGTGCCGCGGCTGGGGGTGGCGCAGCCGACGGTGTTTCTGCTGCTGCGGGACTGCCGGTGATGCCGTGGGTCTTGTCGGGGAAGTCGACTGAAGCGCTTGTGGGGCAGGCGAGTCGGTTGTTGGGGTATGTGCGGGATCGTCCGGGGTTGGATGCGTCGGATGTCGGCTTCTCGTTGGTGTCTCGGTCGGTGTTCGAGCATCGGGCGGTGGTGGTCGGTGGTGATATTGACGAGTTGATCCGTGGGTTGACCGGGTTGGTCGAGGGTGAACCCGACCGGAAGGTGGTGCATGGCCGCGCTGATTCTGTGGGGAAGACGGTGTTCGTGTTCCCCGGTCAAGGGTCGCAGTGGCTGGGTATGGGTGTGGCTCTGCTGGACAGCTCGACTGTGTTCGCCGAGCAGATCAATGCCTGTGCCGCAGCGCTTTCGGAGTTCGTGGACTGGTCCTTGATCGATGTGTTGCGTGGCACTGACGGTGCGCCGGGGTTGGACCGTGTTGATGTGGTGCAGCCGGTGTTGTTCGCGGTGATGGTGTCGTTGGCTGAGTTGTGGCGGTCGGTGGGTGTTCGTCCGAATGCGGTGATCGGTCATTCGCAGGGGGAGATCGCGGCGGCTTATGTAGCAGGGGCGTTGTCGTTGCGTGATGCGGCTCGTGTGGTGGCGTTGCGTAGTCGGCTGCTGGTGGCGTTGTCGGGTGCTGGTGGAATGGTCTCTCTCGCTTGCGATGTCGAGCAGGCTCGCGATGTGATGGCGGACTGGGCCGACTCGTTGAGTGTCGCTGCGGTCAACGGTCGTTCGGCGGTCGTGGTGTCGGGTGCGCCGACCGCATTGGAGGAGTTGCTGATTCACTGCGAGCGCAGCGACATCCGCGCTCGGCGTATCGACGTCGACTACGCATCCCATTCGCCTCAGGTCGAGGCGATTCGGGACGGGCTCGCGGAGGCATTGTCGGGAATCGAGCCGCGTACCTCGGACGTCGCGTTCTTCTCGACGGTCACTGGAAATCTCTGCGACACTGCGACTTTGGATGGCGAATACTGGTATCGCAACATTCGGCAGACGGTCGAGTTCGAGACCGCGGTTCGTGCGGCCTGTGAGCAGGGGTACCGGGTCTTCGTCGAATCCAGCCCGCATCCGGTGCTGATCGCCGGTATCGAGGACACGGCCGGTGAATTCATCGAAAGCGCTGGCGCGGTGGTCATTCCGTCGCTCGGGCGTGGTGACGGCGGGTTCGATCGGTTCCTGATATCCGTCGCACAGGCTCATGTGCGTGGTGTGAGCGTCGAATGGGATTCGATGTTCGAGCGCGCCGACGTTCGCCGTATCCCCTTGCCGACGTACGCATTTCAGCGGCGTCGGTTCTGGTTGTCGAGTTCGTCTGCGACCGGTGACGCGAGTCGGTTCGGTGTGGGGGAGACCGGGCATGCCCTGCTCGGTGCGGTGGTGGAGCAACCCGGCACCGGTGGAGTCGCGCTGACCGGGCGGCTGTCGCTGGCGGACCAGCCATGGCTGGCCGATCATGCGGTGTCCGGCGTGGTGGTGTTCCCAGGGGCCGGATTCGTGGAACTGGTCGTTCGAGCCGGTGACGAGGTCGGTTGCGGTGTGGTCGAGGAACTGATCCTGCGCGCGCCGCTGGTACTACCGGCCGAGGACGTGATTCAGGTACAGGTTGTCGTCGGCGGCGACGACGAGGCCGGACAGCGGACGGTATCGGTGTACTCGCGCCGAGGCGACTCCGGCTGGACCTTGCACGCGGAGGGAACGCTGCGTGCCGGTGACGGAGTACCGGACGTGCCGGATCTGTCGGTGTGGCCACCGGTCGACGCGGTCCCGGTCGACCTGTCCGATGCCTATGCGCGGTTGACCGGCCGGGGATACGAGTACGGCCCGGCATTCCGAGGGCTCCGGGCGATGTGGCAGCGCGGTGCGGAACTGTTCGCCGAGGTCGCCGCGCCCGCCGACGCGGGTGTGGACGTCACCGGTTTCGGAGTCCACCCGATGTTGCTGGATGCGGCCCTGCACGCTGCGGTGATCGCCGCCGGTCCGGGCGAAACCACGTTGCCGTTCGCCTGGGAGGGCGTATCGCTGCACGCATCGGGAGCAGGTGCTGCACGGGTGCGGCTCGCCCCGGCCGAAGGCGGCGCGGTATCGCTGGAATTGGTCGACAGCGCCGAACTTCCGGTGTTGTCCGCACGGTCGGTGGCAATGCGTCCGGTGACGGCTCAGCAACTTCGCGCGGCGGCAAGAGGCCATCTCGGAACCGGCACGGACAATATGTTCGAGGTGCTGTGGTCGCCGGTACATGCCACCGATGAGCCCGCCCCTGCGGTAACGACGTTGTCTTGGAGGGCATTCGCGCAGCAGACCGGCATCCCGGATGCGGCGACGCACGATGCGGTAAGTGTCGGAGGGGTCCGGAGTACGGTCGGTCCGGATCGGGCGGCGGATGCGACCACATCGGATCGGATGGCTACAGACGGCGTTCGGGATGTGGTTGGCCCCACGGCGGCCTCCGATGTGCAGCGTGCCCGAGACACCGCTATGGAACCGGTTGCATCGGATGTGGTGGGTGAGGATGTCGTCCGGGATCTGGTTGTTCCGGATGCGGTGGTTTTGGAAGTGGCCGGGTCGCGGGACGCCGTGGTGGCCGATGTCCACGACGCGGTACATCGAATCTTGGATGTAGTTAAATCGTTTCTGGCACAGGATGTTTCCGGCAGGCTGATTGTGGCCACGTCTGGTGCGATGGCGTTGCCGGGTGAGGATGTCACTGATCTGGCGGGCGCGGCGGTGTGGGGGTTGGTGCGATCAGCTCAAACCGAGAATCCGGGGCGAATAGTCTTGGTGGACACCGACTCCGGTGTCGATGCGGCTGCGATTCTGGCGGTTGGAGAGCCACAGGTGCTGGTGCGCAACGGAATAGCGCACACTGCCCGGCTCGCGGCGACGGTCGCCGACGACATGTTGACGCCGCCCGAGGATCAGCCCTGGCGGTTGGGTATTGCCGAGAAGGGCACGCTGGAGAACCTTGCGCTGGAAGCCTTCCCGCCGGCCGATGCTCCGCTCGAGCCCGGTCAGGTGCGGGTCGCGGTACATGCGGCCGGAATGAATTTCCGCGACGTACTGATTGCGCTGGACATGTACCCGACCCGGGATGCCGTGCCGGGGAGTGAAGGCGCCGGGGTGATCGTCGAGATCGGTTCCGCGGTAACCGGTCTCGCGGTGGGCGACCGGGTGATGGGTGTGCTCATCGGGGTCGGTCCGCGGGTGATCGCCGATCAGCGCATGGTGGCGGTGATACCCGGCGGGTGGTCCTTCGCCGAGGCCGCCGGAGTATCGGTGGCGTTCCTGACCGCTTATTACGCGTTGGCGGATCTGGGCGATGTGCGGGCCGGGGAATCGTTGCTGGTGCATGCCGCGACCGGCGGCGTGGGCATGGCGGCGGTCCAGTTGGCCAGGCACTGGGGGCTGGAAGTTTTCGCCACGGCGAGCCCCGGCAAGTGGGATACGTTGCGGGCGACGGGTTTCGACGAGGACCACATCGCGAGTTCGCGGACGCTCGAGTTCGAACGGAAATTCCTGACCGGCACCGCGGGCAGCGGTGTGGACGTGGTGCTGGATTCGCTGGCCGGTGAGTTCGTCGACGCGTCGTTGCGGTTGCTGCCGCGCGGGGGACGTTTCCTGGAGATGGGGAAGACCGATATCCGCGATGCGGAGGCGATTGCCGAGCGGTATCGGGGAGTGCGTTATCGCGCGTTCGATCTGTTCGAGGTGGATCCCGAACGGATACAGCGGATGCTGGCCGATCTGGTGGAGTGGTTCGAGGCCGGGGTCTTGCGACCACTGCCGGTGACCACCTGGGATGTGCGGCGCGCCCCGGATGCCTACCGACACCTCGGTCAGGCCCGGCATACCGGCAAACTCGTGCTGCGGATGCCCGGAGCGTTCGCGGCGGGCACGGTGTTGATCACGGGCGGCACCGGTATGGCCGGTTCGGCGATGGCCAGACATGTGGTAGCCGAACATGGTGCGCGAAATCTGTTGTTGGTCGGCCGACGTGGCATGCGGGCCGATGGGGCGGATGATCTGGTGACGGAGCTGTCCCGGTCGGGTGGGCAGGTGCGTGTCGCGGCATGTGATGTGGCCGATCGGGATGCGTTGGCGCAGTTGCTGGCCGACATTCCTGCCGAGGCTCCGCTGACGGCCGTGATCCATGCTGCCGGGGTGCTCGACGATGCGGTGCTCGAGTCGTTGACCGCCGAGCAGGTGGACCGGGTGTTGCGTGCGAAGGTCGACGGTGCGTGGAATCTGCACGAGCTGACCCGGGCGACGAGTCTTCCGGCGTTCGTGCTGTTTTCGTCGGTAGCGGGCACCGTGGGAACGCCCGGACAGGCGAATTATGCCGCGGCGAACACCTTCCTGGACGGGCTGGCCGCACATCGTCGGGCGGAGGGGTCGGCGGCGGTGTCGTTGGCGTGGGGATTGTGGGCGCAGGCCAGCGGCATGACCGGACATCTACAGGCGCAGGATGTCTCCCGGATGCAGCGCGGCGGCCTGGCCGCGATGTCCTCGCAGGAGGCAGTCGCGTTGTTCGACAGCGCATTACGCGTCGATCGCCCCTGCCTCGTACCGGCGCGCTTCGACCTGGCGGGAATGAGTTCCCGGGCAGGTGTACCCGCGCCGCTGTTCGAGGGCCTGGTCCGCGGACCGATCCGGAGATCGGTGGATAATGGCGCCGCGGAGCCGGTTTCGTCTCTGGTGCAACAGTTGCGCGGGCTGGCCGAGGAAGAACAGCACACGCTGCTGTTGCAGATGGTGCGTTCGCAGGCCGCCGTGGTGCTGGGGTACAGCGACCCCGGTGATGTCGCCCCCGACACGGCTTTTCGCGACGCGGGGTTCGATTCATTGTCTGCGGTCGAGCTGCGTAATCGGCTGAAGGCGATGACGGGACTGGCTCTGTCGTCCACACTCGTATTCGATTATCCGACACCCGCGACTCTCGCCCGCTACATGCGGCAGAAGTTCGATGTCGGATCGCCTCGGAAGACGGATGCGGATGGATCTCCGGACGCGGAAATTCAGCGCCTGATCTCGTCCATACCGATCGATGAGCTTCGCCGGTCGGGAGTTCTGGATACCTTGCTCCGGCTGGCGAATGCGCAGGACGACGAGAGTACCTCGACTCACAGCGAAGAAGATCTCGTCGATATGAGCTTGGACGACCTTCTCACTGTCGCTCTCGGTGATCAGGACGACCGATGAATTGGGAGACCGCATGACTACGAAGCTCGAGCAGGCGACCGAGGCGTTGCGCAAGGCGCTCATTCAGATCGAGCGGTTGAAGCAACAGAACAAGACGCTTGTCGAGCGTTCGTCCGAGCCGATCGCGATCGTGGGTTCGGGGTGCCGGTTTCCCGGCGGTGTGGCGTCCGCGAATGATCTGTGGGAATTGGTATTTCGCGGCGGCGACGCGGTATCGGACTTTCCGGGGGATCGGGGTTGGGATACAGCGGGGTTGTTCGATCCGGATCCGGATGCGGTGGGTAGGTCGCATACGCGTGCGGGTGGGTTTCTCGATGACGTGGCCGGATTCGATGCGGCGTTCTTCGGGATTTCTCCTGCCGAGGCGATGACGATGGACCCGCAGCAGCGGTTGTTGTTGGAGGTGTCGTGGGAGGCGTTGGAGTACGCCGGGATTGATCCGCTGAAGCTGCGCAGCTCCTCGACCGGGGTCTTCACCGGCGTGATCGCGCAGGGCTACGGCGTGGAGTCGGAGGGTTTCACGGCGACCGGGCAGATATCGAGTGTGGTGTCCGGTCGGGTGGCCTATGTGCTGGGGTTGGAAGGCCCTGCGGTATCGGTGGATACGGCGTGTTCGTCGTCATTGGTGGCGTTGCATCTGGCGGTGCAGTCGTTGCGGTCGGGAGAATGCGATCTGGCATTGGCCGGCGGTGTGACGGTGATGGCCACGCCGAGTGTGTTCTCGGAATTCAGTCGGCAGCGGGGCGTGTCGGTGGATGGGCGGTGTAAGGCGTTCGCGGGGGCAGCGGATGGCACCGGATTCGCTGAGGGTGCTGGTGTGCTGGTGGTCGAGCGGTTGTCGGATGCGCGGCGGCATGGGCACGAAATCCTGGCGGTGGTCCGGGGTTCGGCGTTGAATCAGGATGGTGCGTCGAATGGTTTGACCGCGCCGAACGGCCCCTCGCAGCAGCGGGTGATCCGGGCTGCGTTGGCCAATGCGGGTTTGTCCGCGGCGGATGTGGATGCGGTCGAGGCGCACGGTACCGGCACGACTCTGGGCGATCCCATTGAGGCGCAGGCGTTGTTGGAGACCTACGGGCAAGGCCGCAGCGATGGTCGCCCGCTGCTGCTCGGGTCGGTCAAGTCGAATATCGGTCACACACAGGCGGCTGCGGGTGTGGCCGGTGTGATCAAGATGGTGCAGTGTCTGCGGCACGGGGTGTTGCCACAGACACTGCACGTGGATGTGCCGAGCCCGCATGTGGATTGGGCCTCGGGGGCGGTCTCGCTACTGACCGAGTCTCGGGCGTGGCCGGTTACGGGAGCGCCACGCAGAGTGGGGATTTCGTCGTTCGGGATCAGCGGGACGAATGCGCACGTGATTCTGGAACAGGCGCCCGATGATGTGGCGTCCGGTGGCGTGGGATCCGGTGGCGGGGTTTCCGGCACTCGTGCTGTGGTCGCCGAGGCCGAATCCGGTGAGTCGGGTCTGCCGGTGCTGCCGTGGGTGCTGTCGGGCAAGTCGGCGGACGCGTTGGCCGGGCAGGCAGGCCGGTTGTTGGAGTACGCGCGCCGGCATCCGGAGGTGGCTGCGGACGACATCGGTTTCTCGCTGGTCGGCCGGTCGGTGTTCGGACATCGGGCGGTGGTGGTCGGTGGTGATCGTGACGAGTTGATCCGTGGGCTGACGGGGTTGGTCGAGGGGGAGCCTGGGCGGAATGTGGTGCACGGTCGCGCCGACACGTCGGGCGGCACGGTGTTCGTGTTTCCCGGTCAAGGGTCGCAGTGGCTGGGTATGGGTGTGGCTCTGCTGGATAGCTCGCCTGTGTTCGCCGAGCAGATGAATGCTTGTGCCGCAGCGCTTTCGGAGTTCGTGGATTGGTCTTTGATCGATGTGTTGCGCGGGGCGGAGGGCGCGCCGGGGCTGGATCGCGTCGATGTGGTGCAGCCGGTGCTGTTCGCGGTGATGGTGTCGCTAGCTGAGTTGTGGCGGTCGGTGGGTGTTCGTCCGGATGCGGTGATCGGTCATTCGCAGGGTGAGATTGCTGCGGCGTATGTGGCGGGGGCGTTGTCGTTGCGGGATGCGGCTCGCGTAGTCGCGTTGCGTAGTCGGCTGTTGGTGGCGTTGTCGGGTGCGGGCGGAATGGTCTCGCTGGCTTGTGATGTCGAGCAGGCTCGCGATCTGATGAAAGCCTGGGGTGCTGCGCTGAGTGTCGCCGCGGTCAACGGTCGTTCGGCGGTCGTGGTATCGGGTAGTCCGGTCGCGCTCGGAGAGCTGTTGGTGGAGTGCGAGATTCGCGACGTTCGTGCGCGGCAGATCGACGTGGATTACGCGTCGCACTCGAGTCAGGTCGAGGCCATCCGAGACGACTTGGTGAAGGTATTGTCCGACCTCGAGCCGCGTTCGTCGGAGGTGGCGTTCTTCTCCACGGTCACCGGAAGCCTCTGCGATACAGCGGTTCTGGACGGCGAGTACTGGTATCGCAACATCCGGCAGACAGTGGAGTTCGAGGCTGCCGTGCGTGCGGCGTGCGCGCAGGGATATCGCGTGTTCGTCGAATCCAGCCCGCATCCGGTGCTGGTCGGCGGCGTGCAGGACACGGTCGGTGAGTGCGTCGAAGATGCTGGGGCGTTGGTTGTTCCGTCGCTGGGGCGTGGTGAGGGTGGGCTGGATCGTTTTTTGATCTCTGTCGCACAGACTTATGTGCGCGGTATGGGGGTCGAGTGGAGCTCGGTGTGCGCGGCGTCGAGGGCTCGTCGTGTCCCGTTGCCGTCGTACGCTTTTCAACGGCGCCGCTACTGGCTGGCAGGCGGCGGCGCGGGTTCGGCCGGGGCCATGGTGCCGGATGCGGCGATCGATCATCCTGATTCCGCTCTCGCCGAGGTCGCCCCGGACAACATGTTCGAGCTGCAGTGGTTGCGTGCCCCCGAGGTGGGCGAGCGGACCACGGAATTGACGACGCTGCCCTGGGAGGTATTCGAACAGCGCAGGATCACTCCGGCTGCGGCGGCCTCGAAGTCGAGGGGTGAGGCGACTCCGGATGTGGTGGTGTTGGAGGTGGGGGCGTTCGGTGGCGAAGTGGTGGCGGATGCCCACGATCTCGCTCGTCGGGTGTTCGCTGTAGTGCAATCGTGGTTGGCGCAGGAGGTTTCGGGCGTCCTGCTGGTTGTGACGCGCGGTGCGGTGGCGTTGCCGGGTGCGGATGTCACCGATCTGGCGGGTGCGGCGGTGTGGGGGCTGATTCGCTCGGCGCAGTCGGAGAATCCCGGTCGGATCGTGCTGGTGGACACCGATTCCGACCTCGACGCAGCCGCGATCCTGGCGGTGGGCGAGCCGCAGATACTGGTCCGCTCGGGAGCTGCGTACATCGCCCGGCTCGTGGGCGTGCCCATTGAATCGCGCACCACCAACGCTGAATCGTTCTCGACCGCAGCGAGTTTCGATCCGGCGGGCACGGTGCTGATCACCGGTGGCACCGGTATGGCCGGTGCGGCGATCGCCCGGCATGTGGTCACCGAGCATGGTGTTCGGAACGTGGTGTTGGTGAGTCGCCGTGGCGTGCAGGCGGATGGAGCCGATGACCTGGTCGCGGAGCTGACCGAATCGGGTGCGCGGGTGCGGGTGTCGGCCTGTGATGTGGCTGATCGGAATGCGTTGGCGCAGTTGTTGGCCGACATTCCCGCCGAAGCTCCGCTGATGGCCGTGATCCACGCGGCGGGGCTGCTCGACGACGCGGTGATCGGTTCGTTGACGCCCGAGCGTGTCGATACGGTCCTGCGCGCGAAGGTGGATGGCGCCTGGAACCTGCACGAGTTGACTCGCGAGCTGAATCTCCCTGTGTTCGTGCTGTTTTCGTCGATGGCGGGCATCGTGGGCTCCGCCGGACAGGCCAACTACGCCGCGGCGAACACGTTCCTGGACGCCTTGGCGACGCACCGCCGAGCACACGGTTCGGCGGCGGTGTCGCTGGCCTGGGGATTGTGGGCGGACACGAGCGGCATGACCGCGCGACTGCGTGCCGAGGACCTGGCCCGGATGAACCGCGGTGGCCTGGTGGCGATGTCGTCACGGGAAGCGCTCGGGTTGTTCGACGCCGCATTGCGCATCGATCGCCCTTGTCTGGCACCGGCGCGCATCGATCCCGCCGGGATTCGTTCCCAGGCGGTCGCGGGTGTCGTCCCGCCGTTGTTCGCGGATCTGGTCCGCATCGCGCCTGGCCGCTCGGCCGATGACGAGGAGTCCGTGCTGACGCGACGGCTGCGCGGATTGACCGAGGACGAGCAGCGCGCCGTGGTGTCGCGGACTGTCCGGTCGCACACCGCCGTCGTCCTCGGCCATCCCGGCCCCGATGACATCGACCCGGCTATCACCTTCCAGGACTTGGGATTCCGATCGTTGACCGCGATCGAGTTCGGAAACCGGCTGAAGGCCGCGACCGGACTGGCCTTGTCGTCCACGCTCATCTTCGACTACCCGACGCCCGCCGCGCTCGCTCGCCACATCCTGGGCGAGATCGTGGGGGTTCGGGATCAGGGACAGCGAGAGTCGCCGGTTCGTCCGGTGGTCGACGAGCCGATCGCGATCGTGGGTTCGGGATGCCGGTTCGCGGGCGGTGTGGATTCCGTGGATCGCCTGTGGGAGTTGGTCTTCGGGGGCGGGGATGTGGTGTCCGGGTTCCCGGAGGACCGCGGCTGGGATGTAGCGGGGTTGTTCGATCCGGATCCGGATGCGGTGGGCAGGTCGTATACCCGGGCGGGGGGATTCCTCGATGACGTGGCCGGATTCGATGCGGCCTTCTTCGGGATCTCGCCGACCGAGGCGACGGCGATGGATCCGCAGCAGCGGCTGTTGCTGGAGGTGTCGTGGGAGGCGTTGGAGCATGCCGGAATTGATCCGCAGCAGCTGCGCGGCACCTCCACCGGCGTCTTCACCGGCATCATCAACCAGGCGTACGGGGCCGCCTCGACCGACGGTGAGGGCTATCGAATGATCGGCTCGGCGTCGAGTGTGGCGTCGGGTCGGGTGGCGTATGTGTTGGGTCTGGAAGGTCCTGCGGTATCGGTGGATACGGCGTGTTCCTCCTCTCTCGTGGCGTTGCACCTGGCCGTGCAGTCGTTGCGGCTGGGTGAGTGCGATCTGGCCTTGGCCGGCGGCGTCACCGTATTGTCCACGCCTGCAGTCTTTCCGGAGTTCAGTCGGCAACGGGTGTTGTCCCCGGACGGACGCTGCAAGGCGTTCGCCGAGTCCGCCGACGGCATGGGGTTCGCCGAGGGTGCTGGTGTGCTGGTGGTCGAGCGGTTGTCGGATGCGCGGCGGCTGGGGCATGAAATCCTGGCGGTGGTACGGGGTTCGGCGTTGAATCAGGATGGTGCGTCGAATGGTTTGACCGCGCCGAACGGCCCCTCGCAGCAGCGGGTGATCCGGGCTGCGTTGGCCAATGCGGGTTTGTCCGCGGCGGATGTGGATGCGGTCGAGGCACACGGCACCGGCACGACCCTGGGCGATCCCATCGAGGCACAAGCATTGTCGGCGACCTATGGGCGGGATCGTCGTGACGGTCGGTCGTTGCTGCTGGGGTCGGTGAAGTCGAATATCGGTCACACGCAGGCGGCTGCGGGTGTGGCGGGTGTTATCAAGATGGTGCAGGCGTTGCGGCACGGGATGCTGCCGCGGACACTGCACGTGGATGTGCCCAGCCCGCATGTGGATTGGGCCTCGGGGGCGGTCTCGCTGTTGAGCGAGTCCCGGGCATGGCCGGATACGGGTGCGCCACGCCGTGCGGGCGTTTCCTCGTTCGGGATCAGCGGCACCAACGCGCACGTGATCCTGGAACAGGCGCCCGACGCCTCCGACCAGCCCGAACCCGAGGGCGTGCGGTTGCCCGTGGTGCCGTGGGTGCTGTCGGGGAAATCGGCCGAAGCATTGACGGGGCAGGCGAACCGGCTGCTGGAGTATGTGCGGCAACGTCCGGACTCGGACGTGTCCGATATCGGTCTCTCCCTGGCGGGCCGCTCGATGTTCGAGCATCGGGCCGTCGTGGTCGGCAGCGATCGCGACGAGTTGATCCGTGGGCTGACCGAACTGATCGAGGGCGCACCCGGCCGGAACGTGGTGCACGGCCGCGCCGACACCGCGGGCAGGACGGCGTTCGTCTTCCCCGGCCAAGGCGCGCAATGGCTCGGCATGGGCGCGGACCTGTACGCGAGTTTCCCGGCCTTCGTCGAGGCATTCGATGCCGTGGTCGACGTGCTGGACAAATATCTGGACCGGCCGTTGCGCGAAATCCTCTGGGGCTCTGACGAAGAGCTGTTGAACAGCACGGAATTCGCGCAACCGGCGCTGTTCGCGGTCGAGGTGGCGCTGTTCCGGCTGCTGTGGCAGTGGGGGCTGCGGCCGGATTTCGTGCTGGGCCACTCGGTGGGCGAGTTGAGCGCGGCCCATGTGGCGGGTGCGTTGTCGCTGCCCGATGCGGCCGCGCTGGTCGTCGCGCGGGGACGATTGATGCAGGCCCTGCCGGAGGGCGGAGCGATGATCGCGGTGCAGGCCGACGAGGACGAGATCCGATCCTCGCTGATCGATGGCGTCGCCGTCGCCGCCGTCAACGGCCCGCGATCGGTGGTGATCTCCGGCGCCGAACCGGCGGTGCACACCATCGCGGATCGGTGGGGCGAACAGGGCCGCAGAATTCACCGCCTGTCGGTGTCGCATGCGTTCCATTCCCCGTCGATGGAACCGATGCTCGCCGAATTCGGTGCGATTGCCGAATCCGTCACGATCGCCGAACCGGAGATACCGATCATATCGAATCTCACTGCGAGGCAGAGCGATACGGACTTCGGCTCGGCGCGGTACTGGACCCGGCACGTCCGGGAGACGGTGCGGTTCGCCGACAGCGTGCGGTTCCTGGAGTCGGCCGGTGTGACCCGATTCGTCGAGGTGGGGCCGACCGGCGGACTCGTGGCATCGATCGAGGAGTCACTCTCGTCTCCCGACGTTGCCCTGACGATCCCCGTCCTCCGGAAAGGACGAGCGGAGCCGGAATCACTGATGCTCGCGCTGGGTCGTTCTGTGGTGGCGGGCGTAGCGTGGGGTGGCCTGTTCGACGGGACGGGTGCTCGTCGTATTCCGCTGCCGTCGTACGCGTTTCAGCGTCGGCGGTTCTGGTTGTCGAGTTCGGTCGCGAGTGGTGATGCGGGTCGACTCGGTGTGGGTGAGGCCGGACACGGATTGCTGGGTGCGGTGGTGGAGCAGCCGGATACCGGTGGAGTCCTGCTGACCGGGCGGTTGTCACGGGCGGTGCAGCCGTGGCTGGCCGATCATGTGGTGGCCGGTGCGGTGGTGTTCCCGAGTGCCGGGTTGGTGGAACTGGTCGTTCGTGCCGGTGACGAGGTCGGTTGCGGCGTCGTCGAAGAATTGCGGCTGCGAGAGCCGCTTGTGCTACCGGCCGAGGGAGCGGTCCAGGTACAGGTCGCGGTCGGGCCCGGTGGCGACGCCGGGCAGCGGACGGTATCGGTGTACTCGCGACGAGGTGAGAGTTCCGGTTGGGTGTTGCACGCCGAGGGGATATTGGGCCCCAAGGGTTTTGCGCCCGACGGCTCGAACCTGTCGGTGTGGCCTCCGGTGGATGCCGTCGAGATCGATGTCGTCGATACTTATGCCCGGTTGACCGCGCAGGGGTACGCGTACGGCCCGGCGTTCCGAGGGCTGCGGGCGATGTGGCAGCGAGGTTCGGACCTGTTCGCCGAGGTCGCTGTTCCCGCGGATACCGGTGTCCGGGTAGCCGGCTTCGGCGTGCATCCGGTGATCCTGGACGGGGCGCTGCACGCTGCGATCGCCGCTACCGATGGGGGAGAGATCGCCCTGCCCTCCGATTGGGCAGGCGTGTGCCTGCATGCGGGAGGCGCGGATACGGTGCGGGTACGGATCAGCCCCGCCGGTGCCGACGCGGTATCGCTGGAATTGGTTGATGGCGAGGGCCTTGCGGTGTTGTCGGTGCGGTCGGTGACGATGCGTCCGGTGGCGGCCGAGGAGTTGCGTGCGGCGGCGGCATTGTCCGGGACCGGTGCGGACAATGTGTTCGAGGTGGTCTGGTCGCCGGGCGTCGTAGCCGCCGATGTCATCCCGGATGCGGCTGCGCCGGTGGTGGTCTTCGAGGCGAGCACATCGGGAAGTGAAGCAGTAGGCGATGTCCACGACCTCACCCATCGGGTGTTGGCGGCGGTGCAATCATGGTTGGCGCAGTCCGTTTCGGGCATATTGATCGTGATGACCCATGGTGCGGTGGCCTTGCCGGGCGAGGACGTCAGGGATCTGGCTGGTGCGGCCGTGTGGGGTTTGGTGCGGTCGGCGCAGACCGAGAATCCTGGTCGGATCGTGTTGGCGGACACCGATTCCGATGTCGATGCGGCCACGATCCTGGCAGCCGGGGAATCGCAGGTCGTCGTCCGATCGGGAACTGTGCACACTGCGCGGATGGCGCGGGTGACCGTTGAATCGAACAGGCCCGCAGCGAGTTTCGACCCTGTCGGCACGGTGTTGATCACCGGTGGTACCGGTATGGCCGGTGCGGCGATCGCCCGGCATGTGGTTGCCGAGCACGGTGTTCGGAATCTGTTGCTGGCCAGCCGGAGTGGTATCGAAGCCGACGGTGTGTCCGAACTGATCGCGGAACTGGCCGAGTCGGGTGCGCGGGTGCGCGTGGTGCCGTGTGATGTGGCCGATCGGGATGCGCTGGCGCAGTTGTTGGCCGACATTCCTACCGAGGCTCCGCTGAAGGCGGTGATTCACACGGCCGGGGTGGTCGACGATGCGGTGTTCGGTTCGTTGACACCCGAGCGCGTCGACACTGTTCTGCGCGCGAAGGTGGATGGCGCCTGGAATCTGCACGAGTTGACTCTCGAGCTGAATCTCCCTGTGTTCGTGCTGTTTTCGTCCATGGCAGGCATCGTGGGCTCGCCGGGACAGGCCAACTACGCCGCAGCGAACGCCTTCCTCGACGCCTTGGCCACCCATCGCCGGGCACAGGGCTCCGCGGCGGTCTCCCTGGCCTGGGGATTGTGGGCTCAGGCCAGCGGCATGACCGGACATCTCGGTGCACGGGACATGGCCCGGATCGGTCGCGGCGGCCTGGCCTCGATGTCCTCGCAGGAAGCGTTGGCGTTGTTCGACGCCACGCTGGGCATCGACCGGCCGTGTCTGGCCCCGGCACGCCTCGAGTTGCGTGCCCTGGACTCCGGCACCGAGGTATTTCCGCTGCTCCGCACGCTCGCCCCGACGCCTCTGCGCCGACAGGTCGACACCCGGCGTGCGGCCGTCCGGACGAATATCGACGAGCTGTCCCCGGCCGAACGCCGATCCGAGCTGATCGAGATGATCCGCGGCAAGGCCGCCGTCGTCCTGGGCTTCGCCGGTCCGGACGATATCGACCCGGACTATCCGTTCGAGGATCTGGGCCTGGATTCCATGGGCGCGGTGGAACTACAGAACAGCCTGGGCGCGGCGCTAGGACAACCACTGCCGCCCGGACTGGTCTTCGAGTACCCCACGACGACCGAGTTGGCCGACCACCTGCTCGACGATCTGTCGATCGTGGTGAATCCGAGCTAGCCGACTCGGGAAACCTCGGCGGAGCCGCCCGGCTCGCCCAGCTCGTGAATGCGAGTCGCGTCGAGCCGGGCCGCGACATCCACGGTGCGGATCGAGGGGTCGGCCAGGTGCCGGCTCACCGCCTCGGACACCTGGGCGGCGATCCGGCGACGCATCTTGCCGATCACGCCGAGCGTGCGCGCCCGCAATCCGTCGGCTCGCAGCTGGACGTCGATCTGCGTGCTGTGCGGCTGCTCCACATCGATCACGATGAGCAGCGGAGCGGCCGTGCGCGTCATCAGGACCAGCGGAATCTCCACCTCGGCGTGGTAGTGATCGGCCTTGCGCACATCCACGACGACGTCCAGCGTGACCGGGACGACCATGTCGAAGGCGACCGTGTCCGCGTCGGTTCGCTCGGTGACCCGGGGCAATCGGATGACGCCCCGTGCCGTCACCTCGGCCGCGTCGCGCGGGCCGGTGCGCATCGAATCCACTTCGATGACCCGTCCCGACAGGCTCTCGGCCACCGCGCGCACCCGCGCGGGCGTCACGATGCGCGGCAGGAAGCGGCGGCCGAACTCCGCGTAATCGATCCAGTCGACGTTCGTGAGATCCGCGGGTTCGGCGGGCTCGCCCGCGGTGATCGCCTCGATGTCGAATATTCGGGCCCGCCGGGCCTGGGCCTGGCCGAGCAGGACGTTGAGCCGGTCGGCGACCTCTTTGCGGACCATTTTCGCGGTCGGTTCCAGGAGTACTTCGGCCTCGGCGTCGACGGCGCCGGCCCGGATGATCGGCGGGCTGACGTCTCGTTTGGTGACCGGCGGGATATCGATGACCACCAGCAGCGGGTCGGCTGTGCGCGCGTGCAGCGTCAGGTTGATGTCGACCGTCGCCTCCAGCTGCACCTCGCGCCCGCCCAGCGTGACGGTCAGCTCCAGCCGCACCGGAATGCGCACTGCGAAGACGACTTCGGACCCGGTGCGGGTGATCGTCGGCGTTCCGATCTCACCCCGGACCCATACCCGCGCGAGCTTGCCCGGCCCGACGGCGAACGGGCCCATCTCGATCCGCCCGGCCAGGCTGGATACGGCCGCTTCGATGCGCGCGGGCGTCACCGCATGCGCGACGAAGCGTTCGCCGAACTCCCCGTAGGAGATCCAAGTGGGCAGATCGACTTCGCTGGACTGTCGCATAGGCTTCCCGGAATCTCGTGGTGTCGGACGGCGGCACGCTCCCCGCCCCGGGCATAGGACGTCAAATCTACCGATCATGAGCCGACCGGCCAAGTTTCCGTGCTCGTCCGGGGCGGCCACCGGGATCGCCTCGGGGACACCGAGTTTGCCCCGCTCCCGGCCGGCGACGGGCCTACTGCCCGGTCTCGGGGTCGTCGTCGGTGCGGTGCAGCACCCAGGTGCCGCGGCCGGCGGCCTTGGCGTGGTACAGGCCGGTGTCGGCTTCGTCCAACAGCTTCTCGGCATTCGCGCCGACCACCGAGGTGACGACGGCGCCGATACTGGCCGACATCGACAACGGATCGCTGAGACCGACCGCAATCGGGTCTCGCAGCGTCTCGAGCATGGTTTCGGCGGCCGCGTGGGCCGCCTCCTCATCGCAGGGCGGTGCCAGCAGCGCGATGAACTCGTCTCCGCCGATGCGAGCCAGCGTCACCTTCGGCGAGGTCAGAGCCGCGTCGAGCCGTCGGCCGATCTCGGCCAGCACGCTGTCTCCGGTGCGGTGCCCGTAGCGGTCGTTGATCAGCTTGAACTCGTCGAGATCGAGAAAGCACAAACCGATCTGATCGGCGGGGTGCGCCTCCGCGACGATGGTCTCCAACTTCTCGAGCAGGCTGTGCCGGTTCGGCAAACCGGTCAGCGGGTCGTGACGGGCCTGCCACCACAGTTTCTCCTGCAGGGCGCGTCGCTCGGTGATGTCCTCCCCGACGGCCAGCAGGCGCAGGTCGCGTCCGCCCGCGCCGCGCACCAGCGTCATCGTCCACGCACCCCAGCAGACGGAGCCGTCCGGGCGACAGAAGCGGCCTTCGAAATGCACCGTGCCCTGTCTGCGCGTGTACAGCTCGACGACCACCTGACGGAGTTTGTCGCGGTCCTCGGGGTGCATCAGGTCCAGACCGGCCACCCCCGGCAGGTCCTCCGGGGCCATACCGACCATCCGGGCCGTGGTGGGATTGGCTTCGAGCGTGATGCCGTTGCTGTCGTAGAGCGCGATGGCCACCGCGGCGTTGTCGAATACCACGCGGAAGCGCTGGTCGGCCGCCTCCTGGCTCTGCATGCAGACCTTCGACAGTTCGGTGGCGTAGCCGCTGCCCAGCTCGCCCAGGAGGGTGCCGAACCGCTGTACCTGATCGGGCCGCTGTGACCGCTCCAGCAAACTGATCAGTGCGGTGGCGGTCGGGCCCATCATGCTGGGGCCCGTCAGGTTGGACCGGACCATCTCGCCCCCGATCCGGTACGCGGGTGACGGGTCGAACGGTTCGGCCGACAGGGCAGCTTCCAGTTCGACGATCCATCGTGCCGTCAACTGGCGAATGTCGTGCGGCACAGGGGTCGACACGCCACCGCAATCGATCAGAGCTGCCGACCAGTCCCGCGCCGTGTCGGCAACCTCGCGACCGTCCATCCGCGAGGACCTTCCTCCATCCCTGGACCCTCCGGTCCAGCACCGACGCCCCTCCCCTTCGCTATCACTCAGCATACGAAAGAACAGCTGTGCTCGCGTCGGTGGCAGCTACAACCGGCTACGACGCGGGCGAAGCCGTTTCCGCGGCAAGTAGATTCGGGTTCACCGCTGGTTGTCGCGCAGCTGGCTCAGGCCGGTGAGCAGCAACTCCAGGCCGAAGTCGAATTCGTCCTCGAGCGGGACCGGAAGGGAGCCGCTGACCTCGGCGGTGGCCGGGTAGCGAGTGGGGTCGGCCGCGCGCAGGGCCGCGGCTTGCTCCGGGTCGTCCTCGGACTCGGCCTGACCGGCGAGTTGGATGGCGAAGCCCAGGATGTAGCGGGCGATGGTCGCATACGAGCGGGCGGCCAGGTGCGGTGCGAAGCCGTTGTCGAGCAGGTTCGCGATGCTCCGTTCGCGGATGAGCATGGCGTTCGGCCCGGTGACCACCTGCTGTACCAGCAGCGGCGCCAGATTGCGGTGCCGCGCCAGCGCGTCGAACATGGTGCGCGCCTGCACGCGGCACGCCTCCTGCCAGCCCGGCGGGCCGAGCTGGTCGGGGGCGAGCGCTGCTTCCCCGAACGCCCGGTCCACGACCTGAGCGACCAGTTCGTCGCGGTTGACGAAGTGTCGGTAGAGCGTCGAGGTGCCCGAGTCCAGTGCTTGTGCGAGTGAGCGCATGGTCAGCGCGTCCGCACCCTGTTCGTCGACGATGCGCAACGCGGTGGCGATGATGCGGTCCAGCGGAACGGCCGGGCGGCCCGGACCACGCCGAGGCGGTGATTCGTCCGTCCGGGAGTTGCGGGGCGCCGTGGTCACACGGTCAGTATGACGAACCGCGCCGACGTGCCGAGATCTATGCGGATGTGAGGAATTCGGCCAGCTGGTCGCCGACCTCGGCGGGACGTTCGTACGGGGCCATGTGGCCGCAGTCCTGGAACACCCGGCACTCGGCCGGGCGAAGCATCCGGCGGACGTCGTCGAGGCTGCTGATCGGTGTCACCCGGTCGTCCGTGCCCCACATCAACATCTTGGGGACATCCAGACGACCGGTCCGTTCGTACAACTCGGCCCGGTCGTAGAGCTCGAAGTTCCGGAGTGCGGCGAACAGCGAGTACATCGAGCCGCGGAAGCGGTAACAGGGGCGGACCATCTCGGCGAGGTCCTCCGCCCGTCGGGGATCGCTCACGTTGTGTCCCAGATGCCGTGCCAGGATCCGTTGCCCGAAGTGCTTGGCAACCAAGGTGGTCAGCACATTGCTGCGGAACGATGCCTGCTGCAACGGCGACCGGGGTCCGAGCCCGGCCGGTCCGATCAGGCTGAGCGTCGACATGGATTCCGGATGCCGGTTCAGGAAGGCCATGGCGATCAAGGCCCCCATCGACGTCCCCACGAGGTGCCCACCCTCGCCCAGGTCGAGCGCATCGGTCAGCTCGGTCAGCTGACGAACGAAGAACGCCTCGTCGTATGCGCCCGCCACGCGGTCGGAGTAGCCGCGTCCGTACAGGCTGTAGGTCAGAGTGCGTAATCCACGTGCGTGCAGTGCGGGAAGAACCTCATCCCAATAGAACAGGGGAATGGTGAGCCCGCCGACCAGAACGACCACCCGGCCCTGCGCCGGTCCGCTCAGTTCGTAGTGTGTGATTCCCGAGGGGAGTTCGATGAAGCTGCCCCGCAACTGCTTTCGGGTTGCGGGGTCGAGGCGTCGGTCCTCGCCGGATGCCACGAAGTATCTCATCGCGCATCGTCCGCTCGGTTCCCGGCGGCGCGGGCATCGAGGAAATCCGCGACGGCGTCGGCGACCCACTCCGGTTGCTCTTCGGGCAGCAGGTGTCCGCCGTCGGGATGGATCAACTCGCGGCTGTCGGCGATGTCGCGAGCGAAATGCTGTCCATCGATGCTCGCGCTGCGCAAGACGAGGGTGGGCACCGATATCCGCGGGATTTCGGTGCTGCGGTCGGGTTGGTCGGTATTGGCGAGATCGACGAATGCCGAACGGTTTCCGGGCAGGCTCAGCAACCGGTACGCGCGATCGATCATCGCGTCGTCGACGATCGTCGAGCCCGGACCCACCGACGACCGCAAACCTCGTTCGACGGCCGAGCGTGGACTCCAGTGTCGAAGCAGTGGCCGAAGCAACGGGTTGCGCGCCAGGCGCATCGCGCCGGGAACGGTCTTCTCCGGATATCCGGTCGCGTTCGCCAGGATCAGCGCGGTCGAGCGTTCGGGGTGGTCCAAGGCCATGTTCCAGGCGATGTTGCCGCCGAGCGAATTGCCCAGCACCGAGTAGTGCTCGACCCCCAGGACTTCGACGAAGCGCGCGATCGTCGAGGCGTAGGCCGGTATCCGGTAGTCGCGATCCGGGCGCGGTCCGGTGCGGCCGAAGCCGGGTAGGTCGGGGCGGATGATGTCGAACGATCCGGCCAGCAGTTCGGCCACCCGATCGAAGTGGTACAGGGAAGATCCACTGCCGTGCAGCAGGACCAGCGTCGGGCCGCGACCGCTGCGCTTGTAGTGAATACGCAGGTCATCGACGGCAGTGAACTTCGAATCGGCATCGGCATCGCTACGCTCGACCATAATGGGAACAGTGTTGCCGATATTTCTCCGGCCTGTCAAGCGCTGCGGGGATCGGCCGACTCGGCGCCTCGGTGCGGGGGCGTCCCCGGGGGTGAGGATAGGTCGCTCGCGGTCCGGCGCGACTCGGCCTAATCTCCGGCTATGAGGCAGCTGAGCAGCCCGTGGTCACATCTGCCCGAACGCATCGCTGCCCCGGAACCGGTCCGTCACGAGGACATTCCGCCGCCGCCGCCGGAACCGTGGACCGTCGTGCGCCGGCGATTGCGCGGGTTGTCGGGCTCGTCGCTCGTCGTCATCGGACTGTGCCTGCTGCTGATGCTGGCCGTGCTGTCGTCCTGCCTGGGCAGCGACAACCATCCTTCCGCGTCGGCGAGTCCGGCGGCGAGCACCACGGCCGCTGCACCCGCGGCGGCCGCGCCCGCGGCGAACCGCGGCATAACGTTCGGAACGGTCACCGCCACCGACGGCACGACCCTGACCGTCCAGGCGATACTCGGCGGGACCGTCGTCGTGCACAGCACCCCGACCACCGAGGTGCTGGCGCTGGGCGGCGGTCGGATATCCGATATCGCCGCAGGCTATTCGGTTTTCGTGCACGGCGACCGGAATCCGGACGGGTCCATCGTCGCGAGCCTGATCATCGGCGGACCGCTGAATCTCTCCGGTAAGTGATCGCCGACGGCGATACCGCTCGCTCAGGGGTACTACCGAACCAGCACGCCCTTCCAGGCGAACCCTTCGAAGAAGATGTCCGCGTTCAACCTCCTCGGCTTCGTCGGCATGCGGTCGGCTATCTCGGCGGGGGTCGGATAGCGGCCGTCCGTCGGGAAGTCGAGCTCGCCGAGTAGTTCGCGCAGTGCGGGGGTGACCACCAGATCCGGGTTCAGTGTGAGGTGGGCGCGGATACGCTGGGCCAGCGCCCGCATGCACTCGCGAAGGCGGGCCGGATCGGCCCGGTCGTCCCAGTCGACCCCGAGCTTGATCGCGGTCGCGGCCCCGCGCTGACCACGAACCGTCATGGTGATCTCGTCGACCTCGCAGCGCTGGAAGAGGTAGTCGCGCAGCGCTGGAAGGACGTCGTCGCTGCATCCGGTGTGGTCGTGCCACGGTTCGATCCACAGGTTGTCGAATCGGGCGACGAGCCGGTCGTCGTCGTCCCATTCGATGCTCAGGTCCAGATCGCCGACCTCGGCCGGCGCGCCGTTGTGGGTGACGAACACGCCGCGAATCCGTACCCCGGATACGTAACCGGCCTCGCCGGTGCGCACATGTTCGACACGGTTGAGCACCAGTTCGATGCCGGACCCGAACCGCTGCTGGAGTCCGGACAGTCGCGGCAGGAGTTCCTCGGGCCGGAGGTTCGCGAGCTCCGGGATGGCCGGAACGCGCGACAGGTCCGCGGCGGCCGCCGCCTGATCCCGCGGGGCCGGCTTCGGTATCCCGCTCGTGTCCAGGTCGTCCTCGAGCAGGTCGGACCGCGGATACAGGCTCGGATTCGCCGCATGCATCATCAGGTCGCGAACCTGCTCGAAGCGCAACGCTTCCGCACCGCGCGACGGCCACAGCCCGACGCGCTCGGCGTACTCCCACAGCGTGCGGTAGTCGGAGTAGTAGCGCTCGGTCAGCGCTTCGGCCTGGCGGGAGTCCCTGCGGATCTTCTGCGCGAAGGTTTCGAAGTCGCTGTAGAGCGAGTCGAGGGCGGCGATCGCGCGCAGCCGCCGGAACTCGGCCGTGCCGTCTTCGCCGTACTGGTCCTCGATTTCGGCTTCGACCATGCGGGTCACCTCGCCGAGATCATCCTTCCGCCAGGGATTCCAGAAGATCGTCACGTAGTCCCACAGCTTGTGGCGGACGCCGGTGAGATTCCAGTTGTCCAGTGCCACTTCGCCGTCCGGCTGCAGCCACGTGTTGCGGAAGGTCACGTTGCCGTGGCTCAGGCCGGGCTCGGGCCAGGTGGTGTCGCCCGGCACGGATATCTCGTTCGGCATCGGTATCCGCAGCGCGTCCAGGAACGGGTGGCGCTGTTCGTATTTGATCCGCTGCATACTGCGGAACAGCTGCTCGTGTTCGGGCACGGTGCGCGCGGCGAGTTCGGGGGGAAGTGCGACCGACTGCATCTGCCGTAGCTGCCGCAGTACGGCGGCCAGGGTGTCGAACCGATCATGGTCTCGGGTCGAGGGAATGCGCCCCGGCCCCATGTGGCGAATCGAACTGACGCCCCGGCCGTCCGAGAGACTGCCCCACTGGGCCATCTTCTCCGGGACATTGACGCCGCCGTGGCGGGCCAGGTCCTCGCCGCTGTCCTCGGTCAGCGCGATGGCGTGGAAATCCCGGTCTCCGGCAAGGAGTTTGGGATGAGTGGGATTGGCTGCCAGGTCCTTGTCGCCGGGCTCGGCGACGACGAGTCGCACCTTCCACGTCCTTCCTTCGCTGTCGGTGACACACCAGACATGCGTGTAGTGACCCCGGGCGTGCGGCGCCTCCATCGCGGTCGTCACCGAGATCTGGAGCACCTGCTCGGGTGTCATTCGGCCGTCCCCGGCCGCCTCGGTGGCGTCGGGAAGGAATTCCTCGCCGCTCGGATGGCGTGTGGCCGTGCGGCATTCGAGCGGTGTCGGCGGCGGGAGCGGTCCCTGTTCGCCCGGCGTGCGGCGTTGGGCCGCGCGATCGGTGAGATCCTTGCTCGCCCACCACCTGGCGGCGCGCAGCACGCCCGGTCCGGTCCGGCGGCGCAACTCCTGCGGAGTCGCCGGGAGCGGCCCCGGTGACTCCGCAGGAGTTGCGCCCTCGGGCGCCTGCGCGCGGATGGTGGCGTGCACGGAGGCGGTGGACTCGGTCTTCCTGCCCGGATGGGAGTCCCAGCCGTACCCGTGCTGGACCGCCCGCGCACTCTCCTTGCCGGTGACCTCGATCGAGATCGCGTCGGCGCCCATTCGGCGGGCCAGGTCCTCGGCGACGCCGAGCAGGTAGGGTCCGCCGTATTCGTCGGCGAGCCGGTCGAGGTCGGCGGTGAGCTCCGGGCGGGCAGTGACCAGGCCCGTCTCGTCGAGTTCGAAAACCATCGGCACCACACCGAATTCGCGGGGTCCGTCCATCAGCACGGTGCGCATCCGGATGCGGCGGGCGATTCCGGTGTCCGCATCTCCGACAGGCTCGAACGCGGCCTGTACCGGTTCCAGCCGGGCGGGCCCGTCGGCGCGCCGCATGTCGACCAGGGCGTCCCACAGATCCTCTTCCGCTTCACCCTCCTGGTCCTCGCCGGTCGACAACAGGTCGCGTATCGACCGCTGTGGCGATGTGCGGGGCATGGTCGCCGTATCGGCACCGTGCTCGACCGGTCCCGGCTCCGCGGACTCCTGATCGTGCAGCCGCACCAGCCGACGCGCCCACCGTTCGATACGACTCCGGATTTCTCGCAGCGACGGCATCGGCAGTTCCGCCACCGCGAACACCCGAGCCAGGTTGCGGTGCAATGCTTTCGCCGCGTCCTCGACCGACATCCGACCGGCGGCGACCAACAGCGGCAGCCGGAAGCTGTCGCCCGCGGCGGACTTCCACGCCTCCAGCACCAGGTACCGGTCGAAGTCCGCGACGGCGTTCTCGCCGTAGTTCTCCCGCAACCGCCGGCGGCACCAGTCCTCCACGTCGCTGCGGACATCGGCAGGCCACGGGTTCCGGGTGGCGAACGCGACGTAGTCCCACACCGGCGAACCCGGTTGCGACAACTCCAGATCCAGGAGCGCGATCCGATCTCTGCCGGGGCCCAGGCACATGATGTTGCCGAATGTCGGATCGCCGTGCAGGACACCGAGTCGCACGTCGTCGGGGGAGTCGGGCCGGACGGTGAAGATCTCGTGCAGGCCGGGCATGCCGAGTTCGCCGTGCAGCCGGTCGGTCCAGTCGTCCGGGTCGCGCGGATGTTTCCGGTCGTACTCGAGCGGGATCCGGGCCACCTCGCGCACGAGTCCCTGCTCCCATGCGGCACGGTTGGGCAGCGCCCGGACGTGTTCGGTGTCGCCCCAGTCCTGCGCGTGCAGCGCGTGGACCCGATCGAGTTCGGTGAATACGGCCTCGGCCAGGTGTCGCCAGGCTCGGTTCGGGGCGGGATCGCTGTCGTCCGGGGCGGCCAGGGGCGGCCAGGGGCGGTCTGCGGTGGGATGGCTGCCGTCCAGAAACTCATGGATCAGGAAGTTTTCCGGGTAGGTGTCCTGCGTGCCGACGTGGAGCAGCTTCGGCACCCGGACACCCGCCATCCGGAACAGCTTCACCGCCTTCTGCTCACCGAAGACCAGGCCGATCCGCGGGTCGAAATTGGGGTTCGGCGTATCGATGGCCACCCGGATGACGACATGGCGGCCGTTCGGCATGGTGATGTCCCAGACCCCGTGATGGTTTCCGGCGAAGGAGGCCCGGTTGCGGACCAGGGCGGCGATGAATTCGACCTGCGGTTCGGGGAGTGGCGGATCGTCGGTATCGGTATCTTGCCGTGCCGCAAGGGGTTTGCGCCGAGGAGTCGTGGTGGGCGCCTCCTGGGCTGCCGGGCCGGGCGTGCCCGCAGGCGCTGCGTCGGCGTCCACTCCGTCCAGCACACCCCACCACCGGTGCTCGTCCGGCCACCGGCCCGGCGACTGCTCGAGATACGCCGCCAGCTCGGGGAAGGTGGGCCGCGCCTCGGCCGGTCGATCGAATCGGTCGAGCATCGGATCGGCCACTACCCGCAACTCGCACGAGTTCAGCAGGGCGGCAGTGCTTTCCCGCGACTCGGCCAGATGGTCTGGTGCCGGATCCAGCCGCAGGCCGTGCTGCGCGGCGATGCGGAAGCCCGCCCGGCCGTGGACGGGGACGACGATCCGGCCACCGGCGCCGATCGCGCGGCGCAGCCGCGGCAGGAAATGCTGCGCGAAATCCTCGGCGAACGACTCGTCGACGAACAGATGGTCGAATATCACTGTGACACAGCCATTTTCGTCGCGACCGAGATGGAACCGCATATCGCCCGGTTCGTCGCAGTCGGAGGGCAGTCCCGCGACGATCGTCGCCGATACGGTCAGGTGGCGGTTCTCCGCGTCGCCGGTGTATTTCGCGGCGGTCGGCCGCACGGCGAGCTCGAGCGGACCGTACTGCTGCGTCAGCAGGCCGGTGGCGACGGCGCGCAGCTCCGCGTCATCGGGGAGTTCGTCGGCCGGTAGCACCGGCTTCGGACTCGCGGTCCCCGGCGGACCCGCGTGCACGGCAGGCTCCCCGGGCAGCGGCTGTGCTCCCTGCTCCACGCGCAGCGCGTCCGCGTCCTGCCGCAGCAGTCCGCGGACCACCTCCGGCGACTGTGGCTGCCAGTCGAGCAGACGGCACAGCCGCCGATAATCGGAGTTGAACCGCCCGGCCAACGTGTCGAGCTTGCCGGGATCTCTCGCGATCAGTTCGACGAAATAGCGGGAGTCGGCGTAGAGCGAGTCCAGGGCCGCCATCGTGAGCAGCCGGTCCAGCTCGGCCTCGGCGCCCGCGCCGATGAGACCGTGGGCTTCGAGATCACGGACCTCGTCCCTGATCTTGTTCTCGATGACCTCGGCACGGTCCGGCGGCCAGTTCGTCCAGAGCATCGTCACGTAGTCCCACAGCGGGTGGCCGATCGCCGCGTTGTCCCAGTCGATGAACCGGACCGTGCCGTCCTCGTCGACCCGGACATTGTCCAGGGTCATATCGTTGTGGTTGAGGCTCGGTCGCCACACCTCGTCGTCGGTGTCCGGCGACCAGACCTGATGCGGCGCAAGCTGGATGAGCGAGTCCAGCCACGGCGCGCGCTTGCGATGGTTGCGCCGCTGGATGTCCAGGTACAGATGCAGATGTTCGGTGACCGACCGCTTCGTCGCGTCCGCGGGAACCGCCATTTCCAGCATCCGGCGCTTCACCGCGAACATCCGGTCCACGATCGTTTCGTAATCCGGATCGGTCGGCTCCGGGGTTCGCACACCGACATACTGTTCTATCTGGTAAGGCCCGTACTCGAACAACTTCGCCGGGGCGGCGGCCTCCTCCGCGGCAAGCTCCTTGGCCTGGTCCGGGTCGAACGCGAGGTGATGGAAGAACCGGCTGACGCCGTCCTGCCGACGGGGATTGATGGTCAGATCCTTCGCCACATCGGTCGTCGGCAGCATCCGGGAGATGACCACCCGATTACCGTGGTCGTCTCGGTCGAACCAGACCATCTTGTTGTTTCCCCACAGGTCCGGAGGGCGGAGTCCGGCACGCAGCAGCATTCTGGCGAAGGACTTCGCCGTTCCCCGATCCAGATCGCCGTGGTTCTGGATCTCGAGGTCGAACGCCGCGGGGACGGGCGGTTGCTCGCCGGGTGGTTCGGTCTGCGGCAGTCCGGGATCGCGCCACACGGCGCCCCCCGCGTCGGACGCGTGGGCCACTTCGACAGTGCCCCACCACGATGCGGGGACGGGACCGAGACGGTTGGCGACCTCATCGAGATCCACCCCGGCGTCGAGCAGCTCTCGCGGTGTCGGGACATCACCCGCGCGCAGTCGGCGGATGCACTCGCCGACGCTCACCGGCACCTGTGCACCACCGTCCTCGAGCGAACGCAGCACCTCACCGACTGCCACCCGGATGTCATCGAGATGCTTTCCGTCCCACTCGAATCCGGCGCGGGCCGCGCCCGGCCCGTCGGTGACCTCCATCCGGAGCCGGTCGGCACCCGCCGCGCGGGCGAAGTCGAGCGTCAGGTGATTGATCGGGGTGTATTTGTCGGCGCAGTAGCAGGTGGCGGTGATTCTGCCGGAGTCGTCCAGATCGAGCGTGATCTGCACATCGTCGTATTCGCGGGTGCCGTCCATGACCACGGCATCGATGTGCATCCGGGCGACGATGCCGCCCTGGCTCGGATACTCGATGCGGACCCGCGCGGGCTCCAACCGCGGTGGCCCGTCCCAGCGCCGGATCCCGTCCAGGAAGTCCCGCATCTGCTTGGGCCCCACGGTAGTACCGGAACGCCGGAAGACCCGGAACAGTCGTCGTGCCCACTCGGGCTGGGGCGCCGTCACGGCGGGTGCGGTACGGACCTCGGCGGCGGCTGCCGTGGCGGCTGCCGCGCCCGGCAGGTCCAGTTCGCGCTCCGTCCATTCCAGCAGCAGCTGTCGGACCCGCGTCTCATCGAAGGGCGGGGTCACGCCCGCGGCTCTGCAGACGCGGACGATATTGCGGTAGAAGGCGGGCAGGACCTCCTCGACCGTCGCCATTTTGGCGGCGATCTTCTTGGGCAGCCGATACGCGTCGCCGACGACCGACTTCCGCGCCTCCAGCAGCACGTAGCGGTCGAAATCGGTGGCCGCTTCGGGCCCGTAGTGGGCGGTGAGCATATCCCTGATCCACGCTTCGATCCGATCGTGCACGCCGTCGTCGAGCCAGTCCGCGGGGACCGGCCTGCCTGGGACGAGCCAGTCGTTCCCGAGGTAGTACCGGGCCCAATCCCAGGCGATCGGGGCATATTGCGAGGATTTGGCGTCGGTGAATCCGATGCGGTGGTCCGCGCCGCGCCGCATCTTGCGCCGGCGCGGGTTGCCGTGACAGAACCCCATCCGGCTCGCCGTCGCGTCCGGCGCCAGCGGCATCCACGTGGTGGACAGGGGCACCCCGCCGATCAGCGCGTCCAGCCTGTGGTCGACGTCGGTGTGTTCCAGGTCGCGGATCCGGCGCTGTTGGGTTGCGTCCCAATGCCGTTGCGTGGTCGTCGGACCGGCGGGGATCGGCACATTGTGCAGCCGATACAGCTCGGGGAAGACCTCCTCGGTCAGGGATTTCCACCCGTCCTTCGGCTCCGGGGCCTTGCCCGGCACGAACTCGTGAATCGTGACCTGGGTGCGGAAATCCGCGATGTAGCGCGGTGCCAGGGAGTCGAACAGCAGCCGCGGGCCCAGCACCCCGGCAGCGTGAAACTGGTTCGAGGAGTCCTCCGCCGACAGCGCCAGCCCGTCCAGATCGAAGTTCAGCTGCTCGGCATCGGGGAGATACACCCGGACCGTCACCTTCGGGCCGGCCGAGCCGGTCTCGGGTGAGAGCGGCAGATGCCAGACGCCGCACTGGTTTTCGTACTCGTCCGGGTCGGTGGCCTTCACCTGTTCGAGCACCTCGACGACCGGAAGGCCGCTGAGCCGTCGAGCGATGCGTGACTCGGCAGGGGCCGGCGCGCTCGGCACGGCCCGGCACGGTTCGCTCAGCCACAGCGGTGCGTCGACGACCGGCATCAATCCGGCCTGCAGCATCGGGTGCAGCTGGTTGACGGCGGGGCTCGCCGGGTCGTCGGCGATCTTCATCCGCAGCACATCCGCACCCGCTTCGCGTACGAAGTGGCGCACCATGTCGAGGAAAGAGCCTCGCTTCGCGCTGTCCAGACGAGGCTGGTAGAGGCGAACGAATTCGGCGGGCGGGCTGGGATCGACGTAGGCGGTGACCGTACCGGCGGCGTCGAGGTCGAAGCGGATGTCCACATCGCCGAATTCCGCCCGGCCGATCATCACCACGGCGCGGATGCGCAGCCGCGCCACCACGCCGACGTCGGAGTCGACCGATTCGTAGCCGGCCTCGGCCACTTCCAGGCGGTGCGGCCGCTGGTACCAGTACTGGGTGCCGTTGAGTGCGTTCAACTTCGTCCGGCCCGTTCCCGGATCCTCCAGCAACGCACGAGCCGACGTCGTGAGACTTCCGCCCAGCGGCTCGCCGGGTTCGTGTCGGATCGTGAGATGTTCCTGTTCCGACGCCCACTCGCGGGCGTTGAGGCGCGAGAATTCGTCGAGCAACATCTGGAACGCCGGATCGGGCATCTCCTCCAGCACACCAGCGTCGCGGACCAACTCGAGATTCCGCCGGAACGCCGCCAGAAGTTCGGGGGGCCGGACGGTGCTGTCGGTGAGATCGCGCGGCGATTGGAAAGCCTGGTCGATGGCGGCGATTCGTGCCTCGAGCACGATATAGCGTTGGAAGTCCGCCAGCCCGGCTCGGCCGCGCAACCGCTTGATGCGGTTGTAGCACCACAGCTGCACCTGCTCGCGCACTCTCGGTGGCCAGGGGTTGCGGACGATGAATGCGGCGTACACCCATTCCAGCGGCCCGGATTCCGTCAATTCCCGGCCCGGCGACACCAGCTCGCCATCCGGCGTGCGCGTCAGGCTGCCGAGTACCACCGCCGGGTGCAGCCGTTCGGGCTGATCGTCACCGGCGGCCGGGGGGCGTTGGTGGAAAGTGCGGTACAGCTGCGGTAGTTCGAGGAATCCCGATCCCGGTCCGAGACGTTCGATCTGCGCCTCGGCGTGGCGAAGCGCGCGGCGGACGTGCTGCTCCCACTGGGCACGTGTCGGGGCCGACGCCGGTGGCGGCGGTGCGTCGGCCGGGACGAGCTGGTCGAACAGTTCATCGGCGTCGTCGGCGAGGAACGTCATGTCGTCGTCCACGAGGTCGGCGATCGTCAGTGCTCGTCCGGGCACGTATTCCTCGACGCTGACATCGTCCTCGAGGTACAGCGTCCGCCGTGTGCGGGGACCACTCGACCCGGTGTCCTCCGGCGCCACGGCAATATCGGTGCCCGGCCTGGGGACGACCCCGAGCAGGGTGGTGACGAGGTCGGGCGTGGTGATCTGGTCTCGGCTCCGCCTGACCCGGACCTGCCCGGAATGCCCTGGACGCGGATCCGGCAGCAGCCACAGCCCATCCGCACCGTCCAGGTAATCCGGCGCCCGCTCCCGGGTCTGCTCCAGCAGCGCATGGGCCTGCGCGTCGGTGACGCCCGGTTCGGCGGTGGCCCGCCCACCCGCGGGTGGAGTTGGTGGGCCGTGCTCGGATGGGCCCTCGCCGGGGCGATGGTCCTCGCCTTCGGGTCGGGAATCGGCGCCGAAGCGGAGTTCTTCGGGTGGTGGTGAGTCGCGTGTCGCGCCGGGGAGGTGGAGGAGTCGGCCGGGAATGTTGTTGTCCCGCATGTCGGGTGTGCGGTGGTAGGTGAGTGCCCAGAGGTTCGTGGTTTCCCGGTGTGTGGTCCCGGCGAGTTGGGGAAGGGTTCTGCGTTCGCCGGTTCGGGTGCGGAATCGTGCGTGGCCGTCCGTGGTGCGCAGGTAGGTGACGGGTTCGCCGTCGATGTCGAATTGGTGTGTGCCGTCGGTGTTTTCGCCGTGGTAGGTGAGGGTGTAGGCGTGTCCGCCGATGCCGTGCCGGTTGGTGGTGCCGCGTTGTTCGAGGATGAGTGCGGTGATGGTGGCGCCCTCGGGGCTCCCGTCTGCTCGGGCGATCATGGCCTCGACGAGTGCGGTGTGACCGGAGTGGTCCTCGTCGTGGGGGATTCGGTCGGGTTGGTCGCCGTGGAAGGTATCGGCGTTTCGCAGGTCTTTCCAGGACACGCCTCGGGCCCAGTCGTCGGCGAGGTGGAACTGTTCGGCGACGGCTCCTTGTCGGTCGATGAGTCGGGTGATGGCGCGGGGGACGCAATGATTGATCGGCAGGGGGCCCGACCGGCCCGGAGCGGACGGATACACGAGGTCTGCCGCGAAGCCCGCTGCCGCGCGGATCGCCTTCGCCGCGTGGCGGGCGGGGGTTCCGGCGAGGCGCTGCGCCGCACCCAACAGGCTTCGCCCGGATTCGCCGGGCAGTATTCCGGCGATACCGTCGAGGATCTCCGCCGCGGTGCCCAGCACCAGGTTCGGGGCTTCCCGCAGGACGGTGCTGACCAGATAGCGGTCGATGATCCGCATCATGTATTCCTCGGATGCCCGGCTGCCGATCAACGACCACAGGTAGGCGCACAGGTACCGCGTGTACAGATATTCGTCGCTCTGGCGTTCGAGTCCCCGGCAGCCCGGGAAATGCAGCGCCGACCACAGGTCGTTCTTCCGGAATTTTTCCCAGAACGCGAACTGCTCGGCCGTCAGGATCTTCTTGTCCACCAGCCCGCGCATGAGATCGACGTCGCCGTCCAGCATCGGCCTGCCCGCGAAATACTCCATATCCCCGCGGGCGATCGCGCGGAGTTGTGGTAGTTCGTCGAGCGAGGTGTCGCGCAGGAATTGGGCACCAGGAGTGATCTGGTCGTCATTGGCGGAGCCGGTGGGCCCCTCCTCGGTGTCCACGGGCATGGTCCGGAATTTCCAGACTATGACCGTCTTTCCGTTGCTCGCGATTTTCTCCTGCCGGATGAACAGCGAGGAAAAGCTCACCTTGCCCTCGTGTACCAGCTGATCGACGGTCAATCCGGTCGCGACGAGCAGGGTGAGCGTCAGATACGCAGGGGCACGCTCGATCAATCGGGCCAGTTCCAGGAGGTCTTTCTCGGTCAGCTCCACGTCCCGCAGCTTCTCGGTATCGTGCGAGAAGAGGTTTTCGAACCACTCGGCTCGATTACTCACCCAGTCCGGGCCGAACACTTTCCCCGGCGCGGGTTCTACCGGAATATTCCGGAGGTACCAGAACGATTCGGGGGCCACGGCGAGAATCTCCCGAATCGTCGCGGCTACCTCCGCCGCCCGCTCGTCCGGGCTGAGCACCTTGTTCAGGCTGGGCTTCTCGTCCGGTTTGCGAACACTATTCGGATCGTGTGCCGAACCACCGGGGGGATTCGCCGTGCCGTCGGGCCGTCCGGACCCGGTGCCCGGTGGTCGGTGGGCCCCCGGCCCGGCGGGACCGAAGGCGAATTCCGTTCCCGTGTCCCGCATCTGGTTGCGCGCACGCCGTGGCCGTTCGGGCCGGTCCGTGGCCTCCGCTTCGGTTGGCAAAGGTCCGGGCAGTTCGGGTGCGACGTCGCTGGTCGGCTCGTTGGTCGTGGCGGTGGGAGCGCCAGCACGGCGCGGGCGGGTCGGCTGCGACGATCGCACTCGCAGAATGGTGTCGGCCAGGTCGTACCAGTAATTCAATTCTTGTCTCGTCGGCGCCGATATCGCCCCGGCGACCGCCGATATCAGGTCCTCGGACGTCGATTCGATCGAGGTGCGATCCTTCGGGCCGGTGGGATCTTCGGTGCTGTGCAGGAATTGCGCGAGCTGCTCCACCTTCGAGGCCAGCTGCTCGAGCGGCACGAGCATCGAATGCAGGGGATAGGACCCCGAGCTGCTGACAGAGGTGGCCGCGACGGTGTCGATCACCACCTGCACCCCGGCACACAACTCACGGATGACGGGCGCCCAGGACGCGAGATGGCGCGCCACCTCCGACAGCGTCGCCTCGTTGAGCAGCCCCATGATTTCGGGGTGGACGAGATAGGAGACCTGTTCGTCGAAGCGCCGGCACAACCTGATGATCAGCGCGTTGAGCATCAGGGCCGGGCCGGTCAGGTCCGCGGTCGGAGGTGTCTCGCCGCGGTGGACAGCAGCGAGCCGGTCCGTGGCGGTCGCACGCAGGTCGGCCAGGATTCGCCAGGCATCCTCAGCAACCAGACCTTCGGCCCAGGCCTCGAGTTCCGAGCGTGTGGCGCCGGAGAGATCCGGTACGACGGGAGTGCCTGTCATCGGTGCCGCCGACGCGGAAGTTTCCGGGACGGCTGAGTCGGCGGGCACCCTCGCCGCTGACGTGTCGTCGTCGATGGTCGAGATGGTCGGCATGCCGGTTTCGTGCACTGGTGCGGGATCCCACACTCCCAGAGTTCGGAAGAGTCGTCCGCTGGTCACGCTGGACGGGTGGCCCCACTCCCGGCCCGGCCGGTCGAAGGCATCCGGCAACTCGGATCGCACGAATTCGATCTGCTCGGGGGTGAGCAGTCCGAACCTGGCCGAACGGCTCAATTCGATGACATCGTGAATGATTCTCTGGATATCCAGGAAGAGTGAATAGGTATAGAGTAGATCGCTGTCGATATTTACTTTCTCCAGCAGTGCTTCTCGGAAATTCGGGCGTGGCGTGAGAAAATGCATGCGGACCCAGTCGAAATCCGGATCGCCGGGCCTGGTCGACTCGTGATCGACCGTCGTGACATGATCGTCGATCTCTTGCAGAAGATTTCCGAGGTGTGCGTCGGCGTGTATGAGAACGAACCGGGTCGGTCCGAGTGTCCGTGCCAGTCGCATGACGGGTTCGAAAGGGTTGTCGGGCACTCCCAATTGCTGGAATCGGCTGCGGAGTTCGGGCAGTGCCGAATCGAAGATGGCCATTTCTTCGGCGATCATGCGCCGGAGAAATTCTGCCCGATCCCCCGCTATCTTCGGTGACCTGTCGTGCAGTATCCGGACTGCGTCGACGACCTTGTCGATCCAGACTATCGGCTGGTCGGCCACCGTTCCGGCCGCTTGCCTGAATCCGTAGATCTGGACCCCGTCGACAACAGTGCCGTCGGGCATGGTGACACCGTCGACCACCGCGTAGACGCGTGGCGTGGGCGCACCTTTTTTCGCATACAGTTCGAGCACACGGGACTCGACGAGAAGCCTGATGTCCTTGCTGCCGCGTTTGGGGAAGCGCACCATGAATTGTCCGTCGGCGACGACCACATTCTCGTGGTTCTTTCCGGCCAAGGCCGTCGACCGGCGGCGTATGGCTTGCGCGACGAGCGCGCGGGCAATTTCGTCGGGCATCTCCCGGCCCGAATCCCCGCCTCGATACCGGTACTGGTCTTTCGGCAGCAGACCGGGGATCGGGTCCTCCCGTTCGCTGGCGACGCCGTTCGCGGCAGTGTCGGCGTCCGCTGCTTCGGCGATGAGTTTCGCGAGTCGGCGCAGAGCGCGGACCTCCACTCCGCGTGCGGTTTTGCCCAGGTTCAGCATGTGCGCGGCTTCGCTGCGGGTGAGTCCTTCCCGGAACCTCGCTGACAGGATGTCGCGCTCCTGCACCGGAAGGTCGTCCAGACATTGCTCCAGCCGCGACCTGGTTGCTGTGTGCAGTGCCTGGGCATACCCGGACGCGCGAACCCGCGTATCGGTCATCAGGGTGACCAGCATCGCCTGGCGGAACCGCGCGAACGCCAGGTGTTCGACCGCCAGATCATGCGCGAGGGCGAGAAGTGCGTCCGGCCGGCCATCGCCGACCCGCGCGAATGCTTCCGCGGTGATCTCGAAGGCGGCTCGCTCGTCGCCCACTACGGCGAATGCGGTGGTGAACACCCTGCGCTCGAGGTGCTGTGGGGATGCGTCGTCCGCGGTGCTGTGTCCGGTGGCGCCGGGGGCTTCCGCGCCGAATCGGAGTGTGCTGGGTGGCGGGGTGTTGGTGCTGCCCGCGAGGCGAATGAGGTGGCCGGTGCGCTGACTGGGTGTGCGTTGATAGGTGAATGCCCAGAGGTTGGTGGTTTCGCCGGGTGTGGAGTTGGCGAGTTGGGACAGTGTCGCTCGTTGGCCGTTTTCGGTGGTGAACCAGGGTCGGCCGTTTTCGGTTGTGTCGTAGGTGATGTGGTGGCCGTCGAGGTCGAAATGGTGCCGGCCGGCGGTGTCCGTGCCGTGGTAGGTGAGGGTGTAGGCGTGGCCGCCGACGCCGTGCCGGTCGATGGTGGCCCGTTGTTCGAGGATGAGCGCGGTGATGGTGGTGCCGGAGGGGCTGTTTTCGGCGGCGGTGATCATGCCTTCGATGAGGGTGGCGTGGTCGGGTTGTTCGTCGGTGCCGAATTGGTCGGGTTGTTCGCCGTGGAAGGTGTTCGCTTGTTCGAGTTCTCGCCAGGAGACGCCGTTGGCGCGTTTCGGGTGGAGAGTGAACGGGTCGGCTACCGGTCCCTGCTGGCCGATGAGTCGTGTGATGGCTTGGGGGACACAGTGGTTGACCGGCTGTTCGGCGGCTTCCGAAGCAATCCGAGGTCGTGTGCCATCGGCGGGTGAGGTGGGGTCGTCACTCGTGGTGGCGCGTGCGGGTTCGGTTTTGCCCCAGTCGCTTCCGATTCGGGGGTCGTGGAAGTAGTCGACTCCGCCGTCGGAGATGCCGGGTGCTCCGGTGGCGGTCCCGAGTCGACGTCGGGTCTTGCGGGCTCGGAGGTCGAGTACGGTGCGGAAGTCGAGTCCGGGGGTGAACGATGTGGTGTCGCCGCGTGGTGTCGGGTCGGTCGTCGCCCCGGATGCCGATGGTGACGGTGAGGTGCGTGCAGCGGCGCCGGAGGCGTTCAGTTCGAACCAGGTTGCGGTGGCGCCCTGGTCGGACATGGTGACGCCGCTGTTGTCGGCGGTTGCCTGGACGCGGATCATGGTCGCGGTCGTGCTGCCCGTGCCGGTGACCGAGATCCGCAGCGGGCTGTCCCGATCGGTGAGGTCCAGGGCGACGGTCACGGGGCCGGAACTGTTGGTCAGCATGTCGGTGACGAGGTCGACGGTGAGGTCCCAAGCCGTATCGGTTCGAGCGCCGGTGCCGTCGTCCCAGCCGCATTCTCGCAGCCGGTCATACAACCAGGTGTCCACGGCACGCGCGCCGTTCGACCGCGCGGCAGTCGCGAGTCCCGGTAGCCCGACCGCCATCTCCGTCCGCCAATGGCGGCGCCCGTTGTCGTCGACGGCGTACCAGTCCGTCGATCGTGAATGCGGGTCCGCCGGGGTGATCTGCCTCGACCGGAAATCGGTCCCGTCGTCGAGTTTTTCCAGGACACTGATCGTTTTTCCGGGGAATTTCGCCGCCAGCGCGGCATCGATGGCCTTGCTCACCATGAGGAAGGCGCCGGACCCCAGGTCGGGCTGTTCCCCGTAGTAGAGGCTGACCTCGATACGTCCGGAATCGTAAATGCTGTAGTGCAGTCTGAACTCGAGCGTGAGATCCCCGTGCTCGATCCGCAGCAGGCTCGGTCGATTCAGCGCGCTCACGATGTTCTGGTGGTACGAGCCCTGCGCCTCGACCGCCAGCAGTTCGAGGGAAGCCAGCGTTCGGCCGGCCTCGGTGGGCTCGACTGTCAGGTTCGCGGTTGTCACCAAGCCCGCGAGAATGTGCGGTCGTTCCGATCTCAGGCGTCCGGCATCCAACACATCGCTCTGCTTGTGGAGTGTTATCGTGCCGGTCGTTTTCGGTGGGACGGACAGCGCCGACGCGGCAGAGTGCGTCGATGGCGGCGACTCTTCGGCATTGGAGCGGTTGTGAGTATCGGTTGCCGGCTCCGATTCCAATCCGGACTTGTCGCGTGTGCCGGTGGCGGGCGAGTCGGCGTCGCGCAGCGACCGGTCGACGATCGCCTCTACCTGCTCGTTCCTTTCGGGGAACTGCTCGCTCGACCGGAGGGTCTCGAGTAGCTGCCGGCATGCTTCGGCGTTGTGCTGTTCGCCTGGGACGAATGGCGAACGCCTGCCGCCCATCTGGCGGTAGCGCCTCTGGGCGCGTTCGAGATCGAGCAGCGATACGGGCGTCGCGCTGCGGCCCGCTCGCTCGAGTTCGGCCTCGAGTTGCTGGTAGCGCTGGCTTCCCGCCTTGATCGTCCGCACCCAGTCCGATCGCCGCGTGAAGAGGTCCGCATCGAATTCCGGTATCGCACCGGGGGGCAATCCGTCCTTCGCCAACGCCCACTGCAGCAGGATTCTGGACAGCCGACCCGACATGCCGCCTTTGGTGTGATGGCCGGAAACGCTGCGGTGCTGCAGGTTCGCCGGTGCCTCATAGGGGTCGCGGCCGGGCGTGCGGCGGGCCGCCTCGTACTCGCGGCACATCGCTTCCGCATCCGCACGGGTCTCGTCCAGACCACCGAAATTGGGGTACAGGATGACGCCGTGTTCTTCAGTGTCGAACGGGTTGCGGGCACGTCCGCGCAATGGGTCGTCGTCGATGGCCGCGATCTGAGCTGCCGTCAGTGGGGCCTCGGGCCACCGGACCCGCCGAGCTCCCGGCTTCCCGGCTTGCGCAGGTTCCAGCACGATCCCGTGGGGCCCGTATTCGAAAGGCCCAGGCACGTAGGTCAGCAACGGGTTCTCGGCTATCGCGGCCTGTTCGTCTGCGGTGAGCGGCCGTTTCAAGCTCCCCCAGCTGACGTTCTTCGCATGGATGAACTGCCCGGCCTTCTCCGGCGCCGCCGGCCCCACGAGCCGCCGTTGCAGTTCCAGAATGAAATCAGCGCTCAACTCGGCGTCGCTGTGGTCGCGGGCGTACTTGCGGGCCTGTAGCCAGCCCAGCCACTCCGCCCGGCCACCGAACATCAGTTCGGGCCGATCCTGATCCGCCGCGATGGCCACATGCAGGTACTTCTCCTCCATGAACAGCGTGAGTTCGAGCGTGCGCTCGGCATCGGTTTCGATGCCGAGCGCACGCTCCAGCTCACGTATTTCAGCGTCGAGCGCGGCGTCGTTGCCGGAGGCTGGATCTGGTCGCTGATCAGGTGTGCCCGAAGCGGTTTCGCTGTCCGATGCGCTGTTTGCGAGCGCGCCGGGGACCGCGTGCTCGGTGCTCGAGCGTTCATGTCCGGGGTTCATGCGATGTGACGGTGGCTCGACCTGTTGTGCGGGAGTTGACCGATCGGATCTCGGCTCGGGGGAGCGGGCGGTCCACGGTGTCGTGCCTGCGGCCGGTGGACCGGAGGGTTCCGCGGCGCGGGGTCGGTCGGATGATGCATGGCCCGGGTCGCGGGGGGCATCCTCGGGCCCGTTGTCGGCGGATCGCCCGATCCATACGTTGGGCTGTTGCCGGTCTCGTGTGCGGGCGCCTTCGATGGTGTGTTGGTTGTGGTCGGGGTCGAGGATGAGGACCAGGACGCGTTCGACGGTGCGGGGGTCGTTCTCGGGGAAGCCCTCGATGCTGCCGTCGGCGTTGACGAGACGGAATGCGTGGGCGCCCACGGGTTTTCCGTCGATGCTGTTGTCGTGGTCTTCTTCGGCGAAGACATGGACGACGATGGCGCGGGCACCCGGCCCGAGTTCGCGCAGTTTCTCGGCTATTTCGTGGTGCGGGTCGGCGGGGTCGAGTTCGCGGAGTTGCTGGAGTTCGCGGCCACCGAGATAGTGTTCGATTCCCGGGTCGTCGGATTCGCTTTCGAGGGGGACCCCGGCTGCTTTGTCGGGCTCGGGGACTGTGGCGCCGGGGAGCCCGGCGGCGTGTTCGGCGAGTGCTACGCGTCGTGCGCAGTTGTTGTCGGGCGCGGGTGCGCCGGGCTCCAGGGTGGTGTCGAGGGTGACGGATGCATCCGTGCCGGATTTCTCCGCACCGGCGGTTCGAGCGACCCCGGTCGACGAGATCGGTGTCGTACCGTCCGACGCGGTGCCGCGGCCGCCGGTTCCGGGGCCGAATTGCTCCTCGCGCCTGCCGATCGCCCCGGTGCGTGAATCGTCCGCACGGATAAGCCTCGGATCGGGCTGGGGCACCTGTTGCGGGTTCGAATGAGGCCGGTGGGCGCGGCTGCTGCCTGTCGCGGCTGGTGATCGGGCTTCCGTTGGCGTGCCGGGTGTTTCGGTTCGGCCGGACTCCTCGTGCGAGCTACTTTCGTGCGGTGCGGTGACTGGTGCCGGATGGCGCGGGCCGATCACTCGCGGCGCACTGTGGCGCATCACTGTTGCGCCGCCGTGTTCGAAGAATTCGTAGACCGATATGTCTCTGCCGGGAAAGGACTCGGTGAAAGCGGCATCGATCAGACGGCGTGCGGTGTCGATATTCGGATCGCTGACGTCGGCATTGTCGTAATGAACTCTGAGTGCGAATCCAAATTTTTCGTGGATGCGATAGAGTATCTTGCACCGAATTAGTGTGCCATTGATGTCGATATCATGTATGTCGGAGAGTTCGAGCTCCCTTATCATTGCGCCGTGCGACAGGGCCTTCGCATGGACCGCATGCAGGGTCAGAGACGTATGCTCCGGTTCTCGACTGGAATTTCCGTCCGAATCTTCACGTACTATCTTCTCGGTTTCCACGGATGTTACGAGTCCGCCGACGGAATTGTCGTCCGCATGGATTCCGCCGAGCTTCTCCAGCTCGCGTATTCCAGGCGGCTCGTACAGAGTGATGCGTCCGGAAACGCTCGTTGGTGTTGCGGAAGCCGAGTTTCCGGAAAACGCTCGGACGATCAGTCCGTTGACTTCGATCGTGATTACCTCGTCGAGGCCCGGGATGGCTTGCCGACGGAGGATCTCGCCCAGATCCGCCGGGAAGAAGTCGATATCGGTCAGATCCACCGCGATTCGGTCGGTGTGGTTTCGTCGTACCTCCTCGGCAATTCCGGCGACGATATCTTCGAGTCGGTAGCTGTTCGGAACATAGCGGAGGTAGACTCGGCCATCGAATTCTATCCGCCCGGTCGATCCGGGATGGTTTTCATCGGTCGTGCTGGCGGTGGACCAATTGTCGAGCTCTGCCGTGGTCAGTCGAAGGTTCGTGGGAAGACCATTATCTTCGGAGAACTGTTCGAACGCACCGTCGCGGAACAGTGTCGCCCTCTCGTATGGTTTCACGATGTCAACACTCGCCGTATTCAATTCGTACAGCCACCGCATATCTCGGCTGGCTCTGTGCAGCGGCTGTATGTCGGGCAATCGTGCGGCGGCAGCCCGGTAGGTCATGTACGTGTGACGTACGAAGTCGGCGGCGCGGTCGGTATCGCGGGCGCGCGCCATGAGATATTCGGAAAACTCCGCCATTACCGGCAGCAGACGCGATGCCGCGGCGGCGACATCCCGATCCGATCCGGGGAGCGCCTTCGTGAACGCATCATCGTGCGCGGCCAGCGATCGGGCCGTATCGGCGATCTTCGCATCGAATCCGGCGTCCGATCGTGACGTGAGATAGGTATCCACGTATTCGTGCCATGTCGCGTCGCCCGGCGCTGTCCTGGCATCGAACGACGTCGTGAGGATTCGAGCCTGCTCGAGCGCCTCCTGCATCGCCGTTCGGTGCTCGTACGCAACCACGCGCCCCGAGGCGGACAGTTCGGGCTGCTCCGCCCACGGGATCATCTCCAGAGCCTGTGCCAGGACGTCGACCAGCGCTCCGACTTCCGTTGGCACACGGTCGAATACATCGAGCGCCTCGCGCAGTGCGGACGAACTTCCACCCTGGTCGGGCGTTTCCGGTGTGAGTGCCCCGATCAGGTCGAACAGGGTGCCGGCCGCGGCATACAGTGTGCGAGCCGAGGAGAGCCGATCTGTCAGATCCCGCGCGATCGCGAACAGCGTCGAGTAGTCGGATATCGACCGAATATCCGTGATCTGTCCCAGCTTCCGGAGCTGCTCGTCGACCAGTGCGTTGAGCACACGGCACTCGCCGATCGCCTCGGTGGCAGGTGGCAGCTCGCCACGCCGGAAGGCTTCGAGGTGTGTATCGATGCGGGACCGCAGATCGGCTGTCAGGCGATCTGTGTTGTCATCGGAAAGCGTTGCTGCCCAAGCGCGCAGCTCCGCATACGACGATTCGCGGGGATTGGGTACGGGCGGCTGATTCGCTGCATCGGAGCGGCTCGGAGCAGCGGGCCCCGGATCCGCTGCCATCCCTGACTCGTCGCGTGCCGAGGCCGAGGGCTCGGCACGCTCGCGGGGGATGGCCGCGACGGCGACCGTGAGGGTGCCCTCGACGGTGCAGCGGCCCTGCACGAGAGTGGGCAGTGCGTCGAATGCCTCGGGGTCCTCGGCCAGTACGCGGGCGTCGAAGGTGCCGGACTCGGGGTGGAATGTGACGTCGATTTCGTTGCGCTGCAACGGCCAGGGGATTACCGCTTTCAACGCCTCGATGACGCTGTCCTTGGCGGCCATCAGTGCTTGGCTGTAGTGCACCGTCGCGTGGTTCCAGGCTTTCCGCATCCGAAGGGCTTCGCCGGGGCGTACGTCATTGCCGAACCGCGGGAAAGGCCCGGCGGCATCGTCTTTGGCATCGATGCCGACGGACAACAGGTCAGCAGCATTGGCAACCACTGCGGCGGAATAGGTTTCGGTTTCGGTGATACTGCCGACCGTGCCGGCCGGCCAGCGCGGTTCCCCGTCGGGGCCGACATCGACCGGCTGGTCGCCGAGCCCGAGAGCATGCAGTGCACGGTCGAGGCAGACTGCCGTGTTGTGGATCGGCGAGCGAGCACTGCCGAGTATTTCCGCGCTGTGGACCTCGGCCGGCACAACGGTTGCGACCACGCCGCCGTCCACGACCGGGTCGACAGCGGGGGCCGGTGCGGATGCGGGCGCTGGTTTCAGGCTGCGTGGGTCGAGCGGATCCCGGACGCTCAGCGGTGGAGCCGCCGAGCCGTCCATGCCTTGCGGGGGTGCGTGTTCGGTGCGTTCGTTGCCTTCGCGGGCCGCATCGCGTCGCTCGACGGCCATGGTTTCCGGACGCATGGCGGAGTCGCCGGGCGCGGGAGAAGTCTGCTGCCACGGGGTCGCGGCGGGCGGGGCTACGGTCCCGGGCGGAGTGTCGGCCTCCTCGGCCCCGAGTTGCCCGGCGGCCGCGTCGATCATGTCCAGAAGTGTCGAAGAGTGCGTGTCTTCGGCGTTGGACTGTTCGATCTTGTCCTCCGCGAGAATGCGCCGCGCCAGGTTGCCAACATCCTCGGTCGCGGCCGACGCGTCGGCGGCATTGAATACGAGCAGGGTGAGCCGTGCGATTTCCGCGTTCAGCCGCTCGAACTCCTGCTCGAATCGAGTGCGATGCGCCTCGGCTGCCGCATGCGCCGCCCGTATCGATTCCGCGTCTGCTCGGCTCCGGGCGAGTTCCGCAGTCAATCGATCGAGTTCGGCGCGCCACAGGGCTCGCGCGATTCGCACCCGCTCGCGCTCGGTGACCAAGCGCTTCCGCTCGGTGAGTAGATCGCTCGAGGAGATTCCCTCGGGAGTACCGCTGTCGACGACTCCGTGACGCCGCAACAGCCGATCGAGGTGTCCGACGATCTCGTCGATCAGTTCGCGGGCGACCGGCGCGGCCGTGCCGTCGGCCGTTGCGGGATCCGCGTCCTGCGTGTGGCGGGCGGGACCGACGGCGGTGGTCGATACGTGGCCGTCGGCGTCGACTCGAATGTGCCGGTAATCCACGTGAATGCCGGACTGCGACAACGTGTTCAGTGCGTCCGCGGTGAAGAAATGCTCAGGATCGGCGAATGGCGACAGTACCGTGAGCGTCTTGCCGTCGAGCCGGGCCCAGCGTCCGATCCGGCGTCCGGGCAGCTGTTCCAGCCACTGGAGTGCCGCGTCGGCCGCCGCCTGTATGCAGACGGTGCGTACGGCGTCCGCATACATTTCCAGGGCGTACAGTTCGTGGCGTGGGCGCTTCTCCTCCCACGGGGACATCTGGTTCGGGTCCGGCTTCGTAATCAACGAGCCGCGCGCTCTCTCACCGTATTTTGTGAGCTGGTCCATGACAGCAGCGATTCGAGCGCCCCAGTCCGGGCGGTCCGCACGTTGTTCTGTCATCGAGGTGGTGCGCTGCCATGGACCCTGTTGCGTGGCTTCCGACTGCTCACCGGGCTCGTTCGCCGCGCGCACCCGGCTGGACTGCTCGTCGATAGGGCCGGACAACTGCCACCAGCGGTCCAGGCGTTGCGCGGTCGATGTGCGCACCGCTTCCGGTACGCCCTCGAGCAGTATCCGACCGGCCAGGTCGACCCGTACCCGCCGTGTGATCACTGGTATGCCGGATTGCTCCACGTTCCGCAGCGCGTCTCCCAGGCCGGCCGGGCGGCCGTAAGGTGTGAATAGTTCTATCCGGCCGTCGCCGACGAACCGTGCGGTCGTGCCCACCGGGTACCCGTCCCCACGCGCGGCAATTTCATTTGCGGCCAGTTCCTCCGCTGCCGTATGTGCCTGCATCAAATCGGCGTCGATGACCGCGCACTGTGGCATCACCCCGGTGATGAGTTCCAGTAGTGCCGACAGTCGGTCGCGTTCCCGGCCGTCGAGGTCGTGTCGAGACAGTGCTTCCATTGCCCGCGCACGGACGGTGACCACGTCCAGATATGCCGGAGCGGCGCCTGCGGCGGTCCACTCGGTGAGGCCCAGCAGTGCGGCAAAACCACGCTGTGCCACCAATATGTCGCGAATTTCGTGCAGGAGCGCTGTTCGTTGCCAGACCAACTCGCCCACCCGCTGGATCTGCTGGTCCAGTTCATCGGAGTGGTCTCGGCCCCATTCGGCGAACTCGCCGTCGCCTGCCTCGTGGCTGTCGTGGTCGGCGCCCAGCATGTGGGCTCGCTGTTCACTCTCCAGCCGGGTGAGTTCATCCCAAGCGGAACGCTGCTGACCGTCCTGGTCGGTGTACCTCAGTGCCGGTGGCGTATATGCCCATCGGGTTTCGGCATCCATGTGCCGCAACATCCGAGCCAGCGAGCTCGCCGTACCGTTCGACGCCATACTGGCCCGGAAGCCGGACGGCGCCGGGATCGGTCCGAGGTTGTTCGCGCGGGTGGTCGCGACGATGCCACGATCGGCGGCCTCTCGCCACACCTGCACGACCGGGACACCCCGGAAGAATGCTTGAAGCGCATAAGCCGGGTGGGTGAAGTCGCCAGGATCGCTGTCTCCGAGGGCTTGGTTCCCCTCGGCCAATGCCTCCGCCACGTTGAAAACGGCCAGATCGCCCAGTGCGGGCAGCGTCGGGCCCGCCAGGCGGAATTCTTCCCCTGATGTTATCCGCTCCAGGCTTTCCGCATCGAGTTGCTTTCTCCACGCTCGGAAGAGTTTATTTCCGTCGACTTTTCGCTGGGTCTTTCCGTCGACTTCGACCTCGATGCTCGGAACCTTGAATCGCCGTACCCATGCCTTGAATGCATCCTCCTGTCCGCTGAAGTCGCTCAGCCATATGTTGAAGGCTCGGTACAGGTTATCCGTATCATTCCGATCCTTCGGGGCGCGGCTGTAGTCGACAAGTTTTTTCAGCCAGTCGTTGAATCGAGTATCGGCAAACGGGGGGTACAGGTCCCGCAATGCGTCGAAATATGTGACCAGATAGAAGAAGGCTTTTGCGTGTGAATCATCGCTGTAATCCGCCCTCCTGTTGAATCGAGTATCCGGAGTAAGTTCACCCTTGCGGCGCAATTCGGCGAGTCGCTCGTACAAACTATTGAAATTATCGGGCTCCGGTGATTCGCCGAATTTTCGAACAGCTGTCTTCAGTTGTTCGCTGACGACCGGTTTCCGGATGCCCGGGTCCCGGAGGTGACTCATTTCGTGTCGGACGACGTCATAAGCCGGAACTCCGGTCTGTGACACGGTCCACGGGCTCCCCCCGGCCGGCGCTTCCGTATCGAGGCTCTTCGCGTATTGGAAATATTCGGCATCGCCGAAGTACTTCTCGTTGAGGAACATGCAGCGTTCAGGGGTCTGGTTAGACCTTGTCACGCAGGCATAAACGTGCTCTTTCAGTGGTGCGATCACCAGTGCATCGAACCGGATCGGCAAACCGTCGGGGAGTTCATCTATGATCGCTTTCCGGACGGCGAGGCGGGTATCCTTTGATACCTCCAATCTGCTCAGTCCCAGTACTTCGTCTATTTCGTCGACGATCGCATACTTTACGGCGAGAGCCGTCTCGAAGGTGATTCCCGGCTTGTCCAGCCCCAGCACCGCTATCCCGTAGGTGTCGAACAACTCGGCGGCGATCGCCTGCTTGATATCCCTCTCGAACTCCGAATCCGAGCGGGTGTCGTCGAGGAGCCCGTGGCGCTGCGCCGCCTCCGCCAGGCCGACCTTGCTGCTGACGCCGAACTTGCGGAACAGCGTGCGAAGTAGCGGCCGCACCCGGCGCTGCCCGATCACATTCCCGATCGCCTTGTTGGTCCTGCCGGACGCCACCATCCGTATGACATGGGTTTCGAGCTCCGACAGCTCTATGTGGCCGGAAGCTTCGGCACCGCTGTCGGGTCCGCCCGCCCGAGCCGGATCCGCCTGTGGCGCTGTGCCCTTGTTTGCAGGGCGGCCGGTGGTCGCCGGATCGGGGACCGATCCGCGCCTCGGGTCCCCGCGGTCGGCGTCGGCCCGCGCTTCCTGCGGCGGCGCAAATTTTCCGACCGGCGGCTCGGGCCGGTGCCCGGAAGGAGATTCGGCGAAGCCGAATTTCGTGGCGACGGCGTCGAAAAGGTCGTCCGGATCGACCCGCGGGCCGGCGAACAGCGACTCGTCCACCAGTGCGATGCCCTGCATGCGCAGCCCCTGCACGAATTCCAACACGGAATGCTGATGCGGGATCATGAAAGCTGCTGTTGCGGCGAGGATGTCCTCTTCCGACAGGCCGGGAACCGACATCCATCCGATCCGCGCCAATATTCGGGCCGCAGTGCCGGAATAGGCCGATACCAGCGGGTTGCCGTCCTGCACGGCATACTTTGCGAACCATTCGTTTTCGGGATCGAATTGCACCAGTGCCGTGGCTTGTACCCAGGGAAGTGGTACCGCGTACCGGTCGGGGTCGAGCTGGAATGCATCGGCCGGGGATACCTTGCCCGCGTTGCGGTAGACCTGGACGCCGTTCACGAGGTAGTCACCGTTCTCGGCACGCATCCGCTCGCCGTTTTCGTCGTAGACGTAGAGCGGGATGACGTATCGGACCTCGGGGTCTTCGGCACGCAATTGTGTCTCGAGCTCGCGGGCATCGATATGGCGGTCTTCGGTGCGGGGGAGTTCCCGGTCGGGGTCGAGCCGACTGATGCTCAGGACATCGAGTTCATCGGATATCGCCTCCAATTCGCGCACCGATACCGGCATGCCCAGCAACTGGTACTCGTACAGCGTGAGGCTGCGGCGCTCCTGCTCCTCGGCCGCCCGGTCCAGCAATGCGTCCTTGCGCAGCGCGTATTCCGCGAACACCGCATCCGCGACCGGGGTGTGCGCGCGGGTATGTTCCACCTGGCGAAGATCTGCGGCCGTGATCGGTTCACCCGGGTGCGCCGCCATAACCGATTCCCGGACGGCTGCCAAGGCGGCGAAATTCAGGCGTAGCGCTTCTGTTCTGCGATGCGCTTCCCCGTCCGGCCGTTGCCATTCCGCGTCCGGCAGGTTCATCAGCTTGGCAATACCCTCGTCGAGGGTTGTTCCGGCTCGGGTGTGGGTCAGTTCCGCATTACGGATCAGCGCGTTGAGGACCGCCGACATGATCTCGCGCAGAGTGCCGTCGCGCCGCAGCTCGTCGAGTGGCACCGAATCCTTGACCATGCCGCCCCACCGGATGGTTTCGCGAGCGTCGAAGGCAGCGCGGATCTGCTCGTCCGACGCGTCCGGATGCAGCCCGCGCAGCAGTTCCTCCAGCCGGTCCAGCACCGCAACAGCGGCCGCCCTGGCCTGCGGCTTGTTGTACAGATAACTTCCGAGCCCGAGCTCGCGTGGTATCCGGCGCACCCGCCACCCGGGCTCGGCAGGCTTCGGCGCGGTATTTCCGGCGCCCCGTGCCGAGGCGTTCCACGGCGTCGTCGCGCCGGTCGGTAGCCGGCCTTGCTTGGCTTGCCACGGCGTCGGCCGCGCAGATGTGTCGGCTTGTGCCGCGTCGCGTGTGGTGCGCGGGTTATGGCTGGAGCCGTCGGCCGCGGTGGCCGCCGGTGGTCCCTGTGCCGAGGGGCCTTGGCTCGCATCGGTGCTGGTGTCGCGGTCCGGGCGGGAGCTCGCGCCGAACCGGAGGTTGTCGGGTGGTGGTGTCGGATCGCCGAGGTTCCGCACGAGTTCGCCGCGTGCCATGTCGGGGGTGCGGCGGTAGGTGATCGCCCACAGCGCGCCGGTCTCCGCGCGTGTGCTGCCCGCAAGTTCGGCGAGCGATACCTTGTGGCCGGTCTCGGTGCGGAACCATTCGAGTCCGTCTTCGATGCCGAGGTAGGTGACGGTGTGGTCGTTGATCTCGAACTGTGGTTGTCCGGCAACGTTCTTGCCGACGTAGGTGAGGGTGTAGGCGTGTCCGCCGACGCCGTGTTCGTCGGTGGCGCGCCGTGTGTTGCCGTGTTCGTCGGCGGTGACGCGTTCTTCGAGCAGCAGCGCGGTGACCTTCGTTCCCGCGGGGCTGCCTTCGGCCTGGGCGATCATGCCTTCGATCAGCTTGCCCTGCCCGGTGGAGCGGTTGTCGCTGTGGAACTGCTCGGGTGTCCCGCCACGGAAGGTGTTCCACTGTCGCAGTTCTTTCCAGGACACGCCGTCGACTCGGGCCGGATCGAGGACGACCGGATCGGCCACGTCGCCCTGGTGTGCTCTGAGGTCGCCGACGGATTGCGGCACACAGTGGTTGACCGGCTCGGTCGCTGGGATCTCGTCCGGCGATCCGACCCCGGACCGGTCGCCGCGCCCGATCAGGAACTCGGCGGCCGCGGTCTGCAGGACAGTGGGCGTGCCCACCGGCGGTTGCGGGTCGATGTGCTCGATCAGGTCCGGTCGGCCGGCGGTGATCCAGGTGATGTTGTCCAGCGGAGTGGTCGGCGTCCGCTGCTCGTCGTCGGTGTAGGAGTAGTAGCCCTGGTGCTTGGCCGCGTTGCCGGTGAACTCCGGCATCGTGGCGTCGAAGTGGATGACGCCGGTGTCCAGCGCGGGATGCAGGCCCAGGCTTCTGACGAACAGTCGGCCGCGCCGACTGCGCCGCCCGCGCCGACCCGGGGTGAGGCTGCCGAGTTGGGCGACCAGATCCCCCGGCGCGATTCCGACGTAGACGTTCGGACCGATGCCGAACTCCCGCGCAGGTATCGGCAGCCCCGGCGAGCCCGTGATGATCACCTGATCCAGCTCACCGGCCAGCCGCCCGCCGGCACCGGCGTGACACAGCGTGACAGACCCGTAGCTGTGCCCGGTCACGGTGCGCAGTCGTGGCGGGGGAGCGCCGTCGGGACGGGTGGCCCGCAGTGCGCGAGTTGCGTTGTAGGCGGCGATATCTCGCGCCACCACGTAGCCGCCCACCTGGGCGAAATCGGAACGGACGGCCTCGCCCCGGTGAACCGGATGGTGGTACGAGATGTCGACGATCGCCGCGACCGTATCGCCGGGGGCCTTGCGCGCGGTCTCGGCGAACTGATTGTGCGCGAACCTGCTTCGGTACAACAGCGACGTCTGCGTGGTGCCGTTGCCGCCGATGTGACGGGTCACGTTCGACGCGGTGTCGGCATTGCCGATCGACACGGACAGCCTGCCGTTGTCGCCGTATCGTGCAGGCTCCCAGGCGATCAGCTGCACCGGCGGCGATCCGGGCAGCTGCCGCGCCGCCGATTCCACTTCGCGCAACTGGTCCCGGACCGCGCGGATCGCCGCACGCGCCGTTTCGGTGAAAGCGGGCAGCCGCCAGTGCTCGGCGAGTCGGTCGTCCAGTACTCGTTCGAGGAACAGCCGGTTGGCGATATCCCTCGAGGTGTAATCGACGCCGTCGGCATTGCCGATGTGATGCGGGTACGCCTTGACCACGGCCGCCTGCTCATCGGCGGAAAGGGCCTGCCACCAGCGGCCGTTGCGAGTAGCACGGTCACGCGAGCGCGAGACGACATCGCCGTCGCGCGGCACCTCGGCGAACAGTGACAGCAGGTCGGCGCCGGCGCCCAGATACTCCGGCAGCCGGGACAGCGCACTGTGGACGAGCCGGCGTTCGTGCGTGGTGAGCGGGAGGTCGTGCGTGGTGAGCGGGAGGTCGTCGGGTGCGGGCAGGCCGCGTCCGGGGTGCGGCCGATCGCCGGCTGCCGCCCGCCCGGATGCGTCGGAGGACAGCGATTCGCCGGCGTACGGCGCCAGGCGCACGATGCTGTCGACGAATTCGGTCTGCGACCATTCGGGATCGTTCAGCAGGTCCGATTGTGTGGCCCGTAGGGCGCGCTGGAATCCCACCGCGTTGAGCCGGGATTCCTCGAATGTGATTTCCCCTGCCGCCACCTGCGGCGCCTGGCGCAGAACCACATTGATGACACGTTCGAGTTGCAGGAGTTCGAGCCAGATATCGACGTTGTGCACTCCCTCCCGTGGCGCATAACCGGGCTCGGTCATGCGCTCGAGGAAGGCCCAGTCGTAATCCTCGTCGCCGACGAAGGCTCCCTCCAGGTCGAGAAGGGTGGTTCTGGTATCCGCCGCATCGTCGGTCTCGGCCACGTGGAAATTGCCCGGGTGCGGGTCACCGTGCACCCACACGAACTTCGTGACGGGCTTGGGCATGTTCCACGACTTGCGCTCCAGCTCGGCGAACGGGTCGCCGGTGAAGCCCAGGGCCCGGAAGACGGGCTCGAAACCATCGCGATAGGCCTGACTCAGGTGCTCGCGCTTTCGGTTGATCAGGTACCGGAGCAGCGCGCCGGTATCGCCGTCGGGAACTCCCGGGGGGATGAACCGTCGCCGGAATTCGCTGTCCGGCAAGTCGCCTGTGGTCCGGTGGAATCGTGTCAAGGCCGAGATGACGGTGTCGCGGTGCCGTTCGATACCACCCGGGATCGCGGTCAGCGGAGGATCGGACACCCGGCGCATGATCAGGATCGGCCGCTCGGGACCGATGACCCGCCCATCGGGCAACTCGACGCCGTGGACGGAAGCCAGCAGCTCGGTGATGTGCCCGATGTGGTTCTGCCCGAGGTAGGTGAGAATCTCGGTCTGCGTCCCGAGGCTCAGGTCGAGGTCGTCCGTTGTCGGACCGGGGATGAGAACGATGAACGGCGATTCCTCGGCGCCCACGACGAGGGCCCGGCTGGACTGGCCCGCACCGGCGACGGAGGATTCGGCCAGGGCCCGCTGCACCAGTGCCTCGGCGATCTCGTCCGACATGACGATGCCGGTTTCCTCACCGGGTGCGCGGAAGTTGCGCGCGTACAGGGCCGAAGCCACCGTCTCGGGTGTGCCGACGACCTGCTCGAGGAGGTGAACGGTGCCCACTCGATAGATGTGGAGCTCTTGCAGGGCTTCGACGCCCCGCCGGGCTGTACCGGGTCGGGCGGCCGCGGGGTTACGAGCGAGATCCGCCAGCACCCGTTCCGCGGCGGAGGCGTGCCGGCCGTGGTCCCGGGCAACCGCGGCGAAGGCGTGTGGCAGCGCCGTCTCCGGAACGAGATTGCCCGCGTCGTCCAGCGCGGCGGGCAGCAACTGGCTGCGCAGCCAGGCGCGAAAGTCGTTCTCGGGAAAATCGTCGGCCTCGCGCAGGTGCGCAACCGATTCTCGGAAGTGTTGCCGCAGAACGGGTTCCGCCTGCGCGAGGGCTCGTCCCTCGTGCGCCGCGACCAGCGCATTGCCCAGCCCGTACAGGGTGAGGTAGTACTCGAACCGGTGCAGCGCCCATGCGGGGATCTCGCCGGAGACGACACCGTGCTGTGCCATCGTCTGCGCCGATTGCGGGTCCGTCGCATAGGTTCCGTTGAGCAGCACCGTCGTCGCGTGCCGGGCCGCGATCGTCTGGCCGAGCGTATTCGGCGCCAGGTTGTCGTGGCTGACGGTCTTGGGCAGGGCCGTTCTGCTCACCGATGCGGCGTCGTGGATGGCGCGGGCGTACTCGCGCACGATCTCTTCGCTGGGCACCTCCTCGAGGCTGGGGAAGCCCACGCCGTAATGCGTCGACAGCATCGCCGCGATCTGCAGCGGCCCCGCCGCCGCCCAGGGGTCGGCGACGAGCCGGTGCAGCCGATCGACGATCGCCCGCTCCTGCGGCCCGCTGCGGTCCGGGTCGCCGATCACCTGGGCGAATGCGCGTCGCAGCGCCTTGGCGCCCGGGGTGGGGGTTTCGCCGTCGGGGAGCAGCCGAACAGCGCCCAGGCTCACCTCGTCGAGCCGGTCGGCCACCGCGCCGAGGACCAGCAGTCGTGCGAGCTGCCGAGTATCGGCAGTCCGGGATTGTCTGGGCCCGAAGGACTTTCCGATGTTATTGCGCAGCCAGGTCTCGTTCGAGAGGGCCCGCGCATCGATGACGATCCGCTCGATTCGATTCTCGGCGTGATTCCACTCCACCCGGAAGGGCTCGTGGGTCGGGGTCTGCGAGATTTCGATGCGGTGGATCGGCGCCGTCGCCGCATGGGCGGCCAGCTGCTCGACGGCGTCGGCGATGCCGTGCGCGACCGCGGCGCCGAGCTGCGGGTCACGCAATCCGTCGGCATGGGTGACGCGCGCGGATATCCGGAGTGCCGCCGCTTCGAGAACGGCGGTGTGCGACAGGGCCGGGACGAGGACATCGTCCTGTTCGATCGGCTCGTGTGCCGTCGTGCCGCCGGGGCTGTCTGCTCGGCGTGACGGCTGCTGCTGATCCGGACCCGGGGATCTGTCGTCGGGGTCGTCGTCTCCGTGTTTCGGGGTGCGGCCGATTCCGTGTTCCGGGAGCGCGTCGGGATCGCTGGGGTGCTCGGCGAGGGGTTGCTCGGGTACGAGTCTGCCACCGTTGTTCTGGAACACGATCGCGGACCGTTTGGCGACGCCGGTCTCGGCCTCGTCGAATATGTATGGACGCCAGCCATTTTCGCTGGAATCCCAGACCTGGACGATGCCGTCGCGGACAGCGAGGAGGTAGGCGTGTGCACCGATTCCGTCGGCGTCGGCGGTGGCGTAGTGGTCGACGACGACCGCCATGGCCGCGTCGTCACGGGAGCTCAGCAGCCGGCGGGCGAGCTCGTCGCGGGAGTCGACGCGGCGCAGGCGGCCGCCGGAGTGCTGCTCGAGTTCGACACCCGTGCGGCCGGACGTCGGCGTGGTGTCGGTGAACTTCTCGGCGGACGCGACCTCGAACTCGTCGACCAGAACCGCTACCGAGTCGTCGGCGCAGGTATTGCTGCGGTTCGGGTGCCGTGCGGGTGCGACGAACAGGTTGGGCATCGGCCGGGCTCGGCCGGTCACTGCGCTCCGCTCGGTGGAGGCGTCGGGGACGGAGTCCGCGCGAGGCCGGACATCGCGGGTGCCGGGGTGCGCGCCCGGCTGGTCGCCGTCGGCGGAAGACGACCCGACAGGTGAGTTCGGTTGCGGCGCGGTGCTGTCGGCCCCGAGTACCGGGCGCGTGCCGTCGCCGGGGGATGTGGCGCGGTCTCGTTGTGTGGTGCTGTGCGTTGCGGATGCCGCATCCCGATCGCCGTTGTCGACGGGTGATTCGGTGTCCGGCCGATCCGTGGGCGGGGCGTCGGGGCTCGGCGGCAGGACCGGGATGTTGTGCAGTGTCGGGGCGTCCGGGTCGGTGAGCGGTTTGGCGAATACGACGTCGACGCGGGTGTACTCCCCGGAAGCCTGACCTTCCGGGGTTGTGACCGTCACACGGTCGTAGCCGTACTCTTCGGCCAGCTGGCCGGTGAAGGTGCGCAGGGCCGCGTCCTGGGGCGTCAGACCGCTCTGGATTCCGGCATTGAGGCTGTCGAGATTGTCGGCGAACCCGGCGTCCGCACTCCAGGGCTCATGAATGGCGGTGGCGTGGCGGCCGATCGCGGACATCATGTCGCGGAACATTTCCCGACCCGAGGGAGTCTCGTCGCCGACCGCGATCTGGTACCGGAGTACGCCGAAAGAGTCGACGTAGGCATGGATGCCCCTACTCGAGTCCGGGCCGTAGGCCTTCGAGTGGATGGGGCAACCGAGGGCGGCCGCCGCCGCCAACGTCGCAAGGAAATCATTTCCCGGGGCAGGACCGTCTTCGAATCCGTATCGGTCACTCCAGGTTTCACCGGCGAGCCGCCTGGCCCATCCGGGGGCTTCGGGAGCCGCGGACACCTCCGAGGGATACACCTTCGCCAACGCCGACCACTGCTCGTTCCGCAACGCGCTGCCGGATACGTTGCCGAGCAACCCGCGGGCTCTCAGTCGTTCGGACTGCAACGCGGCCGCGGCACGGTCACGAGCGCTGGCGAACCGGCCGGGATCGAGTTCTGCGCGCGGCTGCCGAACCGATCCCTCCGCACCGGCAGTCTCGCCGCCTTCGTGATCGAGCGTCGGCCAGAACAGGGTGGGGCCGAGTGGCGCGAGCAGTTGCTGCACGGCCTCCTCGGCGAGCTGCCACTCCGACTCGTCGGCCGGTGCGACGATCAGGACCTGCACCGGCTGGTCCGCGGCTGGATCCGGCTCGTACGGATGCAGGAGCCCATCCTCGGAATCCGCGTCCGGCACCACGACGACATTGCGTCCGTCCCAGACGAGCTGTCGCGTTCGGCCGGTCGGATCCACCACGACGGCCCCCAGGCCGGGCCGGGCGCTGGCCCGCAAGGTGCGGGCGACCTCACCGACCGACTCGTACCGTTCGAGGCGGGTGGCATTGCGCGCCAGCGCAGCTTGCGCCTCCGGCGACCACCCGGCGCCGTCGAGCGCCGGAGTGGGGGTTTCGGCGGCATCCGGCGCCGACGGAGCGTTCGGCGTTCCGGCGGCGGGTTTGCGGCCCTTCCAAGGCTTCGGCATCGTGTTCTCTGGCCGGGGTTCGTCCCAGAGCTGCGGGCCGGATTCGTCGTTGCCGTCCCTGTGATGGAACCACAGGTCCTGGCTCCTCAGACCCGTCGGACGGTTCTGCTGCGGGGCGCGGTAGGGGTGCCACGGCGACGTCCCGAGCCGCGGGTCGTTCGACCTCGACGGTTCGGGTGTGCCCGGCTGCGCGGGAGCGGTGGCGGGCTCGTCGCGATCGACCTCGGTGGTCGCCGGTTGTGCGGAATTCGACGCTCTCGCAGGACCTTCCAGCACGACTGCCGTGATGTTGTCCGTTCCCTTGTTCCTTCCCCGCGCAACGGCGATGGCGTTCTGAATCACCGCGTGCGCCGCCGCGAGCCGGTTGCCGCGGGATTGTTTCAGGGGCTGTCTGACGGCGTCGGCGAGCATTTCGTCGGAGACGTTCTTCAGGGCGCCGTCGCTGACCAGGACCACGACGCCGTTGCCGGTCGGCGTGTACGGCTCGGGGTCGGGTTCCTGCCATGGTTCGGCCCACACCCCGTCGGGGCCCAGACCACGAGTGATGGTCGAGGCGAACGGCATCGACTCGGCCTCCTCGTCGCTGAGGTGCTCGCCCCTGCGCTCGGCGTCCTCGATGTATTTCCGGGCGTACGAGTCGTCCACGGTCAGCCGCACCGGCGGGGCGTCGTCGAGCGGGATCCAGTACGCCCGAGCATCGCCCAATGATTCCGCGACGATCTGTGTGGGCGTTACCAGCGTCACGACGATCGTGCATGCGGGCGGGATTTCGCAGCCTTCGAATTCCGTCCGGATCAGTTCGAGAACCGCGGCCCGGGCTGCCTCGAGCGCATCCTTCACGACCTCTGCCGGATTCCACCGCCCGCCGTTCGCGGCGACTGCCGCCGCCTGATGCAGGACAGCGCACGCCGCCTGCGATGCCACCTTCGCGGCGACATCGCTGCGCGCCAGATGAGATACGCCGTCGCATACCGCGGCGAGGGTCACCGGCTCACCGTCGACGACGGCTTCCGCGATCGCGAACTCGTCCTCGTTCGTGGAGTGCCCCACGCCGACATCGGTCCAGCCGGCGCCGTGGGCGGATTCCTGCAGTCGATTCCCGGGCGGCTTCGGCAGCTTCATCCAGGGCGGCGTCCGGCTCGGTTCTTGCTGGGCTTCGGGCCATTGCTGCGGCTGAACATGTTGTGCGGGTTGGCCGTTGGTGGGCTCTGGCACCGAAGGTGCTGCGGGCCAAGCGAACTCCGGGGCTGGCGCGTCGGGTGCAGCCGATACCTCGGGTGCAGCCGATACCTCGGGCGCGGCCGGCGTCTGTGTCCATGGCAGGAGCCGGGGGTCGGGCACATCGCGTGTGGCGGGCGTCGACGTGTCGTCGGCGTTCGCTGCGATACTCGGTGCGTTCGGTGCGTTCGGTGCGTTCGGTGCGTTCGGTGCGTTCGGTGAGGCAGGTGCTGCCGGAGCCTCGGCCGTTGGCTGCGCCCACAGCAGACGGGGGTCGGTGCCCGTGCGTGTTTCGGGGGTCGCTGTGCCCGGCGCGGGTGTGTCCTCGACGTTCGGCGCCGTGGGTTCGTCGTCGGATCGGGAGTGTCGAGGCTGGTCACCCGGGCGTCCTCGGATCGCGCCGTCGCGCGGGGGCGCCTGATCAGGGTCGGGCGGGTGGAGCGCGGAGAGGTCGCCGTCGTCGGATTTCAGGAGGGCGACGTACGCCGCTGTGATTCTGTCGCGAGGGTAGGACTGCGTCCATGCGGCGTGGGTGCGGACGCGCGGGATGCGGTCGGGGTCGTTGGGGTTCTGGTGCGGGTCGGCGGGGTCGGTGATGTTGGTGTCGAAGATGACGACGGTGCCGCCCTTGCGGCCGTCGGCGTTGGTCACGAGGTAGGCGTGCATCGCGGTGCCGTCGTCGAGGAGGATGACGGCGGTGTCGGCGCCGCCTTTCATGTTCTTCACGTCGGCGATGACGTGGGCGAGCGGGTCCTTGGGGTTGGGACCGAGATGAGTCGTGACGAGCTGGGTGGTGATGGCCTGCTCGGTGGTGGCGGAGCCGGGCGTGAGGGCGGCCTGGAGGTGACGCGGATTGTTCTGTCCCGGTTCGGGTTTGGCGGCGTTCGCGAGGCCGAGCGCGGCAGCCGCTTCGGAGACCTGGCCGATGCACTCCAGCAGCCTCTTCTCGGTGAGCAGGTCGTGACGTTGAGCCGCCAGTGCCAGACCCATCTTGTCCTCGACGCCGAATTTCGCGTACAGCCGCGTCAGGAGGGGCTTTGCCCACCGCTGCCCGACCACGGCTCCGATGGCCTGGTTGGTGTGGCCATCGGCCACCATGCGCAGGACACGCCGCTCCAGTGGTGACAGCTGGACCTGGTTCGTGGTGTCGCCGTTATCGTCCAGTTCCCCCGCGCGCACTGCCGCGAGCACCGTGGGGATCAGTCCGCCGGTGTGGAGCTTCACTTCCGCGTGAGCGATGTAGCCGCGCACCGAACTCACCGGCACGCCGAGCCTGTCGGCGATACCGTTGGGCGACCGGCCCGAGGCGATCAGGCCCAGTACTTCCCGTTCCCTGCCACTCAGTTTCTTGGTGGGCCGGTTCGCGAGGTGAGTGCGGAACTCCCGCAACATATTCGGTGGCAGGGCCGATGTGCCGCCGGGCGCCGGGTCGGGCAGACCTTCCACCAACACGTGGAGCGTTCGGATCTGTGTGGGAGACAGCTGGATTCGCCATGGCGGCGGGTGCGCTGTCGTTGTCGTGCGAACACTGTCCGCGGTCGCGATCCTGGAATTCAGCTGGGCGAGTAGCTGATTGACCTGATCCGGCGGCATGCCCAGTACGGCCCCCAGGGACGCCTCCGACACACCGTCCGCGACGAGCTGGACGACATGTACCTCGCCTTCCGACAGCTCGACATGGCCCGCCCGGCCGAGCACTCGCTGAAGCATCGCCTGAACAACAATGCGAACCCGGCTGCGCGCGCCGAGTTTTCGGCCCGCTTCCTGCAAGTACTCGTCGACGGTGTCCTCTGCGATGCCCAGCCGCTTCCCGATGGCTTTGTTCGACAGTCCTTGTGCTGCCTGTTCGAGCACCTCGTATTCGCGGGGAGACAAGGTCCCGTGAGCGGCCGAGTTCGTCAGAGGTTGCATGAGGTCGGGGGAACCGATGTCGAGCAGGCCCTGGTTCAGGGCCGCCACCACTGTCGCGAGCAGTCCCTTGGCGCCGAGCTTCTTCCCAGCGCGAGCCAGGTGCGTCCGCATGACGTATCGGCTGACCCCCATCCTGTCCGCGATACGGTCGAATGTCAGTCCTTGTACCGCCAGATCGAGCACCTCGAGCTGGGGGGGTGAAAGCTCCACGGTCGGTGTGGGGTGGGCGCCGGTCTGCTCGAAGTCGCCCGGCTGCCCGGTCTCTGAATCGGCTGGACCTCCCACCGTCGACGCCGCGACCAGGGCGGACGGGGCGTTGCCGTAGAGCGTGGCCGGGGCGCCGCGCCGCAAGGTGGACCCGCTGTCGTCGATCTCGTCGGGCTCGGTCTTGATCGGGTTGACCGCACGCCCGGATGCGTTGAGTTCGATACCTCGGTAGTAAGCGATCTCGTCGGACACGGTGAGGCGGTCCGGGTGGAGCTCGACCGGAGGGCTGTCTGGCTCTTCGGGATCGAACAGCCAGACCGTGTCACCGTGATTGACCGCGAACAGCGCATGGCCGGTCCGGCCGTCACTGTAGACCTCTTCGATGATCATGCCTCGGCCGGAACCGCGGTCCGCGAGTCTGCGTGCTATTGCGCGCAGACCGTCTTCGCCGTTGCCGAAGTCATCACGGTGGGCCTGTGCCAGCCAGGACAACACCGTGCCCGGGGCACCGTGATCGAGCGTGTCCTCGGGCACCGACATTGTTCGCAGCACGCCGGCGATGGCGTCGTAGTAGTCGTTGACCAGCAACGCCACCCTGCCGACGCAGTCGGTGCGCCGCCGGGGCCCGGGTCGGGCAACGGTGTCGGTTCGATGATTCCGTTGCTGCGCGTGATGGAGGGCAGCACGCATCCGCCTGATTGCCTCTCGATCGCGCTTGTCGATCTGGTTGTATGCCTCCCGGTACTCCTGCACCGCCCATTCGAAAGTCGTGAGGTGCGAGGTGGGGACACCGGCGTTCTGGGCGGTGATTATCGCGCTTTCAAAACGTTCAACTGCCCTGTCGAGTGTCTCCTCCGGCGAAATCGGCACGGCATCGCGCAAAGGTGCGGTCACCGCGGCCAACTTCTCCAATTCTCGCTGAGCATGGTCGAAGAGCCGTCTCAGTCCGCTGTGAAGCAGCAACCGTCCATCCGGTTCGGGCGGTTCCGGCTCGGCTGTGCGGCTGCGGGGAGCCGTGAGTGCGGTCTGCAGCACCGTGGTGATGCGCTCGCGGAGTTCCTCGGCGACGTCCAACGACATGTTCAGATGGTCGGCAACATCGTCGAGCGGATTGCCCTCGATAAGATGCAGCACTACCAGATTCCACGCCTTGCCCGGGTCCGGGAAGTCGGCCAGGCCGGCGCGAACCGCTTCCTCGAGTTCAATATCGGCGAATGGGGATGCTGCGGTCTCATCACCTACGACGTCATCGAGAGTGCTGCCATCGTCGACTACCGAGCGATTGAGCCCCGACGATCCTCCGGCCAAGATTTGACGCGCCCACTCGACGTCGGCAACGGAGACGCCGAGTGCTTCGGCAATTGCGGTGGCGGGCACCCGATCCTCGTCCAATTGCAGTGCGGGCGCCTGAATACCCAGCTCACGATGGACCTTGACGACCAGCGCGCGTTCCGAACGGTTCAAGCCCGGATACGCCGCCTCGTACCGAGCCGAAACGACAGCCCACACGGCAGTGGCCCAGGCATGCGGCGTAAACGCACCGGCGGGAGAGTGGTTGGCGATCGCCGACAGGATTTCGATCCGGCATTGCTGCGTGAGTTCGTCACGGTCATCGCCGGTCCTTCCCACCTTCCGCATCACGGCGTTGGGCACCCAGGCGTACCGCGCGAAGATTTCGTCCCGGGCGGCGGTTTCTTCTGGTGATCCGACCGGCGTGGCGATGTAGCGCCAGAACAAAGCCTGCTCGTCGGAGTCGGCTTCGTCCACGCCCTCGTGCCGGTAGAAGCGCTCGATGGCAGCGACGATCAGATGCTGTGGAATCCCGTTGGCATCCCGCAGCATTCGCAGCGACGACAACCGTGGCCGCACCGTACGGCCGCGCTCGGTGTGCTTCAGGGCCCCCGTGCTGAGCCGACCGGAGAACTTCTCCTGGCTGCGGCCGAGATAGCGGCGCCACTCGAACAGCCATGCGTTCACAGTCTCGAAGTCGGCGGGCCGCGGCGGGTACACGCCGTCGGGGTCGTACCAGGCCAGTCCTTCACGGTCGTAGAACCAGACGATGGCCTCACAGGCGGTATCGATTGGGATACCGTTGGCGGAGCACAGGTCTCGTATTGTTGCCGCTGTCGGATTGATCGCGAGATTTTCGATCGAACGTATCGTCACATTGCTGAACGGGCCTGCGAAATCCGCTTGGAAGATGCCGAGATAGCGGCGAAGATTGGTCAACCACAGGTTTACTGCGTAGGGCTCGGCGGGATCGAAAGCCGTCGGTCGGGGCAGATATTCACCGTCGGGGTCGTACCAAGCCAATCCTTCGCCGTCGTAGAATCGGCGGAGGGCTTCGCGGGCGATATCGTCCGGAATGCCGTTGGCGGCGCAGAGGTCTCGGAGGGTGCTTGCCCTCGGGTTACGTCGCTCTCGTTCGAAGTGTTTCACCTGCACCGGGTTGACCGGTCCGGCGAATTCGTTCAAGGTGATGCCGAGGTAGCTTCGCATTCTGGCGAGCCATTTGTTCACCGCATAAGGGTCGTCGGTGTCGAAATCCGCAGGGTGGGGCCTGAATCTCCCGTCGGGATCGAACCGGGCGAGTCCCTCGCCATCGAAGAATCGAAGCAACGCCGTGCGCGCGAGGGCGTCTGGAATGTTGTTCGCCGAACAGACCTCGCGGACGATCGTCGCGGTCGCCTTCTTGGTCTCGCGCTCGATGCCCCCGACCGTTGTCCCATCGAGCCGCCCCGCGAACTGTGCCTGGGAGACACCGAGGTAGCGGCGCAGGGCCGCTAGCCATCTGTTCGCAGCGTATGGGTCCGCAGGATCGAAGTCGCCAGGGTCGGGCCGGGATCCCCCGTCGGGATCGAACGCTGCGAGTGCCTCACCGGCATAGAACAGTTGCAGGGCTTCACGGGCAATTGCGTTCGGAACGCCGTTGGCCGTGATCAGGTCCCGTACCGTTCCTGCACTCGGGTTCTTGCTACCGCTCTCGATGAGCGACACGGACGACTTGTTGAGCGCCGACCCCCCGAACCGACTCTGGGTGTACCCGAGGAAGCCGCGATAGGCCGCGAGCCACGCGTTGACGGAGGTGAACGTGGCGGGCCGTGGCGGTTCGCCGAGTGTCTGCTGTCGGGACTCTCCTCCAGCGTCGTCCTCTGCGTTCGCGCGCTTGCTCACCGGTACTGTGTTGCTGGATGGGCTTTGGGCTTTGCCGCCGACGGCGGTGTGCGAGCCGATGGGGTTGTCGGGGTTGATCGCTGTTACGAGGGCGGGGTCGAACTGGCCGACCGGTTTGGCGACGCCGGGCTCGTCGAACGCCTCATCCAGTCCCGCAGCGGGTGCTCTGGAGGTGGCAGTCGGTTGTGCCGGTGTCGGCGAAGGCGCCGCGGCGACGTCGGTCCGGGCGCTCGGCCCGGTGGAGTCCTCGCCACGGGACCGGCGATGTGCCGCCGTCGCGAGACGTTCGATCGCGGCGGTCTGGTCGTCGTCGAGGTTCTCGCCGTGGTGCGATCCTCCGATCGCGGCCGAGACGAGTTGGCGGTCGGCGGTGCCCAGGTGATTGAGATTGTCGAGCAGGGTGTCCTGAGCTACGGCGAACATCCAGTCGCCGATGTCCTGGCCCGCGGGGACGGGCCAGCGGTTGTCTCGGGCGAAAGCCAGGACGCCGAAGTGGATCGCGTGTGCCAGTCGTGCGATCTGCGTGGGCGGTGCGCCGCGCGCCGGGTCCCAGCCCAGCAGCGCCAGCACCCGTCGAACCCCGGCGCGACTGTACCGGCGGTCCAGCGCCAGCGAGGCGGACTTGTCGCCCGCCTGTGCCTGGGACAGTGTCGAGGTGTCTACCGGCCACTCGTCGAGCGCGGCGGGACCCAGGGGCGCCGGCCTGCCGCCGGGGTGGACGGCGGTGACGACAGACCCTGGGCCCGAAGGGGATTCGACTGTGGCGGTGCGATCCCCGGTGCCGTCGCGGTTGGACCACCCCGGACCGTTCACGTCGACCAGACCCTCTCGAATCCCGGCCGCCACGAGGCATGCGGGTGCGGGGTTGCCGAGCCTGCCTGCGATGTCGTCGAAGTGACTCTGCAGCTCCGCGGCCGGCATGGACAGGATTTCCGCGACGGACTTCTGGGTCAGACCTTTCGCGGTGAGGGTCAGCACGTTGGTGTGGTTTCCGGAAAAGCGTTCTGTCGCTGACTGTTTCAACGTGGGGAAGGCGGTGATGTCGAGGTCTCCACGGCGTGCTGCCTCGGCCACCGATGCAGCCCGGTTGGGTACGTTCAGTTTTTCCGCGGCCTGCCTGGCGGTGAGCGTCACGGTCCGCCGCGGCAGGCTCAGACGCTGTGAGATCACCGCCCGGGACAAGCCCTGCGCCGTCAGTTCGAGGACGGCGAGTTCGTCGGCGGTGAGTTCGGCGGGTGTTGCGGGAATCCCGTGTTCCGCGGCGATCGATCGAGCGATGCGGCGCAGCGCGCCGGCGGCGAGGGTCCGCACACCTGTAGCGTGCCAACGCATTCCGGTGGTGACGCGCGCGTTGTGGATGTACGCCGTCTGCTCTTCCGACAACCCTTGGCGGAATCGTTGCCGCAGGGCCTCGCGCTGGCTCGGGTGGAGCCGATCGACCAGCCGCCCGAACACCGCGAGGGGAGCCAGGGCGAGGGCCGCGACGACGGGATCGGATTCCGAGACCCCCTCCAGGGCAATGTAGGCGGCCACAACTCCGCGTTGCAGCGCCTTCAGATCCAGTGTGACGCCCTGATCCATCTTCGACGCTTTGGTCGAATGCCTCTGTGCTGCAATAAGATCGAATGGAAACTGAGCATCGGTCGCCTGGCTCGGACCGGATGGCGCCGCCGCGGCAGCGGGCGCGGCCGGTTCGCCGGAATCGGCTGGTACGAGGGAAACGCTCGGCCCGGCGGTACCTGGTGAGGTCGGCTGCGGTGCGCTCGCGAGCGCCCCCGTCGGCTCGGGCGGTCCGGCGATCGTGTCGTCGGGGCGATGTTGCGCGTGCACTGTCTGTGTGAGCCGCTGCAGCACGTCGATCTGATCCGGCGTGAGATCACGCGGCTGCGCGTGCAGCGCGGCCTGGACGAGATGACGCTCGGCATCGTTCAGTCGGCCCAAGCCGTCGAGCAGCGCATCGTCGGTCTTCTGGTGCAGCCAGTCGGCGAGGTCCGTGTCGGCGGGCACCGCCCACCGCTCGAGTTCCGCGCTGCGGAGCCCGGCGAAGGCGAGCGCGTGTGCCAGCTGCTGAACCGGCTGTGCGGGGGTGCCGGCGGTGGGGTTCCAGCCCAGTGTGGTGGTCACCTGCTGGAGAGTGGTCGGCCAACTGGTATTCACCAGTGTCCGGACGGCCGCCGGGTGGCCCTGTTGGGCTTGCGTCAGCGCTGCGCTCATGTCGGTCGTCTGTGCGACGGAAGCGTGGACCGGCTGTCCGGCCGCGGCGCTCGACGACGGCTGCCCGGTCGCGGTCACGTCGCTCGCGGATGTCCCTGCTGCCGAACCTGCCGACACCGGAAACTGTTGTGGCTGTCCGGTATTCGGGTCGCCCGGGTTGGTGGCGGGAGTTCCGCCGTCGGTGCGGACCGGGGGTGGGTGCCCGGGTTGCCCAGGGGTGTGCGCATTGGCGGCGGGGTCCGCGGTAGGCGGTGAGTTGGGGAGGTGGGCGGTGGCGGGGTCGTAGGTGCCCGCCTTGCGGACGCCGAGGGGCTGCAGCTTGTGGGTGATCGACCGGATGTCGTCGACGGCCTCGTCGAGATTCTTCTGGGAGGCCGCGAGTTTGTTGGTGGCCCTGTGCAGTTTCGATTGGGTTTCTTTGGTCGGTGCCGCGGCATGTTCGGCGAGTGCGTCTCGGTGTGCGTTGACCGCGTTTTCGTGCTGGACGCTACGGATGATGGCAATCTGGGCCTGGGGGGTGTTCGCGTAGAGGGCGTCGTCGGGTGCGGTGAAGTATTGGACGCTGCCTTCGCCACCGCCGCGGGCGGTGCGATTTTCGGCTTGGATGTCCACGGCGCGGGATTCGGCGGAACGGCCGGAGATCAGGACCCGCAGGCCGCCTTTGATCCCCGGATCGACGGGGATGTCGACGCCTCGTCCGCCTTGCCGGTTGATGACGAGGACTTTGCCCTCCTTTCCGGCTTCGGCGATGATCTTCTGTAGTTCGGCTTCGGCGTGGACGCCGTGGCGGAGAAAGAATTTCGCGTCCACGACAACGTGTTCCACCCCGAGGTCGCCGAGGAGTTTCGAGAGTTTGGCGGGTTCGCTGTTGCGGTTGCAGATGGCCAGTATCGGATTGCCCTCGGGTTGGCCTTCGGCGATGACGTGGGCCATGGCCAGGAGTTTCGCGTCCTGATGGGAAATCACTCCCTCCTGGCCGATGGCGTGGTGGTCGTCGACGCGTACCAATTGCGATTCTTTGAAGCGCGGAATGTCGACCACGCGCTTGACACCGTGATTTTCCGCCAGTTCATCGGCGACGCCGTCCGCGGTGCCGGAGAAACCGAACAGCTCGTCGCTCTTCTCCGAGGAGAACAGTTTTCCTGCGGTAACCGAGGCGGAACTGGCGGGGTCATCCCGGATCTGGATACCGTGTTTGGCCTCCATGGCTTGCGCCAGGCCGCCGTTCCAGCGGCTTTCGGTGGAGGTTTCGGCGTCGAACATCACCTTATGGGAAGTTTGGTCGATGATGTAGATCTTGTGCGAGGCCGGATTGCGTACGGGTTCCCCGGCATCGGTGGTCACGATATTTCCCTCGGAGTCGGTGAGGAATTCCGGGCCGAGTTCGGGATGGTGCCACACCACGTAGTGGTCGTCTTCGATGTATTCCCATTCGGCGGTGGCGGCCATGGTCAACCGGTGGCTTTCCTCGTCGGTGAGCGGCCGGCCGAGGATGTCTTCGATCTTGGCGCGGCCGGTGTCGGTCAGTGCGGTGCCGCCACCGATCTGACCGGGATCGCGACCGAAATCGAATTCCGTCAGCAGTCCGGCCTTCATGGCGTCGCCGAGGAAGGCATGGGCGTCGGTGACCTGTGCTTCGACCTCGGCGCCGGCGGGGTTGCCGGAGCCTTCGGAGAGGATGAAGGTGGTGTCGGCGTGGACGAGGGCCTCATCGATCTCGTCGACGCCGTTTATTCGGGCGGGTGCGATGTTGCCGCGTAGTTCGCCGAAGCCGGCGTCGTTCATGGTGCCGATGTAGATGGTCGGTTTCCCGTCGGCCGGTGCGTCATAGGAGTGGTCGGGGTTCATGCGCACGATGTCGAATCCGAACTTGCCCAGAATTGTCTGGTACTCGTCGAAGGCTTCGTTGGCGAGGACGTCCCGAGTGGTGATCACCTTCACCGGGGCGCGGGTGTTGATCGTCTTCGACTGGCCGGCGTGGTCGATGATCACCTTGGGCAGGCCCCCGCGCGCGGCCTTCAATGCCGCCGCGCCCAGGAACACCAGGGTCTTACCCTCACCGGCCTGCATATTGCCCACACCGCCGTCGCGGGCGACCAGGATGGCCATCACCTGCGTCCACCGCAGCACCCTGCCCTTGGGATCGCCGCGGCGGATCATCTCGATCACGGCCATCACCGCCTCGCGTGCGGTGCCCTGGTGAAGCATCCAGTCCAGCCCCTCCGGTGACACCGTGCTCCAGTCCGTCGCCTCGTAATCGTGGAGGGTGGCGTCGGTCTCGGCCTTGTATTGCTTCGCGAGGTCGGCTATATCCGCGGGTGCGTCCTGTTCGGGCGTGGTGCTGGTCTTATCCGATTCATCCTGTGCGGGAGCGGGTTCGGCTTCCGGCGTGGCGTCCGGCGGCGTGCCGGAATCGTCGGTGGTCTCACCGTCGGTCTTCGGTGCGCCGTTCTGCTCCGCGGACTTACCGGCCTCCTCGGAAGACTTTGGCTTCGAGGATGTTTCGGCGCTCTCGGGTGCCTGATCGGCTGGTTTCGACGCGGACTCCGCATCCGACTTCGTGGCGGCCGGTGCGGTGACCGAGGTATTCTCCGGCTCCGGTTTGGTGGTCGGCTGCTTCGGTGGCGGGCTGGTCTCCCCGGCCGAGACCAGCCCGCGCGGCGCCGCCTGCGTCGTGCCGGTCGGCTCCGGTGCCTTCGCCGTCGCCGATTTCTCCGATTGTGCTGTGTCCGAAGAGTTTTCCTCCGCAGTCGGTAGCTTGCTCGATGGTTTCGCCGCAGCCGCCTTCGCCGCCGCGTCGGCGGGGTCCGCGACCGCGGTATCGCCGCGCGCTGTGTCCGATGGCGTGCCCGGCTCCTTCGGCGGTTCGGCGGACTTGTCGGTCGCGGCGGTGGGCGCCGCATCGTCGGCGTCGGCAGCCGGTGGCGCATCGGCGTCGTCGGTTGCCTTCGCTGTCGGGTCCGGTTGCTTCGATGTGCCTTCCACATCGTTTTGTGCCGGATCCCGAACCGCGGCTTCGTCTTCGGCCGTTACGGGCGATCGCGGGGCGTCGTCGGCGGCGCGGGGTCCTGCCGGGGCCGGTTCGAGGTCCGCTGATGCGTTTGGCGAGCCGGAGTCGTCGGCGCCGGTCAGCGTCGGATCGGTGTCGGGCCGTGGTGCGGCACCGTTGAAATCCTTGCCGGACAGCGTGTTCGGCTCTGCTACCGGGCCGGTGGGTTTGTCCGCCTTGGTGATGTGGGGTGGTGCGGTCATGGCGTCGTCGCCGGGCAACGCGTTGAGGTCCGTGGACACCTGGTTGGTGAGCTTGTGCGGCTTGGCGACGAACTCGGGTGACTCGTTCTCGGCGATCCGCTGGAGCAGGCGAGCGTGCAGTTTCCCGGCCGGGCGCGGGGTGAGTTCGCCCGACGGGCTGCCTGGGGCGTCGCCCGGTTGGGCACCGGTTCGAGCTGGCGATGGGCTGTGGTCCGGTACCTGTGCGGCGCCCGCCTGCTGGTCGCGTGCCGCCGTCGGCGCGGGAGTGGTGTCCGGCGCGAACGAGACCGGCTTCACCGGATTGACGTTGTCGGGCAGTGCGAAGCCCAGATTCGGCTGCCAATCGGTGGAGTTGTGCTCGGGCTCCTGGAGCAGTGCGGAGAGCAGGTCGTTGAGTTGTTGTTGGCGAGACTTCGGTGCGTCGCCGGCGGGGACGATGCCGTGCGCGTCCAGTGCGTCCCTGAGCGCCTGCATGCCGCGTGCCGCGTTGCCCGGCGCGCCGGAGTCGACCGACGCCCCGGAGGTGGCGGCCGGTACCGGTGCCCCGGCGCGAAGACCGGCCAACCCGTGGGCGGCGGCCCCCAGAAATCCGCCGGTGACCGCGGGCAGGAGCCCTTCGGTGAAGGCCTTGACGGTGAATTTCTCACCCGACGCCGCGACCGACACTCCGGCCCCGGCGATCCCGCCGACGAACCCGCCGACCGTTCCGACGAACACCGTGCCACCGACCTGGAAGAACACTCGTCCGGCGGCGCTGGTGGCCTGTTCGGCGTGGGCGAGTGTTCTCGGGATTATCCAGCGGTCGCCGATCACCTTGCCCGCCGCCGCGCCGACGCCGCCGCCGACGCCGCCCGCGGCCGCCGTGATACCCACGGTCTTCCAGTCCACCGACTTGCGCTGGTCGTAGAGGACCTGTTTTGCCTGCACCGCCAGGTTGATGCCGCCGCCCTGGATCGCTCCGATGGCCGCCGCTTTACCGGCCAGGACCAGGACGCCGCGTTCGGCTGCCGCCTTGGCACCTTGCCCGGCAAGGTATTCCAGCAGTTTGCGAGATGCGATCTGCAGCGCCGTTCTGGTTTGCATCTCGGCGAGGTAGCCCTCGATCGCGCCGCCGGCGGCGAACATGATCACGGCGTGCGCCAGCGTCCACGCCAGGATCACCAGGAATCCGATGACCGTCCACTTCTGCACCTCGAAGCCGTTGGCGCCCTCGTACAGGTGCTCGGCCTGGATGTCGTTGTGGTCGGCCTGCGCACGAAACTTCTTCGCCAGGTCGCGAAACTGCTCCTCGAGCTTGTCGCCCGCCGCGCCGCGAATGATCTGGTGCCGGTTGTCGGCTTTGTGGTCGAAGTACTCTGCTCGTTCGCGGCACCACTCGGCGGCATCCGACAACCGGTCGGCGTCGCGACGCATCCCGTCTTCCCGGGCCTCGGGAAAATGCCCGGCCGCGATCGCTACCACAGGCGCAGGCAGCCACGGTGGCAATCGCAAAGTCATGTCGAATCCTGCCCCGTCAACCCACGTCCGGTAAGCAAGCCCTTGCCTCTACATCGGCAATCGATCCGACTCCGCCAATTCTTGCCTGCATCGAGCTGTTTCCCGTCAGTGGGAATGTGATGCGATGACGACGTTCACGCCTGTGGGTTCTGCCGGCCCCGGAGGTGGGCGCGGATGCCGGGCAGGCTCGGTGCCTCCGGCATGATGTCGGAGAGTTCGGGCATGTCGTCGAACTCGGCCGCGACCGGGGCGGTGAGGGCCTGATGCTGTTCGCGGACGTTCCCGGCCGCCGCTCGGACCACGTCGACGATGAGGCGCGCGAGGTCGTCGGGCGTCTTGCGCAGTGCGGCGGTGCTCAGCGTCAGATCGGCCAGTACGCCGTCCGAGTCCACGGTGACCTCCACCGACCGGTCGGGTGAATTGGCCTGTGCCTGAATCGCTTCCCGCTGCGTGTACGCCTCGGCCAGTTGGCCCTGCTTCCGCTCGTAGGCGTCCAGGAGGTGCTCGACCTGGTTACGCAACCCATTGTTGGCCGACAGCAGGCCCTCACGCTTCCAGCGATCCATAGCTGACAATTTTTCCCGCTCACCACTGATGGGAAGACCGCAGCCGCCCCTCGATGCCGCTACCGTCTGTCCGGCACCGCAGCTCGTGCCATCACCACCAGCAAGCGATGCAACACCTTGGCCGGGCCGCGAGCCTTACCGCCGTGCATCTCGACCGCGGCGAATCCGGCGGCCAGCGCTCGACCGGGCGACAGCGCGTCGTTGTCGAAACTGTAGTCGTCCAGTTGGGCCCGCCAGCGTTTGTAGCCGCTGACGATGTGGCCCAGGTTGTTGGCCTGAGCGCCACTGATCCGCAGGTATTCGGTGATCAACGCACGCTGGGCTTCATGCCGGGCGCGCAGTCTACCGGTGAGGTCGAGCACGTGGCCGAGTTCGAGCAGCATCGTCGCGTACATCGGCCGACGCTCCGTCTTGTCCGCGGATCGGGTTGCCACCCTGTCGCGTTCGATGAGCAGACCGGGGTCCTCCACGGCAGCCCGGGTGAGGACGATCCACGGCTCCGGAGTCTGCGAGAAGTCTGCCCCGGAGTACGATATGTCTGTCGCACAACGGTTCTCGACGTGCGACATCGGCCCGCTCGCGGCGATCGCGATGCCGCGGAGAAGGATCGAATACTTCGTGAGCACCGCGTCGACGGCATCGGCGATGTCCTGTGCCGTCTGTTCGGCGACACCGGTCGCCTCGAATCCGGTGATCTCGAGGCCGTGCCGGGCGGCCATCTCCCGCAGGATGCGCAGGGCCTCGTCATCGGTCTCCGGCCGCGGCCGCACCGCCGCAGGCTCCCGGCGCGCAGGTGTGGCGCGGCGTTTCTCCTCGCCCGGCTTGGCGGGGCTCGGTGGGCGGTCGGGTTTGCGCGGTGGGGAAACCCTTGGAGGCGTTCGGCTTTCCGGAGAGTTCGCGGTCTCCGGGGTGCTCGACCTCGCCGCGTTTCGAGCCCAGGGCGTTGCGGCTGCCGGGCGGGCGGAGATGTTTCGGGCCGCGGCGTTCGGATTGGCCGGTGTCGTGCTCGTGCGGGCATCGGCGCCACGGGTTGCCGGGGTGGCGGGGGTGTTCGGAGCCGCGGTGCTCGGAGCGGGCTCAGTGGGCTGCTGCTGATCTGCCTGCTGCTGATCTGCGTTCGAGCCGTCGTCGGCCGGGGCGGAGCTGTTGCCGGGAGAGCCCGACTCGGATGAGCCCGGCTGTTGACGTGCGGCCGGTTGCTGCTGGTTCGTGCTGGTGGCAGGACGCGCGGCGCTGTCGGATGGCCCGGAACCCGTGTTGTCCGCCGCCGTCGTCGGTGTGCCCGGTGATCCGGTGGATTGCTGGGTGGGCCGAGCACTTTGGTTCGGGTAGCCGGAGGTGGGCGAGGAGATCGGCGGCGGATCTGTAGTCGAGGTGCCGGTGTTCGCCGGATCGGCAGTGCGAACCTGCGTGGCGCCGCTATCGTCCTGATTCTCGAACGAATCGGTGATGTTGCGCAGGTCGACGCCCATCGCGCGCACGGCAGCCACCAGGTTGTCCATACCCTCCATGCCCTGTTTCTCGCCCGGGACATAGGTTTTCGCGAAGGTCTCACCGGGTTCGTCGTTACCCCAGCAGTCGCCCTCCTGGCCCAATGCGGCCTTCAATTCCGCCACCATGCGTGCCGTCTCGTCGGCGACCTGATCCAATTCCCGCGCTGAGGCACGCATCGCGCCGGTGTCGACCCAGAGTGACTCGCTCATACCACGTCAGTCGGTGCCGTCCCATGTAGGTTTCGGGGTGGCTTCTTTCGGGGTTGTGGTGGGGGTTGCCTTCGGGATCTTCGGGGCGGTTTCTTTCGGGGTTGTGGTGGGGGTTGCCTTCGGGATCTTCGGGGCGGTTTCTTTCGCGACTGTCGTGGGGTCGACCTTCGGGATCTTCGGGGTGGTGGCTGACGTCTTACTGCTCGACGTCGAACTGTCCGATGACTTTGCGCCCTTCCCCGGCGTGATCGAAAACACCTGGTCCGGCTGGATCATGTTCGGATCGGAGCCGATGACACTGCGGTTGGCCGCATAAATTTTCTGCCAGGTAGTATGTTGCTCGGCAGCGATATCGCTGAGATTGTCGCCGGGTTTTACGGTGTATTTGATCGGTATACCCTTGGTCGCATCGTCGACTTCCTTGACGTACGAACTATATTTATTCTGAACGGTTTCCATGGATGTGGCGAGCGTCGACAAGATCGAGTCCGCATTGGCTGCGTTGATCGATTTCGAATTAGGCGATATCAACGCTCGTAGGTGAACGTTCAAATCGGCTATCGTGTGGATTATCGCGTCGTAGTATTTATTGTTCGCGTCCACCATCTTCGCGGATGCGGCAATCGCCTGAGTGTCCCGGTCGTCCCAGGCCTTTTCCTGGTCTTTCAGCGCGTCAGACGTCTTGTTGTACTCGTTCGCCGTCGCGCCCTCCGATTTGCTCAACGTGTGCGCATTCGACGTCGTCAACGGATAGGGCTTGACCACCTGCGGCTTCTTGGATCCGAATTGTCCAAGTATGTGCTGGGTCAACTTCTGGGCATCCTTGATGGCGAGTTGCACGGCCGCCGGCGCCTTCGAGGAGGTGACGATGACGCATTCGCCCGCCGCGGGTTTCAATGCCGAAGGAGCCGGGTTGGTCTGCAGGACTTGACTGTTGTCCGCAGAGCCGTACTCGGTCACCGTCCCGTCGTCGCCGATGACGATGTGCCCCTTCGGGCCCACGGGCTGGAGCTTTATGGTTTCCTGTTTACCGTTCGGTCCTGAAACGTGGATGGTCGGCGCGACCGTGCCGGACGTTATCGAGGAATCGAATGAATTCGGATCGAAGATCTTCGGATCGACGGAATCGACGGTATACAAACCATTCGGCGATGCCATGTAGCCGCCCGACTCGTTGCCGGTGCCCAGTTGCTTGTCGCCGGTAATCAACTGCGTGTTGCCGGTAATCAGCTGCCTGTAACCGTCGGGGTCCTTCGGATCCATGGAAAGCGAATTCCCCAGGTTGCCCGACGAATCTCCGCCGCCGCCGCCACCGTCGGTGGCATCCTTGCTCGTCATCGGCTCACCGATCGAACTCGTCGGTAGCGGCGACCCGACGACCGTTGTCCACATCCGCTCCATCGAAGGCCGGCGCCGCGTGACCGCGCAAATTGGCCCCGATCGCGCCGTGTGCGGCGGCGATACCCTTCAATTCGGTATGACGAAAGTTCGCGTGGTATTCCCGCAATGCCTCCACACCGACCGAGCCGGCCACGCCCAATTCGTCGCTCAGACTGTTCAGGTGTTCATGTGGTGGAGTCGCCGCGTTATGGACCTCACTGGACCGTTGGTAGCGCAGCGTGCTGTGATGCTGTAGTTCATGGTCATCGACCACAAGCCGCGGAACCTCGTTCGGCATATCAACTACCTAATCGTCAGAATGCGGGCAGTCGCGCAGCCGACCGGCGTCTACCTGCGGTTTTGTGGCCGACATGGCGCCGCCCTCGGTTGCTCCATTATTACTGGGCGCCGAATCGAGGTATTGCCAACGTGGGGAACACCTTCCGGTGGCGAACGCCTCGTCGGAAGAACTCGAATCAAGCCGAAGGGCAGGTCCGGAACACGCTCCGGACCTGCCCTTCATGGGGTGGCTGACGGGACTCGAACCCGCGACACCCAGGCTTGGGTCAAACGCCCGGTTGCCAGTCCCTGACTGTCCCGCAGTGTCCCTGGAAGTAGCCTGGGCGGGCGATATTCTGCAAGTGCCCGGCGCGGCCGCGCCCTTGACGTCCCGACTGGTCCCGCTGAAAAGTTGGTCATCGGTTGGAAAGTTCGAGTCTCCATGCCGACGATGTCGGATAATCCTGCGGCGTGTTGGAGTGGTGACGCGCCGATAAGCTTCTGGAGCCAGGAAATACTCAGCAACCTTGGCTGAGGGTGGGATTGTCCCCTGTCAACACCTGGCGGCTGAATCGCACGCCTTTCATCGCACTGCGGTCATAGCGTCGATGCTGAGATCGGTTGTCCGAACCACGGCTGTGATGCATGGACCGAGCGCCACATTCGAAGTATTCGCGCACAAAGGCTTGTTGAGCATGTTAACCTGGCCTATCGAGGCCGGTTGCTGATGCGGCGTTCTGCCAGCGCCAACATCAAATCTCAGCTATGGCTGCCCTGTTGATGTGCCGGTCGAGCGGCGTCTCCGTCAATGTTCTACGCTTGTATCTCTGGCATTTCTTATGAAGACAGGAGCGACTCACATGGCTAAGAAGGTCACCGTCGAACTGATTGACGACTATGACGGTAAGTCCAAGGCGGAAGAAACTGTCCTATTCGGCATCGACGGTGTCGAGTACGAAATCGACTTGTCTGTGAAGAACGCCGGTAAACTGCGGGATGCGTTCGAGCAGTGGGCCGAGCCTGCTCGTAAGGTTGGCCGAATTTCCAAGGGTAAGAGCAAGATTGGCGGTCGTACTGCCGCCGACAAGGAACAGACCAAAGCGGTTCGAGAGTGGGCCCGAAAGAACGGCTATGACGTATCCAACCGCGGGCGGATCCAGGCCAGCATTGTAGAGGCGTACAACAAAGCGAGCTAACCCAAGCGCCCCGCAGCGACCGCACGGAGAAGTAGTGCGGTCGGCGCTGTTCATGGTTGGCGTGTCCGGTCGGTGCGGGCGGACGCATAGTGTCGACCGTGTACCGCGGCAGTGTGTCAATTATCGTTCTGGATGCTTCCTGCTCGAATTCGCCACATGATGTCGCAGTTCATCGATGACTGGTTGGTGGACGTCACCCGGCTGTCCGAGAGTCGTTCGTCAGCTTCGTCAGCTTCGTCGGCGCGGACGGGGAGGAGCTGCTTAACCACTCATCTGGTCGCGCAGCAGCCCTCATCGTCCCAACTCTCAACTGCGCTACTGTCGAGGTTGACTACACCGGGATCACGAGTGGAGATATAGGCCGCGAACTAGGGGCCCAACGTTGGCATGAGCGTGCTTCAGGCGCAATCACACTTGCCGCCTTTAGGCTGAGTGGGTTGGCGACAACATGTCGTGGCTGTGTCGACTGCCGTCGTCTTGGGCGCGCGGCCGAATCGCAGGATCCATTCACCCTTTCGTGGAAGTGTGTCTGAGCTGGCCATTCAGCTTTTGCGGTATTGTTGGGAAATGTACTCAAATGAATCTACTCCGAGAAACCCGCTGGAGGTCGTGTATCCGCCGTCGAAGAAAGGAGAAGTCATTTATGTTGATCGGCTATCGGGGGTAGTGGGCGGTCTGCCTATTGAACGATTCAGGCATGTCGATGCTGAGTCGAGGGGCGATACCCTTCCCGGGCATCGAGCGATCGTGAAGTTATCGGGATGGCCATTCCGGTTTGAAGTGCGCGTTATTGAGAACCATGGTCAGCCACCTCGAATCGTGGACCTGCGTATATATTCGCCACCCGCTTTCGATGATGTCGCCATAACGAACCTCGACCTGAAGTCTTTGCCATTGGCACGCATCGCTGCTGCTGCGGGATCGGGGGTTCTGACCTCCCTGTTGGACGTCGAGGCCGTCCCGGATCGGCTCGAGGCTCCGGAGAGGTATACGGACGCAGTCCGCGCTGGCCTTCGGCGTCGACGGAGCCGCGGTCGGCCTCGAAAGCTTACTGAGAGGTTCCTTCGGGAGGTGGTTGAACGTGCTCGGGAGGGGCGTCTCCGTCACGAGCCGATTCACGAGTACGTTGCAGCCTGCGTAGAGCCTGATCCGAAACGGCGCCCTCGTCCCGAGACGGTTCGCTGGTGGTTGGCGTTGGCGAAGGAAATGGGGCTCATCGGTCCGGGAGAGCCGTCTCGAAAGCCGACGCCTGGACAGGATTAGATGATCACGGGCTTGCCGAACCGTTGTTGGTGATTTGGACTTCTTGGATCACTGTCGTCCAATATGGTGGATTTCGTTGCAGGGGCTCGGTAGCGTGCGAGGTTGGGGGAATACGCTGTACTGGAGGATCTGCTGAGCATCTGTGACGGACGTTATCTGAATCGTCGCCGAGTACTCGCGACTGCTGTCTGGGTATCGCCAGCGCAGTCGGTCGTTTGGTTCGCGGCTGTAGGCGATTCGTGTGCTAGTGGTCCATCGACGGGTGAATTCTTCGTAGCGGCGCAGAATCTGTAGAAGTTCGCGGCCTTCGGGCGCGGCGCGGTGGCGGCCCAGGGAGGCTTTTAGTCTGGCGATAGTGAAGTCGCTTTCCTTGTCGTGATCGAGAAGGATTTGCCGGGATTCGGTGCCGAAGCACCATAGGGTGGTGTTTCCGGCTTCTTCGAGTCCGGGGAAAGCGTTGCGCATAGTCTGATTGAGCGTCAATACGTTGCCCAGTGGGTCGGTGTAGAGGGCTGGGATACCGCGGTGGTCGAGGTCATCGAGGTGGTTGGTGAGTTCTGGTGTGTTCTGCAGGCGGCTGTGGAGTTGGTCGAGCGGGGTCAGAGGTAGTGGGGGTGCGAGCAGTTCGCGGGTATGGCGTGCTTGAGCGGGTGTCATTCGATATCCGGCGATGAGCTTATCGAGGATCTCGGCGCTGGGATGTCGGTCGTTGGTTTCGATGTTTCGTACGTAGGATTTACTGACCCCGGTCAGTTTCTCGACTTGTTCGCGTGACCATTTCAGCTCATAGCGGATCTGTTCGAGGTATTGCGAGAGGGCCGGGATACGGGCGACGTGGCGCGGGGGGATCCGGTGCGGTTGGCGGCGTCTGTTGCCGTAGTTGTGTCGCATGGATGTCACCTCCGTGCGTGGTGGGTTATTTTGGTGCTGTTCGGGTTTCGGGTGGGGCTCATGGAGTCAGAGGGCGAGGTGTCAGGTGCGGGCGACTGGTTGGTGGTGCTCTCGGTGGCGAGTTGTCGGAGCATGATGCGGTCGGGTTTGTTGCTGCCTGTGGTAGGCATGTGGTCGAGAAGGAGGACTACTTCGGGGGTGTAGGCGGATCTGAGTTCGGTGCGTACCCAGTCGGCCACCTCGTCCACGTGGAGGCGATGTGGTGGTGTGGGAACGATTGCGGCGGCGATCTTTTCGTCGCGGTCGTGCCCGTTGGTGATGCCAAATACTGCGGCTTGCTGGATGCGCAGATGTCGGTGCCGGACTTTTTCCACATGCGCTGGGTGCACGGTTTCGTGGACGTCGACGATGGTGTCCTTGCTGCGGCCCACGACGCTCAAATAGCCTTCGGTGTCGAGGAATCCGAGGTCGCCGGTGTGGTACCAGCCTTCGTGCATTGCTTCGACGGTGTGGTCGGGCTGCTTGTAGCAGCCGGTCATCAATCCTGTGGCGATGCTGACCTGTACGCCGGGTACGGGCCGGCCGACGCTGGTGAGTAGTTCGCGCCGTTGGTGTTCGGGTGGTGTGAGCAGGGTGATCTGGCCTGTTTCGTAAGCGCCGTAGCCCTGGGTGATGATCGGCCCGAACCGGTCGAGTGCCTGGACGATGCGTTCGGGTGTGCTGGGCCCGCCGGTGATCGTCATCGAGCGCAGGCTCGAGGTGTCGGTGGTCGCCAGTGCGGGGTCATCCAGGATCTGGTGAAGCATGGCCGGTTGCATCCAAATGAATGTGATCTGCTCGGGTTCGATCGCGTCGAGTACCTGGGCAGGGTTGGAGGCTTCGTGCTGGAGCACCACGCGCCCGCCCGCGGTGACGACGACCTCGGCGAGTTGGTCGCCCAGGTGTCCGATCGCGGTGCAAATCAGCTGAGTGTGGTTCCACCCTTTGAGGTAGTTGGGATCGAAGTAGGCTGGGGGAGCTGAGTTCTGGGGGATTCCTTTGGGGATTCCGGTGCTGCCATCGGTGAGCCGGATCGAGGACAGATCTTCTGGTTGGGCCTGGATATCCGTCGGTTGTGCGGGTTCGGTGTCGATCGCGTCGGCGACGTTCACCGTGCTGGGATACTCGCCCAGTGCCCACACCGCTGCTGCGGGGGCCTGCTCGATGGCAGCGAACACACGGTCCGGGTCGTGTGCGGGATCGACGATGACGGCGGCAGGTTCGACGTAGCGGAGCATGTCGGCGAGTACTGGGGAGGCGAGGTCGTCGTACAGGACGGTGGTGGCGCACCCCAGGACGTTGGCGGCGAACCGCAAGGCGAACGTGGTGGGGTCCGCGCCGGTGGCAAGGGCGAGCGCGTCGCCGCGTCCGATCCCGTGGCCGTGCGGTGCTCGTGCCGCGCGGTGAATGTGTTTCAGCAACTCACGGTATGTCCATCCGCCGTGCTGATAAGTGATGGCGAATCGGTCAGGGGGTTCGGCGAAGGAAGCCAGCACGATCCCGATGGAGGTGTCCGGTGCGGTCATCGCGGGGTCGTACCTTTCACGGTGCATGTTCGGTCGTGCGCCTGTTCACCGAGCGCAATGGCTAGGGCCAGAAGAACTTCGACGTCGGCGTCGAGTCCGTCGGTGGTCGGTGTGGCGATCGGGACGGCGTCTTCGGGGACCGCGACACCGGCGGCGCGATCGTCGAGTGCGCGGCGGAGCTGGTGGGCGAGTTTGCTTGACGTTGAGGGGCTCTGGGCGTCTCGGGCTTGGATCCGCGCGATGTAGGGGCTGATGCGGACGAGCCCGTCGCGGCATTCGATGACGCGGCGATACCAGCGGCGATGCACGTCGCTAAAGCCGAGCCTGTCGAGCAGGCTGCCATCCGGGAAGCGGGTGGGTATGAAGGCGTCCTCGGGGAATTGCGTGTTCAGGGCGCTCCACAGGGGGGCGAGGGTGTGGTAATCGCGGCGGTGGATCCACCAGATCCGTGCTGCGGCGATCCCGGTTCCTGTCGCGGGCATGGTGATGCCTATCAGGTATAGCCCGAATCCGGGAAGTAGAAGCAGTACGCCTAGTTTCCGGATCGGGTTGGGCAGGTTGGCACCGGCCCATCGGACGCTACTGGCGAGAGCGAAGATCCCGAAACCTGCGGTCAAGGTGATCAGTCCCGCTGTGGTGGTCGCCAGGGCACGTCGTAGTGCACCGGCTGCGTAGCGGGCGCTGCGTCGGGTGGAGACCGCCGCAGTGGAAAACGCGTACAGTAGATAGAGATTCGCGCTCGTGTAGAACACCCCGATGCTAGAGACACCGCGTACGAGTTCGGTGTGCTCGACCGCGGTGAGCATGGCAGCATCGGTGCGGACACCGACCGGCATCCGCCAGGCCGCGACGGTCACAGTGAGGACGACCGCGATCAGTACCAGCCCGCGTCGTGTTGCGCGAACTGTCGCTGAATGTGTGTCGAACGCCACGAAACAGTAGAAGCAGCCCAGGCAGTAGGCGCCGGACATCATCAGCGTGTGGCCGATCACTTGGACGGTCATCGGATCCAGGCCCAGATGACGGTGGCCACCGGATGCGCGGATCACGGACGGGATTCCCGTGGTCCAACACCCCACAACCCCGGCGACCCACCACAGCTGGACATTGTTCGGCCGACGCGCCACCAGCGCCACTACCCACAGCAAGGCCAGGATTGCGATCCACTCCAGGATCCGCAGCGCGATCACAGCCAGCCGACCCGGTAGGTCAAGGAGGTCCCGATGCGTTGGGTGGTTGGGCTCGGAGAAGGGGCCGGTGCGACGCACTCTGCGACCGATGCCCATTCCAGGATGATCGAGGCGATCGTTTCTGCTTCGCGTTCCTGGTCGGTGTCGTACGAGGTCCGTTGCAGGGCCCGGCGTACCAACTGCGGTGGTAGTCCGCCATCTGGGGACAGCATCGCGATCATCGACTCGTCGTCCACCTCGCTACGGTGACTGGCAAGGAGGTGACCGAGTTCGTGAAGAATAATGTGCTGCTGGTGCGATGGGGTGGTCTCGCTTTGGAAGAAGATGTAATCCGCACGGGCGGTGGCGATCCAGGCGCCGAAGGGGCCGGGCACCGGGATCGGTTGGGCGATCAGCCGGATGGGGCGGCCCTGCCGCTCACCGACCAGACGGCACAGGGTTTCCACGTCCAGCGGTGGATGAATTCCCAACTCCCGTAACAGGTCCCGGCACTGCCGTCGCAGTGTGCGCTCACCCTTCATCGCCGTGCTCGCCGTGTCGCTCAGCTTGTTCGAGCCTGTGCACCATTTCGAGCATGTCGGCGACCTGTCGGCGGCCCTTGCTGGACAGTTCCCCTGCGCGAAGCGCCATCATCTGTACTTCGTTGGTCGCGGCCAGTTCCCTGAGCCGTTGTTGTTCGGCGCGGAGCTGTTCCAGACGGTGAGTCACCCGGTCGTGTGTCGCGGCATCGAGGAAGTATGCCGGTGGGACGCCGAAGAAGTCGGCGAGTGCCTGGAGGTGTTTGAGCGTGGGATTGTCCTTGCGGCCCTTGCGCAGTTCCCAAATGTAGCTTGGGGAAATCTGCACACCGGTCGCGCAGATAGCACCAGCCACACGCGCGTTGCTGTACTCACGACCCCCGGCCGGGACAATCGTCGCGAACAGGAAGTTCAGCTTTGCGGTGAATCCTCGCCGCGGATCGTCCGCGCAGGTATCACCATCGGTATGGTCCATCATCGGAACTCCTCTAGATGTCCCGCGGTCAGGGGGTTCGGGGACACTGTGATCGACGGCGCACGTCGGTGGACGATCGCTCGGTGCGAGCTTGGTCATCGGAGTCCGGGGTGCGAACCCATTGGCGGGCCCAGAAAGCGCGTCGACGGTCAGACGGGGGGAACTCCCAGTGGGTGAACAGAACTCGGCCATGGCGATGTGCGTCGGTGCTTCGCCGGTGCGTTGGAATCGTTTGTCGGGCAACATCTGCCGGGGCCAGCCTGCTCGCGCGTTCTCGCTCTGCGAGTGCCCGGTGCCGTGGGCGCGGAGGTGCAGCCTCCGGTCAGAGCGGGAACCGCGTCGGTTCGGCAACAAGGTTGAAATCGAGGACATGGCGAGACCTCCAGGGTGAGAAAGGATCTCCGGTCGGCTGGCGTGCAAGCAGGCGATCCGGAGGTGTGAGCGACGCCAGAACGGTGGATGACACGTCTGGCGTAACTCCCTGGAGGGAGTGCATCCGCAGAATAACTGATCACACGCCGATTGCCAACATCGACGGTCGCAATATTGCGTTCTTTCATCTGAGCTGATGATCAAACTGCGGCTGCGTTGGCAGGGGGCGGATGAGCACCGCGATGAATCGTGATGATCCGTGAGGCAGGTGGGTGTGATGCAGTTCGACGGACTGCCAGTGACCCTCCACAGTGAGCAGGCGGGCCACTGTGCGGTTCGCGGTGACGTGCCCGGTGGCCAGGTCGTGCATGTTGCGTAGCGTCGTGGCGAGGTCGTCGGGATGGATCAACGGCGCGGTCTGCGAACTGTTTCCGTCCGGATCGGTGGGGGCGGGACCGTGTGCGGTGGGGTGGTACGGCCAGGCAATCCCGCTCAGCGGCGGGGTAAGCCATTCGACGATCTGCATCCGTTCGATATCGATCAGTGCGGTTGTGGCGCCCAGAAGTTCGGCCGCGGCATCCCGGTGATGAGTCGGTGGAAGGAGCACCGGTGCGTGGTAACGCTCGACCTGCAAGAGCAGCCCAGACAACCGCTGCGGTGAGTGGTACCGGAAATGGGCGTACACCCGGCTCGGGGTGTCGTCGGTAGTCAGGACCTGCATGTGGCCCTTCCAGGTTGTTCCTGGTAAGGGGTTCAGTGCGGCAGCGATCAGCGTGTCGCGGTCTTCGCATTCGATGATCCGGGCCAGGAACCAGGCCGCGTGCAGTCTCGGGTAGCCGGCTGGGACGACCGCGCCGCCCCCGGCACCTTGGCTGAGCAGCATCCACCGGGCGCTGTCCCATATGAACGCATCGACCGGTGGCACGGGCTCGGGCTCACCTTCGGTATTGGTGACTGAGAGTTGCACCGCGAGAGGGTGATCGTGCGGCCCAGGGACCGGAAATGCTGCCACGGTGAAGTTCTCGCCGCGAACAGTGAGCCGCCGGACAGAGTGGCGACTGTTGTGTAGGGCTGTTTGAACTGCGGAGCTGGCGGCTGTGGCCACCGAGGCTGGCCGGATCGCTCGATGCAACGGTTTGGCGCGTGCGGTGCGGTCCTCCGGCTGGTATCGAATGCCTCGAGACGGTATTGCTCTCTCGATCAGATACCACATGACTCAGCGTCGATCTCCTCCGAGCACTTCGCCATCTGTACATCGTTATCCGATATATCGCCAGGAAGGCACCTCGAAGTATGGGGTTTACCACGCGGTTGATCGGCCGCATGTAAATTCGCTGCTTTGATGGTCGCCGATATCGTAGCCGCTGACCACAGTGCCTGCCATTCCTTTGTGCTGACCAGTCCGGCAGAGACAGCAGACCGGCGTCGTGCACGCGCCGTAACTTTTATTGTGACAGGCATGAGGGCTTCGAATCGGGCAGATACGTTACATCCGATCTTCCAGTCGCTGATTCGCTGCGCTGAAATTATGGCCGACCGCACCGACCCGTGAGACTTCCGAACTCGCGATTGTGCGAACATGGCCACACTACGAAGCGGGGGATTGCCCCCGGTTGAACATAGTGCGGAGAACCTATGTGCGAACTCCTTGCGCGATGATTGTCCATAACGCCCCACTGTGTCAGGAAGTATAATTGTTGCCGACATCGCGGACCCCCTCGTTCTCTTCAAGACGCCCACCCGGCCCGGTGCATCCGTAGTATCTACTTCAAGTCGTTAGACGCGGAGGAAGCTCCCCGGGCGGCGTCCGAAATGCGTGAGCACCTTGACCAACTCCACGTCCAGCTGCCCATCAGGTATGGGCCTCCGAAGCGGAATGCTAGCCAGCGTGAGTGTTCAAGCGGAACCGAATTCGCGCACGCGATTTTATGCAACCAGGCGAGGAATGTTTTGAGGCGGGTTGATACTAATCAGCCGGGCTGCAGATGGGTCCGGATGGTGAGAGCGAGTCTGGTTCAGGGGTGTGGGCTGACAGACGCAGGTGGGTTCGCCGGGAGTGGCCTGCGAGGCGGGCTAGGATCGAGAACAGCCGCAGGCGAAGAGTTTTCGGTTCTCATCCGCGGGCACTGTGATCGGCCAGAACGAGGGTTTGTTTCCAGACGGTCAGATCCACCGCGAGCGCGCCGAGGCCGAGCCGGATGCGGTTGGCGTCGAAGTCGTAGAACGGTAGATTCCGCAGATCGGTGTCCATGGCAGTGTGGATGGGTTCCTCGCAGCGCGCTCGCTGGCGATGCTGGAGTTCCAGGTCGGGCGGCTGGCCATGGATGATGTTGGTGACTAACGCGGTCAGCTGCATTCCGTCGCGGTCGGTGAACCGCAGCTGTACGCCGGGATGCGGGCGTTTTTGCGGCCCTTCTTCGTTTCCGATGCGAGCTGTCACCAATTTCGGCGAATTCGCGAAGGCTACGGAAGTTATCCGGCGTTCCCCGGCTGCCGATCCGATGCACTCGTCCGGAGCCTGAACTCCCCGGGTTGGATGCCGTACTTGGCAACGAACGCGTCTCGAAAGCCGCTGAGGCTGGAGTAGCCGCACGCTGTGGCCACATCGACGATGTCCAGTCTGGTCTCCGATTCTGCCTGCAACAGATCGCGTGCCCGCTCCAAACGAATAGTACGTAGTTCCTCGGCGAGGCTGTGCTGAGCTACCTTTTTCATGGCACCCTGCAGATACCGTGTCGACACTCCGAGATGCTCCGCCACAGTACCTACGGTTAGGTCTGAGTCGGAATAATACAGGTGAATGCGTCGACGTGCGTTCGCCACCGTTCTGGCATAGTTATCCAATTCCGGAGCGCGGCGCTCGTCGAGGGTTCCCGCGATGAGATCAACGATCGCACGGCCGAAATCGACGAACTCAGCGGACGACAACGTAGCGCGATCCCCCGCGAGGCTGTCAACCATCGACCGGACATTCCTCAAAATGAAGTTCTTCGGTTGAATCCCCAACGCCCCCTGTGGGTCACGGGCCGGAGGCAGAACGTAGGCAGGGAGATGAAGGATATATGCGCGCACGTCGTCACCGTGAGACAGGGCGATACCCCGGTCCCAGCGCAGGACACCCATCTGCCCCGGCCCGATGCTCGCAGCATGGTCGGATTGGGCGAGGTGGATCTCCCCAGCGAGAGGGATGAACAGCCGAGCACTGTGGTCTTCGCCGCTTCTCGCGGCTTTGTCACTACGGTTGTAATCGATAGCGCTGGAAGCGAATTCCACCAGCTGAATCCGGTTGGGATCACCGTCGTCGTTTCGGGTGGTCAGCGCCTGTTGCGTCCACGTTCGACCCCAGAAGTTCATCGGCTCCCCGATCCGCGTCACGGCCTCGCCTTGATTACGGCCGACGTGGTCACGCCACCTGTCTATCCGGTCGACCGCAGGTAGACCTGCATCAAGGGACACCTCGAAGACGTCGTAATGCACGCTAGGGTCCGCGCCCTTTGTCACCACGATCACCATCCCTTGGTCTGTTTGCGCGAAAACGCCTGCGCGATTTCGGTCACGCCGGTTTCGCACGCCCCGTTAACCTTTCAGCGATCGTACGGGTAGCGCAAGCGCTCATACAGAGCAAGGACGGCGCAGTGCCACTGCTCGGACTGTCGGGCAATGCCGCCCACCAGCTGACCGGAGTGTTCGTCGAGCAGGATTCCAGGCGTGGGTTACCGCCCCGACCTCGATCCATCAACGCACGTTGTGGAGGCACAGATGTCGCTCATTGCTGCCATTGCCGCGTTCGGGCGGCGGTTGCACAACACCGTTCACACCATCTATCACTCAGGCGCGAAAATTGGTCCAACAGCACTACTGGAGCCATGCCTGCATTGTGCGCCTGAACAGTCGTTGACGATCCATGCAGCGCGCATGGCCATGGCAAGAGCACCTAGCGTGCACGGTCGATAAATGCTCGTTCAAGCGTGCTCCGCACCACACACTGGTCGACGGGCAAGCTGACGCCGGATTCTGTTCGCACACAGTAATTCACGAGCCATTCGATTGCATGTTCGCCGCAGCGTGCTCATGTGCCGCGAGGGTGTCGAGCAGTCCTGCGACCGAGGTCAACGGCCGAACTTCGCCCTGGTACCGCGGTGTGCAGGGGCGCTGCCCAAATAGTGTTCTGGCGCAAAATATTTGCGTTCGACCTGAGTCGAAGGCGACACAGGACTGCGACACTATCGCGCACGCTCGGGCGATCGACTGCTGCAGGTGCCGGGAACAATGCCGTTCCCGTCGTCGAACCCGGTGCGCCGGTGTCTTGTCAGTGTCATTCCAATCGGAGGTCACCCTCGCCTATGGCCAGCTCGTCCGTTGTACACAACACACCACTCGGTGCCGAGCGCGCTACCCGCTGTACAGCCGGGATTCGCCGACAACCCGCATGCCGTGTACGACCAGATGCGAGAGCGATTCGGTTCCCTGGTACCGGTGGAGCTGGTACCGACAACCCGCCCATGGCCCAGTTCTGTTTCTCCTACTTACGTCAGCCGATCCTGCTCGAGGACACCTGGCTACCTGCACACCAACCGGCGGTGATACGCCTGGCCGCCTGTAATGCGGATCCTGCAGTGCGGTCATCGGATATAACCGGCAATCGATCACATTTAGGATTCGGTCTGGGCAGCACGCCTGCCCAGCAACAGCGCACGCGATAGCGATCGCGGAGCCTGTGTCGATCAACTGCTCGACGCTGTACCCGACTTCGGCTCGCCCATCGCCCTGACCAATTAGCCTGGCGTCCAGGGCCTTTCCATCGTGCGCTGCGGTCGCCGCCAGTCATTTTCCTCAAAGCCCCATGTTGCAGGACGAGTAAGGAGATCACAGTGGAGCTCGACAGTCTCAGCTATAACCCTATTGTTCTGGATGGTCTGGGCACCGACATTCAGGGTGAGTGCGCACGCCTCCGAGGGCGGGGACCAGCGACCCTGGTCGAGCTCCCCGGGGGATTTCTCGCCTTGGCGGTGACCGACGCCGAACTGCTCAAGGCGCTGCTGGCCGATCCCAGAGTGTCCAAGAACGCCCGCGAGCACTGGCCGGAGTTCATCAACGGTGAAGTGGCCGAGGACTGGCCACTGTCTCTGTGGGTGTCAGTGAAGAACATGTTCACGGCCTACGGTGCAGAGCACAGCCGATTGCGCAAGCCGGTCCAGCGGGCATTCACCATGCGGCGTGTCGAGCAGATGCGCCCGGCCGTCGAGGCGATCGCGACCGCTCGGCTCGACGAATTGATGCATACACCGCCCGGCGAGCCGATCGACCTGCGAGAGGCCTACTGCTATCCGGTTCCGATCCAGGTCATCTCCACGCTGATGGGCGTACCGGAGAGCCTGGGGCCAGGCCTGCGGAATTGCGTCGACAAGATCTTCAACACCTCGCTGACGCGGGAGGAGGCACAGGCCAACGCGGAGCAGATGTACCGAATCCTCGGCGAACATGTCGACGAGCGTAGGAGGCACCCGGGCGATGACCTTACTAGCGCGATGATCGCGGAAGGCCTGGTGGTGCAGGAAGAGTTGGTCGACACTCTGCTGCTGATCATCAGCGCGGGGCACGAAACCACCGTCAACCTGCTCGACCAGGCGATCCACGCAGTGCTCACCGTGCCTAACCTACGAGCCGAGGTGATCTCGGCCGAGGTGCCTTGGCGCGAGGTGATCGAGGAGACCTTGCGGTACCAGTCACCGGTCGCCCACGTGCCACTACGGTACGCGGTCGAGGACATCGATATCGCTGACCTGCACATCGCCAAGGGCCAGGCGATCCTGGCTTCCTACGCGGCGGCGAACCGCGATCCCAAGGTGTACGGAGAGTCCTCCGTCGACGAATTCGACACGCGCCGAACGGTCACCGATCACTTGGCCTTCGGCTACGGCGCTCACTACTGTCTTGGAGCACAGCTGGCCCGGCTTGAAGCTGACATCGCCTTGGCCGCGCTGTTCAACCGCTTCCCGGACATGGCACTCGCCGTGGATGATGGCGGTCTGGGCGCTGTGCCCAGTTTCATCTCCAACGGCCACCAGCGGCTGCCGGTCCGTCTGTACGGATAGTGCCGCACAGGGCATGCACTCCGCCCTGGAAGCGCTGTGCGGCGACCTTTGGACGCCGACTTGGGTACTATACTGCCGCAACCGATTTCAAGGAGACTACGTGCATCCGCAGCACACGCGCCAGGCTGCTATCCCTCGGTCGATCGAGGACATGACTCCTCGATTCCCGATCCACAGTTTAGAGTTCGCGGCCGATCCCCACGGGGCCTATGGTGCAATGCGTCGTATACATGGAGCCCTGGTACCTGTCTGGATGTGGGAGGGCGTGCCCGCGACTCTGGTTATCGGCTACAGCACCGCGGTGCGAATCCTCAACGACCCCGGTCACTTTCCGGCTGATCCGAGCAAGTGGCAAACGACAGTGCCTGCCGATATTCCGATCATGCCGATGCTCGAGGATCGGTTCAACGCGATCCGAAAGAGTGGTCGAGAGCACAAGCGTTACCGTACGGCATTGAACGACGCCTTGTTCGGGGTCGACCGGAGCGTGCGGCCCGTAGTCGAGAGCGCCGCTATTCCTTTCGTCAACGAGTTCTGTCGGGACGGGAGGGCTGACGTACTGAATCAGTACATCCTGCCGGTGGTCTTCTCGGTGTTCTGTCAGATATTGGGCTGCCCACCGGATATCGGTGCCCGGGTCGCGGAAGCCAGCGCCGCGATGTTCGACGGCGTGGACACCGCCACAGTGAACAGCATCATGAACGATGCGTTGCTCGATCTGACAACTCTCAAACGTGAACAGCCCGGTGACGATGTCACGACCAGACTGGCCCAGCACCCCGCAGGGCTGTCCGATCAGGAGATGGTGGATCAACTGGTGCTGCTGTTCGCCGCCGGTGTCGAACCGCCGGTCAACCTCATCGCCAACACGCTGCTGTTGATGATGACCGACAGTCGCTTCATCAGCGACGGCAACCGGCTTGCGCTCTCGACGAGAAACGCTCTCGACGAGCGGCTGGCAACGGATCCGCCGATGGCCAACTACTGCGCCACATATCCTCCGCAGCCGACTCTGGTCGACGGCGTCTGGCTGCCACAAGACCAGCCCGTCATCATCAGCATGGCCGCATGTAACACCGACCCGGCGATGAACAACGGTGAATTCCTCGACAACGGATGGAATTTGGCGTTCGGCGGCCCCAGCGAGCATGCTTGCCCCGCAAACGCGAAGCCATACGGAATAGGGCTCGCGGAATATGCCATCGATACACTCCTGGACTTGCTCGGAGAAACGAAACTGGCAGTGCCACAACAAGATCTCGTGTGGCGGCCCGGCCCATTCCACCGATCACTGACCGCGTTGCCGGTGGTATTCCCGCCCGCAACTCAGCTGTTCACACTTTGAGCGGATTCAGCTCGTTGAAAATCTCTCGGCAGCAGTGCTATTCGACGTCTGCGCCGGGCCCCGAGCAGACGAAGCACTTCGCTACCCGCGGCACAGCCCGTAGCCCCGGTCGGTCCCGTCGTTGCGGTGCGCGAGACCGCCTTCGGTCCGGCCGGGGCATCGGAATCGGCATGTCCGGGTGGGCTCCGCACTGCACGGTGACGGCCGGAGCGGATGCACTATCGCCCGATAGCCCACCGCGCTCCCTACTCGGCGGCAGCTGGGGTTGCCAATCGCTCGCACGCGCAGCGGTAGGAGCGCCCACCCGGGAGACGCTGAGAATTTCCTGAGACCTACACCGTGAGTATCTATCCGCGCTGTTCGGCAGCGAACAGTTTGCCGAACACCGGACCGGAGTGCGAAATCGGGCTCCGCCGACCGTCTGTGATCGTTCGCCATGACCTCCAAGACGAATTGTGCCACAATACAATTCGTGACTCGGTCGGTCGAAGGCAACTCTGCGGCAACGGTGTTGCCGCAGCTTGACACGACATCGACGTCGGCTCAGCGGCGCGTATGCGCTGCGCACCAGCCGATGGCCGGCCATCCGTTAGCTGACGAAACAGGTTCTGGCGATCGTGGTTTCGCTGAGCCTGTTGTCGCAGCTCCGCTGTTCTCCGAAGCTTGTGTCAGGCGAGCGTCAACTCCGCGACGCAGCGCACGCAAGCCGCTGATGAGATAGCGAACGGAGTTCACGTGAAGGTGTGTGATGCGTCGAGCTTTTGACAGGTAATCGGACCGCCCGTCTCTTCTCCCGGCCTCGCTGTGTTCACCTCCTGTGGTTCCAGCGAGTTCCGGCGCGTCGAAGCGGGTGCCGACAGCCTGGGGTATGCCCGGGGGCGAACGAATAGCCGCCGGGTTTGAATCAGTAGGAGGCGGTTATGGTTTCGGATGGTTATGACCAGCGCACATCGTTGGCTGAGGTTCTCCGACACGGCAGCGTGGAGTTCCACCAGCAGTTGCAGGAAGTTCTGAACAACCCCGACTTCGCCATCACGGAGAAGCAGAGTCAGGAGCAGCGACGAGCGAACGCCTACGACCAGCTGCGGTACCTGGTCAAGGAAATCGGCGACACCCACGAGATCGCAACCGATCTGCCTGCGCTGTTCAGCGTGTTCGACTGGAGCGCAGTTCTGGCCACCGACTTGATCCCCCTCATCTCGGGCCACTACAACCTGGCCTCCGGCAGCCTGGCCACCCTGACGGACCCTGCCTCCGCCGAAAAGTATCTGCGGGATCTGGACGACGGTTCGAGTATCGGCGTCATGCTGCTGACCGAATACGGCTGCGGTTCGAACATCCAGTTCATGCGAACCGAAGCTCGGTGGGACGGCGATGCGTTCGTGCTGACCACCCCGGACCCGCTGGCGCGTAAGTTCATGCCCTCGGTCGGCGTGCCCACCGCCCGGGTCTGCGTCGTTGGTGCGCGGTTCATCGATGGCGCGGGTGTCGATCAAGGCGTGCACTTGTTCACCGCGCGACTGCGCGACGCCACCGGTGAGCCCGCCCCCGGCGTGAAGATCACCCAGCTCGACCGCCAGCAGCTGGTCATCATGGACAACTCGTTCATCGAGTTCGACAACCTCCGGGTCGACCGCAGCGCCTGGCTGGCGAACAACTTGGCCACCATCGACCACGATGGTGTGTTGACCTGGCGGGATGAGAGCAGCAAGAAGAAGGCGTTCGCCTCGGCGATCAGCCAGCTTACCGTCGGTCGGCTGGCGCTGTCTTCGTGCCTGACCGCCACCGCGCGTGCCTCCCTGTACATCGCGCTGAGCTACGCGGCCAAACGAAAAGTGCCGTTGACCCCCACGGACACCACCGTGATGCTCGACATCCCGCACGTGCGCGACACCCTGCTCACCGATCTGGCAGGCACGGTAGCCCGAACCGTTTACGGCAACGCGATCAAAACCTTCCTCGCACACAACGATCCCACCGAACGCGAAGCGGTCCTGCCGGTCATGCTGGCCAAGTACTTCATCCAGCCGCACGCGCTGCAAACGGTCACCCATTGCCGCATCAAGATGGGTGCTCAAGGCATGTTCAGCGCCAACCGAGTCGCCGACTACATCGGGGTCTGCCATGCGGCGATCACCGGTGAAGGCGACTGCGACGTCCTTGGGTCGGTGGCCGGTCGTGTCCTGGCCAAGGCGATCGCCCCGACGTTGTCGCCCGCAGCCATCGTGTGCGACCCTGCCAACCCCGCCGATCGCGCGCGCTTGTTCCAGGCTCGCACCCTGACGATCGCGCACGAGGCGCAGCGGCATCTGGCCACACCGGCCCTCGCGGACCGGCTCGCAGTGATCCCCGAAGCCCTGGAACTCGCGAACGCACATTGCGCCGAAGATGCGTTGCGGGTACTCACCGACAACGACGGCCACCCCGAAATCGCCGCTGTACGTGACGTTTTCGCGCTGGACTACATCCAGCAGCACATGACCTGGTATCTCACGCACGGTCTGCTCGACGTCGCAGGGGCCGAGACGACCAAGCAGCTGCTGCGTCGCGCCATCGACACTCTCGCGGAGAACGTGCCCGGTCTGCTGGCCGCCTTCGGGCTCGACGACGAGATGCTCGGAGCACCAGTGCTTTCCGATGATCTCCCCGCTGCCTGGGAAGCCCGTTGTGCGGAGCCGCAGCGGGTCTGATGTCAGCGAGGGCGCCCCGGCCGGGGCGCCCTCGCTCACTCTATCGAGGAGCAGACAACCGTCAGTTCTGCCGCCGATAGCACCAGCACCGGTTCAACAGAGGGGAGGCTGTCGAAACAGGCCCCGTGCCCCTTGCTGCTCTGTGGTGAATTCGCCAGGAAACTGCGACACCCGGCGGCACGGCGCGTCCTTGTGTGAACGCCCACTGAAACCGGAAGGACAGAGCGCAAGGCTGTCCCCACCGGCTGGCTGCCAGATCGGAGTTCCCATGACAAACAACCATACGGACCCTGTCGTCATCAATCCCGAAGGCCCGGACATTCACGGTGAAATCGCCCGCATTCGGGAGCGGGGACCGGTTTCCGGAGTCGTGCTTCCGGGCGGAGTGCTGGCGTGGTCGGTGACCGGCGCGGACGAACTCAAGGAAATACTCTCCGGCTCAACGGTTTCCAAAGACCCACACCAGCACTGGCCTGCCTTCCGGAACGGGGAGATCGGCAAGGACTTCCCCCTCCTCAACTGGGTGAATACGCGTTCGACGTTCACCGCATACGGCCCCGAACACCGTCGGCTCCGCAGTTTTCTCGCGCCGGCATTCACCAACAGGCGCACTGCAGCCTTGGAACCTCGCATTCAGGCGATTACCCGTGATCTGCTCAACAGTCTGGAAGCCACACCGGAGAACGCCCCGGTGGACATTCGCGAGCATTTCGCCTATCCGCTTCCTCTGCGCGTGATCAACGAATTGATGGGAGTGCCCGATCACCTGATCAAACCGCTGCGCCAATGCGTCGACGGCATCTTCGACATCGCGTTGAGCGAAGCGGAAGCCGTCGCCAACTACGAGCGGATGGGCGGGCTCCTGCAAGACCTCGTTGCGTATCGCCGTGAGAATCCCGCTGATGACATGACCAGCACGCTCATCTCCCACGCCGACGATCCCGCAAAGGATTTCAGCGTCGAAGAACTCGTCGGGACACTGTATCTAACGATCAACGCTGGGCACGAAACTACCGTGGACCTGATCGACCAGGCGATATACCTTCTGCTCACCGCCCCGCACCACCGCACGGCCGCACTGGACGGCAGCCTGTCCTGGTCGGATGTGATCGAGGAAGTGCTGCGGCTCCAACCATCGATCGCGCACATCCCACTGCGCTACGCGGTGCAGGATCTGACCGTCGCCGGTGTCGCGATCGGCGAAGGCGATGTGATCCTGGCCTGCCCTGCCGGGGCCAACCGAGACCACCGCCTCTACGGCGACAGTGCACACGAATTCGATCCGAAGCGAACGGCTAAGGACCACATGGCATTCGGATACGGGGCGCACCGGTGTCCGGGTGCACCCCTGGCACGACTGGAAGCGCAAGTGGCGATACCCGCACTCTTTCAACGGTTTCCCCAGATGCGCTTCGCGGTCTCTCCCGACGAACTCGGCACAGTACCCGGCTTCATTGCCAATGGTCATGCCCGACTACCGGTAATCCTGGAATAAACGGCAAAGTACAACTCGATAATGCGCACGACCCTTGTCGCGAGAACCGCTGGGGCGGGATCTGTTTGAGCTCCGGTCGGGTGGTCCGAAATTCCTCGATCCCGGACCACCCGACCGAGAGTCGCAACGCCCCTCACCCACACCTGGTCCAGATCGAGGACTCGTGAAGCACTCGCTGCCAGGGCTGAGACGTTGGGCGCAACATCACGGCAGCCTCAGAGCCAGAGGAGAGGGACCGACAAGATCGCTCATGCAGCCCACGGCCGCCGTCCGCACCTGTATCGCTTCGGCATATCCGCAATCCAGCGAAATTTCCTGCGACATAACATGGTTCCGCAACAGCAAGCCGAAAGCTGGAATCTCCGTCGGTGATCTTCCCATGTGCTCGAGGCTTCACTACGCCAGACGTGAGGAGGATGGCCCGCAGATGGCTGTCATCGTGCAGACGATCGGTACCGGGCATTGGGATATCCCGTCCCAGGTGTGGGAGCAGTTGCGGCTCGCTCACAGCCTTCGTGACGATCTCGTCGATCTTCAACACCAGCACGACGCGGCCCTGAAAGAACTGTGGTCTGCGTTCCCGGGTGTTCGGCGCGTGGAGGGGTCCCTCGCTGCTGTTCAGCAACGCGCGAACGAGCTCAACGAAAGGGTTCGAGCGGAGCGGTCCCAGCAGCGCACCAAGCGGATCATCGGACCGCTGGCAGAAGAGCAGGATGCGGTTCGCGCACAGCTCAAAACGCTTCGGAGCGAGCGCCAGACCGCTATCGCAAAGGTCCACAAGCCTGCCAAGCCTGCCCTCGCAATCATCAAGGGCGAACTGAAAGTGGGATACAGGCGCCTGTTCGACAAATACTGTCGGCGTGGCGGCTTGTTCTGGGCGACGCACAACGACGTTGTCCAGCAACACCAAGCTGCAGTGCGTCGCGTCGCGACCATGCGTAAGGAAGGCCGGAGTGCCGAGCTGCGCCATCATCGGTTCGATGGTGGCACCCTCGCTGTACAACTTCAGCGAGAGGCCGGCGAGCCGCCGCGCACACCTGAAGTGGTAGCGAACTCACATGGCAAGTACCACAGGGTGATACAGATCCCCTGGACAGATCCGAAGGTATGGGCAACGCTCACGCGCCCCCAGCAGCGTGAGGTCGGACGCGCGGTGGTGCGGATGCGCTGCGGCTCTGCCTCGGGTGAGGACCAATGGGTAGACATTCCGGTGCAGCAGCATCGGATGCTGCCCGCGGACGCCGACATCACTTGGGTGAAGCTGACTGTTACCCGCACTGCTGGTACCTGGCAGGCACGACTAGCGGTTGTCGCAGAACTTCCTGACCCCGCACCGATTCCCCTCGCCGACGGTCCCACCGTAGCCTTGCACCTGGGGTGGCGGAATCATGAACACGGGATCCAGGTTGCGAACTGGAGAGCCACCACACCGTTGGACATTCCGTCTGAGTGGCAACACGTACTACGCGCCGACCATGACGGGATAACAGGCGTGGTCGTACTGCCCAACCAGATTGTCGACGGTGTCGACCGCGCCGCCGATATCGCCTCGCAGCGGGACACCGCTCGCAACCGGATCCAAGCCAGCCTGCTGCGGTGGCTCGAAGCGAACGGCTCTTGTCCACATCCGCGCCCCCAGGACGAGGGCGAGGAGCTCACCGGTGCAGACGTAGCACGGTGGAAGTCATCGGCCAGGTTCGCAGCCATCGCTTTCGCATGGCGTGACACACCGCCTCCGCAGGGCAAAGAGGTCGCTGCCAGGTTGGAGTCCTGGCGGCGACTGGACAAAGCACTGTGGGAGCAGCAGGAACACGGTCGGCGGCGTCATCTACGTCGCCGAGACGATATGTGGCGCAACGTTGCAGCGATTATCGCAGGGCAGGCGGCGCACGTCGTGCTGGATGACATGTCCGTCGCGCAGTTGGCCCGGCTCGAGAATCCCGATTTGACTGCCGCGGTGCGGCATAGGGTTGCGCGGCGTCGCGACACCGCATCGCCGGGGCGATTGCGCGACGTGATCCACCGAACATGCGTGAGAAGGGGCGTGACCGTCACCACCGTGCCTGCAGCTGGTTTGTCACGGATACACGCTGCCTGTGGCTACGAGCACCCCGCCGATGATTGGTACAGATCGCAGCCGACCTTGTGCGGTGGTTGCCAGAAGAACTACGATCCGGATCGTTCGGCTACGCTGCTGATGTTGCAACGCGCATGCATCGCAACATCCGTTGAACAGTAAGTACGTTAGCTGACCAAACAACTGAATATCGTAGTGCGACTTGGATTCAGGGGGCCGCGCACCCCAATCGTTACGACGCGCAGCCGGCCACGTGGCCAGCGTTGGGGCCTCATACCAGCGACATGCGCGACTATTATGACATCGCGATACCCTACGCACATGCGGTGCGCAGAGTAAGTGAGAAGGAGTCTGCGGTTGTAGACGATTGGGATGCTCGCCCCCTGAAGCTGAGTTGCCGGATGTCATCGGGGGCCTCCTACACGGGTAGGTGACCACTGAGATGGCTGGCGGAGTGGCCGGCCTGAGAGGATGTCGGTGTGCCCAAGCCGTATCCGCAAGAGTTCCGCTACGACTTGGTTCAGGTCGCTCGTAACCGTGAAGGCAGATGACGCTCCGGCGCGCGGTCGGCCGTCTCGATGTGCAGGCGCAGAATCAGCGAGTCGAGTTCGGGGTTGCTGCCGGAAGCGGCGGCGGCTGGCAGATTTCGGCGAGCTGTCCAGAGAGGGTCGTATAGCGTGCGAGCCTTGGTGGGTATGTTCGGATACTTGCGGGAGGGGGTTGTCCGAGGGGCGGATCCAGCCGTTCTCCTCGGCATACTGGTATATGCATCAGACCGTGGTCACGAAGTTCTCTACGGCGCCGCCTCCGCTGCGTGTTGCGCGGTTGGCGCGGGCGGCGTCCTGGACGAGGCGAGCCATCTCTTCTAAGTCGGGTTTCGCTACCCCGTCGAGATGACGGTCACTCCATGTCAATGTAAGGGCTCAGGAGATGCTTGACCATCTGTTCTCAAGAGACTCTTGACGTTTCGGCGTGATCGATGGTCTTGTTCCGGTCGGCGTTGTCGACGGTGCGAACGGGATCGGTGTGGATCAACAGGCGGTAGCGGAATACCGGTATCGGGCGGTGTGCGAGGTGTTGGGTGGTTCGCCGATCGGTGAGGTCGCGGCCCGCTACGGCACCACGCGGCAGTCACTGGACACGTGGCGGCGGCGGTTCACCGCCGAAGGGATGGCCGGGCTGGTTGATCGGTCCCGTCGGCCGCATTCGAGCCCGACGAAGGTCAGCGCCGAGGTGGAGGCGTTGATCTGCCAGCTGCGGCGCAAGCATCCGCGGTGGGGCGCACGCCGGATCAGCCACGAGCTCGCCGGCCAGGACCTGGCACGGGTGCCGTCGCGGGCGACGGTGCACCGGGTGTTGATGCGCAACGGGATGATCGATCCGCAGGCCCAGCACCACAAGCGCAAATACAAGCGGTGGCAGCGGCAGACGCCGATGCACTTGTGGCAGCTCGATATCGTCGGCGGGGTTCCGCTGGCCGACGGCCGCGAATGCAAACTGCTGACCGGTATCGACGATCACTCCCGGTTCATCGTGATCGCCACCGTACTGGCGAGGCCGTCGGGCCGGGAGGTCGGTGAGGCATTCACCGCGGCGATGCGCCGCTACGGCGTGCCTTCGGAAGTGTTGAGTGACAACGGAGGTCAGTTCACCGGCCGATATGTCAAACCGCTGCCGGTGGAGGTGCTGTTCGAAAAGATCTGCCGCGACAACGGCATCAAGCAGCGCCTCACCAAGCCGCGCTCGCCGACCACGACGGGCAAGATCGAACGGTTTCACAAGACGCTGCGCACCGAATTCCTGGACCACGTGGCCCCGTTCGAATCGATCGCCGCCGCTCAGGACGCCGTCGATGGCTGGATCGCTGCCTATAACCACCGGCGTCCGCACCAAGCGCTGGACATGGCGGTCCCGGCGAGTCTGTTCCGGCCCAACGGGCCGACCCGCATCGATCCCACTGACCCGGCAGCGTCCGTGGAACCTTCGCAGGAGGAGTCGTCGCTGGTCATCGGCGTGATCGAGCCACCACCGCACTCCACCGGCGACGGCGCTGCCGTCGAGTTCGACCTGCGGGTGCCACCTACCGGCAACCTCTCGGTCCGGTCGGGCCGCCAGATGGTGTCGCTGCACGAGAGCATGGCCGGTCGCATGGTCACAGTCTGGGCCGACCTGCGCAGCATCCACATCAGCTGCGACGGGCACGTCATCCGCACCCTGGGCTCCCGGTTGCTGCCCGAAGACCTCACCTGGCTCACGATGCGCGGTGCCCGACCAGCCGGTCGGGCACCGCAGCGGCCAGCGTTGCGCCGCGTCAACGGAATTGCCGTCGTCGAGCCGGGCCAGGTCGTCGAAATCGACCGGTCCGTCAACAAAGACGGCCTGGTCGGCATCGGCGGGATCGACCATCTCGTCGGATTCGCTTGGGCGGGAAGGAGAGTCACGCTGCGGCTGGATGGTCACCTACTGCACGCCATCGCCGACAACGCTCTGATCGGCACCTGGCCCTGCCCGATCAGCCGCGACCGGATCCCCCGCCTGCTCGGCGCTCGCACACCCACCACCCCACTACCGCCGCCACCGCTGCCCGCGGGATCGCTTCGCGCACAACGCAAAGTCCACGCCAGCGGACGCATCATGGTCGCTGGCCAGGGCATCAAGCTCGGCCCCCGCCGCCGCGGCAAGATCGTCACCGTCGTCATCGAGGACACCCACCTGCGCATCCTGCACGGTGAAGAAGAGATCGCCGTCCGCCCCCGAAAAAACACCAAACCCATCACCCGATTCCACGTCACCGGCGCTGGCGCCAAACCCGACGAGCATCAAGCATCTCCTGATGACAAACCGTCAAGGATGTCCTGAGCCCTTACACCGACACTCCACACACTTGAAGTGCAGCTTTGTAGCTGCGGAGTGACCCCGGGGGCAGGGTCGCGAGGGGACTTTGGGGATGATCTAGCCGTATGTGGGGGCGGACGTGCCATCCGCGGCGAGGTCGGCGGCGGGGATTCCTATCTGCGACACGAGCAATCGGGCAGCGGCGACAGCTTCGGCGGTGGCTCGAGACGATCGGTCGGGTGAGGTGGTCATAGTCACTACCGGTCCAGCAGACGCGCGCTCTCGGCGAACAGTTCGTCACTGACCGTCAATGCCAATGCGGATCTACAGAAATGTGTCAGGGGGCAGCCTCTACCGTGGGCAGCCAGGTCGAAGGGATGAAATCTATTGTCGTGCAGCGTAATCAGGCGCAGTCGGCCCGCTGCTCGATGTGCTGCGTTAGGGGCATGTTAGCTCGTGACGGGGCGCGGCGTAGCTGACATTCGACCGGTCACCTGCCCGATGTCCTGGGCATCTGCCGCCGCGGGGGAGCCCGGGATTCGAGGAAAGCGCCCTCTCATGCAGAAATGTTCGCTTGAGGCTACGGGCGTCAAAAGACCGTGATTTCAGCTGGTGGAGCGGAATTTTCGGTGTGACGATAATGGGATTTGACGCAAATAGGGTCACTGCGAACTATGGATATCAGTGGCATCGCCGTGTTGTGTTGATTGCGACAGCGACGCAACTGGAAAGGAAAATGCAGTGGACCTGAACACGATTGCTATCTATGCGCACGATGCCCTGGTCCTGCTCTCGGAAGGATTGACGGTGGCCGTTCAGATCTGGTCCCTCATTCCGCACTGACTCGCAGGATCGGACGGGCCTGCGGGTCAATGGATACCCCGGCTCGCAGGCCCGTCAAGGGGTTCGTAGAAATGCAGTCTCCTCGTTTTCGTTTTTTCTTCTTCGATACACCTGAGATTCCCCCATCCTCGACGAAGGAATTATTCGCCATGCCCACATTCAGGCGACGCGGCACATCGAGTGACCATCCACGCCCCCGCGCCATCACATCGACCTCACTCCAGCAGGAACGGCGAATGCGTGGGCGCAGCGGCAGGCTCGGGCTGGTGGCCGGGAGCTCGATCATGACGGCCGCGACATCAATGGCAATTGCCTCCTCCTGCTACGGTGCGGCCACCGCGAGTGTCCCGGCGGTGATCACGCAGCAGCCCGGAGTCACCAACCAGTCCCAACCAGGTACCACAGCACCAGCGCCACCGCCCGCCGCGACCCCGGCGCCTGCGCCCGCCCTGGCAGTTGACGTGCCTCAGCCCGCGGTCGTGCGTAATGGTCCGGTGCCCAGGCCTGAACCGCGCGCCGCCGCGTCCCCGCCGGTGCGGTTGCAGGACCTGCATCCGCCACGGCCGGTTCCTCCGGTAGCGCCGATCCGGCCTCCGGACAACACGATTCGAATCGGCCAGTGGCAGAGCCCGTCACCAGCCTGGGTACCTCCGGCCGTGCGCGACACGATCAACTCCACCGCAGCGGGAGCCGAGGCCAACGCTGCTACCTTCCTGGACTCGATCGGGCTGCCCGCCGGGCGATCGGACCGTGTTTCAGGAGCGACGATCGCGGGAGCTGCGGTCGGTGGAGCGGCTGGGGCTGTGGTGGCTGCGGCACCAGCGGCGGCCGTGGGCGCGACGGTGGGAGGACTGATCGGTGGCACGGTCGGTGGAATCGCCGGTGCGGTAGTCGGCACGGTAGTCGCGGTGCCGGTGATCGGCACGATCACTTCCGGCGTGGCCGGCACCGCGCTGGGCGCGGCCGCAGGAGCGGCTGCCGGCGCCGCGATCGCCGCAGTACCTGCGGGCCTGGTAGGTGCTGCCGTCGCAGGCGCGATCGGCGCTGGGTTCGGCGCCGGAGTCGGGGTCGGAGCGCGATGAACAGAATTGGAAGGACAGCCCGTGCCACCGCCCTGATGGTGGCGAGTTCCTGGACGGTCGCCGCTGCGCTGACACCGGTGCAGGCGTCCGCAGCGAGTGGAGGGTCGGGCTGCCCGGCACTGTTCGTGCTGGGCGTGCAGGGAACCGGGCAGTCCAACCCCGCCGCCAGCCACACCGCTGACACCGGACTCCTCGGCGCACTGCTGGGACCGGTCATGGCTGCGGCACCAAACCTGGTGCAGCGCAGTTACATCAGCTACGACGCCGGATTCGGTGGCGTCGTCGGTGCGGGGACCGAATCGTACGCCACGTCGGTCACCGGCGCGGTGAACGGACTGATCGATGCGATCAACCACGAGGCAACGACGTGCCCGACGACGAAGCTGGCGGCGGTCGGGTATTCGCAAGGTGCACAGGCGGTCTCGACTGTGGCGCAACAGATCGGTGGCGGGCACGGACTGGTTCCGTCCGACCGGATTGCCGCGATCATCCTGTACGGGGATCCCGATCGCTCACCCGGATCACCGGTGTTCCCCGGTCGGCCAGGCCAGACTCGACCCGACCGCGTTCCAGGAAGCGTCGAGACCGCGGTATCGACCGTCCAGATCAGCGTGCCGCGCGCGGGAGGCGGCGGAATCGGCACCGGCGGACAGAGGTTCGGCGCGCTCACCGGCCGTGTAGCCGAAGTCTGCGACGATGCGGACCTGGCCTGCGCGAGTCCTGACCGTGCCGCGTTGTTCCAGTTCGCCGCACGCCTGGTCGCCCAGGCCGATCTGCGTGATCCGGTCGCCGCGCTGGCCTCCTTGAACAATTTGCTGAGGACGGCGCTGGGCGCGGCATGGACCACGATCCTGGACCAGGACATCGTCGTGGACAACCGCGCCGTCACCTACAGGCCACGAAAACCCCTGTCCCAGAGACTCATCGACGCCGCCGATCCCCGAACGCCGGTCCCGAACCGCACGCAGACCGACTCCGCCAGCGGCCATTTGGCCCAGATCAACGCCGCCGTGAGTGCCGACCCGATCGGGGTGCTCCCCGCCCTGGCCGGGCAACTTGCCGGCGCGATCGGAGGACTGGCCGCCGACGACGCGGACATGAGCAACCCGGCGGTGTGGGCGCATTTCGCAGGCACCGTCGCCGCCCACACCGGCTACGCCGCAACCGGAGAACTCGCCTCGGGCATCGCTTGGCTCACCGCCGCAGCCCACGACATTGCAGGAAGTCACCCATGACCAACCCGACGCCCGAGTTCGAGAACCATTACCCCGACATCGTCATCGAACACCGCTATCGGCCTGGCGACCTGCTACACACCCGCAAGGTTCCCTTGCCGGGCCTGACCCAAGCTGCGCAGGGCTGGCAAATCGTGTACGCCTCCACCGACTCCTACGGCGAGTTGATTGCGGTCTCAGGCATGGTGCTCACCCCGCGCGCCGATGCACCGGGTGTCGATGCGGTGCTGGTGTATTGCCCGGCATTCCACGGGTTGGGCGGCCCAGCCCCCTCGGAACTGCTGGCCGAAGGCCGCGAAACCGAGGCCGATCGCATCGACGCGGCGCTGGAGCATGGATTCATCGTCGCGGTCCCCGACGGTGAAGGCCTAGGAGCCGGGACCGGCCCGCACACATTCCTGGCCGCCCGCGCGGCCGCGCACACGGTCCTGGACATCGCGCGCGCAACTGCACGCCTGACCGAGATCGATGCCGACCCCGCGCACACGGTGGTCTGGGGCTACGCCGACGGAGGGCGCACGGCAGTGACGGCGGCGGAACTGCACTCGACGTACGCACCCGAGGTGCCGCTGCGCGGAGTGTCGGCAGGCGCGGTGGTAGCCGACCCGGGCGAGCTGGCTGCGCAGCTAGCCGATTCTCGCTGGGCCGCACTGAATTTGGCCGGACTGATCGGACTGTCCACCGCCCACCGGCACCTTCCGCTGCTACATGTACTGAGCGACGAAGGCCGCCAGATCGCTGTTCTGGCCGCGAAACTGCCGCTGGAGGTGCTGCTCGAGCAGTTCGGTCAACCGCTCGGACACTGGTGCGAACGCGATGACCCGTGGGCCGACCCGATGTGGCGGTACGTGCTGGCGCGCGAGAAGACCGGCCTGATCATCCCGCAGATCCCCGTGCACCTCTACCACGGCACACACGACGCCCTCGTACCCGTTCAGCACGCACACGCTCTGTACACGCACTACCGAACCGCAGGGGCTGCGGCCAGTTGGCATGCCTACGACACGGACCACCTCAGTGCGGCCACAGACGGTGTGGCCCAGGCGCTGAGCCTGCTCACCGATGACCTGGGCCACGCCACGAGCCCCGAGCCCTGACCAGGTGATCCGAGTGCGCGCCCGGCCCGTGAAATCGGTTCACGCGGCCCAAGCGAGCAACTGGCCGAAGACAGCAAGTCCCATTCGCTGAGGAGGTGAAAAGCCATGCTGCCCAGCATCATCACACCAGACGCAGTCACGAGGGCCGCGCAGCGGCGGTCGCAACGCGGCACGATCCGCATGAGTGCGGCGATGCTCGTATGCTTGCTCGCGACCGGGGCTGGAATAGCGCATGCCGATCCGGACCCTGCACCGGTGGGTGCGAGCTGCCCGGCACTGTACGTGCTGGCTGTGCAGGGACCGTACGAGAACGCTGGCGACACCTCCTCCACGACCGATACCGGCGCGCTCGGTGCACTCTTCAGCACGCTGGAAGCAACAGCGGGACAAGACATCCAGCACGCCTACCTGCCCTACGGTCGCACCGGCGATGGGGCCGCCCAACCTTACGACCAGGCAGTGAACACCGCGGCTGAGAAACTCGGGTCCGCGGCCCACGAGCTGCTGGGACATTGCGCCCACACCCGGATCGCCGCGGTGGGCGATGAACAGGGCGCTGCGTCGGTGGCCGAGTTCGCCCGACAGGTCGGGGCCCGCACAGGCCCGATCCCCGCCGAGGCAGTCGCAGCAGTCGCACTGTTCGGAAACCCCCAACGTCCCAACGGATCACCGACATTCCCAGGGCGGCCAGCGCAGACCCGACCGGACTCCGTGCCCGGCGTATCCGAGCCCGACATCGCGACGATCACCCTGAACGGATCCCGCACCACCGGCGGAGGGGTGAGCCAATCAGACAGCGGCGTAACACCATACGGTGCACTGACCGGCCGCGTGGTCGACCTGTGCACGCCAGGGGACCTGGGATGCGACACCCAGGCAGGCTCACCGATAGCGCGCACGATCGCGAACATCACCGCCCAATCGAACCTCCACGACCCCATCAGTGCGATCTCGACGGTGGCCCAAGCACTCGCGGGCACCGTGTGGAAGACCGCCACCAGCGTGATTACCCAGGACATCCAGGGCAACAGTCTGGATCAGCTGTCGTATCGGCCGACGAAGCCCCTCGGGCAGCGCCTGGCTGAAGCCTCGGACCCCAGTACCCCGATGCCTGGACCGGACCAAGCCTTGGCGACGTTGTTCAAGATCGGCACCATCGGACTCAATGCCGTCGTGTCGATCGCCCAACGTGTGCTGACACCGGCGACGATCGCGGAGCTGGCGACCGTCGGAATGACCAATCCTGGTGCCGCGCTGGCGGATCTGGGCGTCAAACTAGCCGGAGCGGCCGCAGAGCTGGTGCCTCCACAAACAGCGCTGGGCTGGCTCGATCAAGCCTTCACCGCGATCACCTCGACACTCACCGACAACACCGACCTGTACAACGCGGCGACCCAAGCCCAGTACAGCGACACCAGCAGCCACGGCGAGTCCTACCGCACCGCACCCGCCACACCCCAGGGCACCCCGGCATTCGACGCAGTCGCACACTGGCTCGCCGTCGTCGCCCACGACCTGGCCGCAACGACCAGCCCCGCAACACCATCGGCTACGGCCCCGCCCGAACCGAGCAGCTCTGCCTCCACAGAGCCGACCACGACCGCGACGACGCCACGAGCCAGCGGCGAGCCGACCTCGCACGTGCTGGTCCCGCATCCAGACAGCACGTCACCGGTGGTGACGAGCCCACGACCCCTTCGGCGGAGGGACTTCCTTGCCAGCGTCCGAAGGAACACGGTCGTCCCTCGCCGACCGTCCCTCCCCGAAGGGCCCAATCAACCATCCCATTCCCGACAAAGGAGGTGAGCCACGTGGCATGCACGACAACCACGCCGGCTACCGACGCCGACCTCGGCTGGGGCTGGATCACTACTCCAGAGGTAGTTCCCTTGCGCGCCAACGTTTCTGCGGACACCAATGTCGACATCGACCACGGATGGGACTGGCTCGATGAGCCTGTCGCGGCGGCGACCCCACCGGCGAAACCTCCATCCCGGCGGCGATTTTCACGTCCGGTTCTTGTCGGGATTGCCGTCGGCGCGGCGATCATGACGCTGACCGGTGTGGTCGTGGACGCACTATCCGCCACGCACAACGACGCCCGTCCCGTCACGGTCGCCCCTACTCCAGCGACTACTGCCGCAACAGTCCCGGCGGCGTGCACGGGACTGTCGGGACGGACAGTGACCGACCAAGCCGGCTCCACGACCACGATCGCCGGGCTGATCGCCACGTTCGAAAGCGACTATTACCACTTGCGGTCGGCTGATGCGGCAATGCGAACGATGGCTCCCAACAGCGGAATCGCGCTGCAGAGCCTCGCGGCGGGCATCGCCTCGATACCGTCGGGCACCAGCCACTGTGTCGCGATCACTCCAGTTGCCGCGAATACTGCGGCGGTACATCTGGTGGAGTTGCACCCGGACCGCACTCGGGTGGACTACTTCCAACTGGTCAACACCCGTGCTACCGCTACCGGCTTGGTAATCACCAACATCCAGGCGAAGCAGTAGCGATGCACGTGCTGAGAGCTATCGACCCCACCGGCGAGCCGCCCCACGACCGCCTGGACCCGGCGACCATCGAGGCACCCGCCCAGGACCGGTTGGCCCCGGTCCGCGACACACCGTTGCCGATCACCGGTCCGCACCCGCCACTGCTGGCGGTCTTGGGAGCACACGGGGGAGCGGGCGCCTCCACATTGGCGCGCTGGTGGGCCCATGCTGCGGACACCGGCCTGGCCTGGCCAGGATCCCCACGCAGCACTCAACTGGTCGTTCTTGCGGCCCGCGACTGCATCCCCGGACTGACGGCGGCCGCGGACCGGCTGCGCGAATGGCACGCGAGCCTCACCCCTGACGGGGTGACCATCGTTGCGCTGGTTCTGGTCGCTGCGCGTCCCGGCCGCGTCCCCGCGCCCGTGCGCCGTTTCCGCCGGACTGTCACAGAACTTCTCGACGAGGACGCCGTCTTCTCGATCGCCTGGCACGAGGAACTGATCGTGCGCGAACTGACCGATTTGGCGAGATACACCCCCGCCGATCCACCTCCACCGCGGCGTGCACATCTGACCGCCGCGGTCCCGCCCGACGTGCATCGCGCCGGAGCCGCGATCACGGCCCGCATCGCCGCGAGCCGAGTCACCACCCCGACCACCGGGAGGAACCGATGATCTCCGCGATCCACGACACCCTGATGCCCCTGATCATTATTCCCGTCAGTCCCACAGCTCCGCCCGGATCGGCCGGGCTGGAGAAGATCGTCAACTGGCTGGCCTGGCTGACCACCTTGGCAGGAGTCGCCGCACTGATCTACGCGGGCGGCAAATTCGGGTGGGAACGCTGGCACGGCGGCGCCGTCGAGTCACCCAAGATCATTCTGGGTGCTCTGGTCGGGGGAATCGTTGCCACGACCGCTGGAACCATCATGAACGAGATCGTCACCGCGAAACCCTCGTAACGGGCCGAATTCTCAACCACCTCAACATGTTTCGTCGCCATTCCGACCACTGATCGCGGGGCGGTTCGGACGAGCAGCCTCATGTGCTCCACCTGTGGAAGGCATTCTCATGCACCTGGATCGCGAACTGACCATCACCGCCACCGACGGAACCTTCTTGCGCGCAAGATATTTGGGTGCGCCCGCAGCGCCGGCGACGGTCGTGTACGTGCACGGCCCGCTCGCCACGGGAAGTTACTGGACACCGTTGGCGACCCGTCTGCATCAGCGCCTGGACGGCGGTATCGGGCAGATCATATACGACCAGCGCACACCGAGTTGGACCGAGATCGCCTCGAACGCGATCAATCGAGATCAGCTGGTGCAAGACGTGGACACTGTGCTCACCCACGCCTCGGGCTCGGTTGTGCTGGTCACCCACTCGATCGCATCGGTGCTGATCCACACCTGGGCCGAACAACACCCGCACCGGGCTGCGGCATTGTCGGCGCTGGTGTACTTCAACGGCAGCGCCGAAATCCCCGAAACCCTCGACCCGCGAGCGATACCCCACAACGTCGACGATTCGACCAGGGCGCTCGAGAACCGGCCACCGGGCACACCGGTTACAGACCGCGAAGTAGTCCGCGCCATTCTGGCCGGATACTGCGGGAGCAGCCTGTCCGATCGAGGTGCCGGGCAGCTGCGGAGTGTGCCGTCGTGGGTCCTCGCCGGTGACCGCGACCGTCTCGTGCCGCCCGCGCACTCTGCGCAGTTGGCCGAGAAGATCTGGGCCGACTACGAAGTCCTCACCGGTGTAGGGCACGACCCGGCCTACAGCCACCCGGACCGTGCTGCCGCGACTGTGTTGGCGGCCCTGGAGGTGGCCTATCGGGCTCACCAACGGGCCCCGGGCTGTGCGCCCAGTGCGCGTGAGGCCGAATGGGATCAGCCGTGAACTCCAAACCATTGCCTCCCGCAGTGATGCAGGAGCTCCTCACGCTCCTGGATTGGCTGGACTGGTCCGTGCTGACGCTGTGTACCGCCCGAGCGATCTGGGTGGGCAGCCAGCTCGCGATCCGCTGGTACCGACACGAAGCAATCGAAGGGCTGAGCGGGGCGATGCTCGCCGCCGCCCTGCTCGGCGGCGCCGCGGCACTCGCCCAATACCTGTTACCCGAATCGTGAAAACCTCAGGGAGACAAACCATGTCCGCACCTGAACGAACACACACCCAGCACGCGGTGGCACTATTGATCCCCCTGTTGGGACTGACCGCGATCACTGGATGCACTGGTCCCACACAGCCTCAGCAGCCTCCACACATCACCACCACTCAGGTCGACCCACAGGCGGGGCCTTCGCATCTGGGATCGACTGTCTTTCAAGGGATCACCCTGCCCGTCGCCGACCAGGGGCCGCGCAGTGACGATGGCACGCTCGCCACCGGGTTCGACCACTCCGCGGTCGGGGCCGCGCTCGCGGCGATTCACGCGACCGTGCGTATGTCGGTGGCCACCGACGACCAGTTCGCGGCGGTAGGGCAGCACATGCTCGCCCCAGGACCGGGCCGCGACGCGTGGGCCCTGGCCCGTGCCCAGATCTCGATCACCGGCCCGGCGGCCATCGCACCCGAACTTGCCGGCTACTGCGTGCGCACCTACACACCCGAGCGCGCCACGATCGCGATCTACACCCGCGAACCCGATGCGTCTTTGACCTGTAACACCGCGATCGTCATGTGGCAGAACGGCGATTGGAAACTCCTGCTACCAGCCACGCCGTCGGCCCCGACGGTGATCGCGGTGCCCGCACCCCCGGCCGACATGATCGCGTTAGCTCTGCCGTGAGGAGCCTGGCTATGAGTATTCAACGCCACCCGATCATCGCAATTGCCGCCATCGTGCTGGTGCTCCTGGCATCGATCGCGCTCGCGGTGAGTCATCACGAGCACTCCTCGACCGCTCCCGCCACCTCGGAGGGAACCGAGACCACCCCGGCATCGCGGCCCGGCAATACGGCCGAGGTCCCGGGTGTCGACCTCAACGGAAATCTCCTGGAGCTCACCGGCAGCGACACCGGTCAGGCATTGCCCCAGAACCCCGCAGCCCGTCCCGATCCCCGCAGTCCGGGATATCTGAGCGCGCCGCCCGCGGGACTGGAATGGCAGCGCGGCTGGCGCGGGGCGGCGCTGCCGGTCTCGCGCAGCGACGGACCCGAACGAATCCGCGATGGCGTCGCATCCGGATTCGCCCACACCCCACAAGGTGCGGGGTTGGCTGCTTGCGACGCGATCGCCCGCGCCGTGGCCGCACCAGAAGGCATCTGGCAGAACGTGATTCGCGAACGTTACCTCGGCGGCGGGCAAGCCCTGATCGATCGGTTCGCCCGCAACCGCGCCCAGACTCCCGACGCAGCTCAGTATCTGATCGTCCCCGATGGGATCCGGATCCTGAACAGCTACCGACCCGAGTTCGCGGTCGTGCAGATCGCGGTGGCTGCACGCGATGGATGGGTCTCCAGCTCTTGGTCGATGACCTGGCACGACAACGATTGGCGTGTACAGGTCCCCGCCGACATCGACACCCTCTGGCAACCGGCACTGCCCGTGGCAACCATCACCGATTTCGGGCAATGGAAGGGCATCTCATGACCCTCGATATCCCTGCTGCTCTGATGGCGGCGGCTCGACCGGGCCTGTGGCACAACCAGAATCCCGCACCGGACACCAGTTGCTTGCTACCGCCGCCGTACAACACGGTTTGTGCGGGAGGTCAACTCGGTTTGAATGCTGCGGGGGATGCCATCGGGTCGGAATTCGACAAGTTCGTCCAGAGCCTGATCGATGGACTGGGTTCGGTGTTGCGATGGGATCTGTCCTGGTGGACCAACTTGCCTTCGCCCGAACTGGCTTCGGCCAGTGGTGAACCCGGTCCGGTCCTGACAGCGATTCAGAGCTACACCGGGCAGTTGCAGGTGGTGCTACTGACTGCGGGGATCATGTTCGCCGCGGCGCGCCTGGCCCTGGCCAAACGCGGTGGTCTCGCTGGGGAAGCGCAGGAAAGCTTCCTGGTCTTCGCTCGTGCGGTCTTCGCGTCCATGACCTTCGCCTCGGTCGTCACGATCGGCACGCGGGCAGGTGACGCCTTCTCCAGCTGGGTGATCTTCGACGCCAGCCGCGGGGACGCGAACCAGTTCGCCGAGATGCTGACCAAGGGGGCGGGAAACCTGGGTTTGGGGACCGGTGTGCTGTTGGTCGTTGGCCTGCTCGGGCTCATCAGCATGCTCGTGCAGCTGGTCATGCTCGTGGTCCGGCAAGCGTTCCTGATCGTCGTGGTGGCGGCGTTGCCGATCGCCGCCGCCGCGGCCGGGACCGGGCCGGGAGGCCAAGCGTACAAGCGGATGCTGGGCTGGTCGCTGGCGTTTCTGTTGTGGAAACCGGTGGGCGCGTTGTGTTACGCGATTGCGTTCAGTACAGGCGGCGCGGCAGCCGGGCCGCAGCAGCGGGATCCACAGATGCTCCTGCTGGCCTTGATCCTGCTGCTGACAGTCGCGCTGGTGCTGCCGGCACTGATGCGGCTGATCGCTCCGGCTGTGGCATCCCTCGGCGGAGGCAGCGGGGCCGCAGCGACACTCGCCGGTGGCGCGCTCGGGCTGGCAATGGGCCGAGCCGGAGGAGGGGACGGTGGGGCGCAGGCCCGCAACATCGGTGAGAACGACGGCATCGGCGGTGGCGGCGGAGCCTCACCACCGCCCAGCTCCCCTTCGCCGGACGGCGGCAACTCCGGTGGAGGACGTCGGATGTCAGGAGGAAACGACACTGCAGGCACCGGTGACGGTGGTGGCGCCAGCGCAGCGGGCCGCAGTTCGGGTGCACCGAGTTCGGCAGGTGCAGACGGAGCCCGGACTGTGGGACACGAGGGCGGGGCGGCTGGTGCAGGCGCGGCAGGACCGGTAATGGCCGGTGCACAGGCAGTTGGACACGGCGCGCAGCAATTCAGTGCGGCAGCGCAATCCCAGACACGTGATACCGGGGAGGCCGGGATGGACCCAGACGCTCCGGGCCCGATGGAGGTGCGGCGATGACCACGCGGACGTACGGGCGGTGGGAACGCCCTCGCTCGGCCGGGTTCTTCGGCTTGACATGGGGCGTGTCGATGGTCGGGCTCGCTCTGATCGTGATCGTCATGCTCACATTCCTGATCACCCGGTCCCTCCGGGCGACCGCAGTGGTGATCGGTTGCGCTGCTGTAGTTTTCATGCCGTTGGCCATCACGATCGGCGGCCGCAGCGGATGGGAGATCGCGGTACTGCGGGCCCAGTTCGCTCTGGCTCGGGCACGTGGGGAGGACCTGTACCGAGCGGGCCGATTTTCCGCGATCCCCGGGATAGCGAAACTGCCTGGCTTACTGGCCAATTCACGGCTGATCGAATATGAAACAGCGGGCGGAAAACGGTTCGCCCTGGTCCACGTGCGCCGTACCGACCACTACACGGTCATCCTACGGATACTGCCGCGGGGCAAAGAACTCGTCGACCAATCTCAGATCGATTCCTGGGTCGCCGGATACGGGGACTTTCTGGCGAACCAGTCGCGCGGCGGCGAAGTCGTCGCGGTGACCTCCGTACTGGAAACCGTCGTGGAAACCCACCTCAGACAACAGCGTGAAGTCGCGCGGCTGGTCCGCGCCGAATCCCCCGAATGGGCGCGGACGGTGATGCATCAGGCCGCCGCGGACATCGGCGGGGTCGGTGTGCGCGTGGAAGCACGAATCGCGATCACCTACACCGCGTTCGGGCAGGGACGCAGCCGTCGCGATCCGGCCGAGCAGGCCCGCGAGATCGGGCGACGACTGCAAGGCGTGCTTTCGCAACTTGCGCGCGCCGGGCTGCCGGCCACTCCGCTCGAAGCGTGGGAAGTGATCGGGCTGGTCCGCAGCCGCTACGACCTGGCCTCGCAACGCGATGTGGAAACTGCGGGACGGGAGATCACCACGACCCAATCGTGGGACACCGCAGGCCCGCTTGCCCACGAAGACCGATGGGACCACTACCTCCACGACGGGGCCCGCTCGATCACCTGGGAAATGGACCTCGCCCCACGCGGCGCGGTCTACGAGACCGGGCTCGAGGAGTTGCTGCTCCCACGCGCGGACGTGCCGCGCAAACGCATCGCGATCGTGTACCGGCTGCACTCGGCCGCCGAGGCCAGCGATCTGGTCGACAGCGACTACCGCGACGCGCTGGCTGCCGAGCAAACCGAACGCGGGATCGCCTCGGCCGCAGCCTCGATCCGCGTGGACAACACCCGCGCGACCCGTATGGAACAGGTCCGCGGCGCGGGACTGGCCCGCTTCGGCGCCCTGATCACCGCGACCGCCCCACTGGATGCGGACCTGCCCGGCATCGAAGCAGCAGTCAAGGATATGGCTGCCTCCTCACGGCTGGGCATCCGACGCTGCTACGCCGCTCAGGCTGCGAGCTTCGCAGGCTCCCTGGGCATCGGGCTCATCCTGCCCGAACACACCTCCGTCTCCAAGCGGGTGACCGCATGACCACCAACGACACCCGGCCACAGAAAACCAAAGTCACGAAATTCATTCGTCTCGAAGGGATCCGGATCCTGACTGACGATGCCCGCGCGCTGACCGAACAACGCGTCGCGCGGGGTGGACTACGCGGCGCGCGAGCACGACTGCTGCTCTCCAGCGACGATCACCGACGCGCCACCGCCATGCGCCGCGCCCAGGACTCCAGCCACGACGGATTCGTGCGATCACTCGCCCGACTGACCGACCGCGGCTACACCGGAGTCGGCGGCGGCTGCGCCCGCGTGGTTCCAGCAACACCCGAATGGCGCGCCACCACAGTGGAAGTCGCCGGACTATGGCCGTGGACGGTCGGCGCAACCGCCCCCACCGCTGGGGTGCCGGTCGGCACCCACTACGTCACCGGCGCGCCGGTGCACTTCGACCCGATGACCTGGTTCGTGCGCGGCTACATCACCGCGCCGAGCCTGTTCGTGTTGGCACTCAACGGATTCGGGAAGTCCTCCCTGATCCGGCGACTGGTGACCGGCGCGGTGGCGTCCGGGTCGGTGACCCTGTGCATGGGCGACACCAAACCCGACTATCGAGAGCTGGTGCAACACCTCGGCGGACAGGTCATCGACCTGGGTTACGGGCACGGCATCAACCCTCTCGCAGTCGGCGCGCTGGGCGCGATCGTGGAGCAGCTCACCGATCCCGACCAGCGTCGCCAGGTTGCCGCACGGATCGAAGCCAGCCAGGTGAATATCGTCTCGGGGCTGATCGAGCTGGTTCGCGGCGCGCGGGTCGCGGACTACGAAGAAACATTGCTCGTGGCCGGGCTGCGTGAACTTTACAGTCCTACAGCAGGATTCACGCCTCAGTGCCCGCCACTGCTGTCGGACCTGCTCGCGGTGATCTCCACCGGAACCGATCGGCTGCGGCACGCGGCAGAAGAAGACGACGACCACTCCTACAGGGACAGCACCAAAATGCTGCGCCGATCTCTACGGGCCTTGGTGGAAGGGCCTTGGGGAGAAATCTTCGACCGCCACACCGGAACCACCCTCGACCTGAGCGCTCCCGCGGTGTGCCTGGACGTGTCTAAAGTCCCCGAAGGCGACAGCAAGCTCCTGGCCGCAGTGCTGATGGTGTGCTGGCACGAGGGATTCGGCTCCGTAGCCGCCGCCCACGCCCTGTCCGACACCGGGCTCGCGCCGCCACGCACATTCCATGTCGTGATGGACGAGATCTGGCGGGTATTGGGCGCGGGTGAATTCATGGTCGACCGAATCGACAGCCTCTCCCGGTTGCATCGGCCGCTGGGGACTGGGCTGATCATGTGCAGCCACACTCTCAAGGACTTGTCCGGGTTCGACTCCCGCGCCGCGCAAGCCAAAGCGCTAGGGCTGTTCGAACGGTCCCGCGCAAAAGTAATCGGACCAGTGGGGCCCGAGGAGATCGACCGGCTCCGCTCGGCGGTATCGATCACCGAGACCGAAAAACTGCTTGTTACCTCCTGGGCCGCCCCACGTCCACCCACTGATGATCACACGGACGATCAGCGCTCGGTACGCGAAACCCCGCCCGGCACAGGCTGTTTCCTACTGAAGACCGGAGAAGCGGCCGAACCCGGCATCCCCTTTCGCATGAGCTTCACCCCTGCCGAACGCGCAGCGGACATCCACAACACCAATCGCCGCTTCGACCATCTGACCGAACCTGACCTATCGAGCCGCCCTGGAAGTTCCAATGATTGAATTGACCTACCTCGCAATCTATTCGAACACCGTTTGTCCCACGCCATGTCGGAAGCGCTTTAGCTCTGTCCGTGGGCATCGAGCCGGTGAAACCGCCCAGACAGGGAACGACCCACCGCCACGGAAGTGGCCGCTAGCGCGCGAATGACCCTGCGTCTCTTGGTAGATCGGCCACCATACGACCCGAGGTAAACGTCTATCACCCACCGGGTGAACCGAAAACTGCTACATGACAATCGAATTATCGATCACCCACGTTCTGCCGGAATGAGTGGGCGGACTCGATATTGCCAAATTTCGACTTCTCAGGGTGATCGACCTCTGAATTTCCCATCGCTCATATCTGTGAAAGGGCATCCATCATGGCTGAACAGCCTCCGGATTCCAATGCGCTCAGCAGTTCCCTTCCTAGCTGGAAAGTGCGCTTACTGGAGCGTATTCACGATATTTCCGCGGCGCACGTGCGCGTTCTCGATCAGGCGTATCCCCGCTACGAGCTCGATGACGGCCAGGGGGACGTCCCCGTGCTGATCTGGCGTGCGCAACTGCGGACGCTCGAGGTCGAACGCGAGGACCTTGTGGAACAGGCTCTGGGCGTCGGGGTCCCGACCGACGTCATCTATCGAGCATCGGAAGCGGGGGCACACGGCGTCGGGTGGGAACGCGACGCGAGTTCATCTGCCACGAATGCTCCTGGCGAGGACCTTGCTCGGAAATATCTCGTGGAACGGATCGCCAACGATATCTGGCGGCTCGAACACATGGCGGTCCTCAGCGCTGATCACCTTCTGCGCGAACTAGATTCAACCGAGAGCGACGCACGGCAGTTCGACCGGAACATGCACGCGCTCTGGAACCGGGTGAATGACACCGCCGGAGCCATCGGTGTGCGGGATGAGGAGCGCACCGAGCTGTGGGGTCGCGACGAGGCGGGCTGGCTGAGGCTGGCGGCGGTGACCGTACGCGGTTACCTGGATTCTGATCTACAGGAACGGTGGCGCGCCTACGCCTGGGCCGGCATCGAACATGCCGCAGCCCGCAGCCGCGAATTCGCCAACCTTGACCCGACGGTGGTCGCGGAGCGCGGCGCAGCACCTCCTATCCCGCAGGCTCTCATTGGGTGCGCGACCCGTGCGATCACCGAACTAGCTGGGCAACAGCACGATTCGAACCTCTCTGCAGCCGCCGAGGGCACCCGGGAGGCACCAGTGACGGTCTGGGAACCCGCACCGGCAATTCGACCGCCCGAACCAGGCGCAGGAGCCGGACATGACCTATGACGACAGCGCGGCAGCCGACGCTACGGACACGCCAAGCGGTCAGATCCCCAAGGACATTCGGGAAATTTTCAGTGCGCCAAAGGTTTTCGCACAGAAATTCGTTGAGGTACGCCGTTCAGCGGCTGACGGACCAGCCGCTGCAATCCCTGTCTCGGTGCCCACGTACACGAGGCCGTCTGAGCCAGTGTGGAGTGCGAGTGGCGGCAGGGGGACCGGCAGGTGAGTAGTGGCCGGAACGAGAGTCATTGCTGCGCTGACCGTTTTCAGCACGGTTCTGCTGCTGCTGTGCGTGGCGGTGATCAGTGCGGATCAAGGTCAGTCGTGTGCTGGCGCACCGCAGGACAATGGAGCGGAGGGACCGGTCGCGGCGTCGGTGGCGGGGCTGAGCGAGTCTCAGCTGCGGCTCGCGCGCGACGGAGTCGCGGTGGGGAAACAGCACGGGGAGCCCTCGTGGGTGATCATCGCCGAACTTGCTGCGCAGGCCACGGAGAGCACGCTCAGAAATCTGGCCAACCCGGCGGTTCCCGCATCGTTGGGCTACGCGAACGACGGGCTCGGGTACGACCACGATTCGGTCGGTCCGCACCAGATGCGCGCGAGTGTTTGGGGTGGGGCGGGGATGGCGTCACTGATGAACCCGCTTTATCAGATCAAGTGGTTCTATCAGCAGGCCGACAAGGTCGCCGACCGCAACCGGCAGTCCTCGGCGGGTTTGGCGCAGGCGGTCGAGCGGTCAGCCCCGGATGTCTATTCCGGACAACTGGATCTGGCACGCCGGTTGTACGCGCAATTCGCGGACATCAACGTGGCCACGATGACCAGCGCGCCTGGCCAACTGTTGACCGGGTGCGGGAGCGATGGATCGGGTGCTCCGGTGAGCGGGAACGGTGGCACGTTCGGGGCCGCGACGATCGCGGCTGCCCAGCGGTGGATCGGCACTCCGTACGTGTGGGGTGGTGGGGACACTTCGGGCCCGGGCCCGAGCGGCGGTGGTTTCGACTGTTCGGGCCTGACGCTCTACGCGGTTTTCCAAGCCTCGGGTGGCCGAATCCGGTTGCCGCACTACACGCAATCCCAACAGGACGCCCCGCAAGGGCGGGCGGTGCCGTTCAGCCAGCGCCAGCCCGGCGACTTGATCTTTTTCACCAGCGTCGGCGAGCGCGATTCGCATCACGTGGCGATCTATCTGGGCCGCGACGCCGATGGCCACGACTTGGTCCTGCATGCCCCGACCACGGGAAAGAACGTTCGGGTCGCCTCCTTGGCGGCGGTGGCCGGTACAGACCGCCTGGACGTGCGCCGCTACAGCTCAACACCGGCACCGCCCATCGAGCCCAGCCAGCAAGAAGGAAAACAACTGTGAGACAACACTATCCACGACATTATTTCCCCTGGCACGCTGGATGGCCTCCTGTGCGCAGGGTTGCCTCCGGCCTCGAACCAGTGCCGGTACTCGCACTGCAATCGGCTGCACGAAGTGTGCGTGCAGAACATTGTGCGACAAGGGCGAATGCCGTCGATCCCGGGCAGGTACCCCAATCCGACCGGAGCGATATGCCCTCTGCGGCACCAACATCACCGGGTGAGTCAACGCCTGAGAGCGATCGTCTCTGGGGGGAGCGGGCGTATGCAGCCGCTGCGGCGGCGCGGGGCCCGCGACTGTTGGTGTGGGCAGCGGCGACCATCAGCCGGTTTTCGCTGTGCGGGGTCGGCGGGGTGCCGGTCTGGTACGGGCCGTTCCACCCACACCTGGTTATCGACTCCGAGGCCATTGCCATGGAATTGACCGCGTGGCAGGCGCTATGGCTGGCCGGGTGCGCCCGTGAACGATCCTGCGTTACGGCAGCGACCGTGCGATTGATCCTGGCCCGGTCGGCCACCGTGACCGCACCGATCCTCGACTGGGCCGCGATCGGCAGCGGGCTGACCGTGGACGTGGGCGTGAACGCCGTGAACAATCCCGCGCTCGGCTACTGCCACTCCGACGGCCAAACCCATTGGCGCAATAGTGATCTCACCACCCTGATCGAATACCCGGGACAGACGCGATGACCCCGCACTGGCGGCGGGGACTGATGGTGGCGTGCCTGCTGGGGGCGCCCGTGACGGCGTGTGGTCAGCCCCAGGACGCGACTCCGGAAACGGGTGGACGGTGTGCGGCCGGATTCGCCGCACCGTTCGATCGGGTCGATGCCTGCTCGGCCGAAGCGGTGATGATTGCGGGCCTGCGGACCGTATTCAGCTATCGCCCTGCCGAACAGGGCGATGAGCGGGCGGCGTTCCGGCAGGCCGAGGCGTTGATGGACCCGAACTTCGCGAGCCACGCCGAACCCGCCGCGACAGTGCTGCCCCCGATCACCGCCAGGGTGTGGCAGCACTGGGCCGAAGGCGGGATCGCGATCGTGGCAACGGTGCGCGTGGGCGCGGACGATCATCCCCCGGACACCGCGGTCAACGCGGCTCGGGTCCTGCAGGTCACTCAGCAACCCAGCGATGCGAGCCCAGCGATCGAGTTCCCCACCTACGTCCGTGCTCAGCGCGACAGCGCTGCCGGGGCGTGGCGGATCACAGCGTTGGAGGTGAGGACATGACAAGCGGTGGGGATCCCGTCGAGGAAGGCGGGCAGGCGATCCGGACCGGGTTCATTCAGTCCATGCAGACCGCGGCAATGACGATGAATCTGCTGCAACGCCGCGGCGCTGAATCCCGATCGGTCGCTGAACATCAGACCCGGCAAGCCGTTCAAGTCTTGGAGCAACAACGCAAAGACACCATCCACGACTTACAGCAGCAGGGGTATGGCGATCGGGCCTCGCAAGCGGCGGAGTTGCACGACGTGGAGGTGCAGATCAAACAAGGCAGGCTGACCAACGATCAAACCGAAGCCACCCGCCGCACCCAGTTGCACGGGTTTCGGGTGCAGTCGTTCCGGGCCGAACGCAACCGCCAGGATGCGATCCACGAACGACAGATCGGGGGATACGACGCTCGCGCGGCGCATGCGCGGCATCTGCACAGCCTGGAAGTGGAGTACAAGAAACTGCTCATCGAGAGTCGCAGGCGGGCGCTGGGATTCACCGAGACGCTGAGCGAGTACGACCGCGACACCTCCTCTGCGGCGATTTCGATGGCGGCGTGGGCAGGTGCGCACAGCACAGCGGACCTGTCCGCCGAGCATTCCCTGTTCGTCGAGGCCTACGACGAGCGGTTCGCGCAGGACACCGGGGACTTGCCTTCGACGATCATCGATGCCACGGCCGACGACGGACTAGATGAATCTGTTTGGCCGTCAGAGGTTTTCGAGTCGATGGCAGGTTTAGCCAGCGAATTTGTGAGGGCGATGGTCGGCGATCAATACCTGCACGAGGCACTCGATTCCAATGCCCAGGAAACTCCGGCCGATCCACAGCCGGGGGAGGTGATCGACGCCATCTGGCCCCCCGGCACCGAACCGGTGCTGGGGGAGCTTCCCCTCGATGTTCCGGCGCCGACAGCTGGTACCGGACCAGAGACGGGACCCGAGCCGTGATCGCAGGGGCCACGCCGAGCCAAGAGCGCGACAGGCTCGAATTCGGTTGCAGCAGGGGGCGAGTGCGGTGAACGAACCGAATCGTGTGCAGCAGCGTGTCCTGCGTGCGGTGACCACGCAGGCGATGGAGGCCGGAAAACTGGCCAACAGCGCTGTCGTGCGCCCCGGTGAGAGCGGGCCCGACGAAGCCCGCCGCATTGCCCACGAGCGGTCGGTGCACCGATGCGAGCAACTCAGGATCGCCGCGATCGCCGGGGGAGTGCCACAGGAGTGGATTGCGCAGACCCACCACCGCGGGCAACTGGGCATGGCCTGGCGGCCCGACATCCATTGGCGCGAACACGAACCCATCAACCGTGCACGCCTGCTCGCCGACCTGCACAGCGATATGCGGCACGTGCAGGACATCGCCGTCGTCGCGGCCGCCTACGGTCACCGGGGCGCCCGCGTCGAGGCTGGAACTTCGCAGCTGTTCGCCCGGAACCTCAATACCCTGGGACGGCGGGTCGCCGCGATCGCGCACGTCCTGGGCGTCACGGCCGCCGAAGCCGAGCAGTTGTGGGGTCGACAGGACCAGTGGACAGCAGCGGCCACCGCAGTTCGGGGCCTGAGCCAGGACACGCTGCTGGGCCGGTGGCGAGAACACGCTCGCCTCGACACCCGGGAAGCCGCCCTGCAGGTCTCCGGTCTGGAGGATGCCGGGATCGGAGTGGCCACAGCCAAGAACCCGGCGCCGATGGTGAAGGACATGGTCGCGCGCCTCGGGCATTTGCTGCACCACCCCACCGCAGACCCGGGCCAGGGACCTTGCCCTGAGCGGCATGTGACCTTCAGTGCTACGGACGGGGCGCAGATCGCCGCCTCGATCGACGCGACGAACCTGGCTGCCGCCACACCGGTATTTCGCAGCGCCGCGGACCCCCTCCCGGAGTTCTCGGACAGCACTCCGGACACCGGGGTCGAACCATGAGCAGCTATACACCCCAAGGCTTCTCAGAGGAATCGACGCGGTGGGGACCTACCCGCGCCCAGCAGGGGATGCTGCGTCAGATCCATGCCGCAGCGCTGTCCGGCACACAGATCCTCACGCGCATCCGCCAACACGGGGAATACCACGCGGACATTGCCCCAGCCCAGTGGTACCGCGAATTCGACGCCACCGGTGAGCGCGGACAGCACCTGGCAAGCCTGGCCCACGCCGGTGGCATCCCGGACCGATGGATCGAATACGCGCGCCGCGCAGGCGAACTCGGCGAGCAATGGAACAGGCCACGATGGCCGAACGCTGAACCGGTCGACCGAGATCGGCTCATGGCGAACCTCACCACACAGGCCCGCGGCCTGCGGGACATGACCGCGGTGCACGTCGCCTACCGAGACCACGCCTCGCTGCGCGAGCCCACCCAGACGATGGTGCAGATGCGGCACAACACAGCCGTGGTCTGGGAACACATCAACGGCCTAGCTCAACTCGTGGGCCTGGACGTCGACGAGCGAGCCCGACTATGGCCCGGCCACAACGCACGATGGCTGTACACCGCCGCTGAAGCAGCACACACCCTGGACCCCGAACGCTTGGCGAGACGATGGCGGCGCTATGCCGCCCCGCTGGCCCCGACGGCCGGACTCCAGGTCGAGCTACTGCGGGCGGCAGGGATCGCGACCGATTCCGACGATGCGGCACTGCCGCCATTGACCACGATGACCGATCAACTGGCCACCGCGCTGGCCAGTATCCGCGAACCGGTCGAACACCTCGCCGAACCGAACACTGGCTCGGGGGCCGCCATCGGCGCGGCGATCAACTCGGCCCTGCACCAGACCACGGGCCCCGGCACCGATCTGCACGACACGGAGACACCAGCGCACACGGCTGACACTCCCACCGCACCCGCCGCAATCCCAGTGGCCGAGCCATAACACCTCGACGGTCTGCTCCGGTCCGACCCGAATCCGGCGCGTGAACTTCGTTCGCCGCCAACAGAACAGGAAACCCACCATGCCTGAAACTTTGCCGCCGCAGGGACGGCCCGACTGGCAGAAACGTCTGCTCGAGAGCATCCAGAACCTGGCCGCAGATCGGCGCCTGGTGCTGCGCACAGGCCCTGAGCCCTACCCCGGCACCAGCGACCAACAGGTGCGCTCGTGGCGCACCCACCTACAAGTGCTGAGCGACGCCTCGCACGAGATCGAAACCCAAGCCAGCGCAATAGGTATCGGACGAGCGCGAATCGAACGAGCCCGCGGGCGCGGGCACCGGGGTCAGCGCATCACCCGGCAGCCACGCGACCCACGGGAGTTCGCGATCGACACCGTCGCCCGCGATGTATGGCACCTGCAACATATGACAGCTATCGACGTCGACCGCAGAGAACGCCACTCGCACAAGGGCATCGACGAAGTTTCCGAACTCGCCGACCGCGCACAATTCGAACGCAACATGGCCGCGCTGTGGCGGCACGCCCGCACAGTCTCCGCTGAAATCGGCCTGACCCCTGGCGAATACGAGGGGATGTGGGCGACCGATGTGCAGCATTGGCGCACGATCCTGGTCGTTGCCGCATATAGCTATGACGACGAGGTCTTGGACCGACGCTGGCGCGCGTATGCCGAGCCCAGCATCGCCGAGGGAGCTCGATCCGACGAATCACCCCTGAGCGACTCACCAGATCGATGCGGGGCCATACCGATACCGCACTGGACCGTCATGCTGTCCCAGGCTGCGCACGCGGCTACGCCACCAGGCAACACTGCGCACCCGCCGCAGATCGAGTCGGCGATCGAGGTCACGTTGCCTCCAGACGGAACCTACGACTGGACAACGAGCGACACTGCCCCGGCTGTGCCGCCACCAAGCACCACTGCCGAACACGTTGGCGGAACCGAACCATGATGGCCGCGACTGAGCCGCGGAAACTGAACCGCCACTGCGGTTTCGGTGATTCTTCTCCTGATTGGCAACCCGAGCGTTCGATCGGTGCCCGAGCAACGCCGGTCTGCCCCGGACGAAGTGGAATACCGGCCGACAAGCTAGGCGCTCCAGTGGAGAACCGGGCTCAGGGCATACCGACAGGCACCCACGTAGGAGGTGAGAGGTGTGCATCCTGACCAGCAGACACAAGTATTGCAGCGGATACACGCCCTGGCCGGAGCAAGCAACGAAATCCGCCAAAGCCTTGCCGATCAACAGTGGTCCGCCGCGACCGTCGCGCGCTGGCGGGCGGACCGGCAGCGGATCGACACCAAATGTGTTGCAGCCCAGCAACAAGCCCGGCAACTGGGCGTGCGACCACCTGTCATCGCGATGGCCTGGCTGGCCGGGCACCGCGAGCTTTCCTGGCCCGACACCGGACCGACCGACCCGGCACACACCCTGCGCTTCAACCTCACTGCCGAGCTGATCGGCGAAGCCGGCCAACTGCACAACATGGCCGCGGTCGCAGCCGCCCGGCTGCACCAATTGGCCGACCCCGACCGTCATGATCAGGTCGACGCGAGCGGCACCACACAATTCATCCGGAACATGACTGCGGTATCAACCCAGGTCGCGGCGATCGGTGACCTGGTGACACCCAGCCAGGCGCAGTGGAACTCGCTGTGGAACCCCACCCTCGAACAGCGGCTGCACTACCTGACGCCATTTCTGGGACCCGAACGAGACCAAGCATTGAGTTGGGCCTGGGACGAATACGCGCAGACCACCATTGAGGCCGACGCAGGACTGGTGACCTCGACGCTGGAAAACCTCTCGGCTACAACATCATCGGACCGAGTCGTGCCTAGCTCACCGACACTGATCATGAGGGTTTTACGCGCTGCCGCACACGTACGCCCGGTCATCCGAACACCGCCCGCTCCCGGCAGTGCTGCCGACGCCGTGTCCGCAGTCCTGCCCGAAGACACTGCTCGCGGTTGGAACCCTGGCCCGGAGCCTTCTGGTACCTCCGAGCCCACCACAGGAGCACCCGAACCAGAGATCGAACCATGAACTCCCAAGGGTCGCCCCAACGAAGCAGCTTCGCGAGGATCCGGCGATGACCGGGCCGGACGTGTCGGTGACTCGCGCCGCACAGGTCCCGCCGGAACAGGCGAGCCTGCTGCGCGAGATCCAACACCTGGCCGCAGTCGGAGCAGAACTGACCCACCAGTTGAACCACAGCGACGTGGACTACTCGGCAATGACCCGCACCGTCGGCCAGCAGAGCCAGATCGACCAACACCGCGCCTGCGCCGAAATCGCCGCCCGGATAGCCGGCGCTCCGGATACATGGATCGCGCGGGTGCGCAGGCTCGGCGAACAGGGCCACCAATGGCACGCCGATCAACTGCTCCCCAACCCGGTGACCTCCGGCAGGCGCGGCGCGATCACCCAGATCGCCGCAGACATCCGGCACCTGATCGACATGGCCGCACTCGCGGCCGCCCGCCAGCACCACGCAATCCGCAATTCTGTTGATGAACAGGGCAACTCCGCTGACAGCGAGAACGTTGACTCGAGGCGGTTCGACCGCAACATGTTCGAGATATGGATCCGGGCCGGTCGCATCGCCCAATCCGCAGGCTTGACCGGCCACGAACGCGCGCGTCTGTGGAGCGTCAGCGACAAGGACTGGACCCACCATCTCGCGCAAGTTCTACGCTTCGCTCCCACCGACGTAGAGGCAGTGTGGCAGCGGTACGCCTCACCAGAGCTCGGACAGCAGGTGGAGATCTCCCTGAACGACCTGCGCCACCACATGCTCGGAATCGCCATCAGCGGCCCGCACGCAGAAACCGAACAGCTCCCGCCGCCACCGAGCGTGTTCGTCTCCCGCGCTCACCACGCCCTGCACACCGTGATCGAGCACCAGCCGCCGGGCACCTCGGCGATCCACACCGCGATCACCGACGCCCTGCCTGACAACCCGGCAACGCGCGCATGGGAACCCGAGCCCGAATGCGAGGACACCGGCCCCGTTGACCCCGGATCCCTGCGGGGCAATGCGGCAGTGGACCCGGAACCGTGACCCCCCCAATGTCGAGCCCAATCACTGTGCTCGACAACGAATGTCAGAAGATAGGACCGCCGATGACCGAACTGCAACCAGACCCGAGCGCGCAGTGGCATGCCGCGCTCCTGCAACGCATCGCGCAACTGACCGCACAGCACACCCGCGTCGTCCACGCTGGATACCTCGGCTATGACGGCACTGAGACCGACGCCCGTGAACAGTGGCAGGCGGACCTGGACGCTTTGACCGCACAGCGTGAACGCACCGAAGAAGTCGCCGTGTCAGCGGGCGTACCGTGGGCGCAGATCACCCAGGCCCGCTTCGGAGCCACCGCAGGACCCCCGCCGCCACCCGAGCGTTTGGGCGGCCCGGAGCAACTCGCAGGCATGGACACCGATCGCGCCTTTCTGCTGGACATGCTGAGTGTGGACTGGTGGCACCTGGAGAGACTGGTATTACTGACTGCGGCTCGTGAAATCCGGCTGGGCGGTGGACTTTTCGGACGGGATCCCAGCGCGAATAATGCAGCCGAACACACCATGAATCTGGTCCACGCCCGCATCGCGCTGTTGGCCGCGCACGCACACCTCACCCCCGCAGAAAGTGCAGAACTGTGGGGTGCGCAGACCACCCAGCGCTGGCGCGCGCTGGCTCACGTGAGCGTGGACACCCTCGACGACCTGGCCCTGGAACACACCTGGCGACGTGAGGTCACTGCGATCGCCGACCCCGCGGTTCCACCCTATGTCGACACCGCGACCTCGAATATCCCTGCAGCGCATAAGAACACGTACAGCGCACTGCCGGAACCACCGCGAATGCTGATCGATCACGCTATCACCGCACTGGGCGCCGGAGCCGTTGAGTCCAGATTCGCCGACACCACAAGCGGCCCGATCGTCTCGGCCATCGACACCATGCTGCCCGGCGGGGCTGCCCGGCCTTGGAATCCGGACCCAAACCTCGACCATGCCGGGCCGGCCCCACGCGAGTACGACGCCGGGCCCGAACCCTGAGCCGGGCTCCCACTTTCGCGCGAATCGAAAATAGCTGTACAGCAGCATAACTCAGCTCACGGGCGGCGCGTGACGCACGCCGCCGCGCCCAGCGCACCACTTCTCATATGCGAGGGACATCCCACATCCGCACCGGCGTCTCGGACGAAGGTGCGGCCCGCTTCGAGCACCGAAGGCGGAACAGATGTCCGACAACATCTCCGACCCCCAATCCGAACCATCGACCGGCGCAAACGATTACACACAGGAGCGCACGTCACACACGCCGGTCGACCCGGAGGCCTCAGCGACCGACCCGAACGAGGCGCTGCTCCCAGCGCATCCCCTGCTCCGAGATGTCCCCTTCGAGTTGCGGAACGGGGCGATCGCCGCCCGATACGGTCCACGCGACACCGACGCGGTGCACGCCGAGCTGCTGCGCCGCGTGCAAAACGCGGCTTTTATGCGGGCGTTGTGGATGCAGGACGCGGTTGAGCACAACCTGGATACCGCGGACCCTCACTGGCAGTGGGCGATGTTCCCCAACGGCATCGCCAGCGACGTGCACCAAGCACGCCGCGCCGCCGAAAACGCACACATCCCCGCCACCGACATCGCCGCGGCCGAAGAACTTGGCAGCTCCGGCACTCCGTGGCACATCCAACCTGCCCACCAGAGGCTCGGCCGTCTCGAACAACTCAGCCGCGAACTCTACGAAGCTGCCGAACGCGCCGAGGACCTCGCGACGCGCTTGAACACGGCGCACATCACCATCGCCGAACTCCACGAAGATCTCGCCCACTCCGAAAACACCATCCGCGACCTACTCAACGAGGTCGTCGACCACGACTGGGCAACCGGCAACACCCGCCGCAACCTACACCCGGCCCCGGACTGGCCCAGCGCACTCCGCCAGGCCAACACGGCCCTGTGGACCGCAAACCTGCTCGACGCGCTCGAACCTACGCCCACACCGAGCACCGACGACGGCCCACGCACTGCCGAGTCCATCGACGCCGCGCTCTCGGGAACCGACCCAGGCGAGTGGCCCGTGCAACCGCCACCGCCGGAGCCAGGCGAGCCCACCAGCGCCACGGGACCGGAGGCCGAGCAATGAGCTGGCCGCAGCACCGCGCGGGGATCACCGATCCCGACTACTACCGCGACATCGCTGACCTCACCGAACGCGACCTGAGAGCCGGATTCGCTCATCACCACCTGCTGCGCACAATCGCGCCTCATTGCGAAACCAACGAGCAGGCAGCGCAATTCACCGAATGGGCCGACGCGCTCGATGGCCAATGGGGCAATCACGACGACTCGCACTGGCGGACCATGTGGGTGGACCTGCTGGTCACCACCGAGCTGTGGAACACCCAGCCCGACCGTGCCCGTGTGATCGCCGGCCAGTTGGTGCAAGCCCGTGCCACCGGGGAGCTGGCAGCCGACTCGCTGCTGTGGCGGAACTGGCACCAGGCCCGGGAGATCACCGGCCACGGGCACGACATGACCACCGGATCGGCGCCGGATGGCCACCGTCCGCAGCCCGGACTGCAGCTGGAATCAGCGGTTACCACCGACACAACGGTCCAACCCACCCCCGGTGATGTCACCGCACCGGACCGGCGCAGCGCCGTAGACCGGACTCTCGGCGCTCCCCGTGACGCGACAGGACTGATCAGCGTCCATGAGGTCGACCAGGTGATCGCCATGACCGACGACGTGCTGCTCGCCGAGGAATACGCCACCCGAGCCGGGCAACGTGCCATGCTGCTCCCGCCCGAGCATCGCGACGACGCGGTTCACGATCCCGGCCCCCACCAGGCGCGATGGACAGCTGTGCAACAGCTTCTCACACGCCAAGTGCAGGACCTGGCCGCCGCGCACACGCACACCGCCGAAGGGTTCACCGGCGACCCTGCCTCCGACAGTGAACGAATCGAAGACCTCGAACGCCTGCAGGCAGCGTTGCGTTCGGCCCGTGCCGACGCGCTGGGCACCGGCGCGAGTCCCGAGAGCGTGACCAACGCCTACCTGCGTGGCACCCACGGCATGTACGGGCGAGACGATCGCGGCGACCGATCCGATGCGCCGAGCGCCACACCTGCCCGATTGCACGATCTGCGCGCTCCAGACCGCACCGCCACGGAAATCGTTGATGCAGAGAGTGACCCGAGTGGCGGAACAGGGATCGCGGAGGCCGTCGACGCGGCGCTGGTCGATGGGCAGGACGTGCGCTGGAGCCCGACGACCGCATCGGTGACAGGGCCGGAACCTGTCACCAGGGCCGGGGCCGACCCGGAGCAATCGTGATGGCTCGCAGGCAGACCCGCCGCCGCAGCACCGGCGGGCTAGGGGAGGAGACCTGGCTGCTGCTGTTGTTCCTGGTCGCTGTCGCAGTAGTGCTGCTGATTTGGGCAGTGTTGAGCCTGGGCAGTTGGTGGGCGGGACTGCCAGTAGTCGCCAACCCCGTGGCTGCACTGCTCGAAGTGATGCTGGGACGGCACCAGTGGCCTTGGCAGTCAACACTGTTCAGCGTTGTCCTCAGTGCGGCCGCCGCGGTGCTCGCATCCTGGGTAATCCGACGCTGGCCCCGGCCCACCGGCATCGATACCGCCGCCCGCACGATGACGCACCCGCGCGCGATCACCCTGGCCCGCCGCCAAGACAATCTCGTAGCGGCCCAGCGGTTACTCAGAGATGCTCCCGCGCAGGTGCGGGCGATGCCTGGACCACCCTTGGGCACCACCGTGATCGGCGGCATCGATCTGTTCGTGCCGGCCGAGCAAGCCGTGGTGATCGCCGCTGGCCAGCGCACCGGCAAAACGATGGCCTGGGCGATTCCAGCAGTCCTGTCCGCTTGGGGGCCGGTCTTGGCTACCAGCAACAAGCCGGATCTGGTGCAGCACACCGTGTTCGGTCGCGAGCAACGCGGCCGAGTATGGACCTGCGACCTGCAAGCAGTCACCGGCAAACCCGAATGCGGCTTCTGGGTGAATCTCCTGGCCCAGGTACCCAGCTTGCCTGCGGCACGCAAACTCGCTGCCTTCTTCGTTTCCGCGGCCTCGGGATCTGCGAGCGAGAAAGCCAGCGCCAAAGTCGATTCCTATTTCGACGGCGGGGCACAGGAATTGCTGGCCTTGCACATGTTCGCCGCCGCCTGTGTCGACGGGGACCTGCTGCACGTGGCCGAATGGCTCTCGGCCGATCAGGACGCCACCCCAGCCCTGATCCTGCGCGGCCACAACCGCGACGTGGCTGCCCGCCGAATCCTGGACGCGCAGTCGCTCTACAGCCGACAACGCGACGGTCTGTACGACATGGCACGTCGATTCTTGAACACGTTATCCGACGAGGGATATGCGCAGATGGTGACCCCGCCTTCGCGCAAGCGATTCACCGTCTACGAGGGCACGGACGGGGTCGTCACCGAGATTGCGCACGAAACGTCGACTCACCAGCTCCCCGAATTCGTTCCTACGGAATTCGTGATGAGTAGCGACACTCTATACGCCTTATCGATGACCGGGCCCGATTCGGCCGCGGCGCTGACCGCAGCGCTGGTCGGGCAGATACTGGAAGCAGCCCTGGCGATCGCTCGCTCCCGCCGCGGTGGACGCCTTGCGGTCCCGTTGCTCGCGGTGCTGGACGAGGCCGCCAACTGTGCGCGAATCGGCGAGTTACCCAGCTACTACACCTATTGCGCCAGCTGCGGGGTCATCCTGATGACGATCCTGCAAGTTCTCGAACAAGGCGAAGACCTCTGGGGCGCAAGCGGACTGCGCACCATGCGCGCCCAATCCATCGAAATCTACGGCGGCAACATAGCCACCGTCAGCTACCTCGAAGAATGGACCCGCTCGATCGATGAACACGACGTCGCCGACCAATCCCGCTCCATCAGTCCCGGCGGCATCCAACGCACCACATCATGGCGAGCCGAGCCCATCCTCAACGTAGCCAAACTCGTCGCACTGCCCAAGAACCGCGCCCTGATTCGGCTCCCAGGCCACGAACCGGTCCTGGTCCGCAAGCGCTTCTGGTGGGACAACCCCGACCTCGCGCCGATCGTCAACAGCAGCCTCGAACGCTTCAACAATCAGCAACCCACCCCGACGAAACCCGCTAGCAACACCACCGGTGCCACAGGAATCGAACTATGAACACGCCAGCAGCGGCGAACACTGGAAACCCCAAACAAGCACCCATCCCACCCAAATACCCCGACTTCGTCACTTTCGCCGAACAATGGCTGCTACCGCTGATCAACGTGCGCCTGGCCGAGGCCAACCGCGAACAAACCATGACCTGGTGCACCCACTGGTGGCGCCACCGCCCCGTTGCGGTCCGAATCGCCCACTTACACAGCGCGTTCGAAGCCACCCGCCGTAGCCGCAGCGGCAGCGCGGTCTCCACCTACTTGTTGTCCCACGTCGACGCGCACTGCCGCGTCATCCTTGATGCCGCCAACGGCCCGCTCCACAGGTGCAGCCGATCGAAACATGTTGCCCTGCTGTCACTCCCGTACGACCCGGTACCGCTGCGATGGTTCGGCCCACCGCTCAAACCGGCGACCGGTACCCGGCTTCAGCCACGATTCGCGCACTACAGCGAGTTCGTCGAACAATGGCTGCTGCCGATAACGGCCGTACGGATCTCGGGCAACGGCCGCGAAGGCCAATACACCTGGTGCCGTCAATGGTGGGCACACCACGGCGTGGCCCTGCGGTTCGCTGCGTTGCATGCGGTCTTCGAAGCCGCCCGAACCGCAGACGACAGAACCGCCATGTCCACCCTGATCGTCAGCCACGTCGATCCCCACATGCGATACATCCTCGACGCCGCCAACGGCCCACTCCACAGATGCACACCCGACCGCCACGTCCCACATCCCGGCCTACCCACCAGCACAGTGCCACCCAACTGGTTCGGTCTGCTCGGCACCACTACGCCGATTGAAGAACTGGGGTTCGGCCCGGACTTCCGGTTCCTGCGGCCCGCGGGACTGTGTAGCTAACGGTGGTTCCGGCCTGATTCGCTGAACGAAGTTCGGCGGGAAGGTGCCACCATGACGACACTTGATGCGGTGACGAGGAAGAAGAAGCCGGTCGAGGCTTCCGCGGAGACGTTGGCCGCTCAGGAGCTGGTCCGGATGGCCAAGGAACAGGGTTTGTCCCTGACCGGGCCGGACGGGCTGCTCAAA